>CAVWYY010000002.1:0-745512 GCA_963759375.1 uncultured Solirubrobacteraceae bacterium | reverse complement strand
CAGGCGGCGCTGGACGGCGGTCTCAACCCGGACCAGGCCCGCGCGGTCGCCGCCGACTACGGCGACGCGCAGCTCGACGCGCTGCGGCTCTCGCTCGGCGCCGTCGCGCTGGCGGCGGTGCTCTCGCTGCCATTCACGCGGCGACTGCCGACCACATCGCTCGCGGAGGCCGGGGTCGGTGCCGCGGAGGCAAAGGCGATCGCGTAGGTCCGGCGAAAACACGCCCCCATTCAGCGAAGAATCACACCCACTTCCGGGCGAGTCGTACGCGACGAGCTGACGGGTCGGCACGCTTGCCCGCCCGTCGGCCCTACCCGATAGTCGGTGATGTCATGTCCGCGGCGACCTCGCCCGTCCGTGCGTTTCCGCAGGCCCGCGCCGGACGATTCGCAAATTCGGAGCCGGCGTTCGAGTTGTTGGAGTCGAAGCTGCGTGCGCCGCAGCTACGCGGCAGGGCCGTACCACGCAAGGCGCTCATCGAATTGCTGGAGGACTCGGACACGGCCCCGGTGGTTTCGCTGTCCGCCGGTCCCGGTTGGGGGAAGACGACGCTGCTGGCGCAGTGGTGCGCGCGCTCGCGGCGTCCGTTCGCATGGGTGGCAATCGACGAGAACGACAACGACCCGATCGTCCTGCTGACGTACGTCGCGTCCGCGCTCGACCGCGTTTCGCAGCTCGACGCGAGCGTGTTCGACGCGCTGGCGACGCCCGGCGCTTCGATCGAGGGAACCGTGGTGCCGCGCGTAGCGGCAGCCCTCGCGACGATGGACGAGGCTGCGGTTCTGGTCCTCGATGACCTGCACCTCCTGCACAACCCGCGCTGCTTGGCCGCCATCACCGAGCTGACCAGGCATGTCCCGGAGGGTTCGCAGCTGGTGTTCTCTGCGCGAGGCCTACCCGCGCTGCCACTGGGCGCGCTGAGGGCGCGCGGCCTCGCGGTCGATATCGGTCATGACGAGCTGCGTCTGGACGAGGCCGAGGCGCACGAGCTCTTGAGTGCCGCCGGTCTGGACTTGACACCTACCGACGCGGCCGAGCTCAACACGCATACGGAGGGCTGGTGCGCGGGTCTCTACCTGGCGGCGCTCTCGGCGAAGCGGAACCGAGCGACGGGCGCGATCCGGCTCCGTGGGGACGACCGGTTCGTCGCCGAGTATCTCCGCTCCGAGGTCCTCTCGCGGCTGCCGCGCGACGAACTCCACTTCCTGACCCGTACCGCGGTTCTCGAGCGCATGTCGGGCTCTCTGTGCGATGCCGTGCTGGACTCGAGCGGCTCGGCTGCGGAGTTGGAGTCGCTCACACGCTCGAACCTGTTCGTCGTCCCGCTGGACAGCAATGGCCACTGGTACCGCGACCACCACCTCTTCAGGGAGCTGCTCCGCGCGGAGCTCGAGCGTGTTGAGCCGGATCTCGTGCCGCAGCTGCTGGCTCGCGCGGTCGCCTGGAGCGCAGCGAACGGACAGACCGAGGCGGCGATCGGCTATGCCCAGGATGTCGGCGACATCGACCAGGTGTCGCGGCTGGTCGAGCAATGCCTGCTCCCCGCATACGAGAGCGGTCGGCTCGCAGCCGTCGAGGGCTGGCTCGGCTGGCTGGAGGCGCATGGGGCGCTTGAACGAAACCCGGCGGTCGCCGTGGTCGGCGCGCTGCTTGCCGCGATCTGGGGTCGGCCGGTGGCGGCGGAGCGCTGGGCTGACGCGGCCGAGCGCGCCACCTACGACGGCGCCCTGCCCGACGGCTCCCCGCTGGTCGACTCGTGGCTGGCGCTCCTACGCGCACAGCTTTGTCGTCGAGGTGCCGCGAGGATGCGCAGAGACGCGGAGCTTGCGCTCCGAACGGTTGCCGCCGAGAGTCCCCTCCGGACGAACGCCGCGCTACTGCTTGCGATCTCTCATCTGCTGCTCGGCGACGTCGAGCAGGCCGACGATCAGCTGGCCGACGTTGCCGACGAGGGCCTTGAGCTCGGAGCGATCGATGACGCGGCAGTGGCGCTCGGGCAGCGCGCCACGATCGCGATCGCGCGCAGGGAGTGGGTCCAGGCCGAGGGCTTCACCGACCGGGCGCTCCACGTCATCCGTCGTTCCGCGAGGGACGCGTTTCTGGCCAGCACGCTCGTCTATGCCGTAGCTGCCCGCGTCGCGCTTCACCGCGGAGAGACCCAGCGAGCCCAGGAGCTCCTCACTCGAGCGCAGGAGCTACTCCCGCGCTTGACGTACGCGTTGCCGTACCTCGCCGTCCAGACTCGGTTGGAGCTCGCCCGGGCCTACCTCGCCCACGCCGATGCGCTCGGCGCCGAGACGATGCTCCGTGAGATCGACGCGGTCTTGCGCCGGCGACCCGCTCTCGGGGAGCTCCCCGCCCAGGTGCAGGAGCTGCGCGCCAGCCTGACGACGATGCGCGGGGACGCCCCCGGCGCCTCAGCTTTGACCGAGGCGGAGCTTCGCTTGCTTCCGTACCTCGCCACTCATCTCTCGTTCCGCGAGATCGGCGAACGGGTGTACCTCTCCCGCCACACGGTGAAATCACACGCCATGGCGATCTATCGCAAGCTGAACGTCACCTCCCGCAATGCCGCCGTCGAACGCGCAGGTCAGCTGGGCCTTCTCGAGAACGCCGACGCTGGACACGCATTCATGCCATCTGGGCGATGACGCCGCGTGACCCGTGGTGTCTGGTTGAAGCCGAGAGCGAGACCATGGCCGAATACAAGGAGACGCTGCGCAGGCTCACGCTCAACGACGAGACCTTCGTTGCCGCCGTGCTGGGGATGGGCCGCGACACCGTCGAGGTCTCACAACTCGACCAGAGGACGCACGCGCTGGCCCGCCTGTCCGCGGCACTGGCCGTCGACGCAGCGCCCATTTCGTACCAGTCGAGCGTCGGGCTCGCGCTGACCGCCGGCGCTACGGTCGATGAGATCGTCGGGTGCCTGATCGCGGTGGCGCCCATCATCGGGCTGGCACGCACCGTGTCCGCCGCGCCCGAGCTTGCCCTGGCCCTCGGCTACGACGTCGACGCAGCGCTCGAGACTCGCGACAGCGGCGTGGAGTGACGGTCGAGTTCGTCCATTCGGGGCGATGCGCGCAGAAGCGGTTCCCGCGACCATCGGGGTTCGATACCCATTCCGGAACGAGGAGCCAGAAATGTGTCGCTGGATGGCGTGGTTCGGACAGCCGGTGCTGATCGACGAGGTGGTCTTCAAGACGAAGCACGGGATCGTGGACCAGAGCCTTCACTCCCGCATGGGCGCAGAGCCGACCAACGGCGACGGCTTCGGCATCGGCTGGTATGGCTGGGGCGAGGGCCCTGCCGTGTACCACAGCGTGGCGCCGGCGTGGGCCGATGCGAACCTACGCGAGCTGGCGGCGCACATCGAGTCGCCGCTGTTCCTCGCGCACGTGCGGGCGGCGATCGGCTCGCCGGTGCAGCAGACCAACTGCCATCCCTTCCGGCACGGGCAGTGGCTGTTCGTCCACAACGGCTACATCGCGGACTTCCCCGTGCTCAGACGAGACTTGATGCTGGCGATCGACCCCGCGCTGTTCGCGGAGATCCACGGCTCAACGGATACCGAGGTCGTCTTCTACCTCGCGCTCACGTTCGGGCTCGAGGAGGACCCGATCTCGGCAATGGAGCGGACCGTCGGCCTGATCGAGGCGACCGCCGCCCGCCTCGGCGTGGAAGACCCGGTGCAGGGCAGCTTCGGTATCTCGGACGGCACCAGTCTGTGGGCCGTGCGCTACGCGACCAATGGGCGCCCGCGCTCGCTGTTCGCCTCGGCGGACGTGGACTCGGTCCGCCGCCTGCATCCCGACGACGAGCGCGCCCAGCGCCTGAGCCCCGACGACCGGGTGATCGTGTCCGAGCCGTTCTCGGATCTGCCGGGGGACTGGCAAGAGATCGCGCCGTCGACCGCAGTGACCGTGCGCCGTGGCGGCGTGCTGGAACACCAGCCGTTCCAACCCCAGTCCCCCGCACGTAGCGTCGTGGCGTCCTTGCCGGATGCGTGAGCGCGCGGCGCGCGCGACGAAGCTCCCGGCGTGGGCCCGCTGGAACGAGGCGGTCGCCGAGAACCCGTGGACCGTGGGCATCGAGGAGGAGATCATGCTCCTCGATCCGCATCGTGGCTGGAGCGTGGCCAACCGCGTCGACGATGTCCTCCGTGGTCTGCCGGCGCAGGTCGCGACGCACGCCTCGGCCGAGACCCATCGCCTGCGTCCGCGGCTCGGCACCGTCGAGGTCCGGATCATGGACGCGCAGTCTCGCGTCGCCGACGCCGCTGCACTGGCCGCCATCGTCCAGTGCCTCATCCATCGCCATGCGCACGCGCGGGGGACGAGCGACATCGGACCCGAGGTGCTTGCCGAGAACCGGTTCCTGGCGGCGCGCGATGGCATGCTCGCGCAGCTCATCGACCATCGCACCTCGGCGGGGCGCCCGGCATGGGACGCGCTGATGCACCTGCTCGACGATTGCCGGCCCGCCGCCGCCCAGCTTGGCTGCGCCTCCGAGCTCGAGCGAGCCGCGGCGCTCGCGCGCGATCCCGGCGCCACCCGGCAACGCCGGCACGCCGACCGCGCCGGCCTAGCCGCTCTCCCCGCGTTGCTGGGAGCCGAGTTCGCCCCCAACGTGTCGCAGCACGGCGGCGGCCTGAACGGCGCCCTGGCGCCCGCGTAGCCTAGGTTCGGACTGGCCGGCGAACGCCGACAGGCTCGCCTTCCCCGACGAGGGCGAGCGCCTCGGTCCGGTCGCCGGCGACCTGGATCAGCGTGGCGAGGAGCGTCGTCTCGACCAGGTCGGAAACCGGTGGCCCGGCCACGACGAGGGCGAGTGTGCCGCCGACGCGCGTCACGCCGCGTCGAACGCGCAGAAGAACCCCGAGCAGCCC
Source organism: uncultured Solirubrobacteraceae bacterium (assembly GCA_963759375.1). Taxonomy (GTDB): domain Bacteria; phylum Actinomycetota; class Thermoleophilia; order Solirubrobacterales; family Solirubrobacteraceae; genus DASSUW01. The sequence continues at coordinate 740,624 of CAVWYY010000002.1, read as the reverse complement.
TGGGCCCACGTCGGTGACCTCCGTGAGGTCGACCACCACGCGAGTCCGTCCCTTGCAGATCCCCGCGACGATGCCGCGTTCGAGCCGTCGGGCCTCGGGCAGCGCGATGGCGCCGCCGGCCGCGGCGATCTGCGTGTCGCGACCGGCGGTGCTCAGCTCGAGCGTGAACGCGTTCACGCCTCCGCGCGCTTGCCGTGCGCGATCAGGCCGTAGATCACGAGGATGTCCAGCGTGAACAGGCACAGCGACCAGAACGGGTACGCAGGCATGAAGGCCAGCTGCAGGATCGCGTTGGCGGAGGCGATCGCCACGCCGATCCAGCGGACGCCCTTGGCTCGTGCCCAGACCCCCCACGCCACCAGTGCCTGGCCGATTCCGCAGAGGATCAGGATCCAGCCCCAGGTGTTGAGGCCGCTGATCACGAACTTGGCGTTTTCGGTGAAGAAGGTCGAGCTCGAGACGGCGGCGATCCCCTGGATGACGTTGACCGTCGCGAGGATCATGAGCATGACGCCGGCGAATGTCACCCAGCCCGAGGCGGTGTCGTCGGAGTAGCCGTAGGTCTCGGATCCTCCTGCACCCGGGTATTGCTGCACGGTCGAGGGCGACCGCGTGGGGTCGGTGGTGCTCATCGCTGCCTCCTGTGGGCCGTCGACGTCGCCCCCGTTGGGCGACCGTGCGGCGGAAGCTACGTTGCCTGGTCAAGGCGCACATCGCCCGGATGGCATGAACCTCGGCGCGCCGGGGTCTCGCCCGGATTACCCGCCGAGCGGGATCCGCCCTCGGAGCTGCATGCCACGGCCGGGGGCCGAGTCGATCGTCAGCGTGCCGCCGAGGACGGCGACCCGTTCGCGCATGTTCGCGAAGCCGGCTCCCGAGGGTCGAGCCGACTCGACGTCGCAGCCGATCCCGTCGTCGACGACCGCAAAGCGCAGCTCATCATGGTGCCCGGAGAGCTGTACCTCGGTATGGGCGTCGGCGCCGGCGTGCTTGCCGGCGTTCTGGAGTCCTTCCAGGCAGCAGAAGTAGACGGCCGCCTCGATGTCGGCCGGGTAGCGGCCGATCTCGTCGGCGACGAGTGCCGCGGGCGGTATGCAGCGTCGTGCCGCGGCGGCGAGCGCGGCTTTCAGCCCGAAGTCGCGTAGGACCGGCGGGTAGATGCCATGGGCGAGATCGCGCAGCTCGCTCAGCGCGTTTTCGAGGCCGTGCCCGAGGACGTCCAGTCGAGCCACAACCTCCGGATCCTCCTTCGCCAGCTCACGCGCGAGCGCGAGCTCGATGCTCAGGCCGGCCAGGTGTTGCTGTGCGCCGTCGTGCAGATCGCGCTCGATCCGACGCCGCTCCGCGTGGCCGGCTTCCGCGGTGCGTGCCCGAGACGCGCGCAGCTCGCCTTCGAGGCTGCCGTTCTCGACCGCGATCAGGGTGGCGGTGGATGCCGCCCGCACGAGCTCGGGGTCCTCGGTCAGCGACTCGTCGATCACCATCGCGGCGACGGGCTGCCCGTCACGCTCGACCGGCACCCACGCGCGCCCGGGGGGAGCCGGGGGCTCTAGCTCACCTCCGCCGGACTCACGGAACCGTCCCGCCTGCGGATCGTGGTAGCCGAGCCGGAGCGCGTCGTCGTCGAGCGCCCCGGCCACCATCCCCCGCCACTGGTCGAACGTGGGCCGCGCCGCCAGCTTCTCGAGCAGCGTCTGCAGCGCTGTCGTAGCGAATGCCTGGACTGCAGCAGCGCGACCAGGAAGCCGAGGGGCAACAACACGCGGGCGACGACGAGGCCCCACGAGAGCGTGTCGAGCGTGTTCTGGTCGAGGAAGAGGACCGAGCCCGCGAAGTTGAAGATGAAGTACGCGGGCAGGAACAGCAGCGAGGTGGCCGCGACCGCCGTGAGCGCCCGTCGCTGCGGCCTCGACGCGCTAAGGAACCGCATCGCGTAGACGAGCAGCACCGCCACCACGAAGACGAGCAGCACGTAGGTGCCGACCTTGCCGAGCGCCTCCGCCAGCTTCGGCGCCGAGGCGACCTGCAGGACGTTCTCGGGGCACTCCGGGACGCAGCGGTCCAGCGGGCCCCCGCCCGAGATCACCGGCGAGAGCAGGATCCAGGGGATGAAGACCGCGACGGTTTCGACCACGAGCACCACCATCAACCAGCGCGCGGCGGCCGGCTCCAGCCTGCCCATCGGGTACGAGAGGAACAGATAGAAAACGAGCACGAAGCCCGGCGCCTGGGCGAGGACCCCGATGTCGAAGATCAGCGGGTCATTCGAGCCCTGCAAGCGGATCAGCCACGCGCACACGCCGTAGGCGATCAGCAGCGGGCCGAACCGGCTCGCCGGCCGTGCGACCCACCAGAACAGGCCGATTACCATGCACGCCGCGACGAGATACGCCCCGTAGACAGCCGAGGCCGCGGGCCGTGCGAGGTGATCGCTCGCGAGCACGAGCGCGAGCAGGCTGGCGACCATCGGCACGATCGCGACGGCGACCAGCTTCTGCACCGCAGAGATCGGCACGCGCGCGTGTGCGACCAGCGCTGAGCGGGCATCGGCCGAGCGGCCCACGCCGGGCGCCGGCGCGGCACCACCGGACGTGAAGCTCACGATGTGATGCTCTCACAACTCGTCGTGCTGTGGGAAAAATGACCGTGGACTCACTCATGTGCGTCCTCGCTTGTGTCGATTCCGCACGGATCTTGCCCGTCCAAGGCGAGCCGCCGTTCGAGTTGGTGGCCAAGAGGCGAGCGGACGCCGCCGTGACGGGGTCGCCGGTTCGCATTCGGGATCCTGCTCCCGACCTGCGCCTTCCATGCAAGGCGACAATCGCCGCAACGTCGTTGGGTGGCGCCTGAGATCACCCGTGAGGAGCTATGCCAGGGCCTGCTGCTTGATGCGGTCGAACTCGGCCTGGCTGATCGCGCCGCTGTCGAGCAGCTCCTTCGCCTGCGCGATCTCGTTGCCAGGCCCGCCGTTGCCGGCCGTCTGCCGCACATAGGTATCGAACTCCGCCTTCTGAGCGTTGGCCGCTTCCATGTCGCGCTCGCCGATCTTCTCGCCCTGGGCAATCAGGTAGATCAGAACGCCGAGCAGCGGGATGACGATGACGAAGACGGACCAGAAGAACTTCGCCCAGCCCCCGATGTCTCTCCGCCGGAACACGTCCCCGAAGACCCGGATCAGGAGCCAGAACCAGATCACGAAGCCGAAGAACACGACCATCGTGCCGAGGATGTTGAGGAACGGGTATTCAGCCGCGATCACCATGAGATGAGATCTCCTTCTGTGGCGGTGTCGCGATTGTCGCCGTGCCTCGGCGGCGCGCACATCGCCCAATCGGGACGAACCCCAGCAAGGTTCGTCCCGATTGGGCGATGTTCCGCGGCCAAGGTCTCGCGACGATTAGCGGACTCGCGGCTCAGGGCAACTGTCCTGAACCGGGAAGCCGGACGGAGCGAGATCCACGTACCGCAATCTGATTGGGGCGGCGTGAGCGACGGCGATTGGGAGCGGCAGGACGAACCCGACTCTCCGGACGACGACGTCGCTCCGGAGTCAGACGAAGACGTCGACTGGGCATCGGACGAGGTCGACGAGCCCGAGGACAGACGTGGTAGTCGTGCGTCCGGGCGGCGCAACGACCGGCGTGGAAAGAACGGCGACAAGGTTGAACGAACCGAACACGACAAGTGGCGGCGTTGGGCTTGGGCTGCGCTCGTCTTCACCGTCCTCGGCGTGATCTGGGGGCTCACGCTCTCCACGATCCTGCTCAACCGGAGCGGGGACAACACAACAGAGCTGATCGCGCTGTTCGAGGAGAGTCAGCAGCGGCGAGACGCCCTCGCACGCCAGTCTGCGCAGAACCAGGCGGAGAAGCAGGCCGCGCTGAAGGCCACGCAAGCGGAGTCGCAGTCGTACCGAGCGCGGTCCCAGGCCGCGCGTGCGAGTGAGGCCGAGAGCAACGCATCGGCCCGCAGAGCGCTGGCGGAGGCGTCTCTCGCGGGCGCCCGCACCCGGCAGGCAGAACGAGCCCCAGGCGACGTGCAAAGAAGTCTCGAACGGACGATTGAGCTGCAGCGAGCGCTCGACAGGAACACCGATCTGCAGAGGACGCTCGAGCGGAACATCGACCTGCTGCGGACGCTCGAGAGGAGTATCGATCTGCAGAGGACGGTCGACACGACTCGCGACCTGCAAGAAAGGCTCAAGGAGGCCATCGACGCGCTGCGGCAAGCGATCAGCGATCTGAGGCCGCGCCCCTGAGAAGGCTCAGTTCATGCCATCGGCGTGAGGTGGACTGGCCGGCGCCGTCATCGACTGAGGCAGATCCCGATGTCGTCCGATCGGGGCGATGCGCGTGGCAGGTTCGGGGCTGATACTCGGCCATTCCGACCTGCGTCTTGATTGGAGATCGACCGATGAGCGCTGCCAGCACGTCCGATCAGCTCGTCGCTGGTGTCTTCTCCGACCATGCGGCCGGCGAGGCCGCGCTGGCGAAGCTGAGGGAGATGGCGCCCGGCTCTCGGAGGCCGGTGTGACCGGGGTCCTCACCGTCGCGAAGGAGCGCGACGGGAAGATCACGGTGGATGTGGTCGACGTGCCGGCGGGCTCAGACCAGGCCAATGCGCTTGTCGCGAAGACCCGATCCGCGCTGGACAAGGCTGCGGGCGCGGGCGGGGAGGGAGGCACCCCGGCGGTCGAGCTTGGCCAGGCGTTGATGCCGGGAGCGCAAGCCGTCGGCGTGTTCGTGCCGGCCGGCCGCACGCAGATGATCGAGATGGGCATGCGGGACCTGGGCGCCCACGTGCTCTCCCCGACGGACCTGAAACGGATCGGCGCGGGGATGGCCGCTGTTCGGGGCAACGGCACGCTGGACAGGGACGGGGCCACAGCCACCCCACGGTGACGCCGCCGCCGGTGTTCGACTGGCATGCCGAATACACGTACTCGCTCGGCCTCCAGGCGTTCATCTACGGCTTTCCCTACATGTACTTGCCGCAGGTCCGGTACAAGTGGACCCACGACGCGCGCGACCCTGAGCACCTCCCCTATACGGCTGTCGGGCAGTTCTGGCACGCTCAGCATGTCCTCGACGCCACCTTCCAGGACGGTGGGTGCCCGAACAACGACACGATGTATTCGCTCGCGTGGGTCGACCTCACAGACGAGCCGGTGATCCTCTCGCACCCGGACATGGGCGACCGGTACTTCAGCTTCCAGCTGGGAGCGATGAGCTCGGACAACGTCGACTACGTGGGCCAGCGCACGACCGGCTCGGCGGCCGGAGACTTCGCGCTGATCGGGCCTGGCTGGGACGGCAACCTTCCGGAGGGCGTCAGGGCGACGGCCCCGTCCCCGACACCGTGGATCCTGTGTCTTGGGCGAACGCTGGTCGATGGGCCGGAGGACGTCGCCAACGTCCGCGAACTTCAGTCGCAGTACCGGCTCACGCCGCTTGGTCTGTGGGGTCAGCCCGGGGCGACGGCGCCCGAGAGCCGGGATGTCCTGAAACCGATCGAGGTGAGCGACGATCCCCTCGGGCCGTGGAAGACGCTCAACGCCGTTCTCCGCGAAAACCCGCCGCCCGAGGACCACGCGCTGCTTTTCGACCAGTTCGCCACGATCGGGATCGGTCCAGGCCTCGACGTCGAGACTCAGCCCGACGTCGTCAAGAACAACCTCGTCCGCGCCGCCGGCGCCGGCATGCAACTGATACAGCAGTACTTCCTCAGCGGCGAGTGGGCAACCCCGATCAACGGCTGGCGCCACCCGCCACGGAATGAGGGGCGCGCCGGCTACGATCACGATTTCCTGCTGAGGTCCGCCGGCCAGGCGCTCGGCGGAATCATCGCCAACGATCCGCTCGAAGCCGTCTACCTCGTCGACATGGAGGACGCGGACGGAAACAAGCTCGCGGGCGACCGCCGATACGAGCTGCGCTTCGAGCACGACACGCTGCCGCCGGTCGACTCGTTCTGGTCGCTGACGATGTACAAGGAGGACATGAACCTCGTTCCCAACCCCGCCGACCGCTACGCGGTCGGCGACCGTACGACGGGCCTAAGGCAGGCTCCGGACGGGGCGCTCACGATCTCGATCCAGGCGGAATCACCCGGAGAAGGACAGGAGGCCAACTGGCTGCCCTGCCCTGCGGAGGGAACATGGTTCTTGGTCCTGCGCCTATACCTGCCCCGGCCCGAAGTGATCGACGCCAGATGGCAATGCCCGCCGATCCGGATGGTGGCCTGACCACCAGCCCTTAGCTGAGGCTGACCATGTTCATTGAGACGCCAGTCGCCACAGTCCACGCATACGGCCGGAGATGTCCATGATCCGCGGCCTTCTGCATCGTCACAGCGACGCGCGGCAGCCGCCATCGCGCTGACAACGAGCTCGTCGAGATCGAGCCGGGCGAACTAGCCGTCGCGCCAGAATGCCGCTCCCCAGGTGGCTCGATTTCATGCCATCGGCATGAGGAGGACAGGCGGCCGCACGCGTACGCTGCGCTCACAGTACGAGCGTCGCCACGCTACTCGTAGGCCACGCGGCCCTCGGACCACGGCGGCCTCGAAGGAGGAACGCGGATGTCCGCGCCAGAGACCCCCTCAGACTCCGATCCGCGCGCCCAGGCCGCGCCCGAGCAGAATCAACGCGCAGGATCCGCCTCCCAGGCGTCCGGCGTCTCGCCATCCACCCAACCGCCGACATCCGACGCGCCCGCGCCTCGCAAGCGGCCGTGGGGCTGGATCGCCATCGCCGGCCTCCTGGCAGCCTGCGTCGTCGGGCTCGGGATCTACGCCATCAATCTGAATTCGGACGTCGATGACGCCAACGCCCAGATTGCCGCCCAGCAGGAACAGATCGACCAGGCCGAGGAGTCCAGCGCCGCGTCCGTCGCGGCGGCGCAGGCGGCCTATGACGAGCTGACCGCCCAGCTCGGCGCTGCGGAGCAGGACGCGAGTGCGGCGGTGGAGCAGGCGGCCGAGGAGCTGAACCAAGCCGAGCAGGCGGCAGCGGACGCCCAGGGGACTGCCGAGGAGCTCCAGGCGCAGGCCGACGCGACGGAGGCGAAGGCCGAGAATGCGGCAACCTGCGCGCAATCGTTCCTGTCGGCGTTCAGCGGCGTCTTCAGCGGCGCGACGCTGCAGGAAGGCGTCGAGGCGACGCTGGCGGAGCTACAGGCGCTCCAGCCGCAATGCGAGACGGCGCTCGCCGAGGGCGGCTCGGGCTCGTGACCGCTCGCCGCTGACTGCCGTCCGAGGGCGCTGATGAACCTCTTCTCGGCCTTCGGGATCCTCGTACTGGCCGATGCGCTGGCCATCTCCGCGCTGCTCCTTATTCGACGCGGCGCGCCGGAGGGCAGCTACTTCGCGGACGGGGACCGGGCCTCAGGCGTGTTCGGCGTGCTCGCGACCGGGTTCGCGATCTTCGCCGGTTTCGTCATCTTCCTCGCCTTCACCCGCTACGACGAGTCACGTAGCGGCGCCGAAGCGGAGGCGCTCGCGGTCGTGCAGCAATTCGAAACCGCGCAGGCACTACCGGCGCCGATCCGCGCGCGGGTGCCCGGTGAGCTCGTCTGCTACGGGCGTTCGGTGGCGTACCAGGAGTGGCCGCGCATGGAGGCGGGAAGCACCGGCGACCTGATCAACCCGTGGGGGCTCGCCCTCTTCCGGAGCCTGCGGCTCATGGAGCCCACGGCCGTGACGGAGCAGTCGGCCTACGACAAGTGGCTCGAGCAGACCTCCGCTCGCGAAGAAGCCCGGCGCGACCGGACCCACGGGGCCGCGGGCATCATCCCGACCTCGATCTGGATCGTCCTCTTCCTCACGGCGGGTGTGGTGTTCGCGTACATGCTGTTCTTCGCCGACAGCGCTGAGCTGGCCCGCTCCCAAGCGATGCTCATCGGCTCGGCAACGACGGTCCTCGTCGCGATCCTGCTCGCCATCCAGGCCCTCGACAACCCCTATGCGCCAGGAGTCGGAAGCATCCGGCCCGTTGCCATGGAACGCTCGCTACGTCTGCTCGACGAGGCGCGGGCCGAGTTGAGCGACACCGCACGCCTCCCATGTGACGCGGACGGAGCTGCGACATGACCGATCGCGCAGCGGTCGTCGCGACGGTCCCGGTGAGCGTCGCTGTGTAGGGCGAAGAAATGTCCCGTTCGATCGTCGTCCCCCACGGTGGTACCCCGGGACCGGGCTGGCGGATTGCGTTCGTGCGCGGCGTTGTTGCGCTGTGCCTGGGCGGCGCGCTCTTGGTGGCCGGAGCTGGGCAATCGCGGCTTGCCACCTTCATCGGCGCGTACTGGCTCATCGGCGCCGTGCTGACGCTCCGCTGGGTCTTGCGAAACCGGGCGGTCCCCGGGAGGCGTCTGGCGGCGCTGGCGGCTGCGATCGGAACGATCGCCGCGGTGGCACTCCTCGCCCGAGCGCCGCTCAACCATGTTGTCGGCACGCGTGCCCTTCTCGATCTCGTGGGTGCGGGTGCGATCGCGACAGGGGCGATGCGGATGCTCGGAGGCTTTCGAGACGATCGACCCTCCGGCGGGCGGCCGCGCGACCCAGACAGCATCCTCGCGGGGACGCTCGACGCCGGCCTCGGGCTCGCGGTGATCCTCGCGTCGGATCCGACATCGACGTGGGTCCGCTTCGTCGCAGCGGCGTGGGGCCTCCTCGCCGGGACGATGCTCCTCATCGACGCGCTCCGCCTCCGGCGGTCCGCGGCCACGATCACCGAGCCCGACTCGGTGCGTTGACACTTGGCAACGCGATCTCATGCCAACGAGGCGATGCGCGATAGCCCCCGCGATGCGAGGCTCCATGGAAGACCGATCGCGTCGGTCTGATCGCTCTTCCACAGTCACGATCGGCGTCGCGGTCGAAGTCGTCATGGTGAACACCCGCTTGCGCAGCCGCCGGTTGTCGAGGAGGTACTGAGCGTCATGATCCGGGGTCGACTTCGCCGTCATCGAGACGGCGGGGACCAGACGCGCGCGGACGCCGATCGCGCCGACGGCGAAGTTGCGGAAGGCGATGTCGTCGAGATCGAGCCGGGCGCGCTCGCCGCCGTGTTTGCGGCTCCCCGGTGGTTGCGAGACCTCGGCTGGATGTCGTGGCTGCTCGTGGGAGTGGCGGCGTTCCTTGTCGGAGCGGTGTGGCTGCTCGCCCTCACGCAGACCATCGTCCTGCCCGTCGTCGCAGCGGCGATCATCGCGGCGGTGCTCTCGCCCGTGATGAGCTGGCTCGAGCGCCACGGCGTCGGGCGCGGGCTGGGCACGGTCATCGTGCTCCTGAGCGTGGTCCTGCTCGTCGTCGTGGTCGTCGTGGCGGTGATGGCAGGCATCTCGAGCCAGGCCGACGAACTGACCGCCAATCTCCGAACCGCCGCGGACGAGATCCAGGGCTGGCTCACGGACCTGGGGGTCAGTCCGAGCTCGGCCGAGGCCGCCAATGAGGATGCGAGCGCGTCGATCAGCGACGCCTTCCACGCCCTGATCGATGGTGTCGGCACCGGCATCAGCGCGCTTTCGGGGCTGGTGATATTCCTCTCCTTCACCGCGCTCAGCCTCGTGTTCCTCCTCAAGGACGGTCCGTCGATCAGGACGTGGGGGGAGCGCCACCTCGGCGTCCCGCTCGCGCTCGCGCACACGATCACCGGTCGCGTGATCACGTCGCTACAGGGCTATTTCGCGGGCGTGACCGTCGTGGCGGCCTTCAACGCCGTTGTGATCGGACTCGGCGCGCTGGCGCTTGGCGTTCCCCACGCGGGATCGATCGCAGTGATCAACTTCCTGGCTGCCTACATCCCGTACGTCGGCGCCTGGACCGCCGGGATCTTCACGGGATTGATCGCTCTTGGCGCCGAGGGGCTGGAGACCGCGCTCGCGATGGGGGTGATCATCCTGCTCGCCAACGGGATCCTCCAGCAAATCGTCCAGCCGATCGCCTACGGCGCCACGCTGGGGCTTCACCCTCTTGCGGTCCTGATTGTCACGATTGCCGCGGGCAGTCTGTTCGGGACGATCGGCCTGGTCCTCGCGGCCCCGCTGACCGCGGCCGCCGTGCGGATCTCAGCCGACCTGGCCCGCGCACGCACCAAGGCGGAGAAGGCTCCCGAGGCCCCGGATCCAGGATCCCAGCCAGGGCTTGCCGGAGTCACCGAGACCACCGCCGCGCCCGGCTAGGTCCGCGGCCGGCGCAGTTCGCGTCATGCCGTCGGCGCGGTCCCGTGACGGTGCTTCCACTTGCGCGCGCTGCTGCAGGTGCACGGCTCGTTGCGGCCGCGATCCGCGTCTGCGGCGGCGTAGCGGCGAACGAGCTCGGCGGGAGCGCCCCCGTGGGTGAGCAGCTCCGCCATCTCCCTCATCGGCTCGGTGACGTGCCCGAAGAAAGCGCTTGAAGCTCGGGCACATGTAGTGAGCCCGGGCTCGCCGTCAGGCGTTGTTGCGAAGTGGTCCTTCGGACAGCCGCCGTGGCAGGCGAAGCGCACGTCGCAGTCGCGGCAGTAGCGGGGCAGTGTGTCGGCCTTCGCGCGGCCGAAGGCCCCCTGCTGTTCGGAGACGACCAGCTCGAGCAGGTGCCGGTCGCCGATGTTGCCGAGCAGGTAGCGCGGCTCGACGAAGTGGTCACACGAGTAGACGTCACCCGTGTGTTCGAGCGCCAGCGCGAGCCCCACGTCTCGCACTGCACGCACATGCTCGGCATCTCACCGACCCAGTTGGCCAGCGTCGTGTCGAACATCTGGACGTAGACCTCGCCGACGTCGTGGCGCACCCACTCCTCGAAGACGTCGATCAGGAAGCGGCCATAGCCCTCTGCGGTCACCGACCGCGCGGTGACGCTGTCGCCATCCTGCATGTAGAGGGGACGATCGCGCCACGACGACTCTCGGCATCGAGATTTGTGACGTTGGTCTGGATCGTGTAGACGCGCTCTCACCCGGATGCAAGTACGTGGTCGACGAGCTCAACCGAGCGGCGGAAGAACCGCAGGCCCATCAGCGTCGGCTCGCCGCCCTGCCACGCCACCTCGACCACCGGCGCGCCGACATGGGCTTCGACGAGCTGACGCAGATAGGTTTCCAGCATCTCGTCGGCCATGCGGAAGCGGCTGCTGGGCTACAGCATCTCCTTCGAGAGGAAGAAGCAGTACTCGCAGTCCAGGTTGCACACCGCGCCGGTGGACTTGGCTATCGGCGTCGTGAAACGCGTCGTGCGGTGCGCCGGCCTGTGCGTCGTGCGACTCTGCGTGAACCGAACATGTGGTGTCTCCTCGATGTTCTGGGGCAGCCGGTCAGTTTGTGCGGGCCGCACCGGCGGTCTCGTGGGCGTGCAGCTGCTCGGCCTCCTCGGCAGTGACCAGGCCGATTTCGACGAGGTCGAGCGGGCTGATGAAGCCGTCGGAGATCCGGAAGCCTCCCGCGCGCACGACGGCGTCCCGCAGCGGCACCGCCCAGTGGTGCTCGATCAGGAGCAGCGCGGCGGCCGAGTCGTTCGGGATCTCTTCGAGCATGTCCCAGGCGTCCTCGTCGGAGAAGACGTGAACGCCGTCGGCGGCCGCCTCCGCCCCTGCCTCGGCGCCGACCCGAAGCCCTTCCTCGCCCTCGATGCCGAGCCCGACGAGCGCTCCCACTGTGCTGCCGAGCTCGATCGCCTCTTCCTCCGACAGGTTGCTGAGGTGCTCGACCTCGAACTCGCCGGCGGTGTCCTTGTAGACGGCCAGCGCGTCGATCACGCGCACGGTGCCGCTCTCGCGCAGCCGCTCGAGCTCGGCGATAATCTCGCCGTGGAAGTCGGGTTGCTGGAAGCCCAGCACGACCAGCTGAACGGGTCCAATCGCCATTGCCTCGGCTCCTTCGGCTCGGGTTGCCACAACCCTCGATCAATCGGCAGCGTCGCGCATCGTCCAATCGGGGTGAAATCCCTGTTGGGAGTTCACGCGCCCACTGACGGTGCGGACGTTCTCACGAACTCTCGCGCTACTTCGACCGCCTCTTCGGTCGAGCCGCCGACGAGCTCGCTGGCCTCGAAGATCCGTACGGGGCGCTCGCTGCCCGGTCGCCGTGTGCCCGTCCGGGTGCGCTGCAGCTGCGCCACCAGGTTTGGATCGACTCCGCTGAGGTACATGCGCCCGCCCGTTTCGTCCACGCGTGCCGCGTAGTCCTCGACGACGACCACGAACGTCGCGCCCAGCGCCATTCGGCCACGCAGGCGCAAGACAACGGCGGGATGGTCCGCGCCGCTGGGGTCGGGCAACCGGGCCTGCAGCGTGCGAGCGCCGGCGAACAGCAGGCTGCCGTACGCCTCCAGCACTGTCACGTCGCGATCGGCGAGGCGGGGCGGAGCGTGCTCCTCCCGGAAACGTCCGTCGGTCAGCGGCACGAGCTGCACGACGCGGAGGTCCATCGCTTCGCGGTTGAGCTGGAGCAGCAGCGACAGCACGACCCCGATCCCGACCGCCACCGCGATCGGCAGGAAGAGCGTCGCAACAAACGTGGTGGCGAGCGCGACCTGTGAAGCGACCGAACTGCGATAGACGGTGCGCAGTTCGCCGACGTTGATCGATCCGGCGGCGGCATAGATCAGGACGGCGGCAAGCGTCGGCATCGCTACCTGCCCGACGACGCCGGAGAACGCCACGAGGATCAGCAGCATCCAGATCCCCGACCAGATCGAGGCCCAGCGGCTGCGCGCGCCCGCCGCGAGGTTCAGCGCGGTCTGCCCAACCGAGCCGCCGACGGGCTGCCCCTTGAACAGGCCGCTGGCGATGTTGCCGATGCCCTGGGCGACGAAGTCGCCGTTGACGCTCGACGGCGCGCCGTCGGCGTTTGGCGCGACCTCGCGTACCCCGGCGCCTTGCACCAGCACGATCACGGCGATCGCGAGCGCGCCCACCACCAGGTCGAGCGAGAGCTGGTCGAGCGCCGGCAGCGCCGGCAGCGGGAGGCCGCTCGGAATCTCCCCGATGTCGTCCACGCGCTGCACGACGTCGTTCCCGGTCACGACCAGCACGGCTGTGGGAACGACAAGCGCGAGCAGCGCGCCGAACCCACCCAGCGTCGTGCGCGCGGCGATGAGCAACAGCGCCAGCGCACCAATTCCGGTCAGGGCTGACGCCCACTCGATCGCACCGAGGTCCGTCACGACGTTGAACGCCTTCGCGATCGCGGTGTCACCTTGCGCCGGGACGCCGAGCAACTGCGGCAGTTGGCCGAGGACGATGTTGGCCGCCACGCCGGTGAGGAACCCGGTCATCACCGAGTGCGACACGAAGCGCGTATAGCGCCCCAGCCGCAGAACGCCGGCCGCGACCATCACGGCACCCGCGAGGATCGTGAGCAGGAAGAGCGCCTCCGGACGCTGCGCGGGATCGATCTGGTCGATCGCCGAGCCCGCTGCGAGCGCAGCGGCGCTCGTCGTCGTGATGACCATCCGCTGCGTGCTCGCGCTCAGACCGCCCGCGATCGGGCCGACGAGGCTCGCGTAGAGGCCGTGGATCGGATTGACGCCAGCCAGCACGCTGGCGGCCATCCCGTCCGGCACGCTGCCGACGGCGCCGGGGATCCCCGCGATCGCGTCCGCTTTCGCGGAGCCCCGGTCCGGCACGCGGGAGCGGAGCCAGCGCAGCGGGGCCACTACGACCGAGCCAGCGTCGACCGCGGGGATGACACCTGCCGGGTCGCGAGGAGCGGAACCAGCTCGGGCTCGGCGAGCTCACCGGCGAACCCGCCGACGTGATCGGCCTCGGCCACGATCACCCCTTTGGCCCCGGCCGATCGAATCTCAAGATCGGCGCTCATCGAATAGGAGTGGTTGTGAGAAACGCGAGCGACTTGGTCGGCCACGATGGCGCCTCGCTCCTCTCTCGAATGCGACCCCCATCTTCAGACATGACCGCTCCTACCGCATCGCCCAAGTCGGATGATGTGGCGGGCCAGCGGCTGCGTCGGCTTGTCCACGGCCCGGCTACGGGCCTTGGCGAACCCCCCCGAATCCGCGATGCCTGACCTCCGGGTCAGCCAGCCGCCTGACGCCGAGGTGTCGCGTTTGGCCGCCAGCAAGCGGATCTCCGAACCGCCCCAACCGCGAGGATGTCGTGTGCGCGACGCGCATTGAACGGCGAGTCAGCGCGCGGCGTCCAAGGCGGTTCGTCTGCGCCCAATCCAACAAGGAGACGCCGCTGCGAGCGACGCCCGACTTGACTGCAGCGACTTCGACGGCCTACGGTGCGGCCGTGGCTCGCACCGCCCGGAACGACCTCGCATCGCGTGTTGCCAGTTTCGTTGCCACCCGGGCTGCGGCGAGCAGGGGAGAGGCTCCTCAACGCGAAAAGGCCCCGCAATTCGGGACCTTTTCTGAGTGCCGGAGGAGGGACTCGAACCCCCGACACGCGGATTATGATTCCGCTGCTCTAACCGACTGAGCTACTCCGGCGAGGAGAGCGGAAGAGTAGCGCCGAGCTGTCGCATCTGCGAGAGGACGTCGACGACTCCCCAGGTCTCCGCGATCCGCCCGTTGGCGAACCGGACGATGAAGATCTCGTCGTAGGTGACGGATCTGCCGGTCGGCGGGACGCCCATGTACTCGCCCCGGTGGGTCCCGGTGACGGAGTTGCGGCTGACGACCTTGTCTCCCTCGGCGATCACGTCCTCGACGCTGACGCGGAGGTCGGGGAACGCGTGGTGGAGCCTCCGCCACAGCTCCTTCAGGAGTTGCGCTCCGGTCGCGTCGATCGGCGCCGCGGTGCGGATCTGCGCCTCGGGCTCGACGAGCTCGTCGATCGTCTTCGAGATCACGTCCGGGTCGCCGGAGTTCAGGGCGTCGGAGAAGCGGGCGAACGTCGCGCGGTTGCTGGGCGTGTTCATCGCGCCGTCCTTATCAGTGATCCGAGATCGCCGACCGGCCCGAGGTGCGCGAGCTTGTCGGGGTTGGCGATCGAGCTGATGCTGGTGATCTGACCGTCGGCGACGTCGAGCGCCATGACCCCGATCAGCAGTTGCTGCGCGTCGAACACGAGCGCTCCCGGACCGCCGTTGATCTCGACGGGGCGCAGCGACACGCCCGGGAGGCGCTCGCCCAGGCGAAGCCAGTTGATCAGCGTGCGCGCGACGCGGGTGCGCCCATACTGCGAGCGCGCGAGCGCCGGCGCCTTGCCGCCGCCGTCGCCGGTGAGCTTGACGTCGTGCGCCAGCAGCGCCTCGAGCCCGGCGAGGTCGCCCTGCTCGGCGGCCGCGAAGAACCGCGCTGACAGTTCGTCGCGCTGCGCGCGCGTGGTCTGGAAGCGGGGTCGCCCTTGCTCGACGTGGCGCCTGGCGCGGCTGGCGAGCTGGCGCACGTTGTCCTCGCTCTTGCCGACGATCTCGGCGATCTCCGCGAACCCGTAGTCGAACACGTCGTGCAGCAGCAGCACGGCTCGCTGCTCGGGCGAGAGGCTCTCCAGCAGCACGAGCATCGCCAGCGACAGCGAGTCGGCCGTCTCGGCGTGGCGGGCCGGATCGTCGCGGCCGTCGGTGATGATCGGCTCCGGCAGCCACTCGCCGACGTAGCGCTCGCGGCGGGCGCGCGCGGAGCGCAGCTCGTTGATCGCCAGCCGGGTGGTCACGGTGGCGGTGTACGCGCGCGGCGAGGCGATCTGCTCGCCCTGCTCGAGCGCCTGATGGACGCGCAGCAGCGCCTCCTGGATCACGTCCTCGGCCGCGGACACGCTGCCGAGCATCCGGTAGGCGATCGCGAAGGCGACCGGCCGCAGCTCGTCGAGCAGACGCTCGCGGTCATCGTCAATCGGTGTCATGGTCGTCTTAAGACAAGACAGCAGCCGAACCTGTGACACCCCTGAGTGTCACAGGCGGTGAGCGGTCAGACGCCGCGGGACTCGGCGACGCGTCGCAGCCAGTAGCGGAACCACTCGGGGCCGTAGGGCACGTAGACCCGGGTCGGTACGCCGCGGGCGCGCAACTCGTCCAGCACCTCGGGGCGTACGCCGAGCAGCTGCTCGACAGGGACCGGCCCGAGCGCCAGGAGCAGCGCCTCGCGCATGCGCCCGTCGTGGGTGGCCATTGACCATGCGGCGCCGCGCTCGGCGAGGCGGGAGCCCAGGCGCAGGAACGCCACGTCGGTCGCCTCGCCGTAGGGATGGGCGCCGGTGCGCTCCACGTAGGCGCCCTTGACCAGCCGGACGTGCACACCGGCGTCGGCCAGCGCGTCGGCGTCGCCGGGCGAGCGCAGCAGGTTCGCCTGCACCGTGGCTCCAAGCCGGTCGGCCAGCCCGCGCGCGGCGACGTCGAGCACGCACCCCTGGATCGTGTCGGCCTGCGCTTCCTCCTCGGCCCCCACCTGGACGCGCCGGCCGACCGGCAGCGCACGCGCGATAGCCGCGAGGCGATCGGCGACGGCCGCCGAGTCCGTGCCCAACGCGAGGTGCGAGAGGTCCACCGACAGCCAGACATCGGCCCGGAACGGCGGCAGGGCGCCGGCGAGCGCGAGGTAGTCCTCGAGCACGCGATCGGCGATTGCCGGGTCGCGGACGCGCTCGCCGAACAGGTCGACGCTGACCCCGTGACCCCGCTCGAGCAGGGTCGCGACGGTGGTGAGCGCGTCGCTGCGCGACCGCCCCGCGACGTAGCGCGAGGCGGCCCGCCACGCGGCGGCCTCGCCGCCCGGCGCGCGCTTGACCGCACGCTCGAGTCGCCTGCTGGTCGCCAGATGGAACAGCGCGGTGCGGTCGAGTCCCACCCGCCCATCCTGTCAGCAGTGGACGCGCGGGTTCCACGCCGAGAACAGACCGGCGGGGTTGGCGCGGTACAGCCACACGTGCAGGTCGTAGTGCTTGGGCATGCCCGGCTCGTGGCCGTGCATCGGCCCGTCGAACGGCAGGCCGAACAGGAACGGTCGGTCGTCGTCGGTGTCCAGGTCCTGATCGGCGTCGGCCTGGAAGTACTCGATCGCGCCGAGGCGCAGCCTGCCGCTCGGCGTCCGCTGGTAGACGAGGACCTCCGGCTTGGTCACGTCGAGCTCGCCGTCTTCGAGGTACTCCGGGTTGGCGTAGTGGAAGCCCATGCCGCCGTACTTCGGGTCCTCGGCGCACTCGCCCGAGGTCTCGGTGTAGCCGGCCTCGCGAGCGACGCGGATGTCGCGGAACCTGTGCGTCGCCGCGCGGGCGCGCTCGAGGTCGGGCTTCGTCGCGTGCGCGCCGGCGTGCTCGTGGCCCGGGTGGGCGTCCGACGACACGACCTGCGCCGCCAGCGCGGCGGCGGCGATCGCCAGTCCGAGGGCCGTCAGCAGGCCCGCTCGCCTGCAGTTGCTCTTGCTCATCTGCTGCCTCCCGTCGAGGTGAGCCATTCACCGTTAACCGAGAGGGGAGACCTCGTGGTTATTCCGTCACGAGCGGAGACTGCCGCCGCCCTTCCAGGCGGCCAGCTTGAGCAGCGTGTTCAGCTCGAGCACGTGCCCGGCGACGACGCATGTCCGACCGCCGCGCTCGAAGACGGCGACGTCGTGACCGCCATGGCCGGCATCGCGGTACACGGAGATCTCCAGGCCGTTGCGCTCGATCACCCGCGCATCGGTGGGTCGCGGCAGCGGCGGTCCCGAGATGATCGTGTAGGCCAGCCGGTGGCCCATGTGCTCGTAGAAGACGGTGGCGGTGCGGCGGCCGTCGATCTCGTCGCGGCGCAGCCCGGTCTCGTGCCAGCCGAACTCGCGGCCCCACTCGGGGAACCGGACGCCGTCGACCTCGGCGCGCAGCACCGATCCGGTCGCTTCGGGCGCCGGCTGGGTGGCGGGCAGCTTGGCGATGTCGGCCGCCTGCTCGGTCGCCGAGCGGCCGCTCGACGGCACGAGCACCCACAGCAGCACGAGGACGGCCGCGAGGGCACCTGCGAACGCCAGCCGCGGCAGGACCGCCGGGCGGACCGGCTCGCGCACCGGCACCGGCTGCAGCCCGGCGCCGAGCGCACGCGCGACGCGGCGCTGGCGCTGCACGACAAGGCCGGCTTCCGGGATCGCCTCCGCGCGGGCCCGCTCCTGGCCGCTGAGCACGCCGTCGGCGAGCTGCACCAGCAGTGCCTGATCGCGCCGTCTCATGGCGCCTCCAGGGCGGCGGCGACCTGCTCGCGCGCGCGGTACAGGCGGCTCATGATCGTGCCGACGCGGGTGCGCAGCGACCGCGCCGCCTCCTTGTAGCTCAGGCCGACGACGTCGACGGCGACGATGGTCGCGCGCAGCGGCTCGGACAACTCGGCGATCGCGGAGTACGCGATCTGCGCGTCCATGGCGAGCTCGGGCCCGCCGCGGCCGTCGGCGATCCACTCGAGGTCCTCCGGCGGCGCCGGCGCCGTCCGGCGGTGGTGCGCCGACCGTGCGTGCGCCGCGCAGATGTGGCGGAGGGCGCGCATCAGGTACGCGGCGTCGCGGCCGCGCTGCACGAACCGCGGGCGCCGCAGCACCTGTTCGAACGTCTCCTGCACCAGGTCCTCGGCGTCCTCCCGCGAGCCCGACATCGCGACCGCTGCGCGCAGCAGTCGTGGCCGGTGCTCGGCCAGCCTGGCCGGCTCGAGCCGGTGTCGGTTCAGGCCATCCGGCAGCTCCGGCAACGCCACGGCGCTCTCGTCTCGTACACCCGCCACTGACCAGGTCGAGTCCTCAAAGAGCCCGAATATTCCATCGCGGCGTCCGATTTCGAACAGGCCGGACCGCGTGGCACAATCGAGCGGATGGCGGACCATCTGCGGGAGGACATCGTCCGGCTGGCGCACGGCGGGGCGAGCCTCGATGAGTTCTCGGTCGGCGCGGCGCGGATCATCGCCCGCGCGGTGCCGTTCGACGGCGTCTGCGTGCTCACGATGGACCCCTCGACGCTGGTGCCGACCGGCGAGTACGTGCGGAACGGGTTGCCGCCGGAGGCGTTCGCCCACATGGCGGAGATCGAGCACAGCGGCGAGGACATCAACGCCTTCAGGACGCTCGCGCTCGCCGGTCGCGGGGCCGCGAGCCTGAGCGCGGCGACGGACGGGGAGCTCGATCGCAGCCGGCGCCACCGGGAGGTCCGCGGACCGAACGGCTTCGGCGACGAGCTCCGCGCCGTGCTCACCGAGGACTTCCAGGTCTGGGGCGCGCTGACGCTCCTGCGCGGGGCCGACGTCGGGCACTTCGCCCCGACGGACACCGCGGTGATCGAGTCGCTGACGAGCGCGCTCGCCGAAGGGCTGCGCCGCGCGACGCTGCTCGACGCCGGCCCGCCGGCCGAGCCGCCGGACGGGGCGGGGGTCGCCGTGCTCGCGCCCGACAACTCGGTGGCGGTGGCCGACGCCGCGGCCGAGCGGTGGCTCGCGGAGCTCAACGACAACGGCGCGCCGATCCCCGCGGTCGTCGCCGGCGTTGCGACGCGGGCCCGCGCCATCGTCGCGCGCCGCGCCGAGAACGGCGCCGTCGCCCGAGCTCGTGTCCGCGCGCCGTCGGGCCACTGGCTGCTCGTGCGCGCGTCCACGCTCGGCGACGACGCGGACGCCGATCTCGCGGTCATCCTCGAGCCGGTCCAGTCACGCGAGCTCGCGCCGCTGATCGCCGCCGCGCTCGGTCTCAGCGAGCGCGAGCGCGCGGTGACCGAGCTGGTGGCGCACGGGCTGCCGACCGACGCGATCGCCCTGCGGCTGCACATCTCGCCGTGGACGGTGCAGGACCACCTCAAGGCGATCTTCGAGAAGGTCGGCGTGAGCACGCGCGGCGAGCTGATCGCGCGCCTGTTCTTCGATCACGACTCGCCCCGGCTCACTGACTAGCCTTCGCGGGAGACGACGGGAGGAGCCATGCCGAATGTCGTGCTGCGCAGCGAGGAGACCGACGGGGTCGTGTCGGCGATCGAGCTGTCGTCGCAACCCGGCTTCAAGGGGCCGCCGCTGCACCACCACGCGTTCGACGAGGCGTTCTACGTGCTCGAGGGCGAGCTGACGTTCCAGCTGCGCGACGAGGTGTTCACGCGCGGCGCCGGCGAGCTCGCGTTCGCGCCGCGCAACGTCCCGCACACGTACGCGAACCACAGCGGCGCCCCGGCCCGCGCGCTGCTCGTCTGCACGCCCGCCGGCTTCGAGCGGTACTTCGCCCGCAGGCAGGCTGAGCGCGACGGGGTCGACCCGCCCGACTGGGCGCTGCAGGACTACCCGGAGACGACGGTGGTCGGGCCCCAGATCGGTATGTGAGAATCGGCGGCATGGCCCTCCCGCCGGGCCCCCGTTCCCCGGTCGCGCTGCAGACGCTGCACTACGGCCTCGCGCCGTACGCGTTCTTCGAGTCGGCGCACCGCGCGTACGGCGACGTGTTCACGGTGCGCCCGATGGGGGAGACGTGGGTCATCCTCGCGCACCCCGACGCGGTGCGTGAGCTCTACACGCACGGTCCCGACGAGGTCGACTCGGGCGTGGCGAACATGGCGCTGCGCCCACTGCTCGGGACCAGCAACGTGCTGCTGCTCGACGGTCCGGAGCACCTGCGGCGACGCAAGCTCGTGCTGCCGCCGCTCCACGGGGAGCGCATGCGCGAGTACGAGGCCGTGATCCGCGAGGCCACGCGCCGCGAGCTCGCGACGTGGCCGCCCGGGCCGTGCCGAGCCGACGCTGCCGCGGATGCACGCGATCACGTTGCGCGTGGTGCTGCGGGCGGTGTTCGGCGTGGAGGAGGGACCCCGGCTCGAGCGGCTGGGCGCGCTGCTGCGCCGGCTCACGAGCTGGACCACGGACGTCCGCCGCGCGCTGGTGTTCGGCTTCCTGGGGCCGGACCGCCTGATGGCGCTCGATGGCTTCCGGCGGCAGCTGGCGGCGGTCGACGCGGAGATGCACGCCGAGATCGCCCGCCGCCGCGACGTGGTCGACCTAAGCGAGCGCGGGGACATCCTCTCGCTGCTCCTGCAGGCCCGCGACGAGGACGGCAACGGCCTCACCGACGCCGAGCTGCGGGACGAGCTGATGACGCTGCTCGTGGCCGGCCACGAGACGACGGCGGCGGCGCTGAGCTGGGCGCTCACGGAGCTGGCGCGGCAGCCCGCCGCCCAGGCCCGCCTGGCGGCCGGCGAGCCCGGGCTGGCCGACGCGGCGGTCGCCGAGACCCTGCGCCTGCACCCGCCCGTGCCCCTCGGCAGCCTGCGGCGGCTGCGCGGGCCGATGACCGTCGCGGGCTGGGACCTACCGGCCGGCGCCACCGTGGCGTCGTGCAGCCTGCTCGTGCACCGCCGGCCCGACGTCTACGAACAGCCGGCGGAGTGGCGGGTCGACCGCTTCCTCGGCACGCGCCCGCCCGCCGGCGCCTGGCTGCCGTTCGGGGGCGGCGTGCGGCGCTGCGTCGGCGCTGCGTTCGCCCAGTTCGAGGCGCGGACGGTGCTCGACGAGCTGGCCCGCACCCGAGAGCTGCGCCCGGCGCCCGCGCCGAGCCGAGGTACCGCGCGCCGCGGCATCGTCATCGTGCCCGGCCGCGGCGGGCCGGTGGTCACGCTTCAACGCCCGCGGGTGACCGCGCGCCAGCATGCGTCGGCGGCGGCGGCGAGCTCGTCGTCGGACAGCGCGGCGCCGACCGCCGCCAGCCGCACGGCCGGGGCGAGCCCGAGCTCGTAGATGACGTCGAGCGGGAGGGGGAGGAGCTCGGCGGCGATGTCGGGTGCCGCCGCCTGCTCGATCAGCGGATCGCCGCTCGCCGCGAGAGCGGCCGCGTGGGCCTCGCCGCGGTACGGCGAGCTGTCGACCTGGAGCAGGAACAGCGCGTGCTCGGGGTGCGCCGCCATGTGGCGGTGGATGGCCAGCCAGATCGCGCGGAACCGCTCGGCGGGACCGGCTGCCGGATCGAGCCCGGCCGTGGCCGCGGCACCGAGCTCGGCCTTGGTCTCCAGATAGGCGGCGAGCACGAGCTCGTCCTTCGATGCGTAGTGCGTGTAAGTGGTCCCCGTCGCCACCCCGGCCTCGGCCGCGACC
This sequence comes from uncultured Solirubrobacteraceae bacterium, assembly GCA_963759375.1. Classification (GTDB taxonomy): domain Bacteria; phylum Actinomycetota; class Thermoleophilia; order Solirubrobacterales; family Solirubrobacteraceae; genus DASSUW01. The sequence goes on along the minus strand of CAVWYY010000002.1, from coordinate 718,681 downwards.
GCGCTCATCGACGCCCCGTGGAACCCGCGCTGCGCCACCAGCGTGCGCAAGGCGCGCCGCACCGCCGCCGCCTTGTCCGCCACGAGCGGTCACGGGATCGCGATGCCGGTCTCGCGCTCGGAGACCTCCCACAGGCGCCCGATCGCTCGGTCCATCCCGATGCGGCGCATGACCGGCCGCCGCACGGGCGGGCCGGCGTTGATCCAGCGCGGCACGTAGAACTGGCCACCACGGGCCGCCGGGTCGGTCGCCGCCCGCAGCTGCGGCCGGGCCCCGGCCTCGGGCGACATGCCCGTGCGGGCGGCGAGCATGTGGAAGAAGCGCTGGCTGCGGCCGCCGCCGGTCTCGCGCACGCTGACGGCCTGAAGGTCGGTGTTCGACAGCCCGGGGTGGGCGAGCAGGCTGGCGACCCCGGCCACCCGCTTGTGCAGCCCGAGCGCGAAGTGGTAGTTCGCCAGCTTCGACTGCCCATACGCACGCCACGGCTCGTACTTGCCGTGCAGGAACGGATTGGCGGGGTCGATCGGCCGGCCCATGTGGTGGGCGGTGCTGGTGACCGTGACGATCCGCGCGCCCCCGGTGCGCAGCAGCGCCGGGAGCAGCAGCGCGGTCAGCGTCCAGTGGCCGAGGTGGTTGACGCCGAGCTGCATCTCGTAGCCGTCCTCGGTCCGCTGCTCGGGGATCCCCATGACGCCGGCGTTGTTGACGAGCAGGTCGATGCGCTCGTGCGCGGCCAGGATCGCCTCGGCGGCGGACCGGACCGAGGCCTGGGAGGCGAGGTCGAGCGGCACGACCTCCGCCGAGCCCTCGACGGTCGCGCGCGCGGCCGTGGCCTTCTCCTGGTCGCGCGCCGCCATCACCACGTGGGCGCCGGCGGCCGCCAGCGCCCGGGCGGTCTCGAGCCCGAGCCCGCCGTTCGCGCCGGTCACCACCGCGGTGCGGCCCGTCTGGTCCGGGATGTCTGATGCCGTCCAAGCCGATTGAACATTCATTCAGTCGGAGTTGTATCACGGACGGAATACCTGGGTCGTTGAAGCGTCTGGACATCAAGACGCCCTTTCTCCCCAGGAGCCCCCCAAATGTTCTCCGCCACCGCTTTCGTCATCCGCGACGCCCGTGTCGACGACGTCCCCGAGCTCGTCCGCCTCGGCTGGGCGACCGAGGAGGACTGGCCGACCGGCCACATCCTCGTCGGCGAGATCCACGGCGTCGTCGCCGCCGCCCTGGCCATCGACGAGAACCGCACCGTCATGGCCGACATGACCGCCGCCCCGCGGCTGCTCGCGCACATGCGCGCCCGCGCGGCCGGGATCCAGGCCTACAAGCGGACGCCGTCCGTCGCCGATCGCTTCCGCGAGCAGATGCGACGGCGGATCGCCGTCGGCGCCTGACGCGCCGTATCACGGGCCGGCGGCGGGAGTGGTAGACCTCCCGCCGCCGGTGCTGCTCGCCGTCCCCAACTTCTCCGAAGGGCGCGATGACGCGACCCTCCAGGCCATCGGCGCCGCGTTCGGCCCCGGGCTCATCCACGCGTCGGCGGACGCGGACCATCACCGGGCGGTGTACACGGTCGAGGGTGAGCCCGGGGCGCTGGCAGGCGTCGTCGTCGCCGCGGCCCGCGTAGCCGTCGAGCGGATCGACCTGACGCGCCACGAGGGCGTGCATCCCCGCGTCGGGGCGATCGACGTCGCGCCGATCGTCTACCTGGACGCCGCAGACCGGGGCGCCGCGGCGGCCGAGGCGCTCGTGCTCGCCGACCGCGCTCGGCCACGAGCTCGGCCTGCCGGTCTTCCTTTATGGCGCGCTCGCGGGCGGGCGCACGCGCGCGGAGCTGCGCCGCGGCGGCCCGAGGCGGCTGCAGGAGCGCATCGACGCCGGCGAGCTCACGCCGGACGCCGGCCCCCGCGCGCTGCACCCGACCGCCGGCGCCGTGCTCGTCGCCGCGCGGGCACCGCTCGCCGCGTTCAACGTCGAGGTCGACGCCACGCTCGAGCAGGCGAAGGCGATCGCGGCGGCGATCCGCAGCGAGAGCGTCAAGGCGCTCGGCCTGCACCTCGAGCGCGCGGGCATCGTCCAGGTCTCGACGAACATCGAGGACCTCGACGCCACCACGCCCGCCGACGTCGTCCGCGCGGTCCAGCAGCATGCGCGCGTGACCGGCGCCGAGCTGATCGCCCCCGCGCCGCGTGCCGCGTTCGAATCCTTCCCGCCCGAGATTCCGCTGCACGGAGCGCCCCTGATCGGCTGAGGATCTTCTACCCTCCAACCACCCATGGCACAGACCAAGCGCAAGCGCCGGAGCAAGCACCGCGGGAACGCGGCAGGCGTGGTCGAGGCCCGCGGTCGCACCGGCCGGCGCCCGACCGCGGAGGAGCAGAAGAAGGAGTCGCGCGAGAGCCTGCGCCAGCAGCGCCTCAACAAGCCGCCGACCTGGAACAGCGCGTTCATGAAGGCGGGGCTGATGGCCGGCCTGCTGTTCCTGTTCACGCGCCTCGGCGTGTTCGGGAGCGACACGACGATCGGCCAGTCGCTGATCCTGTGCTTCTTCGCGCTGCTGCTCTACACGCCGATCGCGTACGCGACCGACAAGTTCGTGTACTCGCGCGCACAGCGGCGCCGGCAGTCCACGTAGGCCGATGGACGTCCGCGGCTTCACGGTCGGACCGCTCCAGGAGAACTGCTGGGTCGTGCGGGGCGAAGGCGACCGCGCGGTGGTCGTCGACCCCGGGGACGAGGCGGAGCGCCTGATCGCCGCCACCGACGAGCTGACCGTCGAGGCGATCCTGCTCACGCACACGCACTTCGACCACGTCGGCGCCGTCGCGGCGCTCGCGCGCCACACCGGCGCGCCGGTCTACTGCCCGGAGATCGAGGTCGCCGTGCTGCAGAACATCAACTCGTACGTGTTCCCGGGCTACGGCCCGTTCGAGCCGTACGACCCGGAGGAGACCGTCAGCGGCGGCGAGCGCCTGACGCTGGCCGGCCTCGACATCGACGTGATCTTCACGCCGGGCCACAGCCCCGGCCACGTCTCCTACTCGATCCCCGACGCGCAGGTGCTGCTCGACGGCGACGTGCTGTTCGACGGCTCGATCGGGCGCACCGACCTGCCCGGCGGCGACTACCGCACGCTGCTCGAGTCGATCGCCACGCTGCTGAACACGCTGCCCGACGACACCCGCGTGCTGCCCGGGCACATGGGCGACACCACGCTGGGGCGCGAGCGCGCGACCAACCCGTTCCTGCACGAGCTCGCGCGTTGAGCGACCGGATCAAGGCACCGCGGGGCACGTTCGACGTGCTGCCCGAGGCGGCGCAGGCGCGCGCCGCCCTCGAGGCGAGCGCCAAGCAGATCCTCGAGCGCGCCGGCTACGAGCGGATCGAGACGCCGACCTTCGAGGCGACGGCGCTGTTCGCGCGCGGCGTCGGCGAGTCGACCGACGTGGTCCAGAAGGAGATGTACACGTTCAACGAGGGCGAGGGCGAGTCGTTCACGCTGCGCCCCGAGGGCACGGCGCCGGTCTGCCGCGCCTACCTCGAGCACGGGATGCACAAGCTCCCGCAGCCCGTCCGCCTCTGGTACCTGAGCACCTTCTTCCGCCGCGAGCGCCCGCAGCACGGGCGCTACCGGCAGTTCTGGCAGGTCGGCGCCGAGGCGATCGGCTCCGACGACCCGGCCGTCGACGCCGAGTCGATCCTGCTGCTGGCCGAGATCCTCGAGGCGGCCAACACCCGCGAGCTGCGCCTGAAGCTCTCCAGCCTGGGCACGCCGGACACCCGCGCCGAGTACCGCGAGGAGCTGCAGGGCTACCTGCGCGCGAACGAGGACCGCCTCAGCCAGGAGGTCCGCGACCGGATCGAGCTCAACCCGCTGCGCGCGTTCGATGCCGACCATCCGGGCACGCGGGAGGTCATGCAGGGCGCGCCGCTGCTGCTCGACCGCCTGCACGACGACGACCGCGAGCACTTCGAGACCGTCAAGCAGCTGCTCGACGCCGCCGGCCTCACCTACGAGATCGATCCCACGCTGGTCCGCGGCCTCGACTACTACACGCGCACGGTGTTCGAGTTCACGTCCGACGCGCTGGGGGCCCAGTCCGGCGTCGGCGGCGGCGGCCGCTACGACGGTCTCATGGAGCAGATCGGCGGCCCGCACACGCCCGGCATGGGGTGGGCGAGCGGCATCGAGCGCATCCTGCTGTCCTCGCCCGAGCGCCCGAAGGCCGAGCCGGAGCTCGACCTGTTCGTGGCCTACGCCAGGCCCGAGTTCAAGAACGAGGCGTTCCGCCTGGCCGCCGACGCGCGGCGGGCCGGGCACGCGGCGCGGGTCGAGCTCGGCGGGCGCAGCCTCAAGGGCCAGCTCAAGCAGGCGGACCGCGCGGGCGCGAGATACGTTGCCATCCTCGGCGACGAGGGTACGGCGCTGAAGGACATGGAAACGGGCGAGCAGCGCGACGTGGAGACGAGCACCGTGATGCACCACATCGGCCAGCCGGGACTATGAGGGCACCGCGCGCCAACGAGTACCGCGACGCCTGGGCGGGCGAGCTGGACGCCTCGCGGGTCGGCGAGAAGGTCCGCGTCGCCGGCTGGGTGCACCGCCGGCGCGACCACGGCGGGCTCGTGTTCATCGACCTGCGCGACCGCTCCGGCATCCTGCAGCTCGTCTTCCACCCCGAGACCGCGCCGGAGGCCCATGCGCTCGCGCAGCGCCTGCGCTCCGAGCACGTGATCTCGGTCGCCGGCGAGGTGGTGCGGCGCGAGGAGGGCAACGTCAACCCGCGGCTGCGCACCGGCGAGATCGAGCTCTCGGTCACCGACGCGCAGACCCTGGCCGAGTCCGAGACGCCGCCGTTCCCGCTCGACGAGGACGGCCAGATCGACGAGGCGCTCCGCCTGCGCTACCGGATGCTCGACCTGCGGCGCGAGGCGATGCAGGACTCGATGGCGCTGCGCCACACGATCACGCGCGCCATGCGCGACTACCTCAACGCGCACGACTTCCTCGACATCGAGACGCCGATCCTCACGCGCTCGACGCCCGAGGGCGCCCGCGACTTCCTCGTGCCGGCCCGCAGCAACCCGGGCAGCTTCTACGCGCTCCCGCAGTCGCCGCAGCTGTTCAAGCAGCTGCTGATGATGTCCGGCTACGAGCGCTACTACCAGATCGCCCGCTGCTTCCGGGACGAGGCGCTGCGCGCCGACCGCCAGCCCGAGTTCACGCAGCTCGACCTCGAGATGGCGTTCGTCGACGAGGACGACGTGATCGGCGTGATCGAGGGCATGCTGGCGCGCGTGTTCGAGGAGGCCGGCTTCGAGGCGCCGCCGCCGCCGTGGCCGCGGATGGGCTTCGACGAGGCGATGGCGCGCTTCGGGAGCGACCGCCCCGACACGCGTTTCGGCCTGGAGATCCAGGACCTCGGCGACGCCGTGGCGGGCAGCGAGTTCAAGGTCTTCTCCGGCACGCTCGGCTCCGGCGGCACGGTCCGCGGGATCAACGCGGGCGCGCGGGAGGTGCCGCGCAAGGACCTCGACGAGCTGACCGAGCTGGTCAAGCGCTTCGGCGCCGGCGGCCTCGTGTGGGCGTTCGTGCAGGAGGACGGCTCGTGGCGCTCGCCGGTGGCCAAGTTCCTGTCCGACGAGGAGCGCGCCGCCGTCGGCCGGCTGCTCAGCGCCCAGCCGGGTGACCTGCTGCTGGTCGTGGCCGATAAGCCGGCGGTCGCCGCGCAGGCGCTCGGCGAGCTGCGGCTCGAGCTCGCGCGCCGCTTCGACCTCGTACCCGAGGGCCGGCATGAGCTGCTGTGGGTGGTCGACTTCCCGATGTTCGAGTGGAACGAGGAGGAGGGGCGCTGGGACGCCCTGCACCACCCGTTCACCGCGCCCGTGGGCTCGTTCGACGATCCGGGCGCGCTGCGCAGCCGCGGCTACGACGTCGTGCTCGACGGCTCCGAGATCGGCGGCGGGTCGATCCGTATCAACCGCCCGGACGTGCAGCAGCAGGTCTTCAAGGCGCTCGGCATGTCCGAGGAGGAGGCCGAGGCGCGCTTCGGGTTCCTGCTGGAAGCGCTGCGTTTCGGCGCCCCGCCGCACGGCGGCCTGGCGCTCGGCATCGACCGCATCGTGGCGCTGCTCGGCAACCGCGAGTCGATCCGCGACGTGATCGCATTCCCGAAGACCGCGAGCGGGTCCGACCTGCTGACCGGGGCGCCGAGCGCGGTCGATCAGGCGCAGCTCGCCGAGCTCGCGCTGAAGGTCACAGCGCCGCCGAAGCCATAGGGCCGGCACCCCAATAAGGCTCAACCTTCGGCGCTGACATGCCGATACGCGGGGCGTGAGCCAGATCTCCCCGCCGATCCGAATCCTTGTCGTCCTCGCCGTCGCGGTGCTGGGCGTGTACATGCTCTTCCTGCGCCCGAAGCCCGTCGAGGCGCCGCCGGCCGATCCGGCTCCCAACGTCCAGACCGGTGCTCCCGCCGAGAGCGAGCCCGGCAAGATCGCCGAGGCCGCCCAGGGCGCCGTCGATGCGTCCAACAGCCAGCTCAAGTCCCAGGAGAGCGTCGACGGCGTCGACGCCGGCGAGGCCGCCGCCGCCACCGGGACGACCACCAAGTCCGGCACGAACGGCGCGAAGGCCTCCACCGCCCCGGCAGTGGACACCAAGGGCCTGCCGAAGCCGATCGCCAAGGCGATCCGCAAGGACAAGACCCTCGTGCTCCTGTTCTGGAACGGCAAGTCGGCCGACGACAAGGCCGTCCACGCCGCGCTCAAGAACGTGGATCGCTGGGACGGTCGCGTGTACGTCGGCTCGGCTCCGATCAAGCAGATCGCCAAGTACGGCCGGATCGCCCGTGGCGTGGACGTCGAGCAGTCGCCGACCGTGGTGGTCGCCGACTCCAAGCTGCGCGCCGAGACGCTGGTCGGCTACGTCGACTCCGCCACGATCGACCAGGCCGTCGTCGACGCGTTCCGCAACACGACCGGCGTGTTCACCGATCCGTACCTGCGCAAGGTCGACGCGGTCTGCCGCGACTACCGCAGCGACTTCAACGCGATCCCGCATTCCGTCTCGACGAGCCCCGTGCACTTCCGCAACGTGATCGTGCGTGCCGGCGAGATCTACCCGCGCTTCGCCGCCGACTTCAAGGCGATCAAGGCGCCGGCCAAGTGGCGCTCGTTCAAGGCGGCGACCGTCGCCGACAACGCCGCGAGCATCACCTACTACCAGGGCCTCGCCGCCTACCTGGGCGCCAAGCCGACGCTGACGCGGGCGGTGCAGGGCATCGAGCGGTACAACGCGCAGGCCAAGACGGTCAACAAGCGCTACCGCGCGCGCATGAAGGCCGAGCGGCTCACCCGCTGCCTCGCCTAGCGCGGGCGACCTAGACTCAGCGCTCGTGGAGTCGCTCCGCGAGCATCTCGAACATCCTGCCGGGCGTGGTGAGCGCCCGGCGGACGCCTTTCACGGCTCGGCCGGCGGCGCCGCCTGCGGTGATCTGATCCGGATCTCACTGCGCGTGGACGGCGAGCATGTGGCGGCGGCCGGGTTCGACGCATCGGGCTGCGGCACGATGACCGCGGCGGGCTCGGCGGCGGTCACGCTCGTGCGCGGCGAGTCCGTGCTGGACGCCGCGCGGGTGGGCGCGCACGCGATCGCCGACGAGCTCGGTGGGCTCAGCCCCGGCAAGTTCCACGCCGCGGACCTGGCGGCCGACGCCCTGCACCGTGCGCTCGGCGCGGCCGCGCGGGCGACCGCCGTGGTGCCCGCGGATCCGGGGCGGACGCTCGTCGCGATGAGCGGTGGCGTCGATTCGGCCGTGGCCGCGCTGCTCGGCGGCGACAACGCCGCCGCGGTGACGCTCGAACTGTGGGCCGACCCGTCCAACGACGCCGAGGCGTCGTGCTGCTCGGCGCACGCCGTCCGCTTCGCCCGCGCGTTGGCGCACCGCATGGGCATGCCGCACTTCACGCTCGACCTCCGCGACGAGTTCCGTGCCGGGGTCGTCGACCCGTTCCTCGCCGACCACGGCGACGGGCTCACGCCCAATCCGTGCGTGCGCTGCAACGGCCACGTGCGGCTCGACGCGATGCTCGAGTTCGCCGATCGCCTGGGGGCGGCGACGCTCGCCACCGGCCACTACGCGCGCACCACCGCGGACGGGCTGCTGCGCGCCGCCGCGGACCCGGCGAAGGACCAGACGTACATGCTGGCCGCCGTGGCGCCGGCGACGCTCGCGCGGCTGCGATTCCCGCTCGGCGGCCTGACGAAGCCCGAGGTCCGCGCGCTCGCGGCGGAGGCCGACCTGCCCGTGGCCTCGAAGCCCGAGTCGCAGGACCTGTGCTTCCTCGCCGGGACCGGCAAGGCCGCGTTCCTGGCGCGGCACGGCGACCTGCCGGACCGGCCGGGGGAGATCGTCGACGGCGCGGGCGCGGTCGTTGGCGGCCATCGCGGCCATCACCACTTCACGGTCGGCCAGCGCCGCGGACTCGGCGTCGCCGCCCCCGAGCCGCTCTACGTGCTCGGCACCGACGCCGCGAGCAACCGGGTGACCGTCGGTCCGCGGCGGGCGCTCGCGACGCACGCGGTCGCGGTGCGCGGCGCCCGGCTGCATCGCGCCGGCGCCGAGGTCGACGCGGTCAAGCTGCGCTACCGGTCGCGGCCGATCGCCTGCCGCGTCGCGGGCGACCCCGCTCCGGGGCGCCATAACCGCCTGCGGCTCGAGCTCGACGATCCGGTCGACGGCGCCGCCCCCGGCCAGACGGCGTGCCTGCTCAAGGGCGACGTCGTTGTCGGTTACGGGACGATCGCGCGCTCCACAGCGTGATCCCGACCGCGAGGGCGATCGTCACCCACAGCGAGTAGTGCGCGATCGCGTCGGCGACGTCGACGGCACGCTGGCCGAGCTCCCAGCCGGCGACCGCCAGCGTCGTCGTCCACAGCAGCGTCGCCAGCAGGTCGAGCAGCAGGAACACCCACAGACGCATGCCGCCGTCGCCGACCGCCGCGTAGATCAGCACCGTCGGCACCGGCAGGAAGTACGCCAGCACCACGGCGACCGGCCCGAACCGTGCCTCGAGCTTGTGCAGCCGGGCCAGCCGCCGGTCGTTGCGGGGGCTCGGCCCGCCGAGCAGCCACACGAACACCCCGTCGCCCCAGCGCTTCCCCGCCCACCAGAACACCCAGTCGAACATCATCAGCGACGGGACCGCGAGCAGGATCGCCTCGGTCATCGTGGTCTGGCCGAGGCTGGCGCGCGCGCCCATGTTCACGATCGAGGCGGTCGAGCCGCGGATCAGCTCGAGCAGCGCCGGGTGCGAGGAGACCAGCGACGGGACGAGCGGCAGCAGGGCGAACTGCAGCACCCCGGCGAACGCGATGAGCGCGATGATGATCTTGTCTGCGCGCTCGGCCTTGCCGTGCCAGGGGACGACGGGCGCGTTCTCGGATGCCATATGCCAACGGTAGCCGCGTTCTCGGGCTGCGTAGGCGGCGCGGCGCCGTTGAGTAGCGCCGTACTGACGACACGCGGGCGTGCCGAGCGGATGCTGTGCGCATGAAAACGCATCCGGTTGACGTCATCACTCCCGAAGACGCGGGCTGGGACGCCGCCCGCGCCGCGTGGAACCTGCTCGCCGATCAGCACCCGGCGCTGATCGTGCAGGCGGCTGACGCCGCCGACGTCGCGGAGGCCGTCCGCTACGCCCGCGCGCGCGGCCTACCGGTTGCCGCGCAGGGCACCGGTCACGGCGCCGGGGCTCTCGGGTCCCTGGCCGGGACCGCGCTGATCCGGACGACGCGGATGAACGACGTCATCGTCGACCCGGCTGACCGGACCGCGCGCGCCGGAGCGGGCGCACGCTGGAGCGACGTGATGGCCGCGGCCGCCCCGCACGGGCTCACCGGCCTTCACGGCTTCTCCGGTGGAGTCGGCGTCGCCGGCTACGTACTCGGCGGTGGTCTGGGCTGGCTGGCTCGCCGCTACGGGCTCGCGTCGGATCACGTGCGCTCCTTCGAGGTCGTGACCGCCGACGGCGAGCGCCGCCAGGTGGACTCCGGCCGGGAACCGGACCTGTTCTGGGCGTTGCGAGGCGGTGGCGGCGCCGGCGTGATCGTGACGTCGATCGAACTGGACCTCGTCGCGCTGCGGGAGGCATACGCGGGCGTGCTGCTGTGGCCGATGGCCCGCGCCGGAGAGGTCGCCCACGCTTACCGGGAGTGGATCCGGGCCGTGCCGGACACGCTGACCTCGTCGCTGCGACTGATGCATTTCCCGCCGTTGCCGGCGGTGCCGGAGACGCTGCGCGGTCGCGCGCTCGCCCAGCTCACGCTGGCCTTCCTCGGCGGGCCGCACGAGGGCGACGCGCTACTCGCGCCGCTGCGCGCGCTCGCACCCGAGATCGACCGCGTCGGCGTCGTCCCGGCCTCCGCACTCGGTGACATCGCCGGCGATCCCGTCGACCCGCTGCCCGACCGCAGCCGCTCGCGGCTGCTGGCGACGCTCACCGCCGACACCATCGACACGCTCGTCGCGGTCGCCGACCCCGCCGTCACCGTTCTGGAGGTCCGTCACCTCGGCGGCGCGCTCCGACACCCGGCCGACCCGGGCGCCGCCGGCGCGCTCGACGCCGAGGCGCTGGTCTTCGCGTCCGGCGTGCCCGCCACGCGCGAACAGCAGCTCGCGCTCGACACCACGTTTGCGGCGCTCGACACGCTCGGGCCGGCCGCGGACCGCGACACCCTGCTGACCTTCGCCGGACCTGGTGACGACGCGCTGCCCGCTCCGGCCGTGGATCGGCTCCGGGCGATCACTGCCGCATACGACGTGAGCTAACATACAACCGGATGGTTGTAGGTGCCGACGAGACGTTCCACGCGCTGGCCGACGCCACCCGGCGCGACATCCTGGCGACGGTGCTGCGGGCGGACCACTCGGTGTCGGACCTGGCTCGCCGCTATCCGATGAGCTTCGCCGCCGTGCAGAAGCACGTCGCCGTGCTCGAGCGCGCCGGGCTCGTCACGAAGACGCGCCTGGGCCGCGAGGCGCGCGTGCGTGGCGAGGTCGCCGGCGTGCGCAGCGCGCACAGCCTGCTCGACCAGCTCGAGTCGCAATGGCGGGAGCGCGTCGCTCGCATGGACCAGGTGCTCGCGGAATGCCCGTGATCGCGGTCACCAAGGACGCCGCGGCCGCGACGCTGACGCTCACCGCGTGGTTCGACGCGGCTATCGAGCGGGTCTGGCAGCTGTGGAGCGACCCACGGCAGCTCGAGCGGTGGTGGGGTCCGCCGGAGTTCCCGGCGACGGTGCTCGATCACGACCTGGGTCCCAGCGGCACCGTGACCTACCTGACGACCGGACCTGACGGCGCCCAGTACCGCGGCTGGTGGCGCGTGCGCGCCGTCGACCCGCCGCGCTATCTCGAGTTCGAGGACGGCTGGGCGGACGAGACCGGCAACCCGGATCCCGGCCTGCCGGTCACGGTGGTCCGCGTCACGCTCACCGAGTCGGGCGAGGGCGGCACGGACATGGAGATCATCTGGCGGTTCCCGAGCACCGAGGCGATGGAGCAGATCGTCGCCATGGGCTTCGAGGCCGGGCTGACCGGCTCGGTGGGGCAGATCGACGGGCTGCTGCTCGATCACTGACGAGGAGGCAATTCCGATGGGCAAGATCGTGTCGAACTTCTTCATGTCCCTCGACGGCGTGGTCGAGGCGCCCGACCAGTGGCACATGCCCTACTTCAACGACGAGATGGGCGCAGCGATCGGCAAGGGGATGGAGACGAACCGCGGGTTCCTCATGGGCCGCGTGCTCTACGACGAGTGGGCTGCCTTCTGGCCGAACAGCGAGGACGACTTCGCGGTGTTCTTCAACAGCCACCCGAAGTACGTGGTCTCCAACTCGCTCGAGACCGCGGACTGGAACAACACGACCGTCGTGTCCGGCGATGTGCCGCAGCAGCTCACCGAGCTCAAGGACGCGACCGACGGCGACCTCGTGATCTCGGGCAGCGCCACGCTCGTGCGCTCACTCCTCGCCGACGGGCTCGTCGACGAGCTCCGCGTGCTCGTGCACCCGATCGTGGTCGGGCACGGCGCCCGGCTGTTCGAGGACAGCACGCCCCGCGCCCTCGAGCTCGTCGCGCAGGAGACGTTCAGCACCGGCGTGCTGAACCTCACCTACGCGCCCAAGGCCGGCTGACGACCCGCTCGTAGGTTGGTGCGGCCGGGTCGCGTCATGCCCTCCCGGAGCAGCGCTCGCAAGCTCGCGCCCGAGCGCTCCGGGAGGCCACGCCGCGCCCCGTCCACGTTCCGCGCACCGCCCCGACCTGTTCTCTGTGCCTGGCCTCATCAGGGAGCCGCTCAGCATTGGCCTTGGCCATATGCACAGAGAAGGTCGCGATCGGAATAGACGCCGGCCGGAGGCGCCCGTGCCGGTCATCCGCCGTCGGTTGTGGCCGGCCGGCGCCCGATCAACGATCGCTGCGCCTACCGGCGCCCAAGGGCCTGGGCGCGTGGGCGTTTGGCGGGCGACGCGCTTGAAGAGTCATCCGGTCCGCGCGACACAGCCACCGCATCGCCGTGGCACTGCTGTTTCCACGCGGTCTCGGCTGTTTGAATCCGCGTGCCACGTCCTGATCGCTGTACAGCGCCGGCGGGGCGATGTGCGCCTGGCGGCGGATGAACGCGGCCTGCCGCGATGGCGTGGCCGACCCGTCACGGAAGTGACGGTCTCCGCCCGCTGCCTCGTTTGCCAGGCATAGCATCGTCGTGTCCGGCGTGCCGGCGTAGGCCGTGCCCGCCAGCGGCACCGAAGCAAAGGAGGGGCGATGCACGGCAACAGGTGGATCGCGGTTGGCGTCGCGGTGAGTGCAGTGTCCGTCGGCGTGGCAGTGGGCGCGTCACGTTCCACGGAGACGACGCCGGTGACGGCCGACTTCCACGCTGCTCTGCTGTCCCAGGAGCAACGCGCTTGTGGTGAGAACCACATGAAGTTTCGGCTCAGGTTCGAGGGCAGTCAGACGAGTAGCGACCCCCGCCTTGCTGGCGACCTAGAGGCGAACGTACGGTCGGTAGTGAACACCCAGACCGGCTATGGCAGGACGTCAGGCGCTGTGATGGTCAGCGACCCCGCGACCGGCCGGCCGAAGTTCCGGGGCCATGTCGTCGGCGTGCTGGAGCCCGACGGCGGCACGGAAGGATTCCTCATCGGGAGCACAGTCGGCAAGGGCTCGGTTCGCCTCTTGGCGAACTTCAACGTCCAGCAGGATGCGACGGGGGCGATCACCGGCGAGCTCGGCAAGGACGCCCAGACCGCGACGCTCCAAGATTCGGCGATCCTCACCAACGCATGCCGCGGCAGTCACGACAAACACGATCACCACGGTGGTAGTCATCGGCACGGCCGCCACTAGCTCACTACGCGGATTCGCGTAAGAGGGCGCGTCCCTTCAAGCGGCCGTATCGCGGAACGTGCGGCAGGAAACGACCGCCACGAGGCGGCGTCCTTACGGGGCCGATGGTCAGCGCGTCGAGAAGCGGAACGTCACTTCGTCGGGTTGGGGAGGCGTCTTGCCACCGTTGTACACCACTCCGGCTCGGCCGGACGTGGGCACTGCTGCTCTCGCGTGCGCGCCGGCAGGAGCGGCGGCTCGGAGCGGACGGCCTTGCACTGCGGTGACGGCTGGAGGAGGCTGGCCGGGATGCAGTTGATGTCGGATCGTCGTCGATGGCGTCGGTGTGCGGTCGCTGCGTGCGACGTGCTCGTGGTGATGCTTGCCACGGCCGTGATGGGACCCGTGTCTGCGCAGGCCGGCGGCGTCGCGCGGATCGCTTCCCACGACGCCGATCCGCGGTGCGTCTCGCGCGCGGACCGCGACTGCCGGACGTTCACCGAGGGGCAGGCGAGCGCGACTTACCAGAACCCCGTCTTCGGGTCGTTCCCGGACCCGATGGCGCACTTCACCGGCGTCGAGTACTACGCGTACTCGACCGGATCCAGGTTCCCGGTGATCCGTTCGACCGATCTCGTGAGCTGGGAGACCGTCGGGACGGCATTCGTCACGGCTCCGTCATGGTCGAGCGGCAACCCGTGGGCGCCCACCGTGCTTGCCGACTCCAAGCCGTGCACGGACAGGCCGCCGGGATCGCCCTCGACCGCGTGTTATTACCTGTACTACGTGGGCCTCAACAACGAGCTCGCGACGCCTTCCAACTGCATCGGCGTGGCGACCGCCGACGCTCCCGCAGGTCCGTTCAGAGATCAGGGCATCGTGACGCGGGCAGACGGGGCGACTGACCCGGTCCGAGGGCCGATCGGCTGCGGCGACAGCGCCGGCTACAGCAACATCGACCCGGCGCCGTTCGTCGATACCGCGACCGGCCGGGCGTACTTGTACCTCTCGACCGGGCACGATGCCGGCGGCGCCTGGAACCGCAAGGCGGCGGTCATCCCATTGGCCGGCGACCGCATCCACGCCTCCGGCAGCCGCCGCGCCCTCTTCGCTGCGACGCGCTCGTGGGAGGGCGGCGTCATCGAGGGGCCGTTCATGCACAAGCGCAAGTCCACCTACTACCTCTTCTACTCCGGCGGAAACTGGACCGACGCGAGTTACGGCATGGGCTACGCGACCTCCTCCTCGCCCATGGGGACCTTCACCAAGGCGTCGGCCAATCCGATCCTCAAGAGCACCGCCGATGTCATCGGTCCCGGCGGCGGATCGGTGACGGCCGGACCGCGCGGCGGCGACTGGATGATCTATCACGGCCGGGCGGTCGCCGGTGGCACGCGGTCTCTGCGGATCGATCCCCTCGTGTGGAACGCCGGCTACGTGCCGGCGCGTGTGACCGTGCGCGGGCCGACGACAACGCCGCAACCGGCGCCCTGACTCGGCACGACAGGGGGTCGATGGGCCGCGCCGCGCACGGCTGGTTGACGCGCTCAGCCGCCGCCCGTGAAGTCGACGAGCCGAGGGCCGTGCTCCCTGCCGCAGCGCCTGCAGCGCCGGTGCACGTCGTCGCCGTTGGGACCACCGAGGACGTACTCCCACTTGTGCAGTCCGACCCAGCATGGCCAGCGAGCAGACACTCCACGACGCTACTCTCCGGCAGTGGGCCGGTCAACACCGAGGCTCGAACCGGTGGCCGGGTTGGAGCTGGACGTCCCACCGGCCGCTGCGCTGGAGCGCGCCGAGCTCCGCCGACAGTCGGCCTAGTGGATGCTCGCGTTGCGTTCGCCTGCAGGCGAACAGCGCGCTGGCTGGCCACCGAGTGCTGCTGCCCGGGGAGTATCCAAGTGCAGGATGAGCAGCTTGGCTCGCTACCGCGTGGGCGCCAGTGCGACGGCGAGAAGCGCGGCGGGATTGCCCGGCGGCCAGCCGGGAAGCGGATCGATCGTGTCGAACTGGACAAATCCGCGAGCGATCCAGAAAGCACGCGTTGCGTCGTAGGGCGCATAGTCGGCGGAGGGGTCGAGCGTCTTGACTTCGACGATCTGCACGCCGTCAGCACTCAACTCGGCCAGAGCATGATCGATGAGCTGGCTACCAAGACGTCCTCCGCGACGATCGGCGGCGACCGCGGCCCACAGGATCTCCGCCGCGCGCGCGCCGCGGCGCTCCACGATGACAAAGCCGACGACTTCGCCTGCGTCGTCGATCACCCAGCCCCCATGCTCGCGCAGGTCGCTTTGCACTTTGTCGGGCACGTCGTCGGTGAAGAAGTCTGAGAGGCCGGCGACGATCTCAGCGCACGTGACGGCGTCCTGCGCGGCGGCGACCCGTACCGACGCCATCGCTCGTCAGTGGCTCCACGAAGCCGTCTGCGCGTGCATCCGCCAAGCAAACCACACGCGTAAATCCAACGACCACGCTTCGCCTGCGCGCGACACCTGATGACCGACCCCGACGCAATCGCTTTCGCCTGCAGGCGAAAGTGGCGGCCGGACCGTCGCCGCTGACGCTCTGCGCGACGAGCAGGAGTGTCGGACGACGTTCGGGCGGCGCCCGCTTAGGAAGACTATGAGGGACACTGGTGGTTGGGGTTCGCGTTTGATCCGCGGCCTTGATGCTGACCCCCTGAGCCGGCGACTCCGCCGCCCGCCGGCGCCGCCAGCGATCGCAAGAGGCAACGCCAGGCGCCGTCCCCGGCTCTTCACTCCGATTGCGCGCTGTGGCTCTCGTCCGCCGCTGCCTCATCCGGGGACGGCAGACCGACCGCAAGTACGTCCTCCTGTGCGACGTCGAACGTCATGCCGACGATCACGCTATACGGGACCTCGAGCGTCCGCCCTCGCCCGTCGGGCACACGCATGGTCCCGTGCTCCCATCTGTGCCGTCGCGTCACCGTGACGCTCGTCACCGTGCCGGGGTCGGCTGTCACCGTGACTTCCTCGGACTGCGTGTGCGTCGTGGAGTTCGCTGCCTCGTAGTGCGCCTTGACGCTCTGTTCGAATGTCCTTGTCAGCTCGATACCCGGGACGGAGAGCTTCCCCGCTGGCCCTGACTCGCGCGTGCGCTCGGCATCGACCTTGACGGACCGCTGCCACTCAAGCGTGAATGCGATCTTGCGCGTAAGCGGTTTGCGGCCCCGGCTGTTGTCGACCCAGTACGTTTCCTCGCCGACGGTCTCGAGCGTCCGCGTCTTCTCGCTGAAGCCGACGTTGTCGAGATTGTCGGGTTCATCGCGCGCGAATAGCGGCCAGCTCTTCCCGCAGCGCGGGCACTCGGCGGTAGCCGCCCCGACCTGGTGCAGTGCCCAGGCGGGCATGAGGCTGCCGGCCACACCCTTGGCCCAGGCGACGGGCCGTTCGTCGTGGCGGCGATAGCGTGGGCTCCGTAGACCGAACTTCCGGTCGCAGCGGGGACAGATGTGCGGTTCTGCCTGGCGCGACCGCCGCTCCTCTTGCGACAGGGCCGGCGTGCGCAGACGCTCGGGCAGCGTTTGGATCAAGGGATTGGTCGCCATCGCGAACCCTCCTTGGATTCGTCGTCGATGCCCCGAAGGACGCCCGGCCGATCGCGCCTATTCCCGCTTGACGAGCGCCGGGACGCTGCGTGACAAACGTACGTCTGACGACGGCTCGCCGTCAGGCTGCGCCGAGGCCGACCACGAATATCACGAGGCGGGCCAGAGCAACGGACGCCTAGACGGGGCGCCCGGCCCACGTCACGCCGAGGAAACCGTTCCATTGCGACCGGTCCAACCGCGGTGTGAAGCCCCCGTGCGTCAAGCCGAGCTGCGTCTCCAGCTCCTGGCCAATGCAAGCCAGGTGTTCGCAGAGCTCGTTTTCGCGGTGCTCAAAGGTGTACAGATCCCCGTGAAGACGACACCAAGTACTCCGATCGCGATGTAGCTCGACGAGGCTTGGCCGGTCAAGAGTAGGAACCCCCCGGCTCTCGACTCAAGCGGAACGAGAGCGACCAGTTTCACGCGATACTCCGCCACACGTCGATAGCACTCGGACACTTCGCCATAGGCTGCGTGGCACGTTTCGTCGGTCGTGGCAATGGCGGCGTCCGCCTCGACTAGAACCAGCTCGGGGAGAACGCAAAGTGCCGATGAGAAGCGATGGCCCGATCATGCTCCGGATCCTCGACGCAAACTAGTCAGAACCTTCGCGCATCGTAAGGATGAGACTGGGGATGCGTTAGGGCTGATATGTAGGCACGAAAGTGCGGATAGCTACCGCGAGGAGCCATGAGCCCGCGCGGCTACTGCTTTCGTCCGACGCCGTCGCGAACGGGGCTATCGCATGTGCCTCGAAACGACAGCGCTTCGGTGATGTTGTGCCGATCCGGCTTTGTATGTAGCGTCGCGTCGAACGCGCGAGAGGAGACCCAGATGCCCCAAGAACCTCAAGCGTGGGGTGGCGAGGTGAGGCTTCCCGGCTGGCTCCGCCGACTCCTCAGGCGAACGTCTGAACCTAGCGACACGCCCGAGGCCGCCCATGAGGCTCGCAAGCCGCAACAATCGGACTACGCTCGTTTGGAGCACATGCGAGCCGCCGGCACCCTCGAACCACACCATTCGGAACTGCCCGGTGGCAAAAACGCGCGGAGGTAGGTTTCGCGCCTCACGTAGCGACCGCTCTTTCGCCTGCCAGCGCCAGTGAGCCGATCCCGGGTCGGGACTGTTGCTTTCTCTTTGATCGTGTGCGGTTCGTCAAGCGCCTCCTGAGTGATGTTTGGTCCTGGGTGAGGTGGGCTCATTTCTCTTTCGGCGCTCGGGTCGGCGCAGAGTGTTCGTGGGAGCTGTCTCGGCTTCTCAATTCCATGCAGGGCCGTCAGGCGGCCAGAAAGCAGCGGGAGCTTGCCGAGGCAGGATCGGGCCGGCGCGGGGCGGCGGGCTTGAAGGGCTCGTGGCGGGAGAGGACGTGCCAGGCGGCGATCAGGATCTTGCGCGCGACGGCGGCCTTGGCGGGGTTCTTGCCGGCTCGCTTGGCGAGGTCTGTGTAGAGCTGGTGCCACGGGTTCGTGGGTCGCCAGGCGTGTTGGGCGGCTTCGACGGCGGCCCAGCGCAGTGTCCGTGAGCCGGCCTTAGACAGCGCGCCGGTGCGCGAGCGGTCACCGGACTGACTGACCTTCGGCGCCAGGCCGGCGTAGCCGATCAGCTTGCGCGCAGAGCCGAAGCGCGCGACGTCGCCGATCTCGGACGCAAGTGTGAGCCCGAGCAGGTCGCCGATGCCGGGGATCGTGTCGAGAAGGACGACGCGCGCGTCGGCGCGCGCGAGCGGACGCAGCTCATGGTCGATCGGGGCGATGCGCGCGTCGAGCAGGTCGATCACGTCGAGTGCCTCGGCGATCGAACCTCGCCAGACCGCGGGCATGCCCTGCCGTTCGAGCAGCGTCATCGCATCGGGCGCGCGCAGTCGGTTGAGCGAGATGCGCAGGCCCCATTGCGTCTGCAGGCCGAAGATGCGGTTCATCGCCGAGGCGCGCATCCGGACCAGGTGCATCCGCCGGCGCAACCGCTCGCGCAGCTCCCGGTCCCTCAGCGGCGGCACCCACAGCTCGGGCACCAGATCGCGGCGACAGAGCTCAGCCAACACGCGTGCGTCGACCTTGTCGGTCTTGCACGCCAGCGGCGCGACGTCACGGACCCTGCGCGCGTGGGCGATCTGCACCTGCCAGCCCGCCGCAGCGAGCCGATCACGCACCCAGATCGCGCCGCTCATCATCTCCACCACCGCGCGCACGTCGCTGCCGCGCTCTATCACCAGCCGCGCCAGGCCATCAGCGTCGGCCGGCACCGCACCCTCGCCGACGATCACGCCGGCGTCACTGAGCGAACACCACGCCGCTCGGCGATAGGACCAATCGATCCCGAGATACTCCACGACAGGGCCTCCCCTTCGCGGGTTGAGACTGCAGACCAGCTCAGTCTGCGGGGAGGCCCGCCTCCGGCGCGCCCTCCTTCATGACATTCCGTGCGAACCGATAGTCGGCAGCTGGCGACCCCGCGTGTGTGCTGCTTTGCGCGAGATGCGAGAGCTGGCCTCGACTTCGGGCTCAGCCGAAGGTCCGCACGCACAGCCCCAGGCGGGACCTTCCTTACCGGCTGCTCGGCCAGGCTCGCCACGGTAGCGTCGACGGGACCCGGCGGGATGGTTCGAACCCTGCCGGTCGGCGGCTGTGTCACGCGGACCGGATGACTCTTCAATCGCGTCGCCCGCCAAACGCCCACGCGTCCAGGCCCTTGGGCGCCGGTAGGCGCAGCGATCGTTGATCGGGCGCCGGCCGGCCACAACCGGCGGCGGATGACCGGCACGGGCGCCTCCGGCCGGCGTCTATTCCGATCGCGACCTTCTCTGTGCATATGGCCAAGGCCAATGCTGAGGGCTGCCTGATGACCGCACCCAACGAGAACAGGCCAGGGCAATCAGCGGACCACGGACGGGGCGCGGCGTGGCCTCCCGGAGCGCTCGGGCGCGAGCTTGCGAGCGCTGCTCCGGGAGGGCATGACGCGCCCCGGCCGCACCAACCTAGGGGCGAGTCGCCAGGTGCCACGCGGCGACGGTAGCCGCGTCGCGGACGCGCCCGTCGGCGACCATCGCCTCGAGCTCCTCGACGCTGAACCGCCCGACCCGCAGACCGGCCTCGGTCTCCTCGAGCGCCTGATCGCCCTCGGACAGCTCGGTGGCCCGCCAGACGTCGAACGCCTGGTCGGAGATCCCGTAGGCGAAGTACAGGCGCCCGAGGTGCTCGAGCACGCCGGCGCGGAGCCCGGTCTCCTCGGCCAGCTCGCCGCGCGCCAGCTCCTCGGGCGCCGCCGCAGGATCGTCCTCCCACGCACCCTGGGGGAACTCCCAGAAACGCGAGCCGACGGGGTGGCGGTGCTGCTCGACCAGCCAGACGAAGTCGCCCGCCACCGGGACGATCACGGCGGCCGGCGGCTTCTCGATCCACGCGTACAGCCCGGGCGTGCCATCCGCGCGCTCGGTGCGATCCTCGTGGAGGCGCATCCAGCGGTTCTCGTAGACGATGCGGGTGTCGGTCACGCGCGGCGGCTGCACCTAGACTGCATCCTCCCATGACGTCCGACGAGATCCGCCAGCGGTACCTGGAGTTCTTCGAGTCGCGCGACCACAAGCGGCTGGCCTCGGCGTCGCTCGTCCCGACGGCGTACGACCCGTCGACGCTGCTCATCAGCGCGGGGATGCACCCGCTGAAGCCGTATTTCCTCGGGCAGGAGGCGGCGCCGCACCACCGGCTGACGACATGCCAGAAGTGCTTCCGGACCGTCGACATCGACAACGTCGGGAGCACGTTCCGGCACCTGACGTTCTTCGAGATGCTCGGCAACTTCTCGATCGGCGACTACTTCAAGCAGGGCGCCGCGGAGTTCGCGTGGGAGCTCTCCACCCAGGGCTTCGGGTTCGAACCCGAAGAGATCTGGGCGACCGTCTTCGAGGGCGACGACGCGCTCGGCATCGGGCCCGACGAAGAGGCGATCGAGGCGTGGCTGAAGATCGGCGTGCCGCGCGAGCGGATCGTGCTGCTGCCGCGCTCGGAGAACTTCTGGCAGGCGGGCCCGACCGGCCCCTGCGGCCCGTGCTCGGAGCTGTACCTGGACCGCGGGCTCGAGTTCGGCAAGGAGGACGACCTCCCGGGCGGCGAGAACGAGCGCTTCCTGGAGTACTGGAACCTCGTGTTCATGCAGTACGACCAGGAGCCCGAGGGCGTGCTCACGCCGCTCCCGGCGCAGAACATCGACACCGGCATGGGCCTCAACCGCATGGCGTCGATCCTGCAGGGGACGCAGTCGGTGTTCGAGACCGACCAGTTCGCGCCGCTGATCGCGCTGGGCGAGGAGCTCAGCGGCAAGCGGTACGGCGAGACGTTCGAGACCGACCGCGCGCTGCGGATCCTGGCCGACCACACGCGCGGCATGAGCTTCCTGGTCGCGGACGGCGTGGTGCCGTCCAACGAGGATCGCGGCTACGTGCTGCGGCGCCTGATGCGCCGCGCGGTCGTGCAGGGTCGCCGCATCGGCATCGAGGAGGCGTTCCTGCCCGTCTTCGCGGACCGCGTGCACGAGCTGATGGCGCCCGCGTACCCCGAGATCCATGAGCACCGCGACACGATCCAGATGTGGCTCAGCCGCGAGGAGGAGGCGTTCAACCGCACGCTCGAGCAGGGCATGCGGCTCCTCGACGACGTGATCGCGCGGGCGCGCGAGGCGGGGGAGGAGGGCATCGGCGCCGACCAGGCGTTCCTCCTGCACGACACGTACGGGTTCCCGTTCGACCTGACGCTCGAGCTGGCGGCGGAGCAGGGCCTCGGCGTCGACGAGGCCGGGTTCGAGGAGCTGATGGGCCAGCAGCGCGAGCGCGCGCGGTCCAGCGCGGGCCGTGGCGGGCGCGACGCCGAGCGCGACCGCATCGCGGCGTTCGCGGAGGCGAGCGAGCCGACGACCTTCACCGGATACGAGACGCTCGAGCAGGCGACCGCGGTCGGCGCGGTGGCGCGCGAGGACGGCCGCGTGCTGGCCAAGCTCGTCGAGTCGCCGTTCTACGCGACCGGCGGCGGCCAGGTGGCGGACGCGGGCGTCGTCGAGTGCGAGAGCGGCGACTGCCGCGCCCGCGTGGTCGACGTCGTCCGGCTGGGCGACGACCAGGCGCTCGTGCTCGAGCCGCTCGAGGGCGAGCTGCACGAGGGCGAGCGGGTGATCGCGCGCGTGGATCCCACGCGCCGCCTGACCGAGCGCAACCACACGGCGACGCACCTCCTGCACGCGGCGTTGCGCGAGCGCCTGGGCACCCACGTGCGCCAGGCGGGCTCGTACGTCGGGCCGGACAAGCTGCGGTTCGACTTCACGCACGGCGCCCCGCTGACCGAGGACGAGCTGCACGACGTCGAGGACGCGGTGAACCGCCAGATCGTGGCGGACCATCCCGTGCGCGCGCTCACCACGACGCTGGACGAGGCGCGCAGCCTCGGCGCGATGGCGCTGTTCGGCGAGAAGTACGGCGACGTCGTGCGGATGGTCGAGATCGGCGACGGCAACTGGTCGCGCGAGCTGTGCGGCGGCACGCACGTGCGCAGCACCGGCGTGATCGGCGTCCTGAAGATCACCACCGAGACGTCGTCGGCGGCGAACGTGCGGCGGATCGAGGCGGTCACCAGCGAGGTGGCGATCAACGAGCTGCGCCGGCACGACCGGATCCTCGGCGAGACCGCGCAGGTACTGCGGACCACGCCCGAGTCGGTCGCCGAGATCGCGGCGGACCGTGAGCGCAAGCGGCGCGAGCTGGAGAAGGCGTCGCAGCAGGCCGTCCCGACGGACGACTCGTTCGAGACCGTCGAGCTCGACGGCATCAAGGCGGCGTTCGAGATCAAGCAGGTCGCCAACCCGAAGGCGCTGCCCGACCTCGCGGATCGCATCAAGAACAAGCTCGGCGACCCGGCCGTGGTGGTCCTCGGCGCGCCCGGCGACGGTCGCGTGAACCTGCTCGTCACGGCGACCCCGGGCGCGATCGAGCGCGGTGTCAGGGCGGGCGACGTGGTCAAGGTCGCGGCGGCGGTCGTCGGCGGCGGCGGTGGCGGGCGCGACAACATGGCCCAGGCGGGCGGGCGCGACCCGGAGAAGCTCCCGGACGCGCTCGAGGCGGCGCGCGCGGAGATCGAGCGCGCCCTCGCTTGAGGGTCCTCGCTCTCGACTACGGGAGCGCGCGCTGCGGCGTGGCGGTCTCGGACCCGACCGGCACGCTCGCCACCCCGCTCGACCCGGTTCTGCGGCCGGGGACCAAGAAAGGCCTCCAGCGAGTCGCCGCGCTCGTGGTCGAGCTCGGGGCCGAGCGGATCGTCGTCGGCCTGCCGGTGTCGCTGTCCGGTGCCGACAGCGCCCAGACCCGCGAGACCCGTCAGTTCGCTGATCGCCTGCGGGCACAGGTGGCCGTGCCGGTCGAGTTCTACGACGAGCGGTTCACCACATCTCTGGCGGAGCAGGCGGGGGGAACCGCGGCGCTGGATTCTCGCGCCGCGGCAGTTCTTCTCGACGAATGGTTGAACGTCCGGCGTCCTCCTGCCGATAGATGAGGCGTGGACCCCTCCACCACGAGCAACCATGACGTGCCGTCGTCGGCCGCCGGCCTTGACCTGACCGCTGACGAGGCGATGGCGAACGGCGCCGAGATGGCGTCGGACGACCCGCTGGATCCGATCCTGCGCCAGATCGTCGGCGGGTACTTCGTGCTCACCGACGGCCAGGGGTCCGTGTCCAAGTGGTCCGAGCCCGCCGAGCTGCTGTTCGGCCGCCCGGCCGCGGAGGTGCTCGGGCAGTCCTTCTTCGACCTGCTCGTGCAGGCCCCGGTCCCCGCCGCCGCCGAGTCGTGGCGCGGCTTCCTGGAGGCCGGCGAGCCGCCCTCCGGGCCCGGCCGCGTCGAGGTCTCCGGCGTGCAGGCCGACGGCAACGCGTTCCCGATGGAGGCGGTGTTCGTCCCCGTCAAGCTCGACGAGGGCTTCGACTTCTCGCTCTTCCTCGAGGACCTCGGCTTCGAGCTCCCCATGAACCTGATGCTGCAGCGCATGCGCGCGCAGCACCCCGTCGTCGTCCGCGCGCTGCGCCAGGCGCTCGAGCCGGAGGCCCAGCCCTGGGAGGGCTGGCGCACGGCCGGCACGCTCGTCGTGTTCCGCCCGCTCAAGGCCACCCCGTGGGTCGAGGCCGAGCTGGCCCGCCGCGAGGCCGCCAGGGCCGAGGCCGATGCCGAGGTCGAGGAGCGCCTGACCAATATCGACCCGGGCATCCAGGGCAACTCGGTCGCCGACCTCGACGACGCGGCCGCCGTGGTGGCCCGCCTGCTGTCCGCGATGGAGCGCATCGACGAGCTCGAGCGCGTCGCCCTCGGCCTGCCCGGCCAGCTCGAGGAGGCCCGCCAGAGCGCCGAGCGCCGCGCCGAGTCCGTCGAGCGCGAGGCCCAGGCCCTGCGCGCCGAGATGCAGCGCGCGCTGGCCGGTGGTGCCGGCGCGGGCGTCGATGAGTCCCAGCAGCGCGAGCTGCTCGCGCGCCTCGAGCGCCTCGAGCGCGCGAAGCTCGATGCCGAGCAGGACACGCACGACCGCTCGCGCGCGCTCGACGCCGCCGAGGCGGCCCGCGCCGAGCTGACCGCCCGGCTGGACCGGCTGGAGCGCCAGCGCGCTGAGTCGTCCGCCGCCGCCGACGCCCGACTTGCCACCGCCGTCGCCGAGGCCCAGCGCCGCGCCGACGAGGCGATCGCCGAGGCCGGCCGCCGCGCCGACGAGGCCCGCGCCCTGGTCGAAACCCGCCTCGCCGAGGCCGAGCGCGGCCGTGCCGCCGCCGGGGACGTTGCGTCCGCCGACCTCGTGATTCAGCTCGAGCAGGTCCGCGCCGAGCACGAGGAGGCCGCCCAGGCCGCCCGCGCCGAGCTGGGCGAGACGATCGAGCGCCTCGAGCGCGACCGCGCCCGCGAGGCCGAGTCCGCCCGCGCGGAGCTCGCCGCCGCGCTTCAGCGCGTCGAGACCGTCCAGCGCGAGGCCGACGCCCTGCGCGAGCAGCTCACCGCCGTCACCGTCGAGCGCGCCGAGGCCGGAGAGGACCGCCGCCGCCTCGACGAGCTGGCCCGCGACGCCGAGGCCGCCCGCGCCCGCATGGACGCGCTGCGCGCCGAGCTTGCCCCGCTCGAGTCGCTGCGCGCCGAGGTCGCCGAGCTGCGCGAGGGCGCCGCCGACGTCACCGCGCTGCGCAACCAGATCGCCTCCCTGCGCGACGACAGCGCGGTCGACGCGCTGCGCTCCGAGATCGCCGCCCTGCGGGACGACAGCGCCGCCGCCGCGGTGCGCGACGACAGCGCCGTCGACACGCTCCGCTCCGAGATCGCCGCACTGCGCTCCGGCACCGCCGACGTCGATGCGCTGCGCGCCCAGCTCGCCGCGCTGCAGACCGGCGCCGGCGAGCTCGAGGCGTTCCGTGCCGAGCTCGACGCCCTCCATACTGGCGCGGGCGAGCTCGAGGCGTTCCGCGCCGAGCTGACCACGCTGCACGCCGGCGCCGCCGACCTCACCGCACTGCGCGACCAGGTCAGCGCCCTTCGCGGCGGGCTGCCCGACATCGAGCCGCTGCGCGATCAGCTGGCCGCCGCGCAGGCGCGCATCGACGAGCTGCAGGCCTACGCCGCCGGCATCCCCGAGCTGAGCGCCCGGCTCGACGCCGTGCAGGCGGACGCCGCGCGCGTCGACGCGCTCGAGGCCCGCCTCACCGAGGCGACCGGCACCGCCGAGCTCGACGCCCTGCGCGTGGAGATCGACGCCCTCCGCGAGGGTGCCGCCGAGATCGCGCCGCTGCGCGCCGAGATCGCCGGTCTGCGGTCGGGGACCGGGGAGATCGAGACGCTCCGCGGCGAGATCGCCGCGCTGCGCGAGGGCGCCGCCGAGCTGGCGGCGCTGCGCGCCGAGCTCGAGTCCGCCACGGCGCAGCAGTCCGCCGCCGCCGAGCGGATCGAGGACCTGCGCCGCCAGCAGGAGCAGGTCCGGACGTGGCTCGACGAGGCGCGCCGCGAGCGCGACGAGTTCCGCGCTGCCGGCGAGCGCACCACCGCCCAGGTCGAGGAGCTCCGCCGCTCGCTCGAGGAGCGCGAGTCCGTCGCGCAGATCCCCGCAGAGCAGGCCGTCGAGCGCGATGTGGTCGACGCGATGGGCGGCCAGCTGGACGCGCTCCGCCACGCCGAGCAGGCGCTGCGCATGCGGCTCGCCGAGCTGGGCGCCGCCGGCGACGCCACCACCCGCCGCATCGACGAGCTGACCGCGGCGCACGACGCCGCCACCGCCCGCCTGGAAGAGATCGAGGCGATCCGCGCGCAGGCCGACGCCGCCCGCGCCGAGGTCGGGACGGCCAACGACGCGGCCGCTGCCGCGCGCCGCGAGGCTGAGGCCGCCCGCGCCGAGGCCGAGCGCGCCTTCTCCGCCGCCGACGACAGCCGTGGCGAGGCCCGCATCGCCGCCGACACCGCCGAGTCCGCCCGCAGCGAGGCCCGTGAGGCCGCCGACGCGGCTCGCAGCGAGATCGCCGGCGCTCGCGAGGCCGCCGAGTCCGCTCGCGCCGAGGCCCACGAGGCCGCGGAGGCGGCCCGCTCTGAGGTCGCCACCGCCCGCGAAGCCGCCGAGGCTGCCCGCGCGGCCGTCGAGTCGGTCCGTGAGGCCGCCGACGCCGCGCGCTCCGAGGCCGCGTCCGCCCGCAACGAGATCGGCACCGTGCGCGAGAGCGCCGACGCCGCCCGGGCCGCAGCCGACGAGGTGCGAGAGGCATCCCGCTCGCAGCTCGAGGCCGCTCGCGAGGCGGCCGACGCCGCCCGCGCCGAGGCCGGCGCGGCGCGCGCCGAGATCGACTCGATCCGCGGGACCGCGGACGAGGTCCGCGGCGTCGCCGACGCCGCCCGTGCCGCCGCCGAGGAGGTCCGCGGCGACGCCACCCGCGCCGCCGAGACCGCCGAGGCCGCCCGCGCCGACGCCGCCCGCGCCGCCGAGCTGGCCGCCCAGGCGGGCGACTCCGCCGCGCTCGAGGCGCGCATCGACGAGCTGTCGGGCACCCTCGCCAGCGCCGACAGCGTCCGCGAGCTCGAAGATCGCCTGGGCGAGGTCGACCGCGGCGCCGGCGCCGTCCTGGCCGACGTCCGCTCGCTGCGTGAGCGCCTCGACGAGCTGAGCGCGGTCGCCCGCGCCGCCGAGGAGGCCGCCACCGAGGGCCGCACCGACTCTGAGGAGCTGCGCGCCGCCGTCGCCCGGCTGGGCGGCGAGGTCGAGGCCTCGCGCTCGCAGCTCGACCACGTCCGCGAGGAGGCGCTCGGCGCCCGCGAGCAGGCCGCCGCCGCCGGCGAGGCCGCCAGCGCCGCCCGCGAGGACGCCGGCAAGGCGCGCGAGGACGCGGGCGCCGTCCGCCGCGAGCTGAAGGTCGGCACGGAGCGCCTGACCGCGCTCGGCGCCGAGGTCGAGAAGGCCTCGGATGCCGCGACCGCCGCCGGGGCCGATGCCACCGCCGCCAAGGCCGACGCCGCCGCCGCGAGGACCGTGGGCGAGCGCGCCGGCGAGCAGCTCGCCGAGCTCGACGCCAAGACCACTGCGCTGCGCACCGAGATCACCGCCGGGACCGAGCGCCTGGAGGCCGTCGCCGGCCGCGTGGAGCGGCTCGGCAAGGACGTCGTCGAGGCCGGGCAGACCACGGCTGCGGCGATCGAGGCCCAGGGCGCGGAGCTGCGCACCGAGCTGGCGACCGTCCGCCGCATCGCCGAGGAGGCCCGCGACGGCCTCGAGGCGCTCCGCGGCGACATCGAGACCGTCC
Organism: uncultured Solirubrobacteraceae bacterium; assembly: GCA_963759375.1. Taxonomy (GTDB): domain Bacteria; phylum Actinomycetota; class Thermoleophilia; order Solirubrobacterales; family Solirubrobacteraceae; genus DASSUW01. The sequence goes on along the minus strand of CAVWYY010000002.1, from coordinate 690,898 downwards.
GCGAGCAGTCCAAGACCGTCAGCGAGGACGCCGCCGGTGCCCGCACCGCGGCCGAGGCCGGCGAGCGCAAGGTCGAGGCCATGGCCTCGGAGCTCAAGTTCGCGCTGAAGCAGCTCGAGGAGGTCAAGGCCGGGCTCACGTCCGCCGGCCAGGCCGCCGTCATCGCCCGCCGCGAGGCCGAGCAGGCCAAGCGCGCCGCCCAGCAGACGGCCACCGAGGGCAACAACTCCGGCGTCCACGAGGTCTTCCAGCAGCTGCTCGCCGCTGCCCGCGGGAACGCGCCGGCGGGCGAGAAGCGGCTGGGCCGCCCGAGCACGCCCGCGCAGGACCTGCGCCGCAAGTCCGAGATCATCAAGCGCGAGCCGCGCCATGGCTTCGACGACGCCGCGCAACCGCTGGCAGTTCTCGGCCTCGACGGCCGGTTCCGCGAGCTCAACCCCGCGTTTGCAAGACTGGTGGGGTATCAGGAGAACGCGTTCGGAAAGGCAGTCTGGCCTTCGCCGCACGATCGCGCCGGGTACCAGCAGCAGCAGGAGCAGCTGCGCCAGCTAGCGATGGGGGAGATCGAATCGGTGTCCGTACAGAGCACGTACATGCACGGCCAGGGCCTGATGGTCCCGGTCGTCGGCACCCTCAAGGCCGTCCCGGGCGAGGACGGACGGCCGCTCCACCTCCTGCTGGAAGCTGAGGACCGGCACACCGGCTGATGGCGTCCGGCGGCAGAGGAGACTCCTCGGATCGGACCGCGGAGGAACGCGAGCGTGCCCGCGCCGAGCGTGCCGCGCGCCGCTCGGGTCGCCCGGCCCCCAGCCCCGTCGTCGTCGAGGAGGAGCCGCCGCCAGAGGAGGAGGTCGCCCCGATGGGTGACCCACCCCCGCCGCCGCGACGCGTGCCCGCGTCGCGACGGCCCGCCCCTCGCCGTCCACGCGCGCCGCGCGGCCGCCACTGGGGCCGGCGGATCCTCGCGCTGATCGCGCTCGCCGCGATCGGCTTCGCGCTGTACGCGATCAACGCCACGTTCCAGCCGTTCCACGGCGACGGCACCGGCGCCGTGCGCGTGAAGGTGCCGGACGGCGCCGACGCCCGCGAGATCGGCGACCTGCTCGAGGCCAAGGGCGTGGTCGACAGCGGCCGCTACTTCATGCTCAACGCCACGGTCACCGGCCGGCGCGGCGGGCTGCGTCCGGGCAGCTACACGCTGCAGCGCGGGATGACCAACGGCGCCGCCATCGAAGCGCTGAGCAAGGGCCCGAAGGTCAAGGTCGTCAAGACCACCAACGTGACGATCCCGGAAGGCCCGTCGATCCGCGAGGAGGCGCCGAAGATCGACAAGGCGTCGTTCACGGGCAGCTACGCGAAGGCCGCGAACTCGCCCCAGACGCTGCGCGCCATCCGCAAGCTCGGTGCCCCGAAGGGCACGCGCACGGCCGAGGGCTTCATGTTCCCGGCGACCTACACGCTGGTGGAGGGCGCCCCGGTCAAGAACCTCGTGGCCAAGCAGCTCGGCGCGTTCAAGCAGAACTTCGGCACCGTGAACCTGTCGTCCGCCCGGCGCAAGAACCTGACGCGCTACGACGTGCTGATCATCGCCTCGCTGGTCGAGCGTGAGGCGCAGCTGGACCGTGAGCGGCCGCTGATCGCCTCCGTGATCTACAACCGGCTCAAGGAAGGCATGCCGCTGGGGATCGACGCGACGATCCGCTACCAGACCGGCAACTGGCAGAGCCCGATCCTGCAGTCGCAGCTCGACCGCGACACGCCGTACAACTCGCGCCTGCGGCGCGGGCTGCCACCGACCCCGATCGGCAACCCGGGGCTGAAGTCGATGAAGGCGGCCGCCCGGCCGGCGCGCACGAAGTACCTGTTCTTCGTCCGCAAGCCCGGCAACTCCGGCGCGCACGCGTTCTCGACCAACGACGCCGACTTCGCGCGCGACAACGAGCGCTACCAGGCCTCGCGCGAGCCTTGATCTACCTGGGCGTCTGCGGCTGGCCGGTCGCGCACTCGCGCTCGCCGCAGATACACAACGCCGCGCTCGCCGCCGCCGGCCTGCACGACTGGCGCTACCTGCGCCTGCCGCTGCCGCCTGACCTGTTCGCCGAGACGGTGCGAGCGCTGCCCGCGGCCGGGTTCCGGGGCGCCAACGTGACGATCCCGCACAAGCACGCCGCGCTGGCGCTGGCGGACCGGGCGTCGGATGCGGCCCGAGCGATCGGGGCCGCCAACACGCTGACGTTCGAGAACGGCGCCATCGTGGCCGACAACACCGACGCGCCGGGCCTGCTGGCGGCGCTGCCGGAATCGCCCGCAGGCCGCTCTGCGCTGGTGCTGGGCGCAGGCGGAGCGGGCCGCGCGGCGGCCTGGGCGCTGGTCGGCGCGGGGGCTGATGTAACGATCTGGAACCGGACCGCGGAGCGGGCGCGCGCGCTCGCCGCGGCGGTCGGAGCGCGAGCCGCGGAGGCCCCGGAAGCCGCGGAGATCCTCGTCAACTGCACGTCCGTCGGGCTCGACGATCCCGGGGCGACGTTCAAGGCACTTCCCATCGAGGCCGATGAACTGGGTGCCGGAAGCCTGGTCGTGGACATGGTGTACCGAGCCGGAGGCACGCAACTCCTCGAGGCGGCAAGAACGCGAGGAGCCCGTGTAGTCGACGGTCTGGAGATCCTGGTCGCGCAAGGTGCTGCGTCGTTCGAGCGCTGGACCGGCATGGAGGCTCCCCGTGAGGCGATGCGGGCGGCCGCCACCACCATCGCCGAGACATGAATCCGCCAGCACAGACCGGGGCACCGCCGACATCCAAGAAGAAGGGCAACGGGATCACCACGCCGTCCCGGCGCGGTGGGTCCGGCCGCCTGCTCACGGATGTCATCGTCGACCTCGGGTTCGTCGAGCAGGCGACGGTCGACCTCGCGGTCGAGCGCGCCAACGAAGGAGGCTCGCTGCCCGAGCGCCTGCTCGTCGCCGACGGAACTCTGACCGAGGACCAGTTGTCCCGTGCGGTGGCCGAGCGCTTCGGGCTCGACCACGTCGACCTCGGCGTCTATCGCGTCGACCCCGACGCGGCCAAGCTCGTCACCCCCGCGGCGGCGCGTCGCTACCAGGCGGTGCCCGTGTCGTTCGCCGGCGAGCGCACGCTCATGGTCGCCATGTCCGACCCGGCGAACGTCCTCGCGCAGGACGACATCGCGGTCATGACCGGCTACGAGGTGCGCCCGGCGGTCGCATCGCCCCCCGACATCGAGGGGCTCGTCGACCGCATGGAGGACCCGGACTTCGGGAACGGCGCCGTCGCCCCGATCGAGGACGACGAGGAGGCCGACGCCGCCGCGCCCCCGCCCGCCTCGGCGCCCGCCGCCCCGCTCTACGACCTGTCCAACAACGCGCCGATCAACTTCGGCGCGTCGGGCGAGGATGCCTCGGTCATCCAGCTCGTGCACCGGGTCATCAAGGAGGCCGTCGAGCGCGGCTCCTCCGACATCCACTTCGAGCCGGGCGACGAGGACATGCGCGTCCGGTACCGGATCGACGGTGTGCTCCAAGAGGCCGCCGTGGTCCCCGGCAGCGCCGTCCCCGCCGTCGTCTCCCGCGTGAAGATCCTCTCCGACCTCGACATCGCCGAGCGCCGCGTCCCGCAGGACGGCCGCATCTCGCTCGAGGTCTCCGGCAAACCGATCGACCTCCGCGTCGCGACGCTCCCGTGCGCCTACGGCGAGAACGTCGTCATGCGAATCCTCGACCAGAGCAAGGTCATGATCGAGCTCGAGGAGCTCGGCATGCTGCCGCAAGCCCTCGAGCGCTTCACCAAGGCGTTCTCGCAGGCGCACGGCGCCGTGCTCGTGACCGGCCCGACCGGCTCCGGCAAGTCGACGTCGCTCTACGGCGCGCTCAACCAGCTCAACACGGTCGAGAAGAACATCATCACGATCGAGGACCCGGTCGAGTACCAGCTCGACGGCATCACGCAGGTCCAGGTCAACAACAAGGCGGGCCTCACGTTCGCCGGCGGCCTGCGATCGATGATGCGCGCCGACCCGGACATCATCATGGTCGGCGAGATCCGCGACCGCGAGACGGCCCAGATCGCCATCGAGGCGGCCCTCACCGGCCACCTCGTGCTCTCGACACTGCACACCAACGACGCCCCGGGCGCCGTGACCCGTCTGATCGAGATGGGCATCGAGCCGTTCCTGGTGGGCTCGGCGGTCGACTGCGTGGTCGCCCAGCGCCTGGCGCGACTGCTGTGCGAGGAGTGCAAGCGCCCGCACGACCATCAAGTCCGAGGTCATGCGCGCCAACGGCTTCAACGTCGGCCTCGACCTGGAGGCCTACGAGCCCGTCGGCTGCGCCCGCTGCGGCGGCTCGGGCTACAAGGGCCGGATCGGCCTCTACGAGGTCATGTGGGTGAGCGACACCATTCGTGCGCTCGCCGTGGCCCGCGAGCCCGCCGAGACGATCGCCCACGCCGCGGTCCACGAGGGCATGATGCGTCTCCGCGAGGACGGCCTCGAGAAGGTCCGCCGCGGCCTGACGTCGATCGCCGAGATCGCCCGCGTCGCGGGCACGCGCTAGCTAGGGTCTAGACCCCTTCAGTCCCGGGCGCTGCGTGCCGATGTAAAGGCTCGTGAGCCTGGACTTTGCCGAGATCCTCCTTGCGGTCGTCAAGAACAAGGCGTCCGATCTACACATCACCGCCGGCGCCCCGCCGATGCTGCGTATCCGCGGCTCGCTGGTCGCCATCGACGGCCTGCCGGCGCTGACGCCGACCGACACCCGCGAGATCGTCTACGCGATCCTCAACAACTCGCAGCGCCAGCGTCTCGAGACGGACTGGCAGCTCGACTTCGCGTACTCGATCCCCGGCGTCGGCCGTTACCGCGTCAACACCTACTTCCAGCGCGGCACCATCGGCGCCGCCTTCCGCCTGATCCCGACCGACACGGTGCCGATCGAGAAGCTCGGCCTGCCGCCGGTCATCCGCACGTTCGCCAAGAAGCCGCGCGGCATCGTCCTCGTCACCGGCCCGACGGGCTCCGGCAAGTCGACCACGCTGGCCTCGCTGATCAACGAGATCAACGAGACGCGCGACGAGCACATCATGACCATCGAGGACCCGATCGAGTTCCTGCACTCGCACAAGCGCTGCATCGTCAACCAGCGCGAGCTCGGCGCCGACGCGGCGTCGTTCTCGCTGGCCCTGAAGGCCGCGCTGCGCCAGGACCCCGACGTGATCCTCGTCGGCGAGATGCGCGACATGGAGACGATCGGGACCGCGCTGACCGCGGCCGAGACCGGCCACCTCGTCTTCGCGACGCTCCACACCCAGGACGCGCCGCAGACGGTCGACCGAATCATCGACGTCTTCCCGCCGGCCCAGCAGGGCCAGATCCGCGCCCAGCTGGCGATCGGCCTCCAGGGCATCGTCACCCAGACGCTGCTCCCGACCGCCGACGGCGCCGGCCGCGCGGTGGCCGCCGAGGTGCTCGTCCCGACCCCCGGCGTCCGCAACCTGATCCGCGAGGGCAAGACGCACCAGATCTACTCGCTGATCCAGACGGGCGGCGCGCACGGCATGCAGACCATGGACTCCTCGCTCGCCGATCTGGTGCGCGACAACAAGATCACCATGGCGGTCGCCGAGACCCGCGCGTCGGAGCCCACCGAGATGCGCAAGCTCGTCCAGTCCGGCGGCCTGGTGAACCACCAGACCGTGGCGCCCCCGGCGACGGTGGCAGCGTAATGGCCGCCGCGACCTTCACCTACAAGGCGGTCGACGCGTCGGGTCTGCCCTCGACCGGTGAGATCGTCGGCGCGACCAAGGACGCGGTCGTCGAGGAGCTCAAGGCCCGTGGCCTGACGGTCATGGACCTCAAGGAGCGCAAGACCGGCCTCCAGATGGAGATCACGCTGGTCAAGCGCGTCAAGGCCCAGGAGCTCACGATCATGACTCGCCAGCTGGCGACCATGATCTCGTCGGGCATGACGCTCCTGCGCGCGTTCTACGTGCTCGAGGAGCAGATCGAGAACAAGCTGCTGCGCGAGACCGTCGGCGCGGTGCGCGAGGACATCGAGGCCGGCATCTCGTTCTCGGAGGCGCTGGCCAAGCACCCGAAGATCTTCAGCCCGCTGTACGTCGCGATGGTGCGCGCCGGCGAGGCCGGCGGTGTGCTCGAGCAGTCGCTCGAGCGCGTCTCCGACCAGCTCGAGAAGGACGACTCGCTGCGCCGCCAGGTCAAGTCGGCGATGGCCTACCCGACCGTCGTGCTGACGTTCGCGCTGGCCGTGCTCGTCGGCCTGATCGCGTTCATCGTCCCGGTGTTCGTCGGGGTCTTCAAGGACTTCGGCGGCGAGCTGCCGATGATCACCAAGGTGACGGTGTCCATGTCGAAGATGGTCACCGGCCAGTGGTACATCCTGATCGCGGCCACCATCGGCATCGTCGTCGGCTTCAAGAAGTGGCGCAAGTCCGACTGGGGCCGTCCGCAGTGGGACCGCGTGCGCCTGCGCATCCCCTTCAAGATCGGCAACACGGTCCAGAAGATCGCCCTCGCGCGCTGGTCGCGCACGTTCTCGGCGCTCTACTCCGCCGGCGTGCCGATCATGCAGGCGATCGAGGTGACCGGCCAGACCGCCGGCAACGCGGTCGTCGAGGAAGCCATGGAGTCGGTCATCGAGTCCGTCAAGTCCGGTGGCTCGATCGCCGCGCCGCTCAAGGACACCCCGATCTTCCCGGCGATGGTCGCCCAGATGATCGCGGTGGGCGAGGAGACCGGCAACCTGGACACGATGCTCTCCAAGGTCGCCGACTTCTACGAGGACGAGGTCGCCGCCGCCATCAAGGCGCTCACGTCGATCCTCGAGCCGGTGATGATCGTGCTCGTGGGCGGCATCGTCGGCTTCATCGTCGTCGCCATGTACATGCCGATGTTCAAGGTCTACGACGCCATCAAGTAGCTCGGCGTCAGCAGTTCGGGGGTCACACGAAGGCCGCTCCTGGGGGAGCGGCCTTCGTCGTTTCGGGATCCGTTCGCCTAGAGCTCGAGCATCGCCGCGGCGACCTCGCCGGCGGCCGCATCGGGGATCGCGGTCGCGGCCCGTTCGAGCACGAGCAGCCGCGCACCGGGAATCTCGCGCGCGAGCGCCTCGCCGTTGCCGACAGGGAAGAAGGGGTCGCGGCGACCATGCACCACGAGCGCCGGGATCGCGAGCTCGGGCAGGCGCTCGCGCCAACGCGGCTTGCAGTCGAGCTTGGAGAACACGATGCCCATCTGGTTGGCCATCTGGACCGCGGGCTCCGTGCCCGGTGTGCGGTCCCAGATGCGCTCGGCCGTCGCGCGTGCGGCGGCCGGGTCGTCGCCGAGGATCTCCGCGCCGGCGGCGGCGAACTCCGCCACGGCAGCGCGGTCGGACCAGTCGGGCATCGGGTGCGAGAACAGCCGCTTCATCGTCGCCGCGTCATGGTCGGGCAGGTCGCCGGACGGGCCTGGTGCGACAGGCCGCGTCCCGGCGAGGGTGAGCGCCGAGAACGCGTCCGTGTGGTCGAGCGCGGCGACCTGGGCGACCATCCCCCCGACGCCGATGCCCGCCAGGTGCGCCGGCCGGTCGTCGAGTCCGCGGGCGAGCGCCGCGGCGTCGGCGGCGAGATCACGCAGCGTGTACGCCGGAGCCTCGGGATCGACGGTGGTCGACGCGCCGCTGTCGCGCAGGTCGTACCGCACGACGTGGCGTCCGCCGCGAGCGAGCGCCGCGCAGAGCGCGTCGGGCCAGGAGAGCATCGTCGTGCCGCCCGCGAGCAGCACGAGCGGCGCCGCGGCGTCGCCGAAGTGCTCGACCCCGAGCGTCACGCCGTTGGCCTCGACCGTCGTCATGAGGCACACGCTACGGCAGCGGCACGCCGTTCCACGGCGCGCACTAACGCCGCGTGTAGGCTGCGCACGCGCACGGGCATGGCGGTCGACCTCGTCATCGACATCGAGAACTCGCCGGGGGCGCTGGCGCAGGTCGCGGCGGCGATCAGCGACGCGGGCGTGAACATCGCGGCGGCGACGTGCATCGGCACCGGCGACCGGGCCGAGCTGCACATCCTCGTCCCGCACGCCGAGGCGGCGCGGCACTCGCTGGCGATCTCGCACGTGGCGGTGAGCCGTGAGCGCGAGGTCGTGGTGGTCGACGTCGAGGACCGGCCCGGCGTGCTGGCGGACCTGACGCGCCAGATCGCCAAGGCCGGGGTGGACCTCGATCTCGTGTACGTCGCCACCCGCAACCGCGTGGTGTTCGGCGCCGGGGACCTCGAGGGCCTCCGCGCCGCGCTCGATCACAAGCGCTGACGCAGCGCCTCGAGGTCGTCCCAGCGGTAGTGCGCCTCGCGCACGTGCTCCGGTGCCCACGCCGCCGGCTCGGTCGCGGTGTACGTCGCGCCCAGGCGCTCGTAGAGCGCGCGCGTCCGGGATGTTCTGCTCGACGACCTCGACGGCGAGCCTGGTGGCGCCGCGGCGCGCGACCTCGTCGACGAGCAGTCGCAGGATCGCGGCCCCGATCCCGTCCCCGCGCGCCTCGGGCAGCACGTGGAAGGAGTCCAGCAGCGGGTCCTCCCGCCATAGGCACGACGCGAAGCCGACGATCCGGCCGTCGTCGCGGGCGACCACGGCGAAGTTCGCCGCGTCGCCCAGCTCCGCGGCAAGCGCGGCCGTCTGGGCCGCCTCGTCGAGCAGTGGCGCGAGCACCTCCTCGGGCACCCACGCGGCGTAGGTCGTCCGCCAGCCGGTCGCCTTCACCGCCGCGATCGCGGCGGCGTCGGCGACGGTCGCGAGCGTCAGGTTCCGCAGAAGCCCTGCAGGTCGGTGGTGATGGCGACGATGCCGTGGAGGCGGCCGTCGGCGTCCACGACCGGGACCCGGCGCGTGTCGGCGGCGCCCAGCGCGAGCTCCTCGGCGCGTGACGCCGGCTCGTCGGGCCGCACGGTCTGCCCGTGGGTGGCGAAGTCGACGGCCAGCGCCGCGTCGTCGGCCCCGGCGACGTCCTCGGCCATCAGGCTGCCCGCGTACTGATCGTCGGCAGCCAGCAGCGCCATCCGGTGGCTCGTGCTCGACTCGAACCACGCGCGCAGCTCGGCGACGGTCGCGCTGGCCGGGAACGCGGTGATCCGGGAGTGGGTGACGTCCGCGACGGTCAAGCCGCCGGCCTCCTCGAGTCGCTTTGTCATAGCTCTTGCTCGATCACGGAGAGGATGTTGCCTGCCGGGTCGGTGAACCACGCGATCGGCGGGCCTTGCCCGCGCATTATCCCTCTGTCGTCCTGCCCGAACCCCTCGTAGCGCAGGAACTCCACGCCGCGGGCGGCGAGCGCGTCGACCGCGCCGTCGATGTCGTCGACCGGGAAGTTCAGGATCGTGTAGCCGGCCGGCTCGTGGCCCGGCCTGGGGTAGATCAGCGTCGGCCGGTCGCCGGCCAGGTGGAGCGTGAGCATGCCGTTCTCCTCCGACGTCTCGATCCCGAGCGTGTCGGCGTAGAACGCGCGGGCCGTCTCGATGTCGTCGACGGCGAACCCGCTGAACGCCTTGCTGTCCTTGAGCATGGGGTCTCCCTTCACAGGCGGTCGAAGGTGTCGGGATTTGGTCCGGTCCGGCCCGCCTCGCCGCGGTCGAGGGCCGAGATCCGTGCCATGTCGTCGGCCGACAGCTCGAAGTCGAACAGCGCGAGGTTCTCGCGCATCCGCGCGGGCCGGGTCGACTTGGGGAACACGACGCTGCCGCGCTGCACGTGCCAGCGCAGCACGACCTGGGCGGGCGTGCGGCCGGCCGCCGAGGCGATCGCGGCGACGACCGGGTCGCCGAGCACCGTGCCCTTGGCGATCGGCGACCAGGCCTCGGTGACGATCCCGTGCTCCTCGCCGTACGCCCGCACCTCTTCGTTGAGCAGGTACGGGTGCAGCTCGATCTGGTTGACCGCGGGCGCCACGTCGCCCTCGGCGAGCACCCGCTCGAGGTGTGCGACCTGGAAGTTCGAGACGCCGATCGAGCGCGCGCGGCCGTCGGCCCGGAACGCCTCGAGCACCTTCCAGGTGCCCACGTAGTCGCCGTCGTAGCGGGTGGGCAGCGGCCAGTGGATGAGGAACAGGTCGACATGGTCGGTGCCCAGGTCGGCCAGCGTGCCCTCGAACGCGCGGCGAGCGTCATCCGGCCGGTGCACGTCGTTGTCGAGCTTGCTCGTGACGTAGATCTCGGAGCGGTCCAGCCCGGAGTCGCGGATCGCCTCGCCGACCCCCGCCTCGTTGCCGTACATCTCGGCGGTGTCGATGTGGCGGTAGCCGGCCTCGAGCGCCGCCGTCACCGCGGCGGCGGTCTCGGCGGGATCGATCTTGAACACGCCGAAGCCGAGCTGCGGGATGGTGTGGCCGTCGTTGAGCTCGATCGCGGGGACCATCACCAACACCATATGGCCACACCGGGTAGCCGAACTGTGTCGCGCGGGGTTGCACCAGTGATCGGGTCCGGCGCGGCTGGGAGGCTTCGCCGATGCACCCCGCCTTCGCCGACTTCGTCCGGGACGCCGAGGGAACCATGGAACCCCACGCGATCGCCGACCGGCTGCAGCCGCTGCTCGCGCAGGACGGTTGGCTCGCGCCCGAGCACCAGGCTCCCGGCGCGGACAGCTATCGCCAGCACCTGCTGCACGTCTCCGACTGTCGTGGTCTGTCCGTCGTCGCGCTCGTCTGGAAGCCCGGCCAGGGGACGCCGATCCACGACCACGTCTCGTGGTGCGTCGTCGGCGTCTACAAGGGCCTCGAGCGCGAGACGCGCTACACGCTCGCGGACGGCCGTCTGCGCGCCACCGAGACCATCGAGGCGCATCCCGGCCATGTCGAGGCGCTCGTCCCGCCCGCCGAGAACATCCATTGCGTCGAGGCCGGCGGCGACGAGCTCACGATCTCCATTCACGTCTACGGCGCCGACATCGAGCGCCTCGGCTCGAGCGTCTACCGGCGCTTCGACGACCTCGCGCTGGCAAGCTGAGCGCGTGAGCGCTCGCTACGAGGACGCGACGCGGATCCGGCGTCTCGTCCGTCGGGCGGCTGCCACCAAGCCGGGCTCGTGGGTGTTCGCGCGCGTCGCGCACCGGCTCGACCGCATCGTCTACCGCCGCACCGACGGCCGCTCGACTGCGGCCTCGTGGGTCGCGGGCCTGCCGGTCGTGATGGTCACCACCACCGGGGCGCGCAGCGGTCGCGAGGCCACGACGCCGATCCTCGGCGTGCCGGAGGGCGGTGGGATCGTCGTCATCGGCTCCAACTTCGGGCAGGCCCACCATCCGGCGTGGGTCCACAACCTGCGCGCCGACCCGCGGGCGCACGTGCGGGTGGTCGGCGGGCCTGAGCACGACGCGGTCGCCGAGGAGGTCACGGGAGCCGAGCGCGAGCGGCTGATCGCGCTCGCGAGCGAGGTCTATCCGGGGTTCCCGCAGTACGTCAAGCGGGCCGCTCCGCGTCGCATCCGCGTGATCCGGTTGATACCCTCATAGGGTATGTCCACCCAATCGCTGAACCGGCTCGCGTTCAGCGCGACCGTCCACTGCCTGACGGGCTGTGCCATCGGCGAGGTGCTGGGCATGATCATCGGCACGGCGTTCGGCTGGTCCGACGGCGCGACGATCGCCATCTCGATCGTTCTGGCGTTCGTCTTCGGCTACACGTTCACCAGCTGGCCGCTGCTGCGCTCGGGCCTGGCGCTGGGCGCGGTGATCCCGCTGGCGCTGGCCTCGGACACGATCTCGATCGCGATCATGGAGCTGGTCGACAACACGATCATCCTGCTGATTCCGGGCGCCATCGACGCGTCGCTGAGCGACGTCCTGTTCTGGGCCTCGCTGGCGCTGGCGCTGCTGATCGCCGGCATGGCCGCCTACCCCGCGAACCGCTGGCTGCTGGCTCGCGGCAAGGGGCACGCGGTGGTGCACCAGCACCACCACGCGCACCACTGACGCTCAGGCGTGAGCGGGCTCCTCGACGCGCTCGAAGCGGCCGGTCGGCTCGCCCGCGGGCTGTTCGTTGAGCGGCGGGCGCTCGGCCAGATACGAGCCGGCGACCCCGGCCGCGAGCGCCGTCAGCGCCCAGACCGTGCCGTGCAGGCGCGGGAACGCCTTGGCGTCGACCGACGGGCTGCCCGGCCCTGGGTCTCCCCGGTAGTTGCTTCATCAACATGTGTTGCCAGGAGCCCCGTGCCGCAAACTAAGCGCGTGGCGCACGATCACCACGACCACGGGCACGCGCACGGCGTCAGCGCCGACGCCGACAGCCGCAAGCTGGCGATCGCCCTCGCGCTGATCCTCGGCTTCATGTGCTTCGAGGTGGCCGCGGGCATCGTGGCCGAGTCGCTGGCGCTGCTGTCCGACGCCGCGCACATGCTCACGGACGCGGGCGCGCTCGCGCTCTCGCTGGTCGCGATCCGGCTCGCGCGCCGGCCGGCCGCCGGGGCGCTGACCTATGGCCTGAAGCGCAGCGAGATCCTCGCCGCCGCGATCAACGGCTCGACGCTGCTGGTGCTCGGCGTGCTGATCGTGGTCGAGGGCGTCCGCCGGATCGTGAACCCGCCCGACGTCGAGGGCGGGATCGTGCTCGTGGTGGCGCTCGTCGGCATCGCCGTCAACCTCGCGGCCACGGGGGTGCTGGCGAGCGCGAACCGCCAGTCGCTGAACATCGAGGGCGCCTTCCAGCACATCCTCACCGACCTGGCGGCGTTCGTCGGGACGGCCATCGCCGGCGCGGTGGTGCTGGCCACCGGGTTCACCGAGGCGGACGGCATCGCCGCGCTGTTCGTCGCCGCGCTGATGCTGCGCGCCGCCTACATGCTCCTGCGCGAGTCCGGCCGCGTGTTCCTCGAGGCGGCCCCGCGCGGGCTCGACCCCGAGTTGATCGGGCAGCGGATGGCCGGCACCCCGGGCGTGTGCGAGGTCCACGACCTGCACGTGTGGGAGGTCACGTCGGGGTTCCCGGCGATGTCCGCGCACATCCTCGTCGGCCGCAACACCGACTGCCACGACGTCCGCCGCACGCTCGAGGTGCTGCTCCACGACGAGTTCGAGATCGAGCACACCACCCTGCAGGTCGAGCACGAGGGCGGCGACCTGCTGGAGATCGAGGTCAGCCCGCGGGGATGATCCAGCCGGCCATCGCCACGAAGTGCAGGGCGGCGGCCACGATCACCAGCGCGTGGAAGACCTCGTGGAAGCCGAACACGTCCGGCCACGGGTCCGGGCGCCGCAGCGCGTACACCACCGCGCCGGCCGTGTAGAGCAGCCCGCCGGCCGCGATCAGGATCAGCGGGGTGGCCGGCAGGCTCGAGACGAGCTCCGGCATCGCCACGATCGCGACCCAGCCGAGCGCCACGTAGGTGCCGGCGAACAGCACGCGCGGCGCGCTGATCCAGGCCATGCTGAGCGTGACGCCGGCGAGCGCGCCGGCCCAGACGGCGGCGAACAGCGTCCAGCCCAGCGGCCCGTCGAGCACGAGCAGCGTCACCGGCGTGTAGCTCGCGGCGATGAAGATGAAGATCGCGCTGTGGTCGATCCGGCACAGCAGCGAGCGCAGGCGCGGCCCGCAGCGCAGCCGGTGGAAGCAGGCGCTGCCCGCGAACAGCACGCACATGCCGCTGCCGTAGACGATCGCCGCGCCGCGCGCCGGCCCGCCGGGGGCGAGCGCCACGAGCGGGATCGTCGCCGCCAGCGCGCACCAGAACGCCCAGAAGTGCGTCACGCCACGCATCACCGGCACGAGTTCGGACCGCATGGTCACGACATTGGTATACCCGCAGCGATGCCCGATTTGATCAAAGCCCCCTCACGCGTAGAGGCCGCGGGGACGAAACCCAAGCTCATCGACGAGTACGTCGGCCGCGTCAACACCGGCGAGGAGCGCGTCAGCGTCGCCCACATGCGCTCGCCCGACGGCTGGCTCGAGCCCGGGCAGCGGCCCGACTTCGACGAGTACACCGTGGTCCTCGATGGTTGCCTGCACGTGGAGCACGAGGACGGGAGCCTCGAGGTGCGGGCCGGGCAGGCGGTGCTGGTGCGCGCGGGGGAGTGGGTGCGCTACTCCACACCCGAGCCCGGCGGCGCGTCGTACGTCGCCGTGTGCCTTCCGGCGTTCTCGCCGGAGACGGTCCACCGCGACGGTTAAGAACGGCCGCGCGGGGGCCGATTAACTCCTCGATGTCCCTTCCGCCCCCCAGCTCCGGCCAGCGCGACTACACGATCGAGCTCGAGGCCCAGCGGTCCTGGGGCCGCTCGCGTGCCGGCTCGGACGTCGTCCGCCTCAGCGCGATGGGCGCGTCGATCAGCTTCGAGCGGTCGCTGCGCACGCCGCTGCGGGTGCCGCTCGGCACGCTGCAGCTCGGCCTCGTCGACCCCGGGCAGGCCCGCCCGAGCGGGATGATCGGCCGCTTCCCGATCCTCAAGCGCCTGAGCGCCACCGCCGTCGTCCCGCGCGAGCAGGGCCTCGAGGGCTGGCTGTGGACGAGCCTCGGCGGCTCGGCGCTCACCGTCCTGGGCGACCCCGACGACGCGCCGAACGCCGCGCTGCTGTTCACCAAGCCGCTGGGCGACGACGTCGTCGCCTGCTTCGTGCCGGAGGCCGCCGAGGAGATCGCCGCCCGGTCACCGCTGGGCGCTCCCGCGATCTACGGCCTGCTGTTCCGGGTCGCCGACACCACCAAGGCCGAGAACGTCTTCCGCCAGTTCGGGCTCCTGCGCCCGCTGACCGACCGCGAGGTGCCGCCGACGCTGCGCCGCGCGCTCCCGACCGACCGCCCGGCCGACGCCGTGGTGCGCGGGGGAGAGGACGCGCGCGCGTCCACTTCGGTCGCTCCGCCCGGGCTCGGGTAACCTGGCCCGGCCGTGAGCACCGAGCCGGCCGAACCCTACGATCCGCAGCGCTGCACCCCGTGCCGGGGAACCGGCCGGGTGATCTCCACCCTGGGCGGCACGCCCCAGCCGGTCACCTGCCCGTGGTGCGAGGGCAGCGGCGTCTACGACCCGCAGCACGACGCCCAGGCCGCGCGCGAGGGCGACGCGTAGCGAACGTCAACTGCGGCTGGGTAGGGGAGCGGAGAGGCTGGCGGAGTCGGCGGTCCCTGGCGCGTTGACCACCTCATAGGTGGTCAAGTCGCCAGACGCTGTCGTCTGGCGCATTTGGGTCGCCATTCGACCCCTACGCGCCAGGGACCGCCGGCGACGCCGGCGTTCCCGCCTCCCTACCCAGCCGCAGTTGACGTTCTGTGGAGCTGCCTACTCGCGCACGACGAGCGTCCCGACCTGGCGCTGGCCCTCGACCAGCTCGATCGGGTACGACCCCGGCCGGTCGGCGTACAGCTCGAAGATCGCCGGCGAGTTGACGTCGATCGGCTCGATCTCGTCGAAGAGCCGCACGCTGTCCAGCTCGTTGCCCCGGACCTCCAGGCGCACCAGGTCGCCCTTGCGGACCGTGACCTTGGCGGGGTCCTCCTCGGTCTCGATCGTCTCGGCGACCGTGCGGCTGTCGCTCGCCGTCGCGGGCTCGCTGGTCGGGGTCGGCGAGGGAGTGGCTGCGCGCCTGTCTCGCACGAGCGGCTCGCGCGGCGCCACGCTCGCGGCGAGCGCCGTGAGGCCCATGAGCACCGCAACGAGCAGGAGGAAGCGGCGGCCGAGCATGCTCCGAGGGTAGTCCGGTTGTCCATAGCAGGGATAACGAAGGGTTAAGAACCGCGCGCAACCGGCCGATAACGGTGGTGCCAGAACCCGAGGTGTCAAAGGCAACTCACCCGCGAGGGTGACGCGCAAAGCCACGGAGCTCCCCGGATGGGAGCAAGCCGGGTTGCCACCGCCGGTGGTGGGAACGGGACCCGAGGACCTGGCACGGAAGTCCACAGGCCCATCGATCCCTTCAGGAGGGACCACCCACAATGCTTCACAAGCTCCGCCAGCGCGCCCAGAGCGAGAAGGGTTTCACCCTGATCGAGCTTCTGGTCGTCATTCTGATCATCGGCATTCTTGCCGCGATCGCTCTTCCGGCGTTCCTCAACCAGCGTGGCAAGGCGCAGGACACGGAGGCCAAGTCGGCCGCCCGTACCGCGCAGACCGCGATGGAGACGTGGTACACGGACGAGCAGGACTACTCGGCCGACAAGGCCAAGCTGGAGGCCATCGAGCCGGCCCTCAAGGAGGGCCAGGGCGCGACCCTCGCCGTGACGTCGGGCGCCGCTGGCGCCGCTGACGCCGGTTACGCCGTCGAGGTCACCTCGAAGAGCGGCAACAAGTTCAAGATCACCAAGGCCGACGTGGCCGGCGGCTCCGCGGTCACCCGCAGCTGCACCGCCGTCCGGCAAGTACGGCTGCCCAACAGCGCTAAGTGGTAGTCGGCTGACCACCACTGTCGTTTTGGCGAAGCGGGCCCTCCGGGGCCCGCTTCGTCGTTAAGTCCGCGAGTGTCGACTTCGCCCTTAAGTCCGGCGCTGCCGCCGCCGATACCGACCTCTGTCAAGTCGTTCTCTCCGAGTCCGATCCCCTCCAGGAGGGACCACCCACAATGCTTCACAAGCTCCGCCAGCGCGCTCAGGACGAGAAGGGTTTCACCCTGATCGAGCTTCTGGTCGTCATTCTGATCATCGGCATTCTTGCCGCGATCGCTCTTCCGGCGTTCCTCAACCAGCGTGGCAAGGCGCAGGACACGGAGGCCAAGTCGGCCGCCCGTACCGCGCAGACCGCGATGGAGACGTGGTACACGGACGAGCAGGACTACTCGGCCGACAAGGCCAAGCTGGAGGCCATCGAGCCGGCCCTCAAGGAGGGCCAGGGCGCGACCCTCGCCGTGACGTCGGGCGCCGCTGGCGCCGCTGACGCCGGTTACGCCGTCGAGGTCACCTCGAAGAGCGGCAACAAGTTCACGATCACCAAGGCCGACCGTCGCCGGCGGCTCCGCGGTCACCCGCACCTGCACGACCAGCCGGCAAGTACGGCTGCAACAGCGCACGGCAAGTGGTAGTCGGCTGACCGCCACTGTCGCTTTGGCGAAGCGGGCCCTCCGGGGCCCGCTTCGTCGTTAAGTCCCGGGCGTCTGCCGCCGATATCACGAACGTGTTCAAGAAGCGCTCCTCCTCCCAGGCCGCGATCGTCGGCCTCGACCTCGATCCCGGCCACATCGCCGCCGCCGAGGTCACCGTCAACGGTTCGGTGTCGCTCAAGCGTGGCGCCGTGGCCCCCCTTCGCCCCGGCATCCTGCGCGACGGCGAGGTCGCCGACGTCCCCGCCCTGGCGGAGGCGCTGAAGTCGTTCTTCGACGAGTACGGCATCCCGAAGCGCGTGCGCCTCGGTATCGCCAACCAGCGGATCGTCGTCCGCACGCTCGACCTGCCGCCGCTGGAGGACGAGAAGGCGCTCGCCGCCGCCGTCAGGGTGCAGGCGCCCGACCACATCCCGATGCCGATGGACGAGGCCGTCCTCGACTGGCAGTCGCTCGGCAACGTGAAGACCGCCTCCGGGCAGGACCGCACACGCGTCGTCGTGGTCGCCGTCCGCCGCGAGATGGTCGAGAAGATCGCCGGTGCCGCCCGTGAGGCGGGCCTGACGGTCGAGGGCATCGACCTGTCCGCGTTCGGCATGGTCCGCGCGCTGGCCGGCCGCAAGGCCGAGGGCGCCGTCCTCTACATCTCGGTCGCCGGACTCACGAACGTCGCCGTCGCCAACCCCAGCGGCTGCCTGTTCACGCGCGCCGCCGCCGGCGGGCTGGACGCGATGGTCCACACGCTCGCCGAGCGTCGCGGCCTGACCGTCGAGCACGCGCGGCAGTGGATGCAGCACGTCGGCCTGCACACGCCGCTCGAGGACGTCGAGGGCGACACCGACCTCGTGGCGTCCGCTCGCGCGGCGCTCGAGGAGGGCGTGCACCAGCTCGCCGACACCGTCCGCAACTCGCTGAACTTCTACCGCATGCAGGAGAGCGCCGAGCCGGTCGAGACTGGCGTGCTCACGGGTCCCGCCGTGGCCGATCCCCGGCTTCGTCGAGGCGCTGTCCGAGCAGCTCCGTCTGCCGCTCGAGTCGGCCGTGATCGGCTCGCAGGACGAGAACGCCGACCTCGGCCGCCTGACGGTCGCGGCGGGGCTGGCCGTCGAAGACATCGCCTAGTAGGTCTGACGTGGCATTCGCAGCCGTGATCGGGGCCATCTTCGGCTCGTTCTTCAACGTGGTGGCCTACCGGCTGCCGCGGGGCGAGTCGCTCTCCCGGCCCCGGTCGCGCTGCCCCGGCTGTGCCACGCAGATCAAGGCGTACGACAACATCCCGGTCCTCTCCTGGCTCGCACTGCGCGGCAGGTGCCGCGCGTGCGGGACGCGGATATCCGTGCGGTATCCGCTCGTGGAGGCCGGCACGGCGCTCCTGTGCGCCCTGGTGGTCGTCGACAAGGGCTTCGACGAGGACGCGATCCTCGGCCTCGCGATGGTCCTGCTGCTCGTCCCGGTCGCGCTGATCGACCTCGACACGCAGACGATCCCCAACAAGCTGATGATCGTCGGCGCCGTGGTGGCGCCGGCGATCGTGCTCCTCACCGAGCCCGACGCGATCACCGAGCACCTCATCGCCTGCGTGGCAGGCGGCGGGTTCTTCCTGCTCGCCGTCCTCGCGTACCCACGCGGGATGGGCATGGGGGACATCAAACTCGCGGCCGTGCTCGGCCTCTTCCTCGGCCGAGCGGTCGCTCCGGCCATCTTCATCGCCCTCGTCACGGGCACGGTCGTCGGCGGCCTGATCATGGCCCGGAAGGGCATGCAGGAAGGCCGCAAGACGAAGGTTCCGTTCGGCCCGTTCCTCGCCCTCGGCGGGTATGTCGCCCTCTTCGTGGGCGACGCGATGGTCGACTGGTACCTCGACGCTTTCTTCTCGTAGCCCGCTGGGGCGCAGACCCCACCCGGACGCCTCAAGGCGGACCGTCGGGGTGCCGATAAGCCAAGCGAGATGAAGGCCATCAACCTGCTCCCCACCGACCTGCGCGGCGCCGCCAAGGGCGGCTCCCCGAAGGCGAACAAGGCTGCGGCCCCGACCGACGAGCCGGGCGGCATCGGCGCCTTCGTCGTGCTCGGCGCGCTCGTTGTCTGCGTCGCCGCGCTCGCCATGTACGTGCTGACGTCCAACACGGTCAAGGACCGCACGGCGCAGCTCGACGCGGCCACCGCCCAGGCGGACGCCACCACCCAGCGCGCCAACCAGCTGAAGCCGTACGCGGACTTCCAGCAGATGGCCGAGACCCGTATCCAGACCGTCAAGGACCTCGCGGCCTCCCGCTTCGACTGGGAGCAGGCGCTGCGCGACATCTCGCGCGCCATCCCGGCCGACGTGACGCTGTCGACGCTCAACGGCTCCGTGTCGAGCGAGACCGGCGGCGGCTCCGGCATCCGCAGCGCGATCGCCGCGCCGGCGATCGAGCTCCACGGCTGCACCAAGGGCCAGAAGCAGGTCGCCACGCTCCTCTCGCGTCTTCGCTCCGTCGACGGCGTGACCCGCGTCACGCTGAGCAAGTCGGTCCGCCCGGACAAGGACGACACCGCGTCGGCCAGCTCCGGCCCGACCGCCGACGGCACCACGAACGAGCGCCCGGCCTGCGGCACCGGCCGTCCGCCGACGTTCGAGATCGTCATGTTCTTCGAGCGCTCCGACGTCCCGTCGAGCGTCGAGGACATCACCGTCCAGGCGGCCGGCGGCGCTCCCGCCGCCGGTGCCAACGGCGCCACGGCCACCTCGTCCGGTGACTCGAGCACGCCTCAGTCCTCGACCGGCGTCACGACGCCGCCGGCCGACCCGGGCACCGACAACGGCGGAAGCAGCACGCCCGCCTCGACCACCCAGGGAGGGGACTCGCAGTGACCAAGAGCAACAAGATCCTGATCGCGGTGGTCGCCCTCGGCCTCGCCGCCGCCGGGTTCTACTTCCTGGTCCTCGGCCCCAAGCGCGACGAGATCGCCAAGCTCGACGGCGACATCGCCGCCAAGCAGGCCGAGGTCGCGCAGGCGCAGCAGACGCTCGCCACCTACGAGGCGGCCAAGAAGACCTACAAGGCGAACTACACGACCCTCGCCCGCCTGGGCAAGGCCGTGCCCGCCGATGACGATGTCCGCTCGCTGATGGTGCAGCTCGAGGCCAGCTCCGAGGGCACGGGCGTCGACTTCCAGAGCATCGAGCTCGGCACCGGCCTCGCCGGCGCCGAGAGCTCCAGCAGCTCGGAGCCCAAGGCGTCGACCGCGGGCGAGCTCGCCCCGGCGCCCGGCGCGGTCGAGGTGGCCGGCGGCGCGCTGTCGGCGATGCCGTTCAGCTTCAAGTTCACGGGCGGCTACTTCGACCTGAACACGTTCTTCGCGAAGCTCGAGCACTACGTCACGGTCAACAACGCGAAGCTCGACGCGACCGGTCGCCTGCTGCGCCTCGAGTCCGTCTCGATCGCGCCGTCGAGCGCCGGCTTCCCGGACATGCAGGCCGAGATCGGTGCCGCCACGTACATCGTGCCGCCGGTCAAGGGCATCCCGGGTGTCGCGGCGCCGAACACGGCGCAGAACGCGAGCACGCCGTCGACCCCGTCGGCGCCGTCCGACTCGTCCACGACCACCGCGAACGCCGGAGCAGCCCAGTGAACGTCCTGACCACCACCTGGCGCCAGCTCGTGCGCCTCCGGCTGTGGCCGCTCGCCGTCCTGCTGGTCGCCGCCCTCGCCGCCGTGCCCTTCCTGCTCAGCCGCGAGGCCGAGCCGATCGTGGAGACCCCGGTCGCGCCGGCGACGGCGGAGTCCGCCAAGGTCTCCGGCACGCTCGCCGAGCCGGTCGTGGCCGCCGCGACCACGGAGGACCGGTCCCGCCGGCGCCGTGTGCTCGGCTCCCGCAAGGACCCGTTCGAGCCCGCTCCGGTGAAGAAGCCCAAGAAGGCCAAGAAGACGGCTGAGACCAAGCAGCAGTCGGACACGCCCGAGTCGCCCGCGTCGACGCCGTCGATGCCGAGCGCCCCGATCGTGGTCCCGACCGCGCCGGTCAAGCCCAAGAAGGTCTACAAGAAGGGCTCGCTGATCGTGCGGTTCGGCGATGCGGCGTCGGGCGACCTCCAGCGGATCAACCTGCAGAAGCTGGCCGGCCTGCCCCAGGACAGCGAGGGCGCGGACTCCGAGCCGCTGCTCGTCTACCTCGGCCTGACCAAGAACGGCAAGAAGGCCAAGTTCCTGGTCGACGCCAGCCTCGACGCGACCGGCGACGGCACCTGCAAGCCGCACCCGGCCAGCTGCGAGACGATCGAGCTCGCCAAGGGCGAGACCGAGTTCTTCGACCTCGTCGACCCGGAGACCGGCGAGATCAGCTCGCAGTTCCAGCTCGACCTCGTCGACATCAAGTAACACAGGGGAACGTGCCACGGGCCGCGGCTCCGGATCTCCGGAGCCGCGGCTCGTAGGATCTTCGGCGTGCCACTGCGCGTCGTCACCGCCGGCGAGTCCCACGGTCCTGGCCTGACCTGCATCGTCGAGGGCCTTCCGGCCGGCCTCGAGCTCGACCTCGGGGCCATCGACCGCGACATGGCCCGCCGCCAGCTCGGCCACGGCCGCGGCGGCCGGATGAAGATCGAGCGCGACAGCGCGGAGGTCACCTCCGGCGTGCGCCACGGCAGGACGCTGGGCGGCCCGATCGCCGTCCGCGTCGCCAACCGCGACTACGCCAACTGGGAGGAGCGGATGAACCCGTGGCCGGTCGAGGCCGACGTCCCGGAGGTGCACCTCCCGCGTCCCGGCCACGCCGACCTGGCCGGCGTGCAGAAGTTCGGGTTCACCGACGTACGCAACGTGCTCGAGCGCGCGAGCGCGCGTGAGACCGCGGCGCGCGTCGCCGGCGGTGCGCTCGCCAAGAGCTTCCTCTCGGCGCTGGGAGTGCAGGTGTTCTCGCACGTCACCCAGATCGGGTCCGTGCAGGCGGCGGGGGTGGTGGGCGGGACCCGATCCAACGGCCTCGTGCCGCGCGACTTCGCCGACGTCGACGCCTCGCCGGTCCGCTGCCTGGACACCGACGCGTCGAAGGCGATGGTCGAGGAGATCAACGTGCTGCGGAAGCGCAACGAGTCGCTCGGCGGCGTCTTCGAGGTACTCGCGTTCGGGCTCGTCCCCGGCCTCGGCTCGCACGTGAGCTGGGAGGAGCGCCTCGACGGTCGGCTCGGCATGGCCATGCTCTCGATCCAGGCGGTCAAGGGCTGCGGGATCGGCGACGGGTTCGACCTCGCGGGCCGCCCCGGCTCGGCCGCGCACGACGAGATCTTCTACTCCGAGGAGCGCGGCTACTACCGCGAGACCAACCGTTCCGGCGGCATCGAGGGCGGCATGACCACGGGCGAGCCGCTGATCGTGCGCTGCGCCATGAAGCCGCTGCCGACGCTGACCAAGCCCCTGCGGTCGGTCGACATCGCCACGCGCGAGCCGGCCGGCGCGCTGCGCGAGCGCACCGACTCCTGCACCGTCCCCGCCGCCGGCGTGGTGGGGGAGGCGATGCTGGCGATCGTCATGGCCGACGCCTACCGCGCGAAGTTCGGCGGCGACCACATCGACGACGTGCGCGCCGCCGTCGCTGCCTACGAGCAGCGGATCGGATGGAGGCCCCGGTAGCCCTCGTCTTCATCGGCTTCATGGGTGCCGGCAAGACGTCGGCGGCCCGGGCCGCCGCCGGAACGCTCGACGCCCGCGCCGTCGACGCCGATCACGAGATCGAGCGCCGCCTCGGCGGCTCGATCGAGGACCACTTCGCCGGGCACGGCGAGGCCTCGTTCCGGCAGGTCGAGGAGGAGGTCGTCAGCGGCCTGCTCGATCAACCACCCGCTCCGGTGCTCTCGCTCGGCGGCGGCGCGGTGCTGTCGCCCCGTGTCCAGGAGCTGCTCCGGCGGCACACGGTCGTGCTGCTCGACGTCGACGTCGAGACGGCCTGGCGGCGCTGCAGCAACAAGCGCCGGCCGCTGGCGCAGGACCACGACGCGTTCATCGCGCTGCACGCCCGGCGCCAGCCGCTGTACGAGTCGCTCGCCGACGCGGTCCTGGTCGACTCGTCGCGCGACGCGGTGCGCCGCGCGATGCCCGCGCTGCGGACACTCGCGCGCGCGCCGTCCGGCACGAAGCTGCTGTGGGCGGTCGCCGCGTCGGGCAACTACCCGGTGCATGTGGGGGAGGGGCTGATCGGCAGCGGCTTCTGGCCGGTCCCCGGGCGGCGGTTCGTGATCACCGACGACGCCGTCGGGCCGCTGTACGGCACGCGACTGGCGGAGGTGGCCGCCGAGCTGCGGATCCCGCCCGGCGAGGAGCACAAGACGCTGGCCAGCGTCGAGCGGCTGCTGCGCGGCCTGGCCGATGCGGGCATGGACCACGACGACCAGGTCGTGGCGCTCGGCGGCGGAGTGGTGGGTGACATCGCCGGCTTCTGCGCCGCCGTCTACCAGCGCGGCGTGCGCGTCGTGCAGGTGCCGACGACGTTGGTGTCGCAGGTCGACTCGGCGTACGGCGGCAAGACCGGAGTCGACCTGCCGGAGGGCAAGAACTACGCGGGCGCCTACCACCAGCCCAGCGCGGTGGTCGTCGACCCGTCCGCGATGGCCACGCTCCCGCAGGAGGAGCTCGCGTCGGGCTGGGCCGAGGTGATCAAGACCGCGCTGATCGCCGGCGGGGCGCTGTGGGAGCGGGTCCGGGCCGGCGCGCCGCTCGACCGCGACCTCGTGCTCGCGTGCGCGCGCACGAAGCTCGTGGTCGTGGCGAGCGACGAGCGCGACAGCGGCCGGCGCCAGACCCTCAACCTCGGCCATACGGTTGGACATGCCATCGAGACGGCGACCGGCTACCGCCGCTACCGGCACGGCGAGGCGGTCGGGCTCGGGATGCTCGCCGCGCTCACGCTCTCGGGCCAGGCGGAGCTGCGTGCCGAGGTCGCCGCGCTGCTCGCCGCGCGCGACCTGCCGACCGCGATCGACCCGGCTGTCGACCTCGAGGCGGTGCTCGCCGCGGTCCAGCGCGACAAGAAGCGCCGCGGCGGCCGCGTCGGGTTCGTGCTCGTCGAGGCGCCGGGCGACGTCCGGCCCGGCCGCCCGGTGCCGGAAGGCGAGCTGCGCGCCGCCGTGGCAGAGTTGCGCGCCGGATGAGGAACCGCGTCGCCGTCATGCACGGCGTGAACCTGGATGCGCTGGACCGGCGGCCCGCCGCGCACTACGGCGAGCTGACGTTCACGCAGCTCGAACGGCAGATCGACCGGTTCGCGGCCGAGCTCGAGCTCGACGCCCGCTTCTTCCACACGAACCACGAGGGTGAGTACGTCGAGGAGATCCACAAGGCGAGCGACTACGCCGACGGGCTGCTGCTCAACCCGGGCGCGTGGACGCACTACTCGTGGGCGCTGCGCGATGCGGTCGAGGTCTCCGGCCTGCCGATGGTCGAAGTGCACTTGTCCGACGTGATGAACCGCGAGGAGTTCCGCCGCATCTCGGTGTTCGACGGCGTCCGCCTGGCCAAGGTGTCGGGCAAGGGCGTCGACGGCTACCGCGAGGCCCTCGCCGCGCTGAAGGAGGCGTTCTGAGCCGAGCCGACCGTGTCGCCGAGGTGCTGGCCGAGCGCGAGCTGGACGCGCTGCTGGTCACCGACCTCGTGAACGTGCGCTACCTGACCGGGTTCACGGGCTCCAACGGCCTGGCGATCGTGGGCCGCGACCTGCGCCGCTTCGTGACCGACTTCCGCTACGTCGAGCAGGCCGCCGAGCAGGTCGACGGGTTCGACCGCGAGCAGGCGCCGCAGGAGTTCGTGAACGCGCTCGCCGACGGCTGGCCGGGCGGCGAGCTGCGGCTGGGCTTCGAGGACGAGGAGGTGTCCGTGCGCCGCCACATGCGGCTGCGCGAGGTGCTGCCCGACCGCGTCGAGCTCGTGCCCGCCGGCGGGATCGTCGAGCAGCTGCGCGCGGTCAAGGACGCGGGCGAGGTGGAGCGCATCGCCGCCGCCGCGGCCCTCGTCGACGAGGTCTACGGGGTCGTGCGCGAGCAGGGCCTGGTGGGCCGGACCGAGCGCGAGGTGGCGCTGGCGATCGAGGACGAGATGCGCCGGCGCGGCGCGTCCGCGCCGAGCTTCCCGTCGATCGTCGCCTCGGCCGAGCGCGGCGCGCTCCCGCACGCGGTCCCGACCGACGAGCGGATCCCCGAGGGCACGCTCGTCACGCTCGACATCGGCGCGGTGCTCGACGGCTACTGCTCGGACTGCACGCGCACGTGGGCGACCGGTTCGCTGCCCGACGATCTTGCTGCCGCGTACGACCTCGTCCGGCGCGCGCAGGAGGCCGCGCTGGCCGCGGTCCGGCCCGGCCCCGAGGGCCGGGAGGTCGACGCCGTCGCGCGCGACATGATCACCGAGGCCGGCCACGGCGATCACTTCGGCCACGGGCTCGGTCACGGGGTGGGATTGGCGATCCACGAGGCGCCGCGGCTGGCCCGGACGGCCGAGGGCCGGCTCGTGGCGGGCAACGTGGTCACCGTCGAGCCGGGCGTGTACCTGCCGGGCCGCGGCGGCGTGCGGATCGAGGACCTCGTCGTGGTGACGGAGGACGGCCACACCGTGCTGTCCGGCACGACGAAGGACCTTGTGACAGTCGTCTAGGGGACAAACCCCACTCAAGCCGATCGCGTGGTCGGCCGATACCGGGCACGATGGAACTTCGAGCCCGCACCCGCCCAATGCTGCGCCGCGCCGGCCTCATGGCCGTTGTCCCCGCGCTGCTGGTGCCCGCTGTCGCGGGCACGACTGTCGCCGCCGCCAAGACCCGCGCACCCGTGGTCAAGCGCGTCGCCCCCAAGAAGGTGTTCGTCGGCCAGACGCTGACGATCCACGGTCGCCACTTCCGCCGCGGCATCAACAAGAACACCGTCGCCTTCAAGCGCAGCGGCGCGAAGGCCGTGTTCGTCAAGGCGGAGAAGGGCACGACCAAGCTGCTGAAGGTCACGCTGCCCAAGCGCCTCGAGAAGATCCTCGTGGTCAAGAACGGCACGCCGACGCCGACCCGTCTCGCGGTCCGCGTCCTCACGTCCCGTTTCGGCAAGCGCTTCACGAGCCGTTCCAAGTCGCCGATCGTCGGCGCGGAGAAGCCTCCGGCGCCGCCGAAGCCCGTGACGGTCGACCCGAACGCCGACTGCGACGGCGACGGGCAGATCAACCGCGTCGACGTGGACGACGACAACGATCTTCTCAGCGACACCTACGAGCGCTCGGTCAGCAAGCTCCTCGACACCTGCAAGGCCGACACCGACGGTGACGGCGTCGAGGACGGCTACGAGTACCAGTCCGCCAAGGACCTGAACGACGACGAGTACGAGGTCCCGAACAACCCGACCCCGTACCCGCGCAAGCTTCCGTACCCGAACCCGCTCGACGGCGAGGACGCCGGCGTCGACCACGACGGCGACACGCTGACGCTGATGGACGAGTACAAGCTCTGGAAGTACACGATCGCCCACGGCACCGCGCGGACGCTCAGCCTGTCGTACTCGGCCGGCAAGCAGTACTCGCTCGGCAAGCTCCCGCGGGCGAACTACATCCGCCAGAACCAGTTCATCAACTGGGCCTACACGCACCACTACGGCGTCGTGTCGCTCGTGAACCTGGACGGCCTGGTCGCGCTTCAGGATCAGCCGGACTGGCTGGTCGGCCCGTGGACCTCGTACGAGATCCGCGACTTCGATCGGACGGGCGGCGGCCTGGGTGGCGTCGACACCGACGAGCTGTACTACTACGACTACAGCGGCAACGGCTACCTCGACGACGCCGAGCGTGACGAGGACGCCGACGGCCTGAACAACCAGTGGGAGGCGACGGGCTGCATGACGCGCCGCTACTGGGACGCCCTGTACAAGGACGAGGCGCCGTACTACCTCGGCGAGAAGGACTACGGCCACGTGAACCTCGATGACGAGGACACCGACGGCGACGGCATCCGCGACGGCGCCGACGACCTCGACCACGACGACATCCCGAACGTCGTGGAGTGCAGCCGCTGGCTCGCCTCGGGCCAGATCGGTCCCGACGCTCCCGACGACGCCACGCCGCACCCGGGTCGTCCGGCCCGCGGCTGGGTCAACCCCTACAACCCGTGCCTGCCGCACTACCGCTCGCGGACGTGCAAGCGGTACGTCGGAGTGGGCGCCGGCGGCAAGACGTGGGCCCCGTTCGATCCCGAGGGTGTCTCGCTCGCCTACCGGATCTTCAACTAGCGCCTCTGTGCGCTGATCCAGACCGGCCGAGGCCCGCCACACGGCGGGCCTCGGTCGTTTCGTGAGAGAGTCCCGCTCACGTCCGTCTACCCGGAGGGGAGCCGCATATGGCCGACAGCGTGTACCGCGTCACCGAGGTGATCGGTGTGAGCAGCGAGTCGTGGGAGGCGGCCGCGCGCAGTGCGGTCGAGACCGCGGCCAAGACGGTGCGCGACCTGCGAGTCGCCGAGGTCGTCCGCGAGGACGTGACGATCGAGAACGGCGCGGTCAGCAGCTACCGCGTGCGGCTGGCGATCTCGTTCAAGTACGAGTCCGGGGACTGAGCGGCCGGGTCCACGTCTGATCGACCAGGTCGCGCCCGAAGCTGTGGTGCGGCTTGGAGCCGGCGAGCGTGAAGCCGGCGCGTGCGTAGAGGCGCTGGGCGTCCTCGAGGATGGTCTGCGTCCACAGCGTCATCGACGTGTAGCCGGACTGCTCGGCGAACCGCACGCACTGCTCCACGAGCCGGGCGCCGACGCCCATGCCGCGGGCGTCCGGCTCCACGAGGAGCAGGCGCAGCTTGGCGCGGTCGTCGGTGTCGCTCATGCAGAAGACGCAGCCGGCGGGCTCGCCCGCGACGTCGGCGATCCAGGCGCGCTCGCGCGGGTCGTCGCGCTGCATGTACTCGGCGACGATCTGGGCGACGAGCGCCTCGAAGGTGGCGTCGAACCCGTGCTCGGCGGCGTACACCGCCCCGTGGCGCTGGATGACCCAGCCCATCTCGCCGGGCTGCGGCGGGCGCAGCGTGAACGTGCGCTTGGGCGGCGCGCCGTCCCACGCGGCCTCGAGCGCGTGCATGGCGGCGAGGACCCGGCGCTGGTCCGGGTCGCCGAGGCGCTCGAGCAGCTCCTGGATCTCCAGCTTCGAGCGCGCGTCGAGCTCGGCGAAGGCGCGCTTGCCGTCGCGGGTCAGGCGGACGGTCTGGCGGCGGGCGTCCTGCGGGTCCGGGCGGCGCTCGACGAGGCCGGCGTGCTCGAGGCTCGTCAGCAGGCGGCTGAGGTAGCCGGCGTCGAGGTCGAGCACCGTTTTCAGGTCGGCCGTGGCGGTGGCGGGGCGCTGGCCGAGTTCGTAGAGGACGCGCGCCTGGGGGAGCGGGTGCTCGGTGCCCAGGAGGCCGGTGCCGAGCATGCCCAGGCGGCGGGTGTAGAAGCGGTTGAAGGCCCGGACGGCGGCGATCCGGGTGGGCGTCGTGGCGGCCATATCGTTGCCATCGTCAACGAAGTTGATGCTGCTGTCAAGCTTCGCGGCCGCATTACGCTGTTCAGCAGGTGGCACTCGACCGCGCAAAGCCGCAGACCAGGGCATCGGACGCCGATCGCGAGGCTACGGCCGATCGCCTGCGGACGGCGGCGCTCGAGGGCCGGCTCGAGTCCGACGAGCTCGAGGACCGGCTGGAGTCCGCCTACGGCGCCCGCTGGTGCTCCGAGCTCACGGCGCTGACGGCCGACGTCACGCCGCCGCCCGACCCGCTGCGCTTCATCCGGCTGCGCCGGCGCGTGAACGCGCTCGCGATCGTGTCGCTGGTCGCGGGCCTGCTCTGGTTCGCCTGGGTCGGGTCGCTGGTGGCGATCGTCACCGGGCACACGGCGCTGTTCCAGATCTCCCGGTCGTCGGGGCGGGAGACCGGCCGGACCGCGGCCCTGATCGGCCTGATGTTCGGCTACTTCGGGCTGGCGACGCTGGTCTTCGTGCTGCTCTTCGCGCTTTAGCGCGCTTGTTGCGTAGAGCTGTGACACGAACCCCGGCAGGGTGGGGAAGGTGTCCCACGATCGTCACCTTAGTTCCCTCAGCGGGAACCAAGTTGACAATCGTGTCGCCACGCTCGCTGCGCGGCAGTGGGGAGTGATCTCAATCGCGGAGTTGCACGAGTGCGGGCTGACGAACAAGGCGGTGCTCTCGCGGGTGCGCCGCGGTTGGCTGCACCCCCTTCACCGCGGGGTGTACGCAGTGGGCCACGCGAACGTCTCGCTCAACGGCCGCTTCCTCGCCGCCACCAAGGCTTGCGACGGAGTGCTGAGCCACTACTCGGCCGCCACCCTCCACGGCCTCGTCCAATGGGACCACCGCCTCCCCGAAGTCAGCGCCACGTACCGCCGCACACACAAGGGCATCACCACTCACCGCGCGACCACCATCGAGGCCACGCAGCGCTACGGGATCCCCGTGACCACGCCCGCCGCGACCATCCGAGCCCTCTCCTCGATGCTGCCGTTCAACGAGCTCCGCCGCCTCACGCGCCAGGCGATGTCCCTCAACCTCGTCACGATCGCCGAGCTCACCCCGGCCAGGGGCAACCTCGCCCGCATCGTCGCGACCGGCCACACCCCCACGCGCAGCGAGCTCGAGGACGCGGTGCTCGCGCTGATCGCGGCCGGCGGCTTCGCGCCGCCCGACGTCAACGTCCCGCTGACCCTCGACGGCCGCACCGTGATCCCCGACTTCCGCTGGCCGGCCCAGCGCCTGTGCATCGAGGCCGACGGCGCCGCCTGGCACGACCACCGCCTCGCCCGCGAGGACGACGCCGAGCGCCAGGCGATCCTCGAGGCTCACGGCGAACGCGTCATCCGCGTCACATTCGAGCAGGCGACGCGCCGCGACCGCCAGACGCTCGCTCGCATCGAGGCCGCAGGCGCTCCTAAACTCCACGGCCAGTGATTTCGACGAACCAGTTCAAGAACGGGAACCACATCGAGGTCGAGGGCACCGTCTTCAAGATCCTCGAGTTCCAGCACGTCAAGCCCGGCAAGGGCGGCGCGTTCGTGCGCACCAAGCTGCGCCGCGCCGCCGACGGCGCGGTGATCGACCGCACGTTCCGCGCCGGCGAGAAGTTCCGCCCGGTCCGCACCGAGGCGCGCAAGATGCAGTTCCTCTACGCCGACGGGACCGACGCGCACTTCATGGACGAGGCGAGCTACGAGCAGCTCGCGATCCCCGAGGAGGGCGTGCAGGACACGCTGAAGTGGGTCAAGCCCAGCGAGACCGTCGACCTGCTGTTCATCGACAACCAGCCGTCGGACCTCCAGCTCTCCGCTTCGGTCGAGCTCGAGGTCACCCACACCGAGCCCGGCGTGAAGGGCGACACCGCGTCCGGCGGCGGCAACAAGCCCGCGACGCTCGAGACGGGTGCGGTCGTCAATGTCCCGCTCTTCGTGAACATCGGCGACCGGATCAAGGTGGATACGCGGTCCGGCTCGTACATGTCCCGCGCGTGAGACGCTCCGAGCAGCGCCGCGCCGCTGTCTTCGCGCTGTACCAGCACGACCTGACCGGCCGGCCGCTCGACGACCTCTTCGAGCGCGACGCGAACACGTTCACCCGCGCGCTCGCGCATGCGACGGCCGACTACTCGCCCGAGCTCGACGAGCGCATCGCGGAGCACGCCAAGGGCTGGGCGATCGACCGCATCGCGCCGCTCGAGCGCGCGATCCTGCGCACCGCGCTGCTGGAGATGCTGCACCCGGACGTCGTGGAGGCCGATCGCCCGATCCCGCCCGAGGGGGCGATCGACGAGGCCGTCGAGACCGCGAAGGCGTTCTGCGGAGCCGACGCGCCCGGCTTCGTGAACGGCATCCTCGGGGCGATCCTCCGCGAGGTGCGCGAGAATGGCTCACCGCATGCCGCCTGAAGTCCTCGACCGGATCGTCGACCGCCTGGAGCGCGCCGCCGCCGAGCTGCGCAGCGGCGACCTCGATCCCGAGCGCGCTGCCGCGCTCGTCGACGAATGCGCCCGCCTCGCCGGGGAGGCGGGGTCCGAGCTGGACCGCGAGGTCCGCGCCGCCGACGCCGGGTCCGGCCCGGCCGGCCAGCTCGCGCTCGAGCAGTGAGCTACCCGGATCATCTCCGCGCCCAGGTCGAGGACTACCTGGAGCGTCTGCGGTTCTCCACCGAGCCCGGGCTCACCGGGCTCGAGGAGGCGATGCGCTACAGCCTGCTGGCCGGCGGCAAGCGCATCCGGCCGGTGCTCGCGCTCGCCACGGCGAGTGCTCTCGGCCGCACACCCGCGACCGTGCTGCCGCTCGCCGCCGCGCTGGAGCTCATCCACACGTACAGCCTCATCCACGACGACCTGCCGGCGATGGACGACGACGACCTGCGGCGCGGC
The DNA here is from genome assembly GCA_963759375.1 of uncultured Solirubrobacteraceae bacterium. Lineage (GTDB taxonomy): Bacteria > Actinomycetota > Thermoleophilia > Solirubrobacterales > Solirubrobacteraceae > DASSUW01. The sequence goes on along the minus strand of CAVWYY010000002.1, from coordinate 659,507 downwards.
CGGCCGACCTGCCACGTCAAGTACGGCGAGGACGTCGCGATCCTGGCCGGCGACGGGCTGTACGCCGAGGCGTTCCGGCACCTGTTGCACGAGCAGGAGGGCGAGCCCTCCCGCGTGCTGGCCACCGCCGCCGAGCTGGCGGGCGCCACGGGCGTGAACGGGATGGTCGGCGGCCAGTACATCGACGTCCGCAACCTCGTCCCGGACGGCGAGGTCACCCTGCGCCGGCTGCACGAGCTCAAGACCGGCCGGCTGATCGCCGCCTCGGTCGAGTGCGTGCTGCTCCTCACAAGCGGGGATGCCGCCTCCACTAGACTGGCTGACTTCCGTGCCTTCGCGGCCGAGCTGGGGGTCCTCTTCCAGATCGTCGATGACATCCTCGACGTGACGGGAACGGCGGACGCCCTGGGGAAGCCGCAGGGCAGCGACGAGCGCCATGGGAAGCTGACTTACGTGAGCCAGTACGGTGTCGACGGCGCGCGCCGGATGGCCGCCGAGTCTCATGATCACGCCCGCGAGGCGCTGAGCCGCGCGGGCGGCGCCACGGAGCTCGAGCAGATCACGGACTTCATCTACACCCGCTCCTCGTGACCAAACCGATCCTCGACCGCATCGACCGCCCGCAGGACCTGCACGGGCTCTCCGAGGACGAGCTGCAACAGGTCGCGCAGGAGGTGCGCGAGCTGCTGATCGACACGGTGGGCGAGATCGGCGGGCACTTCGGCGCCAACCTCGGCACGTGCGAGATCGCGGTCGCGGTGCACTCGCTGCTCGACTCGCCGCGCGACAAGGTCGTGTGGGACGTCGGCCACCAGGCCTATCCGCACAAGGTCCTCACCGGCCGCCGCGACGAGCTCCGGACGATCCGCAAGTACGGCGGCCTGGCCCCGTTCTGCTCGATCCACGAGTCCGAGCACGACATCATGGGCGCCGGCCACGCATCGACCGCCATCGGCTACGCCGTGGGCCTCAAGGAGGCCATGCGGCACGGCGCGGGGGATGACGGCAAGGTCGTCGCCGTCGTCGGCGACGGCGCGATGACCGGTGGTGTCGCGTTCGAGGCGGTCCACCAGGCCGGCGGCCTCGGCACGCCGATGGTCGTGATCCTCAACGACAACGGGATGTCGATCGCGCCGAACGTCGGCGCGCTGTCGCGCTACTTCAACCGCGTCCGGCTCGACCCGGGGCTGTGGAAGGCCCGCGAGGGCGTCGAGGAGAAGCTCACGCGTCTGCCGGGCGGGATCGGCGCCGCGTTCGAGCGCCTCGGGCCACAGGTCAAGGAGTCGGTCAAGGCGCTCTGGCAGCCCGGCCTGTGGTGGGAGGAGCTCGACTGGGCCTACATGGGCGTCATCGACGGTCACGACGTGCGCGCGGTCCGCAAGGCGCTGCGCGCCGCGTTCGAGGCCGAGCGCCCCGTCGTCATCCACGTCGCCACCGTGAAGGGCAAGGGCTTCGCCCCGGCCGAGGAGGGCGGCCTCGAGGGCATGGAGAAGTGGCACGCCGCCAAGCCGAAGTCGATCGCGGGCGGCGTCCCCGCCCCGAGCAAGCCCAAGACGGGCGCCGCGCCGCCGCCGCAGTACACGCAGGTGTTCGGCGAGGCGATGGTCAAGGAGTGCCGCCGCGACAAGCACGTCGTCGGCATCACCGCCGCGATGAACTCCGGCACCGGGCTCTCGATCCTCCAGAAGGCGATGCCCGACCGCTACTTCGACGTCGGCATCGCCGAGCAGCAGGCGATCCTGTTCGCCGCCGGCATGGCGCTGCAGGGCATGCGACCGGTCGCGGCGATCTACTCGACCTTCCTGCAGCGCGCGTTCGACCAGATCGTCCACGACGTCTGCCTGCAGAACCTGCCGGTCACGTTCTGCATGGACCGCGCCGGCCTGGTCGGCGACGACGGCCCGACGCACCACGGCGTCTTCGACATCGCCTACCTGCGCCCGCTGCCCAACATCACGCTGATGGCGCCGCGCGACGAGGCGATGCTCGTCCACATGCTCCACACCGCGCTGCACCTCGACGGGCCGGCGGCGATCCGCTACCCGCGCGGCGAGGCGGTCGGCGTCGAGATCCCGGCACAGCCACGCGTGCTCGAGGTCGGCACCGGCGAGATCCTGCGCGAGGGCGAGCGCGTGGCGATCCTCGGCTATGGCACCGGCGTGCAGATGGCGCTCGGGGCCGCGGACCTGCTGGCGCAGCACGACCTCGAGGTCACCGTCGCCGACGCCCGCTTCGCCAAGCCGCTCGACACCGGGCTGCTCGCCCAGGTCGCCGCGGAGCACGACCTCGTCGTCACCGTCGAGGAGGGCGTGCTCATGGGCGGCTTCGGCAGCGCCGTCTGGGAGGCGCTCTCCGATGGCGGCGCCGCGCCGCGCATCATGCGCGTCGGCCTGCCCGACCGCTACGTCACCCACGGCGCGCCGGGCCTCCTGCACGAGGAGGTCGGCTTCACCGCCGAGCGGATCGCCGAGCGGATCGAGTCCGCCGTGCTCGACCGCCGCGGCACGCTCGTCTGAACGTCAACTGCGGCTGGGTAGGGGAGCAGGAGCGCCCGCGGTTGTGTGCATTTCGTCGCACTCATGGTGCGGGCGTCGATGTGTGCGACGTTGCGCCCCATGGTGTGCATTTCGTCGCACGAACCATCGTGGGCGCCATGAGGGCGACGAAATACTGCCTCGCCGCAGGCGCTCCACCTCCCTACCCAGCCGCAGTTGACGTTCAGGCGCGCCGAGTCCACCGCGTACACGCACCGAGCGCCAGCTCGGCCGCCGCGGCCGCGGCCAACAGGCCGCCGGCGAACGCATCGCTCGCCGAGACCACCACGGCGGCCGCGAGCATCGCCATGGCGACCGCCGTGTCAGCGGCCATGTGCGCCGAGATCGGCATCTCGGCGCTCAGCCCGAGGCCCGTGACGAGCGCGCCCGCGGTCAGGCAGGCGACGAGGCCCGCCGGACCGAGGCCCAGCGCGAAGGGAGCAGCGATCAGCGCCAGCCCGAGGGACAGCTCGACGGCGCCGTGTGCCGGGAGTGAGAGGCGTCGCAACATGTCTGGAATGGTGCCGCCCGCGCGGCCCGCGAACTGTGCGTTCGGTCACCCGTTACCGTGTTGCGCCGTGCCCCGGGTCCGCCTCGACAGCCTGCTGGCGGAGCGTGGCCTGTTCGCGTCGCGCTCGCGCGCGGCCGCGGCCGTGCTGGCGGGCGAGGTCCATGTCGGCACCGGCGGCGCCCGCGCGCAGAAGCCGGGCCAGCTCGTGGCCGAGGACGTCGAGCTGGCCATCGACGCCCCGCCGCCGTACGTCAGCCGCGGCGGCATCAAGCTCGCCAACGCGCTCGACGCCCTGGGAGTGGAGGTCGCCGGCCGGCGCGCGCTCGACGTCGGCGCCTCCACCGGCGGGTTCACCGACTGCCTGCTGCAGCGCGGTGCCGAGCACGTCGTGGCGCTCGACGTGGCCTACGGCGAGCTCGACTGGAAGCTGCGCCAGGACGAGCGCGTGACCGTCATCGAGCGGGTGAACGCCCGAGCCGTGACCACGGACCAGGTGCCGTACGCGCCCGACCTGATCGTCATCGACGTCTCGTTCATCTCGCTGGCCAAGGTGCTGCCGGCGGTGCTCGGCGTCGCCGCCGAGCGATTCGACTGCCTGGCGATGGTCAAGCCGCAGTTCGAGGCGGGACGCGGGCGGGTCGGCAAGGGCGGCGTGGTGCGCGACGCCGCCGTGCGGCGTGAGGCGATTGCGGGCGTTGCCGCGTGCGCGACGGAGCTCGGGGCGACGGTGCTGGGCTTCGCGCCGTCGGGCCTTCCGGGCCCGGCCGGCAACCGCGAGACGTTCGTGTGGCTGGCCGAGGCCGCGCGCGGCGGGATCGACGTCGAGGCGGCGCTGGCGGAGGCTGACGTATGAAGGCGGCCTCCGTCCTCACCCACCGGCGGATCTCCGAGACCGGCACTGCCCTGCGCGAGCTGATCGCCGCTGCCCGCCGCGCGGGCGTGACGCTGCGCTTCACCGCCGACGAGACCGCCAAGCACGGGCTGACGCCCGGCGACGGCATCGAGCTCGACTCCGAGTCGGTCGACAGCGTCGACATGTGCATCGTCATGGGCGGCGACGGAACCATCCTCACCGCGCTGCGGCAGTACGCGGGCACCGGCGTCCCGGTGTTCGCGGTCAACTTCGGCGAGGTCGGCTTCCTCGCGACGGTCGATCCGGACGGTCTCAGCGAGCACTTCCTGCGCGCGTTCGGCGGCGACTTCGAGACGATCGAGCTGCCGACGATCGTCGTCGGCCGGCCCGAGGGCACCTGGACCGCGATCAACGACGTCTCCGTCCACCGCAAGCCCGGCCATCGGGTCGCCGACCTCGCGTACGGGCTGACGGGCGAGGAGATCGGGCGCGTGCGCTGCGACGGCCTCGTGGTGGCCACGCCGCAGGGATCGACGGGCTACAACCTCGCCAACGGCGGGCCGGTCATGGCGTGGGGTGTGGAGGGCTACGTCGTCTCGTTCGTCGCGCCGCACTCGTTGACGGCGCGGGCGCTGGTCGTCGCGCCGGACGACCTGCTGACCATCAACAACGCGTCACGCGAGGAGCCGGTCGAGGTGCACGTCGACGGCCGGCCGAGCTGCGAGCTGCCGCCCGGGGAGGACCTGCACGTCGAGTTCGGGGTCAACCACGGGACGCTCGCCCAGCTGCCGGGGGCGAGCTTCTATCACCGCTTGCGCGAGCGCTTCGGAAGACTCGCGCGCTAACTGCAACAAATCTGCGGAAACGCCGGGGTTCCGTCCTCGGCCGGTGTTAGACCCTGTGGCGTGCTCCACGAGCTGCGCGTCGAGAACCTCCTGCTGATCGAGCGGGCCGAGCTGGGCTTCGGGCCCGGGCTCAACGTCCTGACCGGCGAGACCGGAGCGGGCAAGACCGTGCTCGCCCACGCGCTCGACCTGTTGCTGGGCGGCAAGCCGCGGTCGGGCATCGTCCGGCCGGGCGCGTCGGAGGCGTACGTCGAGGGCGTGTTCGCGCTGCCCGTGGCGCTGCGCGAGGAGCTGGCGGACCGCCTGCCCGAGGACGCCGACGAGCTGGTGCTGGCCCGGCGCGTGAGCGCCGAGGGCCGCACGCGGGCGTACGTCGGCGGCCGCAGCGCCACGGCGGCCGATCTGCAGGAGCTCGGCGGCGCGCTGCTGTCGTTCTACGGCCAGCACGAGCACCGGCGGCTGACGCTGGCGTCGGCGCAGCTCGAGATCCTGGACGGCTTCTGCGGGCCGGAGCAGGCGGAGCGCCGCGAGGCCTTCGCCGCGGCCTACGCGCGCGAGCGCGGCCTGCGGGACGAGCTGAAGGCGCTGCAGGCGCGGGCGGGAGCGCGCGACCGCGAGCTCGACCTCCTGGACTGGGAGCTCGAGGAGATCGACCGCGCGCAGCCCGACGAGGCTGAGGAGGAGTTGTTGCTGGCCGAGCGCGAGCGCCTGCGTCACGTGTCGGCCCTGCTCGCCGCCTCGGGCGGCGGCGCGGCCGCGCTGGGCGAGGAGGGCGCCGCCGAGGGGCTGGTGTCCGCCGCGCGGGCGCTCGAGGGCGTCCGTGGCGTCGACGCGGCGCTCGACGAGCTGGCCGACCGCGCCCAGGCGCTGGCCGTGGAGGCGGACGACCTGGCGGGCGAGCTGCGCCGCTACGGCGAGGCGATCGACGCGCCGCCCGGCCGGCTCGACGAGGTCGAGGAGCGCCTCGCGCTGCTCGACCGGCTGAAGCGCAAGCACGGCGGCACGATCGCCGCGGTGCTCGAGTACGGCGAGGAGTGCCGCCGCCGGCGCGCCGAGCTGGCGGGCGCCGAGGAGGCGCTCGAGGCCGGCGAGGCCGCGCTGGAGGCCGCCCGCGCGGAGCTGGAGTCGCAGGCCGCCGGATTGCGCGCCGCCCGCGAGGCGGCCGCGTCGGCGCTGGCCGGCGCAGTGGTCGAGCGCCTCTCGGCGCTGGCGATGGACGGCGCGAGCTTCGAGGCGCGCGTCGCGCCGCGCGCCGGATACGGGCCGTCGGGCGGCGACGAGGTGGAGTTCCTGATCGCGCCGAACCCGGGTGTGCCGGCCGGCCCGCTGCGCGAGACCGCCTCCGGCGGCGAGCTGTCACGGGTGATGCTGGCGCTGATGGGCGTGGCCGCCGAGGCCGGTCCGGCGACACTCGTGTTCGATGAGGTCGACGCCGGGATCGGCGGCCAGACCGCGCGCGCGGTGGGCGAGCAGCTGCGCGACCTCGCGGAGGGCCGCCAGATCATCTGCATCACCCATTTGCCCCAGATCGCCTCGCTGGCCGATCGCCATTTCACAATCGTCAAGGACACGTCGGCCGACACCGCGCGGACGACCGTCACGCGGCTCGAGAAGTCCGCCCTCGTCGGCGAACTCGTGCGGATGCTGGGCGCCGAGGACGGCGACGCCGCGGCCCGACGTCACGCGCGGGAGCTGCTGAAGGCCGCGTAGCGGCTGCCGGCGAGGTCCCGCCGCATCGCGCTCTAGACTGGCAGCCCAGGAGGATGCACATTGCCTGAGTCACGACCCCGCACTCGTTTCATTTTCGTCACCGGCGGGGTTGTCTCCTCGCTCGGCAAGGGCATCGCGGCGGCCTCGATCGGCCGCCTGCTGGTGTCCCGCGGCCTGAAGGTCGCGCTCCAGAAGTTCGATCCGTACATCAACATCGACCCCGGCACGATGTCGCCGTTCCAGCACGGCGAGGTGTTCGTGACCGAGGACGGCGCCGAGACCGATCTCGATCTCGGGCACTACGAGCGGTTCACCGACGCGAACACGTCGCGCGGCTCGAACGTCACCGCCGGCGCGATCTACAACTCGGTCATCCGCAAGGAGCGCCGGGGTGACTACCTGGGCGGCACGGTCCAGGTCGTCCCGCACATCACCGACGAGATCAAGCACCGGATCCGGCTGATCGCCGAGAGCCAGGACGTCGACGTGGTGATCACGGAGATCGGCGGCACGGTGGGCGACATCGAGTCGCTGCCGTTCCTGGAGGCCATCCGGCAGTTCCCGGTCGACGTCGGCCGCCGCCGCTGCATGTACATCCACCTGACGCTGGTGCCGTACATCGGCCACGCGGGTGAGCTGAAGACGAAGCCGACGCAGCACTCGGTCAACGAGCTGCGGCGCATCGGTATCCAGCCCGACATGGTGGTCTGCCGCTCCGAGGGCGGCCTCCCGCACGACGTGCGCAAGAAGATCGCGCTGTTCGCGTCGCTGCCGGCGGAGGCGATCGTCTCGGCGCGGGACGTCGACAACATCTACAAGGTCCCGCTCTACTTCAACGCGGAGGGCGTCGACGACTTCGTGCTCGAGCACTTCGGGCTCGAGGCCTCGCCGCCCGACCTCACGGCCTGGGAGCAACTCATGCGCCGCGCCAGCGAGGCGGCGGACCACGACCCGGTCCGGATCGCGCTCGTCGGCAAGTACGTCAAGCTCGAGGACGCGTACCTGTCGGTCGCGGAGGCGCTGCGCCACGCCGGCTTCCACCACGGCTGCCCGATCAAGATCGACTGGGTGGACTCCGAGACGCTGGACGACGGCGAGGTGCGCCAGCGCGTCGCGCAGGCCGACGGCATCCTGATCCCCGGCGGCTTCGGCGTGCGCGGGATCGAGGGCAAGATCACGGCCTCGCGGATCGCCCGCGAGCAGAAAATCCCGTTCCTGGGCATCTGCCTCGGTATGCAGATGGCGGTGGCGGACTTCGCGCGCCACGTCGTCGGCATGGACGGCGCGAACTCCACGGAGTTCGACCCCGAGACGCCGGCCCCGGTCATCGACCTCCTGCCCGAGCAGAAGGAGGTCGCGGACATGGGCGGCACGATGCGCCTGGGGGCCGACCCGATAAAGCTGCACCCGGACACCAGGGCCCGCGAGCTGTACGCGGAAGCGGTGATCTACGAGCGCCACCGCCATCGCTACGAGGTCAACAACTTCCTGCGCAAGCGGCTCGAGGCTGGCGGGCTGGTCGTCTCCGGCACGTCGCCGGACGAGCGGCTGGTCGAGATCATCGAGATCCACGACCACCCGTTCTTCGTGGCGTCGCAGTTCCACCCGGAGTTCAAGTCTCGTCCCGAGCGCCCGGCACCCCTGTTCCGCGAGTTCGTGGAGGCGGCGCTGACCCGCGCGCGGGAGCGGCGGCCGCAGGAGATCACAGCGCACCAGCCGGCCCACAGCACGTGAGGCCCGCGTCCGAGGCCGAGAAGGCCCGGCTCGCGGGGCTGTTCACCGATCTGTGCCGCATCCCCAGCCCGTCCGGGCAGGAGGCCGAGTGCTCCGAGCGGGTCGTCGCCGAGCTGCGGCGGATGGGCGTCACGGCCGAGGCGGACGAGGCCGGCAACCTGCTCGCGCGGGTTCCCGGCCGTGGCGAGCGGTCGGTGCTGCTGTGCGCGCACATGGACACCGTCGAGCACGACCTGCCGATCGAGCCCGTGCTCGTCGACGGCGGCTGGGAGAACGAGCATGACGGCATCCTCGGCGCCGACAACAAGGCCGCCCTGGCCGTGATGCTCGAGGTCGTGCGGCGGGCGAGCGTCGAAGGCTCGCCGGTGGCGATCGAGCTCCTGTTCACGGTCGCCGAGGAGAACTCGCTGGCCGGCGTCAAGCAGTTCGACGCCTCGCGCCTGCACTCCGACTTCGGCTACGTGTTCGACCAGGCGACGCCGATCGGCGAGATCGTCACCGCGTCGCCGACCGCGTACGTCATGCAGGCCGACTTCCACGGCAAGGCCGCCCACGCCGGCCTGCGGCCCGAGGACGGCCGCAGCGCCATCCTCGCCGCGGCGCGGGCCGTCGCTGCGATGCCGCTCGGCCGGATCGACCCGGAGACGACCGCGAACGTCGGGTCGGTGCACGGCGGCGTCGGCACCACCAACGTCGTCCCGGAGCGCTGCCGCCTGCACCTCGAGGCTCGGTCGCTCGATCCCGTGCGGGTCGAGACCGTCGTCTCCGGCATCGTCGACGCGCTGTACGACGGCGCCGCGCAGAGCGAGTGCGACGTCGACGTGGTGAGCGAGAAGACGTTCCCGGGCTACAAGGTCCGAGCCGGCGCGCCGGAGCTGACGGCGGCCGAGACCGCGCTGCGGGCGTGCGGGTACGAGCCGACGCGCGTGAACAGCGGCGGCGGCTCGGACGCCAACGTCCTGCAGGCCGCCGGCTTCCCATGCATCTGCCTGGCCAACGGCACCGAGCGCAACCACGAGCCCACCGAGCGTGTCTCGGTGGTCGCGCTCGAGGGGATGCTCGACGTGGCGCTCGCGCTGCTCGACGAGGCCGCCGCGGTCTGATGGCACAATCCGCCGGGTGAGCTCGCGCTTCGAGGCGCTCGGCGAGGAGACCGTCTACGACGCGGGCTTCTTCACCGTGCACAAGGGCCGCTTCCGCCACGAGGACGGCGAGGAGGTCGACCGCATGATCGTCCGCCACACCGGCGCGGTCGGCATCGTCGTGCTCGACGGCGACCGGCTGTGGCTGGTCCGCCAGCCGCGCGAGGCGCTCGGACAGCCCGGACCTGCTGGAGCTGCCGGCGGGCAAGCTCGACGAGGAGGGCGAGTCGCCGCTGGACACCGCCAAGCGCGAGCTGGCCGAGGAGATCGGCAAGCAGGCTTCCGACTGGGAGCCGCTCGGCTCGTTCTACACGTCGCCCGGGTTCACCGACGAGGAGGTCCACCTGTTCCTCGCCACCGGGATCTCCGACGTCGCCGAGCGGCCCGAGGTCGATCACAACGAGCGGATCGACGTCGAGGTCCGCCCGCTCGCCGACCTCGACGCGATCCTCGCCGAGACCAAGGACTCCAAGACGCTGATCGGGCTGCACGCGCTCAAGGAGCGCCTCTCGGGCTGATGCTGGAGGCGGTCGTGGCTTTCACCCCGGTGGCGGCGATGCTCGCGCTCTCGCCGGGGCCCGCGACCGCGCTGGTGATCCACTCGGCCGCGCGCGGCGGCCGCGGCCGGGCGCTCTCCGCGATGGCCGGCGACGCGACTGGCCTCGCGGTCTGGGCGGTCGCCTCGATGTTCGGCGTCTCAGCACTGGTCGCCGCCTCGGCGACGGCCTTCACCGTCCTCAAGGTGATCGGCGCCGGCATCCTCGTGTGGTTCGGGATCCAGGCGATCCGCCGCGCGCGCAGCGGGCACGACGCGCCTGCGGCCCGCGACGGCCGCCCGTTCCGCCGCGGCGTGGTGACCGCACTGGCCAACCCCAAAGTCGGCCTGTTCTACGTCGCGCTGCTGCCGCAGTTCGTGCCCGAGGGCAGCCCGCTGCTCGCGACGACGCTGCTGCTCGCCGCGGTGCAGATCCTGCTCAGCATGGCCTGGTACCTGCTGCTGGCCTCGGCCGTCAGCCGGGCGCGCGCCGCGTTCGTGCGCGGCGCGCGCAAGCTGGAGGCGATCAGCGGCGCGGCGCTGATCGGCTTCGGCATCAAGCTGGCAGCCGACGCTCGCTAGCGGGCCTGGCCGCCCTACTCGCAGAGCGCGATGAAGGGCACGCCGATGAGCGTGATCTTCTTCGTGTCGACGTCGATGGCGAACTGCAGCCGGATGTTCTGCGCCCTCGGGATGTGCACGAACGTGAGGCCGAACACGTCCTCCTGGGAGCGATCGACCTTGCGCTTCTTGAACTTCGCCTTGATGTCCGCGAGCGTGTCGCCGATCCCGACGCCGCGCGCTTCGGCGCCGCCGGTGATCGTGATGTTGCTCGCCTTGCGCGGGTTGCTCTGGCTGAAGTTCACCGCGCCCTTGAGCGGCGAGCGCAGCCGCGCGGTCCGCGTATTCGGCGCAAGCTCACAGCCCTTCCTGAGCTTGCCGACGAGCCCCTGCTGGCGGAGCACCTTGAACGTCTTGCCGAGCTTCACCTGCCCGACGCCGGCGGCGGTGATCTTCTGCGGTGCGGCAGCGGTCGCCGCCCCGGGGCCGAGCACGAGGCCGGCCACCGCGACGCCTGCAGCGATTGTGCGTCTCATGTGCCGACACTAACCGTCGACCAGCAGCAGGGCAAAGCCGTCGTAGCCCTTCGCGCCGACGGTCTGGATCGCGGTCGCCCGCAGGCGCGGCTCGGCCGCCACCGCGTCGAAGAACGCGCGCACGCCGACGACGCTCGGGTCGTCGCTGGACGCGTCGGCGATCGCGCCGTCGCGCACCACGTTGTCGGCCACGATCAGCGTGCCGGGCCGCGACAGCGCGAGCGCCCACCGCAGGTACTCGGCGTTGCTGCGCTTGTCGGCGTCGATGAACACGAGGTCGAACGGGCCGGTCAGCGTGGGCAGCGTGTCCAGCGCCGGGCCGACGATCAGCTCGACGGGCAGCCCGGCGAGGTTGCGCCGCGCCACCTCGGCGTGCTCGGGAGACGCCTCGAGCGTCACGATCCGCCCGCCCGGCGGCAGCGCCCGCGCCAGCCAGAGCGTGCTGTAGCCGGCCAGCGTGCCGATCTCGAGGACCGACCGCGCGCCGGTCAGGCGCGCCAGCAGCTCGAGCAGCGCGCCCTGCGGCGGCGAGACCTCGTGCGGCGGCAGGTCGCCGCGATCGAAGGGCGGGTCGTCGCCGATCAGGCGGTCGGCGATGTAGCGGTCGACCTCGACCCATGGCTGACAGGGCTGTTGCACCGGGCAGGCGGCTCCTTCGCGGCGGCGAATTCAGATCCTCCATGGCGATCGCGACGCCGACCCAGCCGTTCGAGCACCTGCTGCTCGACTTCCTGGCCTACCTGGAGTTCGAGCGCGGGCTGTCCCGCAACACGCTCGAGGCCTACCGGTCCGACCTGCTTCAGCTCGGCTCGCACCTCAAGCGCACGCACACCGACGCGCTGACCGCGACGCACAGCGACCTCGCCGACTTCGTCGCCGACATGGCGGCCGGCGGGGAGGACCGCCCCGCGGTCTCGCCGGCGACGCTGCAGCGCAAGGTCGCCTGCCTGCGGTCCTTCTACCGCCACCTGCGCCGCCAGGACCTGATCACCGACGACCCGACCGTCCACCTGAGTGCCCCCAAGCAAAGCCGGCGCCTCCCGCAGGTTCTCTCCCGGGACGAGGTGGCCCGGCTGCTGGAGGCGCCGCGGGGGACCGAGCCGCCCGCGCTGCGCGACCGCGCGCTGTTGGAGCTGATGTACGCCTGCGGGCTCCGCGCGTCGGAGGCCATCGGTCTCGAGGTCGGCGACGTGGACCTCGAGACCGGCGTGCTGCGGGCCCGCGGCAAGGGCGCCAAGGAGCGCCTGGTGCCGATCGGCTCGGCCGCCTCGCGCGCGCTCGTCGCCTATCTCGGCCGGGGCCGGCCGCGGCTCGTGGGCGACCGCATGGAGGCCACGCTGTTCCTCAACCACCGCGGCGGGCGGCTCACCCGGCAGGGTCTCTACAAGATCGTGCAGCGCCACGCGCGCAGCGCGGGGCTCGACGGGAAGATGAGCCCGCACACGCTCCGCCACACGTTCGCGACCCACCTACTGGCGGGTGGCTGCGACCTGCGCTCACTGCAGGAGATGCTCGGCCACGCAGACATCGCCACGACGCAGGTGTACACGCACCTCTCGGCCGAGCGCCTCAAGGACGTGTACTTCGAGGCGCACCCGCGGGCTCGATCTCAGCACGCGCGATGAGGTCGCCGATGGCGTCGAGCACCTCGCGGTGCGGCGCCTCGACCCCGGCGAGCAGCTCGATCTCGATGCCTTCGAAGATGTTCCCGACCATCGTCGCGAGCGCGCGCGGCCGCAGCGGCAGCTCGACGTCGAGCTCCTCCGCCCAGGCGGCGAACACCGACTCGAGCAGGTCACGCCAGCCCTGCATCGCCCCGCGCCAGCCGGCGGCGAGCTCGGGATCGGTCAGCCCGGCCGCCCACAGCTCCCACAGCACGCGCACGTAGCCCGACTCCAGGTCGCTGTCGAGGAGGTCGCACGCGATGCGCCACTTCTCCGACAGGAGTCCGGAAGCGGCGTAGAGCTCACGCTGCCGCGCGAGCAACGAGTCGTTCTCCTGATGCAGGACCTCCACGAGCAGGCCCTGGCGGCCACCGAAGTGGTAGTGGACCTGGGAGAGGTGCACCCCCGCCGCGTCGGCCACCGCGCGCGTGCTCGCTCCGCCGTGTCCGTGGGCGACCAGGACGTCGCGCGCCGCATCGACGATGCGCTGCCGCGTCGCCTGGCCGCGAGCCGAGCGTCCGTCGACCTCACTTGACATGCGGGCAGCATAGCAATATGTTTGGTCGGTCGAACGACCAACTAGTTCAGGAGAATGAGATGCCCCTCGTCAACGTCAGGCTCATCGAAGGTGTCTTCAACGAGGACGAGAAGCACGCCATGATCGAGAAGCTCACCGACACGATGGTCGAGATCGAAGGTGAGAACATGCGCGGCGTGACCTGGGTCGTCATCGACGAGGTCAAGAGCGGCGACTGGGGCCTCGGCGGCCAGGCGCTGACCACCGACGCCGTCAAGTCCCTGCAGGCGGGCGTCCCGGCCTGACCCATGGCGATCGCGGACGTCATCGAGCCGTCTCGGGCACTCCCTCCCCGTCAGTCCGGATGGGCTTCCGTCGATGGCGTCCGCATCGCCTACGAGGTGTTCGGCGAGGGCGAGGAGACGATCCTCCTGCTCCCGCCGTGGGCGATCGTCCACTCGCGCTTCTGGAAGGCGCAGGTCCCGTACCTGGCCCGCCACTTCCGGGTCATCACCTTCGACGCGCGGGGCAACGGCCGCTCCGACCGCCCGCAGACCGTCGACGCCTACGGACCGCGCAAGACCGTCGAGGACGCGATCGCGGTGATGGACGAGGTCGGCGTCGCCGACTGCGTGGCCGTCGTCCAATGCGGCACCGCCCCGGCCGGGCTGGTGCTGTGCACCGAGCACGCGGAACGCATCCGCGGAGCGATCTTCCTCTCCCCGGCACTCCCTCTCACCCCGCCCGTTCCCGCGCGCACCGGCCACTCGTTCGACGCTGACCTGCCGTCGTACGAGGGCTGGGCGCGCGCGAACCGCCACTCGTGGGCCCGCGACTACCGCGGCTACCTCGACTTCTTCTTCGGCGAGTGCTTCAGCGAGCCGCATTCGACCAAGCAGTTCGAGGACAGCGTCGGGTGGGGGCTGGAGACCGACCCCGAGACGCTCGTGCACACGATCGACGCGCCGGGCCTGCCCGAGGCGGAGATCTTCGACCGGCTCGCGCGGCTGAGCTGCCCGCTGCTCGTCACCCAGGGTGACGAGGACCGTCTCGTGCCGGCCGATCGCTCGGCCGCCTTCGCCGAGATCACCGGCGCCGAGCTCGTCACCCTCGAGGGCGCCGGCCACTGCTTCAACGCGCGCGATCCGGTGCGCTTCAACCACATGGTGCGCGACTTCGCCGAGCGCGCCTACGACCGGCCGGCGCCTCCGTCGCGGTGGCGCCGCGCGCTCACGCGTCGCCGCCGCGCGCTCTACGTCTCGTCGCCCATCGGGCTCGGCCACGCCTGGCGGGACGTGGCCATCGCGCGTGAGCTGCGAGCCCTGCACCCGGACCTGGAGATCGACTGGCTGGCCCAGGACCCGGTCACTCGCGTGCTCGAGGCCTGCGGCGAGCGCATCCATCCCGCCAGCGCGCTGCTGGCCAACGAGTCGCGCCACATCGCGGCCGAGTCGCGCGAGCACGAGCTCAACGTGTTCCAGGCCTGGCGCCGGATGGACGAGATCCTGCTGGCCAACTTCATGGTGTTCGACGACGTCGTGCGCGACGAGTCGTACGACCTGTGGATCGGCGACGAGGCCTGGGAGCTCGACTACTACCTGCACGAGAACCCGGAGCTCAAGCGCGCGGCGTACGCCTTCCTGACCGACTTCGTGGGCTGGATCCCGATGCCCGAGGGCGGCGAGGAGGAGGCGCGCCTGACCGCCGACTACAACGCCGAGATGATCGAGCAGATCGCCCGCTTCCCGCGCGTGCGCGACCGGGCGATCTTCGTCGGCTCGCCGGAGGACGTCGTGCCGGACACGTTCGGCGACGGGCTCCCCGCCATCCGGCCCTGGGTCCAGGACCACTTCGACTTCTCGGGCTACGTCCTGGCCCCGGGCGCGGGCCAGCCCGTGGACCGCGAGCGCGAGTGCATCGTCACCGTCGGCGGCTCCGGTGTCGGCGCGGGCCTGCTGCAGCGCGTGATCGACGCCGCCTCGCTGATCGACCTGCGGATGACCGTCGTGTGCGGCCCGCGGATCGACCCGGCGTCGCTGTCGGCGCCGGCCGACGTCGAGGTCGTGCCGTACGTGCACGAGCTCTCGCGCCGGCTCGCGGCCTGCGACGTCGCGGTGACCCAGGGCGGCCTCACCACGTGCATGGAGCTCGCCGCGGCCAAGACGCCTTTCCTGTACGCGCCGCTGGCCCGGCACTTCGAGCAGAACGTGCACGTGCGGCACCGGCTGGAGCGCTACGGCGCCGGCCGGGCGATCGACCTCGCGGCCGCGACGCCGGAGACGATCGCCGCCGGGATCCGCGAGGCGGTCGACCAGCCGCCGCCGCAGGACGTCGAGCGTGACGGCGCCGCCCGTGCGGCCCGGCTTATCGCCGACCTGCTCTGACGGAGATCCGGTTTCGCCCGATCTCCGTCGCGTTCACCGCCTGCCGCGCGGAGCCGCCGACAGCGACGGATATCGTGCGACGTTACATTGCGAGCGTTTGTCGTGGTCATCGACGCTTGTGGGGCGGGAGAGCTTCCCGACAGCGCCGAGTACGGCGACGCGGGAGCGAACACGCTCGGGCACGTGGCCGAGGCTTTGGGCGGTCTCGAACTGCCCGTGCTGACCGGCCTCGGGCTCGGCAACATCATGCCGCTCGCGGGCGCGCCGCCGGTCGAGCACCCAGTCGTCCACGGCCGGCTGCACCCGCTCGGGCCGGGCAAGGACACGATCACCGGCCACTGGGAGCTGATGGGCGTCATCACGCCGGTCCCGCTGCGCACCTACCCCGACGGGTTCCCGGACGAGATCCTCGACGCGCTGCGCGCGGCCACCGGTCGCGGGATCCTCTGCAACCGGCCGTACTCCGGCACGCAGGTGATCGACGAGTACGGCGCCGAGCACATGCGGACCGGCGACCTGATCGTCTACACGTCGGCCGACTCGGTGCTGCAGATCGCCGCCCACGAGGACGTCGTCCCGGCCGACGAGCTGTACGCCGCCTGCACGGCGGCGCGCGAGATCATGACCGGCGAGCACGCCGTCGGCCGCATCATCGCGCGCCCGTTCCGCGGCGAGCCCGGGAGCTTCACCCGCACCGAGGGGCGGCGCGACATCGCGCTCGACCCGCCCGGCCACTCGTACCTGCAGGAGCTGCAGGCCGAACGGATCCCGGTCCACACGGTCGGCAAGATCGGCCAGGTGTTCAACGGGGTCGGGGTCGACGTCCAGCACAAGGGCTCCACCAACGCCGCCGCCATCGCCGCCACCGGCGAGCTCATCCGCGAGCTCGACGCCGGGCTGGTGTTCAGCAACCTCGTCGAGACCGACCAGGTCTTCGGGCATCGCAACGACGTCCCGGGATTCCACGGCGCGCTGAAGGAGATCGATGCGGCGGTGGGGGAGTGGCTCGAGCATCTCGACCCGGCGCGCGACCTGCTCGTCATCACCGCCGACCACGGCTGTGACCCGACCCACCCGGGCACCGACCACACGCGCGAGCACGCCCCGCTGCTCGCGCGGTTCGCGGGCGACGGGCGTCGCAACGACGGGCCGTTCGCCGACGTCGGAGCCTCGGCGTTGCGCTGGCTGGCCGGCCGTGACGCGCGGCCTGCCAGGCGATCCGTTCGTGCCGTGAGAGCCGCCGCGGCGGTGCTCGTGCTCGCCCTGGTGGGATGCGGGGGCGGGCGCGCGCCGTCGCCCACGCCGGCGCCGACCTCACCGGCCGCCCGCGCCACACCGGCGGCGCCCACCGACGAGCAGCTGATCGCGGACACGCTCCGCCGCCGGGCGGCCGCCCTGGAGGCGGCGCCGCGCGCGCGGGCGCTGCTCGTGCGCGACGTCGTGCTCGACCCCGGCCGCGTCACTGTGACCGGGCGCCGCGCCCATGCCCGGGTGCTCGAGCAGTACGAGATCGGCGGCGTGCGCAGCAGCTACCAGTCGGTCCGCCGCGTCGACCTCGTCAAGCGCGGCGGCCGCTGGCGGATCGCCCGGATGGGAGGCCGCCGCGGTCTGCCGCCGTGGGAGGTCGCGCGGTTCACGGAGCGCCGGACACGGCACTTCGTCGTCCTCGTGCCGGAGTCGGTGCCGGTCGACGAGCTGCTGGGGGCGCTGGAGGACGGCTACGCGGCCATGCGCGCGCGGCTGGAGAGCGGCCGGCTGCGCAAGCGGTACCTGGTGATCGTGGCCGCCGACGCCGCCCAGGCGCGCGCCCTGACCACGCAGATCCGCGGCCTGGAGACGCTGGCGGCGATCGCGGACGCGGCGATCGTCGAGCGCGGCGCCGCGCAGGCCGTCTCGCGCGTGGTGTCGCTGCGGCTGCTCGTCGTCTACAGCGCGTTCGCGAGCCAGGACCCGGAAGGGCGGCGCCGCACGATCGCCCACGAGCTCACGCACGCGGCGCTGGCCGGCGTCACGTCGGGCCGCACGCCGGCGTGGCTCGCCGAGGGCGTGGCGATGTACGCGTCTGGCGACCGGCGGACGCCGCCGCCCGATCCGGACCTCGGGAAGCTCTCGGCCCCGGGCGCGATCGCACGGCTGAGCGGCGACGCGCAGGCGAACGCCTACGGCGCCAGCTCGGCGGCGGCGTTCGCGATCGTCGACCGGTTCGGCGCGCGGCGGCTGCTGAAGCTCTACGACGTGTTCAACGACGACACGCTCCGCGGCCCGCCGGGACGGCAGCTCGCCGAGCGCGCCGTACGGCGCGAGCTCGGGATCGGGCTCGACGACCTGAAGTAAGGTTTCGCCCTCCGGTCGCCGGAAACCCCACCCGGCGACCTTCGTGCGACGTTACCTTCCGATGCCCGAGCTCCCCGAGGTCGAGACGATCCGTCGGCACCTCGCGCCACATGTCGAGGGGCGGACGCTGGAGCGCCTGGAGGTGCTCGACGAGCGCTGGACGCGGCCGCTCGCCGGCCGCGAGGTCGCCGACGCCGTCGAGGGCCGGGTGATCGAGCGCCTCGGCCGGCGCGGCAAGTACCTCGTCTGGGAGCTGTCCGACGACGTCTTCCTCCTGCAGCACCTGCGGATGACCGGGACCCTGCTCATCGACCCGCCGGGCGCCCCGCCGTACACGCGCGTCTGGTTCCGGCTCGGCGACCACGACCTCGCGTACACGGACCCCCGGCGCTTCGGGACCGGCGAGCTGGCGCTGGGCGGCGCCGCGCTCGACGCGTTCTTCGCCGCGCGGCTCGGCCCGGAGCCGTTCGACGACGCGTTCACGGGTGCCTACCTGCACGCGCTGGCGAAGACGTCGCGCGCTCCGGTCAAGGCGTTCCTGCTCGACCAGCAGCGCGTGGCCGGGGTGGGCAACATCTACGCCGACGAGGCGCTGTTCCGCGCGCGCATCCACCCGCTGCGGCCGGCCAACCGGCTCACGCGCCCGCAGGCGCAGGCGCTGCGCGACGCGGTCGTCGAGTCGCTGGCGCTCGGCATCGAGTCCAAGGGCGCGAGCATCGACGACTTCCGCGACCCCTACGGCGTCGCCGGCACGTTCCAGGACCGCTTCCTCGTGCACCTGCGCGAGGGGGAGCCGTGCACGCGCTGCGGCACGACCGTGCGCAAGCTGCGGGCCGCCGGTCGCGGCACGTACGTCTGCGAGCGCTGCCAGCCGAGGCCGCGTGTCCGGGCTCACGGCGCATAACCCGGCGTAGTCCGGGTCGTGTCTGCCGCCGCACGGCATCCGCGAGCATGCTGGTGGCACGTGACCGGATGCCGGGTGCCGGCAGACGCGGGCCGGGCCTGCCGGAATGCGTCGTGGGCCCGGACGCGCGGCCTAAGCCGCGGCTTCGGTGAGCTCGCCAGCCCGCCGGAGCGGTCGAGCGCGACCAGCTCCTGGTAGCCGCCGATCGGCCGGTCGTCGATGACGACCTGGGGGAACGTCATCATGCCGGTGAGCCGCACGAGCTCGGCGCGCCCGGACGGATCCTTCGCGAGGTTGACCTCGGCGAACGGGACGTTCCGCTTGGCGAGTAGCGCCTTTGCCACGCGGCAGAACCCACACGGCTCCGTCGTGTACACAGTGACCCTGCTCAAGACTTCACGAAATATAGCGTGGCCGGTTCTCTGAAGACCGAGGGCATCGTCCTGCGCAGCCTCCGCTACGGGGAGGCCGATCGCATCCTGCACCTGTACACCCCGGACCGCGGGCGAGTGAGCGTGATCGCCAAGGGCGTGCGGAAGACCAGGTCGCGCTTCGGCGGGCGGCTGGAGCCGTTCTTCCGCCTCGAGCTCGTGCTCTACGAGGGCAGGAGCGACCTGCTGACCGTCACCAGCGTCGAGACGCTGGCCGCCCATCCGCGCCTGCGCGAGGACGCCCGGGCGCTCGACGGCGCCGCCCGGGCCTGCGAGGCCGTGGCGCGCGTGTTCGACGACGGCGACCCGCACGCCGGCGTCTACCACCTGCTCGCCAACGAGCTGGCGCTGCTCGACGGCGACCCCGCGCGGGCGGGGCGCGCCAACGCGCTCGCGTTCCGCCTCAAGCTGCTGCTGGCGGCCGGCTTCGCACCGCACCTGGCCTCGTGCGCCTCCTGCGGCGAGCAGGAGCACCTCGTCGGCTTCTCGGGCGCCGCGGGCGGCGTGGTCTGCACGGCCTGCGAGGCGAGCGCGTTCGCGCTCGACCAGGATGCCGTCGACTTCCTCGTGACCGCGCTCGGCAGGCCGCTCGCCGAGGCACCCGACGCCGAGCCACGCGCGCTCGCCCAGGCGGAGCGCGCGATTCTCGAAACGCTGGAACACCACGGGCACGTGCGCCTCAGGCCGGTCGGCCGGGGGTAGGATCGCGCGCATGGACCAGTGGGTCTACGACTTCGCCGAGGGGTCGAAGGACATGCGCGACCTTCTCGGCGGCAAGGGCGCGAACGTCGCGGAGATGACTCGGGTGCTGGGCGCCGACCGGGTTCCGGCGGGGTTCACGATCACCACGGAGGCGTGCGTCGCCTACATGAAGGCCGGCCAGGAGGAGCCCGAGGGGATGGCCGAGCAGGTCGCCGAGGCGCTCGAGCGGCTGCAGGAGCACGCCGGCAAGCGGCTGGGCGACGACGAGGATCCGCTGCTCGTCTCGGTCCGCTCCGGCGCGCGCGAGTCGATGCCGGGGATGCTCGACACCGTCCTCAACCTCGGGCTCAACGACACGTCGGTCGAGGGGCTCGCGCGGGCGACCGACAACGACCGCTTCGCGTGGGACTCCTACCGGCGGTTCGTGCAGATGTTCGGCAACGTCTCGCGCGGGATCGAGGGCGAGAAGTTCGAGGACGCGATCAAGGAGGTCAAGGCCGATCGCGGCGTCAAGGAGGACACCGAGCTCGACGTCGACGCGCTGAAGGAGCTCACCCGGCGCTTCCAGGACCTCTACGACTTCCCGCAGGACCCGCAGGAGCAGCTGCGGCAGGCGATCCGCGCCGTGTTCGACTCCTGGACCGGCGAGCGCGCCGTCCAGTACCGGCGGATCAACCGCATCCCCGACGAGTGGGGCACCGCGGTCAACGTGCAGCAGATGGTGTTCGGCAACACGGGTGACGAGTCGGCGACCGGCGTCGCGTTCAGCCGCGACGAGGTGACCGGCGCGCCCGAGCCGTCGGGCGACTTCCTGGTCAACGCCCAGGGCGAGGACGTGGTCTCCGGCGTGCGCAACACGCGCGACATCGCCGAGATGAAGGAGGTCATGCCCGAGGCGCACGAGCAGCTGATGGACATCCTGCGCACGCTCGAGAAGCACTACAAGGACATGCAGGACACCGAGTTCACGGTGCAGGACGGGCAGCTGTTCATGCTCCAGACGCGCAACGCCAAGCGGCCGGCGCAGGCGGCGGTGCGGTTCGCGTGCGACGCGGTCGACGAGGAGCTGCTGACCAAGGAGGAGGCGCTCGCGACGATCGACCCGAACTCGCTCGACGCGCTGCTGCACCCGACGTTCGATCCCAAGGCGGAGTTCGAGGTGCTGGCCAAGGGCGTCAACGCGTCGCCGGGCGCGGCCAAGGGAGAGGTGGTGTTCACGGCCGCGGACGCGGTAGCGGCGGGGAACGAGGGCCGGGACGTGATCCTCGTCCGCCCGTTCACCGAGGCCGACGACGTCGCCGGCTTCCACGCCGCCAAGGGGATCCTCACCTCCGAGGGCGGCAAGGCCTCGCACGCGGCGCTGGTGGCGCGCGGCATGGGCCGGCCGGCGGTGGTCGGCGCGAGCGCGCTGGCGATCGACCTCAAGGCCAAGACGATCACCGTCGACGGCACGAAGGTCGGCGAGGGCGACCGGATCGCCATCGACGGCACGAAGGGCTGCGTGACGCTGGAGGACGTGCCGCTGGTCGACCCAGAGGTCAACGAGCACTTCGAGCGCGTGCTCGAGTGGGCCGACGAGGTGCGCCGGCTCGGCGTGCGCGCCAATGCCGACACCCCGTCGGATGCCACGCGCGCCCGCGAGCTCGGCGCCGAGGGCATCGGCCTGTGCCGGACCGAGCACATGTTCATGGACGAGGACCGCCAGCCCAAGATGCGGGCGATGATCATGGCCGACGACGAGGAGGGCCGCCGCGCGGCCCTGGCCGAGCTGCTGCCGCTCCAGCAGGAGGACTTCGAGGGCCTGTTCGAGGCGATGAAGGGCCTCCCGGTGACGATCCGGCTGCTCGACCCGCCGCTGCACGAGTTCCTCAAGAACCTGCCGGACCTGCGCGCGCAGGTCGAGCGGGCACGGATCGAGGTCTCCGACGACCTCGAGCAGCTCGAGAAGACGCTCACGCGCGTCGAGCAGATCCACGAGGAGAACCCGATGCTCGGCACCCGCGGCTGCCGGCTCGGGATCCTGTACCCGGAGATCTACGAGATGCAGGTCGAGGCGATCATGCGGGCCGCCGCGGCGATGGACGAGCCGCCGCACCCGGAGATCATGATCCCGCTCATCGACTACGAGCACGAGCTGGAGATCCTGCGCGAGCTCGTCGTGCGGATCGGCGACGAGCACGGCCTGACGCAGCGCGAGGACTACACGGTCGGCACGATGATCGAGCTGCCGCGGGCGTGCTTCATCGCGAACCGCATCGCCGAGCACGCCGACTTCTTCTCGTTCGGCACCAACGACCTCACGCAGACCGCGCTGGGCTTCTCACGCGACGACGTGGAGTCCAAGTTCGTACCGGTCTACATGGAGCGCAAGATCATCGACCGCTCGCCGTTCGAGACGATCGACAAGCCCGGCGTCGGCTGGCTCGTCCGCCTGGCCGCGTGGGTGGGCCGCGAGGCGCATCCGGGGCTCAAGCTCGGGATCTGCGGCGAGCACGGGGGAGACCCGGAGTCGATCGACTTCTTCCACATGGCCGGCCTCGACTACGTCTCCTGCTCGACCTTCCGCGTCCCGATCGCCCGCGTGGCGGCCGCACAGGCCGCGATCGCCCACTCGTAGGAGTCGCTTCGTCGGCCGCGTCGGCTAGCCGTCCGGTCAGGTTTTCTGTGTGTTCGATGCACCTCATATAGGGTCGGCGCCGCCGTCACGAGTCGGCGGGCGGCTCGTGCGGGACACACTCACTTTCGCTGAGGAGACCCGTATGCGCTCCGCTGGTTTCGGCGCGGCCGTTGCCCTGCTCGTCCTGTTCGCGGTCGCGTCAGACGCTTACGCGCAAGCCCCTGGCTACTCGAACACGGGCGGCAGCATCCAGTTCGGGCCGGCGCCAGCGCCGTCGGCCCCGCCTGCCAGCGTCGGCGGCGGCGCGAACCCGGTGACCAGCCCGCAACGGTCCTCGACCCCGCCGCCCGCGCCCGGCGGCGGGAAGCTCATCCCTCCCGAGAAGGGTGGCCCGAAGATCATCCACGAACCGGCAGGCAAGCTGCGGCGCTCGTGCAAGACCACGGTCCGCCACGGCGTCCGCACCCGCACCTGCCGGTACCGGCGCGGCGGCAAGCTCGTTCGAAAGTGCACGACACGGCGCGGCAAGCGGACCTGCCGGTTCTACAAGCATGGCGTCGCGCAGAAGGTGTGCGTCAAGCGCCGCGGCAAGAAGGTGCGCTGTCGCAGCCTGCTCAAGGGCGCCGCGTCCGCGACCGGCGGTCCGGCGGTCAGCGCGCCGCTGGCCAAGGCGGCGGCCAAGTACTCGAGCGGCGTGAACAACCCGCTCAATCCGTCGGTCGTGCGCTTCTACCTCAACGGGCAGGGGTTGGTGCTCGGGGACGATGGTGCTCAACGGCGTGGTCCTCACAGCCGCGCACTGCCTGTTCGCCAACGTGCACGACGGTAAGGGCTCGTACGGCTACTACGACATCAACAAGATGCAGGTGGTGCCGGGCAACACGTGGACCGCCAGCGGCAACGTCGGCAAGTGGGGCGTGTACCGAGTCGCGAACGCGTTCGTGCCGAACGCATGGAAGAACGAGGACGGCGGCCAGGACTGGGGGCTGGTGGTCCTCCAGCCCGACAGCACCGGTCGGCACGCCGGCCAGTACACCGGCCTGTACGGGCTGACGTGGAACGCGCAGGTCCCGGTCGGCACGCGCATCATCCGCTCCGGCTACCCGGCGTCGTTCTCGTTCGCCACCGCAGCGTGGGGGTACGGCGGCTACCAGTGGTACTGCGACATGCGCTGGGACGGCGAGACCAACAACAACTTCCCGTACACGTGGTCCAGCTACAACATCGCCACCGGCCTGTGCGAGATGAACGGCGGGTCCAGCGGCGGGCCGGTGTGGGCGCTGCTGCCCAACGGCTCGTGGACGATCGTCGGCGTCAACAACCGCGGCTATGACGGCGCGAACGGGTTCGGGACGTGGGGCATCAGCTCGTACTTCGACAACCGGTTCGGCGCGTTCTGGAACGGGGTGATGAGCCAGATCAGCTGAGCGGGCGCCCCGGCGCGGCGTTCGCACACGCTGGCCTGTTCGTACTTCCCGCCACGCGTGCACCTAGACGGAGGGTCAGGCCGAGGTGCCGAGCAGTTGTCAGTTCTCCGGTGCGCTGCATATGGTGGGAGCTTCGGAGTGCTCTAAGCCCCCTGGGGAGGGACGCATGGTTGGCACGGATGAATGCGGCTCGGACGCCGCGGGCGATACAGGGCGCACACGCGTCATGCTGGTCGTGTGCGCCGTGGTCGCGTGCGTGCTGGCGCTGGCCGCGCCGGCGCACGCCGGACCGGTGAACGGTGACGGCGGAGGGCCGACCGCCAGGACGAGCATCGCCGGCGGGTACTACCCGCGCGCGGACTTCGCGCTGTACACCACGTCGCTTGTGGACCCGACCCGGACCGCCACCAACGGCGACCTTGGCCGCCAGTCCTGCACTGGTGTGCTGATCGCGCCGCAGCGGGTCCTGACCGCCGCGCATTGCGTTGTCGGTTCGGACAGCAAGACGCCGCGACCCGCGTCGAAGTTCCAGGTGCTGGTCGGTCGCCGCGACCTGACGCTCACAACCCAGGGTGAACGCCGGAACGTCACCGGGGTGGCGGTGCACCCGAAGGCGTACCTGCCGCACATCGGCGTGCATACCAACCACGCGTTCTACGACATCGCCGTCCTGTTCCTGGATCGACCGGTGACCACGATCGCACCGGTGCCGATCGGCACCCCGGACGACTGGAACTCGTCGGGGACCGTCCTCGGCTTCGGTCATTACAACTACGACCACGACCACCCGCTGTACGACCAGTACCTGCGCGCCGCGGATTTCGACATGTGGGGCGACAATCGGTGCGCGGAGGCGTTCCTGGATCCCACCAGCCCCGGCGTGCAGCACTTCTACGGGGCGATCCACGTGTGCGCGAACAACGCTCCGAACAGCGCGACGGTCGACTGCGTCACCCACGGTGACAGTGGCGGCCCGCTGCTGATCTGGGACCAGCAGGAAGCCCGCTGGAAGCTGATCGGGATCACCAGCTTCTATCCGAGGATCTCTGATCGGTGTGGCGCCGGCGGTCCGTTCGGGTTCGCGTGGGTGGCCGGTGCGGAGATGCGCAACTGGCCGCTGACCGTCGCCCATCCGCCGATCCCCGTCGGCGGAGGCGGCACCGCCATTCAGCCGGTCAACACCTACCTGGCTCGGTCCTGGCTGCCCAGCTACGTCAAGTCCCTGATCCGCGAGCACACCAACGGCAAGATCCGCAAGCTGCGCCGCTCGTGCTCGAGGTTCAGCTCCAGCAGCTTCAACTGCCGGCTGAGCTTCCGCGTCAAGCGCCAGCGGTACAAGGGCATCGCGGCGGTCTGGGTGTACGCGGAGAACGGCAAGGCGTACTGGACGTACGCGTTCACCGGCAAGCGCACCAGGATCGGCAGCCACCGCAGCCGACACGTGAAGTGGTGACGCGAGACTGAAACGCTCGAAGGAGCGGACGTTAGGCGCGCCTCTGCACAAAAACCCCGCACCACCCGTCGGTTTTCGATGCATTGCGCCGTACCGGCCGCGGGGGCGGTCAGAATGGATGGCGTGCTCGTCGCCGACGACTATGCCGCCCGCATCCAGGCCTTCGAGGAAGCGCACCTGTCGCCCCTGGCTGCGCGCTCCTACCCGGCCGAGCGCGAGCACGAGGAGCCGGACTGCCGGCTGCGCACCCCGTTCCAGCGCGACCGCGACCGGATCGTGCACTCCAAGTCGTTCCGGCGGCTCAAGCACAAGACGCAGGTGTTCGTCGCCCCGGAGGGCGACCACTACCGGACGCGGCTGACCCACACGCTCGAGGCCACGCAGATCTCCCGCACCGTCGCGCGGGCGCTGCGCCTCAATGAGGACCTCACGGAGGCGATCGGGCTCGGCCATGACGTCGGGCACCCGCCGTTCGGGCACATCGGCGAGGCGGTGCTCGACGCGTGCGGGCGCGAGCGCTTCGGGCGCGGGTTCCGGCACAACGAGCACTCGCTGCGGGTGGTCGAGACGATCGAGCCGCTCAATCTCACGGCCGTGGTGCGGGACGGGATCCTGCGCCACTCGTCCGGCGCGGGCGAGCCGGCCACGCTGGAGGGCAAGATCGTCCGGCTGGTCGACCGGATCGCCTACATCAACCACGACATCGACGACGCGATCCGCGCCGGGGTGCTCGACGTGCGGGCGCTGCCGGCCGAGGAGATCGCGATCCTGGGCGACACCGGCTCGTCGCGGATCGACCGCCTGGTGCACGACCTCGTCGAGCACTCCGAGCGGGCGGGGGACATCGTGCAGGGCGACGAGGTCGGCGGCGCGATGCTCCGCCTGCGCACGTTCATGTTCGAGAACGTCTACCTCGGCCCGATCGCCCGCGCCGAGCACGCTCGGATCGAGCGGGTCCTGCGCGGGCTGTTCGAGTGGTACGTGGAGCACCCGGAGGAGCTGCCGCCGGGCGAGGCGCTGGACGACCGCGTGATCGACTGGCTGGCGGGGATGACCGACCGCTACGCCATCCGCGCCTGGACCGAGCGGTTCGTACCGCAGGGCCTCGCGGTCTAGATGACCGGGAACCGACCCCAGCACCCGCGGATGCCACGTCTGACCTTCGCTGGATCGGCACCCGCGGGCTCGCCGATAACCCCGCTATCGGCTTCGCCCCCGTGCACCGCCCAGCTCGATCAGACGCGTCCCCGCGGGGGCTGGCGCCGGCCCCCGGTCATCTAGTGCCTCGCTACACGCAGGACTCCCGCGAGCGGGTCCGGGACGCGATCGACTTCGAGGAGCTCGTGGGCGCCCGCACGGAGCTCAAGCGCTCGGGCACCCGCCGGCTGCAGGGCCTGTGCCCGTTCCACGACGAGCGGACGCCGTCGTTCGGGATCGACCCCGTGGAGAAGCTCTACCACTGCTTCGGCTGCGGCGCGGGCGGCGACGTCTTCTCGTTCGTCATGGAGACCGAGGGGCTCGACTTCGGGGGCGCGCTCGAGTGGCTGGCCGATCGCGCGGGCATCGAGCTCGAGCGCGAGGCCGAGGATCCCGCCGCCGCGGCGCGGCGCGAGCGGTCCGACCGTCTGCACGCGCTGCTCGAGCGCACGGCCGCCTACTACGTGCGGCTGCTGTGGGAGAGCGGCGAGGCCGCGGGTGCGCGCGAGTACCTGACCGGACGCGGGCTGGAGGAGGCGACGCTGCGCGAGTTCCGCGTCGGCTACTCGCCGGGCGCCTACGACCGCGTGGTCGGCGCCTCGGTGCGCGCCGGCTACAGCGAGGACGAGCTGCTGGCGTGCGGGCTCGCCCAGCAGCGGCGCGACGGCCGCGGGGTGATCGACCGCTTCCGCGGCCGGCTGATGTTCCCGCTGTGCGACGAGCGGGGCCGGGTGCTCGGCTTCGGCGCCCGGGCGCTGCGCCCCGACGACCGCCCGAAGTACCTCAATTCGTCCGACAACGCGGTCTTCCACAAGAACGAGGTCCTCTACGGCGCCGACCTCGCCCGTGCCGCGGCCGCCCGCGCGGGGCGCGTGGTGCTGGTCGAGGGCTACACGGACGCCGTCGCGCTGCGGCAGGCGGGCGTGCAGGAGGTCGTCGGCTCGATGGGCACCGCGCTCACCGACCGCCAGGTCTCGGCCCTGGCCCGGCTCGCGCCGACCGCGCTGTTCTGCCAGGACCCCGACGCCGCCGGCCAGGCGGCGGTCTCGCGCAGCGTCGCCGCGCTGCGGGACGTCAACCGCGCCCGCTCCGGCCGCGCCGTCGAGTTCAAGATCGTCCGCCTGCCCGCGGGATCAGACCCCGCCGACGTCGTCCAGAACCAGGGCGGCGCGGCCATGGCGGCCCTGCTCGAGAAGGCCGTCCCGCTCGCGCGCTTCGAGGTCGAGCAGGCGCTCGGCCGCGGCGACGCGCGCACGACTGAGGGCCGCGACCAGGCGCTCGAGGCCGCCGCCGCGGCGATCCGCCCGCTGCCGCCGAGCGTCCTGCGCGACGAGCTGGTCCAGCTCGTCGCCGGCCGGCTCGGGCTCACGGACAGCCTGGTCGCCTCGGTGCTGGCGGGCGGTCCGCGCCGGGCGGTCCCAGACCAGGGCTCGCCGCGAGCGAACGGCGCCCACGCCGCGCTCGACCGCCGCGAGCAGTCCGAGCGCGCCTTCCTCGCCTACTGCCTGGCGCTGCCCGAGGAGGGGGAGGAGCGGCTCGCGGCCGCCGACCTGGAGCAGCTGTTCTCCGCACCGGCGACCCGCCGCGCCGCCGAGTACCTCCGCGGCCGCCTGCGCTCCCCGGCCGGCGAGCTGCCGGCGGGCGACGAGGCGCTCGCTCGGCTCGTCGCCGAGCTCGTCATCCGCGCCGGCGAGCTCGAGGCCACGCCGGCGAAGCTCGAGCTGGAGGCCCTGCAGCTCGACCTCCACAACCTCGACCGCCGGATCGCCACAGCCCGCACCGAAGGCCACGAGCACATCCGCGATCTCGCGGCCGAGCGCCAGCAGGTCCTCGACCGCATCCGCCACCGACTGAGCTGAGGTCGAGCCGCTGTTCAAGCGGCTACCCTTTCCGCCGATGATCCGTGGAGATGATCCGCCGGTCATCTGCCTTCGGGGGTAGCTCAATCGGCAGAGCATTCGGCTGTTAACCGAAGGGTTGTGGGTTCGAGTCCCACCCCCCGAGTACGAGGCCCGCTTGCCCGCTAGTTGCGAGCGAAGGGGCGTCGAGCGCGTCGCGGAGGAGATCCGCGACGCGCTCGGAATCGGTTAGGCCGCCTCTGCGGCCGGCGCTCCGGCGCCGTGCATGGCCGGCTGTTGCTGCGGCCGCAGGAACACCCCGCCCACCACCGCCGCGCCGGCGGCGAACACCGCGCCGATCAGGAACGCCAAGTGGTAGCCGCCGTTGAGCGCCTCAAGCGCGCCCTCGCCGGAGGCCCGCAGGCTGTCCGTGCGCGAGTCCGCGACGCTGGCGAGGATCGCCAGACCGAGCGCGCCGCCCATCATGAACGCGGTGTTCACGACGCCCGACGCGAGGCCGGAGTCCTGCGGTTCGACGTCGCCCATCGCGGCCAGCAACAGCGGATTGAACGCGATGCCGGCGCCGAAGCCCTGCAGC
Organism: uncultured Solirubrobacteraceae bacterium; assembly: GCA_963759375.1. Taxonomy (GTDB): domain Bacteria; phylum Actinomycetota; class Thermoleophilia; order Solirubrobacterales; family Solirubrobacteraceae; genus DASSUW01. The sequence goes on along the minus strand of CAVWYY010000002.1, from coordinate 630,480 downwards.
AGCATCGCGGGCAGTATGTCGACGAAGTAGTTGCCGTCGACCGGTGCGCGCGCGAACAGCAGGATGCCAAGGGCGAAGGCCGGGAAGCCGATGACGATCGGCATCCTGATTCCGTACCGCATCACCAGCTTGTCGGAGAGGAACAGCGACACGCCGCCCCAGACCAGCGTCTGCGGCAGGTACGCAAACCCGACCTCGAGCGGGCTGTAGCCGAGCACCAGCTGCATGTAGAGCGCGGACAGGAAGAACCCCGCGAACAAGCCCGCCGCCATGAGCACTCCCATGACGTTGGCGGTCGCGAGGGTGCGGTGGCGGAAGATCGACAGCGGCATCAGCGGGTGCTGCGCGCGCGTCTCGATCACGAGGAACGCCCCCAGCAGCACCACGGCGGCGGCGAGCAGCCCGAGCGTCTGGCCCGACGTCCAGCCGGCCTCGTTGCCGTTGACGATCGCGTACACCGCGGCAACCAGAGCAGCGGTCACCGTGACCGCGCCGGCCACGTCGACGCTCTCGCGGTCGGCGAGCTCTTCCTTGCGCGGCAGCAGCCGCAGCGAGGTCAGATACACGGCAACGCCGATCGGGATGTTGACGAGGAAGATCCAGTGCCAGCTCAGGACGTCGGTGAGGATGCCGCCGAGCAGCACGCCTACGGTCCCGCCGCCCGACAGCACGAAGCCGAAGATGCCCATCGCCTTCGCGCGCTCGCCGGGCTGGGTGAACAGCACCATGATCAGCGAGAGCGCGACGGCCGAGACCACGGCGCCGCCGAGGCCCTGCACCGCGCGGGCGATGACGAGGACCTCCTGCGAACCGGCGAGGCCGCAGGCGAGCGAGGAGAGCGTGAAGAGGGCGATGCCGCCGACGAACATCCGCCGGTGCCCGAACAGGTCACCGAGCCTGCCACCGAGCAGCAGGAAGCCGCCGAACGTGAGCAGGTAGGCGTTCACCACCCATGCGAGCGAGGTCTCCGAGAAGCCCAGATCCGCCCGGATGGACGGGAGGGCGACGTTCACGATCGTCGAGTCGAGGACGATCATCAGATCCCCGCAACAGAGCACGAGGAGCGCAAGCCAGCGAGTGCGGTCCGTCAGAGAAGGCATAGACCTTCACGTTTGCGCCGGTCGGCGCGAGCAACAATCGTGCTGCCCGAACCCCGGATGGTCGGTTGGTTCTACGTGCTCAGGGGCCGGGAGCGCTTCCCAGGGGGACGAGGGCGAGCCGTTCGCGCGAGGGCGTGATCTGGTAGATGTCGATCCGGTTGAGGCCGCGGCGGAAGGCGCGGGGCGGCAGCATCGTGGAGAAGTTGAGCTGGTGCGGCCCCAGGGCGGCGAAACTGCGGCCCGTGCTGACAATGCGGCCGTTGAGGGCGAAGGCCAACTCGCGGCCGTTCGGGTCGGCGCCGTTCAGCTTGCCGGCGATGTGCGATGGCAAGTAGCTCGAGTCGGGCTCGACGTGCGCGAGCTGTTGTGCGTCTGTGACCGCTGCGCTGAGCCGCTCGCGGGGCAGCGCGGGGAGCGCAGCCGTGGCGCGGCCGATCAGCTCGGGATGAGGACCGATCCGGTAGGCGGTGGACCAGGTGTTGCCGAGCAGGGCGACCTGGCGGGCCAGCGACTGTGCCTTGCGTCGCTCGAACGTGGCGCGGTCGATGGTGATCGTGGTGCCGTCGCTGCGTTGAAACCGCAGCGTGGTGGGTACCGGCCGCGGCTGGCGCAGCGAGCGGCCGTCGACGCGGAACGGGAGGCGGATGCCGAGCACGTCGGCGATCGTGGCGAGGACGTCAGTAGTCCGCGCCCACCTGGGGTCGATCTCAGCTTTCCGCTGGCCGGGGTACTTCACCAGCAGCGGGACCGCGGCGATGTCGTGGGCGTTCTCCGCCGTCAAGTCACGGCGGTAGCCGAGTTTGCCCACCGCGAACGGTGGTGCGGGAGTCGGTTTGACGCGGAAGGAGATGCCGTGGTCGGCGACAACGACCACCATCGCGCGGTCCCAGAGCCCGGTGCGGCGCAATTGCGCGATCAACTGGCCGAGCAGCCGATCAACGAAGCCCGCTTGCAGAAGATGGCGCTGAAGGGACTGCTCGGTGAGGAAGGCGTTGTCGTAAGAGGGCGTGCCGGAGAGCCCTGAGCCGGCAACGGCCCGGTACCGCTGGCCGGTTTGCAGGTATTCCAGCGGCTCGTGCGGCAGCAGCACGTGCATGAAGTCCAGCGTGGGCCGCCGTCCGGGCCGGATGGCGTCAACCGAGGCCTGGAAGCGCTGAGGTCGCTGACCGCCGACCAGTCGGGCGATCACCTGGTTGCGCGCGACTGCCTGCCCGCGTGTTGTGTCGGGGGAGTCGCGGAAGTTGCGCCAACGGTCGTTGATGGGCGGCAGCCGGTCGCGCAGCGCGTCGGGCGCGACCAGGTACTCGTAGACGAGGCTGGCGTCGTCGGCCAGCAAGGTGAGCCGCGCGGTCCCGCCGCGATCGTTGGGCCGCTCGCACAGGCGCGCCGGGCACAGGTTCGTCGCCTCCTCGGAGACGCGCATGTCGTAGCTGTTGCCAAGCAGCGTGAAAAGGTTCTCGGGGTGGTCCTGCACGGTCGGCTCCTGCCCGCCTTCGGGCACCTTGCCGTCGAGGATCGCGGGCACCGCGAACACGGTGTTCTCATGGATGGTCGTCGCGTTCGGATACCACGTGGCACCGCGGGCGAACTGCGCGAAGCTCGGAAACCGCCACTTGTCGATCCGTGACCGGTCGTCCATGAGCAACTGCACCGGAAATGCATCCAGCACCAACACCACAACCGGGGCGGCCGACGCGGCGCGCGCGTTCCACAGACGAGGCTCGCCCGCGGTGACCAGGCTCGACGTCTTCGAGGTGAACAGGAACAGGACGGCGATCACGGCCGGTGCCAGCGCCAGCACCGAGCAGCCCGAGCGCACCACCTCCGAGCGCGCATAGGCAGCGCCGAGCAGCGCGCCGAGCGCAACGCTGACCGCAAAGGTCGGCGCGGGGGCCCAGCCAAGCCGCCGCACGAACGTCAGCGCGAGCAGCGCACTCAGGGCGCCGACCCACACGAGGTGCACGGCATACCACGCGCGCCGGTTCACGAGTGCGACGACCGCCTCGATACCAAACAAGCACAGGGCGGGACCCAGCACCACCACCAGCGCAAACGCCACGACCCCCCAGCGCGTGACATTGTGGGCCGCAAAGAACGCCGGGTAACGGCCGAGCACGTCCAGCAGCGGCAGGGCGACCGCCAACGAGGCAATCGCGACGAGATGTACTCCCGCGCGCGGCAGCGACACCCGACCGCGGTCGCCACGCGAAGCGGAGGATGTCGCACCTCCTGTTGAGCCTGCGCCCGATACCGACACCGTCGCAGAGCATGCACACACTCCGCCCGATCTGCATCGATGAAGTCCCAGAGAGCACCGCGAAGCTGCGCCCGCGACGTCGATCAGCGCGGCCACAACGCCGAATACGAGGCGTCGCCGTCCGCTTCGCGACGAAGGTCAGCGCTCGCCACATGGCAGTCGCCCCACACGCCGGAGACGAGCGACAGGAGTTCAACCTTATCGGGGCGCTTGCACTCGGAGTCCGTGAGTCGTCGTATCGGCGTGACCAGTCAGGACGTACGCCATGCGGTGTCCGGCTCATTCCACCTGCGACCGATCGGGCTCGAGATCACCCTGCCGCGCGCGGCTCGCGCAGCGTCTGGACCAGAGCGGTTACTATCGCTCACGGCGTGCGCAAACGTTCTACATGTTCGCACACCTGAACGGGGAGCAGACCTTCGTCGCCCGTCGTCTGCGGCCCGTGCCAGCCGTCCAGCGATCTCTTCGGCTTCTTCATGCTACCTACGCTCAGCTTCAGCCCGGGCCACAGGAGCTTCGACTGCTCGCATCAGGACGCGCACGGTGGTGCTGGACCTGAGCGGCACGACGGTGACCGAGGACGCGAATGCTGACGCACCGTGGGTATTCGCGGACGGCGCAGAGCTGCTCTTTCTGCCGCACACCCTCGACCGCATCTCGCGACGAAGTCCCGCTCAGCGCTCTCGACAAGGCGGCGGGCCCGCGCGGGCAAAACGGCGTCGTACGTGCTGCTCGGAGAAGAAGTCCGCCGGGGGCGTGACGCCGCCGGCGACGCGCGCGAATCCGTCCATCGCCTCCTGGTTGCCGTGCACAGCGTCCAGCACCCGCTCGAGCTCGGGTGGCAGGGGCTGAAGCGTCGCCAGCTGTGTGGTGAACTCGTAGAACGGAAGCGAGCGCCGATCGCGCTCGTGGTGATAGGCGGACATCGCCTCCTCGAACGGACGGGCGCCGGAGAAGGCTTCATCCAGAGCCCTGGCGCAGAGTCCGGCGTCGCGGAACGCGTCGCTGATCCCGAGAGCGGTGATGAAGTCCTTGGTGTAGCCGGCGTCGCCCACCAGGGTCCAGCCGCGTCCGAACGGCTTGCGCATGAAGTTCGCCAGGGACATGCCGACGAAGCGTGATTCGCGCTTGCCGGCGCGGAAGCGGGCGGCGAAGTCGGGGAGCAACCCGAGCGTCGCGAGGAAGTTGCCTTCGATGTCCTTCCGGTTCGTGGCCAGCTCCGACCGTGGCCAGCCGCCGATCACGACCGTCAAGTCGTCGTTGGTGGCCCAGGCGGCGAACCCTCGATCGGGACGAAGGCAGACCTCGTAGCGCCCGTCCATCGGAAGACCGCTCACGTACGTGTAGTAGCTGACCTGGAGGGCCGGTTTCTCGTTGTACTGCTGTGCCTTGACGGAGCGTGCCACCAGCGAGTGGTGACCGTCTGCACCCACGACCACCCGGGCACGCTCGGTGACCGCCGATTCGCCCTTCCGGTGCCCGCGAATGCCCGTGACGCGGCCTTCCTCGCTCACGACATCGGTGACTGTGAACCCCTGCCGGACCTCAGCGCCCGCCTCTGACGCGGCATCCACGAGGAGCTTGTCGAGCACCGTGCGTCGCGGGGCGTAGGCCAGCGGGCTCTCGTCGGTTCCGGGGCTGCCGGAGATCGTGAACGGGCCGAGGTCGTAGGCGTACGTGGCGATTCCGGGGCAACCGGTGGCGATCATCCGCTCGAGGAGCCCCCATTCCCTCAGCGCGGACACTCCCGGCGGGTGGATGAGGTGGGTCGAGATCGTGTCGGACGGGAAGGTCGCCCGGTCGACGACGAGCACCCGGTAGCCCTTCCGGGCGAGGAGCATCGCGGTCGGGGAGCCGGCGCACCGTGCGCCCACCACGATCGCGTCGTATCCGGGGGTCACCTCGTCGCCTCGCCGACGATCAGCGGCCGCACCAGGCCCGGCATGCCGCGCCATTCGTCGCGCTCGAGGCGCTCGATGTGCAGCGCCCGCTCGATCATCCCGAGCGTCTCCTGATTGCAGCGGCAGCCGTCGGCGAACGCCTTCCACGGGCCGGCAAGACGCTCCTGCCAGCGCGACAGGCGGTGCGAATCGGAGCGCACGTGTTCGCAGAACAGGAGCCGGCCGTCGGGACGCAGCACCCGCCGGATCTCATCGACCGCGGCCACGGGATCGGGCACGGTGCAGAGGACCAGCGTCGAGACGACGGTGTCGATCGAGCCGGTGGCCACCGGAAGCGCCTCGGCACCCGCGCGCAGCACCATGCCACGGGCACCGCTCCGGCGGAGCCGTGACTCGAGACGGCGCGCCATCGGCTCAACCGGCTCGCTGAGCACGAGCTCGTCGAGCGCATCGGGATAGTGCGCCAGGTTGAGGCCGGTCCCGGCGCCGATCTCGAGCACCCTTCCGTGCGCCCCTCCGAGCAGGCGGCGACGGTGCTCGCGCATCCCGCGATGCTCGCCCAGCGCGAGGAAGGGGTCATAGATGGTGGCTACGAGCCGCGACCACATGAGCCACATTCCACCGTGAGCGGCCGCCCGTGACTTCGCCGTTTGCGGCCAGATCCGATGGCCGGAACGGGCCAGCCGGGAGATACGCTCAATCCATGTCGGGCCCCGAGCAAGTGGTTCGATTCGCGGATCTGAACGGCCGTCGGATCGCGTGGGCCGCGGTCGGAGAAGGTCCGCCGTTGCTGATGGGCGGGTGGTGGATGAGCCACCTCGAGCTCGATTGGAGCAATCGGAGGTTCCGCGACTTCATCTCGGCGCTGGCTCGCTACCGCACCGTCGTTCGCTACGACCGCCCCGGCGTCGGCCTCTCAGATCCGGACCGCCCAAGCCCGGTGACCCTCGACGACGAGGTCGAGGTCCTTGCCGGTGTCGCTGGTGCCGTGGGCGCGGAATCGCTCGATGTGTTCGCCGGCTCGGCCGGCGGGCCGATCGCCGCGCGGTACGCGGCGGAGCATCCGCGCCAGGTCGAGCGTCTCGTTCTGTATGGCTCCTATCTGGACGGCGCGGCGATCGGCGACCCCGCGGCGCGAGAGATGCTGGTCAGCTTGATCCGAAAGGGCTGGGGACTCGGCTCCCGTGTCCTGGCCGACGTGTTGATCCCCGGCGCGACGGCCGCAGAGCGCGACGAGTTCGTCGCCCTTCAGCGCGACTCCGGTCCGGCGGAAATCGCGGCGCGGTCGCTCGAGGCGACGTACACCTTCAACATCGAGGACTCCGTAGGCGACATCCGGTCACCCACCGCGGTGCTGCACCGAAAGAACGACCGCGCGATCCCCTTCGAGCTCGGCCGTCGGCTCGCTGCCCGGATTCCCGGCGCGACGTTCATCACGCTCCAAGGTGCCGATCATCTCCCGTGGTACGGGGACGCCGGAGCCGTCGCGCGGGCGGTGCTGGAGTTCGCGGGCGTCGACCGGCCCGCGGTCGAGATCGCGGCACCGACGGACGCGGCGACCGACACCGACCTGTCCGCGCGCGAGCTCGAGGTCCTGCGCCTGGTCGCCGCGGGGCTCAGCGACGCCGAGATCGCCCAGCGCCTGGTGCTGAGCCCGCACACGGTGCATCGGCACGTCGCCAACATCCGGACCAAGCTCCGCCTCCCATCTCGCGCAGCGGCGGCCGCACACGCGGCGCGCAGCGGCCTGCTCTAGCTCTGAAGGCAGGTGGCGTGGGCGACGAAGCGGGCCGGGTTCGCCGCGCCGCCGCCGCCGTCGAAGGCGCCCCTGACGACCGCCGCGTCGGCCTCCGAGGCAGTGACGCCGCGGTCGATCTCGACATCCGCCAGCATCCGCTCGGCGTGGTTGTTGGTGTCGATCCAATCGATCGACACGGTGAGCAGGTCCTCGTCGTCGAAGAGACAGGCCACGCGAACGCTGCCGATCCCGTACGCCCCGTCGTGCGCGGTCCCATCCTCGACGATCACTTCGTCGGAATCGTGCTCGTGAACCTCGTCGAGCTCGTTGGCCCCGACCTGGTCGATCCCGATCGCGTCCTTGCCGACGCTGTCGGTTCCGATCTCCGCGGCGCCGACCGCATTCTCGGCGATCTCGAGCCTGCCGACTCCGTCGGTGGCAAGCTCAGACCGGCGCACGGCCTCCGCCTTGATCTCAGGGCTGCCGACACCGTCGGTCGCGATCTCGGATCCGCCGACCGAGCCCCTGGCGAGGTCGACCGCCGCGAGGCCGCCGCCCGTCTTGTCGTCATCGCGGACGTCAGCCGAGCGCACGCCGTTGGTGTCCGAGATGTCCTTCGACTTCACCTCGCCGTTGACGATGTCGTCGCTGAACACCGTGTTCGTGGCCGGCAGCGCGATCGCCGTCCCGCTCAGGGCGACGAACAGCGCCACGTACCCGACGACGTTGGAGCGAAGGTGATTTCGGATCATCTCCCCAGGGACCGCTTCGGCCCGCAGAAATTCCAGGTCAGGCGACGACTCGCTCGTAGATCCCCGGGTGCGACGGAAACGGCGTGGGTGCCGTGGCGTCCGCCCGGAAGATCATCAGCGGGCTCGACCAGCGGGCGACGCTGACGAAGCGAAAGTCGCCGTCGCCGTAGTGGAGGCGGGTGCCGAGGTAGCCGCGCTGCCCGGCGAGCAGGTCGCGGCCCGCGTGCCAGCCGGCGAGGAAGCGCTCGTCGTCGGCCGGCGGGACCTCGAAGGCGTTGATGAGGATCACGCCGCCCGCGCCGTCCACGTCGCCGTCCTCGTGAACGACGCGAAAATCGCCGCCGCGGCGGGGGAACGGCAGGTCCGAGGGGTGATCGCCGATGGTCACCCAGCGCAGGCGCACGTCGGGCCGCAGCGCGCGGTGCACGACGCCCGCCGGGCCCGCGGCGAGGAACTCTCCGTCAGCGTCCGGCGGCACCTCGTACGCGTCGATGTACGGCACTACACGCCGGCCGCGAGCGCGCGCAGGCCGCCGATGCTGGGCCGGAACAGGTACTCGCCGCCGCGGCAGGTCACGAGCCGCGGCTGCGGGCGCAGGAAGTGCGGCGGGTCGCCGGGGATCGTCATCTTGCCGCCGTCGCCGTCTGGCTCACCGATCAGGAAATCCTTGTCGGCGCCGAGCCCGAACGGGTCGCCGTCGTCGATCCACAGCGTCTGGATCGTCTCGAACTGCCGCCAGATGTCGGCGTTGAAGCAGACGAACACCAGGCCGCGGTCGACGCCGTCGTCCTCCAGGACCCCGGCGGCCAGCGGCGGCCCGTACGGGCGGCCGCGGCGGATGATGCGGTGCCGGTTCGTCAGCCGCCCGTGGAAGAACCCGATCGAGTCGCGCGGGTTCGCGCGGCGGATGTGCGCGCCCGCCGGGCAGCGGAACCCGTCCGGGTCGTCGGCGTAGGAGAACGCGTTGATCCGGGACGGGTCGGCCGGCACCGCCGCGTCGGGCGCCGCAGGCGCCACCGCCAGCGGCGTCCCGTCGCGCCACCGGCCGACGATCTTGGCCGCCAGCAGCTCGGGCCCGCCCGGGAACCGCCGGCCCTGCTCGTCGATCCACCGCCGGAACCCCGCCACGTCCATGTGCAGCTTGCGGTAGACCATGAACGTCCCGTTGCGGTCGAACGGCTCGGCCGGCGCCACGGGCAGGGCGCCGTCCTCGTCGGTGTAGCCGTGCAGGAACTCGCCGGCCGCCACGTCGCGCCAGCCGCCGGCGCCGTCGGGCTGGCCGTCGCCCGGGCGCGCCGACACGCCACTCCCGGCGATCGCCGGCTGTGCGATCCCGTCGAAGAAGCCGAAGTGGTCGCTCCCGTCCGTGCGCGCCTCGGCGTGCTGCTCGTTGACGACCGTCACCGCGCCCTCGGCGCCGACCTGCTTGAGCGCGGCCCGCGCCGCGTCCAGGCGCGGCACGTCGACCGCGTAGACGGTCACGAGGACGTGCGCCTCACCGGTGCCCAGGCCCGGCTCCCACCGCGCAGGAGCGCTCGGTCCGCGGTCGCCGAGCCGGGCGGCCCGCGCGGCCATGCCCTCCCGGTACGCCTCGGGGAACGAATCCAACAGCCGGTCCGGCAGCCCGAGCGCGACCAGTCCCGAGAATGTCAGCGCCACGTGCAGCGCGGTCGCCGGCGGGCCGTCGGTCCACGGCTCGGCCGTCGCCACCTGGGGCAGCATCCGCGCCATCAGCGCGCGCGCCTGGTCGGCGGAGTCGATGCGCAGGAACAGGTACGCCGCCGCCGGATACGTGTAGCCGCGCAGGACGTTCCCCTGGATGTCCGCCAGCTCGACGTCTGCCGGGACGGCGCCGCGCCGCGGCAGGTTGATCGGGCAGCGCCTCAGCGCACGCCCCCGAACTGCGCGAGGAACCGCGACTGCAGCGTCGCCGCGTCGAGCCCCTGGGCCTCGGCGGCGAACGCGGCGAGCTGCTCGCGCAGCGCCAGCCCTTCGAGCATCTCCGCCACCGTGGCCCGCGGGAAGGCCGACGAGAACAGGTTCGTGTCGACCTGATGGGCGCGGATGTAGGCCTTGAAGGCGTCCCGGTCCGCCGTGCCGGGATAGCCGACGCAGTGACCCCACCAGCCGTCGGCCTCGGCGCCGAGCAGCGCGCAGATGTCGTCCAGATACGCGTCGAGCCCGCCGTCGAACGTGCTGGTGAACAGCAGCTGCCGGAACCGCAGCGTGTCCACGCGATGCCCGTGCCCCTGGTCGACCAGCTCGTCGAAGATCTGGATCCGCGACAGGTGCAGCCCGCGCACCCGCGCGAGCGGGCTGTCCGCGCCCACCGGCAGCCCCTCGATAAATGAGCGCAGCTCGTCCTCGTGCCCCGGCACGATCGGCGTGAAGACCGTCAGCGCGTACGCGCCCCGCACCGTGTTCCGCCGCAGCTTCATCAGACGTGCGCCTGGACGTCCGTGAGGAAGCGCCGGTAGGCGGCCTCGAACTCGGCCGGCTGCATCTGGGGCGCGGCGCGCACCAGCGGCGCGATCCGCTCCCGCACCACGAGCGCGCTCTTGATCATGCGCGTACTCGCGTCCGGGTGCGCGCAGTAGTAGGTGCCGCCCTCCATGCTGTTGTGCCCGATCCACGCCTTCAGCGGCTCAGACGGCGGCGGCCCCGGGAACCCGATCCCGCGCCCCCAGGTCAGCCGGATGTCCCGCGGGATGACGTACGCGAACGCGTCGATGTAGTGCTGCCACGGCCCGTCGAAGTTGCTCTCGAACAGCATGTAGCGGTAGTTGAGCTTCTCGCCCGGCAGTTGCACGACCGTCCAGCGCACGAACTTGATGAAGTTGAACTGCAGGATGTGCTTCTGGATGAGCGGCAGGTGCCGCGCGCAGAAGAAGCCGATCTCGAGGAACCACACGTATTGGCGGCGGACCGGTGTGAACAGCGTCAGCGCGGTCATCCGACCGTGGATGTTGCCCGGGTGCGGCATGGAGGCGCCGCGAACGTACCAGCGCCGGATTCCTGGGTAAAGAACGCCTAGCGGGGCTTGAGGCGCAGCACGGCGCTGCGCGCCAGCGGCGTCGCGCCGTCCGACCCGACCAGGACCACGCGGGCCCGCACCTTGTGCGACAGGCGCACCGAGAACCGCGCACGCGACCGCTTGTCGAGCTTCGCGCGCCGGACCGGCCACCAGCCGAAGCGCTCCTTGAGGTGCAGCTGGAGCACGACCGTGGCGCCCCGGGCGCCTGGCACCACGCGGGTGCGGACGGTGGCCCGGTCATGTCGCGAGCGTGCGGCCGCGCTGACCTTGCGGTCGAGCACCAGCACCTGGACGAGCGGGCTCGTGTCGGCGCCGGCCACGGCCCGGTAGGCGGTGGTCGCGCGCGGCGTGACGGTCGCCTGGAACGAGCCGTGGGCGCCGACCGTGGCGGCGGCGGCCTGCGATCCGTCGGCCGCCTGGATCGACACCGCGGTGCCCGCGGGCAGATCGGCGCGACCCTGCAGCACGTACGGGCGCCCGGCCGCGGCGGCATCGCGCGGCGATTCGAGCATCACCCGGTAGACGTCGACCTCCGCGCGCATGTACGGGTGGACGGTGCAGTAGTAGCCGACGACGCCCGGCGCGGTGAAGCGATGCGAGTACGAGCCGCCGTGCAGCAGCCGCGCGGAGGCAAACGACGCGTCGACGGCGGACACCGTGTGCGGCTGGAAGCTGTCGTTCTGCCACGTGACCGTTTCGCCGGCGAGGACGTCGACCTTCGGCGTGCCGAACGCGGCGTTGAAGATCGGCACCTCGGTGTCCGCCATCGCGGATGGCGCGCCGACCACGGTCAGACCGGATACCAGCACCGGGAGCAGAACGCGGAATCGCATGCGGGCGAGTGTCTCCGGGCCCATGAGCCGTAGCCAGGGGGTTTCCGCGACGAACGACCAGGGGTTATCCGTACATTTGCGATTTCTGGCACGCTGCGGCCATGCGACGCTCAGTGATCGCGGTCCTGACCACGCTGGCCGCGGGAGCGACCGCGGCCCCCGCCTCTGCAACCGTGAGGCACTACTGGGTCGGCCGCCGTGCCGGTGAGCTGGAACGTCGTCCCCAACCAGCGCGACGCGATCATGGACATGATGTATCCGCCGTCGCAGACCGTCTTCCCGACGGTCGTGTACCGCCGCTACAGCAAGAACTGGAAACGGCCGCTGACCAACGAGCCGCAGGGCGACGGGAACCAGGACCTGATGCCGGGACCGCTGCTGCGAGCGCGCGTGGGCGACCGCCTGCGCGTGCACTTCAAGAACCTGGACACCACGTTCCAGCGGCCGCACTCGATGCACTTCCACGGCGTGCACTACAAGCCCAGCTCGGACGGCGCCTACCTGCCCGGCTTCAGCGGCCGTGACGGCGACGTCAGGCCGGGGCGGACCTACACCTACAAGCTCACGGCCGGAAGCGACTCCAAGGGCGTGTGGCCGTACCACGACCACGGGCCGGAGATGGAGGCGTCGATCGACGGCGGGATGTGGGGGATGCTCTCGATCCGCGGCCGGCGCGAGCGTGTGCCCGACCGAGAGTTCGTGGTCGTCTTCGCGCCGATGGGCCAGTTCCAGAGCATCGACGGCCGGGCGTTCGTGGGCAACACGCCGGTGTTCCGCTCGCGGGTCGGCGACGTCGTGCAGTGGGACGTCATGGCGATGGGCTCCGAGCACCACACGTTCCACGTGCACGGGCACCGCTGGCGGGACCCGGACGGCGTGCCCGAGGACACCAAGACCGTCGGGCCTGCCGAGTCGTTCCGCGTGCGCTGGCGCGAGCGTGACCCGGGCACGTGGCTCTACCACTGCCACGTCGAGTCGCACATGGCCGCCGGGATGATCGGGACCTACCGCGTCTCGCGCTAACCGAACCCGTAAGGGAGCGGCCGCCCGGTACCGCAGTCCGCAGGGTGGCAGGCCTGAGAGCGCGCCCCGCCACGGCGATCCTGGTGGCATGGAATACGCCAACACCCCCCAATACGACAACTCACTCTCCGGCGCCCGCGAATGGCTCGCGGCCCAGGGCCTGACCCGGCCGCGGCAGGGCCGCGTGATCGCCGGCGTCACCGCCGGCCTGGCCCGCCGCTACGGAGTCAACCTCGTCGTCGCCCGAGTGGCGATGGCGGTCGGCGCCGTGATCACGACGCCGCTGGTCTACATCCCGCTGTGGATCCTGATGCCGAAGGACCCGGCCTGATCGCCGCTCAGCCCTCGGTGGGGCTGCCGTTCGTCCCGCCGGGGGCGTCGATCAGGGCGAATCCGACCTGATCGCCCTCCAGCTGGGCGTCGAGCAGCTTGTCGTCGAGCACCTCGACGGCGGCCGGGTCGACGTAGACGTGGGCGTCGGGCGCGCCCGCGTCCTGGTCGCCGTCGCCCGGCACGTCGACGATGGTCAGCTGCAGCGGCACGCCGTCGGGCGTCGGCTCCCCGGGGGAGATGCGCAGACCGCCGGTGTCGTCGTCGACCGGAGCGCTCGCGACGATGCGGCGCACGGCCTCTTCTGCAGTCGGTGTCAAAGTGAGCATCGTTAAGGCCTACCCGCGCTTGCGGCTGGCATGCTCCGGATGTGGATGTCGAGCTCCTGAGGGCCTGGACGTACGACCGGCAGAAGCTCGGCCGGACCGCGCCGAACGGCGCTGCAGCGCTGAAGGCCGTCATCGGCGTCTACAGCGCGCACCCCACCGCACCGCTGTCACTGCACGCCCGCGCGAAGAAGCTCGACGCGGCGGCGTTCCGGCGGCTGGACGCGATCCGGCTGCCCGCGATGCGGCAGTCGATCCACCTGCTGCCGCGCCGGACCGCGCATCTCGCGTTCCGCGCCACGCCGGCGCCTGCGAACGACCGGGTCAAGCGCTTCCGCCACTTCAAGCTGACCGACAAGCGCTACGAGGCGATCCGCACGCAGCTCCTCAAGGCCGCCACCGAGCCGCTCACGCAGGACGAGATGCGCGAGGCGACCGGCACCGAGGCGAAGGAGCTCAAGGGCGTGTCCGCCCAGATGACCCGTGACGGCGAGCTCGTGCGGGTCGCCGCGGGTGGGCTGCGCTCGAACGAGCTGCGCTACGTCACCGCCGACGTCGAGGAGGCCGACGCGGACGACGCGCTGGCGTGGCTGGCCGGCGAGTACCTGCGCGCGTTCGGACCGATCCGAGCGAAGGACTTCCAGTGGTGGTCCGGCGCCGGCGCCAAGCGCGCCAAGGCGGCGCTCGCCACGCACGACACCGCCGAGCTCGACGACGGCCTGCTGATCCTGGCCAAGGACGCGAAGGCGTTCGGGAAGGTCCAGCCGCTCACGGGCACGGTCGACCTGCTCCCGAAGTGGGACTGCCTGCAGATGGGCTTCGCGCCCGACGGGCGGGACCGGTTCGCCCACCCGGACGTGATCGACCGCTGCTACGACTTCCGCGGCGACGGGGTGCCGGTGATCCTCGTCGACGGCGAGGCTGCCGGCACGTGGGCGGGCGGCGAGCCGGAGTTCTTCGACCGCGCGACGAAGACGCTGCGGGCCGCCGTGCAGCAGCGGCTCGACGACGTCAAGGCGTTCCTCGGCTGAACCAGGCCTCGAGCTCCGCGGCGGCCCGCGCGCGGCCGTCGCGTGCGGCGATCCACGCGGCCACGCGCCGCACGCGCGGGGCGATGTCGGGCCGCCGCAGCGCCCGTCGCACGGCGAGCCGGACCCCGGTCGGCGTGCACAATCGCCGCGGCAGCCGCACGCCGAGCCCTGCTCGGTCCACCCGCGCGGCGTTCTCGGCCATGTCGCCGCCGGCCGGGGAGAGGACCACCGGGCAGCCGCAGGCCAGCGCGCGCATCAGCGTCCCGTGGCCGCCGTGGGCGACGACGAGGTCACACGCCGGCATGGTCCGCGAGTAGGACAGCCACGGCACCAGCACCGCGTTGCCCGGGACGTCCACGGAGGCGAGGGGTCGCGCCCGTTGTAGGTGGCGATCACGCGCACCGGCTCGGCCGCCAGGCCCGCGAGCGCCGCCCGGAGGAGCCGGTGCCCGGGGTCCTGCGCGGTCGACGGCGCCACCAGCACGACCGGGCCGTCTCCGGCGGGCGGGTCCACGCGCTCACCCGGCGGCTCCCACATCAGCGGGCCGACGATGCGCAGCCACGCCGGCCAGTCGCGCGGGTACTCGAGCTGCGGCAGCGTCGCCACGAGCGTCAGCGCCCGCGACAGGCCCGTGTGGACCCACGGCAGTGGGCCGAGCCCGAGCCGGGCGCGACATTCGTTGTACTCGCGGCGGCCCTGCTCGAGCCCGATCGCCACCAGCCGGTCGGTGGCGCGCCACAGCGCGCGGCCCGCCGCGGTGCGCGGCAGCCGCGCCCCGATCGCGTACGGCGGGAAGCCGGGCGGGAGGTGCGGGTGCAGATGCGGCACGAGCGTCGCCACCGGCACGCCCTCGAGCTCGGCGGCCAGCGCGGGCGCCGGCGTGAGGATGTCCGACACCGCGATGTCGGGCGCGAACTCGCGGACTACCGGCTGCGTCTCGGTGGCCGCCCGCACGGCCGCCTCGTACGGCTTGAGCGGGCGCTCCCGCGTGGGGAAGACCTGGTACTCGGGCGCCGCGGCGAACGTCATGCCGGCCGCGACCGCCGGCGCCTCCCAGCGCCGCCAGGTCTGCAGCGCCACCGCGTGCCCGCGCGCCACGAGCTCCTCGCCGAGCGCGAGCATCGGGAACGCGTGCCCCGGATCGCCGAAGGCGCCGAGGAGGACTCTCAAGAATTCAGCTCGGCGACGAGCCGGAGCTGCTCCAGGCGCGACTCGCGCGTCCACGCCATCGGCGCGATCATCAGCGTGCCGACGCCGGCGTCGCGGAACACGGCGAGCCGCTCGCGCACCGCGTCGGGCGGTCCGCACAGCGACACGGTGTCGATCAGCTCGGCCGGCAGTGCCGCGGCCGCCTCGTCCTTCCTGCCCTCCAGGTACAGGTCCTGGACCTTGCGCGCCGCGTCCTCGAACCCGTAGCGGCTGACGAGGGCGTTGTAGAAGTTCTTGTCGCGCGACCCCATGCCGCCGACGTAGAGCGCCACGTAGTGGCGCATCGCGTCACGCGCCGCGTCCACGTCGTCGGTGACCATGACGTTGACCATCGGGGCGATCTCGAAGTCGTCGAAGCCCTTGCCGCCCCCGGCGCGCGCGAAGCCCTCCTCGAGCAGCGGCCGGAACTCGGCGACGTGCTCGGGCGAGAACAGCGTCGGGATCCAGCCGTCGGCGATCTCGGCGGCCAGCGTGGTGTTGTTCGGGCCGATCGCGGCGAGCAGGATCGGGATGCGCTCCTGCATCGGCGCGATCGTGAGCTTGAGCGCCTTGCCGGGGCCGTCCGGGAGCGGCAGCGTGAGGGTCTCGCCCTCGAACACCACCCGCTCGCGGCGCAGCGCCATGCGCACGACCTCGATGTACTCCCGCGTGCGCTGGAGCTGGCGGCCGAACCGCTGGCCGTGCCAGCCCTCGGCGACCTGCGGGCCGCTGGAGCCGATGCCGAGGATCATCCGCCCGCCCGACAGCTGGTCCAGCGTCGCGGCGGTCATCGCGGTCATCGCCGGCGACCGGCCGGGCATCTGGAAGATCCCCGAGCCGAGGCGGATGCGCGACGTCTGGCCGGCGAGCCAGCCGAGGATCGTCGCCGCGTCGGACCCGTAGGCCTCGGCGGTCCACACCGAGTCGTAGCCGAGGCGCTCGGCCTCCTGCACGATCGCGAGCTGGTCCTCGGACGTCAGCCCGAGGCCCCAGTATCCGATGGCGACACCGAGCTTCACGAGGCGGCTCCGATCCGGTCGACGAGCCGCAGCAGGTGCAGCGGCGAGAAGGGCTTGGTGAGGAACAGGTCGGCGCCGGCGGCCAGCGCGCCGCGCTCGGCCTGCGGTCCGGAGTCGCCGGTGAGCATCACGATCGTCGCGCCCGCCGTCGCCGGGTCCGAGCGCAGCCGCCGGCACGCCTCGATGCCGTTGACCCGCGGCATGTCGACGTCGAGGAACACGATCTCGGGGCGCTCCTCGACCGCCCGCTCGACCGCCTCGGCGCCGTTCGACGCCTCCCGGAGCCGGTAGCCGGACACGTCCTCCAGCGTGGTGGCGATCAGCTTGCGGATCATCGGATCGTCGTCGACGATCAGGATGGTCCGCGTCACGCGTTCCCTGCCCGCAGCTCGGCGAAGGTCTCGTCGGAGATCGTGTCGTAAGCGGCGATGACGGCGGGGTCGAACTGGGTGCCGGAGTGGTTGTGAATCTCCTCGCGGGCGCGCTCGAAGCGCGTGCCGCGGCGGTACGGCCGGTCGGTGGTGAGCGCGTCGAGCGCGTCGGCGACCGCGAACACCCGCGCGGCCAGCGGGATGTCGTCGCCGCTCAGGCGGTCCGGGTAGCCGCTGCCGTCCCAGCGCTCGTGGTGGTGGCGGACCACGAGCTTGCCCTCGCCGAGGAAGTCGACGTCGCGCAGGATCTCCGAGCCGATGACCGGGTGCTGGGCGATCAGCGCGAACTCGTCGTCGCTCAGCGCGCCCGGCTTGAACAGGATCGCGTCGGGCACCCCGACCTTGCCGACGTCATGCAGCAGGAAGCCGAACTCGATCTCGGGCAGCTGGTCGGTGTTCAGGCCGGTGGCGCGGGCCAGCGCGATGCCGTACGCGGTCACGCGCTCGGCGTGCTTGCCCGTGTAGGCGTCACGGGCCTCGACGGCGTTGGACAGCGCGCGCACGGTCGCCTTGTAGGACTCGCGCAGCTCCTGGGCCCGCGAGCGCTCCTGCTTGAAGATCTCGCGCAGGTCCGCGGCGTAGCGCTCCAGCTGGTGCTGGCGCGCCGACGCCTGGCGCTCGGTGCGATCCAGCTGCGCACGCAGCGCGACGACGTTGTCTCCGTTCGCTGGGGGCGTCACGTCGATTGCACGTCCTGACAACGCATCGTCAAGCCTACCGTCAGCCCGAACGATTCGGCGGCTGTTTGCTTGCGCTCGGCTACAGGGTCTCGTCCCCGGGCCGTTCGAAGACGATCTCGGGCACGCGGCACGCCGGTGATGTTCGCAGCAGGAACCGGACGGCCTCCGCGATGTCCTCGGTGCGGATCATCTGATCCGGTGGGATCTGGCCCTTGACGAAGTCGGCCATCGGCGTGTCGACGAAGCCCGGGCACAGCGCGACGTTCTTGATCCCGTCGCTCGCCAGCTCGTGGTTCATCGACTGCGTCCAGCCGATCACGGCGGACTTGGTGGCCGCGTAGACCGACAGCCAGCCCGCGCCCGCCTTGCCCGCGATCGAGGACAGATTGATGACGAGCGCGTTGCGGTGCTCGGCGCCGGCGGCCCGCAGCAGGTCGACGCTCTCGCGGTAGAAGAGGATGATCGCCCGCAGGTTGAGGTCGAGCTGCATGTCGACGCGCTTGGTCAGGTGGTCGGCGACCGGCGCGCCCACGCCCACGCCCGCGCTGTTCACGAGCACGTCCATGCGGCCGAACCGCTCGCGGTGCGCCGCCACCACGCGCTGCACGTCCTCCTCAGCGGTCAGATTGGCGGCGACCTCCTCCACCTCGTAGCCCTTGGCGCGCAGCTCCTCGGCGGCGCCCGCGAGCTTCTCGGGGCGGCGCGCGGCAACGGTCAGCCCATAGCCCTCCGAGCCCAGCAGATCGGCGATCGCGAGCCCGATCCCGCTCGACGCTCCGGTGACGAGGGCGGCCCTGTCTGGCATGTGGCTGGCGTCCTTTCGGTCGTGGACCCGCTATCCAATCAGGGATGCGCACGCCCTTCGCCGTCATGGCGGTCCTCTTCGTGATCCTCGTCGCGATCGGCTTCGCGACCGAGGACGAGGACCAGCCCGCGGCGGCGGAACGGCCGGCGCCGGTGGCCACGATCGCCAAACGGGTCGAGACGCTGCGCGACCTGCGCTACGACGAGATCCCCAAGCCCGTCGAAGTGACCGCCGCGCAGGCGCGCCGGGAAGGCCTCGAGGACCTCGACCGGTCGTACCCGCCGGAGAAGCGCCAGGCCGACGAGCAGGTCCTGAAGATGCTCGGGCTGATCGAGCCCGACGACAACCTGCGCGACCTCACCGGCTCGCTGTTCGAGCAGGGCGTCGCGGGCTACTACGACCCGCGCGACGGGCGGCTGCGGGTCGTCTCCGGCAGCGGCAACTCCACCCGGGTGATCGCGGAGATGACGCTCGCGCACGAGCTCACCCATGCGCTCGAGGACCAGAAGTACGACTTCACCGAGCCGACCGGCAACGACGACCGCGACCTGGCCAAGAGCGCGATGATCGAGGGCACGGCGACCGCGCTCATGTACGCCTACGTGCAGCGCTACTTCACCAGCGAGGAGACGTTGGGCGGGCTGCTGGGCGCGGCGTTCGAGGACACCGGTGGTCTGCCGCCGTTCCTGGAGGCGCAGGTGGTGTTCCCGTACGTGGGCGGCAACGCGTTCATCGACCGGCTGCTGCAGCGGGCGGGTGGGCGGTGGGATCTCGTGAATCTGGCGTATGAATCGCGGCTGCCCGTGTCCACCGAGCAGATCCTCCACCCGGACGCCTACTTCGACGCCGACCAGCCCGAGCCGCGTGCGCGTGCGCGCGGGCGCCGTGCTCGGCAAGGGCTGGGAGCGGGCGGCGGCCGGCACGTGGGGCGAGCTGCAGACGCGCGAGCTGGTGGGCTCAAGTCAGGCCGCCGACGGCTGGGGCGGGGATCGCTACGAGCTGTGGCGCTCCGACGCCGGCGTCGGCGACGCGCTGGTGATGCGCTGGCGCTGGGACACGGCGCGCGACCAGCGCGAGTTCGCAAGCCGGCTGCGCGAGTGGGTGTCGGACAAGCTCGGCGGGCAGGCGACGGCGGTGCGGGTGAAGGACGGCGCCGTGACGCTGGCGATCGCGCCCGACCGGCTGGTGGCGGAGCGTCTGGCCGCGGCATGACTGGCGCACTCGACCGCCGTGCGCTCACCGTCCTCGGCTCGGGCCACATGTGCATCGACCTGTGCCAGGGCGCGGTGCCGGCGCTGCTGCCGTTCCTGGCGGTGCAGCGCGGCTATTCGTACGCGGCGCTCGGCGCGCTGCTGCTGTTCTCGACGGTTGGCTCGTCGATCGTCCAGCCGCTGTTCGGAATCCTCTCGGACCGTGTCGCGCGGCCGTGGCTGATGCCGGGCGGGCTGGCCACGGCGGGCATCGGCATCTCGCTGACCGGCGTGGCGCCGTCGTACGGGCTGCTGGCGCTGGCGGTGATCGTGTCGGGGCTCGGCGTCGCCATGTTCCATCCCGAGGGGGCCAAGTTCGCGGGCTTGGCGTCGCGCGAGCAGCGGGGGAGGGGCATGAGCCTGTTCTCCGTCGGCGGCAACGCGGGCTTCGCGATCGGCCCGCTGCTGACCACGCCGCTGGTGCTGGCGTTCGGGCTGCCGGGAACGCTCGTGCTCCTGGTGTTCCCGGTCGACCGCCGCCGTCGTCACCGCGCGCGAGCTTCCGCGCCTGCGCCGCCTGGAGGACTCGCCGGCGCCGCCCGCCGCGGGCGGCCGGGACAACTGGGGCGCGTTCGGCCGCCTCACCGGCGCTGATCGCGGCGCGCTCGGGCGTCCACTTCGGGGTGCAGGCGTTCGTTCCGGCGTACTTCGTCGCCCAGCTGGCGACCAGCGAGGCGACCGGCAACG
This sequence comes from uncultured Solirubrobacteraceae bacterium, assembly GCA_963759375.1. Taxonomy (GTDB): domain Bacteria; phylum Actinomycetota; class Thermoleophilia; order Solirubrobacterales; family Solirubrobacteraceae; genus DASSUW01. Next base: position 610,095 of record CAVWYY010000002.1, on the reverse strand, counting down.
CCGCGCTCACGTTGTTCCTCGCGGCCGGGGCGCTCGGCACGCTGGTCGGCGGCGGGTTGGTGGACCGCTGGGGCGCCCGCACGGTGCTCGTCGGCACGATGGTGGCGATCCTGCCGCTGCTGCTCCTGCTGCCGCTGGTCGCCGAGCCGGCCGCGATGCTGCTCGTCGGCACGATCGGCTTCTTCACGATCGCCAGCTTCTCGGTCACGGTCGTGCTCGGGCAGGCGTACCTGCCCAACCACGTCGGGCTCGCGTCGGGCGTCACGCTCGGTCTGGCGATCGGGCTCGGTGGCGTGATGGCCACCGCGCTCGGTGTCGTGGCCGACACCTGGGGCGTCGAGACCGTGCTGTGGACGATCGCGGTCCTGCCGGTTCCGGCGATCCTGCTCGCGATCAGCCTGCCCGCCATCCCGGCCGCGCGCCGCCCGCGGGCGGCGGTACGCGTGAGCACGGCGCGTCCGGGGAACCAGGAGAGCCAGTGAGCGAGAAGCGCCGATCGCCGCGGGTGCGGCTGGAGATGGACTGCACGCTGCACCGCCGGAGCGGGTCGCCGATCAGCGGCCGAACCGTCGATCTGGGACCTGGCGGGATGTGCGTCGCCACGACGCGTCCGTTGTCGACCGACGAGGTGCTCGAGTTCGAGCTCCCGCCGCGAATCAGCGGCAAGGCGCGGGTCCTGCGCCAGCAGGGCTACGACAGCTACGCGGTGCGCTTCGAGGTGCTCGCCGATCCGGCGCGCGAGGCGCTCAGCGCGCTCGTCAGCGCCTGAGCGGTCCGCTCGTCGGCCGGGAAGAACGCCTCGATCGCCAGCTCGGCGAGCGTGATGTCGACCGCCGTCCCGAACGTGGCGATCGTGCTGAAGAACGCGAGCTCGTCGCCGTCGATCGCGATCCGCAGCGGCACCGCGATCCCCGGCTCGTGCGCGCTCAGCTTCGCCTCGCCGCCCGGGTACTCGGCGACCTCGGCGTAGAGCGTCGCGAGCTGGTCGTCGTTGGTGACGGCGATCTGCCGGCGCAGGCGGTCGAGCAGGTGCGCGCGCCACTCCGCGAGGTTGAGGATGTGCGGCGCCATCCCGTCGGGGTGCAGCGTCACGCGCAGGGCGTTGACCGGCGGCGCGAGCAGGTGCGGGGCGGCCAGGCCGGTGAACATCGCGATGCTCGCGTTGGCGGCGACGAGCTCCCACCAGCGGTCGACGACCACCGCCGGGTACGGCTCGTGGCCCTTGAGGATGCGGTCCAGCGCCTCCCGGACCGGCGCCATGTCGGGCGCGTCGAGCGCCTGCTCGGAGTAGGCGGGGGCGAACCCGGCGGCCAGCAGCAGCTGGTTGCGGTCGCGCAGCGGCACCTCGAGCTGCTCGGACAGGTGGATCACCATGTCGCGGCTCGGCTTGGACCGACCGGTCTCCAGGAAGCTCAGATGGCGGGCCGACACGCCCGCCTCCAGCGCCAGATCGAGCTGGCTCAACCGGCGGCGCTGCCGCCAGTCCTTGAGGAGTCCTCCGAGTGGTGCCTCGACCGTGCTCATGCAGGTCAAGCTAGCGACGATCCGGTCGTCCGGCACCTACCTGGCAGGTAATCGACGCGCGGCCGGCGCACTGGTTCGCTGGGTGGCATGACCGACATCACCACCGTGGTTCACAACTACATCGCGATGTGGAACGAGACGACCCCCGAGGACCGTCGCGCCATCATCGCCGACACGTTCGCCGACGACGCGAGCTACCTCGACCCGATCATGTCCGGCGATGGCCCTGAGGGCATCGACGCGATGGTCGCGGGGGCGCAGAAGCAGTTCCCGGGCGCGCGCTTCGAGCTCACCACCGGGCCGGACGCGCACCATGACCGCGTCCGCTTCGCTTGGCGGCTCGTGGCCGGCGCCGGCGACCCGGTCGCCGCCGGGGTCGACTTCGCGACCGTCGCCGACGACGGCCGCCTGCGCGCGGTGACCGGGTTCCTCGAGCCCTAGGCTACGTCGCGCAGACCGGGCCGGTAGCTCAGCGGTTAGAGCAGCGGACTCATAATCCGTCGCGCGGTGGTTCGAATCCACCCCGGCCCACTAGGCGCCGAGAACGGCGGGCCTCAGCGGCTGACGTCGTAGACCAGGTGCGTGACCCGGTCGCCGCGCACGATCGTGGTCGGGTCCTCCAACTGCAGCGGCTCGGCCAGTCCGCCGGTGGCGAAGAACGGGCGGCCGGACCCGAACACGACCGGCACCTGGTTGACCACCACCTGGTCGATCAGCCCGAGCCTGAGCGCCTGGCCGCCGATCTGACCGGCCGCCACGTCGACGACCCGGTCGCCCGCGAACTCCTTGGCGGCGGTAATCGCCTCCTCGACGCCGTCGACGAACGTGAACGGCGCGGTGTCGGCGTACTCCCAGTCCGTCGGCGGCCTGTGCGTGACGACGAAGACGTGCTCGCCGGCGGCCGGCTTGCCGTCCCAGCCGTTGGTCATGTCGAACACCCGCCGTCCGATCACGTTCGCAGCCATGTCGCCGTACACGTCCAGCATGAAGTCGGCCGACGCCTGGGTGGTCCGCAACTCGCCGTCGGAGCCCGGGAAGCTCCAGGCGACGTCGCCGTTGGCCAACCAGTCGAACAGCGGCCCGATGCCGTCGTTGTCGTCGGCCATGAACCCGTCCAGGGAGACCACCGCGCCCATGATCGTCTTGCCCATGATCCCGCCCCTTTCACTTGCCACCTTGCACCAATCGTCTCGTAACCATCACAGACACGATTACTCTTAGGCCATCGTTCACCGACGGCCTGGACGACCATCGCGTCCACACCACGGCGGCGAACGACCAGCACTGGAAGCCGCGGGACTACGGGTCCGCCGGCGGAGCGGGCGGCGCCGGCGGCGGCGGCGTGTAGTTCTCGGCCCGGCGCTTGATCCCGCGCAGCATCTTTCGCTCCATCACCAGCGAGCCGGGCTCCATGGGCAGCATCCCGAGGCGCGCGCCGAGGCTCGGCAGGCGGAAGCGGTTGCGGCTGATCAGCCGTGACCCGCCGGCGCCGCGCGGCTCGATCACGAACGTCCACACCCAGTTGCCGTCGGCCGACCGCCAGGCGAGGACCCGCTCGGGCTCCACGTGCTCGAGGCGCATCGGGTTCGGGCCGAGGCCGATGGTGTCCCCGACCGCGGGGTGCTGGAACTCGGGCAGCACGCGGTCGGTGCTGTGCATGTTCAGCCCGAACAGGTTCTCGATCCAGTCGTAGGTGTATGCGCCGCCGCGCGGTGACGGACCCATCTGCGCCAGCCACGGCCACACGGCGGACGGCGGGGCGTCGACGGAGATCGCGCGGGTCGCCACGCCCGCGGCGTCCTCGAGCAGCTCGTCGCCCGGCAGGCGGGCACCCGCCTCCGCGTCGGTGGCGCCCCAGGTGAGGACCCGCCGCCGGAGGAGCCCGAAGTACAGGACGGCCAGGAGCACGGCGATTCGCATGACACGAAGTCTTCCGGGTCACCCGCCGGGGGTGATGCCCGCTCACCCAGGGCCGCAACAGGATCTGCTCGGCTGATGGATCGCGGGCCGGCTCAGCGCGTAGAGGTGATCGTGCCCGTGCGCACGCTGGTCGTGCTGCTCGCGTTCGGCTCTGTCGTCGCCCTGGCGATCCTGTCGATCGGCACGCTGCTGTCGATCTTCCTCGCCGCCGTACTGGCCCTGGGGCTGGACCCGGTGGTCTCCGCCCTCGTCAAGCGCGGCTGGAAGCGGGGACGGGCGTCGCTCGCGGTGTTCGCCGCGCTGTTCCTGTCGGTGATCGTGCTGGTGATCGTCACCGCCGGGCCGGTGTGGGACCAGATCGTGGAGTTCGTCAACGCGCTCCCCGCGATGTGGGACCAGCTCACGCAGACCGACGGCTTCCAGCAGCTCATCTCCGCCGGCGGCGCCGACGACACGATCCGCAAGGCCCTCACGGACCTGGCACAGGGGCTGCCGGACGCCGCCACGACGATCCTGGGCTTCGCCGGCAGCGCGTTCAGCTCGGTCCTGTCGCTGGTGACGCTGACGTTCCTGTCGCTGTTCCTGCTGATGGAGCGCCCGGCGATCACCAGCTGGCTGTTCGGGTTCGCGTCACCCGACATCGAGCGGCGCTGGGAGCCGGTGGTCGAGGAGTCGATCCTGGCCGTCTCGTCATCGCTGATCGGCAACGTCGCGATCTCGGTGGTCGCCGGCACGGTCGCGGGCGTGTCCTCCTGGGCCCTCGGCCTGCCATTCCCGATCGTGCTGGCGGTGATCGCCGGGTTCCTGGACCTGATCCCGCAGGTCGGCGCCACGATCGCGTCGGTGATCCTCGTCGCGGTCGCGCTCACGGTGGGACGACCGAAGCGGTGATCATGCTGATCATCCAGCTGATCTACCAGCAGGTGGAGAACTACATCGTCTATCCGATCGTCTACCGCCGAGCGGTCGAGCTGACCCCGTTCACCACGATCGCCGCGGTGCTGATCGCGGGCACGTTGCTCGGCGTCGTCGGCGCGATCCTGGCCGTCCCGTTCGCCGCCGTGATCAAGACGATCGTGCGCGAGGCGAGCCGGCCGCGCCGTGAGCGGATGGACGCCCTGCGCGCCGCCGAACCGCCGGCCGTCGACAACCCGGCTCCGGCTGTCGAATGATGAGAATCACCCACCAGGGGTGTTGCAAAGGGTTGAATCTCCCTGCAATTGTGGGTTCGCTGTCGCGATGCTGTTCCGACGGACGGATCCGGAGACCCTGCGCGCGCGCCGCGATGCCGCCGCTGTGGTCGTCGAGCGCCGGCTCCGTGGGCAGGCCGCGGCCGTGTCCCGCTATCTCGAGGAGTCCGGAAGCCCCCGTGCTGCCGAAGGGCTCGACGCGGCCGACGAGCTCCTGTATCTCGCGCAGTGGGAGCTGCGCTGCGCGGACGTCGCTCTGGCGCGCGCGGAGCGGCCCTGGTGGATCCCGCACCTCACCACCTGGAGGTCCGTGCGATGAGCGTGCCTGACGGCGAGGTCGGCCCGGTCCAGCTCCTGCTCGTCGGCTTCGAGACGACCGAGCGGTTCCGCGGCGACATCGCCGCCGAGGTCGCCGCCCTGCGCGGCCGCGGGATGATCCGGGTGCTCGACGCGCGGTTCTTCCACCGCGCGCCGGACGGCGCGCTCACGGAGATCGACCTCAACCAGCTGCTCGGCGACCCGCCGAAGGCGTATCCGGGCAACCCGGTCGCCCACCTGCTCGGCGTCAACGGCGGCGGCGGGAACGGCGGCCGACCGCCCGCCGAGGCGTTCGCCCGGACGGCGGGGTTCGCGCTCGAGGACCTGCGCCGCCTGACCGACGAGATCGGCCCGGGCGAGCACGCCGCGGTGGTCATCATCGAGCACGTGTGGGCGTCGCGGCTGCGCGAGTCCGTCCGCGCGGCCAGCGGCCGGCTGCTCGCCCAGGGCTTCCTCACGCCCGAGGTCGTGATGATCGTCGGCGCCGAGCTCAAGGCCCGGCACGACGCCGAGGCGGCGATCGAGATCGCCGAGGCCGCCCGCGGCGCGGCGCTCGTCGAGGCGCTCGAGGCGGTCACGACCGGGGCTGACAGCAGCGCGGAGGAGCGCACGCGGTCCGCGGCCCAGGTCGTCAAGGTCCTCGTCCAGCAGGGCTTCGTGCACGAGGGAGAGGCGGCTGAGGCCGTCGAGGCGCTCGTCACGTCGGGCCTGCTGGAGAGCGCGATCGTGCAAGCGGCGATCGCCGAGGCCGAAGACATGGTGGACGAGTAACCGGGCCGCCATTAGGCTCGCCCGGTTGACTTCCGGACCGATGATCGACGCACTGGGCGGCAAGGGCTTCGCGCGGAGCCCGTTTCCGGCGATCGCCGACTACGCGTTCCTGTCCGACTGCGAGACCACTGCGCTCGTGGCGCCGAGCGGCGGAGTCGAGTGGATGTGTCTCCCGCGCATGGACTCGCCGAGCATCTTCGGCGCGATGCTCGACCGTGACGCGGGCGTCTTCCGGCTGAGCCCGGCCGGCGTGCAGGTGCCGGCGGCGCGCCGCTACCTGCCCGGCACGATGGTGCTCGAGACCAGCTGGGGCACGCGCGGCGGCTGGATCATCGTCCGCGACGTCCTGCTGATCGGCCCATGGCACCACGACGGCGAGCGCTCGCACACGCACCGGCGCGTGCCCACCGACTACGACGCCGACCACGTGCTGCTGCGCACGGTCCGCTGCGTCAACGGCGAGGTGCAGCTGTCGCTCGTCTGCGAGCCGGCGTTCGACTACGGGCGGGTGCGCGGCCGCTGGGAGTACGCCGGCGACGACTACCACGAGGTCGTGGTCAGGCCGCCCGGGATCGATGTGGAGGTGCACCTGATCTCCGATCTCAATCATCGGCATCGAAGGCCCGCGGACGACCGCGCGGCACCTGATGAAGGAGGGCGAGACGGCCTTCGCCGCGCTCTCGTGGAGCGAGCACGCGGCACCGCGCAGCTACGACGAGGCATACCGGCGTCTCGTCTGGACCGCCCATCACTGGCAGCACTGGCTCGACCGCGGCGAGTTCCCCGATCACCCGTGGCGCTCCGACCTGCAGCGCAGCGCGCTCACGCTCAAGGGCCTCACGTACGCGCCGACCGGCGCGATCATCGCCGCTGCCACCACGTCGCTGCCCGAGACGCCGGGCGGCGAGCGCAACTGGGACTACCGCTACACGTGGATCCGCGACGCGACGTTCGCGCTCTGGGGCCTCTACACGCTCGGCTTCGACTGGGAGGCGAACGACTTCTTCTACTTCGTCGCCGACGTCGCCGAGGCGGTCGAGGGACAGCTCCAGATCATGTACGGCATCGACGGGCGCGCCGATCTGCGCGGAGGAGACGCTCGATCACCTGTCGGGCTACGAGAACGCCCGCCCGGTGCGGATCGGCAACGGCGCGCACGACCAGGACCAGCACGACGTCTGGGGCGCGGTGCTGGACTCGGTGTACCTCCACACGAAGTCCCGTGACCACCTGCCCGAGCGCGTGTGGCCGATCCTCGTCAAGCAGGTCGAGGCGGCGATGGCCAACTGGCGCGGTGCGGACCGCGGCATCTGGGAGGTCCGCGGCGAGGAGAAGCACTTCACCTCGTCCAAGCTCATGTGCTGGGTGGCGCTGGACCGCGGTGCGCGCCTGGCCGAGTTGCGCGAGGACTGGGAGAAGGCGATGCGCTGGCGCAGCGTCGCCGACGAGATCCACGCCGACATCTGCGAGCACGCGCTCGACGAGCGCGGCGTGTTCACCCAGCACTACGACACGACCGCGCTCGACGCGTCGATCCTGCTCATGCCGCTGGTGCGGTTCCTGCCGCCGGACGACTCGCGGATCCGCGCCACCGTGCTGGCGATCGCCGACGAGCTGACGGAGGACGGCCTGGTCCTGCGCTACCGCGTCGACGACACCGACGACGGGCTCAGCGGGGAGGAGGGCACCTTCACGATCTGCTCCTTCTGGCTCGTCTCGGCGCTGTGCGAGATCGGTGAGCTCGAGCGCGCCCGCGGGCTGTGCGAGCGGCTGCTCTCGCACGCGAGCCCGCTCGGGCTGTTCGCGGAGGAGATCGACACCCGCACCGGCCGCCACCTCGGCAACTTCCCGCAGGCGTTCACCCACCTGGCGCTGATCAACGCGGTGATGCACGTGATCCGCGCCGAGGACCGCGTCGAGCGCCTGCAGTCGCCGTCGATCAGCGACGCCGACCGCGACACGCTCACCCCGTAGGCGCGCACTGCTCGTACTTGGCGTAGCGGGGCGCGCAGATCGTGCGGCTCCGCCAGCGGTCCTGGAACTCGGCGACCCAGCGGTCGAGCGCGCGCTCCTGCGCCTGCCCCAGGACGACGGGACGCACGTAGCGGCGTGACCACCCGCGCGAGTGCTCGCGCGCGGGGTGGATGCGCGAGACCCAGAACACGTAGTAGCCGAACTGCGTGCGCACCGGGCCGACCACGCGCCGCGTGCGAGCGCGGAAGACGGCGCGGTCCAGGCGCCGCTCGAGCGTTCCCTTCGCCTGCCCTGGCAGCCGGCCGCCGTCCTGCATGGAGGCTTCGTCGATCGAGTAGCGGCGCGTCACCGCGCTCCACTTCGCTCCGGCGAGCAGCTCGCGCCTTGCCGCGAGCCCCGCGGCGCGGGTCCTCGTGAGCACGATGCGCAGGTCGCGTCGCTCGGGGATCCGGATGTTGCCGCCGCGCCGATCGAGGTAGCGGTCGATGTCCGCGTCGGTGACCGTGACGGGTGCGATCACACGCCTGCGGATCTCCGTGCTGAGCATGTCGTTGCGGACGCGCCGAAGGACGTCGGCGTAGGTCTGGTGCTGGCGGTGACGACGATGCCCTGCTCGGCCGCCTCGCCCTCGACCCACACGAGGCTGGTCAGCAGCTGGAACACCTGCGTGAAGATCGGATCGTCCTGCGCCGACGCCGGGACGGCCAGCGCCAGCGCGAGGACGAAGGTGAGGGCCACGGTGCGCACGGCGCGCACCGTAGCGGCTGATCACTGAGCGCGATAGAGCAACCAGGCGTCACGCATCCGCTGCGTCTGCCCGGCGGTGAACTGCGTGTAGCAGCTGTCGTAGGAGTAGTCCATGTAGTTGTGGATGGGATCGGCGCCCGGGGCGGGGCAGGTGTCCTTGCCGGCCGGGCAGCCCGACGTCGGCGTCCGCTCCGCCGGCGTGTCGTCGACGAAGTCGCCCTTGGCGTTGCAGCCGCCGTAGAAGGTGTGCTCGAGGTTCAGCCAGTGGCCGGCCTCGTGCGTGGCGGTCTCGCCCTGGTCGTACCGGCCCGCGTACGTGGTGGAGGTACCGGGGATGGATTCCCAGTCGATGACGATCCCGTCGAGGTACGCCTGGCCGGGCTTGTCGGTGATGTCCGGCAGGTACGCCCAGCCGAGGAAGTCGCCCGCGGTCGTCGAGTAGAAGTTGAGCGCGTCGTCCCCGCCCTGGCGCAGCGCGGCCTTCATGTCGTGCTCCGGCTTGCCACCGGGCCCCGCGTAGAACCAGCTCGCGTTGTCGGTGCGCGTGACTCCGGCGAGCGCGAACGAGAAACCGGTCCTGGCGCCGCCCTCGCCGCCGGCGAAGGTGGTGTTCAGGACGGCGATCTGGGCAGCGATCTGCGCGTCCGTGACGTTGCCGACCGCACCGTCGGTGATCACGTGGACGTAGACCGGGATCGTGGCCTTGAAGTTCTTGCCCGCACGCCCCTTGGCGGAGCTCGGGAGGTCGGCGTGGACCTGGCCGAGGTCGGGCTCGCGCACGTCGCCGCCGCGGCCGGCGATGCCGGACGCGCTCGTCAGCGCAGTGCCCGAGACCGGATCGCAGAACGACGTGGACGCTTGTGCTGCTGGCGCGACGGCAAGCGCCGCGAGGACCGCCAACGCGGCCGGCGTGAATCTCCTCATGCGGGAGGAACCGCCGGCACCTCCTCGAGTTGGGCGAAGACGGCGTCGACGTCACCGTGCAGACCGACCAGCTGCTCGGCGGTGAGCGGGACGAGCGGTGCGCGGACCGGCCCCTGCGGCAGGCCGAGCCGCTCGAGCCACGCCTTCAGGTATGCGATCGGGACGACGCGCTGCTCGGTCCACGGGTCGCGCATCCAGCGCTTGAACGCGGCGCGGCCGGGCGCCAGCGTCTCGGACAGCTCGCGCGCGTCGTCGAGCCGGCCGGCGTCGGCGAGCGCGGTGTACTCGCGCACGCGCAGGTCGTCGGGCCGCTGGTAGAGCGCCAGCGCGGGCGTCGACATCAGTGCCTGCATCCCATGCTCGGTGTGCAACGACAGCCACTGGCCCTCGGCCGCGTCGGTGACGATGATGCGGTCGCCGGCGCGGCGCTGGAGCTCGAGCAGATGGTCGAGCGAGCGCGGGTTCTTGATCCCGCACACGATGTCCAGCTCGGCGAGCCGGACGATGAGGTCCACCGACAGCGACGTGCCCGAGTACGGCGTGTTGAACAGGAACATCGGCAGGTCGGTCGCCGCGTCGAGCCCCGTGTAGTAGGCGAGCACCTGCTCGTCGGGCAGCTCGGGCGGGAAGTACGGGTTCATCGCGATGCCGAACTCGATCCCGTGCTCGCTCGCGTGGCGGGCGAGCGCGATCGTGTCGCCGAGCGAGTGGTGGCCGACCTGTGCCATCACCGGCACGCGGCCGTCCGCCTGCCGCCGCACCACCTCGTGGACGCGCATGCGCTCGGCGAGCGTCAGCGCCCAGAACTCGCCCATCACGCCGCCGCAGAAGATGCCGTCGACCTTCAGCGCGCTGATGTAGTGCTCCACCGACGCCGCGAGCGTCTCCTCGTCGACGTGCCGCCCGTCGGCGGTGAACGGAGTGGGGATCGCGATCCACAGCCCGCGCACGGTGTCGCGCGCGAAGCGCTTGGCGGGGGAGAGCATCGGCGCAGTAAACCGGCTCAACGCGCGCGGCGCGAAACCGACACGAGCACGACCGGCTCCAGGCCCTCGTTCTTGAGCGCGCGCAGCGGCAGGCCGGTGAGCCACAGCATGTCGCCGGCCACGAAGCGCATGCGGCCGCCGGCCCGGCATTCGATGTCGAGCTCGCCGCGCTTGACGACCACGAGGGCGTCGTGCCACTCGGCCTCGTCGTACGCACGCCGGGCGCCGGGATCGAGCACCAGCTCCCGGCGTGTGAATGCCACGCTCATGCCCCTAAGACGTCGCGGGCGCGTGGAACTCATCGCGGGAAGTACGGATAGCCCCCTGAAGGCTCGCCGCGGCGGCCCCTACGATGTCTCGACGTGGCCGTCCAGCACGACACGATCGTCGCCGAGCAGGACCTCGAGCAGTACCGCCGGGAGCTCACCGGCTACTGCTACCGGATGCTCGGCTCGGGGTTCGACGCCGAGGATGCGGTGCAGGAGACGATGGTCCGCGCCTGGCGGAGCATCGACAAGCTGGCCGAGCGCGCGGCGCTGCGCTCGTGGCTGTACCGGATCGCCACCAACGTCTGTTACGACATGCTCCAGGGCGCCCAGAAGCGCGCCCGGCCGATGGATCTCGCGTCGCCCGTGACCGCCGACTCGCAGCTCGACGCCGGGCTTCCCGAGAGCGCCTGGATCCAGCCGGTGCCCGACGGCCGCGTGCTGCCGGAGGACGACCCGGCCGAGCTCGCCGCCGCCAAGGAGACGCTCAAGCTCGCGTTCGTCGCCGCGCTCCAGCACCTGCCGGCCAAGCAGCGCGCCGTGCTGATCCTGCGCGAGGTCCTGCGCTGGCAGGCCAGCGAGGTCGCCGAGCTGCTCGACACCAGCGTCGCGTCGGTCAACAGCGCGCTCCAGCGCGCCCGCGCCACGCTCGACGAGCTGAACCTCGAGGCCGACGGCAAGACCGAGGTGGACGAGGGCGAGCAGCAGGAGTTCCTCACCCGCTACGTCGAGGCGTTCGAGCGCTACGACGTCAACGAGCTGATCACGCTCCTGCACAAGGACGTCACGTTCAACATGCCGCCGTTCGAGCTCTGGCTCCAGGGCCCGGAGCAGGTCGGCAAGTGGATGCTCGGCCCGGGCATCGGCTGCGCCAACGCGCGCCTGCGCGTGACCTCGGCCAACGGCTGCCCGGCCGTCGGTATCTACAAGACGACCGACGGCAAGGTCTGGGAGCCGTTCAACATCGCGGTGCTCGACATCGCCGACGGCGGCATCGCGGGCATCACGCACTTCCTCTATCCGGAGCTGTTCCCGGCCTTCGGGCTGCCCACCCGGATCGAGGAGTAGCCGGCCCTACGGCTGGTACGGCGGCGCGACGCCCCAGCCCCAGAGGGGGACCGGCGCGTGCTCGGCCACCTCGGCGCCCGGCTGCGAGTTGTGCATGGCCAGGCGGGTGCCCCACTCGGCGTAGCCCATTATCGCGGCGCGGAACTCGGGGTCGGCGGGCAGCTGCGCCTCGTCCGCGGCCCGGCTGAGGAGCGTGACGAAGCGCAGGCGCATCTCGTCGGTGATCGACAGGTCGCGGTGCTTGGCGAGCATGTGCTCGTAGCCCCCGAGGGCCTCCGTGTAGCCGGCCGGGCCGCCCATCACTTCGCACCACCACACGGTCACGTGCCGGCGGTGCTCCTCGCTGACCGTCCCGCCGAACAGCGGCGCCAGCTGGTCGTCCTGCTCGACGAGGTCGTAGAACGCGTTCAGCCAGCGCTCGAAGGCGGCGTGCCCGCCGGCCCACTCGTAGATCGTGGGATCTGCCATGAGCAGACGGTAACCGGCGGGCACGCTGGGCTCCGAGCTCAGTCGACGCGGACGGCGATGATGCTCAGGTTGCCGATCATGTCGTCGTTGCCGTCGCCGGTGCAGGTGACGGTCGCCGAGAAGTCCGACGCGGACGCTGACGGCCTCCTGCAGCACGACGGTGTCCGCTTCCAGGGTAGATCCGCAGCGTGTCATCGGCGCCCGGGACATGCAGCGTGCAGCTCTCGAGCTGCTGCGCGCCGTCGTTGTCGTAGCCGAACTTGGCGGTCACGACGTACTGACCGGCCGGGATCGCGTCGAGCGTGCCGAGGATCGCGCCGTCGCCGAAGTCGTCGATGCTGCCGCGGTTGGCCTCGAACAGGCGCGGCGTGGCCTGCATGAGCGCGGCCGAGTCGATCCCGTCGAGTGTGTCGGCGTCGGCCGCCTTGGTCGCTTGTCGGCGTTGAGGGCCGTGTCGGCGGCCGTGGCGTGCGCTGCGCTCGGGACGGTGCCCAGCGTGGACTCCTTCACGCGCGAGCCGTCGACGGTGTTCTTCTTGAGGCGGTTGCCCTGCAGCGACTTCTTCTTGAACTCGACCCCGGTGAGGGAGCCGTTGACGATGTCCGCGCCGGTGATCTTGAGCGCGGCGTAGCTGGTGCCGCCGACCGCCGAGAACAGCGCGGCGCAGGCCACGAGCATGGCGGCGGAGGGACGGCGGATGTTGCGGATGAGACGCATGGTGGGCCTCCTGGGGCCGGTGGGGTCGATGCGGTCCCAACCTGCGAGCCGGCGGTTTCTTACGGCTTGCCCACATGGCTGTCCGAACGGGCACGCTTGCGCGCGCGCCGTAATGCCGGCGCCCGCGCAGGGTTGTTCGGGCATGGACGACGTCGAGCTCGCTCGCCGCGCTGCCGAGGGCGACGGCGATGCGTTCGCCGCGCTGTACGACCGGCACGAGCGCCGCGCCTACAACCTCTGCTACCGGATCACCGGCTCGGCGGACGACGCGGCCGACGCCACGCAGGAGACGTTCTTGAAGGTGCTCGAGCGGCTGCCGAGCCTGGCCGGCCGCGACGTGAACTTCGGCTCCTACCTGCTGACCTCGGCGCGCCACGCGAGCTATGACGCGATCGAGCGCCGCCGCCGCGCCGCGCCCGCCGCCGAGATCCCGGACTCCGCGATGCCGGTCGGCGCCGGCGCCGAGCCCGAGGAGGCCGATCGCGGTGGCGCTGCGCGCGGCCCACCAGGAGGACATCCGCGCCGCCAATGCGCTGCTGCCCGCCAGGCAGCGCGAGGCGCTCGCGCTGCGCGAGCTCGGCGAGCTCTCTTACGACGAGGTCGCCGAGGTCATGGGCATGAACCGCAACTCGGTCGCCCAGCTGATCTCGCGCGCGCGGCTCAACCTGCGCGACGGGCTGCGCCGTGGCGCGCTCGTCTCGATCCCGGCTGCGACGCCCGACTGCGAGTCCGCGCTGCCGCTCCTCGCGCTCGCGCAGGACGACCTGCTCGAGGACGCGACGCACGCCGACTGGCTCGCCCGCCACCTGGCCGGCTGCGCCACCTGCCGCGTGCGCGTCGAGGCGATGGAGGAGGCGGGCGCCGCGTATCGCCAGTGGCTGCCGCTCGTGCCGGCGCTGTGGCTGCGCAGCGACGTGGCCGAGGCCGCCGAACGCAGTCGGACATCGCCGCGGAGGGGGCGCCGGCTCGCGCTCGGCGCCGCCGCCGGCATCGTGCTGCTGCTGGCAGCCGCCGACATGGTGCAGGCGCCCGGCCGCGCGCCCGCCGAGCCCGCATCGGCGCCGGTCGTCGCCGCGCCGGTGGTGGCCGCGTCATACGAAGGCGGTCCCAGCGCTCCGCGCCGCCACCGGCTGAAGGCGAAGCCCGTCAACGTCGTCAAGCTCGTGGCCACCGCCACGCCCGTTCCCGCGGCGACGGCGACGCCCGCGCCGCCGGTATCGCGGCCGGCCCGGGCCGTCCGCCACCGGCCGGCGCCGCGCGCGACGCCGGAGCCGCGCGAGCGCGTCGCATCCGAGCCGGCTCCGGAGCCGACGGTCACGCCCGAGCCGGTCGTGGTGAGCGACCCGCCGCCTGACCCGCCGGAGCCGACCTGCCCGTCGGGCGCAACCGCCGCGCAGGTACCCGGCTGCCCGGGCCCGCCGCCGCAGCCGCCGCCGAAGCCGCCGGTCTGCACGAGCTGCACGATCGTCGCCGCGCCGCCGCAGCCGTAGCCATCTCGGACCGCCGCTAAGGTCACCGCCCGTGATCCGCGCGTGGGCAAGGACGCTGCCCGAGCGCCTCGGGGGCCGGGCGGTCTTCGCGGCGCTGCTCGTGGTGCTCGTGGTCGCGCTCGTGCTGCGCATCTGGGCGGCGACGCACGGCTACGAGTTCCGCCACGGGAGCGACGCCGACCAGTACGAGCGGCTCGCCGCACGGCTGTACGAGGACGGCGAGTTCGGCATCCCCGGCTCCCAGAACCCGTACGACTTCGCGCCCGGCATGCCGCTGTTCGCGGCGGCCGTGTACTGGCTGACCGGCGGGGTGGACCCGCAGACCGCGCGCATCGGCGTCGCGCTGTTCGGGACGCTCGCGGTGTTCATCGTGTTCCTGCTCGGCCGCCGGCTCGGCGGCCCGTGGGCGGGCGTGATCGGCGCCGCGTTCGCCGCGGTGTACCCGCCGACGATCTTCTACACGAGCCTGTTCAGCTCCGAGCCGCTGGCGATGCTGTTCGTCCCCGCCGGCGTGCTCGCGATCTTCTGGGCGGCCGACGAAGGAAGGCCGGCGTGGGCGTGGATCGTGCCCGGCCTGCTGTTCGCGCTGACCGCATACCTGCGGCCCGAGTACCTGATGCTCACCGCGGTGCTCGCAGTGGTGGCCGTGGTGGTCGTCGCGCTGCGCCGCGGGCTCGCCCGCGGGCTGCTGGCCGGCGTCCTGATGGTGGCGGCGTTCGCGGTCGTGCTGGCGCCGTGGACGATCGACACGTCCGACAAGCTCGGCCGCTTCGTGCCCGTGAGCACCGGCGGCGGCAAGGCCCTGTTCATCGGGACCTACCTGCCGGGTGACGGCATCCACGAGCGCGTCAAGCAGCACCTGCTGCACCAGACCCGCGGCGGCCCGCCGATCCCCGAGGAGCGGCTGCGGCGGATTCCCATGAACCCGCTGCTCGATCGCGTCGCCGAGCGTTATCCCGACCTGCCGCGCGACAGTGCGCTCGGGCGGATCGGCAAGCAGAACCTGGAGGACTACGCGACCGGCCAGCCCGTCGCGTTCGCGCGTATGGTGCTCGGCAAGGTCGCGCACATGTGGCACGGCGCCGGCGACCCGAGCGAGTCGTTCGCCGGCTCGGCGTTCCACTACGTGCTGCTCGCACTCGGATTGATCGGGCTCGCGCTGCTCGCGCTGCGCCGGCGCTGGGAGGCGATCCCGATCGCGCTCCTGCTGCTCGGCATCAGCGCGATCGGCGGGCTCTTGCTCGCCGGCAACCGGCGCAACCTGCCGGTCATGCCGCTACTCCTCGCGCTGGCCGGCGTGACGGTCGCGGCCGCCGTGGCGCGTGCACGCGCCGAGAAGACGTGAGTAGCGGTCGCTTGTTGGGAAGGAACCTCTCTATGGCGGAACAACAACTCTCCACGCGAGACACCAAGCTGATCCAGTACCTCAACGAGGCGTATGGCAAAGAGAAGGAACTGGAGACCGCGCTCGCCGCGCACATCAAGATGGCGAACGAGCGCGCGAGCTACAAGAAGCGCCTGCAGGATCATCTGAAGGAGACCAAGGCCCAGGCGAAGGGCTTGGAACGACGCATCAAGCAGTTGGGAGGCAAGGCGGAAGCGGTCTCGTTACCCGGACCGGAGGTGGCGTCCGAGGTGGCGAGCAAGGCGACTGCCGCCGCGTCGAAGGCCGTGGCCGCAGCCAAGGGCCCGGTGCATGCGCTGCGCGGGACCGGCACCGCCGAGAAGCTGCTCAAGAACGTCAAGACCGAGCTGTGGAACGAGTACGAGGAGATCGGCAACTACGTCGCCATCGAGGCGATCGCGAAGGCGGTCGGCGACAAGGACACCGAGAAGCTCGCGCGCGAGTTCCGCAAGCAGGAGGAGCGCATGGCGGCGTTCCTGACCACTCTGCTGCCACAGCTCGGCAAGGCGGTCGCCACCGAGGAGATCCCGCCCGCCGAGCGCCGGTCGACGAACGGCGCCCGCCGCTCGAAGCCGGCGAAGTCGTCGCGCTCCAAGCCGGCGAGGTCGTCGCGTTCCACCTCGTCGCGCTCGAAGCCCGCGAAGTCCTCGCGGTCGACGTCGCGGTCGACGTCGTCGCGCTCGAAGCCGGCGAAGTCGTCGCGGTCGACGTCGTCGCGCGCGAAGGCGTCGAGCTCGCGGTCCAAGCCCGCCAAGCGGTCGCGCGCGCGGAGCTCGTAGCCCGGTTCGGGGCGGCGCCGCGCCGGCGCCGCCCCCGCGGTCTCAGCCCAACGCCTGCATCAGCGGCGCGAACTGTCGTGCAGGGTCGCCGTCGGGCAGCCGGCCGTCGACCGCCATCAGCGACACCGTGAAGCCGGAGTCGAGGCCGCGCTCGGTGACCCATCTGCGCAGCGCGGGCCGGTCGTGACCGAGGTCGACGCGCACCGGCCCGTCGATGCCGGCGGCGAGCTCGGCGATCAGCGCGCGCGCCACCTCCTCGTCCGCGGCGATCACTGGGCCGATGTGGTCCGCGGAGACGTTGCGCCACGTCGCGGCATAGCCGGCGATCGTGCCGTCGCGCTCCACCACGCGCACGTCCGCGAACTCGGGCAGCCGGGCGAGGAGGCTCGTGCGGGCGGCGCCGAACACCGCGGCGTCGAGCGCGCTGATCGCCTCGCCGTCGGCGGCGGTGGCTGCCCGCGACACGCCGTCCGCGGTGCCGCGCCAGAGGCCGACGTGGGCGGTCGCCGTCCCGACGACCTCGAAGCCGTGCCGCTCGTAGAGCGGCCGGCCGTACTCGGTCGCGTACAGCACGACCGGGCCGGGACCGGTCCGCTCGAGCGCGTGGTGCATCATCCGCCCGCCGAGACCCTGCCGCTCGCGGTGCGCGGCGACGAGGACCATGCTGATCGCCGCGCCCGGGTCGTAGCGCGTGACGATCGTCGTACCGATGACGCCCTCGCCGGGCGCGACGATCCCGTACACCTCGCCGACCTCGAACAGCAGCCGCCACTTGTGCTCCTCGCGCGGCCAGTCGCGGTCGGCGGCCAGATCCAGGCACGCGGGCAGGTCGTCGAGCGATAGGCGGCGCACGGGGAGCGTCATGGATCCATGATGGCCACATGATCAACGCGGTCCATTCGATCCTGTTCGCGCGCGACGCCGACGCCGCGCGCGCGTTCTTCGCCGACGTGCTCGGCCTCGAGTCGGTCGACGCGGGCGGCGGCTGGCTGATCTTCGCGCTCCCGCCCGCGGAGCTTGCGGTGCATCCGGGCGACGAGCCGTCGTGCGAGCTGTACCTGATGACCGATGACCTCGACGCGACGCTCGCGTCGCTGCGGGAACGCGGGGTGGAGGTGCTCGCCGGGCCCGACGATCAGGGCTGGGGCGTGCTCGCGCGCATCGCCGTGCCCGGCTTCGGCGCGCTCGGCGTGTACGAGCCGAGGCATGCCGTGCCGGCGAGGAGCACGCAGGCGTAGGCGAACACGACGAGGTCGGCGGCGCGGCAGGAGCGGACTCGCCCGGACGTCGATATTCCCGGTTCAGTCCTCTTCGGCCGTGCCGGCGTGCCGGCGGCGCCACCCGGTCAGCGCCGGCAGGTTGGGCACGATGAACGCGGCGAGCGCGATCAGGAGCAGCGCGACGGTGAGCGGCCGCCCGACGAACACGCTGAGGTCGTTGCCCGAGCCGACCAGCGCGCGGCGCGCCTGCACCTCCATCAGCGGCCCGAGGATCACGCCGAGGATCACCGGCGCGATCGGGAAGTCGTAGCGCCGCATGAAGAACCCGAGCACGCCGATCGCGTACATGACCAGCACCTCGACGGTGCTCCCGGACAGCGAGTACACGCCGAGCGTCGCGAACACGAGGATGCCCGCGTACAGCAGCGGCCGCGGCACCTCGAGCACCTTCACCCACACGCGGATGAGCGGCAGGTTGAGCAGCAGCAGCATGATGTTGCCGATGTACAGCGACGCGATCAGCGTCCACACCAGCTCGCTGTTCTCGGTGAACAGCTCCGGCCCCGGTTGCAGGTTGAAGATCTGGAAGGCGGCGAGCATGATCGCCGCGGTCGCCGACGTCGGGATCCCCAGTGTGAGCAGCGGCACCAGCGTGCCCGAGAACGACGCGTTGTTGGCCGCCTCGGGTCCGGCGACGCCCTCGATCGCGCCCTTGCCGAACTCGTCGGGGTGCTTGGTCAGCTTCCGCTCGGTCGCGTACGAGAGGAACGTCGGCACCTCGGCGCCGCCGGCCGGCAGCGCGCCGAACGGGAACCCGATGCCGGCACCGCGCAACCACGACGGCCACGACCGCCGCCAGTCGTCGCTCGACAGCCAGCGGCTCTTGTCGTCCTCCGGCCGCACGAGCTCGTCCTCGCCGGCGCTGCGCAGCTTGCTGGCCATGTGCAGCGCCTCGCCGACCGCGAACAGCCCGACGGCCACGATCACGATGTCGATGCCGTTGCCGAGCTGGTCGACCCCGAAGGTCAGCCGCGACTGCCCGGTCAGCTGATCGATGCCCACGAAGCCGAGCAGCAGACCCAGCGTCAGCGAGATGTAGCCGCGGATCAGCGATCGCGACGTCAGCGCCGTCACCGACGCGAACGCCAGCAGCGTGAGCATGAAGTAGTCCTCGGCCCGGAACTTCACGGCGAGGTCGGCAATCGGCTCCGCCACCAGCGTGAGCAGGACGATGCCGATCGTGCCCGCCACGAACGAGCCGATCGCGGCGGTCGCCAGCGCCGCCTTCGCGCGCCCGCGCTTGGCCATCTCGTAGCCCTCGATGGCGGTCGCCACCGACGCCGACTCGCCGGGCGTGTTGAGCAGGATCGAGGTCGTCGAGCCGCCGTACATGCCGCCCGCGTAGATGCCTGCGAACAGGATGAAGGCGCCGACCGGGTCGGAGAAGTTGAACGTGATCGGGAGCAGCAGCGCGACGGTGAGCGCCGGGCCGATGCCCGGCAGGACGCCGACCAGCGTGCCGAGGGTGACGCCGGCGGCCGCCAGCAGCAGGTTGGTCGGCGTCAGGACGTCGGCGAAGCCGTCGATCAGGTTGGCCGCGAACAGCAGCACGTCAGACGCCCCACGGCCCGGTCGGGAGCTGGACGTTGAGCCACTCACCGAACGCGTAGCCGGCGACGACGCCGAGCGCGAGCCCGACGATGACGTCGCGGACCGGCTTCTCCGAGCCGAGCAGCCAGGCCGCCAGCCACACGAACACGGTCGTGGCCAGCGCGTAGCCGAGCGCGCCGAGCAGCAGCACGTAGCCGACCAGGAGCGCGAGCAGCAGCCCGGGCGTCGGCCAGTGGGTGTCGGCCATCTCGGCGGCGGCGTGCTCGGCCAGGTCCTCGTCCGGGCGCCAGACCGTGCGCAGCAGGAACAGCAGCGACAGCACGATCAGCGCGATCGAGGCGACCAGCGGCGCGAAGCGCGGCCCGCTGATCGACCAGCCGAAGCGGGCGGAGGAGATGTTGAAGGTCGCGATCAGCGCGATCACGCCGAGCGCCAGCAGCACGGCGCCGACGATCCGCACGCGCGTCCAGGAGATGGCGGTCATCCGGCGAGCTCCAGGTCCGCGACGATCGACTGCACGCGCTGCTGCTCGGAGGAGATGAAGCGGTCGAGCTCAGAGCCGGTCTTCACGAACGGCGTCCAGTCGAACTTCTCCGCGCTCTTCTTCCAGGCCTGCGAGTCCATGACCTGCGTGACCCAGCCGGCGATCCGCTCGCGCTCGGCCGGTGTGATGCCGGGCGGCGCGGCGATCGCGCGCCAGTTGGTCATCTCCAGGTCGATGCCCTCGTCCTTGATCGTCGGCGGCTTGCGGCCGTCGATCTCGAGGTCGACCGGCGACGAGACGGCGAGCAGGCGCATCTTGCCGCCCTCCACCTGGTCGACCACCTCGGACAGGCCGGTCATGCCGGCGTCGACCGAGCCGGAGAGGATCGCGGTGTTCGCCTCGCCGCCGCCGGAGTGGGCGACGAACTTCGTCTTGGCCGGATCGCCGCCGACCTTGCGGGTCAGCTCACCGAGCAGCAGCTGGTCGGTGCTGCCGGCCGAGCCGCCGGCGACGCGCACCGAGCCGGCGTCGGCTTTGAGGTCGTCGGCCAGCTGCTGGAGCGACTGGTACTTCGACTTGGCCGGGACGACGATCGCCTCGGCCTCGGTGATCAGCGTGGCGATCGGCGTCGTCGCGTCGAGCTTGACGTCGGACTGATTGGTCTCGATCGCGCCGAGCATCACCTGCCCGGTCATCATCAGCTCGTACGGATCGCCCGAGTCCTTGGACACGAGCTGCGAGAGCCCGAGCGTGCCGCCCGCACCCTCGACGTTGTAGACCTCGGTGCCGTCGTCGAGCTTGGCGTCGCGCGACGCCGCCTGGAATGCGCGCGCGGTCGTGTCCCAGCCGCCGCCGGGCGCCGCCGGGGCCATGATCTTGACCTGGCGCGTGGGGTACGGCTTGGACGCGTCGTCGCCCGACGCGCCGCCCGGCACCACGATCGCCACGATCGCGGCAAGCGCGAGCAGACCCCCGATGACGGCACGCGTACCCATCCCCGGGGAAGCGTTTACCCAGGTGCGGGCCTGGTATCACCCGGGGCGTGGATTGGGACGTCATCGTCGTCGGAGCAGGGAATGCGGCCATGTGCGCGGCGCACGCCGCGCGCGAGCGGGGCGCGCGCGTGCTCGTGCTCGAGAAGGCCGACGAGCGCTGGGCGGGCGGCAACTCGGCGTTCACCGCCGGCGCGATCCGGATGACCCACGGCGGGCTCGACGACCTGCGCGACATCCTCGAGGCCGACGAGCGCCACGGGGTCACCGAGCTCGAGCCCTACACGGCCGATGACTACCGGGCCGACCTGCGGCGGCTCACGCAGGGCCGCGGCGACGAGGCGATGGCGAAGGTCCTCGCCGAGGACTCCGGCCCGGCGGTGCGCTGGCTGCACGGCCGCGGACTGCGGTTCCGGCTCATGTACGAGCGCCAGTCGTACGAGGTCGACGGGCGCCACCGCTTCTTCGGCGGGCTCGCGGTCGGGACCGTCGACGGCGGCGACGGGCTGATCGCCATGCACGTGGCGGCGGCCGAGCGCGCGGGCGTCGAGGTCCGGCACGCGACGCCGGTCACCGACCTCGTGCCCGGCGAGGGCGTGGTGGCCGGGGGAGAGGTGCTGCGCGCGCGGTCGGTCGTGCTGGCGGCCGGCGGCTTCGAGTCCAACCCGCAGATGCGCGCGGCCTACCTGGGCCCGAACTGGGACGTGGCGAAGGTGCGCGGCACGCCGCACAACACCGGCGAGGTGCTGCGCGCGGCGCTCGCGCACGGCGCTCAGCCGTACGGCAACTGGAGCGGCTGCCACGCGATCCAGTGGGATGCGGGCGCGCCGCCGACGGGCGACCGCGAGCTCACGAACCGCTTCTCCCGCCAGTCGTATCCCGTCGGGATCGTCGTCAACGCGGACGGCGAGCGTTTCATCGACGAAGGCGCCGACCTGCGCAACTACACCTACGCGAAGTACGGCGCCGAGGTGCTGCGTCAGCCGCACGGGATCGCCGCGCAGGTGTTCGACGCCAAGGCGGCCGAGCTGCTCCGGACGATCGACTACGAGGCGCCGGGCACCACGCGCGCCGATGCGGACACGCTGCCCGAGCTCGCCGAGGCGCTGGCGATCGACCCGGACCGGTTCGAGCGCACCGTGCGCGAGTTCAACGCGGCCGTGCAGCCCGGCTCGTTCGACCCGTCCGTGAAGGACGGCAAGCGCACGGCGGGGATCGACCCGCCGAAGTCCAACTGGGCGGTCCCGATCGACACGCCGCCGTTCACGGCGTTCCCGGTCACGTGCGGGATCACGTTCACGTTCGGCGGCGTGCGGGTTGACGAACGCGCGCGTGTGCTCGACGACGGCGGCCGGCCGCTGCCCGGGCTGTACGCGGCCGGGGAGCTGGTCGGTGGGCTGTTCTTCCACAACTATCCGGGCGGGAGCGGGCTGGCGGCCGGCGCCGTGTACGGGCGCCGGGCCGGATACGCGGCGGCCGGGGATGAGTAGCGCTCCGGCGGTCGAGGTCCGCGGCCTCGTCCGGGAGTTCAAGGGCGGCATCCGGGCGGTGGACGGGCTCGACCTGGAGGTCCGCGACGGCGAGATCTACGGGTTCCTCGGGCCCAACGGCGCCGGCAAGACGACCGTGGTGCGCATCCTCACGACGCTGCTGCGCCCCACCGACGGGACCGCGTTCGTCGCCGGCCATGACGTGGTGCGCGAAGGTGACGCGGTGCGGCGCGCGATCGGCGTCGCCCTGCAGGAGGCGGCGATCGACCCGCTGATGACGGGCCGCGAGCTGCTGCGGATGCAGGGCGCGCTGCACGGCCTGAGGATGCGCGAGGCGCGCGAGCGCGCCGGCCAGCTGCTGGCCCGGGTCGGGCTCACCGAGGCGGCCGACCGGCGGGTCGGCGGCTACTCCGGCGGCATGCGCCGGCGGCTGGATCTCGCACTGGCGCTGGTGCATCGCCCCGACGTGCTGTTCCTCGACGAGCCCACGACCGGGCTGGACCCGACGAGCCGCGCCGCGCTATGGCGCGAGGTGCGTGCGCTGCACGAGGACGGCACGACCGTGTTCCTCACCACGCAGTACCTCGAGGAGGCCGAGCAGCTGGCCGACCGGGTCGGGATCATCGCGCGCGGGAACCTCGTCGCCGAGGGCACGCCGGCGTTGTTGAAGTCGCGCGTGGGTGAGCCGACGGTGCACGTCGAGCTCGCGGACGCCGGCAGCGCGCCGGCGGCACGGGAGGCGCTGGCGGACCTCGGGACGCTCGAGCCGGGCAGCGAGGGGACGCCGTGCCGCGTCGCGCTGCGCACGCCGGCCGGGCGGACGGCGATCGGGCCGGTCATCCGCGCGCTCGACGACCACGGCGTCGCGGTCGAGTTCGTCGAGGTCGAGACGCCGACGCTCGACGACGTGTTCATGGCGGTCACCGGCTCGCACCTGGAGGGCGCCGGCGAGCCCGACGCCGACGCCGCGTGAGGCGCGGGCGGGAGGTCGCCGCCCTGGGGCGGCGTGCCGTGAGCGTGCAGTTCCGGCGCGCGCAGCTGTTGATGCCGACGTTCGTGCTGCCGCTGGTGCTGCTCGCGGTGATCGCCAGCGGGACGAGCGCCGGGCAGGGGCTGCGCGGGTTCCCGGACGTCGCGTCCTACCTGTCCTTCGTGGTCGCGGGCACGGTGGTGCAGGGGACGCTGCTGGCCGGGCTCACCACCGGCATCCAGATGGCCGGCGACATCGAGTTCGGGTTCTTCGACCGCCTGCTGGCGGCGCCGGTGCCGAGAACGAGCCTCGTGCTCGGGCGGCTGTTCGGCACGCTGGTGCTCGGGCTCGCCCAGTCGACGTGGTTCCTGCTGGTCGCGTTGCTCTTCGGCGCGCAGTACGACGGCGGGCCGCTCGCCGTGGTCGCGGCGATCGGGCTCGCGGGAATCACCGCGATCGGCATGGGCGGGCTTGCTGCGGCGATCGCGCTGCGCACGGGCTCGCTGTCGCTGCTGCAGAGCCTGTTCCCGTTCATGTTCGTGCTGCTGTTCACGTCGCCGGCGTTCTTCCCGCAGAACCTGCTGACGCCCGTGCTGCAGGACGTGTCGGTCTACAACCCGCTGACCTACGTCGTCGAGGGCGTGCGTGGGCTGCTCAACGGCGACGCCTCGCTCGGCAATCCGTGGGAGGGGCTGGCGGCGGCGGTCGGTCTGGCCGTGGGGGCGACCGCGCTCGCGACCCTGGCGCTGAAGGAGCGTCTGCGCCGGCTATGAGCGTCGCCCTCGTCCTCTGGCGCCGGTCGCTCAACGAGGTGCTCCGTGTACGCGGCGCGATCGTTCCGGCTACCGTCGCGCCGGTCGTCTTCATGCTCGGGATCACCGGCCAGTTCGGGCGGCTGACCGGGCTCGAGGGCTTCCCGACCGACTCCTACATCTCCTGGATCGTGCCGCTGTCCTGCCTGCAGGGCGCGGGCTTCGCCGGCGCGGCCGTGGGGGCCAACCTCGCGCGCGACATCGAGCAGGGCTGGTTCGACCGCCTGCTCGTGGCGCCGGTGCCGCGGTCGCTGCTGGTCGTCGGGCCGATCCTCGGCGCGGTGTCGCGCTCGATGGTGCCGGCGACGGTCGTGCTGATCGTCGGCCTGCTGATCGGCGCCGACCTCACCGGCGGCGTCTACGGCCTGTTCTGCCTGTACCTGGCGGCGGCGGGCTTCTGCGCCTGCGCGTCGCTGTGGGGCGTGTTCATGGCGGTCACGTTCCGCACGCAGCAGGCCGGGCCGCTGATGCAGCAGGGGGTGTTCCTCGCAGTGTTCCTGTCGACGGCCTACACGCCCGAGGTTCTGCTGCGCGGCTGGCTGGCCGAGGCCGCGCACCTGAACCCGGTGACGCACGTGCTCGAGCTCGCGCGGCAGGCGACGGTCTCGGGGATCGAGCCGAGCTTCGCCCACACGTGGCCCGGCGTGGTCGCGCTGCTCGGGATGGCGGCCGTGCTCGGCGCGCTCGCCGTGACCGGCCTACACCGGATGGGCCGCTGAGATCATCAGTGCGGCGATTCCGATCGCCGTGAGCACGACCAGCGTCCACAGGAACGATGCGAACGCGAACCCGGCGGTCTGCAGCCGGCCCGGCGGCTCGGCGATCAGCGGTGCGGCGACGGCCGCCAGCGGCGCGGCCAGGAACAGCGAGGCGTTGAACGCGTCGCTGGGCAGCACGGCCTGCATGGCGAGCAACCCGGCGAGCAGCGTCGGGCCGGGGAGCAGGATCGCTCCGAGCGGGCCGACCGGGCGGGACGCGTCGCTCATCGGCCGCCGACGGTAGCGGCCGGGCGGCGCCGCGCAAGGCGGACTGGACGATCGTCGTGGGGTCAGGCCTCGCGTGCCGCTCGGCGCGCGCGGACGCGATCGCCGCGCGGGCCGGCCATCCGCTCGGTGAGCTCGCGCACGCTGACCTCGACCGCGCCGTGGTCGACCGCGCGGGCGCGCAGGTGGGGCGGCAGGTCGTAGTGGTCGCCCTGGAATCGGTGGCGCGGGATCCCGAGCCCGGCCGCGAACTCGTGCAGCTCCTCGAAGCTGGTGTCGCTGACCAGGTGGCACCAGTGGCTGAACGGCAGCGGCGTGTGCGGGTACTCGCGCAGATCGTCGACTAGGACGGCCATCAGACGGGCATGGTGCCGAACATCGCCCTCAAGGCGCCGCCGCCACGCGCCGACACTCGCCCGTAGACATGTCTCTGCTGAGCCGTCTCTTCGGCCGCCGCCCCGAGCCGACCCCACCTCCGCCGCCTCCGCCGCCGCCCGCGGCGCCGCGGACCGATCAGCTCACCCTCACGGGAGCCGGCCTCGCCGGCGCCGACACCACCGCGCCCGCCACGGTGACCGTCACCTTCGGCGACAAGACCTTCACGGCCACCGCCACCCGCCTCGGGGCCGACCTCGACTTCGCGCTGAGTGATCTCGAGGAGGTCGTCGCCTCGACGCCGCCTCCGGCCGCATCCGTGCCCCCGCCGCCTCCGCCGCCCCCGGCCCCCGAGGTCGTCGCGCCGGACGAGGTCGTCGAGGAGGTCTCGGTCGAGGACGCGCTCGCCGCGGTCCCGGCAGCGCCGGTGCTCGACGACCACGACGAGGTCGCGGTCGTGCGCAAGCCGGTCACGGACGGCGCCGGGTCGGTCATCGGCTACGAGCTCGTGGCGGCCACCAAGGGCGTCCGCGGCACGGCCGGGCTGCTGCTCGACGCGTTCGGGGACATCGGGCTCGAGCGGCTCGCCGGCCGCCATCCCGCCTGGGTGCGCGTGTCGCCGGAGTTCCTGCTCGAGATCGGCACGCCCCCGGTGCGGCCCGACAAGGTCGTGCTGCAGATCGTGGCCGAGCACGTCTCGGACGACGTGCTGGCCGCGCTCCGGCGACTGCAGTTCAGCGGCTACACGCTCGCGCTCGAGGGGGTCGACGAGCGGCTGCAGACCGTGTGCGGGCTGCTCAAGCTCTCGATCGCCGGCAAGACCGACGAGGAGCTCACCGCGCTGGTCGAGGAACCGCTCGCCAGCGGGGTCAAGCTCGTCGCCACCGACGTGTCGACGCCGGAGGAGCAGCAGCGCGCCGGCGCGCTCGGATTCACCGCCTTCCAGGGCGACTTCTTCGCCACGCCCGACCTCACGCGCCAGCGCCGGGTCGGCACCGGCGGCGAGACGTCCCTGCGCGCGCTCGCCGCGGTCACCGCGCCGGACGCGAGCTTCGAGGATCTCGAGGCCGCCATCACGTCCGACGTCGGCATGTCCCTGAAGCTGCTCCGCTACGTCAACTCCGCCTTCTTCGCGCTCCCGCGCACGGTCGAGTCCGTCCGCGAGGCGCTGACGCTGCTCGGCACTGCGACCGTCCGCCGCTGGGCGACCGTCGTCGCGCTCGCCGCCGCGTCGGACGCGCCCGAGGAGCTCGTCGAGCTCGCGCTCCAGCGCGCCCGCATGTGCGAGGTGCTCGGCGGCAGCCAGGACCTCGACGGCGCCGACGCCGCATTCACGGTCGGCCTGTTCAGCGTCGCCGACGCGCTGCTCGACGCGCCGATGGAGGACGTGCTCGAGACGCTCCCGTTCAGCGAGGAGATCCGTGACGCGCTCCTGCGCCGCGAGGGCCCGAAGGGCGAGCTCCTCAACGCGGTGGTCGCGTACGAGCGCGGCGAGTTCCCCGCGGACGACGGCAGCCTGCAGGGCGCCTACGGCGAGGCCGTGGAGTGGGCGGGCGGCGCCGTCTCCGGCACCGCCGCCTGACTCAGCTCCGCGCGGCCCGGATCAACCTGACCCACGCGCTCACGACGTAGAACGTCGACACCGCCAGGAAGGCGGCGCCGAGTGCCGCGCGCACCTGGTCCTCCGACAGCGGGGTGCGCTTCGCGGCGGGCGGCGCAACGCGATCGGCGACCGCGGTGCGCCAGCTCGTCAGTCCTGCCTGGCCCATTTCCGTTGTGCTCGTCATGCCCAAGGGCTACCCAAATGCCATCACCGGCTCGCCGAGGCTGTTGAGCCCGGTGCCGCCGATCGTGCAGGTCCCGCCGCGCGGGGCGCCGTTGTAGTAGGCCTGCCGCAGGCAGTTGCGCAGGGCGAGCTGGCCCCAGTAGCTCGGGTGCCCGTCCTCCTGCAGCTGGTACGGCGGGAGCAGCGTCGTGACCGTGCGGATCTGCGACACCCACTCGCTCTTGTCGACCGCGCCGGCCGACCGCCAGTTGGCGACGCCCTTCTCCTCGAGCAGCCCGACGGTGTTCTCGCACAGCCGCCGCCCGTTCAGCGCCCCGCCCATCTCGAGCACCTTGACGTTGCTCAGCCCGCTCTGGGCGGCCGCGGTGCGCGCGGTGCTGTTGAACACCGACACGACGGTGTCCTGCGCCCAGTCGGCGTCGCGGTTCCAGACGCCGCAGCCGCCGACGGACTGCCGCGTCCAGCCGGTCTCCGGATAGCGGAAGCCAGACGACCGCGGGATCGGCGACGAGTACGTCTGCACGAGCAGCGTCCACTGGCCGGCGTCGTAGCCGGCGTTCGCCATCGCCTGGTTCACGTTGAGGATCGCGCCCTTCACGTTCGCGGTCTCGGTCGCGATGCGAGGCGCGGTGAAGCGCGAGCGGATGTCCGAGTCGTCGTTGCAGTAGTTCTTCCACCACGACGGCGACGTCAGCCAGTTGGCCACGCACGCCTCGACGATGTCGGCGAACCCGTAGTTGTTGGCGCCGATCAGCAGCACGACCGCGCGCACGTTGTTGCTCGCCGCGTACTCCTCGAGCATCCGCGCCTGGCCCTTGCGGCCCGAAGCGTCCGTGTAGAAGTCGATGCCCGGCTTGAAGTCGCTCCCGCCGGCGTTCGTGTACGTGCGGGCGCCCGAGCAGGCGAGGTTGATCGCCTTGATCCCGATGTACACCTCGGCGGACTTGGAGCGATGGCACCCGCGGATCGCCTCGCCGGTCGGCGTGTCCCAGTACGCGGTCGAGCCGAGCGCGTCGACCCGCGAGCTCGAGCTGTTGGTGTTGCCCGCCCAGCGGCCCGCCTCGCCGGAGATCGCCGAGTCGCCGAGCGCGGCGATCGACGGGGGGCCGACTCCCGGCCCATCCGCCCGTGCCGCCTCCGCGGCACCGCACCAGACCACGACCGCACACGCCACCACCGCAGCACGACGCCTCACCGCACCACCTCCAGGTCGAGGGAACCCCGGGGGGATCCTGCCACTAAAGCCAGCCCGAGCGCCGGAAGCGCCAGTAGAGCACGGCGCAGAGGATGACGATGGTGACGAGCACCAGCGGATAGCCGAACCGCCAGTGCAGCTCGGGCATGTTCGCGAAGTTCATGCCGTAGATCGCGGCGACGCCGGTCGGCACGGCGAGGATCGCCACCCAGGCGGAGATCTTGCGCATGTCCTCGTTCTGCCTGACGGCGGCCTGGGTCAGGTTCGCCTGCAGCGCGCTCGAAAGCAGGTCGCGGAACGTCTCGATGCGGCCAGACACGCGGAGCAGGTGATCGTGGACGTCGCGGAAGTAGGTCCGCAGCTCCGGGTGAATGAGGTCGTACTGCCCCCGGGCCAGACGGTCGATGGCCGGGCCGAGCGGGACGATCGCTCGCTGCAGGTCGAGCACCTCCCGCTCCATGGTGTAGATGCGCTCCGCGGGGTTGCTCCGCTCGGGCGAGAACATGTCGTGCTCGACCTCTTGGATGTCGCCCTCGACCGCCTGCACCACCGGCTCGTAGTCGTCCACGATGCGGTCGACGATCGCGTACAGCACCGCGCCGGCGCCGAACCGCAGCAGGTCCGGCCGGTTCTCGATCTCCAGCCGCACGTCGTGCAGGCGGCTCTGCCCGTGCCGGACCGTGACCACGAAGTCGCGGTTGACGAACAGGAGGATCTCGCCGGTCTCGAGGTCGTCGTCGTCCTCCACGTAGCGGACGGTCTTGAGCACGATCAGCAGCGTGTCCCCGTAGCGCTCGACCTTCGGGCGCTGGTGGGCGACGATCGCGTCCTCGACCGCCAGCTCGTGCAGATCGAACTCGCGGCGGACGGCATCGAACTCCTCCTCAGAAGGCGCGTACATACCGAGCCACACGAACGACCCGTCGCGCGCCGCCGCCTCGCCGGCCTCGGCCAGCGCGAGCTCGCCCCCGCACCTGCAGCCGTCCTCGTAGACCGCGCAGTCGACGATCATCGCGATCCGGAGTATGCCCCCGGGCGGCGGAAGATCAACCGCCGACGAGCTCGGGCAACTTCGTATTCACGCGGCCCAGCTCCGGCCGCGCCAGATAGAAGCCCTGGCCGCATCCGACGGCGAGCTCCATCAGGCACGAGAGCTCGTCCTGGTTCTCGATCCCCTCGGACACGACGATCGCCCCGACGTCGCGCGCGAAGGCCACGATCGCCGCCGCCAGCGACTGCCTCACGGGGTCCTCGTGGATGCCGGAGACGAGCGTCCGGTCGAGCTTGAGGATCTCGGGGTTCACGCGCGTCACGTGCCGGAACGACGCGAAGCCCGAGCCCACGTCGTCGACGGCGACGCGCACCCCGTAGTCGCGCAGGCGCCCCAGCGCCTGGTCGAGCTCGGCGTAGTCCTCCACCGGCTGGTGCTCGGTGAGCTCGACCACCAGCGGGCGGTCGTGGTCGCCGCGCGCGACGATCGCCTCGAGCTCGCTGGAGCCGAGCACGGAGGGGGAGACGTTGAGCGCGAGGTAGAGCCCCTCGGGCAGCCGGTCCTCGCACGCCAGCGCGAGGCGGATCACGGCGAGCTCGAGCTGGACCCCGAGGCCGAGCGCATGGGCGTCGAGGAACGTGTTCTCGGTCGGCAGCGGCTCGCCGTCCGCGCCCTTGAAGCGCGCCAGCGCCTCGGCACCGACCACGTTCCCGGAGCCGAGGTCGACGATCGGTTGGAGCGCTACGCCGAGGCCCTGCCCGTCGGCGAGCTGGACGATGCGGTCGTGCGCCTCCTCTCGCCGGCGGCGGTCGAGCCCGACCAGCTCCTCCTCGCGGCGCGCGCGCTCGCGTTCGAGCTCGAGGCCGCGGCCGAGCTCGGCCTGCAGGTCGCGCAGCCGGTCGGCCACCGCGACGAATCCCATCACGATGCCGACGGCCGGGACGGCGAACTGCCCGGCCCGCAGCGTCAGGCTCGCCCACCAGGCGTTCGCGTACGGCTCGGAGGCGACCAGGTAGGCCACGAGGTCGAGCCCCGAGAGCAGCATCAGTGCGATCACGCACATCTCGCCCCACGTCGGCGCGCCACCGGCCCGCTGCCACCACGCGGCGGCCACGCCGAGCTGCGCGAGCGCGATCAGGGCGACGATCAGCCGCGTGATCCCGTGGTAGCCATCCGCGTCCGCGAGATCCCCGAACGGCGCATCGGAGATCGCGACCCAGAGCAGCAGCGCGATCGAGCCCGCCCCGAACGCGACGAGCTCGCGCGGGCGGCTGCGCACGCCGGTGACCGCGAGCAGTCCGGCGGCGAGCAGCGCCAGGTGCCAGATGATGTAGACGGCCGCCAGCGAGTCCTCGCCCTGGCTGATCGGCCCACCGTCCGGCGCCACGCTCGGCTGGCCGAGCAGCGTCGCGATCAGGCCCGCGAACGCGACCGTGACGCCCGCGGAGATCCACAGCAGCCGCGCGTCGCCGACCGTGCGCGCGGATGCGTGCAGCAGGTGCGCGACGAGCGCGGCGCACACGGCGCCGATGGCCAGGCAGGCCGGGACGGCGGCCGAAGGGCGCCCGTTGCCGGCTCCCACGGCGACGATGACGGCGATGAGCGCGGCGACACCACACGCGGCGCGGAGCCGGATGTTGACGCTCACCGGCGCTCGCATGCTGAGCAGCGGCGACATCAGGTCCGGTGATGACCGGCCGCTGTCGGTTCAAAACCTGGTGTTTCGGCGGCGATGTAGATGTGACGGACAGCGTGCATACCGGTCGGAAACGCCGGGATTGCGTGGAAATTGCGGTTCCGTGTACTAGCCTGGCTGCCGGGTGGCTGGAACCATCGCGGATATCACGGCCACCGAGCCGTCCTTCACCGTCGAGCGGTTCGGGCCCGTGGGCGAGCGGCTGGAGGTCGCCGGTCACTGGCAAGGTCTGCGGGGGCGGCGCTTCGTGCGGCCGGTGCTGTGGCTGCACACCGGCGACTCGCGCCGCCGCCTGGTCGCCGTGCTCGATCACAAGCCGTGGGCCGACGACGGCGGCGTCTGGCTGGCGGCGTTCGTCTGGGACGGTGGCAAGGTCGTGGCGGACCGCGCCGAGCTCGAGGTCGGATCGGACCTCGTGGTCGACCTCCCGCTACCCGGCGCCCGCAAGCGGCCGGCCGAGCCGCGGCCGGCGCAGAAGCGCAGGCCGACCGAGGCCGAGCTGCTGCGCGAGCAGCTCGCCGCCGAGATCAAGGAGCGCCGCGAGCTGCAGCGCACGCTCGACGGGGTGGAGCGCGAGGCCGATGCGCTGGCGCGCGTGCGCGCCGAGCGGGACGCCGCCCGCGAGACCGCCGAGCAGGCCCGCGCCGAAGGCGAGCGCCGGATCGGCGCCGCGCGCGCCGAGGCCGAGCACGCCCGCGAGGACGGCGAGCGCCTCGTCAACGACGAGTACCGCCAGCGTCAGCGTGCCGAGGCGGTGGCTGACGAGGCCGCCCGGGCGCGCGATCTCGCCGAGCGCCAGCTGGCCGCCGCCCGCGATGCCCATGCCGCCCTCGAGGCGCGGCTCGCCGACGCCGAGGAGCGTTCCGGCTCCGCCGAGGAGATCGCCGCCGCGCGCGACCGCATCGAGGCCGAGCGCGACCGGCTCGCCACCGAGCGCGACAAGGCCGTCGGGGCGCACGACCGGCTCGTGGCCGAGATCGAGGGGCTGCGACAGGAGCTGGCCGCGGCCAACGAGGATCGCGACAAGCTGCGCGCCGATCTGGCCGTCCCGGCGCTCGCGCCCGTCGCCGACACCGAGCGGCTGGAGGCCGAGCTCGCAGCCGGGCGTGCCGACCGTGAACGCCTGGAGGGCGAGCTGGCCGGCGCGTGGGCCGACCATGACCGTCTGAGCGCCGAACTCGGTGCCGCCCGCGAGGGCCGCGAGCGCGTCGAGGCCGAGCTGGTCGCCGCGCGCGCCGATCGCAAGCGGCTGGAGCGCGAGCTCGCCGACCTGCGCGCGGAGGCCGAGCGCCGGCCGCTCCGCCGCAGGGCGCCCGCGACCTCCTCGGCGAGCCGGATCGCCCCGCCGCGGTCCGGCGGGGCGCTCTGGACCGCGCGTGCCGTCTCGCTCGCGCTGGTCGTGCTGCTGCTCGTCGCGATCGCGCTCGTCGTCACGCGCATCGCCTAGCCGCGGGCGGTCTAGCGGCTGGCCTGGCGTTCCTGGTTCTGCTGGCGCTCGGCCATCGCCTGCGCGACGGCGAAGATGATCAGGCCCGTCAAGAGCCCGGGGAAGACCACCCCGAACAGGATGCCGAGCGCGAGCGTCGTCTTCAGCGCGTAGCTCATCGCCAAGAGGAGCATGTGGGCGGCAGTCTACGCGCCCGAGGCGTGGATGCGCAGCACGGCGTCGAGCGTGTCGGCCTCGGACGCCGGCTTGTCGGGCCGGTGGCGAAGCACGCGCGCGAAGCGCAGCGTCACGCCGCCCGGGTAGCGGCGGCTCGCCTGCACGCCGTCGAACGCGATCTCGACCACCAGCTCGGGCCGCACGTACACGGTCCAGTCGTCGCGGCCGGTCTCCAACGCGGCCAGGTGCTCGGTCTGCCACGTGAGCATCGCGTCGGTCAGGCCCTTGAACGTCTTGCCGAGCATCACGAAGCCCGGGCCATCGGGTTCGCGGGCGCCCAGGTGCAGGTTGCTCAGCCAGCCGCGCCGGCGGCCGTGGCCCCACTCGGCGGCGAGCACCACGAGGTCGAGGGTGTGGCGCGGCTTGACCTTCAGCCAGCCGGCGCCGCGGCGGCCGGCCGCGTACGGCGCGTCGAGCGCCTTGACGAGCACGCCCTCGTGCCCGCGGGCCAGCGCGTCGTCGAGCACCGCCTGGGCCGACGCCTCGTCGGTCGCCACCGCGCGGGGAACGCGAAGCTCCTCGGGCAGCAGCTCGGCGAGCGCCTCGAAGCGCTCGGCGCCCGGGCGGTCGATCAGGTCCTCTCCGCCGGCGTGCAGGACGTCGAAGAACTGCACGTTGAGCCCACCGCCCCCGACGCGGCTGGCGGTGACCTGGAACGGCTCCGGCCGGCCGTCGGGACGCAGCGCGATCGCCTCCCCGTCGAGTACCGCGGCATCGGCGGGCACGGTCCGCGCCGCCGCGACGATCTCCGGCACGCGCTCGGTGATGTCGTCGAGCGTGCGGGTGAACACGCGCACCTCGTCACCGCGGCGATGCACCTGCACGCGGATCCCGTCGAGCTTGAACTCGACGGCCGCCGGAGTGATGCGCTCGAGCGCGGCGGCGACGTCGGAGCCCGGCGCGGCGAGCATCGGCTGCACGGGGCGCAGGAGCTCGAGCGAGATCGTGGCCAGGCCCGCCGCGCCGTCGGCGAGCGCGACCTCCGCCACCGCCCCGAGGTCGCCGCGCAGCATCAGCGCGCGGCGCACGTCGGCCTTCGGAACGTCGGCCGCCTTGGCCACCGCGTCGGTCATCACGCCCGCGAGCGCGCCCTGGGCGATGTCGCCGAGCAGCAGCCCGGTGAGGAACCGCTGCTCGGGCTCCGTGGCGCGCGCGAACAGCTCCTGCACCGCGGCGCGGCGGGCGGCCTGCGAGCCGGCGCCGGACAGCGAGCCGATGTGGTCGAACGCCGCCTGCACCTCGGCGACCGTGAGCGTCGCCTCGGCGACGGCCGGGGGATGATCCCGCACGGTCGCCCAGCCGACGCCGATCTGGCGCTGCGTCAGCTCGCCCGACAGCCACGCGACCGCGGCCGGGACCTGCTCGGGCGCGGCGTGCCGGAGCAGCTCGGCCAGGCGCTCGACCTTGCCGCCGCGAGCCGACGTGGCGCGGACGGCGGCGGACGCGTCGACGAGCTCGCGCAGCAGCATCGGGCCATGGTGGCACCATCCCCGGCCGTGCCGGAGGAGCAGTACCACCAGGAGCGATGGGTCCCGCCGGAGGGGTCGACCGCGCTCGTGCTCGTGCGCCACGGCGCGTCGGCGGCCGCGATCGCCAGGTCGCCCGTTCCCGCTGCTCGACGGCCAGGGCGACCCGCCGCTCGCGCCGCAGGGCGTCGAGCAGGCGCGGCGCGTGGCCGAGCGGCTGGCGGCCGAGCCGCTGACCGGCCTGTTCGTCAGCCCGTTCGCGCGCACGACCGCGACGGCCGAGCCGATCGCCGCCGCCTCTGGGCTGGAGCCGACCGTGCTCGGCGACCTGCGCGAGGTCCACACCGGCGAGCTCGAGGGCGGCGAGTTCCGCATCCGCGTCGCGCGCGGCGACGGGTTGATCCAGCGGCTGTTCGCCGAGGAGCGCTGGGACGTCATCCCCGGCGCCGAGAGCAGCGAGGCGTTCGGCGCTCGCGTCGCGGGCGCCGTCGGCGCGGTGGCCGGCGCTGCCGGTCCGGGCGCCGCGGTGGTCGTCGTCACGCACGGCGCGTTCATCGCCGAGGCATGCCGGCAGGCGACCGGCAGCCGGCCGTTCGCGTTCCTGAACGTCGACAACGCGTCGATCACCCGCCTCGTCGTGCTCCCCGGCGGCCGCCAGGTGCTGCTCGGCTTCAACGACACCGCGCACCTCTCGGAGTAGCGGGCGGCCTAGCGAGGCGGGTGCAGCAGTCGCCCCTCCATCCCTCCCGCGACGGTGATCACCTGGCCGGTCACGTGGCCGGAGGCGGCCGGCGAGCACAGGAACGCGATCGCGGCGGCGACGTCCTCGGCCGTGGCGACCTTGCGCAGCGGCATCGTCGCGGTCACGCGGGCGACGTTCTCGTCCGTGAGGTCCTTCTCGGTCATCGGCGAGACGGTCCAGCCGGGCGCGACGAGGTTGACCCGGGCGAGCGGGGCGGTGCGGACGACCTCGTTCTTGAGCGAGAGCAGCAGCCCGCCGGTCATCGCCGCCTTGGCCGACGAGTAGTCGGCGTGCCCCGCCTCGCCGAAGATCCCGGCGGTCGAGCCCACGAGCACCAGCGAGCCCGCCTTGGTGCGCCTCGACGTGGCGCAGGTAGGCACGAGCGGTGAGAAACGTGGCGGTGAGATTGGACTCGATCGTGTCCTGCCAGCGGGCCAGGCTCATACGGGCGAGCGGGACGTCCTCGGGATCCCACGTGCCCGCGTTCGCCACGCACGCGTCGAGCCGGCCGAGCGCCTCCACCGCGCGCGGGACGAGCCCGTCGGCCTGCGCCTCGTCGCGTAGGTCGGCCTGCAGGGCGACGCCGCCGATCTCGTCGGCGAGCGCCTCTGCCGCGTCCCTTGAGGAGTGGTAGTGGACGCCGACGCGGGCGCCCTCGGCGGCCAGCGCGCGGGCGGTCGCGGAGCCGATGCCGCCGGAGGCGCCGGTCACGAGGACGGCGAAGTCTGTAAGGCCGAGATCCATGGCGCGGCAGTGTGCCGCAACCGGCTACCAGCTGCGATTGTCGACTCATCGGCGTATGCGATCAACTCGACAATCGGCGAAGGCTCCCAACCTCCACCCAGCCGCAGTTCGCCGCGTGCACCTGTAGAATTGTGGAACAATCTAAGCCATGGCTCGCGCTCAGGTCCTCCTCGCCGCTCTGTGCTTCGCCACCACCGGCACCGCACAGGCGCTCGGGCCCTCGGGCACGACGCCGGTCGGCGTGGGGGCGGCGCGGATCCTCGTCGGCGGGGCGCTGCTCGCCCTGCTGGCCCGCGCGATCGCCCAACCCGGGCCGCCCTGGGCGCGCGGCCCGGTCGCCGCGGCGGTGGCCGGCGTGGCCGTGTACCAGCTCGCGTTCTTCGCGGCGGTCGACGACACCGGCGTGGCGGTCGGGACGATCGTCGCGCTCGGCTCGGCGCCCGCGCTTACCGGCGCGTTCGAGTGGATCCTCACCCGCCGCCGGCCCTCGGGCCGCTGGGCGGCCGCGACCGCGCTGGCCTGCGCGGGCGTCGCGCTGCTCGCACTGGCCGGCGGCGACGCCGACGTGTCGCCGCTCGGCATCGGGCTCGCCGTCGCGGCGGGCGGGGCGTACGCGTCGTACACGCTCGCCGCCAAGCGGCTGATGGCCGACGGGCACGCGCCCGAGTCGGTGATGGGCGCGGCGTTCGGACTCGGCGCGCTGGTGCTGCTGCCGGCGCTGCTGCTCAGCGGCCCCGGCTGGCTCGCGCACCCCGACGGGATCGCGCTCGCGCTGTTCCTCGGCATCGTCCCGACGGCGCTCGCGTACGTGCTGTTCGCCCGCGGTCTGCGGCGCCTGACGGCGTCCGAGACCGCGACGCTGACGCTGGCCGAGCCACTGACCGCCGGCCTGCTCGGCGCGCTCGTGCTCGCCGAGCCGATGGGTGCGGCCGCGATCGCCGGTGCCGGCCTCATACTGGGCGGCCTGCTCGTGCTCGCCGTCCGTCTGCCGAACCCGCGTGTCCCGGCCCCGGAGGGTGCCGCCGCGTGACCGCCGAGCCGCGTCCGCTGCGCCGCGTCTCGACCGTCGACGCGCTCGCGGAGGCGCTGCGCGGGGAGATCCTCGCCGGCAACCTGGCCGCCGGCGCCCGGCTGCGGGAGCAGCAGCTGTGCGACACCTACGGCGTCGCGCGCCACTCGCTGCGCGCCGCGCTGCGCTCCCTGGCCACCGAGGGCCTGGTGACGATCGCGCCCAACCGGGGCGCCAGCGTCGCCCGGCTCACGGCCGAGGACGCCCGGTGGCTGTACGAGCTGCGCGCCGCGCTCGAGCTCGAGGCGGCGCACCTGGCGCTCGAGCGCAACGGCGGCCGCCTGCCGCCTTCGGTCTACGACGCGCTCGAGCGGCTGCAGGAGGCGTGCGCACCGGCCGATCCGTCGTGGAGCGCGATCAACGAGGCCCACGCCGACCTGCACACGGCGATCGTCGAGGCGTCCGGCAGCCCGCGAATCGCGTCCGCGCACGCCGGGCTGAGCGGCGAGATGCGCCTGTTCCTCGGCGCGCTCCGGCCGCACCTGCCGCCCGACCGGCTGGCGGCCGACCACGTGGCGCTCGTGGCGGGGCTCGAGCGCGAAGGCCCAGCGGTCCTCCGGGAGCACCTGCGCACCGCGGCGGAGACGCTTGCAGGTGCGGGGGACCGGCCGGGCGGGTAGCCGGACTACCGGCCGCCCGCCCGGCCGTGTGGAGGAGGGGAGAGTCGCCCCCGGGGGAAAGGGCGCGCTCATCATCTTGACTATCCGTCATCAACATCCAATAACCCCCGGTCGGTCAGCGTGCGAACGTCCCACCGGATTCCGGTCATCATGCGGACAGGCCGCATCCGACTGGCTCGTGCGGGATCCTTTGAGTCCCGCCATCGACAGGGGGAAGTGAATGTCGCGGAGATTCGAAGTCGGGCCCGTCCTCGTAGCGCTGGGAGCCCTGGTGCTGCTGGTGAGCCTGTTCCTGGACTGGTACGGCGCGCTGACGGCGTGGGAGGCGTTCGAGGTCGTCGAGGTCCTGCTCGGCTCGCTGGCGGTCATCGCGCTGGTGATCGCCGTCGGGCAGCTGATGCCCGACCTGGAGTACATCGAGCGCCGCTGGCTGCCGGCCGTGGTGCTGGCGGTCGCGGTCCTCGTGGCCGCGGAGATCATCGATCCGCCGCCGGCGGCCGGGAGCGAGGATCCGGCGACCGGAGCGTGGCTGGCGTTCGGCGCGGCGCTCGTGATGTTCGTCGGCACGGTCCTCACGTTCGGGCGCGTCCGCTTCGCCGTCTCCGTCGAAGGCCGAGAGATGGAGCGCGAGCGCGTCGCGGTGGTCGACCACCGCCAGGACACGACCGAGGCCGCCGCCGTGCAGGCGCAATCCGACGAGGCGGCGAACAAGGACTGATGACCGACGTGCGCGAGATCGCGTTCGAGCTCGAGCGGTTCACCTGGACCGAGCCGGACCGGCTGGAGGTGACCGGCCGCTGGACGGGGCTGGAGGGCCGGCGGCTCGGCCGCCCGGTGCTCACGCTCACGATCGGCGAAGCGCAGCGCCGGCTCACCGCGCTGCCGGGCGGACACCTGCGCGGCTCGGGCGAGTGGCGTGCGTTGTTCAGCTTCAACGGCGATCCGGCGACGGTCTCCGGCGCCGAGCTGGAGGTCGGCCGCCGCCTGGTCGTCGACCTGCCCGCGCCGCGCAAGCGCAAGCCGCGGCCGAACGACGAGGCGCTCAGGGAGGAACGCGCCCGCCGCGAGGCCGCCGAGGCGACGATCGCCGAGCGCGACGCCGAGATCATCGGGCTGCGCGACGAGGCCGAGACCGTGATCGGGGAGCGCGAGGCCGAGATCGAGACGCTGCGCGAGCAGGTGGCGGCCATCGAGGCCGCCCAGGCCGAGCTGCAGCAGCAGCTCGAGCAGATGACGACGGACCTGGCGGCGCGCGACGAGGAGCTCGCGACCGCCCGCGCCGACGTGCAGGCGGCGCACGACGACGTCGAGCAGCGGCTGGCCGCCGAGCGGGCGGCGACGACCGAGGTCCGCGAGAAGCTCGCCACCGCCCGCGAGGAGGCGGAGGCGACGATGGAGACCGAGTCGCAGGAGACCGAGCGGCTGCGCGCGGAGCTCCTGTCGGCGCGCGAGGAGACGGAGCGCCTCCTCGAGGCCGAGCGCGCGGAGACCGCCAGGCTGCGCGAGGAGCTGGCGGCCGGCTCGGGTCAGCGCAACGGCGACGACGCCGGCGAGGCCGACGCGGCGGCCCGCCGCATGTACGAGCGGATCGCCCGCGAGCTGGAGAACGAGCGCGCCGCGGCGCGGTCCCTGCGACGCGAGCTCGACGCGGTGCAGGCGCAGACCGCCGAGCACCGGCGCATCACCTCGACGGCCGCGGCCAACGGGCTGAGCACGTCCGACGACGCGCCGCTCGCCGCCACGCCGGCCGGCCGGCTTGCGGCCGCGCGCCGCAGCGAGGTCGGCCGCGCCGTCGCCCACCAGCGCGCCGAGGCGGCGCGCGCCGCCGCCGCCCATCGCGTGCCCGAGCACCGCTCGCCCGCCGCTGTCTGGGCGGTCCGCGGCATCGCCATCGCGTTCGTCGTCGGCCTGCTGATCGCGCTGGTACTGATCGTGAGCGCCCTGACTTGACGCGCGGCGCGCTCGCCGTGATCGGCGGCGCCGTCGTCATCGCGGCAGCCTCGCTGTTGCTCCCGTGGGCGCTGGCGTTCGACCCGCAGGCCTGGGTCGTGTGGGGACGCGACGCCGCGCACTTCTCGCTCGACACCCGCGGCGGGCCCTCGTGGAAGCCGCTGCCGGTGATCGTCACGACGCCGCTGTCGCTGACCGGCAGCCCGACGCCCGCGCTGTGGCTCATCGTCGCCCGGGCCGGCGGGCTGCTGGCGATCGCCGGCGCCTACGTGCTCGCCGGCCGCCTCGGCGGCCGGCTGGCCGGCATCGCCGCGGCGGCGCTGATGGCGATCAGCAGCTGGTGGCTGTTCAACACCGCGCTCGGCAATTCCGAGGGGCTGCTGGCGGCGTCCGTGCTGTGGGCGATCGTCGCCCACCTCGACGGGCGTTACCGCGCCGCGCTCGTGCTGGGCACCGCCGCCGCCCTTCTGCGCCCGGAGGTGTGGCCGTTCCTCGGGCTCTACGGGCTGTGGCTGTGGCAGGACGACCCGCGGCAGCGCCGCGCGCTCGTCGTCGCGGCCGTGGTGGTGCTGCTCGGCTGGCTCGGCCCCGACCTGGTCGGCACCGAGGGCCTGACCGGCGCGTCGCGGGCCGCCCGCGGCGAGCCGAGCCTCGGCAGCGCGGCGCTCGAGGACGTTCCGGGGCTCGCCGTGCTCGCCGACTTCGTCTCGCTGCTCACGGTGCCGGCCGCGATCGCGGCGCTCGTCGCGATCGTCATGGGCCCGCGCATCGTCCGCCTGCTGGCCGCCGGCGCGGTGGCCTGGGTCGCGATCGTCGCGATCATGGCGCAGGTCGGCTACGCGGGGAACCCGCGCTACCTGGTCGCCGCCGCGGCGATCGGGTGCGTGGTGGCGGGCGTCGGGGCGGCGCGGCTGCCGTGGGTCGCGCCGGTCGCGATGGTCGTGGCCGCGGCGGTGATCACCGTGCCCGACCTCCGCGACCAGGTCGAGGACGTCGGCCGCCGCGCCGACCGGCGCGAGGCGTTGCCGCGCATGGTCGAGGCCGCCGGCGGGCGCGACGCGCTGGTGCGCTGCCGCGTGCGCACCGCACCGGACGTGCGACCGCTCGTCGCCTGGCAGCTCGACATCTC
The DNA here is from genome assembly GCA_963759375.1 of uncultured Solirubrobacteraceae bacterium. Classification (GTDB taxonomy): domain Bacteria; phylum Actinomycetota; class Thermoleophilia; order Solirubrobacterales; family Solirubrobacteraceae; genus DASSUW01. The sequence continues at coordinate 569,560 of CAVWYY010000002.1, read as the reverse complement.
GATGTACGGCATCGACCGGCCGCCGGAGATCCCGGACGTCGTGGTGCGCTGGCGCCCGCACGGCGGTGGCGCCGTGCAGCCCGAGCTCGACACCGAGGGCTACCGATTCCTCGGCCGTGCTCCGGGGTGGGAGGCCTGGGCGTCCTGCGGCGGTAGGGTGCCACCGGATGGATGAGATCGCGATCGTGGTCCACGGCGGCGCCGGCCCGTCGATCGACGACGCGGAGCGCGCCGACCGCTGCCGAGCCGGCGCGGCAGCCGCCGTCGCGGCCGGGCACGCCGTGCTTGCGGACGGCGGCGCGGCGCTCGATGCCGTCGAGGCCGCGATCGTCGTGCTCGAGGACAACCCGGAGTTCAACGCCGGCCGCGGCGCCGCGCTGACCGAGTACGGGCGCGTCGAGCTCGATGCCTCGATCATGGACGGCACCACCCGCGGCGCCGGCGCGGTCGCGGCGGTTCGGGGCGTGCGCAACCCGATCCGCGCCGCTCGCGCGGTGCTCGCCGAGGGGCGGCACGTGCTGCTCGTCGGCCCGCCGGCGATCGAGTTCGCCGCCACCGCCGGCCTCGACTTCGAGTCCGAGGTCTGGTTCGTCACCGAGCGCGAGCGGACCGCCCTCACGCGCCTGAAGGAGGGCGACGCGGCCGGGGCGCGCGGCACCGTCGGCGCCGTGGCGCGCGACGCCGAGGGCCGGCTCGCGGCCGCCACCTCGACCGGCGGCGTGTCCGGCCAGCGGCTGGGCCGTGTCGGCGACTCACCGCTGATCGGCGCGGGCACCTGGGCCGACGACGGCGTGGCCGTCTCCTGCACCGGCCACGGCGAGTCGATCATCCGCTCGGCGCTCGCCCACGAGGTGCACGCGCTGCTGCGCCATCGCGGCCTCTCGCTCGAAGAGGCCTGCACGACCGGCCTCGAGAGCGTCGCCCGCTTCGGTGGCGACGGCGGCGTGATCGCGGTGACCGCGCACGGCGAGGTCTCCGCCACGTTCAACTCCGAGGCCATGACCCGCGGCTGGCGCGTGGGGGACGGGCCCACGGTCACCGCGGTCGGACCCGGCGAGGGTGGCTGACCAGGTCGACGACGTCGCGGGCCGGCTCTACGGCCTGCCGCTGGAGGACTTCACGCGCGAACGCGACGCGGCAGCCCGCGAGCTGCGCAAGTCCAAGGAGCGCGACGCCGCAGCGGTGGTCGCCAAGCTGCCCAAGCCCAGCCAGGCGTCGTGGGCGGCGAACACGCTGGCGCGTGAGCACCGCAAGCTCGTCGACGCGCTGCTCGATGCCGCCGACGACCTGCGCGAGGCCCAGGAGGGCGCTGTCTCCGGCAAGGGAGCGGGAGCGCTGCGCGAGGCGGCCGCGGCCCAGCGCGACGCGATCGACGCGCTCGTCGAGGCCGCCAAGGAGCTGCGCCCGGCCGGGCGCAAGCCGACCGAGCAGACGCTCGAGCGCCTGCGCACCACGCTGACCGCAGCGGCCACCGACGACGACGTCCGCGCGGCGCTCGACCAGGGGCGCCTGGTCGAGGACGCCACGGGCGCCGGCGCATGGGGCCTCATGGAGGGCGGCGACGCGCCCGCGGCCCCGCCGCGCAAGCCGCGCCGCACCAAGCCCAAGAAGTCGGAGGAGAAGGACGACCGGGCCGAGCGCGAAGCAGCCGAGCGCGAGTCGCGCGAGCGCCGCCAGCAGCTCGAGGCCGAGCTGCGCGAGGCGCGCGCGGAGCGCCGGTCCCGCGAGCGCGAGCTCGACCGCGCGGAGAAGGCGGCCGAACGCGCCGCCAAGCGGCTCGAGGACGCGCTGGCCGCCGCCGAGGACGCTCGCGAGCAGGCCGAGGAGGCCAAGGCGGACCTCGACACCGCCCGCGACGCCGCCGAGGAGGCGCGCGACGTGACGGCCCGCCTCGAAGAGCAGCTCGACTAAGGGGGGTCAGACCCCCCTTGGGGTTGCGGAGTTTTGTGACTAGTTGAGCGCGGAGGCCAGGACCGAGGGGTCGCGCTCGCCCTCCGGGAGCTCCATCGCCATCAGCCGGGCGAGTTGCGCGCGGCCGCGGACGTCGAGCTTGCGGTAGATCTGGCCGAGGTGGTACTCGATCGTCTTGGGGCTGAGGAACAGCGCCGCCGCCGCCTCCCGGTTCGTCATGCCCTGGGCGACGAGGACGGCGATCTGCAGCTCGTGGGGGGTGAGCTGCTCGGCGGCGGTCTCGGCCCGGCGCGCCTGCTGCTCGCCGGTCGCGCGCAGCTCCGTGCGGGTGCGCTCGGCCCAGCCGCGGGCGCCGAGCCGCTCGAAGGCCTCCAGCGCCTCCTTGAGCGGCCTGCGCGCGTCCGCGCGCCGGCGGGCGCGGCGCAGCCGCTCGCCGAAGCAGAGCAGCGTCCGTGCGCGCTCGAACGGCATCGGCAGCCCTTCGTGCAGCGCGAGCGCGGCGTCGAAGCCGGCGCGGAACTCGGCATCGGGGGCGATGAGCGCCCGTGAGCGCGCGACCGTCGCCTGCGCCCAGCGCGACCCGGTCCGGCGCCCCTTGGCCTCGAACACGTCGATCAGCGCGAGCGCGTCGTCGCGCCGGCCGGCGCGAGCGTAGGCCTCGATCAGGTCGGGCGCCCACTGCACGACCGCCGGCTGCATCTGCAGGTGGTCGGCGTGGCGCTGGACGTCCTCGAGCGCGGCGATCGCCTCGGGGATGCGCCCGAGCCCGAGCTCGAGCAGCGCCAGCGCGTGGTGCAGGTAGGTGCCGGTCGCCTCGGCCTGGAAGCGGCTGACCAGCGTCAACCCCTCGGCGACGTGCTTGCGGCAGGCGTCGTCGGCCCCCAACGCCGCCTCCACGTGGGCGAGCGCGGCGAGGCTGTGGGCCAGCAACGGCAGCTGGCCGGTGTCCTCGGCCAGCTCGACCGACTCGGTCGCCGCAGCGCGCGCCGCTGCCCAGCGGCCGAGGCGGAAGTCGAGGTGCGAGCGAGCGGCGAGCGGATAGATCAGCGCGCTGACCGCGCTGGCCTCGCGGCCGGCCGCGATCAGGCGGTCGAAGATCCGCTGCGCGCGCTCGAACTTCTCGATCCACACGGACGAGTGGGCGGCCATGCCGACCACCTCGGCGATCGCCAGCGGGTCGCCCTCCAGCAGGTACGGCTCGGTGGCGCTCAACAGCGCGTCGCCCTGCTCGACGTCGCCCAGCGCCAGGTACGCCTCGCCGATCACCGCGGTGGCCAGCAGCTCGACGGCCGGGTCCGCGGAGGTCGCGAGCGCTCGCGCGCGCTCGGCGGTCGCCACCAGCGCGTGCATGTCGCCGGTCATCATGTGCGACACGGAGGCCTCGAGGAACATCCCGGCGGCCCGGCGCGGGTCGCGCGAGCGCACGCGGTCGGCCTCGGCGACCAGCAGCTCGTAGGCCACCAGCGGCGAGCCGCGGCGCATCTCGACATGGCCGGTCATGCGCTGCACGTCGGCGGCGAGCAGCGGGTCGCTCGCGAGGCGCGCGGCGTCCCGCAGCAGCGACAGCGCGTGCTCGGCCTCACCGGAGCGCGTGGCGTCGGTCGCCGCCTCCAGCAGCCGGCGGGCGCGCGGCTCGTCCTCGGGCGTGAGCTGGGCGGCGCGTCCGAAGTCGCGCGCCGCGGTGGCGTGCGCGCCGCGTCCTCGGGCATCGAGCGCCGCCGCCTCGAGCGCGGCGGCGACCTCCTCGTCGGGGGCCACGGCGCACGCGGCCATGTGCCACGCGCGCTCCGGGCTGCCGGCGGGCGAGGCCGCGGCCAGCGCGGCGTGGGCCGCGCGCCGCTCGCCGGCTCCGGCCGAGTGGTACGCGGTCGAGCGCAGCAGCGGGTGGCGGAAGTCGAGCTCGCCGTCGCCGATCGCGATCAGCTGCGCGGCCTCGGCGGCGGCCAGGTCGTCGAGCGTCAAGCCCGCCTCGCGCAGCGCCGGCTCGATCGCGCCGATGCGGCCGGTGTGCGCCGACGCCGCGATCAGCAGCGCGCGGCTCTCGGCCGCGCCGAGGCCGTCGAGCGCCCGCCGGAACGCACGCTCGACGCCGGTGCCGGGCCGCAACGGCTCCTCCAGCGGCTCGCGGCCGGCGCGCTGGCCGTCCGACAGCAGGCGTGGGATCTCGAGCAGCGCGAGCGGGTTGCCGGCGGCGGTCTGCACGAGCCGGTCGGTCACCGCCGGCGCCATGCGCTCGGTCTGGGAGCCGGAGAGCAGCTCGCGCGCCTCGCCCTCGCCGAGCGCCGGGATCCGCAGCCGTTCGAGCCACGGGACCTCGAGCGCGGCCGCGGCGGTACCATCGCGCAGCGACCCGAGCATCGCGATGCCTTCGGCGCCGAGCCGCCGGCCGGCGAACAGGAACGCCTCCAGCGACGGCTCGTCGAGCCACTGCGCGTCGTCGATCGCCACCAGCACCGGCTGCTCCTCGGCGGCGACGGCGAGCAGGCTGAGCAGGCCGGCCGGGACCGTGAAGCGGTCGTGCGGCGTCGCGGGCCCCAGCGCGAGCGCGCCGCGCAGCGCGCGGGCCTGGACGTCGGGGATGTCGTCGACGCGGTCGAGCAGCGGCGTGACCAGCTCCGCGAGGCCGGCGAACGGGATGTCGGACTCGGTCTCGATGCCGCGGGCGCGCAGCACGCGCAGGCCGGTGGCCTGACCGATCGCCCAGCGCATCATGGCGGTCTTGCCGATCCCGGCCTCGCCGTGCATGAGCAGCGCACCGCTCTTGCCGGCCCGGGCCTCCTGCAGCAAGCGGTCGATCCGTGCCCGCTCGCGTTCGCGTCCCACGAACATCGGCGCAGCTTATCCGCGCCAGATGGTCGCCTCCCGAGGCAGAAGTCCAGGTACAAAGGTTTCCGGATCGAGGTCCGAGCCGAGCGTCTCGGCCATCCACTCGCGCGCCCGCGCTGCGGGCACGTCCCGCAGCGTGACGCCGCCGTGGCGCTTGGCCAGGCGGGCGCCGTCGGGCCCGAGCACGAGCGGGACGTGCGCGTACCGCGGCGCCGCCACGCCGAGGAGGCGGGCGAGGAAGAGCTGCCGGGGCGTCGAGTCGAGCAGGTCGTCGCCGCGGACCACCTCCTCGACGCCTTGCGCCGCGTCGTCGACCACTACGGCCAGGTTGTACGCCGGCGCGCCGTCGTTGCGCCGGATCACGAAGTCGTCGACCACGCCCTCCTGCGGGCCGTGCAGGCGGTCGGTGAACGCCACGCGCTCGCCCTCGGCCCGCACGCGCAGCGCCGGCGGCCGACCCGCCGCGCGCTTCTCGGCCAGCTCGGCCTCGGTCAGATGCAGGCACGTGCCGGGGTAGGCGCCCTCGGGCAGCGGGCCGTGAGCGGCGGACGCCGCCTCGCGGATCTCGGCGCGCGTGCAGAAGCACTCGTACACGCGGCCGGCGGACCGCAGCGCCTCGGTCGCCTCCGCGTAGAGGCCGAGCCGCTGCGACTGGTACACGACCTCGCCGTCCCAATCGACGCCGACGGCGGCGAGGTCGGCGAGTTGCTCCTCGGCGATCCCGGGGCGCACGCGCCCGGTGTCGAGGTCCTCCATCCGCATCACGAACCGCGAGCCGGCCGACCGCGCGAACAGCCACGCGAGCAGCGCCGTGCGCAGGTTGCCGAGATGGAGCGTGCCGGTAGGGCTCGGGGCGTAGCGCCCGTTCAAAACGGCAGCGAGGCGGCGATCTCGGACAGCTTCGGCGCGGTCCGGTCGCGCTCGGAGTACAGGAGCTCGACGTCCGGCCACGCGATCCCGACCTCGGGATCATCGAACCGGAAGCCCGACTCGGTCTCCGCGTCGTAGTAGTTCGTGACCTTGTAGACGAAGTCGGCGACCTCGGAGGTCACGCAGAAGCCGTGGCCGAACCCGACCGGGACGAAGAGCTGGTGGGCGTTCTCGTCGTCGAGCTCGAAGCCCTCCCACTCGCCGAAGGTCGGCGAGCCGCGCCGCAGGTCCACGACCACGTCGTAGACCGCCCCGCGCGCCACGCGCACGAGCTTGCCCTGGCCCGGGTGGGTCTGGAAGTGGATCCCGCGGATCGTGCCCAGCCGCGAGCGCGAGTGGTTGTCCTGGACGAACTCGGTCGGCACGCCCTCGGCGGCCCAGCTGTCGGCCCGGTAGGTCTCGATGAAGAACCCCCGCTCGTCACCGTGCTTGGCGGGTGCGAGGAGGACGGGACCGTCCAGGCGAGTGGGAAGTCGCTGCATAACGAGGGCAGGAGGTTACGAGGCGACCGTCGAAAGACGCTCCGCCATGCCGAGGACCGCCACGATGCCCCCGGCCGCCCGCGGCCACCAGACACTTTCCGCCTACATCTCGTCGCGCTTCGACGAGTTCTCCCGCTCGCAGAAGGACGTCGCGCAGTACGTCGTCGACCATCTGGACGAGGTCGCCTTCCACACCGCCGAGGAGCTCGCCCGGCGCGCCAGCACGTCCTCCTCGACCGTCGTGCGGTTCTCGCAGGCGCTGGGCTTCGAGGGCTTCCCAGAGCTGCAGGAGGCGGCGCGGGAGGAGTACCGGCATCACCATCGGACCACGCAGACCAACGGTTTCGAGCCCGCGCCGCTGTTCTCGCTCGACCAGACGCCGTTCGAGCAGGCCGTGGCCGCCGACCACGTCAACGTGGAGGAGACGGCGCGCAAGGTGTCGCGCTCGGAGGTCGAGGGAGCGATCGAGGCGATCGCGACCGCCGACCGGATCCTCATCGCCGGCACCGACCAGATGGCCTTCTTCGCCTCCTACCTGCGGCACCTGTTGATGTTGCTCGACATCCGCGCCGAGATCGCCGCGTCGCCGTCGCAGGAGGCGCTGTCGCGGCTCGGGCGGATCGACGAGGGCACGCTGGTGATCGGCATGTCGGCCGGCCGCCCGCACCCGCTCGTGGTCCGCGCGATGAAGATCGCCCGCCACCGCAAGGCGCACACGTTCGCGATCGTCGATGCGACGCTCTCCGAGGTCTCCAAGCTCGCCGAGCGCACGCTCTACTACTCGTCGAACTCCCCGGCCTTCGTGCGCTCGCACGCCGGCCTGCTGTCGCTCATCCAGGCGCTGGCCTACGGCGTCTACTCACGCGACGCGGCGCAGTACGACGATCGCATTAGGGCGTTCAAGCTCAAGTAATCAAGGCGCTCCCACGAGCTCGCGAGTGGGAGTAAGCCGCATACGTTTTCAGCGCCGGCGGCGCTGGCGCTGCCAGTACACGAGGGTGGCCAGCGCCTCGGTCGCCAGCGCGGCGACGATCAGGCTCCACGCGAAGTAGAACATCGCGCCGCGCACGTCGACGATCAGCAGCAGCACCAGCCCGGTGATGACCATCGCGGCCCGCAGCAAGAACTGCCATGGAGGCGGGCCTGGCACCCGTTCAAGCGCCTCGCAGCTTGACGCGCTGACGCTCCGGGCTGATGCGCACGACGTCCCACGCGAGGCCGCAGACCTCGAGGCCGCGGATCACCGCCGCCGACGGATCGAGCTCCCAGCGCCGGAGTCCGTGGCGCGCCGACGTCGGGAACGCGTGGTGGTTGTTGTGCCATGCCTCTCCGAACGTGGGGAGCGCGAGCCAGAACACGTTGCGCGACTCGTCGGTCGTGGCGAACCGGCGCCGGCCGAAGACATGACAGATCGAGTTGATGCTGTACGTGAGGTGGTGCAGCACGAACAGCCGCACCAGCCCGCCCCAGAGCAGCGCGGTGAGCCCGGCGGTGACGGTGCCGCCGATCGCGGCGCCCACGACGAAGGGCAGGAGCAGACCGCCGACCGCCCACACCACGAAGGTTCGGTCCACGAAGCTCACGACCGGATCGCGGAGCAGGTCCGGCGCGTAGCGGGCGCGCGACCCACGCTGATCGTGACGGAACACCCAGCCGATGTGCGCGTGCGCGAACCCGCGCAGCTCGCCGCGCAGGCCGCTGCCGTGATCGACGTGCGGGCTGTGCGGGTCGCCGGGGCGATCCGAGAACGCGTGGTGCTTGCGGTGATCGGCCACCCACGAGATCACGTTGCCCTCGATCGCGACCGAGCCGAGGACCGCGAGCACGCCGCGCACGGCCGGCCGCGTCTTGAAGCTGCGATGTGTGAACAGCCGGTGGAAGCCCACCGTCACACCGAGGCCCGTGAGCACGTAGAAGACGAAGAAGATCGCGACGTCCAGCGGACGCAGAATCCCCTGCCAGGACTGCCAGGCGGCGAATCCGAGCGCAAAGATCGGAACGACGGTGACGAGACCGGTTGCGATGCGATCGCGGGTCTCGTGCTCGACGGGCTGAATGTCGGCGGGCCCGGGAGCGGGCAGGACAGCCTCGGACATCCGGGCCTCCTCATGCTCTTGACGGCACTCGTCAGGTAGAGCGAAGAAAAGCCTGGCGGGCGGTACACGCGAACCGCGCGACGAACCAAGCGTAGCGCTAGCGGCGGCGCAGCTCCGCGGCCAGGTCGATCGCCCGGATGCTGGCTTCGTCCGGCAGCTTGGCGAGCACCTGGCGGATCACGCGGTGCACGTCGGGCTCGTCGTGCCCGAAGTCGGTGAGCATCGACCGCAGCGCGGTGTGCGTGACCTTCAGCTGCGCGGGCGTGAGCTCCAGGCGGAACGCCGTCTCGTCGGGAGCGATGAGGTCGGTGGGCTCGGTGGCCATGTGACGAATGGTACTCAGTCGCGCAGCTGGATTTCGACGTCCGGCGCGAGCAGCATCGTCACGCCCGTGCGCGGGTCGCGCGGGGAGGCCCGCCGTTCGCGCAGGACCACCGCCGACCACGGCTTTCCGGCGTCGATCTCCGTCGCCAGCGCGCCCGCCAGATCGCGCGGCACGAAGCCGATGACCACGCCGCCGGCCAGCACCTCGATCGCGTTCGGGTCGTGCTCGTTGCCCGGGTCGCGGCGCAGCTCGAGCCGGTCGCCCGGCCCGGCCTGCGCCGCGGCGAGCGCGTCGGCCCGGTGGTGCGCGCCGGCCACCGTGGTCACGTGCAGTCCGCGGGCGACGACCTCCGCGGCGTCGCGCGCGAGGTAGCGCCCCTCGTCGTCGACCAGGCTGTAGCCGGCCAGCCACACCTGGCCGCCGTCGTCGGGATACCAGTAGCGCTCCTCGAAGACGGCCTTCACGACCACCCGGACGAGACTATCCACAAGGCCGGGGCGCTTCCGGCGCGCCGCCGCTACCGTCGATGGCGTGCCCGACCACCTCGACTGCCCCCGCTGCGGCGCGTCCAGCCACGAGCCGGACCCGACGTGTCCGGAGTGTCGCGAGGAGCAGGAGTGCCGGACGCTACGTGACCGCCTGTTCGGTTCGAACCCCGAGCTGACGCTCCGGACCGACTAGATATCCTGCGTCGCGTATGCGCGACGAGGCGACTTTCCGCGTCAAGGCCGGTCTGGCCGAGATGCTCAAGGGCGGCGTGATCATGGACGTCGTGGACGCCGAGCAGGCCAAGATCGCCGAGGACGCCGGCGCGGCCGCAGTGATGGCGCTCGAACGCGTCCCGGCCGACATCCGGCGCGACGGTGGCGTCGCGCGCATGTCGGACCCCATCCTCATCAAGGGCATCCAGGAGGCCGTGACGATCCCCGTCATGGCCAAGGCGCGCATCGGCCACTTCGCCGAGGCGCAGGTGCTCGAGGCGCTGGAGATCGACTACATCGACGAGTCCGAGGTCCTCACGCCCGCGGACGAGGCCAACCACATCGACAAGTGGCAGTTCAAGGTCCCGTTCGTGTGCGGCGCCACCAACCTGGGCGAGGCGCTGCGGCGTATCGCCGAGGGCGCGGCGATGATCCGCTCCAAGGGCGAGGCCGGGACCGGCGACATCGTCGAGGCCGTGCGCCACATGCGCCGCATCAGCGGTGAGATCAAGCGGCTGACCGTGCTCGACGACGCCGAGCTGGCGACGGCCGCCAAGGAGCACCAGGCGCCGCTCGACCTCGTGCGCCAGGTCGCGCGCGACGGCAAGCTGCCCGTGGTGCTGTTCTGCGCCGGCGGGATCGCCACGCCGGCCGACGCAGCGCTGATGATGCAGCTGGGCGCCGAGGGCAACTTCGTCGGCTCGGGCATCTTCAAGTCCGAGGACCCGGCCACGCGCGCCCGCGCGATCGTCGAGGCCACGACGCACTTCGCCGACCCGGTGCGCGTCGCCCGCGCCTCCGAGGGCCTGGGCACCGCGATGACCTCGCTCGAGACCCGGAAGCTCGAAGAGGGTCAGCTGCTCGCCAACCGAGGCTGGTAGTGCTGGTCGGAGTCCTGGCGCTCCAGGGCGACTTCGAGGCCCACGGAACGATGCTGCGGGACCTTGGGGCCGATGTCCGCGAGGTGCGCGTGCCCGCCGACCTGGAGGGCCTCGACGGCCTGGTCATCCCCGGCGGCGAGTCGACGACGATGACGCTCGGGATCGAGCGCGAGGGGCTCGGCGAGCCGCTGCGCGACTTCTGCCGCTCGGGCGCACCGGTGTTCGGCACCTGCGCGGGCATGATCATGCTCGACCGCAAGCACCTCGGCGTGCTCGACATCGAGTGCCGCCGCAACGCATTCGGCCGTCAGATCCGCTCGTTCGAGGCCGATCTGCGGATCCCCGGCATCGACGGCCCGCCGGTGCGCGCGGTGTTCATCCGCGCGCCGTGGGTCGACGTGTGCGGCGAGGACGTGGAGGTCCTCGCCGCCGTCGACGGTCATCCCGTGGCGGTTCGCCAGGGGAACGTGCTCGTCATCTCGTTCCACCCCGAGATCGCGGGCGAGACGAGACTGCACGAACTCTTCCTCAGAAGCGCACCTGCTCCAGATACTGGATCCCGGCGCGCGCGGTCTTGAACTCCGCCTCCGGGTCGTCCGGATGCGAGAGCCACGGCGAGTCGTGCTCGATGAAGAAGTGCTTGTCGAGCCCGCGGCCGGCGCCCGCCGCGAAGAGGTCCGGGAAGTCGAGCATGCCTGGCCCGACGTCCTCGAAGTCGGCCTCGTCGGGCCGGTCGCCCCACACGTGGTCCTTGACGTGGTAGGCGAAATACCGCGACGGGTCGTCCCCGAGGTACTCGACGCCGTTGGCGCCGCCCTCGGTGATCCAGAACAGGTCGAGCTCGAACTTGACGAGCCGCCGGTCGCACTCCTCGAGGAGGATGTCGTAGACCGGCGAGCCGTCGGCCTGCTTGTTCACGAACTCGAAGTCGTGGTTGTGGTAGAAGAACTGCAGGTCGTACTCGCGCGCGAGCTCGCCCGCCTCGTTGAACTTCTCCGCGAGCCCGTGCCAGACGTTGACGTCGTTGTACGGCCCCGGGAACCACGCCCAGCCGGTGTACTTCTGGCCCAGCGCGGCGGCGTACGACAGCGTCTCCTTGTAGGCGTCCTGCCAGTTGGCCGGGAAGTTGAAGTCCGGGCCGTCATGGCCCGCGACGGCCCTCAGGCCGGCGGCCTTGAGCTCGGACTTGAACTGTGCCGCGGTCCACTCGTAATGACCGGCGGTCTCGACCTCGGTGTAGCCGGCGCGGCCGAGGAAGCGCAGCACGTTCCGCGCGTCGGCCTGCGTCTTCATCTTCTCGCGCATCGTGTACAGCTGGATGCCGCGACGGTTGCGCGGCACCGAGCTCCCGGCCGCACGGCTCTTCTCATGCCTCCCGAGCGCTACCGACGGCGCCACTGCCGCCGCCGCCCCCGTACCGATTGCGGCGCCTAGAAAGCGCCGCCGATTGACGTTCTGCTCCATTCCGCCCTCCCGCGAAATTCGGCTTTGTCGCAGATCCGCAGAATACCCGCTCCTTTTGCCTAACGCACGTGAAAAGTGCTCAGGACATGCGGGAGACGATCGCCTCGGCCACCTCGGACAGGTCGCGGCCGGTGTAATCGGGCGTGGGAACGGTGTCGAGCAGCGCCCGCTCGCGGCGCGCCACCCAGCCGGTGCGCAGCCCGGCGCGCTTGGCGCCGGCCACGTCCCACCAGTGCGTGGACACCATGCAGACCTCGCCGCCGTTTCCGGCCGCGGTCTGCTCGAGCGCGTAGCGGTAGGGGCGCAGGTCGGGCTTGGGGGCGCCGGCGTCCTGCGCGCTGAGCACGAGCTCGAAGCGGTCGCGCAGGCCGGCGAAGCGCAGCACGGAGTCGGTGGCCGCGGCCGAGCTCTGGGCGAGCACGCCGAGCTTGAGCCCGCGGGCCCGGAGCTCCTCGAGCGCGCCCGGCGCCTCCAGGTACGCGGGCATCGTGCCCATCAGCTGCAGGGCGGCGTCGGCCCCGCTCTCATCGGCGCCGACGAGCCGCAGCCGCCGCCGGATCGCGGCGCCGATCATGGCCTCGAGCGGCGTGTCGCCCTCGGTGAGCGTCTCGACCATCGCCATCGCCACCGCGTCGTCGAGCGCGGCGAGCACGAGATCCTCGTCGGCGCCCGAGTCGCCGAGCGGCTGCGCGAGCACCGTCGGGTCGACCAGCGTGCCGGTGAGATTGAAGAGCACCCAGCTCAGGGCCATGCGGCGGACCGTACTAGGGTGCCGGGCGTGTTTGGGATGCAGGGCCGCTTCAAGGCCCAGACCGGCCGGGGCGACGCGCTCGCCGCGATCCTGCTCGAGGCGGCCGAGTCGATGCGCGCGAACGACGCCTGCCTGCTGTATGTCGTGAGCCGCGAGGACGCCGACTCGATCTGGGTCACCGAGGCGTGGACCGACCGCGAGGCACACGCCGCATCACTCGAGGTGCCGGGCGCGAAGGAGCAGATCGCCCGCGCGATGCCGCTGATCGCGGGGATCGATTCGCGCGTGGAGTTCGAGCCCCTCGGTGGCAAAGGCCTCTAGACGACGAGGCCGTGCCGCATGGTGTTCTCGGTCACCACGCGCGGCTCGACGAACTGCAGCAGGTAGCCGGGGCCGCCGGCTTTCGTCCCGGTGCCGGACAGGCGGTTGCCGCCGAAGGGCTGGCGGGCGACCATCGCGCCCGTGATGGCGCGGTTGACGTACAGGTTGCCGACCGGCGACCGGTCGATCACGCGGTCCACGGTGTCGGGGTTGCGCGCGAACAGCCCGCCCGTGAGCGCGAACGGCGAGGCGTCGACGCGGTCGCAGGCGTCGTCCACGCTGCGCACGCGCTCGATGGCGAGCAGCGGGCCGAAGATCTCGTCGTTGATCACCGGTGAGTCGGCCGGCAGGTCGGCGGCGAGCGCCGGGGTGGCGAACCAGCCCGCCTCGTTCGGCACCTCGCGCGCCCGGGCGGCGATCCGGCCGCCGCTCTCGGCCTCCGCCGTGTAGTGGGCCACGCGCTCCTGGGCGTCCTGCTCGATCACCGGCGGCACGTCGATCTCCAGGTCCTCGGCCTGGCCGACCTCGAGCACCTCGATCGCGCCCGCCAGCCGCTCCACCAACGCGTCGTGGATCGCCTCGTGGCACAGCACCCGGGCGGCGGCCGAGCACTTCTGGCCGGCGTACAGGAACGCCGACTTGACCAGCGCCGGGACGACCTCGTCGAGGTCGGCGTCGGAGTCGACGATCACGCAGTTCTTGCCGCCCATCTCGGCGATCACGCGCTTGAGGTGCTTCTGGCCGGGCGGGACCTCGGCCGCGGCCTTGACGATGTCGAGGCCGACCTTGTTCGAGCCGGTGAAGGCGATCGTGTGCACGCGCGGGTCGCGCACGAGCGCAGCGCCGACCTCACCCTCGCCGGGCAGGAGCGCGAGCGCGGACGGCGGCACGCCGGCCTCACGCAGCGCGCGCGTGAGCACCAGCGCGCAGCCGGGCGACTGCTCGGCCGGCTTGAGGATCACGGCGTTGCCGGTGGCCAGCCCCGCGGCGGTCATGCCGAGCGCGATCGCCACGGGAAAGTTCCACGGCGAGATCACGGCGACGATCCCACGCGCCGAGTACGTCATCTCGTTGCGCTCGCCGGGCAGCTGCAGGAGCGGCGCGCCCTGCGCAAGGTCGACCGCCCCGCGCGCGTAGTACTCGAGGAAGTCGATGGCCTCGCAGACGTCGGCGTCGGCCTCCGGCCACGGCTTGGCGCACTCGCGCACCTGGAGCGCAGCGATCTCCAGCCGCCGCTCGCGCAGCCACTGCGCCGCCTTCACCAGTGTCTCGGCGCGCTGCTCGGCCGGCGCGTCCCACGGCCGCGCGGCGCGCAGCGCGGCGTCGACCTCGTCGGGCGTGGCCGCGGCCGCCTCGGCCACCACGCGGTCGGGCTTGCCCGGGTCGGTCGAGACGAGCTCCGACCCCTCCCGGCGATCGTCGCCGATCCACACCGGCACGCGCAGCGGCGGCCGCGTGTCGTGCTCGTTCAGCGCGCCGGCGAGCTGCGAGCGCACGGTCGCCCGGCGCAGCTCGAGGATCGGCTCGTTGGCGAACGGCTTCATGCCGGCGCCGACGCCCGCGGCTTGGCCAGCAGCTCGTCGAGCGCGGCGCCTCGCGCCTGCTCGTGCAGGAACGACTCGTTGGACGTGTTCTCGAGCAGGCGGCGCACCAGGTAGGCCATGCCCGCCACGAGGTCACCGACCGGGCAGTATGTGCGCACGCGCATGCCCTGGCGGGCGATCGCGGTCTGCAGCGGGTCGCCGAGGCCGCGCAGCACCTGGAGCTCGAGGTCTCCTTCGGCGCCGCCGGACAGCCGGTTGTAGGCGATCGCGTGGCTGACGGAGCGCAGGTTGTGCGAGGCGATGGCCACGCGCACGGCGGGCCGGGCGTCGAGCAGCCGCCGCGTCAGCGCCTCGAAGTTCAGGTCGCAGTCGGCCTTGACCTCGAACACCGGCGCCTCCCAGCCGTGCTGCTTGGCCTCGACGATCTCGTGGTCCCAGTACGCGCCCTTGACGAGCCGGATCGTCAGCGGGTGCGCGCGCTCGACGCGGCCCAGCCACTCGAGGATCGTGTCGAGCGTCTGCGGCGAGTCGCGCAGGTAGGCCTGCAGCACGAGCCCGGCCGACGGGCCGGCGCGGAACTCGTCCTCGGCCAGCAGCTCGAGGATCAGCTCCAGCACCGCGTCGCGCGAGTCCATCGACTCCATGTCGATGTGCAGGTGCGCGCCGAGCTCGTTCGCGCGGCGCAGCAGCGGCCGCAGGCGCTCGGCGGCGTCGCGCTTGCCGCGCTCGGGCCCGTCCGGGCGCAGCAGCGGCGTCAGGGCCGACACCTTCACCGACAGGTTCGCGCGCGGGAGCGGCCCGGCGCTGTCGCGCTCGAGCTGCGGCCGCGCCGGCCAGCGGGCGCTCGCGGCGACGATCGTGTCGAGCGCGTCGGCGCAGCGGCTCGCGTAGCGCTGCGCCTCCGTGGAGGTGACGGTGGCCTCGCCGAGCAGGTCGACCGACGACGCGACGCCGTCCTTCCACAGGTCGCGCAGCACGCCCAGCGCGGCCTTCGGGTCCTCGCCGACGATGAAGCGGTGCGCCATCCGGCGCACGCCCGCGGCGGCGGCCGCGCCGAGCGCCGCCCGGCCGGCCTTCGAGGAGCCCATCTTCATCGCGACGCCGATCGGCGCGGTCGGCTGCTCCACTTCGCCGAGGAAGCCGGTGAGGTGACGCGCGAGGTCCTCGAGGTTGCGGCAGGCGGGCACGACGTCGACGAACCGGAACAGCGCCGCCTTGAGCTCCTGGTCCTGCGAGGCGAGGTCCATCGCCTTCTCGTCGAACGCCTTCAGCGGGTTGCGGGTGACCGGCATCGCGGCGGCCAGTTGCCGCCCGATGTCGCCCAGCTCCGCCTCCAGTGCGCGCTCGTCCACCACGTCCGAGAAGATACCTCCGCGGGTCATCCAGACCCGCAATCGAACTTCGACCTCCGGTCTCAGATTTCACGACGATGCCTCGAGAGCCCGCATTGCTGTCGGTCGCCGCGCCGATGCACGACGAGGAGGCCACCGTGGTCGGCTTCCACGAGCGCGTCGTGGCCGCGCTGGACGGCATCCCGTTCGAGCTGGTGATCGCCGACGACGGCAGCCGCGACGGCACCGGCGCAGCGCTGGCCGAGCTGGCGGCGGCGGACGAGCGCGTGAAGGTCGTGACGCTGTCGCGCAACTTCGGCCACCAGGCGGCGCTCACCGCCGCGCTCGAGCACGCCAGCGGCGACGTGGTGGTGATGCTCGACGGCGATCTCCAGGACCCGCCGGAGGTCATCCCCGAGCTGCTCGACCGCTGGCGCGACGGCGCGGACGTCGTCTACGCGGTGCGCCAGGCGCGCGAGGGCGAGACCGTGTTCAAGCGCAAGACCGCGAGCTGGTTCTACCGGCTGTTCCGCAGCCTCGCGGACATCGACCTGCCGCCCGAGACCGGCGACTTCCGGCTGATGGACCGCCGGGCGCTCGACGCGATGCTCGCCATGCCCGAGCGCAACCGGTTCCTGCGGGGCATGAGCGTGTGGGTCGGCTTCACCCAGACCGCGGTGACGTTCCACCGCGAGGCGCGCTCGGCGGGCAAGACGAAGTACACGCTGCGCCGCATGCTGCGCTTCAGCTTCGACGCGATCGCCAGCTTCTCGCACCGCCCGCTGCAGTTCGCGACGCTGCTCGGGTTCATCTGCTCGGCGCTCGCGTTCCTCGCGGTACCGCTGACGGTCGTCGCCCGCTACGCCGACATCTACGAGCGCGGCGTCCCGTCGGTGATCGTGGTGATCCTGCTGCTCGGGGGGATCCAGCTGATCTGCGTAGGCATCATCGGCGAGTACGTGGGCCGGATCTACGACGAGGTCAAGCACCGGCCGCTGTACGTCGTGCGCGACAAGGCGAACCTCGACCCGTGAACCCGTCCGGAAGTTCGACGGGTTCTGGCGGGCCCCGCCCGCCTCTGCCGGCGCCCGGCATCCGGTCACGTGCCACCAGCATGCTCGCGGATGCCGTGCCCCGGCAGAGACGACCGGGACTGCGCCAGTCGACCCGCCGAACTCCCGCACGGATTCACTCGTGAAGGTCGGCGTCATCGGGGCCGGCGTGTGCGGGCTCGTCGCCGCGCACCGCGTGGCCGCCGCCGGGCACGAGGTCGACGTGTACGAGCGCTGGCCCGGTCTCGGCGGCCAGGCGGCGACGCTCGACGTCGGCGGCGGCCACCTGCTCGAGCGCTACTACCACCACCTGTTCACGACCGACCGGCACATCGCCCGCCTGTACGACGAGCTGGGGATGCCCGACGAGCTCGAGTGGCGGCCGTCGAGCGTCGCGATGTTCGCGCACGGCCGCCAGTGGCCGTTCACCACGCCCACCGACCTGCTGCGGTTCGGGCCGATGCCCCCGTTCGACCGCGTGCGCATGGGCGTGGCCGTGCTCGGCCTGCAGCGCCTGGCCAACGACCGCGCGCCGTTCGAGCGGGTGACCGCGCGCACGTGGATCGAGAAGCGGATGGGGCGGGCGGCGTGGCGCGAGGTCTGGGGGCCGATGCTGCGCGGCAAGTTCGGCGCCCGCGCCGACGAGATCGCGATGGTGTGGATCTGGAACAAGCTGCGGCTGCGGCGCGGGGAGGACGCGCGCGAGGAGAAGCTCGGGTACCCGCGCCGCTCCTGGGAGCCGCTGTTCGCGGCGCTGCGAGCGTCGATCGAGGGCAACGGCGGACGCGTGCTGATCGACCGGCCGGCCGTGCGGATCGATCCCGGCCTGGAGGTGACGTTCGGCGCGCCGGGCTCGTTCCGCGCCGGGCACGACCCGCGGGAGTTCGAGCCGGCCGGCGCCGAGCGCTACGACCGCGTGCTCGCGACGGTGCCCAACGACGTCTTCGCGCAGCTGACCGGCCTGCCCGCGGCGCCGATCGAGTACTTCGCGGCGCTGTGCCTGCTGCTCGAGCTCGACCGGCCGTTCAGCGACTTCTACTGGACGAACGTGGCCGACCGCGAGCTGCCGTTCGTCGGCCTGATCGAGCACACCAACTTCGTCGAGCCCGACCGCTACGACGGCCGCCGCTTCCTCTACGTCGCCAACTACCTCGAGCACGGCCACGAGCTGCTCTCGCTCGACGCCGACGCCCTGCTGGAGCGCTACACGCCGGGGCTGCGCAAGGTCAACCCGGCGTTCGACCCCGCCTGGGTGCGCGCGAAGTGGCTGCACCGCGAGCCGGCCGCGCAGCCGATCGTCACCGTCGGCTACCACGAGAAGATCCCGCCGCTGCGCACGCCGGTCGACGGCCTGCTGCTGGCCAACACCACGCAGGTCTATCCCGAGGACCGCGGCACCAACTACGCGGTCCGGCAAGGGGAGCAGGCCGCCGCGGAGCTGCTCGCATGATCGCTCTGGGCGTGGACGTCGGCGGCACGTTCACCGACGCCGTGCTCGTCACCGGCGACGGCATGGTCACGGCCAAGGTGCTGAGCACCGAGCGCCAGGAGGAGGGCGTCGTCGCCGCTGCGCGCGAGGCGCTCGATCGCGCCGGCCTCGAGCCCGGCGACGTCGACCACTTCGTGCACGGCTCCACGGTCGCCACCAACGCGCTGCTCACCCGCAACCTGGCCCGCACGGCGCTGGTGACGACGAAGGGCTTTCGCGACCTGCTGTTCCTCGGGCGCCAGGCGCGCCCGAGCCTGTACCGCCTGCACGAGGCGCCGACCCCGCCGGTGGTCGAGCGCCGCCGCTGCGTGGAGGTCGACGAGCGGATGGGCCCGGAGGGCGTGCTCCGCGAGCTCGACGAGGCGAGCGTGGAGCGCGCGGCCCGCCGCCTGAAGCGCGAGCGGGCGGAGGCCGTCGCGGTCTGCCTGCTGTTCGCATTCCTCGACCCGTCGCACGAGCGGCGGGTCGCCGAGCTGCTCCGCGACGCGCTGCCCGACGCCTTCGTAGTCGCCTCGCACGAGGTGGCCGCCGAGGTGCGGGAGTACGAGCGCGCGACGACGGCGACGATCGACGCCGCGCTCGGCCCGCCGACCGCCCGCTACCTGAGCCGGCTGCGCGCCGCGACCGAGGAGGCCGGGCTCCCGGCCCCGCACGTGATGCTGTCCTCGGGCGGCGTCGCCGACCTCGAGCAGGCGTCGGCCCACCCGGCGGCGATGCTGCTGTCCGGCCCGGCCGGCGGCGCGGTGGCGGCGCGGATCGTCGGCACGCCGCCCGCGCTGGGCTTCGACATGGGCGGCACGAGCTGCGACACGTTCTTCCTCGCCGAGGGCGGCGGCGAGTCCGAGCTCACCGTGCAGCGGAGCGTCGCCGGCCTGCCGGTGCGCCTGCCGATGGTCGACATCCACACGGTGAGCGCCGGCGGGGGCTCGATCGCGTGGGTCGACAGCGGGGGCGCGCTGCGCGTCGGCCCGCAGAGCGCGGGCGCCGACCCCGGCCCCGCCTGCTACGGCCGTGGCGGCGAGCAGCCGACGGTCACCGACGCCAACCTGGTGCTCGGTCGCCTGCCCGCCGAGTCGCCGATCGCCGCCGGCCTGGAGCTCGACGTCGACGCCGCGCGCGCCGCGCTCGAGCGCCTCGGCGTGGGCTCGGCCGAGGAGGCCGCCGCGGGGGTCGTCGACGTCGCGGTCAACGCGATGGTGCAGGCGCTGCGCGTGGTGTCGGTCGAGCGCGGGCACGACCCCGCGGGCGCCGAGCTGATCGCCTTCGGCGGCGCCGGCCCGCTGCACGCCTGCGAGCTGGCCACCCAGCTCGGCGCCACTCGCGTGCTCTGCCTGCCCGCCAGCGGTGTCCTGTCGGCGCTCGGGCTCGCCGCCGCGGAGCAGCGGCGGGACGCGTCGCGGAGCCTCCTGCGCCCGCTCGCCGACGCGCCCGACCTCGACCGCGCGGTGGCCGAGCTGATCGATGCGCGCGACGGGGAGGAGGTGCGCGGCGCCGCCGACCTGCGCTACGCCGGCCAGTCGTTCGAGCTGCTGATCCCATTCGGCGGCGGCGACCTCGCCGAGACGTTCCATGCCGAGCACGAGCGCCGCTACGGGCACGCCGACCCCGGCCGGGCCGTCGAGCTCGTCACCCTGCGCGCCGCCGCGGTCCGGCCGGGCGCCGAGGTGCGGCTCGCGGCCACCGGCGAGGTCGAGCGCTCCACCCGGACGATCCGCTGGGACGGCGAGGACGTCGAGGCGACGGTGCTGAGCGGAACCGGCCTGCCGCCGGGCACCACGGTCGAGGGGCCCGCGGTGGTCGAGTTCCCCGAGACGACCTGCCTCGTCCCGCCTGGCTGGAGCGGCGCCTCCGACGATCAGGGCATCCTGAGGCTCGAGTCATGAACGCCGCCGAGCTGCAGGTCGCCGTCGGATCGCTCCGTGGCATCGCGGAGGAGATGGGCACCGCGCTGATCCACAGCGCGCTGTCGCCGAACATCAAGGAGCGCCGCGACTGCTCGACGGCGCTGTTCGACGCCGAGGGCCGGCTCGTGATCCAGGCCGAGCACATCCCCGTGCACCTCGGGGCGCTCCCGGCGTCGGTCGCCGCGGTGCGCGAGCACGACGTGCGGCCCGGCGAGGTGTGGGTGCTCAACGACCCGTTCCTCGGCGGCTCGCACCTACCGGACATCACGCTCGTCTCGCCGCTGCACGTGGACGGCGAGCTCCTCGGCTGGGCGGCCTCGCGCGCCCACCACGCCGACGTCGGCGGGATGGTCCCGGCCTCGATGCCCGCCGACTCGACCGAGCTGCACCAGGAGGGACTGATCCTGCCGCCGTCCCGGCTCGACGACGACCTGATCGCGCTGATCGCCGCGAACTCGCGGGCCGGCGACGAGCGCCGCGGCGACCTGCGGGCCCAGCTCGCCGTGCACCGGCTGGCCGAGCAGCGCGTCACGGAGCTCTGCGAGCGCCGCAGCGCGGACTGGTGGCGCACGGCGTGCGGCGAGGTGTGGGACTACGCCGAGCGCCGCACCCGGGCGGCGATCGCCGAGATGCCCGACGGCCGCTACGAGGCGTCCGAGACGGTCGAGGCCGCCGAGGGCGACCTGACGATCCGCGCGGCGGTCGAGATCCGCGGCGACGGCGTGCGGGTCGACTTCGAGGGCACCGACCCCCAGCACGAGGGCAACCTCAACTGCCCGCTCGCCGTCACCGTCTCGGCGTGCTGCTTCGTCCTGCGCGTCGTCGCCGACCCCGACGCGCCGGCGTCGGGCGGCGCCTACGCGCCGATCGAGGTGGCCGCCCCCGAGGGATCGCTGGTCAACGCCCAGGCTCCGGCAGCGGTCGTGGCCGGGAACGTGGAGACCTCGAGCCGCATCGCCGACTGCCTGCTCCGCGCCTTCGGTCAGGCCGCCGAGACCCCGGCCCAGGGCCAGGGAACCATGAACAACCTGACGTTCGGGTCGCCGCGGTTCACGTACTACGAGACGATCGGCGGCGGCCAGGGCGGCTCGCCGGCAGGGCCTGGGCCCTCCGCGGTCCACGTGGCGATGTCGAACACGCTCAACACGCCGGTCGAGGCGCTCGAGGCCGCCTATCCGCTGCGCGTCGAGCGCTATGCGCTGCGGGCCGGGAGCGGCGGCAAGGGCCGTCATCCGGGCGGCGACGGCGTCATCCGGGCGATCACCGCCCTCGAGCGCTGCCAGGCGTCGATCCTCTCGGACCGCCGGCGGCACCCGCCGCGCGGCGCCGCGGGCGGCGAGGACGGCGCGCCGGGGACCAACCGCCTCAACCGCCGCCGGCTCGGCCCGAAGGCGCGCGTGACGCTCGAGCCGGGTGACACGATCACCATCCGCACCCCGGGCGGCGGCGGCTACGGTTCGAGCTGATGCGGATCAGCGTCGCCGCCGACGAGGACACCGGTGTGGCCGGGGCCGTGGTCGCACAGCTGCGCGAGCGCGGCCACGAGCCGCTGCTGCACGGCGCGCTCGCCGAGGGCGAGCGCGACGATTGGGCGTGGGCGTCCGAGGCGGCGGCGCGCGACGTCGCCGACGGCCGCGCCGACCAGGCCGTCGTGTGCTGCTGGACCGGGACGGGGGCGTCGATCGCCGCCAACAAGGTGCCGGGCATCCGCGCCGCGCTGTGCGGCGACGCCGAGACCGCCGCCGGCGCCCGCAAGTGGAACGACGCGAACGTGCTCGCGCTGTCGCTGCGCACGACGTCCGAGCCGGTCCTCGGCGAGATCCTCGACGCGTGGTTCTCCGCCGGGCCGTCGCCCGACGCGGACGACCGCGCCAACGTCGCGCACGTTGACGACATCGCCTGACCTCGCGGCCGGAAGGCCGCACACCGAGCTCGAGATCGCGGGCGCCGACCTGTCCGGCTCGCGGCTGGAGGGCGCCGGCTTCCTGTCCTGCGAGTTCCGCTCCATCGAGGCCGACGTCGCGCGCTGGCGCGGCGTGAACGCGCGGCTGACGACGTTCCGCGACTCGCGCATGACCGGCATCCAGCTCAACGAGTCCGAGCTGCGCGAGTGCCTGTTCGTGGACACGCGGCTCGACATGGCGAACTTTCGGCTCGCCCGGCTCGAGCGCGTGACCTTCCGCGACTGCTCGCTCGTCGAGGCCGACTTCGCCGACGCCGATCTCGACACGGTGCGCTTCGAGCGCTGCCGCCTGAACGCCGCGGGGTTCCGCGACGCGCGCTGCCGGGCGACCGACCTGCGGGGCTCGTCGCTGGAGGACGTCGACGGCGCCGGCGGCCTGGCCGGCGCGACGATCGACGCGGTGCAGCTGATGGAGCTCGCCCCGGCGCTGGCCCGCCACCTCGGTCTGCGCGTCGCCGGCGATTAGGTGATCTCGAGCCGCTCCTCCTCGAGGTCGAGCTCGCGCTCGAGGCGGTGCATGACCTCGTTGGAGATGTCGCCGCGGTTGCGCAGATCCACGAGCGTGGCCCGCTGCGCCGCGAGCACCGACCGGACCATCTTCTGGTAGCGGTAGGCGCGGCTCTCGACGGCGTCGATGCCGTCGGCGTCGTCGACCTCGCCGGCCCGGATCGCGAATCGCCGCTGCCGGTACTCGTACATCATCCGCATGCGCTCGGCCGTTTCGTCGCGCGTCCACTCGGCGCCCGCGAGCTCATCGATGCGCGCCAGCGCGGCGTCGACCGCGGCGCGGCGGCCGATCAGCTCCTCGCGCTCGTCGGCGCCGTCGTCCTCGATGTGCAGCAACTTGATCAATGGCGGGAGCGTCAGACCCTGGAGCACGAGCGTGGCGAAGATGACCCCGAACGTGAGGAACAGGACGATGTCGCGCTGCGGGAACGACTCCTCGAGCGCGAGCGCGGCGGCCAGCGAGACGGCGCCCCGCATCCCGCACCAGCCGCCGATCAGGCGCATCCGCCAGGACGCCCGGCGCTCCCGCTGCACCGCCCGGCGGTCGACGAAGCGGATGAACCGCGTGAACACCTCCCCGAAGACGAGCCGCGTCAGGATCACGGTCGCGCTCACGGCCGCGGCCCAGCCGAGCAGAGTCCCCGCGGACTCGTTGCCGAGCCCCTCGAGGATCGTCGGCAGCTGGAGGCCGATGAGCACGAACAGCAGCGCGTTGAGGAGGAAGACGATGATCTCCCACACCGCGTAGCCCTGCAGGCGCATCGACGCGGTCGAGATCTCCGGCGCCTTCCAGCCCAGCACGATGCCGACCGTGACCGCCGCGAGCACGCCCGACACGTGCAGATGCTCGGCCGGCAGGTAGCCCGCGTAGCCGCTGAGCAGCGAGATCGTGATCTCTGTCGGGATGTCGTTGATCCGGCGGCGGATCTCCACCAGCACCTTGCCCGCCACGAGCCCGATCGCGATGCCGCCGGCGACATTCACCAGGAAGTCCCCCGCGGCTTCGCGGAACACGAAGGTCGCCCCGACGGCGGCGAGCGCCGTGTTGTAGGCGACCAGCGCCGTGCCGTCGTTGAGCAGGCTCTCGCCCTCGACGAGCGACACGAGCCGACGCGGGACCCGCAGGCGGCGCAGGATCTCGGCCGGCGCAAGCGCGTCGGTGGGGGAGACGATCGCGCCGAGCACGAACGCGACCGCCCAGGGCATGCCCGGGATCAGCTCGTGCGCGACGACCGCGACCGTGCACATCGTCAGGAGCACGAGCCCGACCGCCTGGACCGTGACGACCCGGACGCCTTGGCGGATGTCGTGCAGGTTCGCGAAGAAGGCCGACGAGTACAGCAGCGGCGGCAGGAAGAGCACGAGCACGAGCTCCGGATCGAGCGTGACCGTGTCGTCCGGCCCCAGGATGAGGCCGAGGGCCAAGCCCCCGATCACCAGCACGATCGGGTACGGGATGTGGATGAGCCGGGCGATCGTGCCGAGCACGACGACCGACAGGAGCAGCGAGACGAGGACGATGTCGATCTCGTCCATCAGGCGGCCTCGTAGCGGATCACGCCGCCGGCCTCGGTCTCCCGGATCTCACCCCGCTCGATGAGCAGGTCCACGTGCCCGAGCACCTCGGACAGCGTCAGGAACGCCTGGGTGACCGCCACGTTGCCCCACAGCGACTGCGCGATCTCGTACGCGGTCATCGGCCGCTCGGCGATCAGGCCGGCGATCTTCGCCGCGCGCCGCTCGTGCAGGGCGAAGCGCTCGTCGATCAGCTTCGCGTGCTCGGTGACCGGCTCGCCGTGGCCCGGGAGCACGACGTCGACCGGCATCGCGCGCGTCTCGCGCAGCGAGCGCATGTAGGTCATGAGCGCGCGCGGGCGGCCGTCGCCCGGCTCGCCGGACCGGCCGCCGAGCGGGCGCGAGATCAGCGGGTTCGACGAGATGTGCCCGATCAGGTGGTCGCCGCCGATCAGCACGCGCCGCTCGGCGTCCCAGAACAGCGTGTCGGACGGCGAGTGACCGGGCCGGTGGAGCGCCTGCAGCGTGCGGCCGGCGAACGCGAGCTCCTCGCCGTCGGCCAGCCGGCGGTCGACCGGCGCGCTGCCGCCCCAGCCGCGGAACGAGCGCGACACGGCGCGCAGGGCGGTGACCACGTCGCGCGGGATCCCGTGGCGCAGCATCAGCGCCTCGGCGAGCTCGTCGTCGCGCTCGGCGTAGGCGCCGAACTCCTCGAGCACCGGGGCGAGGCGGTCGAGCGCCACCACCTCGGCGCCCGAGCGGCGGGCGAGGATCCCCAGCAGGCCCATGTGGTCGAGGTGCTGGTGGGTGACCATGATCCGCTTCAGGTCCTCGATCCGCCGGCCGTGCGCGCGCAGCGCCTGCTCGAGCTCGTCGAGCGCCTTGCCCGAGTTCGGCCCGGTGTCGACGAGCGTCAGCGGGTCGTCCTCGATCAGGTAGCAGTTGACGCGCCCCACCGCGAACGGCGTGGGGATCGGCAGGCAGTGGATGCCGTCGGTCATGCCCGGATGAGGTCGAGCACCTCGTCACGCCGGCGCTCCATGTCCTGCTCGGAGACCAGGCTCTCGAGATTCAGGCGCAGCAGCGGCTCGGTGTTCGATGGCCGCACGTTGAAGTGCCAGTCGTCGTAGTCGATCGAGATGCCGTCGAGCTTCGTGATCTCGCCGTCGGAGTAGCGCTGCTCGATCTCGGCCATCTTGGCGTCGGTGTCGGCGACCTCGGAGTTGATCTCGCCGGAGATGAAGTAGCGGTCGCGCAGCGGCTGCAGCAGCTCCGACAGCTTCGCCTCGTGCGTGGACAGCAGCTCGAGGATCAGCAGCGCCGGGATGGTGCCCGAGTCGGCGTTGTAGAAGTCGCGGAAGTAGTAGTGGCCCGAGACCTCGCCGCCGAAGGCGCCGCCCTCGTCGCGCATGCGGAGCTTGAAGAACGCGTGGCCGACGCGGTTGACGTGGGCGGTGCCGCCGAGGCGCTCGACCAGGTCCGGCACCGCGCGCGAGGCGCGCACGTCGTAGAGGATGTCGGCGCCCGGCTGCTTCTCGAGGATCGACTCGGCGAGCAGCGCGGTCATGAAGTCGCCGTCGACGAAGCGGCCGGTGTCGTCGATGAAGAAGCAGCGGTCGGCGTCGCCGTCCCAGGCGATGCCGAGGTCGGCGCCCTCGGAGCGGACCTTGTCGATGATGAAGCGGCGGTTCTCCTCGAGCAGCGGGTTCGGCTCGTGGTCGGGGAACTCGCCGTTCGGCTCCCAGTAGGTGGTGACGAGGTCGAGGCCCAGCCGCTCGAGCAGCGGGCCCGCCATCGGGCCGGCCATGCCGTTGCCGCCGTCCACGACGACCTTCAGCGCCTTGACCTTCTCCGGGTCGATGAACTTCAGGGCGTCGGCCTGGAAGCCCGCGTAGACGTCGACGTCCTCGGCGCTGCCGCCGCCCCGGGCATCGCCGAGGCCGGCCTCGATCAGGCCCCGGATCTCGCCGATGCCGCCGTCGCCCGACAGCGCGACCGCGCCGCGCTCGACGAGCTTGGCCCCCGTGTAGGCCTTCGGGTTGTGCGAGGCGGTGCACATGAGGCCGCCGTCGAGCCCCTGCGAGCCGACCAGCCAATAGAGCATCTCGGTCCCGACCATCCCGGCGTCGAGCACGTGGGCGCCCTCGTCGACCATCCCCTGGCGGTAGCGGGCGGCCAGCTCGGGGGCGGTCAGGCGCATGTCGCGCCCGAGCCCGACGCGCGGGTTGTCGCCGCCGAGGACGCGGACGAAGGCGCGGCCGATGTCGTAGGCGACGTCAGCCGTCGATCTCGTCGCCGTACAGCCCGCGGATGTCGTATGCCTTGAAGATCGACACGGGCACGGCAGGATACGCGCCCTATGCTGGTCGTAATCCTTTGTGGCGGGCGCGGGACGCGGTTCAACGGCGAGCGCCCGAAGCCCCTGATGGAGGTCGCCGGACGGCCGATCCTCTGGCACGTCGTGTCGATCTACGCGGCGCAGGGGTTCAGCGAGTTCCTGCTGCTCACCGGGTACCGCGGCGAGGAGATCGCGGCGTGGCCCGACTGGCCGGCGCCGGTGCGAGTGCGTCGACACCGGGCGTGGACACGCCCACCGGGGGCGCGTGCATCGCGTGCGCGACGCCTGACCGGGCCGTTCTGCCTCACCTACGCCGACGGGGTGGCGGACATCGACCTGCGCGCGCTCGTCGCCCATCACCGCGGATCGGGCGCGCTGGCGACGATGACCGTCGTGCAACCGGAGCTGCCGTTCGGCGTGGCGATGGTCGAGGACGGGCGCGTCACGGGGTTCCGCGAGAAGCCGGTCACGGACCAGTGGGTCAACGGCGGGTTCTTCGTGATGGAACCGGGCGCGCTCGGCTATCTGGACAGCGACTCGGTCCTCGAGCGCGACCCGCTCGAGCGCCTGGCGGCGGACGGCGCGCTGGCCGCCTACCGGCACACGGGGTTCTGGCGCTGCCTGGACACGGCGAAGGACGCGCAGGCGCTGGAAGACGCCGGTTCGTCCCGGTGGCTGGCCTAGAATCAGACGCCATGGCCGGACACTCCAAGTGGGCGGGGATCAAGCACAAGAAGGCGATCGTCGACGCGCGGCGCGGCAAGCTGTTCACCAAGCTGGCGCGCGCGATCACGGTCGCCGCGAAGGAGGGTGGCGGCGACGTCGAAGGCAATCCGGCCCTCGCGCTCGCCGTGCAGAAGGCCAGGGACGCCTCGATGCCCAAGGACAACATCGAGCGCGCGATCGGCAAGGGCACCGGCGAGGGCGGCGACGCCGACGCGCTCGAGGCCGTCATGTACGAGGGCTACGGCCCCGGCGGCGTGGCGATCCTCGTCGAGGCGCTGACCGACAACCGCAACCGCACCGGGTCGGAGATGCGGCACATCTTCTCCAAGAACGGCGGCAACCTCGGCGAGCCGGGCTCCGTCGCCTATCTGTTCGACAAGAAGGGCGTCGTGGTGGTCGACGGCGAGCGCTACGGGGAGGACGACCTGATGGTCGCCATCGACGCCGGCGCCGAGGACATCGTGATGGACGCCGACGTCTACGAGGTCCTGTGCGAGCCGTCCGACCTGGCGGCCGTCCGCGCCGCGCTGGTCGACGCCGGGGTGGAGGTCGAGGAGGCGTCGGTCGCCCAGCGGCCCAAGAGCCTCGTCCCGCTCGACGAGGACGGCGCCGTCAAGCTCATGCGCCTGATCGAGGCACTCGAGGACCAGGACGACACCGACGCGGTACACGCGAACTTCGACGTCGACGCGGAGATCCTGGAGCGGGTCGCGGGCTGAGATCGTCCTGGTCACCGGCCGCTGTCGGCCTGGTCGCGCTGATGGCGATCGGCAGCGTCGTCATGTGGCTCGGCGTCCCCCTGGGCCTGATCTACGGGGCCTCCAAGCTGGCCGACACCCCGAACCCGAGCATGGGTCCGTATCTCCTCGTGTTCCTCGGCCTGCCGGTGGGGATGGCGATCGTCGGCAAGGGCCTGGGCGCCCTCAACCGCGCGCACATCCGCCTGACCGAGCGCGAGGTCGACGCCTACCGGCCCGGCTGGACCCGCTCGATGCGCGGCGAGCGCACCGTCAACCGCCGCGGCGGCGTGCTCGACCGCGTGATGATCATCTCCGTGGCCGTCGCCGCGCTCGCGTTCGCGGTCTGGTTCTTCGGCTTCGCCGGGTCATCGCTGGGTGGCCGCGGCGGCCTGAAGGCGTCCGACCGCGCGCGCAGAATCCACACGGTGCACGTGATCGTCCTCGGCATCGACCCGGGCGTGGCCAACACCGGCTACGGCGTCGTCGCGCAGCAGCGCGGGCGGATGTACGCGCTCGACGGCGGGGTCATCGAGACGTCGCCGCAGCTCGACGCGCCGAAGCGGCTCGCAGCGATCTTCGACCGCCTGAACGCGCTGATCGACGAGTACGAGCCCGACGCGGTCGCGCTCGAGGACCTCTACTTCGGCGCCAACGCGCGGTCGGCGTTCGCGGTCGGCCAGGCCCGCGGCGTCGTGATGCTCGCGGCCGGCCGGCGCGGGATCCCGTGCGTCTCGTACACGCCGCAGCAGGTCAAGGGCGCGGTGTGCGGCAGCGGCCGCGCGGCCAAGGACCAGGTGCAGCGGATGGTCCAGACCCTGCTGTCGCTGGACGAGCTGCCCCGGCCCGATCACGCGGCCGACGCGCTGGCCGTCGCGATCTGCCACACGAACGGGGCGCCGCTCGCGGCGGCGCTGGCCTCGTGATCGCGCTCGTCGAAGGCCGGGTCGCGGTCCGCCGCGCCGACCACGTCGTGGTCGCGTGCGGCGGCGTCGGCTACCGGCTGGCCGTGTCCGCCGAGACGCTGCGCCACGTCCCGCCGGTGGGCAAGGACGCGGTGCTGCACACCCACCTGATCGTGCGCGACGACGCGCTGCTGCTCTACGGCTTCGCCACCGAGGAGGAGCGCGACCTGTTCCTGCTGCTCATCGGGGTCCAGGCCGTCGGCCCGAAGATGGCGCTCGCCGTCCTCTCCGGCGGCCCGCCGCGCGACGTGCTCGGCGCCGTCGCGGCCGGCGACACCGCCCGCCTGCAGGCCGCGCCCGGCATCGGCAAGCGCACCGCCGAGCGGATCGTCGTGGAGCTGCGCGAGAAGGTCGGCACGGTGCCCGACGAGCCGATCGTCATCACCCGCGGGGACGACCCGCGGATGCTGGCGCGCGACGGGCTGGTCGGCCTCGGCTTCTCGCCGCAGGAGGCCGACAAGCTGCTCGACGGCGCGCCCGGCGACTCGCCGGAGGACCTCATCGCCCACGCGCTGAGGGGGGCGCGCCGGTGATCCGCACCCCCGGCGCCGACCGCCTGCAGACGCCGCACCCGCGCCCGGAGGAGGACGCCGACGCGTCGCTGCGCCCGCGCGCGCTCGACGAGTTCGTCGGCCAGGACGCGGTCAAGGACCAGCTCGCGGTCTCGCTGGAGGCCGCCAAGGCCCGCGGCGAGGCGCTGGACCACGTGCTGCTCGCCGGCCCGCCCGGCCTCGGCAAGACCTCGCTGGCCCAGATCGTCGCGACGGAGCTCGACGTGCCGTTCGTGCAGACCGCCGGCCCGGCGCTCGAGCGCAAGGCCGACATCGCGGCGTTCCTGACCGCGCTCGAGCCGCGCGCCGTGTTCTTCGTCGACGAGATCCACCGCCTGCCGCGGGCGGTCGAGGAGACCTTCTATCCCGCGATGGAGGACCGGCAGCTGCCGATCACGGTCGGCGCCGGCGCCGGCGCGCGCGTGGTGACGCTGGACCTACCGGCGTTCACGCTGATCGGCGCGACGACCCGCGCGGGGCTGCTGACCACCCCGCTGCGCGACCGCTTCGGGATCCAGCACCGGCTCGACCACTACGGGCCCGACGACCTCGCGCGCATCGTCACCCGCTCCGCGCGGGTGCTCGGCGTGCAGGTCGACGCCGGCGGGGCGCGCGCGATCGCCGAGCGCGCCCGCGGCACCCCACGCGTGGCCAACCGGCTGCTGCGCCGCGTGCGCGACTACGCCGAGGTCCACGGCGGCGGGGCGATCGACCCCACGGTGGCGGGCGCCGCGCTCGACCTCCTGGAGGTCGACAGCGAGGGGCTCGACCGGCTCGACCGCGAGATCCTGTCGGTCGTCTGCACGCAGTTCTCCGGCGGCCCCGTCGGCCTGTCCACGCTGGCCATCGCCGTGCAGGAGGAGCAGGACACGATCGAGGACGTCTACGAGCCCTATCTGCTGCAGCGTGGCTTCCTGCTGCGCACCCCGCGCGGACGCTGCGCGACCGTGCATGCGTTCCGGCATCTCGGGCTCGAGCCGCCGGACGAACATTCGACATTGTTCTGATCGAGCCTTTACACGAGCGGGTCTAGGCTAAGCAGACGATGGCGCACCTGTTCATCTGCCCGAATTGCGGTCAGCGGACCACCGCGACCGAACGTCAGCAGGGCTTCCGCAACCAGCCGCGAGGCTGCTCCAAGTGCGGGTTCGGATTCCTCTTCGAGCTCCTCGACGACTACTACCCGGCCCCCAACGCGGCGTTCTTCGTCTGCGACCAGAATGGCCGCATCATCGGCTGTGGCCGCGGATCGCGTGAGCTGACCGGACTTTCCGACGAGAAGGTCATGGGCCGCGAGGTGCGCGAGGTCCTGGGCCTGGATTTCGAGGGCGGCGCAGACCACGTCGCCACTGTGCTGGAGTGGGGAGTACGGCAGCTCGGCAAGTCCGTGGTCGTTCACGCCGAGGGCGATCTGCCCGCAAAGGCTGTGGCGGATCTGTTTCCGGCGTACGATGACGACGGCGGCCTGCTGCTCGTTCTCACGCCGTCGAAGTAGCGCGGGCTACCCTTCACCAGCCGCTTCATGTCCGAACGCCGACGCTCTCTCTTTGTCCTGCTGCTCGTACTGGGGCTGATCGCCGCCTCGGTCTTCGTCGTTTCCGGCAAGCAGACGAAGCTCGGCCTGGACCTGCAGGGCGGCGTGCAGCTCGTCTACCAGGGCCAGCCGACCGCGCAGCAGCCGACGGTCACCCAGCAGGCGCTGCAGAACTCTCTGGACATCATGCGCGAGCGCGTCGACGCGTTCGGCGTCGCCGAGCCCGAGCTGCTGCTGTCGGGCCAGAACCAGATCGAGGTCAACCTCCCGGGCGTCGACAACGCCGAGCGCGCGGCCCAGCAGGTCGGCTCCACCGCGCAGCTGTTCTTCTACGACTGGGAGAAGAACATCCTCGACCCGGAGACCTGCAAGGCGGACCCGGACGAGAACGCCAGCCAGAAGACGCCGATCACCGGCTTCTACAAGGCGACCAAGGCGGCGTCGAAGTGCCCGCCGCAGGAGGACGGCAACAACAACGCGGCGGACGCGCCCCGGTTCTACGCGTTCGACAAGGTCACCAAGCGGGCGCTCAACGACGGGCAGCCGTCCAACAGCCGCGAGGCGGCGCTCGAGGACCTCAGCGAGGAGCAGCGCGCCAAGGCCGAGGTCGTCGAGGTCCCGACGGGCATCCTCGTCGTCCGCGACGAGAAGCCGAGCCCGGACGCCCCGGACCCCGACCGCTGGTGGATCATCGCGGACAACCCGGCGCTCTCGGGCACCGACATCAAGGACCCGAAGCAGACGTCCGACCAGCAGTCCGGCAATGAGCCGATCGTCACCTTCGGCTTCACGGACAAGGGCCGCAAGGCCTTCCAGAGCATCACCCGTCAGATCGCGCAGCGCGGGCAGGACAACTCGCTGCCGGGCGACAACCCGCAGCTCGCGTCGCAGCACTTCGCGATCGTGCTCGACAACCAGCTCGTCTCGGCGCCGTACATCAACTACCGCGAGAACCCGGACGGCATCGACGGCTCGACCGGCGCCCAGATCTCTGGCTCCTTCACGATCGACTCCGCGCAGGACCTGGCGAAGATCCTCGAGATCGGCGCGCTGCCGATCCGCCTCGAGCTGATCTCGCGCTCGCAGGTCTCGGCGACCCTCGGCGCCCAGGCGCTGGACCAGGGCCTCGTGGCCGGCCTCGCGGGCTTCCTCGTCGTCGCGCTGTTCCTGATCGCCTTCTACCGCGTGCTCGGCGTCATCGCCGTCGTCGCGATGGCGATCTACGGCCTCTACTTCTTCGCGCTGGTCAAGCTCGTCCCGATCGTCCTCACGCTGCCGGGCATCGCGGGCCTGATCCTCACGTTGGGGGTGGCCGCGGACGCGAACATCGTGATCTTCGAGCGCGTCAAGGAAGAGGTGCGCGCAGGCAGATCCGTCGGCCAGGCGATATCCGCGGGCTACAAGAAGGGCCTGACGGCGATCCTGGACGCGAACATCGTCACGTTCCTGGTCGCGTTCATCCTCTTCATGCTCTCGACCGCGGGCGTGCGGGGCTTTGCGCTCACTCTCGGCGTCGGTGTGCTGTTGTCGCTGTTTACGGCGGTGCTGGCGACGCAGGCGATCCTGTACTCGCTGCGCGGGACGCGCTTGCTGCGCTCGCGCGCCGCGCTCGGGGCGCGCGACTCCAAGCCGATCCGGTTCGACTTCATCGGCAGGTCGAAGTGGTTCTTCTCGATGTCGGGCGTGATCCTGCTCATCTGCGCGCTCGCGATGGCGATCCAGGGCCTGAACTTCGGCATCGACTTCGAGGGCGGCACCCGGATCACCGCGCCGCTCGAGCGGGCGGCCAGCGTCGACGAGGTCCGCAGCGTGCTCGACAGCCAGGGCCTGGGCGACGCCGAGGTCCAGACGATCACCAACAAGGACCTCGGCGACCACGTCATCCAGATCAGCGCCCACGAGCTCGGGGCCGGCGGCGTCGACGGGGTCGAGAGCGCCCTGCGCGATCGCTTCGGGCTGACGGACAACCCGAGCACGCAGCAGATCGGCGCGAGCTTCGGCCAGACCGTCGCGGACAACGCGATCAAGGCGATCATCGCCTCGCTGATCGTCATCGGGATCTACATCACGCTGCGCTTCCAGTGGAAGTTCGCGGTGCCGGTGATGATCGCACTGGCGCACGACATCCTCATCACCGGCGGCGTCTACGCCCTGGTCGGCCGGGAGGTGACGGCGTCGACGGTCGCGGCGCTGCTGACCATCTTGGGCTTCTCGCTCTACGACACGATCGTCGTGTTCGACCGCGTCAGAGAGAACATCCCGCGGATGCCGAACGCCGCGTTCTCGCAGATCTACAACCGCTCCATGTCGGAGGTCATCGTCCGCTCGCTGGCGACGAGCTTCTGCGCCGCGCTGCCGATCCTGGCGATCCTCATCTTCGGCGGCGAGACGCTCCAGGACTTCGCGTTCGCGCTGCTCATCGGCACCTTGTCGGGCACATACTCATCGGTGTTCATCGCCGGCCCGGTGCTCACGCACTGGAAGGAGCGGGAGCCCGTGTACCGGGCGCGCGAGGCGCGCATCCGCGAGCAGTTCGGCGGCGAGGTGCCGGCCTACGCGGTGGCCACCGCCGGCGCGCCGGTCGACGTCGCGCCGAAGGACCGCAAGCACCGGCGCGACCGCGTGACGCAGCCCGACGACCCGTCGCGCGGCGTGTCGCGGGAGGAGTTCGACGACATGGTGCGCGATCTCGGGATCGAGGAGGAGCCGCAGCCTGCCGCTACGCCCTCCGGCCCCGCCCGCCCGACCGGCGGCCGCCGCGCGCGCTCGAAGGCGAACGGCGGGCAGCGCCCGCCGCAGCCGCCGGCCTCCGGCAGCGAGGGCGAGAAGCCGAAGAAGCCGCGCAACCGACGTCATGGGAGGCCGCGCTGATGGCCGGGCTCGTCTGGGTCATGATGGGCCTCGCCCTCTGGCACTTCACCGTGTTCCTCCCGGATCACTTCTGGTCGGGCATCGTCGGCGCGTTCGTCGGCGCCGTCGTCGGCTCGTTCCTGTTCGGCTTCCTGATCAACGGCCTGCACGTGCCGGGCCAGAGCGACACCGACCTGCTGAGCGCGATCGAGGCGATCCCCGGCGCGCTGATTGGCATGGGCGTCGTGTGGTGGATCGGCGTGCGCCAGGAGCAGCAGGCCGCGCACGCCCACTAGGTGCGCGTCACCGGGCTCGAGCTCTTCGCGGTACCGCCGCGCTGGCTGTTCCTCAAGCTCTCGACCGACGAGGGCATCGCGGGCTGGGGTGAGCCGATCGTCGAGGGCCGCGTCGCGACCGTGCGCGCGGCGGTCGAGGAGCTCGGCGAGCAGATCACGGGGCGCGACCCGTTCCGCATCGAGGACCACTTCCAGGTCATGTGGCGCGGCGGCTTCTACCGCGGCGGGCCGGTGCTGTGCAGCGCGATCTCCGGGATCGAGCAGGCGCTGTGGGACATCAAGGGCCGCGCGCTCGGCGTGCCGGCCTGGGAGCTGCTCGGCGGGCGCGCCCGGGACCGCGTGCGCGTGTACGGCTGGATCGGCGGCGACCGGCCGGGTGAGGTCGCCGCCGCGGCCGAGCAGGCGGCCGCCGCCGGCCTGACCGCCGTGAAGATGAACGCCACCGCCGAGCTGCACTACCTCGACTCCGAGGCGCGGGTCGAGGAGGCGGCCGAGCGGCTGGCGGCGGCGCGCGCCACGGGGCTCGACGTGGCCGTCGACTTCCACGGTCGCGTGCACCGCGCGATGGCCAAGCGGCTCGCCCGCGCGCTCGAGCCGCACGCCCCGCTGTTCCTCGAGGAGCCGGTGCTCCCCGAGCATCCCGAGGCGCTGCGCGAGGTCGCGCGCCACACCAGCGTCCCGATCGCCTGCGGCGAGCGGCTCTACACCCGCTGGGGCTTCAAGGACGTGCTGGCCTCCGGCGCGGTCGACATCATCCAGCCCGACCTCTCGCACGCCGGCGGGCTGCTGGAGACGCCGCAAGATCGCCGCGATGGCCGAGGCGTTCGACGTGGCGGTCGCGCCGCACTGCCCGCTCGGGCCGATCGCGCTGGCCGCATCGCTCCAGCTCGACGCCTGCACGCCGAACGCCGTGATCCAGGAGATGAGCCTGAACATGCACTACAACGAGTCCGCCGACCTGCTCGACTACGTGCGCGACGCGTCGGTGTTCGCGGTCCGCGACGGTCACCTGTCCGTGCCCGGACGGGCCCGGGCTCGGCGTGGAGATCGACGAGGAGCGGGTCCGCGAGGCCGCCGGCGCGGCGCCCTGGCACAGCCCGGTGTGGCGGAACCAAGACGGGACGGTGGCGGAATGGTGAAGAACCTGGCGGCGATCGCGACCCCGTTCGCGGCGGACGGGCGGCCGGACCTGGACGCGTTCGGCGCGCACCTGGACTGGCTGTACGAGGCGGGGCTCGACGGCGTGTTCGTCGCCGGCACCACCGGCGAGGGCGTGCTGCTCGAGCAGGACGAGGTCGCCGCGCTGGTCGAGCGGGCGGTGGCCGCGGACGGCTCGTTGCGCGTCATCGCCCAGGTCGGGCGCCCGAGCACCCGCGCCACGGTCGCGCTCGCCCGCCGGGCGCTGGACTCCGGGGCGCACGCCGTCGCGGCGTACGTGCCGTGGTTCTATCCGGTCACCCAGGTCCAGCTGCGCCGCCATTTCCTGGCGCTGCTGGAGGCGGCCGGCGACGCGCCCGCGTTCATGTACAACATCCCGCCGCGCACCGTGAACGATCTCGACCCGGCCCTCGCCGGCGAGCTGGCCGCGGCCGGCTTCGCCGGGATGAAGGACTCGACCGGCGACTTCGCGCGCCACGAGGCGTACCTGCGCGCGGTCGACGGGCGGGACTTCGAGCTGTACACGGGCACCGAGCCGCTGCTCCTGCGGTCGGTGCGTGCCGGCTCGACCGGCACGATCGGCGCGCTGCTCAACTGCGCGCCGGAGCTGTTCACCGGCCTGCGCGACGCCCTCGAGCGCGGCGACGAGGACGCGGCCGCCCGCCTGCAGGACGAGATCACCACGCTCAAGGAGCAGACGAAGGCCGAGGAGTCGACCGTCGTGGCCGTCAAGCGCCGCGTGCGGGAGCGGCTCGCCGAGCGCGGCGTCGACTATCCCGCCAGCCCGCGCGCTCCGTTCACGTGACGCGCGTCGTCACCGCGGGCGAGACGATGGCGCTGCTCGATCCCGTCGAGGACGGCGAGATCGACCTCGGCGACCTGCTGCGCCTGCGGATCGCCGGCGCCGAGTCGAACTTCGCGGTCGGCCTGGCGCGGCTGGGCGTGTCGGTCGCGTGGATCTCGCGCCTCGGCGCCGATCGCCTCGGCGCGCTCGTGCGCGCGGCCCTCGAGCGAGAGGGCGTGGACCTGCGCTGGGTCGCCGAGGACCGGGAGGCGCCCACCGGGCTGTTCTACAAGTGGCGCGACGCGGGCCGGACGTCGGTCGCCTACTACCGCCGCGGCTCGGCGGCGAGCCGCCTCACGCCGGCCGCCGTCCCGGACGAGGCGCTGGCCGGGGCGGACCTCGTGCACCTCACCGGGATCACGATGGCGCTGGGGGACGGCCCGCGCGAGCTGGTGCTCGACGTCGCGCGCCGCGCCCGGGCGGCCGGTGCCACCGTCACGTTCGACCCGAACTACCGCCCGGCGCTGTGGGACGGCCCCGCGGCGGCGGCCGCGGCGATGCAGCCCGTGCTCGAGCACGTCGACTGGTACCTGTGCGGCGAGGACGAAGGGGAGTCGCTGCTCGGCGTCCGCGACCCCGAGGCGGTGGTCGCGGCGCTCGGCGTGCCCGGCGCCGTCGTGCGCGTCGGTGCGCGGGGCGCGCTGGTGACCACCGGCGGCGAGGTCAGCCTCGTCGCCCCGGCCAGCCCCGAGGAGGTCGTCGACGAGATCGGCGCCGGCGACGCGTTCGCGGCGGGCTTCGCCTACGGGCTGCTCCAGGGCTGGGAGCCCGAGCGCTGCACCCACGCCGCCAACGTGATCGCCGCCGCGGCGCTGCGCGGCACCGGCGACTGGGAGACGCTGCCCCGGCTCGCCGACGTGCAGCTGTGAGACGCCGGCGAACGTCAACTGCGGCTGGGTAGGGGAGCGGGTGCGCCGGCGTCGCCGGCGGTCCCTGGCGCATTGGGGTCGATATGCGACCTAAAGGCGCCAGACGGTGCTGTCTGGCGACTTGACCACGTGTGAGGTGGTCAAGTCGCCAGGGGACCGCCGAAACGGCCGATCCCCTCGCCTCCCTACCCAGCCGCAGTTGACGTTCGCCAGCACCGCCACAACGGTTTTCCGTCGGAACCCGGACATACGCTGCGGCGGCGATGGAGACCAGCCTCACCGTCGAGCCCTACGACTACGCCGCCGCCGAGCGGCTGTCCGCCGAGCTCGGCGTCTCGCACGTCGTCGCCCAGGTGCTCGTGCGCCGCGGCATGGGCGACGTCCGCGACGCACAGCGGTTCCTGGAGGGCGCCGACGCCCACCCGCTCGACGCGTTCGGCGGTCTGCGGGCCGGTGCTGCCCACATCCTCGGGCACGTCGGGCGCCGGTCGCGGATCACCGTGCACGGCGACTACGACGTGGACGGCGTGGCCGCCACGGCCGTGCTCGTGCGCGCCCTGCGCACGCTCGGCGCCGACGTCGACTGGTATCTGCCGAGCCGCGTCGACGACGGCTACGGCCTGGCGGCGGCGACCGTGGAGCGGCTCGCCGCCCGCGGGACCGACCTGCTGGTCACCGTCGACTGCGCGATCACGGCGGTCGAGGAGGTCGCGGCCGCCCGCGCCGCGGGGCTCGACGTGGTGGTCACCGACCACCACACCCCGCGCGCCGACGGCGCGCTGCCCGACGCGCCGATCGTGCACCCCCGGCTCGGCGGCAACCCGTGCCCGGACCTGTGCGCCACCGCGGTCGCGCACAAGCTCGCCCAGGCGCTGCTCGAGGCGGCCGGGGAGGACCCCGCGGCCGCGGACGAGGACCTCGACCTGGTGGCGCTGGCCACGGTGGCCGACGTGGTGCCGCTGCTCGGCGAGAACCGGCGCCTGGTGCGGGCCGGTCTGCGCGCCCTGGCGCGGACACGCAAGCCCGGCCTCCGGGCCCTGATGGAGGTCTCCCGCGTCGATCCCGGCACCGTCGACGCGTCGGCGATCGGCTTCCGCCTCGCGCCCCGGATCAACGCCGCCGGCCGCCTGCATCGTGCGGACGCCGGGCTCGAGCTGCTGCTGACCGAGGATCCCGCGCGGGCGCGGGCGATCGCCGCCGAGCTCGACGCGACGAACGCCGAGCGGCGCGACGTGGAGACGCGGATCCTGTTCGCCGCCGAGGCGCAGGTCGCCGAGTACGGGCCGCAGGCCGCGTATGTGCTCGCGGCGGACGACTGGCACCCGGGCGTCATCGGCATCGTCGCCGCGCGGATCGCGGAGCGCCACCACCGGCCGGCGGTGCTGATCGCGCTCGACGGTGACGAGGGCACCGGCTCGGGGCGCTCGATCCCGGCGTTCGACCTGCTCGGCGGGCTGACCGCGGCGTCCCGGCACCTGGAGCGCTACGGCGGGCATCGCGCCGCCGCCGGCTGCACGATCGCGCGCGACGACGTCGACGCCTTCCGCGAGGCGTTCG
Organism: uncultured Solirubrobacteraceae bacterium; assembly: GCA_963759375.1. Taxonomy (GTDB): domain Bacteria; phylum Actinomycetota; class Thermoleophilia; order Solirubrobacterales; family Solirubrobacteraceae; genus DASSUW01. The sequence goes on along the minus strand of CAVWYY010000002.1, from coordinate 531,142 downwards.
CCGGCCACGCCGCCGCGGTGCTCACGCCCGACGACCTCGTGCCCGAGCAGCGGATCGACGCGATCGCGCCCGGCGATGCGTTGACGCTCGCGCTGGCCGAGGAGCTCGAGCGGCTCGGCCCGTTCGGCCAGGCCAACCCGCCGGTGTCGCTGCTCGTCCCGGCGGCCCACGTGTCCGACCCGCGGGCGCTGGGGGAGGGGCGCCACGTCGCCTTCGCGCTGCACGCCGGCGGCGCCCGGTCGCGCTGCGTGCAGTTCGGCTCCAGCCGCGGTGCCCGCCGCCCCGGACGAGCCGGTCGACGCGGCGGTGCGCCTGGAGGTCAACCGCTGGAACGGCGCGGTGGAGCCGCGGCTGGTCCTCCGCCACGCGCGGCCGAGCCGCCCGGCGCCGATCGACGTGATCGGCGAACCGGCCTTCGCCGACGGCCTGCGGCGCGAGCTGGCGCGCGATCTCGGTGCCTGGAGCGCCGGGCCGGACGTCGGGCCGCGCGCGGAGCGCCCCGGGACCGGCATCGCCGGCCTGCTGACCGATCTCGTCAGCACGGGCGAGCCGGTGCTCGCCGTCGTCGCCCACGCGCCGCACCGCGCGCGGACGCTCCAGGACCGCATCGGCGGCTTCGCGATCTGCTCGTGGTCGGCGCTCGAGGACGACCCCGAGCTCGCCGCTCCCTTCGCCCACGTGGTGGCGGTCGACCCTCCGGCCCGGCCCGGTGCGCTTGGCCTGCTCGAACACTCGTCCTTGGCCCCTCGGGCCCATCTGGCCTGGGGTCCGGCTGAGCTACGCTTTGCCGGACGAATACACCAGTGGGACTTCGCCCTGCGCGACCCGCTGATCGCCCTCTACCGCGCGCTGCGCGGGGCCGGGGAGGTCCGCGGGGAGGCCCTCGAGGCCGCGCTCCGGGGCGAGGGGCCGCAACCGAGGTCCGCCGCGCTCGCGGGGCGCCTTGTGCGGGTCCTCTCGGAGCTCGATCTCGCGGTCCTCGATCGTGAAGGGCAGGCCCTGAGGCTCACCGAGGCGCCGGCCCGTACGGAGCTGGAGCGCTCGGAGGCCTTTCGGGCCTACCATCGAAGGCTCGAGGACGGACTCCGATATCTGACAAGCCCCCCGATACCGCAAGCGGCCTGACTCCCGGAGAGGAGGAAGCGATCGCGGTCGCCGGCCACCGGCCGGTCGACCGAGCCGACCAGGCGCGCGGCGCGCTGGTCGCCGACGTGCCCGCGGACCTGACGTCGGTGGAGCGCGAGCTGCTCGCGGACCTGTTCGCGATCATCTCCGAGCACGCCGACGAGGTCGCCGACCCGATCGATCGCAAGCGGGTGGTGCAGGCGTTCGTGTTCTCCTGTGAGCACCACGCCGACCAGCGGCGGCGCTCCGGCGAGGAGTTCATCGTCCATCCGGTCGGCGTGGCGAAGATCTGCGCGGGCATGCGCCTCGACACCGAGACGCTGTGCGCGGCGCTGCTGCACGACACGGTGGAGGACACGTCGGCCTCGCTGGAGGAGGTCCGCGAGGAGTTCGGCGACGAGGTCGCCGGCCTGGTCGACGGCGTCACCAAGCTCACCGGGATCACGTTCCAGTCGCGCGACGAGGCGCAGGCCGAGAACTACCGCAAGATGATGGTCGCGATGGCCACGGACATCCGGGTCATCCTCATCAAGCTCGCCGATCGCCTGCACAACATGCGCACGCTGGAGGCGCTGGCCAAGCAGAAGCAGATCGAGAAGGCGAAGGAGACGCTCGAGATCTACGCGCCGCTCGCGCACCGGCTCGGCATCCACGCCATCAAGTGGGAGCTCGAGGACCTCGCGTTCGCGACGCTGCACCCCCGCAAGTACCAGGAGATCAAGGGCCTCGTCAGCCAGCAGCGCGACGAGCGCGAGCACTACGTGGCGCGCGCCGGCGGCTACCTGGCCAAGGAGCTCGAGGCGCTCGGCATCCACGCCGAGATCTCAGGGCGCGCCAAGCACTTCTACTCGATCTACTCGAAGATGACCCGCAAGGGGCGCGAGTTCAACGAGATCTACGACCTCACGGCCATGCGCGTGATCGTCGACTCGGTGAAGGACTGCTACGGCGCCGTCGGCGTCATCCATTCGCTGTGGAAGCCCCTGCCTGGGCGCTTCAAGGACATGATCGCCATGCCCAAGTTCAACATGTACCAGGCGCTCCACACGACCGTGATCGGGCCCGAGGGCCGGCCGCTGGAGATCCAGATCCGGACGGGCGACATGCACGAGACCGCCGAGTACGGCGTGGCCGCGCACTGGCGCTACAAGGAGGGCACGACGAAGGGCACCGGCGGGATCGACTCCAGCGACCTCAAGCTCAAGTGGCTCAAGTCGCTGCTCGACTGGCAGGGCGACGAGGACGACCCGCGTGAGTTCACCGAGCAGCTCCGCGACGAGCTGATCGAGGACGAGGTCTACGTCTTCACGCCCAAGGGCGAGGTGAAGTCGCTGGCGTCCGGCGCCACGCCGCTCGACTTCGCGTACGAGATCCACACCGATGTCGGGCACCGCTGCGTGGGCGCGAAGGTCAACGGCAAGATCGTGCCGCTGCACTACGAGCTGACCTCGGGCGACATCGTCGAGATCCTCACCGCCAAGCGCGAGCGCGGCCCGTCGCGGGACTGGCTGGCGCTGGTCAAGACGACCCGCGCGCGCAACAAGATCCGCCAGTGGTTCAAGGCCGAGTCGCGCGACGACTCCGAGCACACCGGCCGCGAGCTCCTGCAGGAGCACTTCACCAAGGCCGGCCTGCCGGCCCAGCGCATCACCGGCTCGCCGCTGCTTGCGGACGTGATCCGCGAGATGGGCTTCCGCAAGGCGGACGACTTCTACATCGCGCTCGGCGGAGCCAAGATCTCGCCGAAGGTCGTCGTCAACAAGGTGCTGCAGCGCCTCAAGCAGGGGGAGAGCGCCGAGGCCGAGATCTCGGCGGCCGACGACCTGCTGAAGCCGACGATCCGCCGCAAGCCCGAGGCTCCGTCGTCGAAGTTCGGCATCCGCGTCGAGGGCGTCGAGGACGTCCCGCTGCGGCTGGCCAAGTGCTGTCGCCCGGTGTCGGGCGACCCGATCGTCGGCTACGTGTCGCTCGGCCGCGGCATCACGATCCACCGCGACGACTGCCCGAACGCCGTGGCTCTGCGCAAGGACCCGGAGCGCTTCGTCCCGGTGTCTTGGGACGGCGACAATGAGACGTCCTTCAAGGTCGAGATCCAGGTCGACGCCTGGGATCGCCACCGCCTGCTCGAGGACCTCTCGCGGACGTTCGCCGAAGGTGGGATCAACATCGTCGAGGCGTATTGCAGCGTCCAGCACCCGATGGTCAAGAACCGCTTCGTGATCGAGGTGGGGGACACGCAGGCGCTCAAGACGGCGATCAACCGCCTGCGCGCGATCGACTCGGTGTTCGACGCCTACCGCGTGATCCCCAGCGGCGGCTGACGAGCGCCCCCGCTCACGCCACCACGTGCAAGGCCCCGGGGCCGACCGACAGCTCGGCCACGGTCTCGTCGCTCAGGTGGTCGCCGTCGACCTGCAGCGGCACCGGGCGGCCGTCGACCGACCGCACCGTCGCCGCGCTCACGTGCGCGAACGCGCGGATGCCCTTGTGCTTGGCGATCCGCGCCGCGCCGGACAGCGCGCGGAACGTGACGGTCGGGACGTCGTACGGGCGGGCGCGCGTGAGCATCACGCCGGCGAGGTTGCCCGAGTCCAGCCGGGCGCCCTCGACGAGGTTCACCGGCCGGGTCTTGAAGTAGGTGTAGGGCTCACCGTTCTGGAAGAACGCGCTCACGCCGGACACGCGCTCGCCGTCGATCTCGATCTCCAGCCGCGGTGGATGGACGACGTACTTGCGCAGGAACGTGACGATCGCGGCCTGGGTGTAGTACCAGGCGCCGTACTTGGCCTTCAGGTCTGGGTGGGCGTCGACGCGCTCGACGACGCTGGCGTCGAGCCCGACGCCGGCGGCGAACGTGAACCAGCGGCCGTTGATGCGCCCGAGGTCGACCGCGCGCGGCTCCCAGCGGTCGGCCAGGCCGAGCAGGTTCTCGGTGGCGTCGACGACGTCGTTGGGGATCGACAGCATCTTGGCGAACACGTTGTTCGAGCCGCCGGGGAGGACGGTCAGCGGCGTGCCGGTGCCGGCCAGGCCGTTCGCCACCTCGTTCACGGTGCCGTCGCCGCCGAACGCCGCCACGACGTCGAACCTCTCCTCGGTGGCGGCGATGATCAGCTCGGTCGCATGCCCGCGGTGCTCGGTCTCGACCACCTGGACGTCGTACCGCCCCTGCAGCGCGTAGACGACGAGGTTCTTGAGGCGGACCGACATCGTCGTCGCGTACGGGTTGACGATGACGAGCATCCGCTTGGCCTCCGCGGGCCGCTCCAGCGCCGCGATCTCCGTGAGCCGGCGCTCGGCGAGCGCCGGGTCGCTCACAGCCAGCCCCGTCGCCGGAAGTAGAACGCCATGCTGCCGAGCAGCAGCACCATGAACGCGATGATCGCCCAGAACGCGGTCATGTCCTCCTCGCCGGGCACGCCGACGTTCATGCCCCAGATGCTCGCCACGAGCGTGAGCGGGAGGACGATCACCGAGATCGCGGTCAGCACCCGGAACGTCTCGTTCGTGCGGTGCGCGATCTGCGCCTCGTTGGTCGACTCGAGCGCCTCGACGACCTCCTTGTAGTTCTCGAGCATGTCCCAGACGCGCTCGGAGGCGTCGTTGATGTCCTCGAAGTAGATGTCGAGGTCCTCGGCCATGTACCGGGCCTTGTTGCGCTCGAGGTCCTGGAACGCCGACCGCTGCGGCCGGACGATCTTGCGGAAGTTGATGATCTCCTGCTTGACGTTGGAGATGTCGCGCACGACCTCGGCGGAGTTGCCCTCGAAGATCTCCTCCTCGATGCGCTCGAGCTTGTTGCCGATCTTGCGCAGCATCGGGAACGAGGCGTCGACGAGGTCGTCGACGATCTTGTAGAGCAGGTAGCCGGCGCCCTTGGAGAACAGCTGCTCGCGCAGCTCCTCGCTGGTGCGGCAGCGCTCGAACAGGTACTCGATCGGCTGCAGCGGCTCGTTCGGGATCGTGATCAGGTAATCCGGGCCGACGAACAGGTCCACCTCGGCGGCGTTCAGGCGGCCGACCTGCTTGTCGTACCGCGGGAAGTGCAGGACGATGAACAGGTAGTCGTCGTATTCGTCGACCTTCGGGCGCTGGTTCCGGGAGAACACGTCCTCGTAGTCGAGGGGGTGGAAGTCGAAGCGCTCCTCGAGCCAGTTCTGGTCGACGCCGCGGGGCCGCTCGATGTTGATCCAGCGCAGCCCTGGGGACTCGACGATCTCCGCCCGCGGCTCGTCGTGCGCGGGCTCGCGCTCAGCAGCGGCGCGCGCCCGCGCCGAGCGGCGTCCGAACGGGGAACGCGGCAGGCTCGGCATAACTGAGGGGGTCCTCGGTCCCAGGCATCGCCTAAAGGATTCTACGCGTGGTACCGTAATCCCACATAGCAGTACGCATCCAGAGGGGTGGAGGGACTGGCCCTATGAAGCCCCGCCAACCATCCCGCGCAAGCGGGAAACGGTGGCAATTCCATCAGGCTCCAAGACGACGGCCTGGGAGATGTGGCGCAGGGCACCCCTCCAAGGAACCTTCGCCGCAGTACCCGAGGCGGAGGTTTCAATCCATTGCCGGCAGATGCCCTGAAGTGCAAGGAGTGCTCAACGACTTATCCGCTCGACGCACGCTACGTGTGCGAGCGTTGCTTCGGCCCGCTGGAGGTCGCCTACACGGCGCCGTCCGGCTCGCCCGATGAGCTGAAGCGCCGGATCCAGGCAGGCCCGCACACGCTGTGGCGCTACGCCGACTTCCTGCCGCTCGAGGGCCCGCCGCGCTCGGCGCTGCCCACCGGCTGGACGCCGCTCGTGCGGGCCGATCGCCTGGCGGCGCGGCTCGGCCTCGGTGAGCTGTGGATCAAGAACGAGACGGCCAACCCGACGCACTCGTTCAAGGACCGTGTCGTGTCGGTCGCGCTGGCTCGTGCACAGGAGCTGGGCTTCGAGACCGTCGCCTGTGCGAGCACCGGGAACCTCGCGAACGCGGTGGCCGCCCACGCCGCCGCGGCCGGGCTGCCGTCGTTCGTCTTCATCCCGGCCGACCTCGAGCAGGAGAAGATCGTCGCCACCGGGGCCTACGGCACGCACATCGTGGCGATCAGGGGCAACTACGACGCCGTCAACCGGCTCTGCACCGAGGTCTCCGGCGACCGGCCGTGGGCGTTCGTGAACGTCAATGTGCGGCCGTACTACGCCGAGGGATCCAAGACGCTGGCCTACGAGACCGCCGAGCAGCTCGGCTGGGAGCTGCCCGACCGCGTGGTCGCCCCGATCGCCTCGGGCTCCCTGTTCACGAAGGTCGCGCGCGGCTTCCAGGAGTTCATCGACGCCGGGCTGCTGACCGGCGAAGTGCCGACGATGTGCGGCGCCCAGGCCGAGGGCTGCTCGCCGGTGGCCCAGGCGTTCGCGGCCGGGACCGACGTCTGCCGCCCGGTCAAGCCGGACACGATCGCCAAGTCGCTGGCCATCGGCAATCCGGCCGACGGCCCGTACGCGGTCGACCTCGCGCAGCGCACCGGCGGCTCGATCGAGAGCGTGACCGACGACGAGATCCGTGCCGGCATCCGGCTGCTCGCCGAGACGACCGGCATCTTCACCGAGACCGCCGGCGGCGTGACCACCGCGGTCCTGGCCAAGCTCGCGGCGGCCGGGAAGATCGACCCGTCCGAGCGCGTCGTGGCCTACATCACCGGTGACGGCCTGAAGACGCTCGACGCGGTGCGCGGCACCGAGCAGGTGACCGAGATCGCGCCTTCGCTCGACGAGTTCGAGGCGGCGTTCGCGGCGGCCGGGGTCGCCTGATGGCGGTCACCGTCAAGCTTCCGACGCAGCTCCGCTCGGCCGCCGGCAACGCGACCGAGGCGCAGGTCGAGGGCGGCACGGTGGGGGAGGCGCTCGAGAGCCTCTACACCCAGCACACCGAGCTGCGCGAGCGGATCGCCGACGACGGCGGCGGCCTGCGGCGGTTCGTGAACGTCTACATCGGCGGCGAGGACATCCGCTTCCTGGAAGGGCTCGAGACGCCGGTCAAGGACGGCGACGAGCTCACGATCCTGCCTGCGGTGGCCGGCGGGTAGCCGCCACCGATGAGTTTCCGGTCATGCCCCGGTCTCAGGGGCATGACCATCGTCGCCCATCTCCGCCGCGCCCTCCGTGGGCAGGTCCACGTGCCCGGCGAGCCGGGCTACGACACCCACCGCGCCACCTGGAACGGCGCGATCGATGCGCGTCCGGCCGCCGTCGTCGAGGCCGCCGGCGCCGCCGACGTCCAGGCCGCGCTCCTCGGCGCCCGTGAGCACGACCTGCCGTTCGCCGTCCAGGCGACCGGCCACGGCACGTTCGTCCCGTCCGACGGCGGCGTGCTGCTCAAGACGGGCGGGATGGCCGAGGTGCTGGTGGATCCCGACCGCCGGATCGCGCGCGTCGGCCCGGGCGCCCGCTGGGGCCAGGTCATCGCCGCCGCGGCGCCGTTCGGCCTCGCGCCGCTGTCGGGCTCCTCGCCGGACGTCGGCGTGGCCGGGTTCACGCTCGGAGGCGGCGTCGGCTGGCTGTCGCGCCGCTTCGGCTTCGCCGCCGACAGCCTGCTGCGCGCCGACGTCGTCACCGCCGACGGCGAGCTGATCCGCGCGACGCCCGACCGCAACGGCGACCTGTTCTGGGCGCTGCGGGGCGGCGGCGGCAACTTCGGCGTCGTCACGGCGCTCGAGCTGCGGCTGTTCCCGGTGCCCGAGGTCTACGCGGGGACCGCGCTGTTCCCGATCGCCCGCGCCGGCGCCGTGCTCGAGTACTACCGCGACTGGGGCGCCGAGCTGCCGGACGAGCTGAGCACGACCGTCGTGCTCATGCGCGAGTCGCCCGACCCGTCGATCGAGGGCCCGGTGCTCGCGATCCGCGGCGTCTACGCCGGGCCGCGGCCCGACGCGATGGTCGCCCTGCGGCCGCTGTGGGACGTCGCCGGGCCGGCGCTGGCCGGCGACTTCCGCGAGGCCCGCTACGCCGATGCGCGCGTGGGCGGGACCGCGCCGCGGTCGTTCGAGCTCTACCGCGACCTGCCGGACGCGGTCATCGACCGCGCCGTCGAGACAGTCATGGTCGGCGCCGCCGACGCGATCGACTTCCGCCTGTGGGGCGGCGCGATGGCCCGCCGCGGCGCGGACCACGGCCCGGTCGGCCACCGCGACGTCCCGTTCTCGATCACCGTCGACGGCCCGCGCGAGGCGGCCGCGCCGCTGGCCGAGCTACGCGACCGGCGGCACGTTCCTGAACTTCCTCCACGACCCGGCGCGCACCGCCGACGCCTACACGGCCGCGAGCTGGGAGCGCCTGCGCGAGATCAAGCGCGCCTACGACCCGGAGAACGTGTTCCGGCTCGGGCACAACATCCCGCCGGCCCGCGGTGTCTACGCGGCGCGACGCGGGAGCGCGAAGTCGTCCGCGCCGATCAGGTCGCGGTCCAGCGCCGGGACCAGGCAGGCGGCCAGCGCCTCCATGTTCTCGGTCACCGATCGCTCATAGGCCGCCACGATCTCCTCCCGCCACTCGCTCTGGCGACGGTCGAGCTCGGCCATGTCGGCGCGCGTGTAGGGCGCCTGCAGGTGCGTCATGCACTCCGGGCAGCGCAGGTCGACCAGCACGTCCTGGTCGCCCTGCGGCTCGCACCGGAGCGGCTGCAGGAAGCTCGACCCGCAGCTCGGGCAGGTGGACAGTGCCATGCTCGGCGAAAGTAGACCCATGCCCGGACGGAAGACGGTTTCCGTCGCGCCCACTCAACTGCCTGGGTAGAGAGCGGCAGCGCCGGCCGTTGCGCAGCGATTGTCGAGTTAGTCAGCCACGGGCTTACAAAGTCGACAATTGTCGCCTTGGTTCCCTCAGAGGGAACTAACTCGACAATCGCCACCCCGCGGCCGACCGATGGGCGGCTTCGGCGCCTACGACCTCGCCCGCCTGTACCCACGGCGGTTCTGCGCGGTCGGCGGCCACTCACCGGCGCTGTGGCGCACCGGCGGCGAGACCGCGCCGGGCGCGTTCGACGACGCCGAGGACTTCGCCCGCCATGACGTCATCGCCGGCGCAGGCGCGTTCACGGAGACGCCGTTGTGGCTCGACGCAGGCGACAAAGACCCGTTCCGGCCGGGCGACGACGCGTTCGCCGCCGCCCTTCGCGCCGCCGGTGCGCGCCCGCGCGTGCAGACGTGGCCGGGCGGCCACAACGGCGACTACTGGGACGCGCACTGGCGCGACTACCTGCGCTTCTACGCGCGGGCGCTGAAGCGCTGCTAGCCCTTCACGCGGATCGTCATGCGCATGTCCTCGTGGAGCGTGCAGACGAACTTGTACTTGCCGGGCGTCTTGAGCTTGCGCTTGAACGAGTAGTCCGACGACGCCGGCTCGGAGTGGAACTTCTTCACGCCCTTGGGCGCCGACTTGAGCTTGACGTCGTGTACGTCGCCGGCCTCCTCGAAGCCCGGCCACTTCCACGTCACGAGCGTGCCGGCCTTGACCTTCGACGCGTCCGGGGTGAAGAAGTTGTCGCCGATCCGGACCGTCTTCTTCGGCGTCTTCTTGGCCACGGCGACCTGCGCCGGCGCCGCGCCCAGGAGCGCGACGCCGGCCAGGACGGCCGTCAGGAACGGACCACGCCTCATCCGCCGAAGACCTCCAGCGGCTTGTAGCCCTTCTTCGCCGGATGCGGGTGCTTCTTCCATCCCGACACCGCGCCCTCGCCCGTCCACAGGAGCAGCTGGTTCCGCGCGGCCTGGCTGAACGGGTTCTTCCCGGTGCACGGGCTCAGCGTCGAGCGGTCGAACACCGTGTCGGTCGCCGCCAGGGAGAAGCAGTTCTGGTTCCCGCTGCCGTCGTAGACGATGTCGTAGCCGTTCGCGTCCGTCCCGTTCAGGCCGAACTTGTTTCCGCGCACCGTGTTGCGGTCGAGCGACACGGCCTCCGGCGTCTTCGTCACGAGGAAGCCGTCGATCGCCGCCACGCCGCCGAGGTAGTTGCCGTAGATCCGGTTGTTCTCCACGCGGTTGCCGCGGCCGCCGAACAGCAGGATCCCCGTGCCCACCGGCACGAGCGCGGCCGTCCCGTCCTCGCGGGGGGTGAACGGCGGCTTGCCCTGGTGGAAGTTGAAGTTGTTCCAGAAGATGTCGTTGTCCGTGATGACGTTGTCCTCGGGCGGCGGGAACTTCTCCGAGTCCAGAGCGTTCGGGACGATGCCGACGGCGTTGTTGTAGAAGCGGCTCTTGGTGATCGTCACGTAGCGCATGTTCGTGGCGCTGAAGCCGATCGGCGCGCCCCAGCCCGACGACGTTCTTCACGAGCGTCTGGACCGGCTTGTCCTGCGGCGGGGTCTGCCCGATATAGAACGCGCCGTCGTTGACGTAGTACGCCTCCGAGTTGAGCATCCGGCCGCCGATCGAGTTGAACGCGTAGAGGCCGTAGACGCCCGTCTGGCGCGCCACCAGGTGGTTCATCGTGTAGCCGTTGACGTTCACGAAGAAGAAGCCGTTGCCCTTGTAGCCGCGGGCCATGAAGCCGTTGACGGTGACCTCGTCAGCGCCGCTGACGAAGAACCCGTTCTGCATATTCCCCTTGGCGCGAAGCACAACCTTGCGCGGCTTCTTCGGGTTGCCGATCAGGCGCAGGTAGCGCTTCTTCTTGCCGCTGATCGTCACGGCCTCGCGGTAGACGCCTCCTCGCACCCGGATCGTGTCGCCGGCACGGGCCTTGTTGACCGCCTTCTGGATCGAGCGGAAGTCGCAGCGGCCCTTCTTCTTGCAGACCGTGTACGTGTGGTGCGGGCCCTTCGGCTTCGGTTGGACCTTCCCTGGGTCCTTGGGCTCGGGATAGTCCTGCGCGCCGGCGGCGGCGGGAACGAGCAGCGCGGCAGCCAGCACGGCGAGCGGCGCAATGCGCTTGGAAATGCGGATGACCTCCTCCTTCAGCTCAGAGGGTCCACCACGTACCAGCCCGTCATCCCCGTGTCCTGATGGGTGAAGACGTGGCAGTGGTAGAGCCAGCGACCCGGGTTGTCCTCGACGAAGCGGGCCGTGACGCATTCGTTCGGCCCCATCGCGGGATTGTCGACAAAGGTCCCCGCCGGATCCTTCCAGCGGTGACCGTGGATGTGGAACGTGTGGAAGTTCGAGTCCATGCCGAACGCGTTGATCTCGACGTCCTGACCGACGCGAGACCGCAGCGTGGGCGTGTTGCCGGCGTAGGCGCGGCCGTTGAGGCACTGGAAGTTGCGCTGGATGCCGGTGATCGGCGGCGGCAGCTGGTGGGCGAACACCGTGTACGAGACGTCCGGATGCTTGACGCCCTTGGGGCGGACGATGACCGCCCCGAACAGGCCGCGGAACGTGTTCAGCGTGTGGTTGGGCCCGTGGTCGTGGTACGGCCAGACCCCGACGGAGTCCGGCGTGCACTCCCACTGGTACGTGAAGGTCTCGCCCGGGGCGATGAAGCCGCCCGCGCGCGTGAACTCGCCCATGTAGGCGCCGTCGTACTCGGGGTTGTACTTGACGCCGTGCGGGTGCATGGTGACCGCCTGGCGCAGCTTGCGGTCGCCGTTGCGGAAGTGCACGACGAGCACGTCGCCGACCTCGGCGCGCAGTGTCGGGCCCGGGATGTTGATCCCGCCCGCGGGCGCCGCGAACCCCGGCGTCATCTGCCGGTAGACGTACGCGCGGTAGCCGTTACGGCTCGAGAGCTTGCGGTTGTGCCACTCGTCGCGCTTGATCGGCGTGATGTCCCAGCGCACGGTCTCGGCCTGGATCCAGTATTCGCGCCGGACACCGCCCGGGGCGGGCTGGATCTGCGGCACGTTCTGGGCGACCGCGGCGCGTGGTCGGCGGACCTTCGCGGCGACCGCGTCGGCCTTCTCGAGACCCTTCGAGTTGGAGACCTCGACCTCTTCGCCACCGATGGTGCAGAGCAGCGCTGCGCCACCGGCCAACCCGAAGAACGAGCGGCGCGTAGTCGATCGGTCATCCATGAGCGGCCGGGAGCCTAGTACGCGCGTACTCGTTGTGCAAGTACGTTCGTACTGGTTACGATGGCAGTGTGTCCGCCCCCATCGGCACGCGCGCCGAGGCCTCCGAGCGGGTCCGCGAGGCGATCGTCGCCGCGACGGTCCGGATCGTCGCGCGCGAAGGCGTCGCCGCCGTCACCCACCGCCGCCTGGCCGTCGAGGCGGGCGTCTCGCTGTCCTCGACCACCTGGCATTTCGCGGCCAAGGCCGACATCCTCGAGGCCGCGCTGCACTGGACCGCGCGCCGCGAGGTCGCGCGCATCGAGGACATCGCCGACCGGCTCGGCGGCGCGGGCTTCGACGCCGCCGCGTGGGCCGAGGAGCTCTCCGACTGGCTGCTCGAGCAGGTCTCGGGCGAGCGCGACGTCGCCGTCGCCCTGTACCGCCTGCAGATCGAGATGCTCGGCACGCCGGGCGCCCGCGAGGTGCACCGCGAGTGGGGGCGCCGGCTGCGCGCGCTGGGCGACCGCGTGCTCGAGCACTCGTCGACGCTCACGCCCGACCTCGACATCCGGCTCGTGCTCGCGGCGCTCGACGGGCTGCGCCTGAGCGTGCTGAGCGCGGGGGAGACCGACACCGAGTGGCTGCGCCCCGCGGTGCATCGGCAGTTGCGCGCGCTCTTGGGCTGAACTACCTTGGGTCCATGGCCTCCGCGGAGCGCCTCACGGCCGAGTGCCCGCAGTGCGGGAAGGTCTTCGAGACCTGGGCGCTTGGCACGCCCGACCTGGACTGCGATCCGGAGCTCGGCGATCCCGGCTGGATCGTCGCCGCCTCGGCGGCGACCTGCCCGCACTGCGGGTGCACCTCGTGCTGCTCCGGCCTCGCCGCCGAGCGCGAGTCCTGGCGCGCGTAGACGCGTGACGTAGACAAGTTTCCGGGAGATCTGCCGATCTTCCACACATGACGGACGTGGATGCCGGCTCTCTAGACCGCCTGCGCGGTGAGCGCTGGCGCACGCGCGCGTCCTGGCCCAGCCGCTTCATCGAGGCCGTCCGGCACTGGCTGCCGCGCGGCCAGATGCTGCCCGAGCACATCCTCCGCCGCCGCCACCGCACGATCGTCTGGCTGCTGTGGCTGAACGTCGTCGGCCTCACGGCGTTCGGGCTGTTCCGCGGCCAGTCGGTCCTCCACATGGCGCTCGAGGGCACGATCCTCGCGCTACCGGCGGCGATCGCCACGAGCGAGGCGGTCAACCTGCGCCTGCGAGTCGCCGCCGCGTCGTTCGGCCTGATCACCGCGTCCTCGATGCTCGTCCACCTGTGGGCCGGCGTCACCGAGGCGCACTTCTACTTCTTCGTGATGATCGGCGTCCTCACGCTCTACCAGGACTGGATGCCGTTCCTGATCGCGATCGCCTACGTCGTGCTCCACCACGGCCTCGTCGGCGTCCTGGCGCCGGAGCAGGTGTACAGCAACCCGGACGCCATCGCGCACCCTTGGCGCTGGGCGGGCATCCACGGCGCGTTCGTCCTGGCCGCCAGCGCCGCCCATGTCATCGCCTGGCGGACGAACGAGAACCAGCTGCTGCGCGATCCGCTCACCGGCCTGCCGAGCCGGCTGCTGTTCTCCAACCGGCTGGCCCAGGCGCTCGAGCGCCTGCAGCGCCGCCGCGGCTCCCACGTCGCCGTGTTCTTCCTCGACCTCGACCGCTTCAAGGTCATCAACGACAGCCTCGGCCACCACGCCGGCGACAAGCTGATCACCGCGGTCGCCGACCGCCTGCGGCACGCGCTGCGCCGGCACGAGACCGTCGCGCGCTTCGGCGGCGACGAGTTCGCGTTCCTGTGCGAGGACATCAAGGACGAGCAGGACGCGATCGCCGTCGGTGAGCGCATCCTGCGCGCGTTCAGCATGCCGTTCCACCTCGATCACGGCGACGTGATGAGCACCGCCAGCCTCGGCGTGGCGCTGTCCGCGGACCCCGACCACGTCGTCGCCGACCTGATCCGCGACGCCGACGCGGCCATGTACCGCGCCAAGGAGGCCGGGGGCGGGCGGCTGATGCTGTTCGACGAGCTGACGCGCGAGCGCGCGCTCACCCGGCTGCACACCGAGGCCGCCCTGCGCCGCGCGATCGAGAACGAGGAGTTCCGGGTCTACTTCCAGCCCGAGGTGGCCGTCGGGACCGGCACGATCGTCGGCCTCGAGGCGCTCGTGCGCTGGGAGCACCCCGACGACGGCCTGGTCGGGCCCGACCGCTTCATCGCCCTCGCCGAGGAGACCGGCCTGATCGTCCCGATCGGCACCTGGGTCCTCAACGAGGCGTGCCGCCTCGCCCAGGGCTGGACCACCGCGGCGCCGCTCGCCCTGCGCGTGAACCTTTCCGCCCGGCAGCTGGCGCACGACGATCTGATCGAGATCGTCGGCGCGGCGCTGGAGCGCTCCGGGATGGCCGCCGAGCAGCTCTGCCTCGAGGTCACCGAGAGCGTGCTGGTCGAGGACCCGGACGCATCGGCGCGCAGGCTCGCCGACCTCAAGGCGCTCGGCGTCAAGATCGCGGTCGACGACTTCGGCACCGGCTACTCGTCGCTCGAGTACCTGCGGCGCTTCCCGGTCGACTGCGTGAAGATCGACCGCTCGTTCGTGCGCGGCATCCCGCACTCGAGCGAGGACATGGCGATCGTCAACGCGGTCGTCGAGCTCGGCCATGCGCTCGGCCTGTCGGTCACCGCCGAGGGCGTCGAGACCGACGAGCAGCTCGGGCGTCTGCAGACCAACGGCTGCGACACCGCCCAGGGCTTCCTGTTCAGCCGGCCCGAGCGCCCCGACGTCGTCGAGCGCCTGCTGCGTTAGTCTCGCGCCATGGACCTCGAGGGCGTGACCATCCGCCGCCGCGAGGATCTCGAGCGCAACGGGAACTGGCTGCTCGTCCGCCGTTCGCTCGGGGTCGGCGCGTTCGGCGTCAATCTGGTCGAGATCCCACCGGGCGAGCGCATCCCCGAGCACGACGAGACGGGCCGCGATCAGGAGGAGCTGTTCGTGGTGCTCGAGGGATCGCCGAGCCTGGTGGTCGACGGCCGGGAGATCGAGGCCCCGGCGGGCACGTTCGCGCGGCTCGACCCGCACCTGTCGCGGACCGTCGTCAACAACACGGACGAGCCCGCGGCGGTGCTGATCATGTCGGCGCCGCGGACCAGCGGCTACGAGCCGATGGAATGGGCCTAGACGGCTTCTACAACGAGGGCAGCCGCTCCCTGCAGGACCACTTCGACTCGCGCCGGCTCGCCGATCGACTCGAGCAGCGCAAGGTGAGCGACCGGATCGACGACGACGACCGGGCGTTCATCGAGAGCGTCGACATGCTGTTCATCGCCACGGCCGACGAACAGGGCCGGCCGAACTGCTCCTACAAGGGTGGCGACCCGGGGTTCGTGAAGGTGCTCGACGACCGCACGATCGCGTTCCCGGGTTATGACGGCAACGGGATGTTCGTCTCGTTCGGCACCCTGCTCGTCAACCCCGAGGTCGGGCTGCTGTTCATCTCGTTCGAGCGCGGCCGGCGGCTGCGGCTGAACGGGACGGCGAGCGTCGACCCGGACGACGAGCTGGCGCCGGCGTGGCCGGGCGCGCAGCTCGTGGTCCGGGTGCGGGCGCGCGAGGTGTTCCCCAACTGCCCGCGGTACATCCACCGCTACGAGCTGGTGGAGCGCTCCCGCTATGTGCCGGCCGCGGACACCGAGCCGCCGGTGCCGGACTGGAAGACCCGCGACTGGGCGCGCGACGTGCTGCCGAGCTCGGACCAGGCGAGCCGCGCCAGCGTGAGCGCGCCGAGCATCAGCCCGAAGTCGCGCAACGCGACGTCGCCGTAGCCGCCGACCAGCAGCAGGTTGACGATGATGCCGCCGAGCCAGCCGGCTACGAGCAGGCTGCCGTAGCGGGGCGCCACTGCAACCACGATGCCGGCCACGATCTCGATCACGCCGACGATCGACATCGCGTCGTCGGCGCTGCCGGGCAGCAGGCTGTTGAACTCGGACGAGAGGTAGCGCGGCCAATCGTCGGTCAGCACCTCGGCGAACTTGTCGAGGCCGAACAGGATCGGCGCGACGGTGAAGGCGATCCGCAGCAGCAGGAAGGCCTGCCGCGCGGCGGTGGTGGAATCGGTCATGACTCCGTTTGCGCGCCCTCGTCGTCCTCCCTTACGAGCGCGACCAGGCTTTCGTATTCCTCCCGACACGCCGGGCATCCTTCGAGGTGCGCCCCCATGCCGGGAACGGCGCGCCCCTCGACGTACTCGTCCAGGCGGTCGAAGCACTCGTCGCAGCCGATCTCCGGGCCCACGGGTCCGAGCAGGCTCATCGCTCACCTCCGATCGTCGCGCGCAGCTTGCGGCGGGCGTCGTGCAGCGTCTTGTACAGCGCCCCGCGCGTGGAGCCGAGGCGCTCGGCGAGCACGTCGATCGGCACGCCGTTGAGCGCCAGCGCGATGAACACCTCGCGCTGGTGGGGCGTCAGCACGGTACGCATGGCGTCGCGCACCGCGCGCAGCAGCTCGGCGTCCTCGACGGTCTCGTGCACCGAGCGTCTGGTGTCGCCGACGACGACGTCGTCGAGCGGCACCTCGCGGTCCTGCCAGGCGCGCCGCCGCGCCTTTACGCCGGCCTCGAGCAGCGCGAACTTGTAGGCCCAGGTCGTGAAGCGGCTCTGGCCGCGGAACGTGTCGAGCTTGCGGAGCAGCGCGACCATCGCGTCGTTGGCCGCCTGCGCCGCGAGGTCCTCGGCCTCCGCGTGCGGCAGGTGCCGCCGGCGGTGCAGCTCGAACCGCGCCGCGCGCAGCAGCAGGCCGTGCAGCTCGGCCATCGCGTCGTCGCCTCCGGCGCGCACGGCGGCGATCGACAGCTCTTCGGTCACGACCGACATCGTGGACTTCGCGTCGGCCGCTGCCAAGTTCTTACTTGACATCTGTGGGTCAGGTTTGGTCAAATGACTTAGTCGACCGTCTAAGGTGGTGATCGGGATGTCGGATGCCGGCCCCCGTTCTGTCTATGCCTCGCCCGCGGAGGCCATGCAGGCCCCGCCCGAGGAGTTGCTTTACCTCGCTTGCCTGCACCGCGGCACCGGCGTCGAGGAGCCGGATTTCCTCGCGGTCCTCGATGCCGAGAGCGGCCGGATCGTGCACGAGACGCCGATGCCGACCGCCGGTGACGAGCTGCATCACTTCGGCTGGAACCGCTGCAGCTCGGCCTGCCACGGGCCCGACCGCTCGCATCTGATCGTCCCAGGCTTCCGGTCGTCGCGCGTCCACATCCTCGACGTCGCGACGGATCCCCGGCGACCGCGCATCGACAAGATCGTCGAGGCCGAGGAGATCGTGCGCGCGACCGGCCTGACGCGCCCGCACACCGTCCACTGCATGCCGGGCGAGAACGTCGTCATCAGCATGCTCGGCGACGCCGACGGCGGGGCCGCGTGCGGCTTCGCCGTGCTCGACGCCACGACGTTCGAGGTCAAGGGCCGCTGGGAGGACGGTGGCGAACGGCCGCCGTTCAACTACGACTTCTGGTACCAGCCGCGCCGGAACGTCCTCGCCTCGACGGAGTTCGGCGAGCCCAACGCCTACGAGCCCGGCTTCGACCTCGACGACGTCGCCGCCGGGAAGTACGGCAGCCGCATCCACTTCTGGAACCTGGCCGACCGTCGCCTCGAGCAGACGCTCGAGCTCGGCGAGACCGGGCTCGTCCCGCTCGAGGTGCGCTGGCTGCACGACCCTGACGCCGACCAGGGGTTCGTCGGCGCCGCGCTGTCGAGCACGATGTGGCACTTCCACCGCGAGAACGGGTCCTACGCCGCCGAGCCGGTGGTCGCGGTGGACGCGGTCGAGCAGGAGGGCTGGCCGTTCCCGGTGCCCGGCCTGATCACCGACCTCGTGGTGTCGATGGACGACCGCTTCCTGTACTTCTCCGACTGGCTGCACGGTGACCTGCGGCAGTACGACGTGTCGGACCCGGCGCACCCGAAGCTCACGGGGCAGCTCTGGCTCGGCGGGGTGCTGGGGCGGCCGAGCGACGGCGACCGCGCGCTCAACGGCGGCCCGCAGATGCTCCAGCTGTCGCTCGACGGCCGGCGGCTCTACGTGACCAACTCGCTGTACTCGACCTGGGACAACCAGTTCTATCCGGAGCTCCGCTCCTGGCTGCTGCGGATCGACTGCGACCCGGCGGGCGGCATGGAGATCGACCGCGACTTCTTCGTCGACCTTCACGACCGGCCCGGCGGCCCGGCCCGGGCCCACGAGGTCCGCCTGCAGGGCGGCGACTGCACGACGGAGATCTTCCCATGACATTCGCCCATCACGAGACGCTGGCGCTCGCTCCGGGCGCCGCCGCCGCGGCGTCCGGCATGCTGGTCGTGGTGCGTTTCAAGATCGCGGCGGTCAAGCGGTGGCGCCGGCGTCGGTAGCCCGCCAAGCGACCGAGGAGGCGTTCCTGGACGCTGCGGAGCGCCTCCTCGTGAGCGTCGGCCACGCGCGCATCACGACGCGCAGCGTCGCGTTGGAGGCGGGTGCCAACCATGGCCTCGTCCACTACTACTTCGGATCGATGGAGAGCCTGCTCGCGCGCGTGCTCGAGCGGTTCACCGATCAGCTGATCGCGCGCCAGCGCGCGATGTACACGGATCCCGCGACGCCCTTCGCCGAGAAGTGGCGCGCGGCGATGCGCTACCTGGATGCCGACCGCGAGTACCAGAAGGTCTGGTACGAGCTGCAGGCGCTCGCCTGGAACCGCCCGGAGCTGCGCGAGCGCGTCGCCCACGTCGATGCCGAATGGCGGGCCGTGCTCACCGAGGCGCTGGCCGAGCCGCGCGAGCGCTACGGGATCGAGATGCCCCTGGACGCCCTCGTCTCGCTGGTGATCACGTTCAACGAGGGCATCATCCTCGAGCGGCTGTCAGGCGTCGAGGCGGGGCAGGCCGCGCTGCTCGAGTGGATCGACGGCTGGCTCGAGAGGAGTGAGAACCGATGACCGCGACCGAGTCCCCCGCGACCGCGCGCGAGCAGACCCGCGCGCGCTATCCCGACGAGGACGGCTACATCGAGCGCGACGGCGTGCGCGTGCACTACGAGGTGTACGGCACCGGCGAGCCGACCGTCCTGCTGCTGCCCACCTGGTCGATCATCCACTCGCGCCACTGGAAGGCGCAGATCCCCTATCTCGCGCGGCATGCGCGCGTCATCACATTCGACGGCCGTGGCAACGGCCGCAGCGACCGCCCGCGGGGGGTGGAGGCCTACAACGAGCGCGAGTTCGCCGCCGATGCGCTGGCCGTCATGGACGCGACCGGCACCGAGCAGGCGTGCATCGTCGGGCTGTCGGCCGGCGTCCTGTGGGGCGATGCTGCTCGCCGCCGAGCACCCGGAGCGCGTCGCCGGCGCGGTGTTCATCGCCCCGGGGGCGCCGTTCGCGCAGCATCTCGCCCGGGTCGGGACACCGTTCGACCAGCCGCTCGAGCGCTACGACGGCTGGGCCAAGTACAACCTGCACCACTGGCGCGCCGACTACCGCGACTTCCTGGAGTTCTTCTTCGGCCAGGTGTTCACGGAGCCGCACTCGACCAAGCAGTTCGAGGACTGCGTTGGCTGGGGCCTCGAGACCGATCCCGACACGCTCGCCCTCACCTACCTGGGCCGGCGGCTGAACGACCGGGACGAGTTCGCGGCGCTGTGCCGCCAGGTGGTCTGCCCGGTGCTGGTCATGCACGGGACCGAAGACGCGGTGCGGCCGGTGACCGTGGGTGAGCAGGTCGCCGAGGAGACCGGCGGCCGATTCGTGGCCCTGGAGGGCGCCGGGCACTGCCCGCATGCGCGCGACCCCGTGCGCGTCAACCTGCTGATCCGCGAGTTCGCCGTCCCGCGGCCGCCGGTCCGGCGCTGGACCCGCTCGCGCACGCGGCCCAAGCGCGCGCTGTACCTCTCGTCGCCGATCGGCCTCGGGCACGCCCGGCGCGACATCGCCATCGCCCGTGAGCTGCGCCGGCTGCATCCCGACCTGCAGATCGACTGGCTCGCCCAGCACCCGGTGACGGCCGCGCTCGACGCGGCCGGCGAGACCGTGCACCCGGGCAGCGCGCACCTGGCGAACGAGTCGCACCACATGCACGCCGAGTCCGTCGACCACGACCTGCACTGCTTCCAGGCGTGGCGGCGGATGGACGAGATCCTGGTCGCCAACTTCATGGTCTTCCACGACGTCGTCACCGAGGAGCCCTACGACCTCTGGATCGCCGACGAGGGCTGGGAGATCGACTACTACCTGCACGAGAACCCCGAGCAGAAGCGCGCCGCCTACGCGTGGCTAACGGACTTCGTGGGCTGGCTGCCGATGCCGGAGGGCGGCGAGCACGAGGCCGCGCTCACCGCGGACTACAACGCCGAGATGATCGAGCACATCGCCCGGCTGCCGCGCGTGCGTGACCGCGCGATCTTCGTCGGCGACCCCGAGGACGTGACGCCGGAACGGTTCGGCCCCGGGCTGCCGGACATCCCCACCTGGACGAGCTCCCACTTCGAGTTCCCCGGCTACGTGACGGGCTTCGATGCCACCGAGCTGGCGGACCGCGAGCGGCTGCGAGCGGAGCTCGGCTACGGGCCGGACGAGCAGGTGTGCGTCGTCGCGGTCGGCGGCTCCGGGGTGGGCCGGGCGCTCCTGACCCGGGTCATCGCAGCGTTCCCGGAGGCGCGCGAGCTCGTGCCGCGCCTGCGCATGATCGTCGTCGCCGGGCCGCGGATCGACCCGGCGTCGCTGCCCGCGCACGAGGGGCTCGAGCTGCGTGCGTACGTGCCCGACCTCTACCGGCACCTGGGCGCCTGCGACCTCGCGGTCGTGCAGGGCGGCCTGACCACCACCATGGAGCTCACCGCGGCCAGGCGGCCGTTCCTGTACTTCCCGCTGCAGCAGCACTTCGAGCAGAACCTCCACGTGCCGCACCGCCTCGATCGCTACGGGGCCGGACGGCGCATGGACTACGCGACGGCGACGCCGTCCGTGCTCGCCGAGGCGATCGCCGCCGAGATCGGCCGCGAGGTCGACTACGTCCCAGTTGCATCGGACGGCGCCGCGAAGGCGGCCGCGCGGCTC
Source organism: uncultured Solirubrobacteraceae bacterium (assembly GCA_963759375.1). Lineage (GTDB taxonomy): Bacteria > Actinomycetota > Thermoleophilia > Solirubrobacterales > Solirubrobacteraceae > DASSUW01. The sequence continues at coordinate 509,925 of CAVWYY010000002.1, read as the reverse complement.
GCCGAACTGCTGTGACGGTCAGCTGGTGCGGATCGCGAGGACCGACGCGCGGGTGCGCGAGAGCAGCTTGTGGGTGACGCCGATGCCGCACAGCCGGCGCAGGCGGCTGGACGGGCGCGGGCCGGTGACGACGAGGTCGTAGTCGCCCGAGGCGGCCAGCATGGCCAGCGCCTTGGCGGGGCGGCCCACCAGCAGCTGGGTGGTCAGCGACACGTCGGCGGGGACCTCGTCGCGCGCCATGGCGAGCAACCGGAGCATCTCGCGCTCGGCGTCGCGGCGCAGCGTCTCGGGCGAGTAGGGGACGGCCATCGGGCCGAGGCCGGCGTACAGGCGCGGCTCGGGGACGACGGCGGCGATGGTGAGCAGCGCGCGCTGGGCGGCGGCGATGTCGATGGCGCGCTCTAGCGCGGCCCAGGCTCCCGGCGAGCCGTCGAAGGCCACGAGGATGCGGCGTACCGGCGGCGCGTCCGCCGCGAGTGGCGGAGCGGTTGAGTCGACAGCTTCCAGCAGCATGGTCATCACCTGCTTCGGGGGATCCGTCGTACTGGAAGTCTGTCGCAAAGATCGTCTCTTGTCAAGACGATCTTTGGTCGGTACGGTTTTTGACGTGTCACCGGTCCACTCTCCCCATGCGGCGCTCCCCGAATCGCTTGCCCACTGGCCGGGCTATCTCGCCGCCTTCATCGCAGAGCATGCCACCGAACGCTTCGAGCGTGCGCTGGCACGCCACCGGATTCGCTCCAAGCACGCGCAGGTGCTCGCGGTCGTCGACGCCGACGGGCCGATGTCCCAGCGCGCCCTGTGCCGCCGCCTGCGGATCGACAAGAGCCCGATGGTCGGCCTCGTCGACGACCTTGAGCGCCTCGGCTACGCCGAGCGCCGGCGCAGCGAGTCCGACCGCCGCGTGCAGGACATCCACCTCACCGACCGCGGGCGCAACGTGGTCGTGCGCGTGATCGCGATCGCCGACACCGAGAACGAGCGCACGTTCGGCGTGCTCGACGACGACGAGCGCGAGCAGCTGCACGGGCTGCTCCTGCGCGTCGCCGAGGCCGCGACCTAGCGGAGCCGGTCGATCCGGCGCAGCATGAACGGCCCGAGCGTCTTGGCGAACACCTGCGTCAGGTGGTCGACGTCCTTGTGCACGAGGACGCCGCCGACCACCGGGAGGCAGTGCTTGCGGCCGCAGAAGTAGCGCGTCAGGTCGACAACTCGCACGCCGCGGTCGTGCAGGCGCCGGGCCGCGGTGACCGCCGCGTCGCGCGGCAGCACGCGACGGCGAGGCGTCTCGCAGGCCGGTCCCGGCGGTTGGCGGTGCCTCATCGCGCGCCGGATGCAGTCGTGCGTCCGCGTGCGATCGGTCGGGTTGTCACGGATGACGATGATCCGCTGCACGGAGGCGGGGAGGGCGCTCCAGGACTGCACGAAGCCCTCGACGCGCGTCTCGTACTCGCTCTTGCCGCGTGGAACGACGATCGGCGCCTGCGCGTTGGCCGACACGAAGACGGTCCGGACCTCGGGGTGGCCGGCCAGCCAGTCGGCCACCTGGCCGTTCCAGGCGATGCAGCGCGAGGAGATCGGCTCGCCGGAGTCGGGCATTGCGGTCGACAGCGGGCAGTGCGGGCGCGCCACCTCGACGACATGCCAGTTCTTGCGCTTGGCGACGACGGCCATCGCGGCGCGCCAGTGCGCCGCGTGGCTGTCGCCGGCCATCACCACGGTCTCGGACGCCTTGGCGGAGCGGACGCCGTAGGCGCACTCGTCGAGCACCTCGCTCACCTGCTCGCGCGTGCAGTCGAGGTTCGGCGTGAGCACCGCCTCGTCCGGCGTGGGCCGGACGACGAGTCGCAGCTGCGGGTTGTGGCAGTCCCGCTGCCCGTCACGGGCCGCCGCGCCGAAGCAGCGCGGCGCAGCGGTGCTCGCGGCCGCGCCGGCAAGCACCGCCGCGGTCACGATCGCCGCTGCGAGCAGCCGCACGTCAGGTGTTCTGCTGGTACGCGTAGACGACCCGCTTCGTGCCCTTCTTGCAGGTCACGCGCGAGTTGAACTCGGTCGAGATCGACTCGCGCTTCTCGGTGCAGCGGTAGCCGAGGACCTTGCGCTTGCACTTGCCCTTCTTGCCGTTCTCGATGCGGCAGTTGTAGTGGGCGCGCAGCACCTTCTTGCCCGTCTTGCAGCCGACGTTCTTGGTCTTCAGCGACAAGAAGTAGCCCGAGCCTGGATAGCTCGGTGGCGAGCAGGTAGCCGCCGCTGCGGTGCTGGGCACCAGGGCGGCCGCGGCGAGGAGGCCCGCCAAGCAAAGCGTCCCGCGAACGTAGTTCACCACTTCGTCAACCTCCGTAGACGTAGTCCTTTTCGATCTGCTGCAGCAGATCGTCGGCCAGCAGTCCGGCGCCGGCCTGGTTGAGGTGGATGCCGTCGGCCTCCCGCACGATCGTACGTCGGCCGTCGACCTCCATGGCATCGCGATACCCATCCGGGGTGAAGATCGCCCCCGCGTCGATCACGCGGACCTGCGCCTTCCAGGGCTCGGCGGCGACCTCGATCGCCGCGTTCACCACGCGGCTGATCTTCTGCCGGTCCGGATCGCGGGGGGTGGGGAGCGTGATCCAGTAGACCTTCGCGGCGCCGCGCTGCCGGTAGGTCTCGATCATCCGGCGCAGCCGGTTGGCGTAGATCGCCGCCCAGTCGGCGCCGCAGCAGTCGACCTTGTCCATCGGGAAGCCCTCGTTGGCGCCGATGAAGACGACCACGGCGCCGGGCTTCTCGCGGCGGACCTGGCTCGCGGAGAGCTGGCCCCAGTCGACGGTGAAGGTCTTGGAGATGCCGGTGCCGAGGTGCGGGTCGCGCACGACCTCGACGCCCTGGCCGCTCAGCCGGCGCGACATCTGCACGTCGAGCGGGGTCGACAACGAGTCGCCGGTGACCAGCAGCTTGCGCAGCGGCTTGCGCGCGGCGGGCTCGGCGCCGATGTCCCCGGGGTCGAACGCGTCCGCCGTCACCTCCGGAACGCCTCCTCCGCCGCCGGCGCGCGGGGCGGCGGCGTCGAAGCCGTCGGAGGCCTGGAGCTCGTCGTCGGGCGACAGCCACGACGTGGCGCCGTTGGCGACGTCGGCCAGCGGCAGGCGGTCGGCGACCCAGCCGGCCGGCTTGCCGACGGCGAGCACGAGCGTGCGGCCGATGCCGGGGTTCATCTGCTCGCCCGCGCGACGGATCGCGGCGCCCTCGAACAGGATCAGCAGCACGGCCATGACGGTGACCGCGGCGACGGCGTCGCGGGCGCGGAACCGCCGCAGGCCGTGCTGGTCGAAGCGGCTCATGAGGCTGTCGTCGGAGGGGCTCATCTCAGAACCGGAAGTAGATGAACGGGGCGACGCCCTGGGAGGACACGGTGGCACCGGCGAACGCGATCAGCACGGCGAGACCGACGGCCAGCGGGATCGGGCGCAGGCGCTCGATCCGCCACTGGACGCGCTCCACGGCGTCCGACGGCAGCAGCTGCAGGCCGATGACCACGATCACCGCGAGCAGGATGGTCGGGGTCCAGAGGGTGGCCGGGCCCCACTCGGCGAACCGCGACAGGAACGTGCCGGCGGTCTCGAGGTCCACCGACCGGAAGAGGACCCACCCGAACACGATGAGGTGGAAGGTGATCGCCCAGCGCACCCAGGCCGGCGCGCGGAAGCGGCCCTTGATCGCGCGCTCGACGCACAGGCCCGCGCCGTGGAAGGCGCCCCACGCCACGAACGTCCACGCCGCTCCGTGCCACAACCCGCCCAACACCATGGTGAGCATCAGGTTGCGGTAGGTCTTCCAGCGCCCGCCGCGGTTCCCGCCGAGGGGGATGTAGAGGAAGTCGCGGAGGAAGCGCGACAGGGTCATGTGCCAGCGCCGCCAGAAGTCCTGGAACCCCGTCGCGCGGTACGGGCTGCGGAAGTTCTGCGGGAAGACGTAGCCCATCAGCAGGGCGAGCCCGATCGCCATGTCGGTGTAGCCGGAGAAGTCGCAGTAGATCTGGGCCGTGTACGCGTACGCGGCCATCAGCACGTCCGGCGCGTCGTACAGGCTCGGCACCGCGAACACGGGGTCGACGATCTCGCGCGCGAGGAAGTCGGCGATGACGACCTTCTTGACCAGGCCGAGGCCGATCAGGACGAGCCCGGAGCCGACCGCGACGCGCTTCGGGTCGCGCGGCTCCTTGAGCTGCGGCAGGAACTCGGCGGCACGCACGATCGGGCCGGCCACCAGATGCGGGAAGAAGCTCAGGTAGACGGCGACGTCGAGCAGGTTCGCCGGCTCGACGACCCGGCGCTTGACGTCGACGACGTACGAGATCGCCTGGAACGTGAAGAAGCTGATGCCGACCGGCAGCGCGATCGTCAGCAGCGGCGCGGGTATGCCGAGGTTGATCTCGTCGAGCGCCTCGGCCGTGCTGGTGACGAAGAACCCGTAGTACTTGAAGACGCCCAGGACGAGCAGGTCGAGCCCGACGGTGATCCCGACGATCCACTTGCGCCGCGTCTCGTCGTCGGTGCGCTGGATCAGCCGCGCGCCGATCTGGTTGCCGATCGTCACGCCGCCGAGGAGCAGGCAGAACTTCGGGTTGGCGGCCGCGTAGAACGCGTAGCTGGCCGCGACGATGAAGACCTTCCAGACGTGCTGCCGCGGCATGAGCAGCCACGAGATGGCCAGCACGGGCGGGAAGAACAGCGCGAACTGGACCGTCGGGAACAGCAGAGCGCGGGAAGGGTACAGCGTGTATCACGGGGCGGGCGAGGGCGCTCTTGTTCGGACACGCCCGAATGCCTCGACGCGCCCCGCACATCACCAGCACGGTCCGGACGGTGGCCGCGACCGTCGCGACCGTGGCTGCTGTAGGCGGCCTCGTCTCGTTCGCGGTGGTGTCCACCGACGCCCCGGATGAGCCGCGGCAAGCGGCGCCCGACCAACGAGCGCGACCACTACAGGACGCCGACGAGCTCAAGAGGCCGTCCGCGGTCTACGTACGGGAGCGCCTCCATCGCGCCAACGTTGCGTTCAACGCTCCGAAGACCGTGCGGCTGAACGAGACGAAGGTCATCGAGCTGGTGCTGTCGGACGATGAGTCCGTACGCGCACTGAAGCGCCGCCTAGAAGCGCAGGACCGCCACGTCGGGGCGCAGATCCGCGCCTCTGCGGTGATGGAAGCCACCCTCACCGGAACCGCGTTCAAGATCGAGGACATCACGCCGACCCAACAGGCGACCACGGCGAGGGTCACGAGGTGGAAGTGGGAGATCGAGCCGACCAAGACGGGCAGGCGACTGCTCCACCTGACGGTCACCGCGCTCGTCGCGGTCAACGGCACGGACAGGCGACAAGCGGTGCGCACGTTCGAGCGCATCCTCGAGGTCGAGAGCGTCCCGGTCAGCACACCGGCGAAGGTCGCCGGCTGGTTCGGGGACAACTGGCAGTGGATCTTCACGACGTTGCTGATCCCCGTCGGCGCATGGATGATCCGGCGGCGACCGCGCAGAACCACAGCAGGAACCTCTTCCAGCTCACGACGGTCGGCCTGAACACGGGCAGCGAGTTCTCCGACCACTCGCCGGACGGCGCTCGCTCGTCGTCGACGCCTGCCCCGGCGACACGCCCGGCATCTTCCTGATCCCGGCGAAGTCGAAGACCGGCGCGCCGGTCTCGATGTCAGACGCCTATCGGGTCACGCGCAGGACGGACGGCGGGTTCGACTCCGAGCCGCAGATGTCCCCGGACGGCCGCTGGATCGTGTTCACCCGCTACAGCGTGGAGTGCGCCGACGACGACCCGAGCGACTGCCAGACCCGGATCGTCAAGGTCCGCACCAACGGGACCGGGCTCAAGCAGCTCACCGGCCCCGGGCTCAACGCGTCCGCGCCCGACTATCACCCGAGCGGCCGGTGGATCGCGTTCGACACCCACGACAACAACCTGGCCCCGAACGCCGGGCACATATGGTCATGCGCGCCGACGGCTCGCACAAGCGGATCATCGTGCGCGCCGGCAACAGCACCTTCTACAACAACCCGTCGTTCTCGCCTGGCGGCACGAAGGTCAGCTACGCCAAGTGGCCGCTGCTGCCTGACGGCCTCAACGCCGACAGCTCGGAGATCTGGACGGCCTGGGTGACCGGCGCCGGGCAGCGGCGACTGACCAGCGGGGCGTTCGACAACAAGCCCGGCTGGGGCCCACGCCCGCGCAGGATTCGAACCTGCGACCTCTCGCTCCGGAGGCGGAAGCTGAGAAGGCCACCAGAGGCCGGTATCCCGCTCGCTGATGGCCCTCGCCAGAGTCCGTCTGCACGCTCGCCCGAGCGTGATCCGTGCCGCTCGCGTGGCTGGAATCAGCTCACGCGGTCCTGGGGGTCTTTGCGCGTCTTCTTGCTCCTGAGGACCCGCGGCAGCGGCACTGGGATATCGAAGAAGGGCGTGCGGCCGGCGGCCAGATCCTCGCGGGTAGGACGCTGGTCTTCCTCGTCGTAGATCGAGCGACCGGGAAACGCGCTCGGGACCATCTCGTGATCGGCCCCGGCCGGGTCGGGCGATTCGTCGACCTTGTGGCGATGACGCAGCTTCATGGCTGCCTCCTGTGTAGCTCGTTGGGTCGACGCTACCGCCGTGCCTGGAGAGCGTCAACGCGCGTCCGTGTCGCGGCTGCCCGCGCCCGCAGGGCTACTGCGCAAGTCCATCAAGGTCCGCCCGTTCTCGCGCTACCGCGTCGAGCCGGCCGAGGTCCAAGTGAGCTTCATATGCCCGGACTGGTCAGGGCCTCACGAGTGCGGCACGCGCCTGGAGCGGCAGGGCGGCGAAACGAGTAGCGAAACTCGCTCGCGCCGATCCGATTGAGAGTAGGATGAGTTTGAGGCTGGCCCTGCGGCCAACAATCTCGGCCCGAGAGCGGTTCTACGCCGACACGCGCTCAGCGCGGCGAGGCAACGCACCCTTGAGGCAAACGGGATCGACTGCGGGGCCGGTCCTGTATCTGCGCTGGAGCGGCTTCCGCTCGCCGCTAGCCCTCCGTTCGCGAGGCTTGAAGCCCCTCGATCTCCTGGGCGAGGCGCGCGATCGCTCGATCGTGTGACTTCAGCATGGCGCCGTAGCTTCTGATTACGGAGTCGGCGTCTGCTGCCGAGGCGGCCTCACGGTCGGCCTCAGCGATGCCCTGGCGTAAGAGGTTGTTGATGTCCTCTGTTAATCCCATGCCGCCAGCGTCCCAAGTTCGCCGGCGTTTCGCTACCGCGCAGACAGCGAAGCGGACCGCCTGCGTGACATCGTCACCAGAGCCGAGCATCAGGGCTCGCGCAAACGCGCCCGGCAGGATTCGAACCTGCGACCTCTCGCTCCGGAGGCGAGCGCTCTATCCACTGAGCTACGGGCGCCTGCTAGAGGCAGCTTAGTAGCGTGCCGCGCGGTGAGCACGATCGCCTTCTTCCCGGAGAGCGCCTACGGGCCGACGAACAACTGCGTCGGGATCGGCGACGTGCTCCGCCGGCGGGGGCACCGGGTGGTGTTCATCGTCGAGCAGTCGTTCGCGGGCGCGCTCGAGGCCCAGGGGTTCGAGGAGCGGCTGATGCGGCTCGGACCGCCGCCGGAGGTCGAGGAGGAGCCCGGGCAGTTCTGGAAGGACTTCATCCGCGAGACGGCGCCGGTGTTCCGCAAGCCGACGATCGAGCAGCTCGGCGAGTTCATCGCGCCGACGTTCGAGGCGCTGGTCGACGGCGCCAAGTACGTCGACGACCGGCTGCGGGAGATCATCGACGACGTGCAGCCGGACGTGATCGTCGAGGACAACGTCGTGAGCTTCGCGGCGCTGCCCGCGCTGCGGGCGTCCGTGGGTGCGGATCGTCAGCTGCAACCCGGCGGAGATCAAGGACCCCGACGTACCGCCGACGTTCTCCGGCTACGCGGCGGCCGACCGCGCCGGGTGGGACGAGTTCCGGGCCGAGTTCCGGCGCACCCACGCCGACCTGCACGCGGACTTCGACGCGTTCTGCCGCGAGCGCGGCGCGCCCGGGCTGCCGGATCTCGAGTTCGTCCACGACACCGCGCACCTGAACCTCTACCTGTATCCGGACGAGGTCGACTACCCGCGCGCGCGGCCGCTCGACGGCACGTGGCACAACCTCCAGGCCAGCGTCCGCGACACCGACGCGCCGTGGGAGCCTCCGGCCGGCGACGCGCCGCTGATCTACCTGAGCCTGGGCTCGCTCGGCTCGGGCGACGTCGAGCTCATGCGCACGCTGATCGGCGAGCTCGCGGAGATCGACGGCCGGATCGTGGTGTCCAAGGGCCCGCAGCACGATCAGCTCGAGCTCGCCCCGAACATGACCGGCGCCGAGTTCCTCCCGCAGGTCTCGATCCTCCCGCACGTCGACCTCGTGATCACGCACGGCGGCAACAACACGGTCACCGAGTCGCTGCGGTTCGGCAAGCCCACCGTGATCCTCCCGCTCTTCTGGGACCAGTACGACAATGCCCAGCGGCTCCATGAGACCGGCTTCGGCGTGCGGCTCGACACGTACGCGCACGCGCCCGAGGAGCTGACGGGCGCGATCGACCGACTGCTCGGCGACGACGCGCTGCGCGACCGGCTGCGCGCCGTGTCGGCCCGGCTCGCGGCGAGCCCGGGGACGGTCACGGCGGCCGACCTCATCGAGCGTGCGTCTCGCGATCATCAGTGACACGCACATGCCGCGCGGCGGCGCGCGTGCTGCCGACCGCACGCCTGCGGGCCGCCGACGCGATCCTGCACGCCGGCGACCTCATGGAGGCGTCCGTGCTCGAGGAGCTCCAGGCGCTCGGCCCGCCCGTCCACGCGGTGCGCGGGAACGTCGACTCGGCCGTACTGCAGGCGCGGCTACCGCTGACCGCGGTCGTCTCCGCGGCGGGCGCCCGGATCGCGATGATCCACGACGCCGGTCCGGCCCACGGGCGGCTCGACCGCATGCGCCGCCGCTTCCCGGACGCCGACGCGGTCGTCTTCGGCCACTCGCACATCCCGCTGCACGAGGAGCGCGGCGGGTTCCAGATCTTCAACCCCGGCTCGCCGACCGAGCGCCGCCGCGCCCCGCACCACACGATGGGATTCGCCACCGTCGATCACGCCCGGATCACGTTCGAGCTGCTCAACCTCGACTAGGCTCGGCCGGACCACCAGCAAGGGGGAGGGACCCATGCGCTTGATCCGGTTGTTGACCACCCTGGCGATCGTCGCGGCGGTGGCGCCGTCGGCTGCGCTCGCGCACGGCCAGCGGCACGAGAAGTCCCCGCTCGTCATCGGGCACCGCGGGTATGCCGGCCTGCTGCCCGACCACACGCTGCCGGGCTACAAGCTGGCGATCGAGATGGGCGCCGACTACATCGAGCCCGACCTCGTGTCGACGAAGGACGGCGTGCTCGTCGCGCGCCACGAGCCGAACATCATCGCGACCACCGACGTCGCGAGCGCACCCGGAGTTCGAGGGTCGCAAGCGCGACCGCCGATCGGTCGACGGCTTCGCCGAGGACGGCTTCTTCGTCTCCGACTTCACGCTCAAGGAGCTCAAGACGCTTCGCGCGATCCAACCGCTGGCCGAGCGCTCGAAGCGCTTCGACGGGAAGTTCGAGATCCCGACGTTCGAAGAGGTGCTCGACCTCCGTGAGCGGATGTCGAAGAAGCTGCACCGGCAGATCGGCGTCTATCCCGAGACGAAGCACCCGACCTACCACGAGCGGCTCGGACTGCCGCTCGAACGCAGGCTCGTCCGTGCGCTCGATCGTCACGGGCTCGACCAGAAGCGCTCGCCGGTGTTCATCCAGTCGTTCGAGCAGTTCAACCTGAAGAAGCTCAACCGGATGACTCCTGTCCGGCTGGTGCAGCTCGTCGACGCCAACGACGTCAACCCGGACGGCAGCCTCGACTACACCGCGCCGTTCGACCGGCCGTACGACTGGACTGTGTCCGGGCGCACAGACACGTTCGGGTACTTCGCCACCGATCCCGGGCTGCGCGAGATCCGCACCTACGCCGACGGGATCGGGCCGTGGAAGCGGTACATCGTCAGCTCCGCGCTCGCCGACGTGAACGGCGACGGCACGATCGGCGACGAGAACGGCGACGGGAAGATCAACGAGACCGACCGGCAGCCGCTGCCGCCGACCGACCTCATCCAGCGCGCGCACCGCGCGGGCTTGCTGATCCACACGTGGACGTTCCGCGACGAGCCGTTCCGGCTGCTGTCGAGCTACGAGGGCAGGGCCGTCGACGAGTACCTCCAGTTCTTCGAGCTGGGCATCGACGGCGTGTTCTCGGACTTCGCCGGCACCGCGGTCGCGGCGCGGCACCTGTTCGAGCTGTCCGACTGATCCGAACCCCTTCAGGGCCCCGCTCCGGCGGGGCCCTGGGGCATTGCTGCTCACGCGGCCCGACCAGCGCGTCGCCACACCCCACTAACCTCGTCCACGCATGGACCTGTCGCTGTTCTTCGCCGGCACTGCCGGGTCGGTTCCCACCGCGCGCCGCGGGCTCCCCGCGCTGCTCCTGCGTGCCGGCGGCGAACGGATCCTGTTCGACTGCGGCGAGGGCACGCAGCAGCAGCTGCTGCGCTCGGTCGGGCTGCCCGACGTCGGCGCCGTGTTCATCACGCACTTCCACCTCGATCACTGGCTCGGCCTGATCGGCATGCTCAAGACGTTCGACCTGCGCGCACGCGAGCGGCCGCTGACGATCTACGGGCCGCCCGGCCTGCACGCGCTGCTCGGCGGGATGCGGCCGGTGATCGGCCGTACCCGCTACCCGCTCGAGCTGACCGAGATCGAGCCCTACGACGAGATCCGCTTCGGCACGTTCATGGTCTCGCCGTTTCCGGTCAAGCACCGCATCGAGGCCTTTGGGTACGCGTTCATCGAGGACGACCGGCCCGGCCGGTTCGACGTTGCGGCCGCCCGCGAGCTCGGCGTGACCGACGGCCCGGACTTCGGCCGCCTCCAGCGCGGCGAGACCGTCAACGGCGTGCGACCGGACCAGGTCATGGGGGAGGACCGCCCGGGCCGCAAGATCGTGATGTCCGGCGACACCGCGCCCTGCCAGGCGGTCGAGGTGCTCGCCCACGGCGCCGAGCTGCTGGTCCACGAGGCCACGTTCATGGAGGACGAACGCGCACGCGCGCGCGAGACCGCGCACTCGACGGCGCACCAGGCGGCCGAGATCGCCCGCGACGCGGGCGTGACGATGCTCGCCCTGACCCACCTGTCGACGCGCTACTTCCCGCGCGACGTCCGCGACGAGGCGCGCTCGGTGTTCCCGAACACCGTCGTGCCGCGCGACTTCGACGCGATCGCGGTGCCGTTCCCCGAGCGCGGCGAGCCCGCGCTGGTCAAGCCCGAGCCCGAGCCGGCGGCCGCGACATGAGCCCCTGGTTCCGCCTGTCCGATCCGTGCGACGCGCTGCACGAGCGCTTCCTCGCCGCGCTGCGCGAGCACGTCCGCGACTGGCCGCCGTCGGTCAGCCCCGGCAGCTCGGGCGCGTTCCTGATCGACGGCTTCCTGACCACCTACGTCGACGTGGCGGACCCGGACGAGAGCACCGTCGTCGCCTCGCTGCGGGTCGACTTCGACGGCTCGGGCGTGTACGCCAACCAGGTGGCGTCGGTCGGCGGCCTCGGCGCCGCCGGCACGCCGGAGTCGTGCGCCGCCGAGGCGGCACGCTGGTACCTGCAGCAGCTCGGCCGGCCGGTCCAGCGCCACGAGTGGTTCGAGGACGGCAGGCGCGTGCAGGTCGGGTGGCGGTTCGCCGGCGAGTCCGGCTGGCTCACGTCGCCGCACGGGTCCGACGAGCGCCGGCCCGCCGACCGCGTGATCGACCTGCGCTGACGCCCGCCATCCGCACGCGCTGCTAGGTTCCACGCGTCCCTTTAACCCGGTCCCGTGAGGCCAGGAAGGAACCGCTGATGAACCACGCCAAGGTCGTCCTGGACGAGGACGACGTCCGCCGGACACTCGTGCGCATCGCGCACGAGATCGTCGAGAAGAACGCCGGCGAGCCTGTGGCGCTGGTCGGCATCCACCGGCGCGGCGCGTACCTCGCGACCCGGCTGCACCAGCTGGTGTGCGACCTGCTCGACGCCGAGATCCCGCTCGGCGACATCGACATCGCCTTCTACCGCGACGATCTGTCGACCCGCGGGACCGATCCCGCCGTGCACTCCTCGCACCTGCCGTTCCGGCTCGAGGACTACACGGTCGTGCTCGTCGACGACGTGCTGTACACCGGCCGCACCGTCCGCGCCGGGATCGAGGCGCTGTTCGACTATGGGCGTCCCGCCCGCGTGCAGCTCGCCGTGCTGGCCGACCGCGGCCACCGCGAACTGCCGCTCCGCCCCGACTACGTCGGGAAGAACCTGCCCACGGCCCGCGGCGAGCGGGTCAACGTCCGGGTGACCGAGCTCGACGGCATCGACGAGGTCGCCATCGTCACGCTCGAGGAGGCGCTGGCATGAGGCACCTGCTGTCGATCGAGGATCTCGACCGCGCCGCGATCGAGCGGATCCTGGACCGCGCGAAGTCGTTCACCGAGGTCTCCGAGCGCGAGATCAAGAAGGTCCCGGCCCTGCGCGGCCGGCGCGTGCTCAACCTCTTCTGGGAGGCGTCGACGCGCACGCGGTCCAGCTTCGAGCTGGCCGCCAAGGCGCTCAGCGCCGACGTCGTGAACCTGTCCTCGTCCGGCTCGGCGATCGAGAAGGGCGAGTCGCTCAAGGACACCGTGCAGACGCTCTCGGCGTACCGGCCGGACCTGATCGTCATCCGCTCCCCGCACGTCGGCGCCGCCGACCTCGTCGCCGGCTGGACCGACGCGAGCGTCGTGAACGCCGGCGACGGCAAGCACGAGCATCCGACGCAGGCGCTGCTCGACGTCTACGCGCTGCGCGACCGGATCGGCTCGCTCGAGGGGGCGAACATCTGGATCGTCGGCGACGTCATGCACTCGCGCGTCGCCCGCTCGAACATCCCCGCGTTCCGGATGCTCGGCGCCGACGTGACCGTGTGCGGGCCGCCGACCCTGATCCCGCGGGGCATGGAGACGCTGGGCTGCTCGGTCGAGTACTCGCTCGACCGCCTCGGCGAGGCCGACGTCGTGTACGCGCTGCGGATGCAGAACGAGCGCATGACCGACAGCTTCGTCCCGTCACTGCGCGAGTACGCGGCGCGCTACCAGATCGACGGCCGTCGGCTGGCGCCGCGCCAGGTGCTCATGCACCCGGGCCCGGTGAACCGCGGCGTCGAGCTCGCGGCCGAGGTGATCGACTCGCCGCAGGCGATCATCGGCCAGCAGGTCGCCGCCGGCGTCGTCGTGCGGATGGCCGTGCTCTACGAGTGCCTGGCCGGCCGCGGCGCGCCGCAGACCGAGCCGCAGGCGACGATGCCGGTGCCGGCGTGATGCTCGACTCGCGGCCCACCCAGCCCGCCGACCTGCTGGTCCGCGGTGCCCACGTGCTCGACCCCCGGCAGGGCATCGATGCCCCGCACGACGTGCTGATCCGCGGCGGCGAGATCGCCGAGATCGGCGCTCCAGGCACGCTCCCCAACGACGGCGTCGAGGTGCTCGACGGCGAGGGCAGGCACCTGTTCCCCGGCTTCGTCGACCCGCACGTGCACCTGCGCACGCCGGGCCAGGAGCACAAGGAGGACATCGACTCCGGCACCCGCGCCGCCGCGGCCGGCGGCTACGTCGCCGTGGTGGCGATGCCGAACACCGACCCGGTGGTGGACTCGGCGCCGGTGCTGCTCAGCCTGCGCGAGCAGGCGCGCCGCGAGGCGCGCGTGCCGGTCGGCTTCCTCGCTTCCGTCACCCGCGGCCTGGCCGGCGAGGCGCTGACCGAGATGGCCGAGCTGCACGACCTCGGGGCGCTCGGCTTCACCGACGACGGCAAGCCGGTCCACCGGGCCGGGATCCTGCGCAAGGCGCTGCAGTACCAGCGGCTGGCTGGCGGCGTGCTCTGCCTGCACGAGGAGGACCCGACGCTGTCCGGCCGCGGCGTGATGCACGAGGGCGACGTGTCGGCGCGGTTGGGCCTGGCCGGCATCCCGTCGGTCTCCGAGTCGACCGTGATCGCGCGCGACGCCGCGCTGGCCCGCTACGAGGACGGCCGGATCCACATCCAGCACCTCAGCGCCCGCGAGTCGGTCGAGGCCGTCGCCGCCGCCAAGGCGAGCGGCGTGCACATCAGCGCCGAGGCGTCCCCGCACCACCTCACGCTGACCGACCGCAACCTGCTCGAGCGGCTCGACACGCGGCTGAAGATGAACCCGCCGCTGCGCACGGAGGACGACCGGCAGGCGCTGATCGACGGGCTGCGCGACGGCACCATCGACTGCATCGCCACCGACCACGCGCCGCACGCGCGCGAGGAGAAGGAGGTGGCGTTCGAGGAGGCGCCGATGGGCACCACCGGCCTCGAGACCGCGTTCGCCGCGGTCTACACCGAGCTCGTGCTGCCGGCGATCCTGCCGCTCTCGCTGGTGGTCGACAAGCTGTCGTCCGGCGCCGCGCTGCTCGGGCTGCCGCTGCCGGCCGTCGCGGTCGGCCGCCCGGCCGATCTGTGCCTGGTCGACCTCGAGGCGGAGTGGGAGGTCGGCGAGCACGGCTACGAGAGCCGCTCGGAGAACTGCTGCTTCGCGGGGCGCACGCTGCACGGGCGGGTCCTCGCGACGATCGCGGCGGGCGCGGTCGCCTACCGGGAGCGGAGCTTCTCGGTCGGCGTGAACGCCGCATCCGAAATCCGCGTTTCTTCTGCTCGAAGACGGAGAGCGCTTCGACGGCGACGCCGTCGGCGCGCTCGGTCACACGACCGGCGAGGTCGTCTTCACGACCGGCATGTCGGGCTACCAGGAGTCGATGACCGACCCGAGCTTCGCGCGCCAGATCATCACGTTCACCACCGCGCACGTCGGCAACTACGGCGTCAGCGCCGGCGCCTGGGAGTCCGGCCGCATCCACGCGGCCGGGGCGATCATGCGCGAGGCGGTGAACACGACCGACGCACCGGGCGCCGAGCAGGGCTGGCTCGACTGGCTGGCCGCGCACGGGATCCCGGGGATCGCCGGGGTCGACACGCGGGCGTTGGTCCGGCACATCCGCTCCGCCGGCGCGATGCGCGGCGGGATCTTCCCGGCCGCGATGCCGGTTGCGGACGCGCACGACCTCGTCCGGGCCGAGCCGAGCATGGTCGGCCGCGACCTGGCACGCGAGGTCACGCTGGCCGAGCCGGTGGTGCACGGCGCGGGCGGCAGCCTGCGGATCGTGGCGCTCGACACCGGCATCAAGCGCTCGATCGTGCGCAACTTCGTCGAGCGCGGCGTGCAGCTCGAGCTGCACCCGTGCACGACGCCGGCCGACGAGCTGCTGGCCACGGACCCGGACGGGTTCTTCCTGGTGCCCGGCCCGGGCGATCCGGCGGCGCTCGGCTACCTGGTCGATACGGTCCGGGCGCTGCTGGTGCGCAAGCCCGTGTTCGGGATCTGCCTCGGCCACCAGCTGCTGTCACGCGCCGCCGGGCTGGAGACGTTCAAGCTCCCGTTCGGCCACCGGGGCGCCAATCACCCGGTCAAGGATCTCGCCACCGGCCGCATCGCGATCACTTCGCAGAATCACGGCTTCGCGGTGGCCGGCGAGCTCGGCGTCCGCCTCGAGTCCGACCTCGGCGCCGCCGAGCTGACGCACGTGAACCTGTACGACGGCACCGTCGAGGGCTTCCGGTTGCTCGACGTGCCCGCCGCCTGTGTGCAGTACCACCCGGAGGCCGGGCCGGGGCCCAACGACAGCCTCGGCCTGTTCGACGACTTCGTGCGGGAGTTCGAGCATGCCTAGGCGGGACGACCTCCAGAAGATCCTCGTGCTCGGGTCGGGGCCGATCGTGATCGGCCAGGCGGCCGAGTTCGACTACTCGGGCGCCCAGGCCTGCAAGGTGCTGTTGGAGGAGGGCTACGACGTCGTCCTCGTCAACTCCAACCCGGCCACGATCATGACCGACCCGGAGTTCGCGACGGTCACCTACGTCGAGCCGCTGCTGCCCGGCCCGGTCGCCCAGGTGATCGAGCGCGAGCGGCCGGACGCCCTGCTCCCCACGCTGGGCGGTCAGACCGCGC
Source organism: uncultured Solirubrobacteraceae bacterium (assembly GCA_963759375.1). Classification (GTDB taxonomy): domain Bacteria; phylum Actinomycetota; class Thermoleophilia; order Solirubrobacterales; family Solirubrobacteraceae; genus DASSUW01. The sequence goes on along the minus strand of CAVWYY010000002.1, from coordinate 493,786 downwards.
TCAACCTGGCCAAGACGCTGCACGAGGACGGGACGCTGGAGCGCTTCGACGTCGAGCTGATCGGCGCGACCTACGACGCGATCTGCCGCGCCGAGGACCGCGAGCTGTTCGACGAGACGATGCAGGCGGCCGGGCTGCGCACCGCGCGCAACACGATCGCCACCAGCGTCGACGAGGCGCGCGGCGCGCTGCGCTCGTTCGGCCTGCCGCTGATCGTGCGGCCGGCGTTCACGCTCGGCGGCCGCGGCGGCGGGATCGTGCGCCGCGAGGAGGACCTGTCGCGGATGGTCGAGAGCGGCCTCGCCGCGTCGCCGATCGGCCAGGTGCTGATCGACGAGTCGGTGCTCGGGTGGGGGGAGTTCGAGCTCGAGGTCATGCGCGACGCCGCGGACAACGTGGTGATCGTCTGCTCGATCGAGAACGTCGACCCGATGGGCGTCCACACCGGCGACTCGGTGACCGTCGCGCCGCAGCAGACGCTGACCGACCGCCAGTACCAGATGCTGCGCGACCAGGCGATCGCGGTCATCCGCGCCGTCGGCGTCGAGACCGGCGGCTCGAACGTGCAGTTCGCGGTCAACCCGGCGACCGACGAGGTCGTGGTCATCGAGATGAACCCGCGGGTGTCGCGCTCGTCGGCGCTGGCGTCGAAGGCGACCGGGTTCCCGATCGCCAAGATCGCGGCGCGGCTGGCCGTCGGCTACCGGCTCGACGAGATCGACAACGACATCACCAAGCGCACGCCGGCGAGCTTCGAGCCGGTGCTCGACTACGCGGTGGTCAAGTGGCCGCGGTTCGCGTTCGAGAAGTTCCCGGGCGTCGACTCCGGGCTCTCGACGCACATGAAGTCGGTCGGCGAGGTGATGGCGATCGGCCGCACGTTCCGGCAGGCGTTCGCCAAGGCGATGCGCTCGCGCGAGCTCGACGCGACGCTCGACCTGTCGGGCGACCTGCTGGAGCGGCTCGAGCACCCGTCGGCCGATCGGTTCGACCTGATCCTCGAGCTGCTGCGACGCGGCACCTCCGAGGAGGAGATCCGCGCACGCACCGGGATCGACCTGTGGTTCCTGCGCCAGCTGCGCGACCTCGACGGCGCGTTCGAGGGCGAACGCACGTACCGCGCGGTCGACACCTGCGCGGCCGAGTTCGAGGCCGAGACGCCGTACTTCTACTCGGCCTGGGAGCGCCCGCCGGTGCGCACGGAGATCGAGCGCGGGGATCGGCCGAGCGTGATGATCCTCGGCTCGGGCCCGAACCGGATCGGCCAGGGGATCGAGTTCGACTACTGCTGCGTGCACGCGGCGATGACCGTCCGCGAGTCCGGCCGCGACGCGGTGATGGTCAACTGCAACCCCGAGACGGTCTCGACCGACTACGACACGTCCGACCGCCTGTACTTCGAGCCGCTGACGCTCGAGGACGTGCTGGCGATCGTCGAGGTCGAGCGGCCCGAGGGCGTGATCGTCCAGTTCGGGGGTCAGACCCCCCTTAAGCTGGCGGCGGGGCTGGAGGCGGCGGGCGTGCCGCTGCTCGGTACCCAGCCCGAGGCGATCGACCTGGCCGAGGACCGCGGGCGCTTCGGCGGGCTGCTGCACGACCTCGGGCTCAGCGCGCCGCCGTACGCCACCGCCCACTCGGCTGAGGAGGCGCTCGCGGCGGCGCCGGGCATCGGCTGGCCGCTGCTCGTGCGTCCGAGCTACGTGCTCGGCGGCCGGGCGATGGAGATCGTCTACGACCTCGATGGGCTGGCCGACTACCTGACCCGAGTGAACGGGAGCGGCCGCGAGATCTTCCTCGACCGCTTCCTGGAGAACGCCATCGAGGTCGACGTCGACGCGATCTGCGACGGCGAGGACGTGTGGATCGGCGGGATCATGCAGCACGTCGAGGAGGCCGGGATCCACTCCGGCGACTCGGCCTGCGTGCTGCCGCCGCATTCCCTCGGCACCGAGATGCTGACCGAGATCCGCGAGGCCACGAGGCGGATCGCGCTGGCGCTCGGCACCGTCGGGCTGATCAACGTCCAGTACGGCGTGCTCGGCGACGACCTGTACGTGATCGAGGCGAACCCGCGCGCGTCGCGGACGGTCCCGTTCGTGAGCAAGGCGACCGGGCTGCCGCTGGCCAAGCTCGCCTGCCGGGTGATGCTCGGGGAGCGGCTCGCGGGCATGGGGCTGCCGGACGATCCCGGCGGCGATCACGTCAGCGTCAAGGAGGCGGTCCTGCCGTTCGACCGCTTCGCCGGCGCCGACGCGCTGCTCGGCCCGGAGATGCGCTCGACCGGCGAGGTGATGGGCGTGGCGGCCGACTTCCCGGGCGCGTTCGCCAAGGCGCAGGCGGCCGCGGGGGCGCGGCTGCCGGGCTCCGGCACCGTGTTCCTCACGGTGACGGACACGGACAAGTCGGCGGTCATGGGCATCGCCGCGCAGCTGCACGACCTCGGCTTCCGGATCGTCGCCACACGCGGCACCGCCGCCTCGATCTCGCGGATGGGGATCCCGGTCGAACGGCTCAACAAGGTCGGCGAGGGGTCACCGCACGTCGTCGACTGGATCGAGAACGGCGACGTCGACCTCGTGATCAACACGCCGACCGGCACCGCTGCCCGCACGGACGGCTACGAGATCCGCCGCGCGGCGGTGGCGCGCGGCATCCCGTGCATCACGACGATCGCCGGCGGCTTCGCGGCCACCCGGGCGATCGCCGCCGAGCGCCAGGGCGGCCCGGCGGTCGTCTCGCTGCAGGAGCTGCACTCGAGGGGCGTGGGCGTGTGACCCGTACGCTGGCCCCGCTCGGGCGGCGGACGGTGACGCTGGTGGAGCGGCGCGAGTACGGCCCGTACGTGGTGCTGACCGCCGACGACGACGGGCCGAGCCCCGACCCGGGCCAGTTCTACATGCTCACCGCCGCCGAGCGCTGGGGCGGCGGCGAGGACGAGCGCCCGTTCCTGCCGCGGGCGTTCAGCGTCATGCGCGCGCGCGACGGCGAGCTGGACTTCCTGCTCGAGGACGTCGGCCCCGGCACGAACCGGCTGTGCGAGCTCGGCGCGGGCGACGAGCTGCACCTGCTCGGCCCGCTCGGCAACGGCTTCGCGCCGCCGCGCGACGGCCGCCGCCCGGTGCTGGTCGGCGGCGGCGTGGGGATCGCGCCGCTGGCGATCTGGGGCGACGAGCTCGCCGGCGCGACCACGCTGCTCGGCTTCCGCGACGCCGCGCACGCCGAGGGGGCGGTCCTGATCCCCGGCGCGCTGGTCGCGACCGACGACGGGTCGCTCGGCCACCACGGGCTCGTCACCGACCTGCTGGACCTCGGCGAGCACGTCGAGGTCTACGCGTGCGGACCGCCGCGGATGCTCGACGCGGTCGCCGCGCTGTGCAACGCCGCCGGCGTCCCGGCGCAGCTCGCGATGGAGTCGGGCATGGCCTGCGGCTTCGGCGCCTGCTTCGGTTGCGTGGTCTCCACCCGCAACGGCTACGTCCGGCTGTGCGTCGACGGCCCGGTCGTCGAGGCGGCGGACCTGTGATCGAGTTCTGCGGCATCGAGCTCGAGCACCGGGTCATCAACGGCTCGGGGACGTTCGACGCGATCGCCGCCCGCCGCGTGTTCGGCGACGCGCTGCTCGAGCGGTTCCCGTTCGCGGCCTTCGTGTCCAAGACCGTCACGCTCGAGCCGCGGCAGGGCAACGCGCCGCCGCGGCTGTGGGAGCTGGCCGGCGGGATGATCAACTCGATCGGCCTGCCCAACAAGGGGCTCGACGGCTACCTGCGGGAGGACCTCCCGCGGCTGGCCGAGCTGCCGGTGCCGCTGATCGTCAACGTGATGGGTTCGCGCCGCGAGGACGTGGCCCGGCTGGTCGCCGCCTTCGCCGAGCGCGACGAGGTCGCCGCGCTCGAGCTCAACGTCTCGTGCCCGAACGTCAAGACCGGGCTGATCATGGGCGCCGACCCGGTCGAGCTGGCTGGGCTGCTCGACGCGGTACGCCCGCATACCGGCAAGCCGCTGATCGTCAAGCTCACGCCCAACTGCGCGTCGCCCGCCGACGTCGCGGCCGCGGCCGAGCAGCACGGCGCCGATGCGGTCTCGCTCATCAACACCCTGCGCGGCATGGCGATGGACCCGCACCGCCCGGGGGAGCCCTGGCTGGGCGGCGGGACCGGCGGCGTGTCCGGGCCGGCGGTCCGCGCGATCGCCGTGAGCCAGGTCCGCGAAGTCCGGTCGCGCGTCGCCATCCCGATCGTGGGTATGGGCGGCGTCCAAACCGGGCGCCATGCGAACGACCTCCGGCAAGCGGGCGCGGATCTCGTCGCCGTCGGCACTGAATCGTTCCGGGACCCCTTGGCCGGGGGCCGGATAGCGGCCGAGGCGTCCAGGTTCACAGAAGCTTTCCCTGCAAACTCGCAAGACCCGCTAGCGGTCGTGCGTCATTAGCACAAACTGGGTTCAAAAGTCCTGCAAAGCCGCCGGTTACCGTCAACTCCCCTGCATAGTCCTTCACCTCAACTTGAGGTCGAGGCGAATTCGTCCCCACTGGCTTGTCGAACCCGGGAACAGATGTAGACTCGCCGCCCATGCCACCCGCGACCAAGACGCCCGCCAAGCCCTCTGTGGCTGCCCCTGAGCGCTCCCTCGTCCAGCGTATGGAGGCCCTCCAGCGCGCCAACGAGATCCGCACGCGCCGCGCTCAGCTCAAGCGGGATCTCAAGGGCGGGCGGCAGAGTATCCACGACCTGCTGCTGGAGCCGCCCGAGTTCGTCGAGACCGCCAAGGTGTTCGACATGCTGCTCGCGGTCCCGAAGTACGGCCGGGTCAAGGTCAACAAGGTCCTGCAGCAGTGCCGGATCTCGCCCTCGAAGACGATCGGGGGCCTCTCGCAGCGCCAGCGCACGGAGCTCGTCTCCATGCTGCGCCGCTAGTGGCGCGGGTCTTCGTGATCACCGGCCCGTCGGGGGTCGGCAAGGGAACGCTCATCCGCACGCTGCTCGGCCGGGTGCCCGAGCTCGAGCTGTCGGTGTCGGCCACCACGCGTCGGCCGCGGCTGGGGGAGACGCACGGGGTCGACTACCACTTCCTCGACGACGCGGAGTTCGATCGGCGGGTCGCCGACGGCGCGTTCGTCGAGCACGCCACGTACTCGGGCCGGCGCTACGGCACGCTGCGGTCCGACCTCGAGCAGCGCCTCGCCCGCGGCGCGCCCGTGGTCCTGGAGATCGAGGTCCAGGGCGCCCGCCAGATCGCCGAGACCATGCCCGAGGCGGTCCGCATCTTCATCGCCCCGCCCTCCGAGGAGGCGCTCCGGAACCGGCTCATCGGCCGCGGCACCGACTCCCCCGACGACGTCGAGAAACGGCTCGAGACCGCCCGCGAGGAGCTCCGGGCCCAGGGGGAGTTCCCGCATATCGTCTACAACGACCGGCTCGAGGACGCGGTGGCGGCGCTCGAAGAGGTTGTGCGGTCGGCGCTAGGATCTGGTGGGACGAAACCGACGGAGGAACCCTCTTGATCTCACCGCGCGTAGATCGCCTGCTGGACAATGTGGACTCGCCGTACGCGAGCGTGATCGTGGCTGCCAAGCGCGCACGCCAGATCAACTCGTACTACCACAACCTCGGCGAGGGCACGTTCGAGGAGTTCCCGCCGCCGATGGTGGACACCGGCTCCAAGAACTACCTGACCATCGCCCTGGAAGAGGTCGCGGGCGGGAAGGTCAAGTACCGCTACCGCGGCTGACCGAGTCGGCCCATGGCTCGCCTCCTGCTCGGCGTCAGCGGCGGGATCGCCGCTTACAAGGCGCTCGAGTTGGCGCGCCTGGCCATCAAGGCCGGCCACGCGGTCCGGGTGATCCAGACCGAGGCGTCGACGCGCTTCGTCGGCACCGCGTCGTTCGCCGGCATCACCGGCGCGCCGGTCCTGCTCACCGAGTGGGAGAGCGACCCGATGCGGGGCGCCTTCCCCGGTGACCCGGCGCCCGAGCACGCGCCGCTCTCGCACCTCGAGCTGGTCGAGCGCGCCGACGCGTTCCTGATCGCGCCGGCGTCGGCCAACACGCTCGCCAAGCTGGCCGGCGGCCACGCCGACAACCTGCTGACCGCGGCCGCGCTCGCGTGCCGGCGACCGCTGATCGTCGCTCCGGCCATGAACGGGGCGATGTACGAGCATCCCGCCACCCAGGAGAACGTCAGCCGCCTGCGCGAGCGGGGCGTGCGCGTGCTGGAGCCCGGGACCGGGTCTCTCGCGTCTCTGGGCGAGTACGGGACCGGCCGCCTGCCCGAGCCGCCGGAGCTGCTCGCCGCCTTCGAGGCCGCGCTGAGCGCCGGCCGCGAGCTCGACGGCCTCAAGGTCCTGGTCACCGCGGGCGGTACCCGCGAGCCGATCGATGCGGTGCGGTTCGTCGGCAACCGCTCGTCCGGGCGCATGGGCTTCGCGGTCGCCGAGGAGGCCGCGCGCCGCGGCGCCGACGTCACGGTGGTCGCGGCCAACGTGTCGCTGCCCCGCCGAAACGGCATCGAGTACGTCGACGTGCAGACGGCCGCGGAGCTCGCCGCGGCGTGCGAGGAGCGCTTCGGCGCCGCCGACCTGCTGGTGATGGCCGCCGCCGTCGCGGACTACCGGCCCGAGTCCGCGCACGAGGGCAAGCTCAAGAAGGACGAGACGGGATCGGAACTCACGCTGCGCCTCGTGCGTACAACGGACGTGCTCGCGACGCTCTCCGCCCGCCGCCGCCCCGGCCAGCTACTGGTCGGCTTCGCCGCCGAGCACGGCGACGGCGCGATCGCGTACGGGCGCGACAAGCTCGCCCGCAAGGACCTCGACGCCGTGGTCGTCAACGACGTCGGCCGGCCCGGGATCGGCTTCGACGCCGCGCAGAACGAGGTTACGATCGTGACGCCGGACTCCGAGCGTCACGTCCCGCGGGCCTCGAAGGCTGAGGTCGCCACTGCCATCCTGGACGCGGTCTTGAGCCGCCGTTCATCTTCCGACATGAAGGTGCCGCGCTGAATGGAACCCACCGAGCCACTTGAGCCAACGCCGGAGGCGGAGTCCCTCGGTCGCGAGAAGGTCGACGCGGCCGTCTCCGTCGCCCGCCGCATCGGCGATAACGTCCGGCGCGCGGTCAAGGTGCGCGACGAGATCCTCGAGCACGTCATCGTGTCGCTCCTCGCCGAGGGCCACATCCTCGTCGAGGACTATCCCGGCGTCGGCAAGACCGCGCTGGCCCGCGCACTCTCGCGCTCGGTCGACTGCCAGTTCGCGCGGGTGCAGTGCACGGCCGACCTGCTGCCCGCCGACATCGTGGGCACGAACGTGTACAACCAGCGCGAGGCGCGCTTCGAGTTCCGGCCCGGCCCGATCTTCGCCAACATCGTGATCGTCGACGAGATCAATCGCGCCTCGCCGAAGACGCAGTCCGGCCTGCTCGAGTGCATGCAGGAGCGCCAGGTCACCGTCGACGCCACGTCGCACGAGCTGGCGCGCCCGTTCATGGTCTTCGCGACCCAGAACCCGGTCGAGTACGAGGGCACCTACCCGCTGCCGGAGGCGCAGGTCGACCGCTTCATGGTCCGCGTCTCGCTCGGCTACCCGAACGCCGAGGAGGAGTCCGGGATGCTGGCCGGCCACGAGGCGCACGACCGCGTGCTCGACCTCGAGGCCGTGGCCGACCGCGCCGAGGTGGTCGAGGCCGTCGAGGCCGCCCACCTCGTGCACGCCTCGCGCGCGCTGCGCGACTACATCGTCGCGCTCACGCGCCACACCCGCGCGGACGGCCGCGTCGAGCTCGGCGCCTCGCCGCGTGCGGGGCTCATGCTCCTGCGGGCCGCCAAGGCGCGGGCGCTCGTCCAGGGCCGCGACCACGCGCTGCCCGACGACGTCCAGGCGCTGGCCGTGACGGTGCTGGCCCACCGGCTGATGCTCGTGCCCGAGGCGGCGGGCATCGAGCGAGCCACGATCGTGGCCGACGCGATCGCGGCCACGCCGGCGCTCTAGGGGAGCGGGACCGTGCGGTCGGCGCTCGGATGCGCGGCGCTCGGGGTCCTGCTGCTGGTCGTTGCCGGGACGTTCGACGCCGAGCCGCTGTACGTGACCGGCGCGGCGCTCACGCTGCTGGGCGCGGGCGCCGCGGGCTGGATCTACGCCGGCGCCTGGGGCGTGACGATCAAGCGCGAGCTGAGCCGGCGCAGCGTCCTCGAGGAGCAGTCGCTGGAGGTGCGCATCCGTGCCGACGGCGGGCGGCTGCCGCTGCCGCCGGGCTGGATCGACGAGCCGCTGCTGCCCGAGCCGGTGCGCTTCAAGGCCGGCAAGCGCAGCGCGCGCGTGCGCGTGGAGGTCACCTTCGGGCGCCGCGGGCGTCGCCGGCTGGCGCCGCCCGCGCTCGTGCTGCGCGACCCGTTCGGCCTGGCCCAGCGCGTGGTGACCGGTACCGAGAGCGACGAGATCCTGGTGCTCCCGCGCGTGCTCCCGGTGCGCGCGACCGCCGGCGGCGGTGACGCGACGCCCGCGCACGCCCGTGCCGCGCTGATCGCGGCCGCCGAGACCGAGCTCGACGGCCTGCGCGAGCACCGGCCCGGCTCGCCCGCGTCGCGGATCCACTGGCCTGCGGTCGCCCGCGGGCACGGCCTGATGGAGCGCAAGCTGATCTCCGAGGCGGACTCGCGGCCGCTCGTGGTGCTCGACCCGCGCGCGCCGGCGACCCCGGAGGCGCTGGACAACGCGGTGCGCGCCGCCGCCTCGCTGTGTGTGCACTTCGCCAAGCGCAGCGGCGGCTGCTCGCTGCTGCTGCCCGGTGACCGCCGTGCGCACGTGGTCGAGAAGGACCTGCTGGCCTGGCCGGCCGCGCACGTGCGGCTGGCGCTGATCGACGACGCCGTCGGCCCTTCGCTGGTGGCCGCTCAGAACCGCCGCGGCCTCGTGGTGCTCGTGGCCGCCCGCCTCGTCGACCGCGCGCCGCGCGGGCTCGGCCGCACGCCGGGCGGCTGCATGCTGGTCGTGCCCGGCGCGCTGCCCAACCGCCGCGCCGTCTTCGAGGTGGCCGGCTGCCAGGGCTTCCTGGCCACGCGCGCCGGCGCCGCCGCAGCCATGGAGGCGGTGGCAGGATGAGCACGGCGGCCGCCCGGGCACCGCGGGTACTGGCCGCCGATCCGACGCTGCCCGTGCCGACGGCGCGCGGGCTGGCGTTCTTCGCGCTGGCCGCCTTCGGGTCGCTGCACTGGATGGTGCTGCTCGACCCGGCGGCGCCGCGGCGCGCGCTGTACGCGCTCGGAGCGGGCGCGCTGGCGATGGTCGGGATGCTCCTGGTCGCGCGGCTGACGACGGACCGGCCGCGCCTACGCCAGGCTGGCGCCGTCGCCGTCCTGCTCGTCGTGCTCGCGCTCGCCCTGCTCGGCGGCGGGGTGGCCGACGAGCTGCTGCTGCCCGACCGCTGGGGCGAGCTGTCGTCTGGCATCAGCCGCGGCATCGAGTCGCTGCCCGGCGTGCGCGTGCCCTACCGCGGCGTGGACGAGTGGACCCGGACGGTCATCCCGCTCGGCGGCACCGTGCTGGTCACGGTGGCGGCCGCGCTGGCGTTCTGGCCGCGCAAGCGCCGCATCGGGTTCCCGGCCGCCGCGCTCGGGCTGCTCGTCGCGCTGTACGCGATCCCGGCCGTCGCGCTCGACTTCGAGAACGAGTTCCTGCGCGGCGCGGCGCTCGCGCTGCTCGTGCTCGCGTTCCTGCGGCTCGAGAAGCTGCGGGTGGGCGATGCGGGCAACGCCGGCATCGTCGCCGTCGGCGTGGCCGTGCTGGCGCTGATGCTCGCGCCGGCGCTGGACGCCGACCAACCCTGGTGGGACTACGAGAGCTGGGCGCTCGGCGCCGCGTCGGCCAAGACGACGTCGTTCTCCTGGGACCACAACTACGGTCCGCTGGACTGGCCGCGCGACGGTCGCGAGCTGCTGCGCGTGCGGGCGGAGAAGCGGCCCGCGTACTGGAAGGCGGAGAACCTCGACGGGTTCGACGGCATCCACTGGCGTGAGGTGACCGCCGACCTCGACGACCCGGGCCTGCCCGAGAACGAGGACCGCCTGGTCGCCGACACGCAGGACATCCGGGTGACGATCCGCAACCTGTCGAGCCAGGATTTCGTCATCGCCGGCTACGCCAGCACCGTCGACTCGCCGACGATCCGCGAGCAGGGGCGCGGCGACGGCACGTGGGTCGCCGGCCGGCCGCTGCGCCGCGGGGACGCGTACACGGCGATCGTCTACACGCCGCAGACCAACGAGGAGGAGCGGCGTGAGGCCGGCATCGAGTCCCTCCGGCCGGACCTGGCGCGGTTCCGGCGGCTGCTGCTGCCGACCGCCGGGACCGTCGGCCAGACCGGCGCGCCGCAGTACGTGTTCGACTTCCCGGCCTTCGGCTACCCGGACGGGGTGCTGCAGGCGCGCAGCGCGGGGACGACCGAGTCGATCCCTGAGGGCGCTGCGCGCCGCGTCCTCCGCGAGGGCCCGTACCGGCGCACCTGGGCGCTTGCGCAGCAGCTCTCGGAGAACGCCGAGACGCAGGAGGACTTCGTCCAGGCGGTGTTGACCTACCTGCGGCGCGGCTTCAACTACAGCGAGACGCCGCCGCGGGCGGGGCAGAACCTCGACGGCTTCCTGTTCGACGCCAAGACCGGCTACTGCCAGCAGTTCTCCGGCGCGATGGCCCTCCTGCTGCGCATGGGCGGCGTGCCCGCGCGCGTGTCCACCGGCTTCACCTCCGGCTCGCTGGACGAGAAGACGCGCGAGTACGTGGTCCGCGACCTCGACGCCCACTCCTGGGTCGAGGTCTGGTATCGCGGCATCGGCTGGGTCACGTTCGACCCGACGCCGGCCAGCGCGCCGCCGCGCTCGCAGCCCAACGAGGGCGGCCCCGGTGGGCCGTCCGCCGGCAGCGCCGGGCCGCCGAGCCTCGGCGGCGACCGCCCCTCCGACCCGGGCCGCCGCTCGGCCGCGGTCGAGGAGGGCCAGTCGGTGGTGCCGTACGTGCTGCTCGGCGTGGGCGCCGTGCTCGTCGGCCTGGTCGCGTTCCTCACCCTGCGCGGACGGCACCGCCGCCGCGGCACGCCCCCGGCCGCGGTGATGCTCGACGAGCTCGACCGCGCGCTGCGGCGCACGCGCCGCCATCCGGGCGAGGGCACGACGCTGTGGGGTCTCGAGCAGGGCTTCGCCCGCACCCCCGCGGCGGCCGGCTACGTCCGCTCGGTGCGCGAGCTGCGCTACGGCGGGCGCCCGGGCACGCCCAGCTCGGCCCAGCGCCGCGGCCTGCGGAAGGAGCTCGCGCGCGGCGGGGGGCTCGTCCAGCGCCTCCGTGCCTGGTGGGCGCTTCCGCCTCGGGCGTAGATGTCGAGTTGTTTCCCCTCAGGCGACTAAGTCGACAATCGCCGCCTCGGACCCGCCTCCTACATGCCCGGGGTTCGTGGACCGCGCGGCCGGGTCTACACTCGACTGTTCCCGATGGACGACGTCTACGACCTCTTCAAACGCGGCACGGAGCTGCTCGAGGCAGGGGAGTTCCATCAGGCGACCGTCCCGCTCTCGAAGGCCGCGGGGCTGGAGCCCGAGAAGACCTCGATCCGCGAGGCCCTGGGCCGCGCGTACTTCCGCTCACGGCAGTTCGAGGCCGCCCGCGTCGAGTTCGCGGCGGTGGTCGAGCTGGCCCCGACGAACGACTTCGCGCTGTTCTGCCTGGGCCGCGCGCTGATGGAGCTCGGGCGCCCCAAGGAGGCCCGGAAACCGCTCGCGCTGGCCGCCCAATTGCGGCCCGAGCGGCGCGACTACCGCATCTACCGGGAACGCGCCGCGAAGGCGGCCTAGCCGGCCGGCTCCCCGACCCACGCGCGCGCGTGGGCGCGCCCCGCGGCGCCGGATCGGCACCCACTGAACCGGGCCGTGGCTCCGCCACTGTCCCGCTCGCGCGGGCGCCGCCCGGCATCCACGGTGCGCGACCACGCGCCCCCGCGGGCCGATGAAACCGGCCGTCTGGTGCTATAACACGCACACAGCTTTTTCGCGGCCGCGTGGCCAAGAAAGCGGGCGCTCGCCCGCTTTTTTCATGATTTGGGGTGAGTTGACATGAGTGCGATCCAGGCAGACATCGAAGCTCGGCTCTCCGAGGTGGAGCCCGAGGTCGAGGTCCTGCTCGCCGAAGTCGTCGGCGGTCGTCTCGTGCGTCTCTTCATCGATCATCCCGCCGGCGTGACGCTCGAGCTGTGCGAGCGCGTCACCCGGCATCTGCCCGAGGTCCGAGAGAAGTACGCGCTCGAGGTGTCCTCGCCGGGCACGGATCGGCCGTTGACCAAGCCCGAGCACTTCCGGCGCTTCCTCGGCCACCGGGCCCGCGTGCGCACGCGCGGCGACCACGACGGGCGTCGCTCGTTCACCGGCGAGCTACTCGACGCCGGCGACGACGGCGTGACCGTTGCCGCCGAGACCGGGGTCGTCTCGATCGCGTACGCCGACATCCACCGATCCAATCTCCTGGGGGACTGAGCGCATGTCGCAAGAGATCGTCGACGCCGTGCGCGTCCTGGGCCGTGAGAAGGGCATCTCCGAGGAGAAGCTCATGATGGCCTTGGAGGACGCCCTCCTCTCGGCGTACAAGAAGCAGCCGGGTGCGGCCCGCTACGCCCGCGTCCGCATGGACCGCGACAGCGGCGACTTCCGCGTGGACGAGCTGCTGCTGCCGCCCGACCTCGAGGAGCAGCTGCTCGACGAGGCCGAGGAGGCCGCCACGCTCGAGGAGCGCCGCGTGGATCCCGAGACCGGCGAGGTCATCATCCCCGAGGCGCCCGACATCGACCCGGCGCGCCTGGCCGAGTTCGAGGACCAGATCGACACCCGCGACGTCACGCCGCACGACTTCGGCCGGATCGCCGCGCAGACCGCCAAGCAGGTGATCCTGCAGCGCATCCGCGAGGCCGAGCGGGACATGATGTTCGAGGAGTACCGCGACCGCGTGGGCGAGCTGATCACCGGCATCGTCCAGCAGTCGGACTCCCGCTACACGCTCGTGCAGCTGCGCGAGCGCGTCGAGGCGCTGCTGCCCAAGTCCGAGCAGGTCGACGGCGAGCGCTACGACCACTCGCAGCGGATCAAGGCGGTCATCAAGGAGGTCTCCTCCTCGACCCGTGGGCCGAGCATCATCGTCAGCCGGCGTGACCCGGAGCTGATCAAGAAGCTGTTCGAGCTCGAGGTCCCGGAGATCGCCGACGGCCTGGTGGAGATCACCAACGTCGCGCGCGAGCCGGGCTATCGCTCGAAGATCGCGGTCGTCTCGCACGCCGACGGCGTCGACCCGGTCGGCGCCTGCGTCGGTCCTCGTGGTTCGCGTGTGCGCATGGTCGTGTCCGAGCTGCGCGGCGAGAAGATCGACATCATCCCGTACAACGACGAGCCCGCCCGCTTCGTCGCCAAGGCGCTCAGCCCCGCGCGCGTGCGCGAGGTGCTCGTCGACGACGACGGCAGGCAGGCGACCGTGATCGTGCCCGACGACCAGCTGTCGCTGGCGATCGGCCGCGAGGGCCAGAACGCGCGGCTCGCCGCGCGCCTGACCGGCTGGCGGGTCGACATCCGATCCGAGACCGAGTTCTCCAAGCAGGAGACCGAGGGCGGGTACGGCGAGGAGGACGCCGAGGACGTCGGCGGCCGCTGCCACGCGATCCTCGCGAACGGCCGGCGTTGCCCGAACGCCGCGCTGACGAACTCGCGGTACTGCGGGCTCGACAGCCACCAGGCCCTGGAAGGCAAGGACACCGACGTCGTCGGACAGACCTGAGAGGCGCTGCGTGGGGTGCGGCGAGCGCGCCCCACAGTCAGCCCTCCATCGCTTCGCTACCGTAGGAGGCCGGGTTGTTCCTGATCCGGCGCGGCGCATCGACGGCCGCGGCGCCTGGATCCATCCCACACGCGATTGCTTTGACGCGGCGCTTGCCCGCCGCGGGTTCAACCGGGCCTTCCGAGCGCCCGTGACCATCCCCAAGGACACCGTAGACTTCACTGAAACATGGCCAAGAAGCGCGTCCACGAGCTAGCCAAGCAGTACGACATGCCCTCCGCGGAGGTCATGAAGCGCCTGAACGACTATGGCCTCAAGGTCAAGGCGTCGGCGTCTGCCGTGGACGAGGATGAGGCCGAGCGCGCCCTGACCGGCAAGCCGCGGCGGCAGGAGACCAACGGCAAGGCCGACACCCAGGAGCGCCAGCAGCCGCAGCAGTCCGGCATGGGCTTCGACCGGCCGGCGACCGACACCGCGCGCCAGCGGCTGGTCGAGCGTCAGCAGCGCCAGCAGGCCGCGCAGGATCGGGCCGCCAAGGAGCGCCAGGACCGTGGCAACGGCCAGCGCCGAGAGGGCGGCGATCAATCCCGCCCGCCCGGCCGTCCCCAGAGCGGCGGTGCGCAGCCGTCCGGAGGCCAGCGCGACGGCGGTCAGCCGCAGGGCGAGGGCGGAGGCGGCGGCGAGCGACGCTCGCGGCCGACCCGCAGCTCGCTGCAGGGCGAGCGCGCGCCCGGCGCCGCCGGCGGCGTGCGCCGCGTGGTGATCGACTCGCAGGCCTCGCGCCGCGGGCCCGGCGGCCCCGGCGGAGGTCCCGGCGGCGGCCCGCCCGGGCCGCAGCGCCGCCCGCCGCGCCGCGGCGGACGCCGGCGCCGCGGCAGCTACGTCGAGCCGGCCGCGCAGGACGTCGAGTCGCTGAAGGCCGATGTCATCCGCGTCAACTCAGGCTCCACGGTCAAGGACGTCGGCGAGTACCTCGGCGTCCCGATCCCCGAGATCATCAAGAAGCTCATGGGCCTGGGCGAGATGGCCACGCTCACCCAGACGCTGTCCGACGACGCCATCCAGGTGCTGGCGGACGAGTTCGACAAGGAGATCGAGATCGTCCACGCCGCCGACGAGGCGGGCGCCGAGCCGGAGTTCGAGGACGACGACGAAGATCTCGAGCCGCGCGCTCCGGTGGTCACGATCATGGGCCACGTCGACCACGGCAAGACGTCGCTGCTCGACGCCATCCGCGAGACCGAGGTCGCCGCGGGCGAGGCCGGCGGCATCACCCAGCACATCGGCGCCTATCAGGTCCACCACGGCGACAAGGTGATCACCTTCCTCGACACCCCGGGCCACGAGGCGTTCACGGCGATGCGTGCCCGTGGCGCGCAGTCGACCGACATCGCGGTGATCGTGGTGGCGGCCGATGACGGCGTGAAGCCGCAGACCCGCGAGGCCGTCGACCACGCGAAGGCCGCCGAGGTGCCGATCCTCGTCGCCGTCAACAAGATCGACAAGGAGGGCGCACAGCCCGACCGCGTCCGCACGGAGATGACCAACCTCGGCCTCCAGCCGGAGGAGTGGGGTGGCGAGACGATGTTCGTCGACGTCTCCGCCAAGACGCACGAGAACCTCGAGGACCTGCTCGAGTCGATCCTCCTGCTCGCCGAGATCGAGGAGCTCAAGGCCAACCCGGACGTCGAGGCGTCGGGTGTGGTCATCGAGTCCAAGCTCGACCCGGGCCGCGGCGCCGTCGTGACCGTGCTCGTGCAGCGCGGCACGCTCAAGGTCGGCGACGCGCTCGTCGCCGGCGCCCACTGGGGCCGCGTGCGCGCGATGCAGGACTACACCGGCAAGCGCGTCAAGGAGGCCGGCCCGTCCGAGCCCGTCGAGGTCCTGGGCTTCGACTCGGTGCCCGAGGCCGGCGAGTACGTGCGTGTGGTCGAGAACGACCGCCGCGCCCGCCAGCTCGCCAACGAGCGCGGCACCCGCCTCAAGCTCGAGCAGCAGGCCCGCCGCGGCGGCCGCAAGGTGTCGCTGGAGACGATCTTCGACCAGTACGCACGGGCCGAGGTCCAGGAGCTCGCGCTCGTCCTCAAGGCCGACGTATCCGGCTCGCTGGAGGCGTTCGAAGACGAGATCGCCAAGCTGCCGCAGGCCGACGTCCAGGTGCAGGTCATCTCCTCCGGCGTCGGCGGCATCACCGAGTCCGACGTCAACCTTGCCGCCGCGTCCGACGCGGTGGTCATCGGCTTCAACGTGCGTCCAGTCGGCGACGCCGCGGCCGTGGCCGACCGCGAGGGCGTCGAGGTCCGCACCTACTCGGTGATCTACCGCGCGTTCGAGGACCTGCGCGACGCCATGCAGGGCCTGCTGGCGCCCGAGGAGGTCGAGGAGACCGTCGGCGAGGTCGAGATCCGGGCGATCTTCCGCGCCTCGCGCGTGGGCACGATCGCCGGCTCGTACGTCACCGAGGGCAAGGTCACGCGCGGCGCCAAGGTGCGCCTGGTGCGCGACGGCGCCGTGGTCTACGACGGCACGATCGCGTCGCTCCGGCGCATGCAGGACGACGTCCGCGAGGTGGCCGCCGGGTTCGAGTGCGGCATCGTGCTCACGAACTACGCGGACATCAAGGAAGGCGACCAGCTGGAGGTCTACGAGACCCGGCAGGTCGAGCGCACGCTCTCCTAGCGCCGTTGCCAGACGAACCCGCGTTCGTCGTGCTCATGCGGGTCCACCTGCACTTTCCCGACGTCGCGTCCCTGAAGGGCAAGCGCGCCGAGCTCAATCGCGTCAAGGCGCACCTGCGCGACCGTTGCGGTGCCACGGTGGCGGAGGTCGCCCACCAGGACACGTGGCAGCGCTCGACGCTCGCCGTGGCCGTGACGGCGGGCTCGCCGGGCCGCTGCGAGGACGCGGCGGACAACGTCGGCCGCTACCTGGACTCGCACTTTCCCCAGGGCGTGCGGGTAGAGCGACGGGTGGCGTCATGGAACGACCTGGAGTCACTACGATGACCGGCGGCCGGATGCGGCGCGTCGACGAGGCGATGAGGGAAGTCCTCTCCGACGCGATCACGACCGAGCTCAAGGATCCACGGGTCGGGTTCGTTACGGTGACAGCAGTCGATACAACCCCTGACCTGCGCCAGGCGCGGGTCTTCGTGTCCGTTCTGGGCACCGATTCCGAGCGCCGTCGCTCGCTCGACGGCCTGCGCTCGGCGCACGGCTTCCTGCAGCGCCGGGTGGCCGAGGAGCTGCACCTCAAGCACACGCCCACGCTCGACTTCGCCTACGACGACACCACCGACCGGGCCCAGCGGATCGACGAGCTGATCGACCGCGAGGCCGGGGACTGACGTGTCCGACAACGGGTCCCGGTCCACTCGGGAGCAGGCGATCGCCACGCTCCGTGACCACGACAAGTTCCTCCTGACTACGCACGAACGTCCCGACGGCGACGCGGTCGGCTCGCTGGCCGCGATGCAGCAGGTGCTGACTGCGCTCGGCAAGGACGCCGTGGCATTCCTGACCGCCGACGAGTTCCCGCTGCCGTACGAGTACCGGTTCATCCGGCTCGATGGGCTGGTGACCGAGCCGCCGGCGGACCTGGGCGAGCGGATCATGGTCTTCCTGGACTGCGGGAACGTCGACCGCACGCCCGCCGCCGCGCTCAAGAACGAGGGGCGCTGCATCCTCAACATCGACCACCACCACGACAACACGCGCTTCGGGACGCTCAACCACGTCGACCCGCACGCGTCGTGCACGGCCGAGATGGTGTGGGACCTGATGAAGGGTCTGAGCGTGGAGGCCACCCAATCGATCGCCGAGGCGCTCTACGTCGGCGTGGTGACCGACACCGGCCGCTTCATGTACGAGAACACCGGCTCCCGCGCCCACGAGATGGCGGCCGAGCTGATCGAGGGCGGGGTCGACGTGCACGCGATCTACCGGCGCCTGTACGAGGGGATCCCGCAGGGCAAGCTCGAGCTGCTGGCTCGCGGCCTCACCAACGTGCAGCGCTTCGACGGCGGGCTGCTGACGCTCACGCACCTGACGCTCGAGGACTACCAGTCCACCGGCGCCGACGAGAGCTACTCGGAGGGCGTCGTCGACCACCTGCGCTCGGTCGAGGGCACCGCGGTCGCGGGGCTGGTCCGCGACCTGCTCGGCAACGGCGAGTCGCCCAAGCGCAAGGTGTCCCTGCGGGCGACCGACGACCGCGTCGACGTGTCGCGGATCGCCCGCTCGCTGGGCGGGGGCGGACACCGCCGCGCGGCCGGCTTCTCCACGGACCTCGACTTCCCGGAGCTCGTCGAGCACCTCCGGGAGGCGCTGGCCGAGCAGTTATAGGGTCTGCCCAAGCACCCCGCCACGCCCAGGACCGCCGTGGACACTTCGCCGGATCGCCGCACGAACCCTCCGAAATGCGTTCGTATTCCCTTCGGGATCCGTACAGCGCCCGGCTCGGTCCACGACGCCCCTGGCCGGGCCGGATCTTCTTGGACAGACCCTTGACCGACGGGGTCATCCTCGTCGACAAGCCCGCCGGCGTCACCTCGCACGATGTCGTGGCCGCCCAGCGGCGCCGGTTCCCGCGCAAGACGAAGGTCGGCCACGCCGGCACGCTGGACCCGTTCGCGACCGGTCTGCTGCTGGTGCTCGTGGGCCGCGCGACGCGCGTCCAGCGGTTCCTGATGGCGCTCGGCAAGCGCTACGAGACCGTCGCGCGACTGGGGTGGACGTCGACCACCGGAGACCCCGAGGGCGAGCTCACGATCGGCCGGACTCCGAACGAACCCTTGCCGCTGCCGACGGGCACGATCCGCCAGCGGCCGCCCGCCTACTCGGCCGTGAAGGTCGGCGGTCAGCGCGCCTACAAGCTGGCCCGACGCGGGGAGGACGTGGAGATCCCCGAGCGCGAGGTGCGGGTGGACCGGTTCGACCTGCTGTGGCGCGACGGCGAGCGGGCCGCGTTCGCGATCGACTGCTCGTCGGGCACGTACGTGCGGTCGCTGATCGCCGACCTCGGCGACGCCTACTGCCTGGAGCTACGGCGGACGGGGATCGGCCCGTTCGACGTGGCCGACGCCGACCCCGAGCGCGTGATCTCCCTCGACGACGCGCTGGCGTTCCTGCCGGTCGTCGACCTGGCGGGCGAGGACGCCCGCCGGGCCTCCCACGGCGTGGCCGTTCCCGGCGCGTCGTCCACCACCGTGCGCCTCCGGGACGAGGACGGCCTGATCGCCCTCGCCGACCCGCGCGAGGACGGGACCCTCAAGCCCGTCGTAGGCTTCCGCGGTTAGATGGCCGGCCACACGACCCACACGCCCGCCTGTCCGACCATCTGATGCAAACCGTCTGGCTCCCCGATGTGCAGCACCGCTCGCGCAACCTCGCCGTGGGCGAGTTCGACGGTGTCCACCTCGGCCACCGCGAGGTGATCCGGGGCGCCGACACCGTCCTGACCTTCGAGCCCCACCCGCGCACGGTGGTGGCTCCCGACTCCGCGCCGAAGCTGCTGACCAGCCTGGCGATCAAGGCGGACCTGATCGCGTCCCAGGGCGTGCAGGAGCTGGTCGTGATCCCGTTCGACGGCTCGTTCGCCGCCCAGACCGCGCAGGAGTTCATCGATCACGTGCTGGTCGAGGTGCTGGGCGCCGAGTACGTCTCGGTCGGCGAGAACTTCCGCTTCGGCAACCGGGCGCGCGGCGACGCAGAGCTGCTCCGCGCCCAGGACGCGTTCGTGACGCGCGTGGTCGAGATGGTCGAGCTCGACGGCGAGATCATCTCCTCGACCCACATCCGCGGACTCGTGGCCGCCGGCGACGTCGCCGCCGCGGGGCGCTTCCTCGGCTCGCCGTTCCACATGCGCGGCGAGGTCGCGCACGGCGACAAGCGCGGGCGCACGCTCGGGTTCCCGACCGCCAACCTGGTCCCCGATCCCCGCCTGGTCGTCCCCGACCACGGCATCTACGCGTGCCGCGCGCACGTGGCCGGGCAGGACCTCGTGGCCGCCGTCAACGTCGGCGTGCGGCCGACGTTCAAGACCGGCCGCGGCCTGCTCGTCGAGGCCTATCTGCT
The DNA here is from genome assembly GCA_963759375.1 of uncultured Solirubrobacteraceae bacterium. Classification (GTDB taxonomy): domain Bacteria; phylum Actinomycetota; class Thermoleophilia; order Solirubrobacterales; family Solirubrobacteraceae; genus DASSUW01. The sequence continues at coordinate 473,924 of CAVWYY010000002.1, read as the reverse complement.
CGACTTCGACGGCGACATCTACGGCGAGGAGCTGCGGCTCGACTTCCTCGAGCGCCTGCGCGGCGAGAAGCGCTTCGACAGCGTCGAGGCGCTGGTGGAGCAGATGGCCCGCGACGTCGACGAGACGCGCCGCGTCGCCACGTAGACGCTTGTACGAGATTCGCCACCGGCTTTCGGGGTATTGAGCCGGGCGGAGATGCGAGTTGTCGTCGCCCACGGGCGGGTTGGGGAACGGCGGCGCTTCCGGGAGGTCCTGGCCCAGGCGGGCCACGACGTGACGGAGTGCGACTGCGCCGATGAGGCCTTCGATCGCTGCCTGGAGCTCGAGCCTGACGTCGCGGTGATCGACGAGGCCGCCGGCGACGGCGTGCTCGAGCGCATCAAGGGCCATCCCGACGCCTTCCGCACTGCCGTCCTGCTCGTCGAGCGCGAGGACCCGCCCGTTGAGCGCGCCACGGCCGCGCTGCAGCGCGGCGTGCAGGACATCCTCGTCGAGCCGGTCAACGACGCCGAGCTGATCACCCGCGTGCAGGCGGCCGGACGGACCAAGGGCCTGCAAGAGGAGATCGTCGCGCAGGCCGAGCGGCTCGAGGCGCTCCTGTTCGAGGATCCGCTCACCGGCCTGTCGAACCGCCGCTTCATCCTCACCCAGCTCGGCGGTCTGGTCAGCGGCGCCCGCCGCCACGACCGGCCGGTGACGGTCGCGATCGTCGACGTCGACCACTTCAAGCGGATCAACGACACCCGCGGGCACGCCGAGGGAGACCGCGTGCTCGCCGCCGTCGCGCACGCGCTGCGCGAGCACATGCGCGCGGAGGACCAGCTCGGGCGGCTCGGCGGGGAGGAGTTCCTCGCGCTGCTCCCCGAGACCGACGCGCGGGCCGCCAACAAGGCGGCGGAGAACATGCGCGCCAGCGTCGCCGCGACCGGCGTGACGATCTCCATCGGCTGGGCCACCTGGGACGGCGAGCCGGCCGACGAGCTGCTGGGCCGCGCCGACCAGGCGCTGTACGCTGCCAAGGAGCGCGGCCGCGACTGCGTGGTCGGCGCTCCTGCTACCGTGCCTCGCCGCAGATGACCGCGATTACCGCTGAGCAAAAGGCCGAGCTCGTCGAGAAGTTCGGCAAGACCGATAACGACACCGGTGCCACCGAGGTCCAGATCGCCCTGCTCACTGCGCGGATCAACCATCTGACCGAGCACCTGCGCGAGCACAAGCACGACCACCACTCGCGCCGTGGCCTGCTGATGCTCGTGGGCCGCCGCCGTCGCTTCCTGAACTACCTGCAGAAGAAGGACCTCGAGGGCTATCGCTCGCTGATCCGCGAGCTCGGCCTGCGCCGGTAGCACCGGTGGTCCTCGCCGCCGGCGAGCCCGCCCCCGAGTTCTCCCTCGCGCGCGCCTCGGGCGGGGAGCCCTTCACGCACCACGACCTGTCCGGTCACACGACCGTGCTGGTCTTCTACCCGTTCGCGTTCTCGACGGTCTGCACCGACCAGATGGGCGTCTACAACGAGCTCCTGGACGAGTTCACGGCCCGCGGTGCGACGCTCTACGGTGTCTCCTGCGACGCCGTGTGGTCGCAGCGCGCGTGGCGCGAGCAGCTGGGGATCGACATCGAGCAGCTGTCGGACTTCGAGCCCAAGGGCGAGACGTGCCGCGCGTTCGGCGTGCTGCACGAGCGCGGGATGCCGCAGCGGGCGCTCGTGGTGATCGGGCCCGACCGGGTGATCAAGTGGAGCTACCAGGCCCCGGACCTCGCCGAGCTCCCCGGCGCGAACCTCATATTTGACGCCCTGGATGGCTGATCGCACGATCAACCATCCTGTGAGCGATCTCCGATCCGCACCGCTGGCCCCGGTCGGCCCCGACGATCACGTGCGAGGGCCGGAGGGCGCGCGGCTGGTGGTGGTCTACGGCGACTACGAGTGTCCATTCTGCGCGGCAGCCGAGATGCAGCTGCGCGGCCTGGAGGTGCGTGTCGCGTTCCGGCACTTCCCGATCCGCGCCAGCCACCCGCGGGCGCACGCGGCGGCGCACGCCGCGGAGGCGGCCGCCGAGCAGGGCGCGTTCTGGGCCATGCACGACGCGCTGTTCGACGACCAGGGGCGGCTCGAGGACCCGCACCTGTGGGCGCGCGCCGAGCGTCTCGGGCTGGACGTGGGGCGCTTCGAGGCCGACCGCCGATCCGAGCGCGTCGCCCGCCGGGTCAAGGAGCAGTTCCGCGGCGGCGTGCGGGCCGGCGTCGCCACGACGCCCACGCTGTTCGCGGACGGACGGCGATACTCGGGGCGAACCGCCGTGGCCGACTCGACGTACACCACCTGACCGTGCCGAGCGATGCACAGCTGATGGAGCGTCTGCAGGACGACGCGACAGGGGAGTCCCTGCGGGCGCTGTACCGGACCTACTCCGGGGAGCTGCTCGGCTTCGCGCTCAACGCGCTCGGCGAGCGCGGCTCGGCGGAGGAGATCGTCCAGGAAGTGTTCACGCGCGCCTGGCGGCATGCCGACCGGTACGACCCGGCCCGCGGGAGCGTGCGCACGTGGCTCTACCAGATCGCGCGCCACGCGATCATCGACATGCGCCGGCGCGCGTCGGCGCGGCCCGCGCTGGCGTCCGGCGAGCCGCTGCTGGAGACCGCGTCGGGCAAGGACTCGATCGAGCAGGCCATGCTCGGCTGGCAGGTCGCCGCGGCACTCGAGCGGCTGACGCCCGAGCACCGGCAGATGATCCGCCTCGCACACTTCCAGGGCCTGTCGGTCCGCGAGATCGCGGACAGGTGCGAGCTCCCGGTCGGCACGGTCAAGAGCCGGACCTGGTACGCGCTGCGCTCGCTGCGGCTCGTACTTGAAGAGATGGGCGTGGTGCCATGACGACACATTGCGACGACCTGCGGCAATCACTCGGCGCCTATGCGCTGGGCGCGCTGGACCCGGATGAGGCCGCCGCGGTGCGCCGACACCTCGAGGAGTGCCCGGACTGCGCGGCCGAAGCCGACGCGCTGCAGCCGCTGCCCGGCCTGCTGTCACTGGCCGACGGCGCCGAGGCCGCGGTGAACGAGCCGCTGTCCGCCGCGTTCGAGGAGCGCCTGCTGGACGCCTATGCGCGGGACACCGCCGCCTCGCCGCCGAGGCGTCGCCTGGGCGCCGTCCGCCGCCGCCTGCGCCCGCGCTGGCTGGCCGTTGGCGTTGCGACCGTGGTTGCCGCGGCGGCCGCCGCGTTCGGCATCGCCGTGCTCGGCGACGACGACAGCGGCGGCGGCCCCGCCGGCTACGACGTCGCGTTCCGCAGCATCGGCCACCCCGGGGCCAGCGGCCGCGCCAACCTCGAGGGCGGCGGGAGCGGGACGACCGTGCACCTGTGGGTCAAGGGCCTCCCGCGCGACAAGGACGCCGTCTACGAGGTGCTGTGCGACGCCGAGGCGTGGACCGCGTCGGCCGGCACGTTCCGGACCGATGCCGACGGCCACGCATACGTGGTCCTGACCACCGCGCTGCGCAAGAACGAGTACAACGCGATCCGCATCGTGCGCCGCTCGCACGCGCCGGACGGCCGCCTGGTGCGGCGCGACGTCCTGGCCGCCAGGCTCTCCTGAACCCAGCTCGCCGGGGCCGCGTACCTCCTCGCGACCCATCCAACGGCGACTGGAGACCACATGCGACGCATCACCTGGCTCATCGCGCTCGCGCTGGCGGCGGGCGTGCTGACGGCGGCAGGGTGCGGGGGTGACGATGACTCCGGCGGCAGCGACGGCAGCGGCACGAGCTCGAGCTCGTCGTCCGGTGGTGGAGGCGAGGCCCTCACCGTCACCGCCGACCCAGGCGGCGAGATCTCCTGGGACAAGACCGAGCTGAACGCCAAGGCCGGCAGCGTCACCCTGAAGCTGGTCAACCAGTCGGACGTCCCGCACGCCATCGAGGTCGAGGGCAACGGCGTGGAGGAGGAGACCGAGACGGTCACGGGCAAGGACGCCGAGGTGACGGTCGACCTGAAGGCGGGGGAGTACGAGTACTACTGCCCGGTCGGCAACCACAAGGAGACGATGAAGGGCACGCTCACGGTCGAGTGACGCGGATCAGCCGATCCGCAGGCTCCTCAGCACGTCAGACGCCGGGGCCTCGATCTCCTCGAGGTCCCGGCGCGATGCACCCATGACGTCGACCACGATGGGACCCGAGAAGCGTGTGACGAACGTGTGCATCTGCGCCCCCCGCAGCAAGGACCGGTTGCGCGCGATGGCCGTGCACGGGACGTCCGGCAGCAGGCACACCGGCGCGTACACCGCGGGTCGCCGGAACCGCACGCCGGCGCTGAACACGTAGCCGGGCACGTCGCCCACCGTGGTCCGCACGCGCGGGCCGATGGTGAGATCGGGGTGGCGGCGCGTCCAGCGGTAGAGATCCGACGGGGTCGGCATCGACCGGCCGCTCCGCGGGTCGAGCACGAACGGGAGCCGCGTGAACACCAGCCACGCCCGGCCGGGATACTCGCCGCCGGCCTGACGGCCGCGCGCGCGGCGCTCCAGCAGGAGGTAGTCGTCGTCCGACGTGTCGCGGGCGATCCACTCGCCGTCGCCGACCTCGAACGACACCGCCGGAGTGAAGACCCGGGCGCTGTAGCGCACGCCCGGGACCAGATCGCCCCCGAACAGCTGCTGCTCGCGCTGGAAGGCCGGCGTCGGCGCCGGCGTGGGGGTCGAGGGCGCCTCCTGCACGCCGCCGGTCGCCGCGAACCCCACGATGCCGATCAGCAGCGCCGCGGCGGCGGCGCCCAGGAACAGCTGATCGCGGCGAGCGCCCACGAGCCGACGGTACGCCGATGCGATCGGTCAGGGGAATCAAAGCGGTCGCGCCGGATCGGGTACGGTCGGTCCATGCCGCGGGTTGCGATCCTGGGCGGCGGCGTCGCAGGCCTGACGGCCGCACACGAGTTGGCTCAGCGCGGGTACGAGGTCGTCGTCCTCGAGGCGCGCGGCATCGCCGGCGGCAAGGCGCGCAGTCTGCCCGTTCCCGGCTCGGCCGCGGGTGGCCGCAAGGACCTCCCGGCCGAGCACGGCTTCCGCTTCTTCCCGGGCTTCTACCAGCACATCCCGGACACGATGCGGCGCATCCCGGCGCCGGGCGGGTCGGTGTTCAACCGGCTGACCGGCGCCACGCGGATCCTGCTCGCCCAGGCCGACGGCCGCAACGAGATCATCACGCCGGCGCATCTGCCGGAGACGCTCGACGACCTCGCGGTCCTCAGCCGCTTCCTGCTGGAGGTGATGACCGGCCTCGGCATCCCGCCGCAGGAGCACGCGTGGCTGATGGACCGCCTGCTGACGCTGCTCACGAGCTGCGACGAGCGTCGCTACGGGCAGTGGGAGCTGCAGAGCTGGTGGGTCTACGTGCGCGCCGAGGAGCGCTCAGAGGCGTTCCGCAAGTTCCTCGCCGACGGCCTGACGCGCACGCTGGTGGCGGCGCGCGCCCGCGAGATCAGCGCCCGCACCGGCGGGCTGATCCTGGCGCAGCTCGTCTTCGACCTCACGCGCGCCGGCGGCCGCGCCGACCGGGTGCTCGACGCGCCGACCAACGAGGCGTGGATCGACCCGTGGGTCGACCACCTGCGCGGACGCGGGGTCGACATCCGGCTGAACACGCCGGTGCAGGGGCTCAGCGTCTCGGGCGGGCAGATCTCCGGGCTGACGACCGCCGCCGGGACCGTCACGGCCGACCACTACATCGCCGCGCTGCCGGTCGAGATCATGCGGATCCTCGCCGGCCCGGAGGTGCGCGCGCTCGACCCGCGGCTCGCCGCGCTCGACCGGCTCGTCACGCGCTGGATGAACGGGTTCCTGTTCTATCTCGACCGCGACGTGCCGATCGTGCACGGCCACGCGATCTACATCGACTCCCCGTGGGCGCTGACCTCGATCTCGCAGTCCCAGTTCTGGACGGGGGTCGACCTCGAGCGCTACGGCGACGGGCGGGTGAAGGGCATCCTGTCCGTGGACGTCTCGGACTGGCAGACGCCCGGCCCGCGGACCGGCAAGGTCGCGGCGCGCTGCACCCGCGACGAGATCCACGAGGAGGTCTGGGGCCAGCTCGACGACCATCTCAACGACGGCGCCAAGCCGGTCCTCGACCGGGCCTGGGTGCTGCGCTGGTTCCTGGACCCGGCGATCGAGTTCCCCAACCCCAGCGGCGCGACCAACCTCGAGCCGCTGCTGATCAACACGGCCGGCTCGTGGGCGGACCGGCCGGAGGCCACGACGCGCATCCCGAACCTCAAGCTGGCCGCCGACTACGTGCGCACCAACACCGACCTGGCCACGATGGAGGGCGCGAACGAGGCCGCCCGGCGCGCCGTCAACGCGATCCTCGCCGAGAGCGGGCGCCGCGACCTGTGCGCGATCTACGCGCTGCGCGAGCCGAGGGTGCTGGGCCCGGCGCGCGCGTTCGACAAGCTGCTGTGGAAGCTGGGCCGGCGGCCGGCTCGCCCGCCGCTCGAGGTCAGCGACGACGGCGGCGTCGAGCCGCGCAACTTGCTCTCGCGCGGCCTGCTCGCGGCGGGCTCGCTCAGGCGGGGACGCGGGTGAGCCCGGCGGCGGCGCAGCCGGCCTCGAGCGCCTCGGCGCCGTAGGCCTCGACCGGGCCGATCGCGCCGGTGGCCTCCACCGGCTGCTGTGCGGCCCAGGCGATCAGGCTCGCGGTCAGCGCGTACGGCTCAGGCCCGGACAGCTGCACCTCGGCGAGCTGCGTGCCGTCGGCGCCGAACGCCTGCCCGACGACCCACGAGACGCCGGCGCCGGGCTCCGGCGCGCCCGTCCCGCCGGCCAGCCCGACCGCGCGGTCGCCGGCCGCCTTCATCATCGCCCGCACGCCCGGCACCTTCGTGGCCAGCGAGCCGGCCAGGCTGGCCGCCTGCAGCGGCCGCGCCAGTGCCCCGAACCAGCCCAGGTAGACGTTGATCTCGCGCAGCCCGGGGTAGCTCGCCGGCAGCGCCAGCTGCTCGGAGCCGCCGATCGAGATCGCCTCGCGTTCCTTGCCCTTGACCATGAAGCTGCGGACGCGCTCCGCCGTGCGCGTCGCCCGCACCCGGCCGTCGCGGAACGTGTGGCTGTCGTCGACGAGGATCCCGACCGACGACGCGCGCGTGCCGGCGCTCGTCCCGGCGCCGAACGCGTAGTAGCCGACGTCTACGCGCACCGCGGCCTCGCCGGCCTCCTCGACCGCCAGCGCGGCGGCGAGCGTGCCCGGCACGAAGTCGTAGCCCATCGCGGTCAGCAGCGTGGCTCCCGCCCGCTCGGCGGGCGGCCCGAACTCGCCGAACACGCGGCGCATGAACGCCGGCTCGCCGGTCGAGTCGATGTAGACGCCGCCGGCGGCGATCGCCGCCCGCACCGCCGGCTCGCCCCACTTGGCGAACGGCCCGACGGTGCTGACCAGCACGTCGCCCTTCTCGACCAGCGCGAACACTGAGTTGCGGCGCAGGGCGTCGGCCAGGCGCCATTCCGTGCCCAGCCGCTCGGCCAACTCGCGCACGGGACCCTCCGAGCGCCCGGCGAGCACGGGAGCGGCGCCCTGGACGGCGAGCCGTTCCGCGACCTGGCGTCCAGTGAAGCCGGTTGCACCGAAGATGATGATGCGCCTCGACACGAGCTTTCTTCTACCATTGCAGGCAACGACTACCGAAGCGTCAGAGACGATGCAGAGGGCCCGCCGACCGAGAGGCGGGCACAGGAAAGGGATACATGCCTGAAGTTCACCGGGTCTCCGTTGAGGTTGGCGGAACTGAGATCTCGTTCGAGACCGGTTGGATGGCCAAGCAGGCCTCCGGGGCGGTCGTGGTCCGCGCGGGCGACGACGTCGTCCTCAACACGGCCACCGCAGGGAATTTGCGCGACGTCGACTTCCTCCCGCTGACGGTTGATGTCGAGGAGCGCATGTACGCGGCCGGGAAGATCCCCGGCTCGTTCTTCAAGCGCGAGGGCCGCGCCGGCGAGAAGGCGACGCTGATCGCGCGCATGATCGACCGTCCGCTGCGGCCGCTCTTCCCGAAGGGCTGGCGTCGCGAGACGCAGCTCGTCGGCATGCCGCTGTCGATCGACCAGGTCCAGCCGTATGACGTGCTCGCCATGAACGGCGCGTCGGCCGCGCTCCAGATCTCCGACATTCCGTTCCCGGCGCCGGTCGGCGCGGTGCGGATCGGCAAGCTCGAGGGCAACTTCGTGATCAACCCGACCGAGGAGCAGCTCCTCGAGTCCGATCTCGACCTCGTCGTGTCGGGCACCGATGAGGCCATCCTCATGGTCGAGGCCGGCGCCAACGAGGTGCCCGAGGCCGAGATCCTCGACGCGCTGGACATCGCGCACTCCGAGATCAAGAAGCTGTGCGCCGCGCAGCGTGAGCTGGCCGAGAAGGCCGGCAAGCCGAAGCTCGAGCTCGAGGTGCCGCAGGTCGACGAGGATCTGGCGCGCCAGATCGCCGACTCGCACGGCGCCGCGCTCGACCAGGCCACGTCGGTCGAGGACAAGCTCGAGCGCCAGGCCGCGACCAAGGCGGTCGAGGAGGACGTACTCGCGCAGTACTCGGGCGATCCGGAGGCCGAGACGTGGGCCGAGTTCCGTCAGAAGGCGCAGCTCGCGTTCGACGCGCTGGAGAAGAAGATCATCCGCGAGCGCATCGCGGTCCAGAAGAAGCGCCCCGACGGTCGCCAGCCGGACGAGATCCGCGCGATCGACATCCAGGTCAAGCCGCTGCCGCGCACGCACGGCTCGGCGCTGTTCACCCGCGGCCAGACGCAGGCCCTCTCCGTGGTCGCCCTCGGCACCACGCGCGAGGAGATGCGGCTGGACAACCTCGGGCTGGAGACGTCCAAGCGGTACTTCCACCACTACAACTTCCCGCCGTTCTCGGTGGGCGAGGCCGGCTTCATGCGCGGCCCGAAGCGCCGTGACATCGGCCACGGGGCGCTCGCCGAGCGCGCGCTGGTCCCGATGATCCCGGACCAGGAGCACTTCCCGTACACGATCCGCGTCGTGTCGGACATCCTCGAGTCCAACGGCTCGTCGTCGATGGCCTCGGTGTGCGGCTCGACGCTGTCGCTGATGGACGCCGGCGTGCCGATCAAGGCGCCGGTGGCCGGCATCGCGATGGGCCTCATCAAGGAGGGCGACGACTACGTCGTGCTCTCCGACATCGCCGGCGTCGAGGATCACCTCGGCGACATGGACTTCAAGGTCGCCGGCACCGAGAAGGGCATCACCGCCCTGCAGATGGACATCAAGATCACCGGCGTCACGTTCGACATCCTGCGCGACGCGCTCACGCAGGCCAAGGAGGGACGCTCGTTCATCCTCGGCAAGATGGCCGACGCCATCGGCGCGCCGCGCGAGGAGCTGTCCGAGTTCGCGCCGCGCATCTCCGCGGTCAAGATCGACCCGGACAAGATCGGCCTGCTCATCGGCAAGGGCGGCGAGACGATCCGCTCGCTCCAGGAGGAGTACGAGGCGCAGATCGACGTCGACGACGAGGGCAACGTCCGCGTGTACGCGCAGACCGGCGCCCAGGGCGACGCGCTCGTCGAGCGCATCCGCTCGATGACCAAGGAGGTCGAGGTCGGCGACGAGTTCCCGACCGCGAAGGTCGTCAAGACCACCACCTTCGGCGCCTTCGTCGAGCTCGCCAAGGGCACCGACGGCCTGCTGCACATCTCCAACGTGTCGCCCGGCCAGCGCGTCGGGACGGTCGAGGAGGTCCTCAACAAGGGCGACGAGATCTCGGTCCGCGTGGTCGAGGTCGACCGCGAGCGCGGCCGCATCGGCCTGCGCCTGGCCGAGGACCCCGAGATCCTCGGCAAGACCAAGGAGGAGCTCGCCACCGTCGGCAGCGGCGGCGGCGGGGGCGGCGACCGCGGCGGCGACCGTGGCCGTGGCCGCGGTGACCGGCGCAACGGCGGCGGCCGCGGACGCGACCGCGACCGCGACCGGCCGGCACGCACCGGCGGGCGCGGCGATCGCGATCCCGACCGGGGCTAGCGCCCTGCCCGTCCACAGGATCACGGAGCTCGATTCCGGGCTGCGGGTCGCGACGGAGGCGATGCCCTCCGTGCGATCCGCGGCCCTGGGCTTCTTCGTGAACGCCGGCTCGCGCGGCGAGACGGTGCCCGAGGCGGGCCTCTCGCACTTCCTCGAGCATCTGCTGTTCCGCGGCACCGACCGCTACGGCTCGGCGGAGATCGACCAGCTGTTCGACGCCATGGGCGCCGAGCTGAACGCCGGCACCGACAAGGAGTCGACGACGGTCTACGCGCGGATGCTCGACCAGCACATGCCGCGGGCGTTCGACGTCATCGCCGACATGGTGTGGCGGCCGGCGTTCCGCGACGTCGACCCCGAGCGCGAGGTCGTGCTCGAGGAGATCGCCATGTACGAGGACGACCCGCAGGACACGGTCTTCGACGTCCTCGGCGAGGCGGTATTCGGCGGTCATCCGCTGGGCCGGCCGATCATCGGCCGCGCGCCGGTGATCCGCGACACGCCGGTCGAGACGATCGCCGCGTTCCACCGCGCCCGCTACGTGCCGGGATCGGTCGTCATCGCCGCTGCCGGCTCAGTCGATCACGATCAGATCGTCGAGCTGGCCGAGAGGACCCTCGGCGATGCCGGGATCGAGGAGCTGCCGGGCATCGAGCCCGCGCCCGCCGACCCGGCGCCGACCGTGCGCTTCCAGCGCAAGGAGACGGAGCAGTGTCACGTCTGCCTGGGCGCCGTCGGGCTCCCGCGCGGCGACGACCGGCGCTTCGCCGCGCGTGTGCTCGACGCGATCTTCGGCGGCCTGTCCTCGTCGCGCCTGTTCCAGGCGGTGCGCGAGCAGCGCGGCCTCGCCTACTCCGTCTACTCGTTCTCCGGCCAGTACGCCGACACCGGCCAGATCGGCCTGTACGTCGGCACGCGGCCGGACAAGGTCGGCGAGGCGATGCAGGTGGTGGGCGAGGAGCTGGCGCGCCTGCGCGAGCAGCCTGCCACCGAGGAGGAGCTGGACCGCGCGCGGGAGAACGTCAAGGCGCGCGTGGTGCTGGCCCTCGAGTCGACCGGCGCGCGCATGAACCGGCTCGGGGCGTCGCTGCTGTTCGGGCTGCCGCTGCTGGAGACCGACGAGGTGGTCGCGCGCTTCGAGGCCGTGACGATGGACGACCTGCGGGAGCTGACCGACGAGCTGTGGGCGCCCGAGCGGCTGTCCGCGGCCGGGATCGGCCCCGACGACCAGGTCTTCCGCGACGCGGTCGCGGGGGTCTGCCCGGGCGCCGGCGTCGCGGCATGATCCGCGTGGCCGTCGCCGGTGCGGCGGGCCGCATGGGGCAGATGGTGTGCGCCGCCGTGGACGGCGCCGACGACATGGCAGTGACCGGGCGCGCCGACCCGGTCCTCTCGACCGCGGTCGCCGACGTGCTGGCCGACGCCGACGTGCTGGTCGACTTCACGCGGCCGGACACAGCGCTCGACAACGCGCGTGCGGCGCTCGACGGCGGAGTCCACGTCGTGATCGGCACGTCGGGCTTCGACCTCGACGGGCTGCGCGCCGCCGCCGCGGCGTCCGAGGCCAACGCGTTCGTCGCGCCCAACTTCGCGATCGGCGCGGTGCTGATGATGAAGTTCGCCGCCGAGGCGTCGAAGGTCATGGAGCGCGCCGAGATCATCGAGCTGCACCACGCGGCGAAGCTCGACGCCCCGTCCGGCACCGCCGCGCGCACCGCCGAGATGATGGAGGGCGACGTGCCGATCCACTCGGTCCGCCTCCCGGGCATCGTCGCCGACCAGGAGGTCATCCTCGGCGACGTCGCGCAGACGCTCACCATCCGCCACGTCACCACCGACCGCACGAGCTTCATGCCCGGTGTGCTGCTGGCGATCCGCCGCGTGGCGGACCTGCCCGAGTCCCCGGTCGTCGGGCTCGAGCACCTGCTGTTCGATTGACGATCGCCGTGACAGACCACGCCGTCGAGCGCTACCTGCAGCGCGTGCGGGGCGTGCTCGACCCGCGCCCGGAGATCACCGCCCGCGTCCGCACCGCGTACGAGGCCGGCCACGTCTCCGACGGCGAGCGCGGATCGCTCCACGTGCACGACGTCGACCGGCCGGGCCTGATCTACGTGTGCATGCTCGACCGCCCGCGCGACGAGCTCGTCGTCGTGACGCTGTGGGAGGAGGGGGACGACCCCGCCGTGCCGCGCGAGTTCACCGACGCCCTGCGCCGGCTCGACCGCCGGCGCTAGTAGCGGACCACGCGGCCGCGCCCGGCGCGCTTGGCCTCGTAGAGCGCCTCGTCGGCGCGCGAGAGGACGAGCGACAGCGAGTCGGTGTCGTCGTCCGGGCTGGCGGTGCCGATCGAGATGCCGACCTCCGGGCCGATCTCCTCGCCGGCGAACGCGTCGGCGATCGCCTGGAGGATCGCCTGGGCGGCGTCGTCGCCCTCCCGCGGCGTGCCCGGCACCCAGACGGCGAACTCGTCGCCGCCGAGCCGGCCGGCGATGCCCTGGGCGGCGAGATGGCGCGCCACCTCGGTCAGGACGAGGTCGCCGGTGGCGTGGCCGTGCCCGTCATTGACGGACTTGAAGTGGTCGATGTCGCAGATCAGGACGCTGCCGGGCTCCCGGTCGGCGACCGAGCGGCGCACGGTGGCCATCCAGTGGCGGCGGTTGAGCAGGCCGGTGAGATCGTCGACGCGGGCCTGGCGCTCGAGCTCGGCGACCTTGGCCGCCATCGCCGCGCCGGCCTTGCCGCCGCGGACCGCTTCGAGGGCGAGATCGTCGAAGTCCTCGTCGCACAGGCCCAGCGTCTCGAGGGCGGGGCCGAGCAGCGCGTAGTCGGGCTCGGGGCGCGACGCGAGGCCGACGATCTCGTCGGCGATGATCACGCACGCGGTCTCCCGCGAGGGGATCGACACGCCGTCCGGCCCGCCGTGGTGGAAGGCGATCGCCTGCTCGACCGCGGTCTCGACCTTGGAGGCGATTGCGACCATCGCGCCGGCGGCGGCGTGGTCGACGCCGAGGATCTTGCGCTCGGCCTGGGCGCGCAGCGTGCCGGCCGGGTGCTCGGCCGAGATCGCGTCGAGCGCCTCGTTGCCGAATGCCAGCGGCATGACGAGCTTGCCGACGTCGTGCAGCAGGCCGCCCAGGTGCGCGACGTCGGCGCCCGCGCCGGTGCGCTCGGCGATCGACTGGGCGCATCCGGCGACGGCGGCGGCGTGCAGGTGCAGGTGCCCGATCGAGCGGCCGCCGTTGCCGGGGGCGCGCTGGAAGAAGCGGTAGGTGGCGGCCTCGATCGCCAGCTGGGCGATTGCCTTGCGGCCGACCAGCGTCACGGCCGCGCGGATGCTGCGGGCCCGCAGGGGGCGCGCGCAGGCGGCGGAGTTGGCGTAGCGCAGCAGGTCCGTGGCCAGGCCCTGGTCGGCCTCGAGCGCGGCGACCATGTCCCCGATGCCGGCGTCCTCGCTCTCGGCGATCGCCTGCACGCGGCGCACGGTGGCGCTCAGCACGGGCAGCCGCCCGAGCTCCTCCACGGCATCGGCGAGCCGCCGCTCCGCTCCGAGCGCGGCCGGGGGTGCCGTGGGTGTCATCGGTCGAACCATCGGGCTCTGCCCACTGTGTCGGCGGACCTCCACCGGGTCTTGAGCGAATTACCACCAACAGGGCACCGCGCCGGGTCGCGTGCGAAACTTTCGGTCCATGCGCCCTCTCGAAGGCCTGCTCACCGCCATGGTCACCCCGTTCCGGCCCGACGGCCGCGTGAATGAGGAGTCCGCGGTGGCGCTTGGAGGCCACCTGCTCGCCAACGGCTCCGACGGGCTGGTCGTCTGCGGGACGACCGGCGAGTCGCCGACGCTCAGCGACGACGAGATGGTCGCGCTGGTCTCCACGATGCTGGGCGAGTACGGCGGCGAGGCACTGATCGCCGCCGGCGCGGGCTCGAACGACACGCGGCACGCCGCCCACCTGGCCGAGCGCATGGCCGGCACCGGCGCCCACGCCCTGCTGTCGGTCACCGGCTACTACAACCGCCCCAACCGGCGCGGGATCGTCCGTCACTACGAGGAGGTCGCGCGCGCGGCCGGCGGCACGCCCGTGATCGTCTACAACATCCCGAGCCGGACCACCGTGAACATCGATCGCGGCCTGCTCGCCGAGCTGGGGCAGATCGAGGGCATCGCGGCGGTCAAGCAGTCCAACACGCCTGACCTCGGGCCGATCGACGGCCTCACCGTGTTCACCGGCAACGACCAGGACCTCGCACAGGCGCTCGACCTCGGGTGCGCGGGCGGGATCTGCGTGTCCAGCCACGTGGTCGGCACCGAGATGCGCCGGATGTTCGACGAGCCGGACCACCGCGCGGAGATCGACGCGGGGCTCCGCGACGTCTATGACGCGATGTTCTGCACGTCGAGCCCGATCCCGGTCAAGACGGCGCTCAACCTGCTCGGCCACGACGTCGGCGGCTTCCGGCTGCCGCTCGTTGAGGCCGACGAGTCCGAGCTCGCGACGGTGCGCGGGACACTCGAACGGCACGGATTGCTGAGCGGAGTCCACGCCGCGTGAGCGGCACCCTCCGCGTCCTCCCGCTCGGAGGCGTCGGCGAGATCGGGAAGAACCTGACGGTCGTCGAGTACGGCGACCGGATCGTGGTGGTCGACTGCGGGCTGCGGTTCCCGACCGCCGAGATGATGGGGATCGACCTCGTGCTGCCGGACTTCACGTACCTGCGCGAGCGGGTCGACGACATCGAGGCGATCGTCATCACACACGGCCACGAGGATCACCTCGGCGCGCTGCCGTGGGTGCTCCGCGAGCTCGGCCAGAAGAGCGTGCCGGTCGTCTACGGCGGTCAGCTGACGGTCGCGATGGCCCGCTCGAAGCTCGACGAGCACAAGCTGCGCGAGGTCAACCTCGACGTGCTGCCGGTCGGCCAGGTCGCCGAGGCCGGGCCGTTCGAGCTCGAGCTCGTCCATCTCACGCACTCGATCCCGGACTCCGCCGGCGTGGCGCTGACCTGCGAGCTCGGCACGATCCTCTTCACCGGCGACTACAAGTTCGATCAGACGCCCGTCGGCGGCGCGCCCGCCGATATGGCGCGCCTCGCCGAGCTGGGCCGCGAGGGGCTGCTGCTGCTGTGCGGCGACTCGACGAACGCCGACCGGGCGGGGATCTCCACCAGCGAGTCGGTCGTCGGCCCGCAGCTCGAGCGGCTGTTCGCGCACTGCCCCGGGCGGATCGTGGTCACCTGCTTCGCGTCGAACATCCACCGCGTCCAGCAGGTCGTCGACGCCGCCGTCGCGCACGACCGCAAGGTCGCGCTGGTCGGCCGCTCGATGCGCAAGAACGTCAACATCGGCCGTTCGCTCGGGCACATCGACGTCCCCGACGGCACGCTGATCAACCCGCGGGAGCTCGACCAGTTCGCCGACGAGCGGCTGGTGATCATCTCCACCGGGTCACAGGGAGAGCCGCTGTCGGCGCTGCGCCGCATGGCCTACCGCGACCACCCGGCGGTGGAGCTCAAGACAGGCGACACGGTGGTCTTCTCGGCCACGCCGATCCCCGGCAACGAGCGCGCCGTCAACGAGACGATCGACCGGCTGTACCACATCGGCTGCGACGTGGTGACCGCCCGCGACGCCCCGATCCACGCCTCCGGCCACGGCTATGCGGAGGAGGTGAAGATGATGCTCAACCTCACGCACCCGCGCTACGTGATGCCGGTGCACGGGGACTTCAAGCGGATGCTGTTGCACTCTCAGCTCGCCGAGGCGGTCGGCGTGCCGCCCGAGAACATCTTCCGCACCGAGAACGGCACGCCGCTGGAGATCGACGCTCAGGGCGCCCGGTTCGGCGACCGTCAGACCGCCGGCCTGGTGTTCGTCGACGGCGTCGACATCGGTGACGTGGCCGACGTGGCGATGCGCGACCGCCGCATGCTGTCGGCGGACGGGATCTTCATCATCGTCGCCACGGTCTCCGAGCAGGACGGGTCGTCGGTCGTCCCGCCCGAGGTGCTCGCCCGGGGCGTGCCGTTCCTCGACGACAACGGCGCGATCATCGACGAGCTGCGCGAGGCGGTGGAGGACTCCCTCGACCGGGCCGCCGAGCAGCGGATCACCGAGATCGACGTGCTGGAGTCGTTCCTTCACGACGACATCGCGGGGTTCATCTACGAGCGGCTCAAGCGACGCCCGATGGTGTTGCCAGTGGTTGTGGAGGTGTGACGGTCCCGGCCAGCGTGCCGAAGAAGCGGTCGCGCTCCGCGGGGCGGTCGATCAGGGAGGCGAGCAGCTCCTGCATCGGCGGCGGAGGCGGCTGCAGCGCGGCGAACTCGAGCGTCTGCCGGTAGCTCGCCGCCGACCGCTCGTCGCGGCGGCGCTCGTAGCCCGCCATGTCGCCGGTCCCGATCGCCTCGGCCAGCAGCTCGGCGTCGCGGAACGCGTCGCCGATCCCGACGGCCAGGATCGGGTCCTTGTGGTAGCCCGCGTCACCCACCAGAGCCCAGCCGTCGCCGTGCGAGCGGCGGCGGAAGTTCGGCAGCCGGCCGGTGCCGCGAAAGCGGTCCGCGCGCTCGCCGGCGCGCACCCGCGCAGCCAGGCCCGGGGCGAGGTCGAGGGCGGCCATGAAGGCGCCGTCGACGTCCGCACGCACGCGGTGGAACGCCTCGTTGGGCCAGAACACGATCGTGACCACCAGGCCGTCGTTGGTCGGGGCGGCGATGATGGCGTTGCCGTCGCGCACGTAGAGCTCGGCGCCGGTCCATCTCGACGCCGCTCCAGTACGTGTAGTAGGCGCAGGTCAGCGCCCCGGCCTCGTCGTAGGCCTCCGCGCCCACGCCGCGGGCGACGAGCGAGTTCATCCCGTCGGCGCCGATCACGATCCGGGCACGCTCGGTGCGGTCCCGCGAGCGGATGCCGGTGACGCGGCCGCCTTCGGTCACCAGGCCGTCGACCGGGAAGCCGAGCCGTACCTCGGCGCCGGCCGCCGCGGCCTCTTCCGCGAGGATGTGGTCGAGGACCGTGCGCCGGACGCAGTAGGCGTCCGAGACGCCATCCATCGGCGGCGGCGTGCCGCGCAGGGCGAACGGCCCGACGTCGAGCGTGTAGTGGGGGATCGGCGGCGCGCCGGCGGCGGCGATCCGCGGCAGCAGGCCCCAGCGCTTGAGCCGGGCGACGCCGGAGGGGTGGATGAAGTGGGTCGACAGCGTGTCGCTGGGCAACTCGGCGCGGTCCACCAGCAGCACGCGGTGGCCTGCGCGGGCGAGCAGCATCGCCGTCGGGGAGCCGGCGCAGCGGGCGCCGACCACGATTGCGTCGTACATCGAGGACTCCTGAGCAGCTAGCACTATGGTCCGCAGTTATAAACTACGAACCGTAGCTACGTCAACCGGCGATCGACCTCGTCGATGAGCTCCTCGTGCAGGTCGACGAACCGGCGCAGGAAGTCGTTGGCGAGCAGCAGGCCTTCCCGGCGGTGGGGGAGGCCCTCGGCCGATGCGGCGCTCTCGTCGAGCCGGGTGCGCAGGTCCGCGATGTCCTCGCGCAGGGTGGCGACGCTCTCGCGCGTGACCTCGGCGCCGACGAGGTCGGCGATGAGCAGGCGCAGCAGCGCCTCGGACTTGAGGGGCGTGATCGTGACCGGCGTGCGCGCGTACTCGCGCAGCGCCTCGAGCCCCTTCTCCGTGAGCGTGTAGATCGTGCGGGGGCGCGTGCGTCCGGGCTCCTTGCGCGCCTCCAGGTAGCCGAGCCTGGCGAGCCGCTTGGGCTCGACGTAGTACTGGCTCTCGCCCGCCCAGTCGAGGATGCGGCCGCGGCGGGCCATCCGCAGCAGGTCGTGCGGGCCGGCGCCGCCGGATCCGATGAGGCCCATGATCTCGTAGGAGAAGAGGCTGAGCTCGCTGTTCGCCATAGCTATGGGCCATAGTATGCGGCATGGCGTGGACGGAGGCGTGGGCGCTCAACGAGGAGCAGCAGGTCCCGACCTATGCGGCGACGCTCGGGCGGGTCGGCCTGGCGGCGGGCGACCGCGTGCTCGACGTCGGCTGCGGGACCGGCGTGTTCCTGCGCATGTGCGCGGATCGCGGGGCGGTGGTCGCCGGCCTCGACGGCTCCGAGGCCATGATCGCCCGCGCCCGTGCGCGTGTCCCGGAGGCCGACCTGCGCGTGGCCGACCTGCAGACGCTGCCGTTCGGGGACGACGCGTTCGACCTCGTCACCGGGTTCGGCTCGTTCTTCTACGCCGGCGACGTGGTCTCCGCGCTGACCGAGGCCGCGCGGGTCGCGCGGCCGGGCGGTGCGGTCGTCGTGCAGGTGTTCGGGCGGCCCGAGCACTGCGACCTGGAGGCGCTTAAGCCGCGGCCGGGCGCGTGGCGGCCAGAGGTCGTCGAGGAGCTCATGCCGGTCCCGGTCGAGGAGTCGTTCGACATCACGTGGGCGTACGAGTACGCCGATGACACCGCCCTGCTCAATGCGATGCGCGCGGCCGGCGCCGTAGCGGCGGCGGGCCCGGATCCCGCCGCCGTGTTAGACGCTCTCGCCGGTTGCCGGCAACTCGATGGGAGCTACCGCGTGGCCAACGAGTGGCACGTCGTCGTCGGGCGCGCCTGAGTCCGAGTTCCGCTACCGGCCGAAGCTGGCGGCGATTCCCTGCTCGGTGTCTTCGTAGTTGGCGCCGGCCTGCTGCGTGAGCTGGCTGATGCCGTGCAATGCCTCCTGAATGCCTGCGCTCGAGCGCTGCCACTCGGCCCAGAGCTCCTGGAAACGTGCCTGCGCGACACCCTGCCACTCGCTCTGCAGCGGCGCGACCTGCGACGCCAGCTGTGACAGGATGGACTCGATGTTGGCCGCTCCGGCGTTGAGCTGGCTGGCAGTCGACTGCAGCTGCTCAGGGGTTACGGCGATGTTGGGCATCCGGGTTGCCTCCCTTGGCTCCGTGATGGACGTCGCAATGACGGGTACCCGGCATGAAGCTAACAAACACCGCGGCATGAAGGACCGCCTGCCGTGGTATCCGTGGAGACACGAGTGACAGCACAGGACGCGCTGACCTTTCATAGACCGCCCCGCGAGTACCCGTCGGCCGTGCCGTCGGAGAAGCTGCGCATAGCCGCGCCGCCGACGCAGCCGCCGCCTCCGCACGCGTCGATCATTCAGATGCTCTTCCCGGTCGTCGGCGGCCTCGGGATGGTCGGATACGCGTTCGTCTACCGCAATCCGACGTTCCTCTACGTCGCGGGCGGGATGCTGATGCTGATGCTGCTGTTCTCGATCGGCATGCGCTGGTCGCAGAAGCGCAGTGTCCGCAAGCGCGCGGCCGAGGACGCCCGCCGCTACGCCAAGTACCTGCGCGAGCGCGAGGCCGAGCTGGCCGCGGCCGGTGAGCTCCAGCGCGGCGCGCTGCACCGTCTGTATCCGGACCCCGGGCGCCTGTGGACGCTGCTGGTCAAGCGCCAGCACGTCTGGGAGCGCCGGCCCGACCACAAGGACTTCCTGCACGTGCGCGTGGGCACCGGCAGCGTGCCGCTGGACCGCGACGTCGAGTTCGACCTCGGGATGAACCCGCTCGCCGACTACCAGACGCAGTCGCTGCAGGAGGCGCGCAAGCTCGTCGACCGCCGCTCCACGTTGCGCGGCGAGGCCGTCGCGGTCGGGCTCTCCGACGTCGGGGTGCTCGCCGTTACCGGCGACCGCGAGCGCTCGCGTGCCTGGGCGCGCACGCTGATGGCCCAGCTGGCCGCGTGGCGCGCGCCGCACGACCTGCGGATCCTCACCGCGTGCGACGACGGCGGGGAGGCGTGGGAGTGGGGCAAGTGGCTCCCGCATCAGCGCGTGGACCCGAACGTCCCCGGCAACTTCCTGATCGCCCGCTCGGCCGGCGACGTCGAGGCGCTGCTCGAACCGGAGCTGCGACCGCGGCTGGAGCAGCTGCGGCGCATCGCCGAGGCCGACGTCCGCGGGCGCGAGGTGCCGCTCGTGGGGCCTGAGCTGGTCGTGATCCTCGACGGCTACCGGCCGGACCACCCGGTCAACGAGGTCCCGGCGTTCCGCGAGCTGCTCACCCGGGCGCGGCACCTCAAGGCGGTCCTGATCCTGCTGACCGAGGAGCGCGACCTCGAGCCGTCGCACATCGACGCGCGGCTCACGGTGCCCGAGCGCGGCCCCGGCTCGTGGGAGCTGTGGGGCCAGGACGCGCCGTCGATCCCCGAGGTGTTCCTCGATCAGGTCGATCTCGGCACCAGCGAGGCGATCGCCCGCACGCTGACGCCGCTCAAGCTCGCGGAGGGCGGCGACGGCGAGCGTGGCCTGAGCACCTCGGTGCGCATGTCCGAGCTGCTCGGCGGACTGGAGAGAAGATGGGATGCCCGCCCCGCCGGCCGGCGGCGCTCCGAGAGCCTGCGGGTGCCGATCGGCCGGTCCGCCGACGGGGACGTGTTGGAGCTCGACCTCAAGCAGGCGGCGGAGGGCGGCATGGGGCCGCACGGCGTGCTCGTCGGCGCGACCGGGTCGGGCAAGAGCGAGCTGCTGCGCTCGCTGGTCGGCGGCCTCGCCGCCAAGCACGCGCCCGAGGAGCTCGCGTTCGTGCTCGTCGACTACAAGGGCGGCGCGGCGTTCGCCGAGCTCTCGCGGCTGCCGCACGTGGCCGGCCTGATCACCAACCTGCAGCGCGACCTGTCGTTGGTCGACCGCATGCACGCGGCGCTGATCGGCGAGCAGGAGCGCCGCCAGACGATGCTCCGTGAGGCGGGCAACCTCGACGACGTCGTGGCCTACCAGGCGCGCCGCGACTCCGATCCTTCGATGCCGCCGATGCCCGACCTGCTGGTCATCGTCGACGAGTTCGCCGAGCTGCTGGCCGCGCGGCCGGAGTTCATCGACCTGTTCGTCGGGCTCGGCCGCGTCGGTCGCTCGCTCGGCATCCACCTGCTGCTGTCCTCGCAGCGTCTCGACGAGGGGCGCCTGCGGGGCCTGGAGAGCCACCTGCGCTACCGGCTGTGCCTGCGCACCTACTCGGCGACCGAGTCCAAGCTCGTGCTCGGCACGCCGGACGCCTACCTGCTGCCGTCGATGCCCGGCCTCGGCTACCTGAAGGTCGACACCGAGGTCTACGAGCAGTTCCGCGCGTCCTACGCCTCCGGGCCGCACCTGCCGGAGGTCATGCGCGTGGAGCCGGGCTCGCCGGTCCGTGTGTTCGACCCGGCCGAGGCCGCGCGGGTCGTGGCCGCCGCCGCAGCGCCGGAGCCGGCGCCCGAGGGGCCCAGCGAGCTGCAGGTGCTCGTCGACCGGCTGACCGGCGACCGGCCGCCGGTCCACCAAGTGTGGGTCGCGCCGCTCGAGGAGGCCGAGCCGCTGGACGCCGTGCTGTCCGACCCGCCGTGGTGGCGCGGCGGGGAGCGCGCCGAGGGCCTGCGCGCAGTGGTCGGCCGGCTGGACCGTCCCGCCGAGCAGCGCACCGAGCCGTTCGAGATCGACCTGGTCGGCTCCGGCGGCCACCTCGCGGTCGTCGGCTCGCCCCGCACCGGCAAGAGCACGGTGCTGCGCACGCTGGCCGCGGCGCTGATCTGGCGCCACACGCCCGCGCAGGTGCAGATCTACGGCGTCGACCTCGGCGGCGGCCTCCTCAACGCCTTGACTGGCGGGCCGCACGTCGGCGGCATCGCCGGCAAGCTCGAGCGCGAGGCGGTCACCCGTGTCGTGCGCCAGCTGCGCACCGAGGTCGAGGACCGCGAGCCCGCGTTCCGCGAGGCCGGCCACGAGTCGATGGCCGACGCGCGCAACGCCGGCTCGTTCCCGGACGTGTTCCTGTTCATCGACGGCTGGGAGGCGTTCAAGCGCGAGTTCGAGGGCCTCGACCGCGAGGTCGAGGAGCTCGCCGCCACCGGCCTGAGCTTCGGCATCCACGTGGTCGTCGCGGCCAACCGCTGGGCCGAGATCCGGCCGGCGCTGCTCGACAACCTCGGCACCCGGCTCGAGCTGCGGCTGCACGACGCGATCGACTCGCTGGTCTCGCGCCAGGCCGCGCAGTCGCTGCCCGCCGACGTTCCCGGCCGCGGCCTGACGATGGACGGCCTCCACTTCCAGATCGCGCTCCCGCGCGTGGACGGCGTGGCCGTCGACGAGGGCACCGCGTTCGCGTTCGGAGAGCTGGTGGGTGCCGCCGCCGAGCACTGGGACGGACCGACCGCCGCGCCGATCCGGCTGCTGCCGCGGGAGCTCGATTCGAGCCGCCTCCCACCACCGTCGCAGCGCGAGGGCGTGGCGATCGGCGTGGAGGAGCGCGGGCTCGACCCGGTGTGGGCGAACTTCCGCGGCCCGGAGCCGCACTTCCTGGCGTTCGGCGACAGCCAGAGCGGCAAGTCGTCGCTGCTGCGCGGCCTGGGCCGCGGGCTGGTCGCCTCGCACACGCCGGAAGAGCTGCAGCTCGTGGTGGTCGACGTGCGGCGCTCGCTGATCGACCTCGCGCACGACCCGCACGTGATGGCCTACGCGGCGTCGCCGCCCGCGGCCCAGCAGGCCGCCGAGCGCCTGCGCGCGATCGCCGGCGAGCGGATGGCGCCCGCCGATGCGTCGCCGCTCGCGGCGCCGACGTGGGAGGGCCCGCGGTACGTGGTGCTCTTCGACGACTACGACCTCGTCGCCGGGCCGACCGGCGGGCCGCTGGCCCCGCTGCTCGACGTGCTCGCCGTCGGGGGCGACGTGGGTCTGCACGTCGTGCTCGCCCGCCGCGTCGGCGGTAGCGCGCGCGGCGCCTACGAAGCCGTGTTCGGCCGTCTGCGCGAGCTCGGCTCGCCGGGCGTGCTGCTCAGCGGAGATCCAGGGGAGGGACCGCTCCTCGGGGGGACCAAGGCACATCCGCAGCCCGCCGGACGCGGGCTGCTGGTGCGTCGCGGTCAGCGTCCTGTGCTGATTCAGACCGCCTTCTCGCCACCGACGCCCGCGCAGGGTGCCGCGGCGGCGTCGGGCGGGTGGGGACACTCAACGGGAGACCATCGATGAACACCTGTGCTGTGACGATCGCCGGGCCGGATCGGCGCGTCGATCTCGTCGTCTCGACCGAGACGCCGATCTCCGAGCTGATCCCGACGTTCGTCGAGCTCAGCATGGACGACGCCCCCTCCGACAACGGGCGCACGCCGGTGTGGACGGTGGCGCAGCCCGGCCATCAGCCGCTGCCGCTGGACCGCACGCTGGGGCAGTGCGGCGTCGCCGACGGCGCCGTTCTGGCGCTCACCGAGCTGCGCTCGGCGGCGATGGCGCCGCCCAAGCCGGCCGAGGAGCACCGGACCGTCGAGACCGCGCGGCGCGGCACGCCGCGCGAGCGGACCCTGTCCGCGCTGCCCGCCGAGATGGGGCGCGGCGAGCGGTTCAGCGCCGCCGTCAAGGCGTTCTTCGGCTACGAGGACGAGACCCCGATCGTCGAGTCCGCCGAGCCCGCGACGCAGAGCAAGCGCGAGCTGCTGACCAAGCCCGAGCAGCGGTCGGCCGGTGAGCGCTGGAAGGCGAGCTGGCGGGAGACCGACTACGAGGCGCGGCTGGACCGCGCGATCGCCGCGCCGCGGCTCACGCGCTGCGCCACGATCGCGGTCGTCTCGCCGAAGGGCGGCGTGGGGAAGACCACCACGACCGTGCTCCTCGGCTCGCTGCTGGCGCGCGTGCGGCGCGACCGCATCGTCGCGGTCGACACCAACCCGGACTTCGGGTCGCTCGGCCGCACGCTGACGCCCGACCACCAGGTGTTCGTCGACGACCTCAGCGACGTGCTCGAGCAGCCCGACCTGTCCGTGACGGCGCTGGACCGCCACCTGGGCCGCGCGTTCGAGGGCCTGATGGTCCTGCCGGCGCCGACCGACCCGTCGCGCATGGCCCAGCTCAACGAGGAGTCCTACCGGCGCGTGATCACGCGCCTGCAGTCGATGGTCGGGGTGCTGGTGCTCGACTGCGGCACGGGCCTGCAGGAGCCGGCCGCGCGCGCCGCCCAGGCGGCCGCGGACCAGATCGTGCTGCTGTCCGACGCCCACCCGGCGACCGCATCGCTGGTCGCCGAGGCCGCCGAGCTGCTGCGCACGGTCGGGCCGCCGATCACGCTGGTGGTCAACAAGATGCCGCGCAAGCGCGACACCCGGCTGGACCTGAGCGGCTTGGAGAGCCTGGTGCCCGACGCGCACGGCCTCGTCACGCTGGACGAGGACCTGCGGTCGGCCACCAAGGTCGCGTCCGGCGACTACTCGTGGGACGACGCGCCGCCGCAGTGGCGCCGCGCGATCCGCGAGCTCGCCGTGTCGTTGCAGGCCGACTGGCCCGCGCTGGGGATCACGATCGGCTAGCCCGCGCGCGTTCGAGATAGGCGAGGTCCTCGGGGTCGGCGACGCCGCGGGACGCTCTCTGCGGGCCTTCGGCCTCGTACATGCGCTTCAGGCCGGCGGCGATCCCGGGGTCGCCGCCGGTGAACATCTGGATCAACTCGCCGGAGCGGGTCACCAGCCGCTGCACGGCCGGGTCCTTGGGGTCGGTGCCGAGCTCGCGGTGCCGTCTGACCTCCGCGTAGAGGTCTTTCCACTCCTGCTCGACTTGCGTGATCGTGTCCTCGCCGAGCTGCTCGCGCCGCTGCGCCAGCTGCTGCAGCTGCTCGGGCGTGTAGTACTTCTCGAACATCGACATCGCCTCCAGGGCGTCCAGGAAGTCCTGGGTCGTGGGCGCGCCGGCGAGTAGACGCGACAGACGAGCCCGCAGCGCACCGAGCTGCTCGATCTGATCCTCGACGCGGTGCAGATGGCTTCGCACCGTGTCCTTGACGCCGTCCTGCGTGTCGTCGAGCAGCGGCCCGATCTCCTCGAGCGGCAGCCCGATCCCACGCAACGCGAGCAGCCGGTACAGCCGTGCGACATCGCCGGCGGCGTACAGCCTGTGCCCACCGCCGGTCCGCTCGCTCGGCACCAGCAGACCGAGCTCATCCCAGTGGTGCAGCGCCCTCACGGTCACGCCCGCGAGCCGCGCCAGCTCGCCGATCCTGTACTGCTCTGCGGTCATCTCCACGCCCTCGACGCTAGACCCTCACGTTACGTGAGGTTCAAGCTGTGCTGGCGCGTTGCCGCTCAGGAGTGGTCGCGGCTCGGCTCGAGCGTCCGCGCCCGCGGCTCCGCCGCCGGCGCCGCGGGGACGGCCAGAAGCTCGGACCCCGGACTCGCGCACATCGATCTTCGAGCGCAGCAGCAAGCCGGCGAAGTGCGAGCGCCAGCACGCCGATCCCGGCGAAGAGGAACGCGGTGCGCGGCGAGCCCAATGCGACGAGCGCGCCGCCGAGGAGAAAGCCGACGCCGGGCATGGCCGCGCCGAGGGACTCGAGGAACCCGACGATGCGCATCTGGTAGTCCGCCGGCGTCGCCTCCTGGATCGCCGTCATGACGGAGATCCACTGGATCCCGTTGCCGGCGCCCCCGACGATCGAAGCGAGGCACGCGAGCACCAGGGTCTGGGAAGCGGCCATCCCGAGATACGCCGCGCCGATCATCGCCGTGGAGACCAGGATGAGCAGCACGCGGGGAGCGACGCTTGACGAGCAGGTAGACCATGCTGCCGACCACGATGCCGGCGCCCCAGGACGCCACCAGGATGCCGAACCCCGCGCTGGTCGTGCCGAGGCTCTCCTTCGCGTAGATCACCTCGATCGGGACGACGAGCGTGAAGAGGATCAGCGCGACGGCCTCGCCGAGGAGCAGCAATCGCACGAGGGTGTTCGTTCGTGCGAACCGCAGGCCGTCGCGGAACCGCTCGAGGAACGGCGCGCGCTCGACGTGCACGACCGGCAGGCCCGCGCGGCCCGCCAGCAGCACTGCGATCGCCGCGAACGAGACGGCATCGACGACGAGGGCGGTCGACGAGCCCGAACTGGGCGATCAGGAGGCCGCCGAGCGCCGCGCCGCCGACGGACGAGAGCGCGAAACCCATGTTCATGAGCGCGTTTCCCTCCTTCAGCTGACCCGGCGGGCTTGCAGCACGTCGGCGACCGCACCGCGGGTCAGCGCGCGGCCCGTCAGCGCCAGCGTCCCGTCGACGAGCCCGAGGATGAGCACGACACAAGCAGGAAGTCTCCGTCGGCGATCAGCGCGAGCAGGCGCGAAGACCACCGCCTCGAGCGCATAGAGCGTCGGCAGGCTGCGCCGCACCGACACCTGGTCGATTCGCGCCGTCAGCGCGGCGCGAGCAGGGCCGGCAGGAACTTCGCGATGACGAAGAACGCCGTCGGTCGGCGCGACCGCATCCGTGCGGTCGTAGACGAGCACGGCAAGCGCGACGAGCCCGACGCTGTCACCCAGCTCGTTGATCGTGTACGAGGACAGCAGCCGGCCAAAAGGCCTGACAGCCAGTGGTGCGAGGCGCCCCCTCACCAGCACCATCCTAGTCCTCTAGAGAAACCGGGACAGTCCGGACGAATGTCCGGTCGGCCCGGGCCCGCAGCGCGTCATCAAGTCGCACTCCAGACGTGCCGATGACCGGAGAGTCGTGTCCGATTCGAAATGGGCTCATCCTCGTCGGTGCAGATCGCCGTGCTCGCAGCGGTGACGCCGTCGCTGCGACCACCTCGACATGCGGCGGACTGGGACCCCGTCGCGCTGGTCGTACCCTGTTCGCGCTCGCAGTTGGCAGCGACGTGATCGATCGTCGATCTGCGCGGCGTCCGCGTGTCGGGAGCCTTCTTCTCGGATCGTCCTTGCCATGGCGCTGCTTGGCCCAGCGCCGGCCGTGGCGCCGTTCCGTCTCGGCGCTGATCGACGCGATCGTGTCCGACGCCCATGATCGCGGGTTCAAGACCGCGCGGCCGATCGACAAGGTCCTCAACGACGCGACGATCTGGGCGGCGTTCCCGCTGGTCGGCGGCCTGCTCGCGCACCGTGCTCGTCCCCGGCGACCCGGCTGCCGGAACGCGGCCTGGCGTTCGGCAGCGGTGCTCGTGCTCGTGTTCATGGCCACGAACTTCCTGAACTTCGCGCTGGTCGACCCTGTACTGACCGCGTGACCGACGGGATCCGCCTTTGGGCCATGCGTCACGTCGGTCTATCTGACGGTCCTCGGCGTCCGAGTTCGCAACCGCGCTCTCGACGGCGAGATCGCGTACAGCTACGCCGAGGCTGGGCGTCGGCGCCGTCGGGCTCACGGCGGTCGGCCTCTTTGTGTTCCAGTACCTCGTGCGCGCCGGCGTCCAGGCGTACGAGCGGGGCGAGGAGCTTGAACAGCGGACACGCGAGCTGGCGTCGCTGCAGGTCGGCCTGCTCAGCACGGTCATGCAGACGCTGTCCATGCGCGACGCGATGACCGCAAGACACTCCGCTGCCGTTGCACGATACGCCCGCGAGGTCGCGCGCATGCTCGGATCTCCCGAGCGCGAGCAGGATCTGATCCACACCGCCGCGCTCCTACACGACATCGGCAAGTTCATCTTCCCCGACGCGATCCTGTTCGCTGACCGCAAGCTGACCGACGACGAGTGGGAGACGGTCAAGCTGCACCCGGAGCAGGGCGCCAAGCTCGTCCGGCGTATCGAGGGGTACGGCCCGGTCGCCGACATCATCATCAGCCACCACGAGCGCATCGATGGCAGCGGCTATCCGCACGGCCTGGCCGGAGACGCAGATCCCGCTCGGCTCGACGCATCATCTCCGTCGCCGACACCTACGACGTCATGACGTCGCGCGACTCCTATCGCCGCCCGGTCAGCACGGAGGCCGCGATCGTCGAGCTCCGCCGCGTCGCCGGCGCGCAGCTCGACCCCAGTGGTCGTCGAGCACTTCATCGAGATGATCGAGTCCGGCAGCGTCGCGTTCCACCATGCGGACGAGGTCGGACTTCGAGCGCGAGCTCGCAGTTCGAGCGGCGCGTCGAGGACTACGCCCGCCCGCGCGTCGCCGCCGCCTAGACGAAAGTCCGATCCAGCGCGGCGGCCAAAGCGCCGATATGCACGTTTAACGAGCACGAGCGCCGGTGGGCGCTCGACTCAACTACAGCGTTTGGGCCCACAGCCCGTAGCGCTTGAAACCCATAGTGACCCGCCTTCCTCCCCTCAAGCGGTGCCCGCCGCTTTAGGAGTCGTTGCTTCCGTGGACGGATTGCAAGTTAGGGGTGGCGCGTCCAGGACGTAATAGAACATGCGTCCAACAATCGGCCCCGGGTGTTTAGCCCGGGGCCGACTGTTTTCTAGAGAATCACGAAGGACCGCGGATCGGCAGCTCCACGCGAGAGCGTGTACCCCCGTCCGGGCGGGTGGCGATCGAGAACTCGCCGCCGGCGTCCTGCACGCGCCGTCGCACCACGGCCAGCCCCACGTGGCCGGCCTGGACGGCTCGGTCCGCCTGCTCGGTGTCGATCCCGATCCCGTCGTCGTTGATCTCCAGCACGAGCCGGCCGTCCTCCGCATCGACGAACACGTCGATCCGCGAAGGTGCCGCATGCTTGACCGCGTTGACGACGAGCTCCTGCGCGACGCGCAGCAGCAGCGTGTCGGCCAGCGCCGAGTCATCGGCCCCGACGTGGATGGCGAGGGCGATCGAGCGCGCGGCCGGGAACGGCGCGACGGCCGCGCGCAGCGACGGCCTCGAAGCCCAGCTCGCGCACCGCGGCCGGGTGGAACGCCGAGATGATCGCGCGGGTCTCGGCGATCGCCTCGTCGAGCTCGGAGGTGTCGCGGCGCTCGTCCGCGGCGTCCTGGCGGACCGCCATGAGGCGCTGCATCGGCCCGTCGTGCAGCGACTCGGCGAGCCTGGCGCGTTCGCGACTTTCCGCGTCGACCACCTCGGTGAGAAGTCGTTCGCGGTCTGACGCCAGGCGCTCCACCTCGGCGGCGCGCTCGTCGCTCACCTGGCGGAGCGCCATGAGGTCGGCCGTGCGCGTCAGGGCGCTTCCCACGGTCCGCGAGAGGGGGATGATGACCGCGAGGATCATCACCAGCGGCGCGGCGACGACCAGTCCCGCGTTGGCCCACGCCAGGATGATCGTGACGACGAGGCCGCCGTTGATGAACTCGAGCGGGAACACGGGCACGCCGCTCTCCCAGAACACGCGCACCCGCGCCCCACGCGGGAGCTCCGGGTGCATGACCGTGACCATCGCGAGATTGATCGCGGCGAGCAGGAGATAGACCGGGAGGGCGAGCAGGGCGTAGGCCGTGTCCTCGACCCCGAGGTCCAGCCAATCGCCCAGCACCTCGAACAACACGCCGCCCACCAGGCCGAGCAGCGAGAACGTCAGCAGGTTGTTCATGGTCGACGCGAGCGACACGCGGTTCACGCGCGCGTCGATGAGCGTCGACACGATCGCGATCAGCACGGCCGGCGCGGGGCCGAGCAGCGCCATCGCCGTGGTCTGCACCATCAGCCCGACGGACAGCCGGACCGAGCGGGCGGCGACGGACGCCAGGTCGGCCACGATCGTGCCCAGCCCGAGCGTCAGCAGCAGCCCGATCGAGTCCCAGTCCTCCCGGTCGGACGCGATGACCGAGAGCACCACGATCACCGCCACCGCCACTCCCCGGAGGACGATCGGGCGCTCCGCCGATGCGTACCGCCTCCGCACGGCGCCTGCTACAGCCAACACGGCGCGGGATTGTGGTGCGACACCAGCGTTTGCGCAACCCCCGTGTGCTAGAAGCAGGAGCGATGGCGGCCGGGACGCGCGTTCTACTCGCAGACGACCATCCCGTGTACCTCGACGGTCTGGCCGCCGCCATCGAGCGCACGGCCGACCTCGAGCTCGTCTCCACCTGCACCGACGGCACGCAGGCGCTCCGGCAGATCCGCGCGGACGCTCCCGACGTCGCCGTGCTCGACCTGAGCATGCCGCGCATGGGCGCCCGCGGCGTGCTGGAGGAGCTGGAGCCCGACGGGCTGCCGTGCGCGGTGCTCGTGCTCTCGGTGAGCCTCGCGGGGGAGGAGGTGCACGAGTGCCTGAGCCTCGGCGCGTCCGGCTACGTCGCCAAGGACGCCGACCGCGCGGAGATCTGCGACGCCATCCGCGCCGTCGCCGCCGGCCGGACCGTCGTGTCCGGCGAGGCACTCGCGAGCATGACCGCCGAGATGCAGCATCGGCGCACGGCCGAGTCAGCGTTGCTGACGCCGCGCGAGGGGGAGATCCTCGGCCTGCTGGCGGCCGGCGCCTCCGCGCCCGACATCGCCGGCCGGCTCCACCTGAGCACCGCGACCGTCAAGACCCACCTGCACAACCTCTACGAGAAGCTCGAGGTCTCGGACCGCGCGGCCGCGGTGGCCGAGGGGATGCGCCGCGGCCTGATCCGCTGAAGGTTGAGGTCACCTCCACCGATCGGTGGAGGTCAAGTTCAGCCGCCGGATCGACCTGTCGGCCGATGGTGGCAGCGGGCGACTCGACGCACCATGTCCCACGGTGAGCACGACGGGCAGGACCCCCGGACGCAGACGCGCCTGCTCGGCGGGCTCACCTCCACCAAGACGTACGTCGTGGGCACCGGCCGGGAGGGAGCTCGGCCGGGGCTCGCAACCCTCCGGCTAGGCCAGCGCCTTGCCGACGGCCTCGAGGACCCGGTCCGGCTGGAACGGCTTGACGACGAAGTCCTTGGCGCCGAGCTTGATCGACTCGAGGACCTTCGACTCCTGGCCCAGGGCCGAGCACATGATCACGCGCGCGGACGGATCGAGGTCGATGATCTCCCGTAGAGCGGACAGGCCGTCCTTCTCGGGCATCGTGATGTCGAGGGTCGTGACCTCCGGCTTGAGCTCCTGGAACCGAGCGATCGCTTCCACGCCGTCGCCGGCCTCGCCGACCACCTCGTGGCCACCCTTCGTGAGCGCGTCGCTCACCATCTTCCGCATGAAAGCGGCGTCGTCGACTACCAGGACTCGGGCCATCGGGCCACCTCCATCTCATCTGAAGCGTTCGAGGACGACAGGACCGTTTCGATCCGCACGGCCCAGTCGTTGCCGTCGACCACCATCAGGCGGCCGGTCGCGAAGAGCGTGCCGTTGACGTAGAGGTCGATCGGCTCGTCAGCAGCTTGGTTGAGCTCCACCACC
Source organism: uncultured Solirubrobacteraceae bacterium (assembly GCA_963759375.1). GTDB lineage: Bacteria > Actinomycetota > Thermoleophilia > Solirubrobacterales > Solirubrobacteraceae > DASSUW01. Next base: position 442,876 of record CAVWYY010000002.1, on the reverse strand, counting down.
GCGCCCGGGGGCATGCCGACCACCTGGGCGGACGGCATCCGCGCGCGGCCGAGCTCGGCCCACACGCGCACCGGGATGCCGGCGAGCGACGGCCCCGCCACGGGAGCGGTGACGTAGCCGCCGGCCGCGTGCTCGGCGAGCGACGGCACCTCGGCGCCCAGCTCGTCGAGCGCGGTCTCCATGCGGACGACGAACGCGTTCGGCACGAGCTGCACGAGCCGGCACGGCTCGCCGCACACGGTGAAGCGCGCCTGCACGGCATACGGGGTGCTGGGGTAGGCGTCGGCCGCCGCCTGCGCCGGCTCGGTGAAGGTCTTGGTCTCCGGCGTGCCGATCTCGACGTCGTTGCCGAGCACCGACGAGATCGCCATCGCGGCGGAGGCCATCATCTGGTTCATGGCCTCGGACACCGCGGAGAGCTCGAGCTCGGACAGCTCGGGCGCCTCCGGGTCCTCCGGCTGCTCGATGCCCATCATCGCCGCGGCGAGCTTGCGCGCGCCGTCGAGCGTCATGACGAACACGTTGCCGCCGGTCACGCCGTCCACGTAGGACACGCTGGTGGCGACCGCCGGCAGCGCCAGCGAGCCCAGCGGGTTTTCGACCACGGAGACGTCTCCCGGCACGATCTTGCCGGGGGCGAACATCTCCAGCACGCCGGAGACCGCCTCCGAGGTGGACTGGCCGAGACGGATCAGGGCGTCAGCGCTCATCGTGGCCTCCCCACGCGCTCGGTGATCTGCACCGCGCGGCGGCTGCCGCTGCGGCCCGGCTTGGCCCGGTGGACCGGGACCTTGTCGGCGTAGAGGGTGATGCCGGCATCGGCGGGCGCGTCGAGCCGCAGCACGTCGCCGGGCTGCAGCGCGAGCACCTGCTCGATCGGCAGCTCGACGCTGGCGACCTCGGCGCGCACGGTCATGTCGACCCCGCCGACGGCGCGGCGCACGCGGCGGATCTCCTCCTCGCCGCGGTCCGGCGCGTCGTCGCGCTGGGCGAAGCGATCGGCCACCGGCGCGATCGCCGACCACGGGAGCAGCATGACGATCGTCGACGAGACGCCGTTGAAGCGCGCCTCCATCGTGAAGCTCAGCGTCGGCTCGGAGACCGAGACCAGCTGCGCGGTCTCCAGGTGCGTCTCCAGCTGCGCGACCGCGAGCTCGAGCTGGACCATGTCGGTCCAGATCACCGACAGCTGCGCGAGCATGCGGTCGAAGAAGTGGCGGGCCAGCGCCCAGTCGATGTCGCTCAACCGCCGCTCGGTGGCCTTCGCCGGGTCCGTGCCGCCCAGCAGCAGCTCGATCGCCCCGAGCACGAGACCGGGCTCGGCGCTGATCATCAGGCGGGTCCCGATCGGCTGGATCTCGGCGATCGCGTCGACCGACCCGTCGAGCACCTGCGCGTGGGCGTTGGCCCACGTCAGCTGCGAGCTGTTGATGACCTCGAGCTCGAGCGGGACGCGGAGCTCGGCCGACAGGCGCGTCGCCGCCGTGCGGCAGAACGCCTCGAGCGTGCGCTGGAGGCGGCGCTCCTGGTCGGACGTGAACTTGGTCGGGCGCGTGAAGTCGACCGGGCGCAGGCGCCGGCGCCGCTGCGGCGAGGGGGCCTCGTCGGGGAGGCGACCCTCGCGGGCGGCATCGACCAGCGCGGCGATCGCGTCGGCGCTCAGGACCTGTCCGCTCATGCCTCCACCGCCATCAGTTCGATGTCCTCGCCGCCGGCCTCACGGTAGGTCACGGCGCCGGTCTCGACGTCCACGCGGATCGTCCGGCCCGTGTTGCCGCCGGTCGCCACCGCGCGCACCGGGATGCGCAGGCGCTTCAGCTGCGCGAGGACGGCGGCCTCGTTGCGCTGCCCGACCTCGAGGTTCGAGGCCGAGACGGCGAACATGCTGGCGCCACCGACGAGCACCGCCTCCAGGCGCATCCTGCGGGCGCCCGCGGCCTCGAGCGCGGAGACCAGCTCCGGCACGGCGTGATCGGCGAACTTGCGCGCATCCGTCTCGTCGTGGCCCTGCGACTCCGGCAGGACGACGTGAGCCAGACCGGCGATGCCCATCTTCCGGTCGATCAGCGCGAGTCCGATGCACGAGCCGAGCCCGAGCGAGACCAGCACGTGGCCAGGCTCGCTCGACACCGCGAGCTCACCCATCCGCACCATGGTCTCCGTAGCCATCATCAGATCAGTCCGAGGCGGTCGAGCAGCGTCGTGACGCCGCCCTGGTCGGGGACGAGAAGGAACGAGACCGCGCAGTCCTCGCCCTCGACGACGAGGTTCGAGTCGAGCATCAGCGCGGTGTCGGCGGCGTGGGCCTGGCTCGCGAGCACCGAGGCGACGAGGGCGCCGAGCATGTCGGTCGCGGTGGACGGCGGGGTCGGCTCGATCTCCATGCCGGTCATGCCGGCGAGAGCGTTGATGTACGAGGTGCCGACGATGTTGCCGATCTCGCCGAGGGCGGACAGGGCGACCTCGTCGTCGGGCTCGACGCCGAGCATGCGGCAGAGCGCGTCGGCGTCGGCCGGCGGGACGAGCAGCAGCACCGTGCCGTTCATGTCGCCGACGATCCCCAGCACGATCCCGGTGATCGGCTGCTCCGCCGGGCCGGCGGCCTCGACGGCCTCGGCGAACGGCAGCGCCCGCGCGTTCGGGACCGAGATGTCCACGGACCGCCCCAGCATGCCCGAAAGCGCAGTCGACGCGGTCCCCGAGCCGATGTTGGCCAGCTCGCGGAGAGCGTCCAGCTGGAGTTCGGTGTAGTGGCTCAACGGAATCCTTTCTCAGGCGGTGACGAGGGCGGAGGACGTCTCGAGGGCGTCGCAGTCGACGATCAGGGCGATCTGGCCGTCGGACATGACGGCGGCGCCCGAGAGCGCGGAGTTCTCGGCGACCTCTGGCGGAAGCGGCCGCGTGACCAGCTCGCGCTGGCCGAAGAGCGTGGTGACGGTCACCGCCAGCGAGCCGGAGGCGGCGCGGACGATCACCGCGTAGGCCGCCTCGGGGGCGGCCGAGCCACCGAAGCGCTCGGCGGCGTCGACGATCGGGAGCACGCCGTCGCGCATGACCAGCATGCGGCTGCCGGCCACCGAGCGGACCGTGTGATCGGCCAGCCGGACCGTGCGCTCGATGCGGTGGAGCGGGATGGCGAACGGGCGGCTGTCGGCCTCGACCAGCAGCGCGGCCATGATCGCCAGCGTCAGCGGCAGCCGGATCTGCGCCACGGTGCCCTCGCCCTGCTCGGAGGTCATGACGACCTCGCCGCCGAGCTCGCGGATCGTGCTGCGCACCACGTCCATGCCGACGCCGCGGCCGGAGATGTCGCTGGTGACCTCGGCGGTGGAGAAGCCCGGGTGGAACAGCAGCTCGATGGCCTTGGCCATGTCGGTCGTCTCGACGGTGTCCGCCGGCACCAGCCCGCGGTCGACGGCCCTGCGGGCCACCTTCGCCGGGTCGATGCCGCGGCCGTCGTCGCGCACCTCGATGACCACGTTGCCGCCGGCGTGGCGGGCGGACAGGTGCAGCGTGCCGGTCGCAGGCTTGCCGGCCGCGACGCGCTCCTCCGGGCCTTCGAGCCCGTGGTCGAGCGCGTTGCGGATCAGGTGCACGAGCGGGTCGCCGAGCGCGTCGACCACCGTGCGGTCGAGCTCGGTGTCCTTGCCGATCAGGTCCAGCTCGACCTGCTTGCCGAGCTTGGTGGAGAGGTCGCGGACCAAGCGCGGGAAGCGGAGGAAGACGGCCTCGACCGGAATCATCCGGACCTGCATGACCATCGCCTGGAGGGCGTGCGACGTACGGGTGAGGTTCTGCATCGCCTGCGAGAGGCCGGGCACGTCGGCGTCGGTGGCGAGCGCCTCGACCGCGGTGCGGTGCAGCACGAGCTCCCCCATGAAGTGCATGAGCTGGTCGAGCCGCTCGGCGTCGACCCGGACCGTGGACGAGCTCTTGGCGGCCTGGGAATCCCTCGCGCGCGGCCTCGACCTTCGGCGACTGTCCTCGACGGCGTCGACCGCCTCGAACACCTCGACGTGCGCGACATCGGACACCGCGCCGGCCACGGCGGCGAGCTCGGCGTCGGCGCGCTCGGACACCATCCAGGCGTCGATCGCGCGGCCGCTGAAGGTCTCGATGTCGTCCGGAGCCGGCACGCAGTGGAGCGTCTCGCCGAGCTCGGCGAGCGCCGCCAGCACCATGTAGGCGCGCACGGACGGGATCTGGACGTCCTCGGACAGGGTCGCGCTGACCTGGACCACGCGGCGCCCGTCGGCCAGCACGGCAAGGTCGAGCGGCATCGCGGCGGGCGCGGCCGCCTCCGGCGCGGCGTCGCGGTCGCGGACCAGGCCCTTCAGGCGCTCGATGAGCGGCTCGGGCGCGATCTCCTCTTCGCCCGCCTCGTCGATCGCGTCGATGGCGGCGGACAGGGCGTCGAGGCACTCGAGCAGCACGTCGACCGCCTCGCGGGAGAGGCCGCCCTTGCGCTGACGCAGCAGCTCGAAGACGTCCTCCATCTCGTGCGTGAGCGCCGCCATGCCGGCGAATCCCATCGTCGCGCTCATGCCCTTCAGCGAGTGCGCGATGCGGAAGATCTCGTCGACCGTCTCCTGGTCGTCGGGGCTCTCCTCGATCCGGACGACGGCGAGGTTGAGCTCCTGCAGGTGCTCTCGGCCCTCGGCGAGGAACATCGGAAGGTATTCCGAGACGTCCATCAGGTCTTCCGGTAGATGAAGTGGAACGGGGACTCGAGGCCGAGCGCGGCCGGGGCGGCGACGCGCTCGGAGGTGCCGACCACCAGGTATCCGCCGGGCGCAAGCGCGTCGGCCAGCCGCGCATGGAGCGCGTCGCGGACCTCCTCGGTGAAGTAGATGACGGTGTTACGGCACATGATCAGGTCGTATCGGGCCCGCTGAACGGGCATCCGCAGGAGATCGCCGACTTCGAAGCGGGTCATCCGCATCAACTCCGGCCTCGCCTGCCATCCACCCCCTTCATCGGCAGGCACGAACCAACGTTGCAGCAGGGATTTCGGCGCGGTGCGGGCATCCTCGGCCGAGAAGCGGCCCGCGCGGGCCTTCTCGACCATCCTGCGGTCGAGGTCGGTGCCGTGGATCTCGACGCGCGCGGACGGGATGGAGTCCTGCGCGACGGCCGCCAGCGTGAACGCCTCGGCGCCGTAGGAGCAGCCGGCGCTCCAGCAGCGGACGCGGCGCCGTTCGGCCAGCTCGGGGAGGATCGTCCTGCCCAGCGCGGTCCACTGGTCCTCGTGGCGCCACAGGTGCGAGACGTTGATCGTCACGCGGTCCAGGAACGCGTCGAGCTCCTCCCGCTCGGTCTGCAGGCGCCGGCCGTAGGCGGCGAGCTCTGGCGTGCCACGGCGCTGGGCGAAGCTGCGCACCCGGCGCTCCATCTGGCCGCGCTTGTACTGGAGCAGGTCGACGCCGCTGAGCCGGCGGACCAGCTCGCACAGCGCGGTGAAGTCGTCGGCCTTGACGGTCGCCTCGAACGCCGGGGCGCGGATCGCGGCCTGGCGCGCGGCGATGCGCTCGGACAGCGTGCTCATCGCCCGGCCTCGCGGACGATCGCGGCGGCCAGCTCGTCGAGCGGCAGGACCTCGTCGGCCAGCCCGGCCTCGGCGACCGCCCGCGGCATGCCGTAGACGGCGCAGGTGGACTCGGCCTCGCAGAGGACGCGGCCGCCGACGGCCTTGACCGCCCGGGCGCCCTCCAGGCCGTCGCGGCCCATGCCGGTCAGCACGACCAGCACCATCCGCGAGCCGTAGGCCTTGGCGGCATCGGCGATCGTGAAGTCCGCGCGCGGGCGCAGACCGCCGACCGGCTCGTCGCCGGACAGGCGGGCGTGGCGGTCGGGGCCGACGCGCAGGTGCGAGCCGCCGGGCGCCACGAGCGCGGTGGTGGGGGCGAGCGACTCGCCGCCGGTGGCCTCCGCGACCGCGAGGGGCGACGCGGCGTCGAGCCGGGAGGCCAGCGAGGCGGTGAAGCCGGGCGGCATGTGCTGGACGATCACGACGCCGGCGCCGAGCGGCGACGGCAGCTGGGGGATGAGCTCGCCGAGCGCCTTCGGGCCGCCGGTCGAGCAGGCGATGACGACGAGGCGCTTGCCGGCGCGGACCGGGCCGGCGTGCGTCGGACGGCGGGGCGTGATGCGCGCGGCCGGCCTGCGGACGCGGCCGCTGTGGGCGGCGGCCTCGACCTTGCGGCCCAGCTCGGCGGTGAACGTGCCGAGCGACTCGCCGAACGCGGGCTTGGGCACCAGGTCGAACGCGCCCTCGGCCAGCGCGTCGACCGCGCGGGCGCCGTGGGCGGGGGAGAAGGCGGACACGACCACGACCGGCACGCGGGCGGCGCGGCCCTCGCGGAGTGCGCGCAGCACGCCGATCCCGTCCATGCCGGGCATGGCCAGGTCGAGGGTCAGGGCGTCGGGCCGGTGCTCGTTGCAGGCGGCGAGCGCTTCGTCGCCGTCGGCCGCGGTGGCCACGACGTCGAAGCCCTGCTGGGCGAGGGCGTCCGACAGCATGCGGCGCATCAGCCGCGAGTCGTCGGCTACGACGATGCGTCGCTTCGGCGTGTCGAGCACCGCGGCCCGCGGGTCAGGCGGCGGCGAGGTCGTCGGCGCCGGGGCGCGCGAACAGACCGGCCGGGTTGAGGAGGATCACGAGCCGGTCGCCGATCTTGGCGATCGCCTCGATCGCCTCGCTGTTGGCGGTCGGGACGTCCGCGAGCTGGTCCGAGCCGACGGTGAGGACCTCCTCGACGTCGTCGACCATGACGCCGACCTGGCCGGTGCCGGACTCGACGATCACGATCTTGCCGGGCACCGTGCCGACGGTCTCGAGCTCCATGCGGCTGGCGAGGTCGAAGATCGGGATGATCTTGCCGCGGAGCCCGATGACGCCGCGGATCCAGGCCGCGTCGGACGCGACGGTGCGCGGCTCGGTGAAGCGGATGATCTCGTGGACGGAGCCGATCGGGAGCGCGTACTCCTCGCTCCCGAGCGAGAACACGACCAGCTGCTGTGAAGTGGACTCGGACATGTCTCCCGGGAGATCGACCCGGGGTGCGCCGACTTGAGGGGCGGTCAGGCTGTCGGCAGGCGGACCACGAAGCGCGCCCCGCGGCCGTCCAGCGGCTCCTCGAGGCGGACGCTGCCGCGATGCGATTCGGCGACCGCGCGAACGATCGAGAGACCGAGCCCGGAGGACCCGCTGCGGTCGCCGGTGCCGCGGTAGAAGCGCTCGAACACCTTCTCCCGGAGATCGGACGGGATGCCCGGACCGTCGTCCTCCACCGAGACCACGACCGCGCCGTTGTTGCGCTCGACCGTGGTCTCGACCGCGGTGCCAGGGTCGGTGTGGCGCAGCGCGTTCTCCATCAGGTTCAGGACGAGGCGGTGCAGCTCGTCGCGCGCGCCGTCCACGTGCATGCCGGCCGGGGCGGAGACCGAGATCTCGTGGTCGCCGGCCACCGGCTCGAGCTCGGCGGCCGCCTCGGTGACGACCGCGGACATGTCGACGGCCTGGTGCGGCGCCTGGCGGCCGGCGTCGGCGCGGGCGAGCAGGAGCAGGTCGCCGACCAGGCGGCGCATCCGGCGCGACGAGCGCAACGCGGAGGCGGCGGTGTCGCGCTGCTCGCCGGTCAGCTCCTCCTCGAGCAGCTCGAGGTTGGCCAGCACCGAGGTCAGTGGCGTGCGCAGCTCGTGCGAGGCGTCGGCGACGAACTCGCGCTGGCGGGCGAGCGCGCCCTCGGTCTCGCTGCGTGCGCCGTCGAGCGAGATGAGCATCGCGTCGAGCGTGCGGGCCAGCTCGGCGACCTCGTCGTCGGACTCGGGGTGGGGGAGGGTCAGCGACGCGTCGCGCGACTGTTCGATCTTGCGGGCCGCCTCGGTGAGCTCGGTGATCGGCTCCATCGCGCGGCGGGCGGTGGCGAGGCCGGCCAGCAGCGCGAGCAACGCGCCGCCGAGCACGCCGAACGCGAGGAACACCTTGACGCGGTTGGCGGTTTCCTGGATCTCCGAGACCGGGCGCGCGTACTGCACGAAGAAGCGGTCGGGCCAGCCGACGACCTCGACGGGCCGCGTCTCGACCCGCCAGCCTGCGACCTCGAACGACGTGGCGCGGAGCGGCGGCCCGAAGTCGGGGGCCCTCGCCGTGCTGTAGCCGACCGTGTCGTCCTCGGTCACCACGCGGATGGCGGCGTTCTGGGACGCCGCGAAGTCGTCGAGGTCGACCGTGCTGCGGACCGGCCGCAGCACGGCCTGGCCGTTGATGTACACCAGCCGCAACTGCGCGTCCTTCTCCAGCCGGTCGGCGCTGCGGGCCACTTCGTCGTGGAAGTCCTCGTGGATCTGCCGCGTGGTGAGGACGCCGACGATCGCCGCGAAGCCGCAGAGGATCACAAGCGTGAGGGCTGCGGAGCCGCCGGCCAGGCGCCAGCGGATCGGCAGCCGCCTATACGCGGAGGACGTAGCCCGCGCCGCGGACCGTATGGAGGAGTCGAGGCTCGCCACCGGCTTCGAGCTTTCTTCTCAGGTTGGACACGAAGACCTCGATCGTGTTGGTGATCGAGAACGGGTCATAGCCCCAGACCTCGTCGAGCAGCTTCTGCCGGGAGATCACCAGTCGCTCGTTGCGCATCAGGTACTCGAGCAGCTCGAACTCGCGCTGCGTGAGGTCGATCGCCCGCTCGCCACGGGTGACCTCGTGGGTGTCGGGGTTGAGCATCAGGTCGCCCACCCGCAGCGGCGCCATGCCGCGCGGCGGGCGGCGCCGCAGCAGCGCGCGGAGCCGGGCCAGCAGCTCCTGGCGCTCGAACGGCTTGACGAGGTAGTCGTCGGCCCCGACGTCGAGCCCCTCGACTCTCGACTCGAGCGCGTCACGCGCGGTGAGCATGAGGATCGGGACATCGTCGCCGTCCTCGCGCAGCCGGCGGGCGACGTCGATGCCGTCCAGTCGCGGCAGCCCGAGGTCGAGCACGATCAGGTCCGGCAGGAACGCGTGCGCCTCGTCGAGCGCCTGGACGCCGTCGCCGGCGAGCTTGACGTCGTAGCCGTCCAACCGCAGCGAGCGCTGGAGGACATGGGCGATCTCGGTGTCGTCCTCGACGACGAGCACGCGAACGGGGCGGTCGGAGGCTTCCACGCTCATGATGGTACGGCGGCAGGAGGCAGTCGGCACGCGTCGAAGGGGCATCGGCCGAGATGCCGAAGCGCAAGACCAAGTCCCGAGCCCGCCGGGCCGCACCGGTGAGCTGGCCGAACCTGCCCCAGCTCGAGCAGCGCCAGCTGGACATGATCGGGCTCGCGCTCGTCGCCGCGGGCATCTTCTTCGGCGGCCTGATCTACCTCGACTGGGACGGCGGCGCCGGTGGCAGCCGCGCCGTCGACGGTCTCCGCGACCTGGTCGGCGCCGTGCACTACCTCGTGCCGGTGGCGTTCGTCGCCGCCGGCGCGATCCTGGTGCTGCGGCCGGTGCTGCCCAGCGTACGGCCCTTCCGGGCGGGCGGGCTGTGCCTGTTCCTCGCGCTCGCGCTCGGCCTGGCGGCCGGGACGCTCGGGCTGGGCCCGGGCGGCAGCGCGGTGCACTGGGACGCCGAGTGGGTGCGGCCCCGCGGCGGCGTGTTCGGCGAGGCGCTCTACTGGGGGCTGTCGAGCGCGCTGGGCAGCGTCGGCGCGCATGTGGTGGCGCTGTTCGTGTTCCTGGCCGCGGTGCTGCTGCTGACCGGCGCGTCGATCGCCGGAGTGGTGAAGGCGACGACCGACTCGGTGTCTTCGGCCACGCGCGACATGCGCGGTGCGGTGCAGCGGCGGCGAGCGACAGAGGAGCTGGCCGCGCTGGAGACGGGCGAGGCGCGGGTGTCGCGGGCTCCCGAGCCCGAGTCGTTCTGGTCGGGTGAGGATCGCTACCCGGATCTGTACGACGAGCCCACCGAGGTCGTCGAAGAACCCGAGCCTGAGCCTGAGCCGGAGCCGGAACCCGAGCCGGAGCCTCGGCTGGCCGAGGACCCTGAGACGGACGAGCCGGGTGTCACGCGAGCGCCTGTCGACCCCGAGAAGCTCACGCCGCAGGGCCGCTACCGCCCCGAGGTCACCGAGTCCGCCGACTTCGAGTGGCGCGTGCCGGACAACGCCTTCCTCAAGCGCTCCTCCGAGGAGGCATCACGACCCGACACGGCGGGCCAGGAGAAGACCGCCGCGGCGCTGGTCGAAGCGCTCGGCCACTTCGGCGTGGAGGCGCGGGTGATCGGCAAGGTCGCCGGCCCGCACATCACGCGCTACGAGCTGCGGCTGGCGCCGGGCATCAAGGTCGGCAAGGTCGCGCAGCTCAAGGACGACCTCGCGTACGCGCTGGCCGCCTCGGACATCCGCATCCTGGCGCCGATCCCGGGCAAGCAGGCCGTCGGCGTCGAGGTGCCGAACGCCCGGCGCCGGATCGTGCACCTGGGCGACGTCTACCAGGCGCCGCCGGCCGACTGGTCGCCGCTGACCGTGTGGCTCGGCAAGGACGTCGCCGGGCGGGCGATCGGCGCCGACCTGGCGAAGATGCCGCACCTGCTCGTCGCCGGCACCACCGGCGCCGGCAAGTCCGGCGCCGTGAACGCGATGCTCTCCTCGATCCTGCTGCGCGCCACGCCGCATGAGGTCCGGATGGTGCTGGTCGACCCCAAGCAGGTCGAGCTCACGCACTACGACTCGATCCCGCACCTGCTCACGCCGGTCATCACGTCGCCGCGCAAGGCCGCCACCGCGCTGCAGAACCTCGTGCGCGAGATGGAGCAGCGCTACTCGTACATGTCGCTGTCCCGGACGCGCACGCTGCACGACCTCAACGCGGTGCGCGTGCGGCGGGGCGAGGCCCCGCTCCCGTACGTGCTGTGCGTGATCGACGAGCTGGCGGACCTGATGATGGTCGCGCCCGCCGACGTCGAGGACTCGATCATCCGCATCGCCCAGAAGGCGCGCGCGGTCGGCATCCACCTGGTGCTCGCGACGCAGTCCCCGCGCGTGGACGTGATCACGGGCATGATCAAGGCGAACGTCCCCTCGCGGATCGCGTTCGCGGTGTCCTCGCAGACCGACTCGCGCGTGATCCTCGACCAGAACGGCGCCGAGTCGCTGCTGGGCATGGGCGACATGCTGTTCTCGCCCGTGGGCTCGTCGCGGCTGCAGCGCATCCAGGGCGCGTTCATCGACGAGTCGGAGATCGCGGCGCTGACCGAGGACTGGCGCAAGCAGGGCGAGCCGGAGTTCCGCGAGGAGCTGCTCGAGGAGGTCGAGGAGGCGCCTTCCGAGGACGGTGGCTCCGAGGACGGGTTCGACCCCGACGAGGATCCGCTGCTGTCCGACGCGATCCGGCTGGTCGCCGAGATGCAGACCGCCTCGACCTCGATGCTCCAGCGGCGCCTGCGCCTGGGCTACACGCGTGCGGGGCGCCTCATCGACATGCTCGAGCGCCGGGGAGTCATCTCCGGTTACGAGGGATCCAAGCCGCGGCAGGTGCTGATCTCCGAAGGCGACGTGCCGCGGGTGCTCGCGGCGCTCGGCGAGCAGCCCGTCCCGGTGCTCGACGAGGATCCGCCTGAGTAGCCTCTTCCCTGGCCATGCCTGAGATCGGCGAGACGCTGCGCGAGGCGCGGATGCGGCGGCGGATCGACATGACCGAGGTCGAGACGGCCACGAAGATCCGCGGGAAGTACCTGCGCGCCCTGGAGAACGAGGAGTGGGACCTGCTTCCGGGTCCCACGTTCGTCAAGTCGTTCCTGCGCACCTACGCGGAGTACCTGGGGCTCGACGCGCGGTTGCTCGTCGAGGAGTACCGCCAGCGCTACGAGCGGCCGTCGACGCAGGACCTCACGCCGTTCGCGGCCCGTCGCGCCGGCCGGGCGGCACCGCGCCGGCGAGCGCGCCTGGCCGCGGCGGGGCCGATCCTCGTCATCGCGGCGGGCGCCGTCGCACTCGTCGCGTTCTTCTGGGTGCTGGGCACCTACGGGAACGACGACGAGGAGCCGGCCGGGCCGTCGAATACGGGCCAGGAGGCGACGCCCGCGCCGACCCCGGAGCGCAAGAAGAAGAAGGAGAAGCGCGCGCCCGCGGCGCCCGAGCGGGTCAAGCTCCGGCTCGAGGCGACCGGCCCGGTCTACGTCTGCCTGGTCGACGCGAGCGGCGAGCAGGTGATCGACGAGGAGACCCTCGAGGCGGGGACGCGCACGAAGACGTTCACGTCCAAGCTGTTCCGCACGAACTTCGGCAACGACAATGTGCGGATGCTGGTCAACGGCAAGTCCTACGCGGTGGCGGCGAGCGCCGACCCGATCGGGTACGTGATCCGGCCCGGGAAGCAGCCCCGCCGGCTGTCGGCGGACGCGCGGCCCGACTGCTCGTCGTGAGCGCCCGCGCGGGCATCGTCGTCACCGGCACCGAGGTGCTCTCCGGGATCATCCGGGACGCCAACGGGCCGTGGCTGGCCGAGCAGCTGCGGGGGGCGGGGGTCTCGCTCGCGCACGTGATGGTGGTGGGCGACCGGCCTTCGGACGTGCGCGCCGCGCTGGAGTTCCTGGCTTCTGAGCGGATGGACCTGATCATCACGTCCGGCGGGCTGGGTCCCACGGCCGACGATCTGACCGCAGACGTCGTCGCGGGGTTCGCCGGCCGTCCGATGTCGGTGGACCCGGCGCTGGAGGAGCGGATCTGGCAGATCGTGGCGCGGATGCGGCGGCGGTGGCGGGACGCGTCCGAGGAGGGGATGCGGGCGGGCGCGCGCAAGCAGGCTCTCGTGCCTGACGGCGCGGTCGTGCTCGAGCCGGTGGGGACCGCGCCCGGGCTCGTCGTGTCGGGTGACGGCCGGCCGCCGGTCGTGGTGCTGCCGGGGCCGCCCGGCGAGCTGCAGCCGATGTGGGCCGAGGCGGTGCGGACTCCGGCGGTGCGGGCGCTGCTGACCGACTCGCTCGAGCAGCGGATCATCCGGATGATCGGGATCCCGGAGTCCGAGCTGGCCCGGACGCTGCGGGGGCTTTCGGTGGATACGTCGTCGCTGGAGATCACGACCTGCCTGCGACGCGGCGAGCTCGAGGTGGCGACCGTTTTCCCGTCGTCAGCGTGTGACGCGTACGACGCGTTCGAGGCGGCGCTGCTGGAGCGCCACGGGGCGACCGTGTTCTCGCGCGACGGCTCGACGATCGACGAGATCGTTGCGGGGCTGCTCCTCGGCCCGCCGGTTCGGACGGTGGCCGTGGCCGAGTCCTGCACGGGCGGGCTGATGGCGGGGCGGCTGACCGAGCGCGCCGGCTCGTCGGAGTATGTGCTGGGCGGCGTGGTCGTGTACTCGAACGAGGCCAAGGTGGCGCTGGCGGACGTCCCGGAGTCGTTGATCGCGCGCGTGGGCGCGGTCTCGCCGGAGGTGGCGGTCGCCCTGGCCGACGGCGCTCGGGGGCGGTTCGGCGCCGACGTGGGCGTCGGCATCACCGGCATCGCCGGCCCGGGCGGGGGGACCCCGGAGAAGCCGGTCGGCATGGTCTGCGTCTCGGTTTCGTCGGGGAGCGGGCGGCTCGACCGCACGCTCCAGCTCCCGGGCGACCGGGCGATGATCCGCGACCGCACCACCACCGCGGTCATGCACCTGCTCCGGCGGCTGCTCCGCGGCGAGTCCGACGCAGTCGTGACTGCCGACGACCCGTCCTCGTCCGCCGCGCCCGACTCCTCATCGTCCCGTCCGGCCTCGTCGTCGTCCGCGCGCCTACTCGTCCTCGTCCGCCGCGCCCGACTCGTCCTCGCCGCCGCGCGACCTCCGCCTCTTCGTCGCGCTCGAGCTGCCGCCCGCCGCCCGCGACGTGCTCGTCGCCTTCCGGGACGCGGCCGCCGACCCGCAGATCTGGCGACCGGTCGCCCCCGAAGCACTCCACCTCACGCTCGCCTTCCTCGGGCGCCGCCCCGCCGACGACGTCCCCGCCATCGACGAGGTCCTCTACTCCGCGGTGGGTCCCGCGCCCCGCCTCGCCCTCACCGACGCGCTCCTGCTCCCGCCGCGCCGCCCCCGCGTCCTGTGCGCCGCCCTCGAAGACCCCGACGGCACGCTCGCGGCCCTCCAGTCCCGGGTCAGCGAGGGCCTCGAGGCCGCCGGCGTCTTCACCCCCGAGAAGCGCCGGTTCCGCGCCCACGCGACCGTCGCCCGCCTCAGACAGCGGGCCCGCCCGCCGCGCTCGATCTCCGTCGCCCCGGAGCCGCTGGAGTTCCACGGCGAGGCGCTCACGCTGTTCCTCTCGCGCCTGCATCCGCACGGCGCCCGCTACGTGCCGCTCGTGCGTCTGAATCTGCACTGATCCGCGCGCAATTCGTTGCGAACGCGTGTTGCGGTCTGTCCGATGCCGCCTCCAGACTCCATCGGACCATGAGCAACCAAGACGCCAAGGCGCGTGACGCCGCCCTGCAGGGGGCGCTCGCGCAGATCGAGCGCCAGTTCGGCAAGGGCACCGTCATGCGTATGGGTGACGAGGGCGCCCAGGTCAAGGTCGCCGCCATCCCGACAGGAGCGCTTTCACTCGACCTCGCGCTGGGCATCGGCGGCATGCCGCGGGGCCGCATCGTCGAGGTCTTCGGCCCGGAGTCCTCCGGTAAGACCACCCTCGTCTACCACGTGATCGCCGAGGCGCAGAAGCTCGGCGGCGTGTGCGCGTTCATCGACGCGGAGCACGCCATGGATCCGCTGTACGCCCAGCGCCTGGGCGTGAACATCGACGAGCTGCTGGTCTCGCAGCCCGACTACGGCGAGCAGGCGCTCGAGATCGCCGACATGCTCGTCCGCTCGGGAGCGGTCGACGTCGTGTCTGTCGACTCGGTGGCGGCGCTGACCCCGCGCGCGGAGCTCGAGGGCCAGATGGGCGACCAGACGGTCGGCGTGCAGGCGCGAATGATGTCGCAGGCCATGCGCAAGCTGGCCGGCAACCTGAACCGCACGCAGACGCTCTGCCTGTTCGTCAACCAGATCCGCGAGAAGGTCGGCGTGATGTTCGGCTCGCCGGAGACGCAGCCGGGCGGCCGGGCGCTGAAGTTCTACTCGTCCCAGCGGCTCGACATCCGGCGCATCGAGACCCTCAAGGAGGGCACCGAGGCGGTCGGCAACCGCGTCCGCGTGAAGGTCGTCAAGAACAAGGTGGCGGCGCCGTTCCGCCAGGCGGAGTTCGACATCGAGTTCGGCAGGGGGATCTCCAGCTCCGGCTGCATTCTCGACCTCGGCATCGAGCACGGCATCGTCGCCAAGTCCGGCTCGTTCTTCTCCTACGGCGACGAGCGGCTCGGCCAGGGCCGCAACAACGCCAAGGCGTACCTCGATGAGCACCTCGAGATCGCCAAGGAGATCGAGTCCAAGGTCTACGAGGCGCTCGGCCTCGGCGAGCAGGATCTCGTGCAGCCGATCGAGCGCGACGAGGACGCCCCGCCGGTCCCGGAGATCGCCGCTGTATAGCGAAGACCGTTTCGTGGACGAGCGCCCGCCTGAGCGGGCGCTCGACCCGGAGGTCCGGCTCCAGCACGGCCGCGACCTCGCCTGGCGGGCGCTGAACCGGCGCGACCACACGGTGGCCGAGATCGCTCGCCTGCTCGCTCACAAGCGCGTCGAGCCCGCGGTGATCGACACCGTGGTCGGCGAGCTGCGCGAGCAGGGCTATCTGGACGACGAGCGCTTCGCGCACCGGTTCGCGGAGGACCGCCGGCGGCTTGACGACTGGGGCGCCGATCGCATCGAGCGGCGCCTGCTCGCGCTGGGTGTCGATCGCGATCTGATCGCCGCCGCGGTCGGGTGTCAGGACGCGAACGGCGAGCTCGAGGCGGCGGTCGAGCTGCTGCGCCGCCGCTTTCCCGAACCGCCGGCCACGCCGCGCGACTGCGAGCGGGCGCTGGGCGTTCTCGTTCGCAAGGGATACGACCTCGAGCTGGCGCACGACGCCATCCGCCGTCATGCGGGCATACCGGCCTTCGAGTGAGTACCCGATTGCGGAACGCCCTCGCCGGTACTACGATCCGCTCAAGCGACAGGCCGAGCCGTCCTGGCTCGTGAAACACCAGCAAATCAGCAATCTTTGACGCGGAAGCAGCATCTTTCAGTGAAGTCGGCCACCACGAACCATCTCAGCGGACGATCGTGTACCGCTTCCGGGCGGGCGCGCCCGGCAGAACCGACCCAAAAGCGCACCTAGCCGCCATCTGACTGGGCGGCACCGGAGCCGCCATCCTTGCTCGCTCCCGCTCCTGCCGGGCACGGATCGGCCTGCCGCGTTTCCAGAGACACAGAGAGAGCTCGCGCCGCCGCCGCATGGCGACGGCGCCGGGGAGAGGAAACGCAATGGAAATCGTGATCGCGGCGGTCGTGGTGGCCCTGGGCCTCGCGGCTGGCCTGGTGATCGCGGCAGGAGTGCTGGCGAAGCGCTCGCCCGGGGTCGCGACGGCGGCCACGCAGGCGCCCGCCGGCCGGCCGGCGCCACCTGCCGTCACCCCGCCGAAATCACCCCAGCTGGTCGACGGCAACGCCACGGCCAAGCTCGAGGCCCGCGAGCAGACACTCGACAAGCGGACGGTCGAGCTGGCTGACCGGGAGCGCCGACTCGGAGATCGCGAACGGCAGATCGAGGACACCCGCGAGAAGGCGGTGCGGGCGCTCGAGCGCGCGTCCGGCCTTTCCGCCTCGCAGGCCAAGGCGCTCCTGCTGAAGGAGCTCGAGGACCAGGTGCGGCACGACTCCGCGCGCCGAGTCCGAGCGATCGAGGAGGAGACCAAGCGGGACGCCGAGCGCCGCGTGCGCAACATCCTGTCGGTCGTCATGCAACGGCTGGCCGCCGGCCACGCCGCCGAGACGACCGTGTCGGTGGTCCAGCTGCAGGCCGACGACATGAAGGGCCGCATCATCGGCCGCGAGGGCCGCAACATCCGAGCCCTCGAGCACCTCACCGGCGTCGACTTCATCATCGACGACACGCCGAACGCGGTGATCCTCTCCGGGTTCGACGGGGTGCGGCGCGAGATCGCCCGGATGACGCTGGAGAAGCTGCTCCAGGACGGGCGCATCCACCCGGCCCGGATCGAGGAGACCTACTACCAGGCGAAGTCCGAGCTGGAGAGCCACATCGCCGAGTCCGGCGAGCAGGCGTGCTTCGACGCCAACGTCCAGGGCCTCGACGCCGAGCTCACGAAGATGCTCGGACGCCTGAAGTACCGGACGTCGTACGGGCAGAACGTGCTCGCGCACTCGGTCGAGTGCGCCCACCTCGCCGCGATGATGGCCGACGAGCTCGGCGCCTCGCCCAAGACCGCCCGCCGCGCCGCCCTGCTGCACGACATCGGCAAGGCCGTCTCGCACGAGGTCGAGGGCCCGCACGCGCTCGTCGGCGGCGAGCTCGCGCGTCGCCACGGTGAGAGCGAGGCCGTCGCCCACGCCATGGAGGCGCACCACAACGAGGTCGAGCCACAGACGATCGAGGCCGTGCTCGTCCAGTCCGCCGACGCCCTGTCGGGCGCCCGCCCCGGCGCGCGCGGCGAGTCGCTCGAGCAGTACGTCAAGCGCCTGCGCGACCTCGAACAGATCGCCACCCGCCACGACGGCGTGGACAAGGTCTACGCGATGCAGGCCGGCCGCGAGATCCGCGTCATGGTCCAGCCGGCAGCGCTCGACGACGACGGCGCGGTCCTGCTGTCGCACGAGATCGCCCGCGAGATCGAGCAGGAGCTCGAGTACCCGGGCCAGATCAAGGTCACCGTCATCCGGGAGTCGCGAGCAACGGACTACGCGCGCTGAGCACCCGCGCGGCGATCGTCGGCGGATCGCCGCGCACCTG
Organism: uncultured Solirubrobacteraceae bacterium; assembly: GCA_963759375.1. Taxonomy (GTDB): domain Bacteria; phylum Actinomycetota; class Thermoleophilia; order Solirubrobacterales; family Solirubrobacteraceae; genus DASSUW01. The sequence continues at coordinate 425,060 of CAVWYY010000002.1, read as the reverse complement.
CTGCGTCGTGAAGCGCATCACGCGCCACCCGACCGCCGTGAGCAGCGCGTCGCGGGCCCGGTCGCGCTCGAACGCCGCCCGCGTGAGGTGCCGCCGTCCGTCGGTCTCGACGATCAGCCGCTCCCCGGGCCAGCAGAAGTCGACCTCGAACCCCTCGATCCTCGCGTTCACCAGCGGCCGCGGGATGCCGAAGCGGTCGCACAGCGCGAGGAACTCGTCCTCCAGCGGGCTCCGGGTCATCACGCCGGGATCGACGTCGGCGAGCCGCTTCGCGCCCGGGTGCATCGGGTCGACCTCGACGTGGAGCCCGAGCGCCTCGGCCGCCTCGCACGCCTTCTCGAGCGAGCGGCGCGGCAGGGCGGTCGCGAGGTCGGCGAGGGTTCGCCCCGCCGTCGTCACCGGGATCCCGTCCCTCGTCACGCTCTCGATGGGGCGGCCCGGCCGGTGGACCACGATCGCCGCCGTGCTCCGGACACCGCTTGTACGGGGAACGGTGACGTCGATCCGGGCCGCGGCGGAGGGGCGGATGCCCCAGTGCGCCGCCGCGGTGCGGTGGCTGAGGACCGCGCCCTCGCCGCACGCCAGGACGGCGGCGAGCCATCGGCCGCGCGGCGGCACGATCGTGTGGCCGACCGCGTAGACGCCGCGGTGGAGGCGATGCAACCGCCCCGCGTCGACCCTCCGTTCGATCGCGGCCCTGTCAAACCCCAGCTTCGTAGCAGTCTGCGCCCGCGAAACCACCCCGTATTGCCGCGCCGCGAATCACCGCAAGTCGTCGATCTCGGGGGTTGTTGTGTCGATCGCATACCGGATCATTAGCCGCCCCAGCCGAAATCTCGCCCCTCCCTCAATGCGCAGTTCTCTACTCTCAGCCACGTGAAGGCGTTCCACGTCACGACCTTCGGGTGCCAGATGAACGAGCACGACTCGGAGCGCATGAAGGGGATGCTCGAGTCGCTGGGCTACACCGAGGCGCCCACGCGCGAGGACGCCGATCTCATCCTCTTCAACACCTGCTCGATCCGCGAGAAGGCCGACGACCGCTTCGTCGCCCACCTGCACGAGGCACACAAACTCAAGCGCCACGACCCCGACCGCATCATCGGCGTCGGCGGCTGCTGGGCCCAGTCGGTCAAGGACCAGGTGTTCCGCCAGTTCCCGTTCGTCGACGTCGCGTTCGGGCCTGGCCAGGTCCACAAGCTCGCCGAGTTCCTGACCAGCGACAGCATCACCGCCCAGGGCTTCTTCGAGTTCGAGGGGTTCACCGGCCACCTGCCGGCCAAGCGGGCGCGCGACTTCCAGGGCTGGGTGCAGATCTCGGCGGGATGCAACATGAAGTGCGCGTTCTGCATCGTGCCGTCGACGCGCGGGCGCGAGGTGTCGCGCCCGCTCGAGGAGCTCGTCGCGGAGATCGAGGCGCTCGCCGCCGACGGGGTCCGCGAGGTCACGCTGCTCGGCCAGAACGTCAACTCGTACGGCACCCGCCTGCGTCCCCAGCCGCGCCGGTTCTCCGAGCTGCTCGGCGCGGTCGACGCCATCGAGGGCGTCGACCGCATCCGCTACACCAGCCCGCATCCGGCGCACATGAGCGAGGACGTCATCCTCGCCCACGCGGAGCTCGACTCGGTGTGCGAGCACATCCACCTGCCGCTCCAGTCCGGCAGCTCGCGAATCCTCAAGGCGATGCGGCGCACGTACAACCGCGGCCGCTACATGGACCGCGTCGCGCTGATCCGCGAGCACGTCCCCGACTGCGCGCTGACCACCGACATCATCGTCGGCTTTCCGGGGGAGACCGAGGAGGACTTCCGCGAGACCCTCGAGGTCGCCGAGGAGGTCGGCTACGACGGCGCCTTCACGTTCATCTACTCGCCGCGGCGCGGCACCGAGGCCGCCGAGCTCACCGACGACTTCATCCCGCACGAGGTGGCGGTCGAACGCATGGAGCGCCTCGTCGAGGTGATCCAGCGGCGTGCCCGCGAGCGCGCCCAGCGCTTTATCGGCCGCACGCTCGACGTCCTCGTCGAGGGCACCTCGCGGACCGACGCCAGCCGCGTGCGCGGCCGCACCACGCACAACAAGGTCGTCAACTTCGACGGCCTCGCGTCGCCGGGCGAGATCGTCCCGGTGCAGATCACCGCCGCCACGAGCCAGACGCTCACCGGCGAGATGTCGCTGCTCGCCCGCGCGGGCTAGACATCCGTCCTCCCGGCATGCGAACATATGTTCGTGCGCTGGGAATCACAAGCCGTCTCCGCTGAACTCGACCCCCGCCTGCCGGGCTTCACCGAGGATGTCGTCGTCCGCCGGTTCGACGCGCCCGAGGCGCTCGACACCCGCTTCCACGAGGTCCGGACGAAATCCGCGATCAACCGCGTTCCGACGGTCTCGCGCGTGCCCTTCGAGTGGACCGTGAACCCGTATCGGGGCTGCTCGCATGCCTGCGCCTACTGCTTCGCGCGGCCGACGCACGAGTACCTGGACTACAACGCCGGGCGGGACTTCGAGAAGGAGATCATCGTCAAGGTCAACGTCCCCGAGGTGCTGCGGGCCGAGCTGGCGCGGCCGTCGTGGAAGGGCGAGCACATCGCGCTGGGCACGAACACCGACCCGTATCAGTGGGTCGAGGGGCGCTACAAGCTGATGCGCGGGATCTGGGAGGCGATGCGGGACTTCGCGAACCCGTGCTCGATCCTCACGAAGTCGCCGCTCGTGCTCCGGGACGCCGACCTGCTGTGCGAGATCGCCGAGCGCGCGCAGGTGAGCGCTTGCCTGTCGGTGCCGACGCTGGACGAGAAGGCCTGGCGGAGCACCGAGCCGCACACGCCGAACCCGCGGGCGCGGCTCGAGGCCGTGGCCGAGCTCAACCGCCTCGGGATCCCGACCGGGATCCTGATCGCGCCGCTGATGCCCGGGATCAACGACTCGCCGGAGCAGATCGAGCGCATCGTGGCGCTCGCCACCGAGGCCGGCGCCGTGCACATCGGCGGGCAGACGCTGTTCCTGCGCGGGTCGGTGAAGGAGGTCTTCTTCGAGTACCTGCGCGACCACCGGCCCGACCTGCTGGATCGGTACACGAAGCTGTACGCCAGCGGGGCGTACCTCGCCGCGGACGAACGCCGGGCGATCGAGCTCAGGGCCGGCGTCCCGTGGGCGCGGCGGCCGGACCGGGACCGCTACCACCGGCGTGGCACCGGGCGACGGCTCGAGCGGCCCGCGGAACCCCGGAGAAGGGAGGTGCGGCAGGAGTCGCTGTTCTGAATCCGGGAGCTAGCGGTTGTCGCGCTGGGCGTCGGTGATCCGGTCGGCCATCTGGTTAGCGCCGAGCTTGCGCTGCACGATCGCCGCCGCCTCGGGGGCGACGCTGGCGATGGCGGTGCCGACCTTCAGCGGTAGCGGCGCGACGTCGATCTCGGACCGGTCGTGCTCGATCGCCTTGATCACGGCGCGGGCGACGTCGTCGGGCCGCTTGGTCCCCACATAGCCGGGGAGCTTCGCCCCCGAGTCGTGGAACATGCCGGCATCGCGGATGAAGCCGGGGAACACGGTCGACACGCCGACGCCGCGCGGCCGCAGGTCCTCGCGCAGGCTCTGAGCGAACCCGCGCAGGCCGAACTTTGTGGCCGCGTAGATCGAGGTCTTCGGCGTCCCGGCCTTCCCGCTGAGCGAGGACACGAAGACGATATGGCCGCCCCCGCGCTCGACCATGCCCTGGGCCATCAGCCGCGTCAGGACGATCGGGGCTCGCAGGTTGACGTCGATCGCGCGGTCGATCTGCTCGACGGAGAAGGACTCGAGCGCGCCGCTGCCGGGGATGCCGGCGTTGCACACCAGCGCGTCCACTGGCCCCGCCTCCTCGACCAGCCGCTCTACCGCCGCACGGTCGGACAGGTCGCAGGGGATGACGCGGCCACCGGTCTCCGCGGCGAGCGCCTCGAGCACGTCGACCTTGCGCGCCGACAGCACGAGATCCGCGCCCCGCGCCGCGAGCGCCCGTGCGATCGCCTGCCCCAGCCCACCGGTCGCGCCCGTAACGAGCGCCGTTCGTCCGCCCAGATTCATGGCGGGGAAGAGTGGCAGAGTCAGGCGAACACGGCGACGGTCGCCGTGAAGCCGTGCAGGAACGACTCGCCGCCGACCGGCCCGATCTCGCCGGCCGCGAAGAACCCCGCGGCCGGCGCACCGGCCAGGTGCTCGTCAACGGCCTCGGCGTCATGGTCGCCGCGGCCGAACAGCCCGCGGCCGCGGCCGTTGCACGAGAACAGCAGCGCGCCGGCGGGGGCACGGCCGCCTAGCGCGGCCATGCGGATCGACAACGCCTCGCGCAGGTCTCGGTCGGCGCTCTCGGCGTCGCGCGCGTGGAGGCGGACGACCTGGCCGGGATGGACGTCGGCGGCCACGGCGACCTGGCCGGTCGCCGGATCGGCGCCCATCAGGCCGCGCACGAGGAAGTCGCCTTGCACGTACTCGGGCTTGTTGGCCTCGACGACGATGCCCATCAGCAGGCCGCCCTGCACAAGCGCGAGGTCCTCCTCCGGCAGCCCTTCGATCGTCTCGCGCAGCTTCTCCAGCGCCGGCTTGCCCGCCAGCTCGCCGATGACGTGCCCCTCGGCGGCGGTGATCGTCAGCTCCGGTCCGATTGGCGCCGCGCCCTGCGAGACGCACGGCAGGATCTCGACGTCGTCCAGGCGCACGCCGACAGCACCCTCGTCGAACACCTCCAGCCCGTGGAACAGGGCGGTGGCGCCGCCGGCGGTGCGGGCGGAGGCGAGGCCGCCGAGCAGCGGCACGGCGGGCGCCGCCTCGGACAGGAACTTGAGGACGGCGTCGGTCGGGAACGTCGCCGGGTCGGCGAGCAGGATCACGCCGGCGGCAGCGTCGAGGTCCGGCATCCCGGCCAGTGCGCCGGTGCCCTCCTCGAGCTCCTCGACCTGGGCGTGGAACGTCGTCGCGGACCCCACGCCGAGGTGGGCGGCCCAGACCGACACCGCGGTGCCCTGCTCGACCTCGCGGCGCCCCCCGATCACGCCGCCGGCGGCGCAGCCGGCCAGCGCGGCCGGGGACAGCGTTTCGTGGACGGCCTCGAGCACCGCCTCGGGCGCCGCCAGGTGCGTGCCGGACGCGAACACGATCGCGAGGTCGCACGACTCGCCCGCCAGGCCCTCGCGGGCGGTGAGCGCCGCCTCCAGGGCTCCCGCACGCTGGTCGGGGCTGGTGGACAGGCCGGCGCCGATGTGGACGGGCATCCGCAACGACGATACTCCGCGCGTGCTCTGCGTCGTCGCCGTGTTCGGGCCCACCGGCGTGGGCAAGACCGCCGTGGCGCTCGCGCTGGCCGAGCGACTGCGCACCGACGGCGAGGACCCCGTCGCCGTGTCCGCCGACGCGCTGCAGGTCTACCGCGGGCTCGAGACACTGACCGGCGCGGCCACCGCCGCCGACCGCGAGCGCCTCGAGCACCGCCTGCTGGCGTTCCTGTCCGTCACGGAGCCGTTCAGCGCCGGCGCGTACGCGCGGCTCGCGCACGCCGAGATCGACGCGCTGCTGGCGCACGACCGCCGCCCGATCGTCGTCGGCGGTACCGGCCTGTACCTGCGCGCCGCGCTCGCGGAGCTCGACCTCCGGCCCCCGGTGCCCGAGAAGATCCGCGACGAGCGCCGCCGCCAACTCGACGAGCGCGGCGCCCCCGCGCTCCACGACGAGCTCGCGGTGCGCGCGCCCCACACCGCCGCCGCGATCCGCCCGACCGACGCCCAGCGCGTCACCCGCGCGCTCGAGCTGCTCGACGCCGGCCACGAGCCGCCCGCGGGCGAGCAGCTCTGGACCACCGACACCCGGCACCCGACCCTTCTCGCCGGCCTGACGATGGAGCGCGAGGCGCTCTACGAGCGGATCGACGAGCGCATCGACGCGATGCTCGCCGGCGGTGCCTCCGACGAGGTCCGCGCGGCGGACGAGGCCGGAGCGTCGCCCACCGCCCGTAAGGCGCTCGGCTTCCCCGAGCTGCTCGCCGGCGACGACGAGGCCATGCGCCGCAACACCCGCCGCTACGCCAAGCGGCAGCTCACCTGGATGCGCAAGCTGCGCAGCGCGCACCTGATCGACGTCACGGACCGCGACCCCGCCGACGTCGCCGCCGAGCTGCACGGCATGATCCGGGCGTGCGATTCGAGAAGTGGCAGGCCCTCGGGAACGACTACCTGATCATCGAAGCGGCGAACCTGTCCGCGCCGTTGACGCCCGAGCTCGTCCGCGACCTGTGCGACCCGCACTTCGGCCCGGGCGCCGACGGCGTGCTCGAGCTCTCGCCGCCGGACGAGCCGGGCTTCGTGGCCCGCCTGCGGATCTTCAACCCCGACGGCTCCGAGGCCGAGCTGTCGGGCAACGGCGCCCGCGAGGCGGTCCTCTACCTGCGCCACCGCGGCTGGACCGAGTCCGCCACGTTCTCGATCCAGACCGCCGCCGGCGAGATCCGGCCGACGATCACCGGGCCGACGACCTGCCGGGTGGACATGGGGCGCGCGAAGCTGACCTCGAAGGACTACCCGGGCGGACCCCCGGACGGCACCGGCCGGGTCGAGGGCTACGCCTTCCAGCACGTCTCGATCGGCAATCCGCAGTGCGCGATCCGCATCGCCGACCGCGACGAGCTCGAGCGCCTCGACCTCAACGCGATCGGTCCGCGGATCGAGCACGCCGACCTGTTCCCGAACCGCACCAACACCTCGTTCTGGACCGAGACGGCGCCCGACGCCGTCCGCGCGCGGATCTTCGAGCGCGGCGTGGGGGAGACGCTCTCGTCCGGCACCGGCGCGTGCGGCGCCGCCGTGGCCCACGTGCTGCGCGGCGGTGACTCGCCGGTCACCGTCCACCTCGACGGCGGCGAGCTGACCGTCGACGTCGACGAGTCGCTGCACGTCGACCTCACCGGCTGGGCCGTCCCGATCTACAAGGGCGAGCTGCTGTCTCATCCACAGGGATGAGACGGGCCGCGCGGTTCAACCGCGCGGCCGAGGTCGCCCACCGGCTGCCGGCGCCGGTCGAGCGCGACGACGGCATGCTCGAGCTGCGCGACCGCGTCCAGGCGGTGATCCTGGCGTCCGAGACGGGGCTCGTCGGACCTCGATAGCGTGAGGGCCGATGAGCGGGTACCGCACCGAGGGCGCATCGGCCACCGGCGTCGCGACGCTGTCCGGCGACCGCGTGCTCGACGTCTACTACCCCGAGCCGCGCATCGGCGCCTGGGGCGCTCCCGGCACGCGGTCGACCGGCCAGGCGGCGCCCGACGACGATCGCCGCGTGCGCAGCCTGCCCGTGGAGACGTCGATCGCCTCGCTCGCCGACCCGCCGGCCGACGCCTACGACGCCTATCTGCGGCTGCACCTGCTCTCACACCGGATGATCCGGCCGCACCAGGCGAACCTCGACGGTCTGTTCGGCGTGCTCAACAACGTCGCCTGGACCAATCGCGGCCCGGTCGACCCGGCGCTGCTCCCGGCCGTCCAGCGCCGCTTCCACGCGGCCGGCGAACCGTTCCAGGTCCACTCGGTCGACAAGTTCCCGCGGATGACCGACTACGTCGTGCCGTCCGGCGTGCGGATCGCCGACGCCGACCGCGTCCGCCTCGGCGCGCACCTCGCCGACGGCACGACGGTCATGCACGAGGGGTTCGTGAACTTCAACGCCGGGACGCTCGGGCGCTCGATGGTCGAGGGGCGGATCAGCGCCGGCGTCGTGGTCGGCGACGGCTCGGACGTCGGCGGCGGCGCGTCGATCCAGGGGACGCTGTCCGGCGGCGGCACGACCGTGATCTCGATCGGTGAGCGCTGCCTGCTCGGCGCCAACTCGGGGCTCGGCATCCCGCTGGGGGACGACTGCATCGTCGAGGCCGGCCTCTACCTCACCTCTGGGACGCTGGTCAGCCTGCCGGACGGCGACGTGGTCAAGGCACGCGAGCTGAGCGGAGCGAGCAACCTGCTGTTCCGGCGCCACTCGCAGACCGGGGCGGTCGAGGCCGTGCCGCGCACGGGCAGCTGGGGCGGGCTGAACGCGGCGCTACACGCGAATTGATTCGGACGCCATGGATGGCGTCCGTCGGCGTCAAGGCGCCGGCCGGATGGAGGCGCCGGCAATAATTTCGGCGGCGCGCTGGCACTCGGCGAGCGTCGGGACCAGCGCGAGCCGCAGGTAACCGGCTCCGGCCGGGCCGAAGTAGTCGCCCGGCGTGAGGATCAGCCCCTGCTCGAGCAGCCGCTCGTGCTCGCCGGGCGCGGCACCCTCGAGCCACAGGAAGAACGTGGCGTCGCCGCCCGCGTGGCGCAGCCCGCGGGCCTCGAGCGCCGGCACCATCACGTCGCGCTTGGCGCGGTAGACCTCGCGCACCTCGGCGACGTGCCGCTCGTCGCCCCAGGCGACGGCGGCCGCCTTCTGGATGAACTCCGGCGGGGCGACGCCGACGTTCGGGCGATAGCGCTTGAGCGCGGCGACCAGCGCGGGGTCGCCGGCCACGAAGCCCGACCGGTAGCCGGGCATCGACGAGCGCTTCGAGAGCGTGTTGAAGACCGCCACGTTCGTGCGATCGCTCACCTGGAGCGCCGACGCCGGGGGCTCGGCGCCGAAGTACAGCTCCGAGTACGCCTCGTCGGACGCGAGCACGAAGTCGTGCTCGCGGGCCAGCGCGGCGGCGCGCTCGTACAGGTCGAGCGGCGCGGTGGCGGCCGTCGGATTGTTCGGGTAGTTGAGCCACAGGATCGCCGTGCGCGCCCACGTGTCGGCGCTGACCGCGTCGAGGTCCGGCAGGAATCCGGCGTCCCCGTGCAGCGGCAGCTCGACGACCTCCTTGCCGGCGAACACCGCGCCGCGCTCGTACACCGGGTAGGCGGGCTGCGGCACGAGCACGAGGTCGCCGCCGAGCGCCTGCGCGAGGAGGAACACGGCCTCCTTGGACCCGAACGTCGGGATCACCTCGTGCGCCGGGTCGAGCTCGACGGCGAAGCGGCCGCCGACCCAGTCGGCGATCGCGCTCCGCAGGACGTCCAGGCCCTCGGCCTGCGGATACGTCGAGATCGGGTCGAGCGCGTCCACGAGCGCCTCACGGACGAACGCCGGCGTCTGCTCACGCGGCTCGCCCATCCCGAAGTCGATGATCGGCACGCCGGCCTCGCGCAGCCGCCGGCGCGCCTCGGCCAGCCGGACGAACGGGTACGTCTTCAGTCCTTCCAGGACCGGGGACAGCCTCATGCCACGAACGCTTCGAGCACCTCGTAGCAGCGTACGAGGGCGGCGATCTCGATCGACTCGTCGCGCCGGTGCGCCTGTGCCGGCTCGCCGGGGCCGAAGTTGACGGCCGGGAGCCCGGCGAGGCCGAACTCGGCCACCGGCGTCCACGCCTGCTTGGGCGCGACCACGAGGTCGCCGGCGGCGATCAGCGCGCGGGCGCGCGGCGTGTCGGTCGCGACGGCGCCCGACGGCGCCAGCGAGTCGATCGTCAGCTCGCCGCCCTCGCACAGCTCCCGCAGCCGCTCGCGGGCGGCGTCGGGCGCGCGGCCCGGGGCGAACCGGTAGTTGACGCCGCAGACGACGCGGTCGGGTATCACGTTCTGCGCGATCCCGCCCTGGATCTGCGTGACCGACGCGACCTCGTAGAAGGTGAGGCCGTCGAACACGTGCTCCTCGGGTTCGAAGCCGGCCAGCCGGGCGATCCCGCGTGCCGCGGCGTGGATCGCGTTCTCGCCGTCCCACGGCCGCGCCGAGTGCGCCGAGCGGCCGTGGAACGTCCACGTCGCGTTCATGTTGCCGACGCAGCCCGCGTGGATCTGGTTGCTCGTCGGCTCCATCATCACGACGAGCTCGTAGTCCAGGACCACGCGCTCGAGCAGCGGCGTCAGCGCGCTCTCGTTGCTCGGCAGCTCCTCGCGGCCGAAGAACAGGCAGTCCAACGGCGCTCCGGCCCGCGCCAGCTCGATCATCACGGCCAGCGCGCCCTTCATGTCACTGGCGCCGAGGCCGTGCACGCGCTGGTCGTCGCGGCCGCCCGGGATGTTCTCCTGCGCGGGCACCGTGTCGAGGTGGCCGGCGAGCAGCACGGGCGACCCGCGACGGGCCAGCAGGCAGGTGTCCCCGAGGTCCTCGACATCGACCACCGAGGCGATGTGCGCGGCCAGCGCAGCCTCGTTGCGTGACTCGGACGGAATGTCGATCAGCTCGAGCGTCCGTGTGGCCAGGCGGTCGCCGAGCACCACCGGCACCCTACACTGGACACCCAGTGGAGAAGTCCCGCGACGGCCGCAAGACCCAGAGCAGGTACGCCCCGCCCGAGAGCCCAGGCCGGGCCAAGCAGCGTGCCTTCATGGTCGCCGCCGCACCACAGCCTGACGACCTCGCCGAGCTGCGCGAGCTGCTGCGCACCGCCGGCGTGGCGACGGTCGGCGAGGTCGTGCAGATCCGCGACAAGCCGCACCCGAACCTCTACCTCGGGCCGGGCAAGGTCGACGAGATCAAGGCGCAGCTCAAGGCGGCCGACGCCAACGTCGTCGTCGCCGACGACGAGCTCACCCCGCGCCAGCAGCGCAACCTGGAGTCCGAGCTGGACCTGCCGGTGCTCGACCGCACCGCGGTGATCCTCGACATCTTCGCCGGCCACGCCCACTCGGCCGAGGGCAAGCTCCAGGTCGAGCTCGCCCAGCTCGAATACAACATGGCCCGCATGCGCGGCCTGTGGACGCACCTCGAGCGTCTCGGCGCGGGCCGCGGCGTCGGCGGCATCGGCACCCGAGGCCCGGGCGAGTCGCAGATCGAGACGGACCGCCGCCTGGCGCGCGACCGCATCACCAGCCTGCGCCGCCGGCTCGACCACGTGCGCTCCAACCGCGCCGTCCAGCGGGCCGAGCGCGAGCGCGCGCACCTTCCGTCGGTCGCGCTCGCCGGCTACACGAACGCCGGCAAGTCGACGCTCCTGAACGCGCTCACCGGCTCGGAGGTCGGCGTCCGCGACCGGCTGTTCCACACGCTCGATCCGACGACCCGCACGCTGCGCCTGCAGGGCCGCACCTACCTGGTGACCGACACCGTCGGCTTCATCCGCAAGCTCCCGCACCAGCTGGTCGACGCGTTCGCCGCCACGCTGGAGGAGACCAAGCGGGCCGACCTGCTGCTGCACGTCGTCGACGCCAGCGCGCCCGAGGAGGAGCTGGTCCTGATGACCCGCGCGGTCGAGGACGTGCTCGAGGAGATCGGGGTCGGCGACCAGCCGCGGATCCTCGTCCTCAACAAGGCCGACAAGCTCGACGACGAGCGGCGTCACGAGCTTGCGTTCCGGCACGCCGACGCGTCCTTGGTCAGCGCCGTCACCGGCGAGGGGCTCGAGGAGCTCCAGGAGCGGATCGCCGACGAGTTCGAGCGCCAGATGCGCGACGTCGAGTTGCTGGTGCCGTTCTCGGAGGGCGGCACGCTGTCCGAGCTGCACGACGTGGCCGGCGACCTCGAGCGCACCGACACTCCCGAGGGCGTGCGCGTCCTCGCGCGCCTGCCGGCGGTCATCGCCGAGCGGTTCGACCGCTACGCGGTCAACGGCTCCTCGCCGAGCTAGTGCTCCGCGCATTCGCCCAGGTCGACGTCTTCGCCAACGAGCCGTACGCCGGCAACCCGGTGGCGGTCGTCCTCGACGGCGCCGGGCTGTCCACGGACGCGATGCAGCGGCTCGCGCACTGGACGAACCTGTCCGAGACGACGTTCGTCGTGCCGACCGAGGACCCGGCCGCCGACTATCGCGTGCGCATCTTCACCCCGGCCCGGGAGCTGCCGTTCGCCGGCCATCCGACGCTCGGGACGTGCCACGCGTGGCTGGAGGCCGGCGGCGTCCCGCGCGAGGAGGACACGATCGTGCAGGAGTGCGGCGCCGGCCTGGTGCCGATCCGGCGCACCGACGCGGGCCTCGCCTTCGCCGCGCCGCCGCTCCTGCGATCGGGACCGGTGGAGGCGGACGTCGTGGCGCGCCTGGAGCGGATGCTCGGCGTCGACCGCGCCGCGATGACGGACACGCAGTGGGTCGACAACGGCCCCGGCTGGGTCGCCGTGCTGCTCGACGACACCGAGGCGGTGCTCGCGCTCACCCCGGGCTTCGATGAGCTCAATGTCGGCGTCGTCGCGCCGTATCCGCCCGGCTCGGCCGAGGCGTTCGAGGTCCGGGCGTTCACGTACAAGGGCGGCCACATGGACGAGGACCCGGTCACCGGCAGCCTCAACGCGTCGCTGGCGCAGTGGCTGCTCGCCATGGGCCGGGCCACCGCGCCGTACGTGGCGCGCCAGGGCACCGCGCTCGGCCGCGCGGGCCGCGTCCACGTAACCCAGGACGCCGATGGCACCGTGTGGATCGGCGGCGGCACCCGCTCCTGCGTCCTCGGGGACGTCGACGTCTAGCGCCGGTAGGCTGGCTGAGATGGCTGACCAGCCGTACTTCGACCAGTCCGGCGACGCCTCGGATGCGCCGCCGCGGTTCGTGCGCGTCGACGAGCTCGACCCGCTCATCGTCCTCCCGGGCCTCGAGTTCCGCCCGGTGACCACCGAGTCGGTGATGACGAACTTCGTGACCTTCGAGCCGGACGCCGTCGCACCCGACCACCACCACGACGAGCAGCAGATCGCGATCGTCCTGGGCGGCGAGCTCACGTTCACCGTGGGCGCAGAGACGCGCGTCATGCATGCCGGCGACTGCGTGGTGATCCCGCCGAACGTGGAGCACGGCGGGTTCGCGGGTCCGCAGGGCTGCCAGGCCCTCGACGTCTTCACGCCGCCGCGCGAGGGGATCGTCCGCCTGATGGGCTAGTGCGGCGCCGGTGCGGCGGGCGCACCGCGCGTCTGGATGACGATCGCGACGATCACGATCGCGCCGCCGACGAGCGTGAGCGTGCTCGGCCGCTCGTCCAGCGCGAGCCACACCCAGACCGGGCCGAGCACCACCTCGAGCAGGGTGATGAGGCCCACTTGCGCGGCCGGGATCAGCCGGGCGCCGACGGTGAGCAGCGCGAACCCGAGCCCGATCTGACCGATGCCGAGCGCCGCCAGCCAGATCACGTCGTCGCCGCCGATGTCGCTGGGCGTGGCGTAGGGAAGGAAGACCACCACAAGGATCGCCTGGGACAGGCAGGTGGCGGGCGCCATCGAGACGTCGTGGCGCCAGCGGGTGATCACGATCATCACCGCGAAGGCGAGCGCCGCGAGGAACGAGAGGCCGTCGCCCGCCAGGCTGCCCTCGCCCGGGGCGCCGAGCATCAGCCCGACGCCCGCCAGCGCGACCACCATCGCCATGACCGTGCGCCGAGTCAGCGGCTCGCCGAGCGTCACACGGGCCAGCACGGCCGCGAGTACGGGCGCGAGGGCCAGGATGAACAGCACGCGCGCCACGCTCGTGTGGTTGAGCGCGGCGATGAAGCTGCCCGACGCGGTCGCGACGCACACCGCGACGGCGACGCCCGCCAGCCCCACGGACCGGAACGCCTGGACCACCCGCCCGCGCTCGACGACCGCGACGTAGGCCAGCAGCGCCACACCCGCGAACACCGCTCGCCCGGCGACCTGCGTCGCCGTGTCCAGGGTGAGCTGGCGCTGGAGGACGCCGGCGGTCGACCACGCCACGGCGGCGAGCGCCACGTAGATCTGGCCACGCCGCTCCCGGCGCGACGCCTCGAGCGCCACCGTCGCCGTCGTCACGTGCGGACGGGGGCTTCCTCGTCGGCCATGGCCCGACGTTACCCGACAGGCCGCCTAGACTCGCGCGGAGTGCGAGTCCTGCTCACGGGCATGTCGGGGACGGGCAAGTCGACGCTGGTCGAAGAGCTCCGGCGGCGTGGCCTTGCCGCTTACGACGCCGACGACGACGGATTCAGCGAGCCGCGTGGACACGGCCGGTGGGGGTGGCGCCGCGATGTTGTCGCCGGCCTGCTGGCGGACCACAACGAGGGCTTGTTGTTCTTCGCCGGCTGCTCCGAGGAGCAGGCCGATCTCCCGTTCGATTTCCGGGTGCTGCTGACGGCTCCTGAGGCAGTGCTCGTCAGCCGGCTGTCCGCGCGCACGAACAACCCGTACGGGCAGACCAGCGCGGAGCTCGCTCAGGTCCTGGGCGATCGGGCCGAGATCGAACCGCTGCTGCGTCGGTCGGCAGACCTCGTCCTGCCAAGCACCGCCCCGCCTGCCGAACTGGCCGATGCCGTCCTTGCGAGCGTCGCCGAACGGGACGCGAGCGACGCCTAGCGTCGCTCGCGGCGTCCGGGACGCTCAACTACTCCTCGTCCTGCTTCGACTGCTCGCCGTCTGTGGACTCGGGCGCCTTCCTCGGCTGGCCGGCCACGGTCTCCGTGTCCTGCTCGCCGGGCTTCTGGGTCTGCTCTTCGGCCTCTTCGGGCCGGTTCTGCGTGGATTCGCTCACGGCGATCTCCTCGGTTGCGGGTCCGGGCGAAGCTACCCACCCGGCCTGGCCGCGAATAACGCCCTGCATCGAGTGTCCGTTTAGCGACGTTCGGAATACCGGGCCGCGCCGGGCGTCTTCAGGGCAACCGCCGAACGTCGACCAAGGAGGTCGAGATGGCCAAGGTTGCACTCGGGACGCTGGCGTTCCTCGCCGTGTTCGCTGCACTCGTGCTTGTCGGGGGCTCGATCGAGCCACAGCCCGTGCCCGCCGGGAAGGCCGCGCTCGGGGCGCGCGAGGCGCATCAGGCCGCTGAGCGGCGGGCCAACTCGATCCGCACCATGGACGCCACCTCGGTCCCGAACCGCTCGATCGAGCGCAGCACGTCGCGGTGATCGACGGCGCCCAGGCTCATGTGCGCGAGGTAGCGCTGGTGGCCGAAGAGATCGTGCTCCATGAGGATCTTCTCGGCGACCGCCTCGGGCTCGCCGGCCGCCAGCGCGCCGGTCGGTGAGCGCAGCGCGAGGTACTGCTCGCGTCCCATCGGCGGCCAGCCGCGCTCGCGGCCGATCCGGCTCATCATCGCGATGTAGTGCGGCGCGAACGCCTTCTGGTCGTCGCCCACGAACGCGTGCGTGTTGATGCCCAGCGGCAGCGTGTGCGGGTCGTGGCCGGCCTGCGCGGCCGCGCGCCGGTAGAGGTCGACGAGCGGGACGAACCGCTCCGGCTGCCCGCCGATGATCGCGATCGTCAGCGGCAGGCCGAGCACGCCCGCCCGCGCGACCGACGTCGGCGTGCCACCGACGGCGATCCATACCGGGATCGGGTCCTGCACCGGTCGCGGCCAGACGCCCTGCTCGTGCAGCGGCGCCCGGTGCCGGCCCGACCACGTCACGGTCTCGCCCGCGCGCAGCGCCAGCAGCAGCTCGAGCTTCTCGGCGAACAGCTCGTCGTAGTCGTCGAGGTCGTAGCCGAACAGCGGGAACGACTCGGTGAACGACCCGCGCCCGGCCATGATCTCCGCGCGGCCGCCCGAGATCAGGTCGACGGTCGCGAACTCCTCGAACACCCGCACCGGGTCGTCCGAGCTGAGCACCGTGACCGCGCTGGTCAGCCGGATGCGCTCGGTCCGCGCGGCGATCGCGGCGAGCGCGACGGCGGGCGCCGAGACCGCGAAGTCGGGCCGGTGGTGCTCGCCGACGCCGAACACGTCGAGGCCCAGCTCGTCGGCCAACCTGGCCTCCTCCAACAGGTTCTTCAGCCGCTGCTCGGGCGAGACCGACCCGACGTCGGCGAAGGTGATCAGCCCGAGCTCCACCCGTTGAGCGTACGCGTCAGCGGCCGGAGGACCCGAAGCCGTTCTCGCCGCGATCGTCCGGCGAGGGCGGCAGCTCGTCGACCACGAAGGTGTCGGGGGCCACGAACGGCACGAGCAGCAGCTGGGCGATCCGGTCGCCCGCGTGCGCCTCGAACCGGGCATCGCCGAGGTTGACCAGCACGACCCGGATCTCGCCGCGGTAGTTCGGGTCGATCAACCCGGGGCCGTTGACCACCGAGAGCCCGTGGCGGGCGGCCAGGCCCGAGCGGGGCACGACGAGCCCGGCGACGCCTGCCGGGAGCGCGATGGCCACGCCGGTCGGCACCGTCGCGTGCTCGCGCGGCCACAGCGAGAAGCTCGCCGTGCAGCGCAGGTCGTACGCCGCGTCGCCCGGCCGTGTGCGGGCGGGCGCCTGGGCGGCCGGATGCAGGAGTTTCACCTGGAGCTGGTCGAGCGCGACGTCGAGAGCCATCGGGCGAACGTACAAGCCGATCCGGCGGAGAAAGCTGAGAGATCCCGGATTTTGGGGCAGCTCTTCGGCTTCTCTTCACTACGCCGGGCACGCTGGCCACATGAGGAGAACGAAGACGACGACCGCGCTCGCGCTGACCGGCGCGGTGGCGCTCGCATCGGGCGCGTACGCACTCGGCAGCCAGGCCGGCGACGGCGACGCAGTCGCGGCCAAGAACGCCAATCCATCAGCCCTGGGCTATGGAGGCCCGCCTCCCGGACGGCCCGGGCACGGCTGGCGCGGCGGTGGTCCCCCGATGCTCGAGGGCCTCGCGGACCGCCTCGGCGTCGACGAGTCCGACCTCCAGGCGGCGCTCGAGGACCTCCGGAAGGACCACGGCGACGACTTCGCCCAGCAGCTGGCCGACGCGCTCGGCATCGACGTGTCCAAGGTGACGGCGGCGTTCGACAAGCTGCGGCCCCGGCCCGGCGACCGGCACGCGGACTTCGCCGCGGCGCTCGCCAAGAAGCTCGGCGTGACCACCGCCGCCGTCCGCAAGGCGTTCGATCAGGGACGCCGTGACCCGCAGGCGGTCGCCAAGGCGCTCGGCGTCACGCCCGAGAAGCTCCGGCAGGCCTTCGAGTCGCTCCGGCCCCGCCACCACCGCCGCGGTCCCGACACCGCCGCCATGGCCAAGGCGCTCGGCGTGAGCCAGGCGAAGCTCAAGGCTGCGCTGGACAAGGTCAAGGCCGCGGGGCAGCAGGAGCGCGACGCGTTCGCCAAGGAGCTCGCCGACCGCCTGAACATCGATGTCCAGAAGGTCGAGGACGCGCTGACGGACCTCCGGCCGCCGCGGTTCGGCGGACGGCACCACCCGTAGCGATGTAGCGGCCGCGTCACTCCGATGTGACCAGGCCGGTCTCCGCGAGGTACTCGCGGGCGACCTCGGCAGGGGTCTTCTTGTCGAGGTCCACGCGGGCGTTGAGCTCCTGCATGTTCTCGTCGGTCAGCTGCTCCTGGATGAGGTCGATGGTCGCCCCGAGGTCGGGCCCCGCCTGGTCGGCCGTCGCCTGCTTCATGACCAGCGTCGAGTTGTACGGCGGGAACATGCCCTTGTCGTCCTCCAGCAGGACCTCGTTCTCGCGCTGGATCTGCGGGTCGGTCGTGAAGACGATCGAGACGTCGGCCCGGCCGGACGACAGGACGTCGTGGCGCTTGGCGATCGCGACCGGCACGAACTTCTTGAACTTCAGCCCGTAGACCTGCTCCAGGCCGCGCAGGCAGTCGAGCCGCTGGCGGCACTCGGGAGACCCGTAGAGCGTGAGCTTCTGCGCCTTGCCCTGGAGGTCCGAGATGTCCTTCAGGTGAAGCCGCTCGGCGGTCCCTCCGGTCACGGCGACCTCGTTGGCCGACGTGAACGGCGTCGGCGGGAACGCGGTCAACCCGTCGGCCTCGAAGTCCTGCTTGGCCTCCTGGTACGCCTGGTCGGGGTCCTTGGGGAGCTCGTCGGCCTGCTTGCCGAAGAACGACAGCAGCGCGGTGCCCGTGTACTCCGGGTACGCGCTGATCTCGTCCGCCTTCAGGGCGGCGAGCGCGGCCTTCTCGTCGCCGAGATCGAGGTCCTTGGCGATCGTGTAGCCCGCCGCCTGCAGGCCTTGCGCGTAGATCTCGCCGAGCACCCGCTGCTCGGTGAAGTTCTTGGACCCGATCGTCAGCTTCACGTCGGCGTTGTCGTCGTTGCGCGCGATCTTGCCGGCGCTGGTGCCCGACGGCTCCGACGGCGTCGCGGTCGGCGGCGCTTCGTCATCGCCGCCGCACGCGGTGACGAGCAGCGTGAGCGTGAGGAGCAGGAGGGTCAGTCGCCGCATGTGCGGCCGAATTCTTCTAGACCCCGGCGGCGCGACGTGCCGCAGCGTGGGCCGCGGACTCCAGCGCGTCGTCCAGCGGGCCGAGCTCGGACGGCGCGATTCCCAGCGCCGTGGCGGTCAGCCAGTCGGCGAAGTGGGCGTTCTTGGGGAGCAGCGGACCGTGGAGATAGGTGCCCACCACCGTGTCGTGCTTACCGCCCCTTACGCCCTCCTGGCCGGAGCGCCCGTCGTTGCCGTGGCCGCGCAGCACCCGCCCGAGCGGTGTGGCGCCCGGACCCAGCCGCGTGCGCCCGCCGTGGTTCTCGAAGCCGGCCAGCACCTGGCCGTCGGCGAGCTCGATCGCCACGTTGCCGATCAGCCGGGGTCCGTCCTCGCGCACGGTCTCGAGGTCGACGAGCCCGACGCCGGGCAGCCGCTCGTCGCCCATCGCGTAGCCGTGGCCGAGCAGCTGGTAGCCGCCGCAGACCGCGAACACGACGGCGCCCCGGTCCGCCGCCGCGTGCAGCGCCTCGCGCTTGGTCTCGACCATGTCCAGCGCACACAGCGCCTGGTCGCGATCCTGGCCGCCGCCGATGTAGAACAGGTCGTGCGCGTCCGGGTCCAGCGGGTCGCCGAGGCCGGCACCGGCGAGCTCGAACCCGAGCCCGCGCCACTGGCAGCGCCGCTCGAGCAGCAGCAGGTTGCCGCGGTCGGCGTAGATGTTCAGCAGGTCGGGGTACAGCGCGCAGACGCGCAGCGTGCGGTCAGCCACGCAGCAGCACCACCTCGGAGCCGACGTGCTCGGGCGTCGGCTCGATCGTGCGTGCGGGCTCGGGCTGCAGCCCGGCGGCCGCGCCCTCGGCTTCGAGCTCGCGGGCGCTGACGGCGGCGAGCTCGATCACGTCGTGCGCGGTGCTGCGGCGCCCGTCGGGCCGGATCGTGTGGCGCAGGCGCTCGATCCGCGTCGCGCCCGGGACCGAGAGGACGGCGGTCGGCTGCGAGACGAAGCGCGTCCCGGCATGCGACGCGACGTCGGGCGACGGCAGCGCGCCGGCGCCGTCGAACGTCTCCAGCTCGGTGGCGATCGCCAGCGCGACCAGCCCGCCGGGCACGATGGCGCGCCGCGCGCAGGCGAGGAAGCCGGCGCGCGAGGGCAGCAGCTGGATCGTCTGCATCGGCACCGCCACCAGCCCGTAGCCCGTGAGGTCGAACTCGCCGGCATCGGCGACGGCGGTCTCGACGTGCACGCCGGCGTCGCTCGCCCGCCGCTCCAGCTCGGCCAGCAGCTCGCCGTCGATGTCCAGCGCGGTGACGTCGACCCCGGCGCGCGCCAGGTGCAGGGCGACGCGGCCGGTGCCGGCGCCGATGTCGAGCACCGGACCGGGCGCCGCGGCGGCCAGCTCGTCCCACAGCGGCAGGTCGGCCGTGTACGAGCCGCACTCGACGTCGTGCCAGACGACCGCGCTCATCGCCAGTACGCCTCGCCCTGGCCACGGCGGGTCAGCAGGTCCTTGAGCTCGAGCAGCGCCGTGTACGTGGGCAGCGCGTACAGCGGGCCGCTGCCGTCGGCCAGCGCGGTGTCGAGCCCGCGCTCGAGGTCGTCGACGACCTTCAGCCGCTCCGGCTCGACGCCCGCGTACTTCAGGCGGAGCGCCAGCTCGGCGGCGCGCGTGCCCGAGCACGTGAGCCGGCGCACATGCGGGGCGATGAGCTCCCAGTCGGCGTCCCACACCCACGACACGTCGCGCCCGTCGGCCGTGCGGTCGTTGAGCACGCCGAACAGGTCGAGCTTGGTGCCCTCGAGCGCCAGCGTGCGCAGCACCTCGTTCGCACCGGCGGGGTTCTTGACGAGCAGGATCGACGTCGGCCGCTCGCCGAGCTGCACCGTCTCGGCGCGCCCGAACGCGGGCGCGACGGCACCCAGGCCGGCGGCGATCTCGTTGAGGTCGACGCCCAGCTGCAGACACAGCGCGGCGGCGCCGAGCGCGTTGTAGACGTTGTAGAGGCCGGGGAGCGGCAGCTCGATCCGCCGCTCGCCGGCCGGCGTGGCGAGGGTGAACGCGGCCGAGCGGATGCCGTGCAGCTCGACGTCGGTGGCCGCCACCACGGGGTCGGGGCGCCGCTGCCCGCAGTTCGGGCACTCGTAGCGGCCAAGGTGGGCGAGGTAGGCGGCCTCGTATATGTAGGCGTGGCCGCAGCGGCGGCAGTGCTTGGAGTCCGACGCATGCTGGAGCTCGGGCAGCGCCAGCGCGTCGTCCTGGACGCCGAAGTACAGGGCGTCGCGGTTGCGGCCGAGGTCGGCGACCAGCGGGTCGTCGGCGTTGAGCGCCAGGCCGGTCTCCGGCGGCAGGCCCCCGACGATCGCGGCCCAGCGGTCGGCGATGATCTCCAGCTCGCCGTAGCGGTCGAGCTGGTCGCGGAACAGGTTGCCGAGCAGCACCGCGCGCGGCTCGAGCTCGGTCGCGACCGGGCCGAGCCAGAACTCGTCGACCTCGAACAGCCCGAGATCGCCGTGGCCGTAGGCCAGCGCGGTGGCGACGCCGCCGGCCATGTTCGCCCCGGCGCGGTTGTGCACGAGCTGCGTGCCGGTGCGGCGCAGGACCGAGCTGACCATCGCGGCGGTCGTCGTCTTGCCGTTGGTGGCGGACACGACGACGCTGCCCTCGGGGAGCCGTGCCGCCAGCCGGGCGATCGCGTGCGGCTCGGCGCGCATCAGCACCTTGCCGGGCAGCGACGTGCCGCCGCGGCCGGCGAGCCGCGTCACGGCGCCGGTGGCACGCGCGGCGAGCAGTCCCGCCTGGAGCCTCACGGCGCGATCACCCGCAGCGCGCCGGGCAGCACGCGCACGGTCACGGGCAGCTCGGCGATCGGGTCGCCGTCGGCGTACGGGGTGAACGGTCGGTCGGCCCGGAACGTGATCTCGCGACCGCGCAGCAGCGTGAAGCCCGGCTCGTGCACGTGCGTGCCCTTGAAGACCTTGTTGAGGCCGCGCAGGTACGCGCCCTTGGGGCGGTGCGCGGTGAGCGCGACGTCGAGCATGCCGTCGTCGAGCTCCGCGTCCGGCACCAGCCACATCCCGCCGCCGAAGACGCCCGAGTTGGCCACGGCCACGGCATACCCGTCGAAGCTGTGCTCGGTGCCGTCGACGACCACGTCCCAGTGCGCCGGGCTCCAGCTCGCCAGCGCCCGCAGCGCGCCGTAGGCGTAGACGAGCGTGCCGAGCGGCAGCCGCGTCCCATTGGCGATCTCGTTGACGGCCGAGTCGAAGCCCGCGCTGAGGATCCCGACGTAGACCCTGCCGCCGGCCTCGGCCACGTCGATCGCCCGCTCGTTGCCCGCCGCCAGGATGTCGACGGCCGCCACCGGGTCGTGCCCGATGCCGAGCTTGCGCGCGAGGTCGTTGCCGCGCCCGCCGGGCAGCAGCGCCATCACCGCGTCGCTGCCCTGGAGCTCGCCGGCGACCGCACCGGCCAGCCCGTCGCCGCCCATCGCGGCGGCGAGCTCGCCGGCGTCGCGCGCGGCGCGCGCCAGCTCGCGCGCGTGCTCGATCGACGTCGTGCGGTCGACGCGGAAGGGGAGCCCGTGCGAGCGGAGCGCCATCTCGACGTCCGGCAGCAGCCGCGCGGCGCGGCCGGCGCCGGCGGACGGGTTCACGATCAGGCGGACGGGTCGGTCCATGCGACCGGGGAGGCTAGCCGTGCGGCAGGCGGGGTCCTTGCGCGGGGCGAACGTCAACTGCGGCTGGGTAGGGAGGCGGGGGAGCCTTCGCCGTGACAGCGATTGTCGAGTTAATCGGCCCTACGCCGACAAAGTCGATCAATCGTCGAGTTTCTTCCCCTCAGGGGAACCAACTCGACAATCGCTGCGCAGCGGTCGACCCTGCCGACCCCCTACCCAGCCGCAGTTGACGTTCGCCGACAGCTACCCCAGCACCAACGCCGCCAGCGAGTCGGCGACGTGGGTGGGCTTCGGGTCCGCGGCCTCGGCGGCCTCGCGGGTCGTGCCGCCGGTCAGCACGAGCGCCGAGTCGAGCCCCGCGCGGCGCGCGCCCGCCACGTCGACCTCCAGCAGGTCGCCGACCGCCAGCACCCGGCCGGGCTTGCCGAGCCGGTCCCGCGCGGCGTCGTACATCGCCGGCTCGGGCTTGCCGATCACCAGGTCCGCGCTGTGGCCGGTCGCGGTCTCGACGGCGGCGAGGACGGCGCCGGACGCAGGCCACGGGCCGTCGGGCATCGGGAACGTGCGGTCGCGGGTGGCGGCGACGAGCTCCGCGCCGCGCAGCACCGCCTGGGTGGCGATCCGCAGCTCGTCGTAGGCGAACTCGTCGTGCGCGCCGACGACCACGACGTCGGCGCGGGTGGCGAACGGCGTGCGGTTGAGGATCCGCAGGCCGGCGGCCGCCACGTGCTCGACCAGCGCGTCCGACCCGATGACGTACGCGGAGCTGCTGGGCCGCCCCGCCAGGTGGAACTGCAGCGCGGCGCCGACGGTCACGACCTCGGCCAGCGACGCCTGGAAGCCGAGCCGCCACAGCTTGCGCACGAAGTCCTCGGGTGCGTGACGGACGTCGTTGGTGAGGAACAGCACCTGGGCACCGGTCTCGCGCAGCGCCGCCACCGCGTCAACCGCGCCGTCGCAGGCATCGTCGCCCACCCACAGGCACCCGTCGAGGTCGAGAAGGACGTGGTTGTACGGCCGGATGCGTGGTGAGACGGGCACGCTGCGTGTCTATCATCGCCGCCCATGCTCCGGGCCCGCTTGGTGATCCTGATTCTCGGCTGCGCGCTGCTGGTCGGCGCCTGCGGCGGCGACGACGATTCGAGCGGCGAGGCGGCCGCCACCGCGACGCCCGCCGCGGACGCGGCGCCGATGCTGCAAGCCGGTCGACAAGCCCAAGCCGAAGGGCGAGGGCAACCTGCCGAAGCCCAAGCAGGCGCTGGATCCGAAGAAGACCTACGTCGCCACGGTCACGACCAACTGCGGCGAGTTCCAGATCACGCTCGACGCCAAGCGCGCGCCCAAGACCGGCGGGTCGTTCAAGTACCTCGCCGACAAGGGCTTCTTCGACGACACGACGTTCCACCGGATCGTCGCCGGGCTTCGTGATCCAGGGCGGCGACCCGAAGGGCGACGGCACCGGCGGCCCCGGCTACTCGGTCGTCGAGGCGCCGCCCAAGGACCTCGTGTACGGCAAGGGCGTCGTGGCGATGGCCAAGACCGGCGCCGAGCCGGCCGGGACGTCCGGCAGCCAGTTCTTCGTCGTGACCGCCGAGGACGCGGGGCTGCCGCCCGACTACGCGCTGCTCGGCAAGGTCACGTCCGGGCAGGACGTCGTGGACACGATCGGGGTCGCGGAGAGCGATCCCTCGACCGAGCAGCCGCTCGACCCGGTCGTCATCCAGTCCGTCAAGGTCGCCGAGCAGTAGTCACAACGCGCCCTCGAGCTCGAGCAGCGCGCGCTTGCGCTCCGGGCCGCCGCCGTAGTTGCCGATCCCGCCGGTGCTCGGGAGCACGCGGTGGCAGGGGACGAGGATCGGGATCGGGTTGCGTCGCGCACGCGGTCGCCGCGGCGCGGTACGCGCGCGGGTTGCCGGCGCGGTCGGCCAGCGCGCCGTAGCGTGACGACCTGGCCGCGCGGCACCGAGTCGTGCAGCGTCTCGAGCACGACGTGCCGGAACGGCGCGGCGACGAGCGCGAGGTCGACCGGCAACTCGTGCGGGTCGCCCTCGCCGGCGAAGTAGGCGTCGAGCGTGTCGCGCGTGAGCGGCCAGCTCGCGGTCGGAGGCGACGATGCGCGGGCCGAGCCGCGCGGCGACCTCGGCCAGCACACGGTCCTCGGGCTCCTCCTCGAAGCCCACGCGGACCACGCCGTGCGGGCCCTGGACGACGAGCAGGCGGCCGATCGGCGTGCGCAGCCGGGTGAAGACGGCGTCGGCGAGGCCCTCGCGCACCGCGGCGGCGGCGACGGCCTCGAGCAGGGATTCGGACAGGGGGGTCATGCGGCGAGCCTCTCTCGCAGGGTGCGGACGGCGGTGGACACGCGCTGGCGCGCCGCGACGGAGGAGATGCCGAGCGCCCCGGCGATGCCCTCGTAGTCGAGGTCGTCGACGAAGCGCAGGCGCAGCGCGTCCTGCGCCGTCTCCGGCAGCGGGGCGATCAGCGCCTCGAACGCGCCCACGTCGTACGTGTCCTCGGTGGCGACGGCCGGCACGTCCTCGGTCGGGAGCTCGCGGCGCCGGGCGCGATGCGCGTCGATCGCCGTGGTCGTGGTTACGCGGTACAGCCAGGCGCGCAGGTGCTCGGCGTGGCGCAGCCGCGGGTACGCGCGCAGGGCGCGCAGCAGCGCGTCCTGCAGGACGTCCTCGGCGTGCTGGTCGCCGGCGAGCTTGCGCGCGTGGGCGAGCAGCTCGTCGCCGTGCGCTCTCGACGAGCGTCCAGAACGGGGGCAGCACAACGGCCGTCACACCCTTGAACGCGGCATCGGCCGCGAATGTGAGGCGCTACCGCCGCCCGACCGCGTCCGCGCGCGCCTGTGCCGCCTTCTCGCGCGCGTTGCGCTGCCGGCGGCGCCCGAAGAGCGCCATCACGCCGATGCACCACCGCCACCAGCAGGAAGCCCCAGAAGATCGAGATCGCCGGGTCGAGGCCGCCGAACGGGAGCGCGACGAGCTGGACGATGCCCCAGCCGAGCGCGAGCAGGCCGACGACGATGAGGACCAGCAGCAGCACGCCGCCGACGCGGCGGATGATCGGCGAGCCAGGCGGCGGCGCGATCAGTCCCATCAGCTGCAGCATCAGCAGCTGGCGGTTCGACGGTGGCGTCTGGCCGAGCTTCTCGGCGGCCACCTTCAGGTCGCCCGCGCGGCGCTCGGCGAGCGCCAGCGACGCCTCGGCCATGCGCCGCAGCTGCAGGCGCTCCTGCGGGCGGGCGGCGGCGATCGCGGCGCGGAAGTGCTCGCGCGAGCGCTTGGCGTCCATGCGCTCGGCGGCGCGTGCCCCGAGGATCGCCTGCGCGGCGGCGCGGAAGCGGGTCTCCGCCTCCAGCTCCTCGTCGCTCCGGCCCTCCAGCCGCTGCATCGCGGCCAGCGCGCCCTTCTGCTCGACCTTGATCTGCCGCTGCTTGGGGGCCATGGTTCCTCGGAGTCTACGACCGCCGGCGGAAGCCGGTGGGCTCGGGGTCGGGATCGAGCGGGCTCTCGGGCAGGCCGGGCTCGGGATCCAGCGCGTCGTAGCCGGCTGGAGCGATGTCGTTGGGCGCGTCGGCGTGGAACAGCGCCGCCAGGTACTGGATCTGCCCGCGCCCGACGCCGAGCTCGAACTGGCCGCCGCCGTACGCGCCCATGCCGCGGTCGTCGCAGAAGTCGTAGGCGTCGAACAGCGCGCGCAGGCTGCCGAAGCGCGACGGCTTGAGGTTGACCGTCCGCGGCAGCACGGGCATCGCGAGGATGTCGTCGATCGAGTGGATCGGCGCGTCCCAGGTGATGCGGTCCTCGAACGGCCGCAGCGCCTCGCGCGCGTCGTCGGGCTCGAGGTCGGGGTCCTCCAGCCAGGCGTCCGGGAACGCCTCGGCGATCCGCCGGTAGAAGCCGGCGTCGGTCTCGGCGTCGACGACCGTGCCCGCGTAGAGCGCCCTTGAAGTCGATCGAGTCGACGGCGCCGGTCGCGACCAGACCCTCGATCAGCCCGTCGTCCCAGTCGGGCGTCCCGTCGAGCTTGAAGCGCAGGTCCGGGTAGCGCGCGAGCCGCCGCGTGACCGGCTCGATGGTCGGCGGATCGCCCATCCGCGAGGAGACGACGAAGCGCACCGGCTGCGGGTCGCGCCCCACGGCGGCGGCCAGCGAGGTGCCGGCCTGGCGCAGCGCGAGGTCGAGCGCCGCGCTCTCGAACCCCCAGCGGCGGTAGTTGCGGAACACGTCCATCTCCGGCGCGCCGGCCGGGAACAGGTCGAGCCCGCCGAGGTGCTCGGAGAAGCTCGCGAACGTCCACTCCCCGGCCAGCGGCAGCTCCGGGCCGCGCGCGGCCTGCTGGTGGTGCTCCTCCGCCGTCGTAGGTGACGTCCTCGCCGGCGCCCTCCTCGCCGCCGCCCTGGATGCGGAAGATCGTCGTGACGCGCTCGAAGCCGCTCGAGACCTGGCGTGGACAGCTTCTCGAGCGCGTAGCCGTCGATCGTCAGCGGGAGGTCGGCGACGCGGTCGTATGTGCTCATCAGCCGGAGCCTAGACGCCTCTCGGACGCACTAGCCTCCGGGCGTGCTCGAAGCGCTCGGGTTCTTCGCGCTGGCCGAGGTCGTCGGCCTGGCGGCCGCGCCGCTCGCCGCCCTGGCGTTCGGAGCGGCTGCCCGGCGCCGGGCTCGGGTTCGCCAAGCCGCTCGGGCTGCTGCTCGTCACCTGGATCGGTGTGGATGGTCGGGCTCGGTCGGGCTCGCCCCGTACACGACGACGACCGTGATCGTGGCCGCCGCGCTGGTGGCGCTGGCGGGCGGGCTCGTGGCCGGCCGCGAGAGCGTGCTGCGGTCCCGGATGGCGCGGCCCCCGGGCACCGGCTGGTGGGCGCAGCGGCGGGCGGCGGCGCTGGCCGCGCGGGCGCTGCCCGCCAGACGACCCGGTGCGGCGGCGGATGTGGATCGGCGTCCGAGGTCGTGTTCGCCGTCGTGTTCGCGGTGATGGCGCTGCTCGTCGCCTACTCGCCCGACGTGTGGGGCACCGAGAAGCCGATGGACATGGCGTTCATGAACGCCGCGAACGCCTCCGACTCGTTCCCGCCGCACGACCCGTGGATGGCGGGGGAGGACCTCAACTACTACTACCTCGGCCACCTCGCGATGGCGATGGTGATCCGCGTCGTCGGCGTCGCGCCGGACCACGGCTACAACCTCGCCATCGCGTTGCTGGCGGGGCTGTCCGCCGTCGTCGGTCTTCACGCTGGCCGGGACGCTGTGGGCGGCCGCGCGGGAGCGCGTGCCGCACGTGCGCGGCGGGCCGGTCGGCGCCGGGCTCGCCGCGGTGGTCCTGTGCATCGTGCTCGGCAACCTCGCGGGCGCGCGCGAGTGGATCGACGCGGTCGACCCGCCGAGCGACTACGACTGGTTCGCGCCGTCCCGCGTGATCCCCGGGCACGATCAACGAGTTCCCGTGGTTCTCGTTCCTGCTGCAGGACCTGCACGCGCACGTGCTGGCGATCGCCGTTCACCTGCGTCGCGCTCGGGTTCGTGCTGCAGGTCGCGCTCGACGGGCCGCGCGGCGGCGCCGTGCTGCGCGGCGTCGCCGAGGCGCTCGCGGCCGGGCTGGCGATCGGCGCGCTGTACGCGATCAACTCGTGGTCGTACCCCGCGGTCGCCGGCCTGCTGGCCGGGGCGGTCGTGATCTGGCTGCGGGCGCCGGAGAGCGCCGGCCGACGCGTGTACGCGGTCGTCTGGCTGGCGCTCGTGCTGCTGGCGAGCGTCGTGCTGTCCTGCCGTTCCACCTGAACTTCGACCCGTCGGCGCGCGGCATCGGCTGGGTGAGCGAGCGCCGGTCGTTCAGCCGCTTCGCCGGCGACCAGGCGCTGCTCTACGGGCTGTTCGCGGCGCCGCTCGCCGCCGCGTACGCGGCGCGCGTGCTCGCCACCCGGCGGCCGCTGCGCACGCTCGTGTGGAGCGTCATCGCCGCGGTGTTCGGGCTGTCGCTGCTCGCGCCGTCCGACCTGGGCCGGCGTGGCGGCGCTCGTCGCGCTGCTGGCGGTGGCCGTCGCCGCCGTGCTCGGCCGCGAGCTCGGCGCCGCCGAGCGCTTCCTGTGGCTGCTGATCGCCGGCGGGCTCATCTGCCTGGTCATCCCCGAGGTCGTCTACGTGCGCGACGCGTTCGACGACAGCGACCTGTACCGGATGAACACGGTCTTCAAGCTCGGCTACCAGGCGTGGCTGCTGCTGGCGATCGCCGCCGCCTGCGCGCTCCCGTGGGCCAGCGCGTGGCTGCCGCGGCGCGCCTGGCCGCCGTGGGCGGCGGTCACCGCCGTGCTGCTGCTGCTCGGCGCCGTCTACCCGTACGCGGGCACGTACGCGCGCAAGGACGGCTTCAACCGCTCACCGACGCTCGACGGGCTGGGCTGGCTCACGCCCGAGCGCGCCCGGCGACCCGGCCGCGATCGACTGGCTGCGCGCGAACACGCCCGGCTCGGCCGTCGTGCTCGAGGCGGTCGGCGAGGACTACTCGGCCTTCGGCCACGGCCGCATCTCGACGTTCACCGGCCGCTCGACCGTGCTCGGCTGGGGCGGTCATGAGGTGCAGTGGGACCACCAGCCGGGCAGTCGCGAGGCCGACGTCGAGCGCGCTCTACACGACCACCGACCTGGACGAGGCCCGGCGGCTGATCGCCCGCTACGGCGTCGACTACGTGGTCTTCGGCCCGATCGAGCGCACGACCTACGGGGACGCGGGCCTGGAGAAGTGGGACGAGCTCGGCGACCAAGGTGTTCGACCAGGCCGGCACGACCGTCTGGCGCCTGCGCACCTAGCGCTCGTAGATGCCACTCCGGCATGCCGCCGGTCTCGTTCCACGGCGTGCGGTCGGTGAGCCAGCGCCAGGCCGAGCCCGGATTGAGCTTGTCGTACTCGCGCACCCACCAGACGCGGAACGGGAACTCGCGCCCGGAGTACTCCCGGAGCTGGGAGCGGAGCCGGTCGCGCGACGCCTGGGTGAGGATGATCGCGTCCGCGTCGCCCGGCGTGCCGGTCTCGCTGAGGTCGATGTAGCCGGTGTTGAGGTCGCGGAAGTACCACGCCCACGGGAACGTGGCGCCCTCCGCCGAGTCGATCGTGACCGAGAACGGCCGGCCCTCGCGGTCCGCGCGCTCGGCGTCCGCCACCACGCTGGTCGCGCGACCTTGGCGACGTCTCGGACGACTGCGTGGACACCAGCAGCTCGCGCGGGTCGGCGCGGTGCTCGGCGTTGACGAGGAACGACGCATAGGCCGTGTACGCGAACGCGGCCGCGACGGCGAGCATCCCCAACCGGCCGAACCAGCGAAGGCGCGAGTCCCAGATCGCCTGCACCCCGACGCCGGCCAGCAGCAGCAGCGGCGAGCAGCGGGTGCAGGATCAGCCACGCGAACTTCTCGCCGGCCCAGGAGTAGATGGCGAGCGAGAGCACGAAGTCCCAGATCAGGAACACGCGCAACAGCGACGGCTTCCGCACGGTGGCTGCCGCGCCGACCGCGCCGAGCAGCAGCGCCGGCCACTCGACGCCGAACAGCAGGACCACGTAGAAGACCGTCGGACTCGCCGCCGCGGCGCACCTCGTGCTGGGACAGCCAGTACTTCAGCCCCGTGTAGATGCCGTCCCACAGCCCGCCGGGGTGCGTGAGGAAGGTCGTGAACAGCACCGTGAAGACGCCGACGAACGCGGCCAGGCCCCAGCCCCACGCGTCGCGTCCCACCGCCCGGACCGGCCCGAGCATCAGCTCCCGGTGCCGGCTCGCGACGACGACGAGGAAGAACGTGCCGGCGACGAACACGGTGATGAACGTCGTCTCCTTGGTGGCGAAGCTCAGGGCCAGCAGCGCGCCGATCAGGGCCGGGTGGTGCTTGCGCGGCCGGTCGAGGAAGCGGAACACGACGACGAGCAGCCCGAGTGTGATCGCCGCGATGTAGATGTCCTCGCGGGCGAAGCGCGAGAAGTAGAGGAACGACGGGCCGATCGCCAGCATGACGGCGGCGCTGAACGCCCCGACGCGGCCGAGCTGGCGGCGCAGCAGGTAGGGGAGGGGCACCATCAGCGTCCCCATCAGCGCCGGGGCGAGCCGCGCCGTGAAGTCGCTGTCGCCGAACAGCGTGTACATCGCCGCGGTCAGGTAGAAGCGCAGCGGGCCGTGCAGCAGCGGGTCGTACTCGTAGTCCCCGTTCTTCCAGAAGATCCAGGAGAAGTAGGCGTCCTGGCTCTCGTCGTGGTGGAACGGGCGGTCGCCGAGGTCGTACAGGCGCAGTGCCAGCGCGACGATCACCAGCAGCGCGTACGCGATCAGCTCCCCGCGCGGCCGGCGCGCGGTCGCCGTCGCAGATCGCTCGGGGAGCGTCGCTGTCAGGGCCGCGCCTCCGCGCGGGCCATACGGAGCCGGCTCAGCCCGCCGTAGCGCGTCGCCAGCAGCACCAGGCCGACGAGCGTGATCGGCACGACGATGATGAAGCGCAGCATCACGATGTAGGCGACGGCCTGGGCGCCGGTGCCGCCGACCGCCTTGATGCCGAGGATCGCTGCCGCGTCCTGCGTGCCGGCGTAGGCGGGGCCGGACGGGATCATCGAGAACACCGACGCCAGCGCCACGATGTACAGGCCCTCGATGGGGTCCATCCCGAAGCCGATCGCCGCCGCGGCCGACATCCACACGCCCGCCTCGATCGCCCAGATGACCAGCGTCATGCCGAGCAGGAGCAGGCCGTGGTGCGCGCGGCGCAGCCCCAGCGTCGCCGACGCCATCGGCGCGATGAAGTCGAGCATCTTCTGGTTGCGGCGCACGGCGAAGTACCCGATCGTGATGGCGATCGCCAGGCCGGCCGCGATGAACAGGATGAGCTCGACGCTGCGGCCGCCGACCTCGCCGAGCAGGCCGTAGCCGACGACGACGAAGATCACCACGAGCACGGCCACGTCGAGCACCCGCTCGGCCACCAGCGTGCCGACGACCGTGCGGATCGACGTGCCCGCCCGCGGCGCCATCAGGACGGTGCGGATCGCGTCGCCGGCGCGCGCCGGAAGCACGTTGTTGCCCATGTAGCCCACGCACGTCAGCGCGTACGTGTCGACGCGCGTGGGCGTGCCGCCCTCGTCGTCGAGCAGCCGCAGCCAGCGCTCGCTGCGCACGACCGTGGCCAGGCCGTAAAGGGCGATCGCGCCGAGCAGCGCCGTGAGTTCAGAACCGCTCGACGGCAGCTCCGGCGGGTCCTGCCGGGAGGCCCACCACACCACGCCGGCCACGGCGAGCAGCGACACGGCGAGGCCGAGCCAGGACAGGCGAGACGCGACGCGCCGCTCCTCGCGGGTCGTCGGCTCGCCGGTGGTGGGGACCGGAGAGCTGATCGGAGCGATGATGACACCGCAACCCGAGCGATCCGCCGCTGTTGGGAAGCGCGATGCGACTCGCGATCCTCACGGCGGCGCTGCTCGCCCTGCTCCCGGCGTCGGCCCATGCGGCCGACCTCGTCGTCGACGGCCACGGCTGGGGCCACGGCGTCGGCATGTCCCAGTACGGCGCGTACGGATACGCGCTGCGCGAGGGCCGCGACGCGCGCTTCATCCTCGCCCACTACTACACGGGCACCACGTACGGGAGCGCGCCGGGCGCGCGCATGCGCGTGCGTATGAAGCGCAGCAACACGCAGCGCATCAGCGGCGCCGCGCTCGTGCGAGCCGGCAACGGCCGCCGCGTACGGCTGGCCGAGCGCCGCATCTACCGCTTCGTGCCGCTGTCGACCAATCGGATCCGCGTGATCAACGCCTCCAACGGCAACACCCGCGCCCGCCTGGTCGCCCCGCTGCGGATCACCGGCGGCGCCAACACGACGCTGCGCGGCACCGCGGAGAACGGCCTGCGCAACGGCGTCTACCGGGGCCGGATGGTCCTGTCGCGCGACGGCCGCGGGATCCTCGCCGTCAACAGCGTCGGCGTGGAGCAGTACCTGTACGGCGTCGTCCCGGCCGAGATGCCGGCGAGCTGGCCGGCCGAGGCGCTCAAGGCGCAGGCCGTCGTGGCACGCTCGTACGCGCTGCGCAGCCGCCGCCCGGGCGGGCCGTACGACGTGTTCGCCGACGTGCGCTCGCAGGTCTACCGCGGCGTGCTGGCCGAGACCGCCGCCACCAACGCCGCCGTGCGCGGCACGCGCGCCGGCGTGGTCACCGCAGGCGGCCAGATCGCGCAGACGTTCTTCTTCTCCACCTCGGGCGGCCGGACGGCGACCAACGAGGAGGCGTTCGGCGGGACCCCGATCTCCTACCTGCGCTCGGTCGACGACCCGCACGACGACCTGTCGCCGTACCACGACTGGACATCGCGCTTCAGCCGCAGCGACGCCGCGCGGCGGCTGCGGTCGGTCACGTCCGGCGCCTTCCGCGGCCTGTCCGTCGCCACCCGCACGCCGTCGGGCCGCGCCGCCACGCTGACCGTGCGCGGCAGCGCCGGCGACCAGACCGCGTCGGCGGCCACGGTCCGCACCCTGCTCGGGCTGCGCAGCACCTGGATCTCGCGCATCACCGGGCCGTAGCCCGGGTTCGAATCCCATTGGACGAACCGGGCATCGTCCGATACCGTCAATCGTCCGATGGCTATCAGCCGCCTGGACGCCCACCTCGTGATGCCCGCTGCTGCGGGTCGCTCGCGGGTGGGTGCGCGGACGTTCGCCATCGCCTCGACGAACGACCAGCCGCGCGGCCTCTAGCGGACGGAGCACACCATGCCCCCGTCCGCGCAGACCGCGGGCGGGCGTCGAGTGACGCGCTGGACCCGCGAACTGATCATCGAGAAGATCCTCGAGTGGGAGGCCCGCTACGGCGAGCCACCCTGCTCGGCCGACTGGAACCCGTCGCTGGCCCGCTGGCGCGCGCAGGAATGGCGTGCCGAGCGCTACCGCGAAGGTGCCTGGCCGTCCACGAACGCCGCCAAGCGCCAGTTCGGCGGCTCGTTCGACGCTGCCGTGCGCGCCGCAGGGCTGGAGCCTCACCGTCCCGGGCCGCGGCGCCGTGCCGCCGGTGCGGCCGGTCGCGAAGCCTTCGATTGAGCAGCGCGAGCCGACGCGGAATTCGCTTTCGCCTGCCAGTCGAGCCGCGACGTCGTCGCGCTCGACTTCGGCGACGTACAAGCCGACCGCGTAGCCGAGCTCGAGCGCGCGCTGATCGTGGCCGAGGGCCGCGCGGACCGCGCCGAGGCGAAGGCCGGCGAGGCGCGCCGCCGTGCGCGCCGCGCGAGCGACAAGGTCGGCCGGGCGCGCCGTGCGCGCGACCGCGTCCGCGTCGCCCGCGCCCCGTCGCTCGGGCGCGTCGAGGCGCTGATCGCCGATGCCGAGGCGCGTGTGCGCGCGGCCGACGACCAGGCCGAGGCCGCCGTGCGCGACGCCGCCGACGCGCGCCGGGAGACCGTGGCGGCCGAACAGCGTGCCCGCGAGCTGAGCGCGCTCGTGGCCAACGGCCAGCGCCGGCTGACCGGCGGCGAGCTGTCCGCGTTGCGCGAGGGCGGCGCGTCCGGTCCGGCGGTGCTCGCGGCGGCGCTCAAGCGGCTGGCCAAGGCGCGCGCGGCGCACGACCGCGGCGGCCTGGCGTCGGCGCTCGCGGAGGTCGCCTCCGCCGCGGTGCGCTGGCGCGATCGCCTCTGAAGACTCCCTCCCCAGGACGACGAGTAAGGGGGCTGTCCCCCCGTACTCGTCACGTCCCGCCGTAGGGCCGACCGTCCCCCCTTGGGTGCCGCCTCAGGAAATCGCTGCACGGGCCGATCTCCCACTGGGTAATGTCGGCCAGGACGATGACCCAGCTCGTGGAAGGGCAGCCCGCGGCGCTCGATGTCGGCGAGAGCCTGCCGTGCCGCATCATCGGCTTCAGCGGTCCCGAGGTCGTGCTCGCCCTCGAGGCGCAGCCGGCCGAGACGATCGCCGTCGGGATGCGCGCCTACCTGATGCTCGAGTCCAACGGGCAGCTGCAGGCCGTCCGGGGGGAGATCACCGCCCCGTCCGCCGAGGAGGTCGTGCTGCGGCTGACCGATGACATCCGGCTGGGCCAGCGCCGCGTGTTCTCCCGCGCGCCGATCCCGCTCCCGGCGGAGGTGCGGACCAAGGACGGCTCCACCTGGACCACGACGACGCGCGACGTCAGCGCCGGCGGCGTCTGCGTGGGCCGCGAGGGCGCCGACCCGGGCGACGGGCCGCTGGAGCTCAAGATCACCGTGGCGAGCCACGAAGTGGTCTGCGAGGCGCGCGTCATGCGCCTCACCGACAGCGAGATCGGCGTCCAGTTCGAGCGCATCCAGGACGCCGACCGACTGCTGCTCGCCAGCCTCGCGCTGGCCTATCACCGACCCCGCTGACGCGCCACCTCCCGCCGCCGATCGATGGTGCACTAGGCTCCATCTGAGGTCGCGTTCTCAACGGAGGAGGAGACGCTGTTATGGCACGGGTTGCGATAACCGTGAACGGGGTGCGGTACGAGCAGGACGTGGAGCCCCGGCTGCTCCTCGTGCATTTCCTGCGTGACACGCTCGGGCTGACCGGCACCCATGTCGGATGCGACACGTCCAACTGCGGGGCGTGCACCGTCCATCTCGACGGCGATGCGGTCAAGAGCTGCACCGTCCTGGCCGTGCAGGCCGACGGCTCCGAGGTGAAGACGATCGAAGGCCTGGGCCGCGAGGGCGACCTGCATCCGATGCAGGAGGCGTTCTGGAAGAACCACGGGCTCCAATGCGGCTACTGCACGCCCGGGATGATCATGGCCAGCGCCGACCTGATCGCCAAGAATCCGGACCCGAGCGAGGCGGAGGTCCGCGAGGCGCTGGCCGGGAACCTCTGCCGCTGTACGGGCTACCACAACATCGTCAAGGCCGTCCTGGACGCCGCCGAGCAGTCGAAGGGGGTGCCGGCATGACCGCCGTCGAGCACGCGACGCCGAGCCAGAAGTGGGTCGGCCAAGCGATGCGCCGCAAGGAGGACGCCCGGATGATCACCGGGCGCGGGAACTACGTCGACGACCTCGTGCTGTCGGGGATGCTCTACATGGCGGTCGTGCGCTCCACCGAGGCGCACGCGAAGATCACGTCGATCGACACCTCGGGCGCTAAGTCCGCGCCCGGCGTGCACGGAGTCTTCACCTCCGATGACCTCAAGCTCGAGGCGCCGCTCCCGATGGTGTGGATCCCGCCGGGAGTGGAGGTCAAGACGCCCGAGACGTGGCCGCTGGCCAAGGGCGTCGTCAAGTATGTCGGCCAGCCGGTCGCGGTCGTGGTCGGCGCCGACAAGTACGGCGTCGTCGACGCGGCCGAGCAGGTGATCGTCGAGTACGACCCGCTGCCCGTGGTCGTCGACCCCGAGAAGGCGCTCGAGGACGCCTCGCCGCTCGTGCACGAGGAGTTCGGCACCAACCAGTCGCATGAGTGGACGATCGGCGGCGGCGACATGGAGGCGGCGTGGAACGACGCCGACATCGTCATGGAGCGGCGGATCGTCAACCACCGCACCGCCGGCGCGCCGATCGAGACGCGCGCCTGCGTCGCCGACTTCCGCGCCGGCATGCTCACGGTGCACCTCACGAGCCAGAACCCGCATCTCGTCCGCCTCTTCATGGCCGGCGAGCTCGGCATGTCCGAGGGGAAGATCCGCATCATCGCGCCAGACGTCGGCGGCGGCTTCGGCGTGAAGATCATGCACTACCCCGAGGAGGTCATCGCCGCCGTCGCGTCGCGCGCGCTGGGCCGGCCGATCAAGTGGACCGAGACGCGCTCGGAGCACATGACGTCGACGATCCACGGCCGCGACCAGATCGACTACGTGAAGGTCGGCGCCAAGCGCGACGGCACGATCACCGGGCTGCAGTGCACGGCGATCTGCGACCTCGGCGCGTACTTCGAGACGCTGACCCCGTTCATCCCGTGCTTCACGGGCTTCGTGATCAGCGGGTGCTACAAGATCCCGAACCTCAAGTTCACGGCCCGCGGCGTCTTCACGAACAAGATGGCGACCGACGCCACGCGCGGCGCCGGACGGCCCGAGGCGACGCACCTGATCGAGGTGACCATCGACCAGCTCGCGGCTGAGCTGGGGATGGATCCGCTCGCGCTCCGCCGGAAGAACTTCATCCCGGCCGAGGACTTCCCGGCCGAGGTGGCGATCGGGCTCGTCTATGACTCCGGCGACTACCACGGCTCGCTGGACAAGCTGCTCACCCACGTCGACGTCGAAGCCTTCCGGCGCGAGCAGGAGCAGGCGCGCGCCGAGGGCAAGTACCTCGGCATCGGGTTCTCCACCTGGATGGAGATCTGCGGCCTGGCCCCGTCGCGCATCGTCGGCCCGAGCGGCGTCGGCCTCCAGGGCGGCTTCTACGAGTCCGGCATCGTGCGCGTCCACGCCTCCGGCGCGGTCACCGCCTACAGCGGCACGGCCCCGCACGGCCAGGGCCTAGACACGTCGTTCGCGCAGATCGTCGCCGACCGCGTCGGCACCACGCCCGATCAGGTCGACGTCATCCACGGCGACACCGGCACCGGGCCGTTCGGCCTCGGCAGCTCCGGCTCGCGCTCGCTGGCCGTCGGCGGCGAGTCGCTCGCCAAGTCGGCGATCAAGGTGGCCGACAAGGCCAAGCGGCTCGCGGCCCACCTGCTCGAGGCGGCGCCCGAGGACATCGAGCTGACGGACGACAAGTACTCGGTCAAGGGCTCGCCGGACAAGGGCCTGACGCTCGCCGAGATCGCGGGCGCGGCGTACGTGCCGGAGAACCTGCCGGAGGGCATGGAGCCGGGCCTGGAGGAGACCACCTTCTACGACCCGGAGAACTTCGTGTTCCCGTTCGGCGCCCACGCCTGCATCGTCGAGGTGGACGCCGAGACCGGCAAGGTGGAGATCAAGCGCTACGTCTCGGTCGACGACTGCGGCCCGGCGATCAACCCGATGCTGATCGAGGGCCAGATCCACGGCGGCATCACACACGCCATCGGTCAGGCGCTGTACGAGCGCATCCACTACGACGAGGACGGCCAGCTCGTGACCGGCACGTTCGTCGACTACGCGCTGCCGAGCGCCGCCGACGTGCCCAGCTTCGAGACCGACCGCACGGAGACCCCGTCGCCGTCCAACTCGCTCGGCGTCAAGGGCGTCGGCGAGGCGGGCACGATCGCCGCGTCGGCGGCGATCACCAACGCGGTCATCGACGCG
The DNA here is from genome assembly GCA_963759375.1 of uncultured Solirubrobacteraceae bacterium. GTDB lineage: Bacteria > Actinomycetota > Thermoleophilia > Solirubrobacterales > Solirubrobacteraceae > DASSUW01. Next base: position 388,168 of record CAVWYY010000002.1, on the reverse strand, counting down.
CTGCGGCCGCTCGGCGTGAGCTACATCGACATGCCGCTCAGCCCGCAGCGGATCTGGGAGGCGATCAACGGCGCCGAGGGCCAGGGAGACCCGGGCCACACCGGCGGCTCCTGGGACGAGCACGGCAGCGGGAGCGCAGGCTCGGGACCGACGGCCCCGAGCGAGGGAGGTGACTCATGATCCCCGCCCGGTTCGACTACGTCGCGCCCGAGTCGCTCGACGAGGCGCTGAGCGCCCTCATCGACGGCGGCGAGGACGCCAAGATCCTCGCCGGCGGCCACTCGCTGCTCCCGCTGATGAAGCTGCGGCTCGCGGCGCCCTCGCTGCTCGTCGACCTGCGCCGGGTGCCCGGCCTGGCCGGCATCCAGCGCGAGAACGGCACTGTGCGGCTCGGCGCGATGACCCGGCACGTGGACGTCGTTGCCGGCGGCCTCGGCCTGACGTCGGCCGCCGCGGCGACGATCGCCGACCCGCAGGTCCGCAACCGCGGGACGATCGGCGGCACGCTCGCCCACGGTGACCCGGCGTCGGACATGCCCGCGGTGCTGCTGGCATCCGAGGGATCGGTGACGGTCCGCGGCTCCGCCGGCACCCGCGAGATCGCCGCCGCCGACCTGTTCGAGGACTTCCTCACGACGGCGGTCGGCGAGGGCGAGATCCTCACCGAGGTGCGGATCCCGGCGATGGACGGCTACGGATTCGGCTACCACAAGTTCAACCGCCGCCAGGAGGACTGGGCGATGGTCGCGGCCTGCGCCTACGTCAAGAAGGCCGGCGACGGCACGTGCGAGGACGTACGGATCGGCCTCACGCACATGGCCTCCACGCCGCTGCGCGCGACCGCCGCCGAGGCAGCGCTGCGGGGCAGGCCGCTGGACGCCCAGAGCATCGCGGCCGCCGCTGAGCAGGCGGCCGAGGGCACGGACCCGCCCGCCGACCTCAACGCCTCCGCCGACTACAAGCGCCACCTGGCGCGTGTGCTCACGCGGAGAGCGCTCGAGGACGCGTCAGAATAATTGACGTGCAGTTCGCCACAACCGAGGATGTGAGCCGGGTCCTGGCCGGCGAGGGCTACCTCGCCGACCGGGCGCTCAGCACCGCCGTCTTCCTGGCCGCGACCCTGGAACAGCCGCTGCTGCTCGAGGGCGAGGCCGGCGTCGGCAAGACCGAGGTCGCGCGTGCGCTCGCCGCGTCGCAGGGCGCGCGGCTGATCCGCCTGCAGTGCCACGAGGGGATCGACCTGCATCACGCGGTCTACGACTGGGACTACCAGCGCCAGCTGCTGGCGATCCGCGCGGCCGAGGCGGGCGCGGAGGCCCGTGAGCTGTTCGGGCCCGAGTTCCTGCTGCGGCGGCCGCTGCTGGAGGCGCTCGAGCACGACGGCCCGGCGGTGCTGCTGATCGACGAGGTCGATCGCGCGGACGACGAGTTCGAGGCGTTCCTGCTCGAGTTCCTGGCCGACTTCGCGATCACGATCCCCGAGCTCGGCACCGTCGAGGCCAAGCGGCGCCCGCTGGTCGTGCTGACCTCCAACCGCACGCGCGAGCTGCACGACGCGCTCAAGCGCCGCTGCCTGTACCACTGGATCGACTACCCGACTCTCGATCGCGAGGCCGAGATCGTCCGCACGCGGCTGCCCGGCGTGCCCGAGGCCGTGACCGAGCGCGTGTGCACGGCGGTCGCGCGGCTGCGCCAGGAGGAGCTGTACAAGCTGCCCGGCGTGGGGGAGACGATCACCTGGGCGCGCGCTCTGCTGGCCCTCGACGGCGACGGCGACGGCGACCTGGACGGGACGCTCGGAGTCGCGCTGAAGGTCCGCGAGGACATCGAGCGCGTGCGCGAGAAGGGCGTGCTCGGCGGTGTATGAGACCGCGGTCAGCGAGCGCCTGTCCCAGCTGGCCGCGCTGATGCGGTCCGGCGGCGCCGCGGTCGGCGTCGGCGAGTTGCTGGCCGCGCACCGGGCGCTCGAGGCCGTCGACTGCTCGTCGCGAGTCGACAGCTTCTTCGCGCTGCGCGCCGCGCTGTGCTCCTCCCGGGCCGACTTCGGGCTGTTCGCCGAGGCGTTCGCCGCCGTGTTCGCGGTCGAGGAGGAGGTCGGCGACCCGCTGTCGGAGCTCGGGAGGATCGAGCGCGCCGTGCTGCCGCGGATCGGCGTCCCGACCGAGCCCGAGCCCGGGCAGGTCGAGCTCGGGGAGGCGCCGGTCCCGTCCGCCTACAGCGACGAGGAGCTGCTGCGCGAGAAGGACTTCGGCGAGTACACGGACGCCGAGCGCGCGATCGCCCGGGCGCTGCTCGCCCGCCTCGCCCGCCGCTCGCCGCAGCGACTGTCGCGCCGCACCAAGCCGACGCGCCGGCGGCGGGACCACCACGACCTGCGGGCCACCGTGCGCGTGTCGCTACGCCACGGCGGCGAGCTGCTCGAGCGCCGGTACCGCGAGCAGGCCGAGCGCCCGCGCCGGCTCGTGCTCGTCTGCGACGTCTCCGGCTCGATGGCGCCGTACTCGCGGATGCTGCTGCAGTACCTGCAGGCCAGCGTCACGGCCCGGAGTCGCGTCGAGGCGTTCGTGTTCGGCACGCGGCTCACGCGCGTCACGCGCGAGCTGGCCGGCCGCGACCCGGATCGCGCGCTGACCCGCGCCGCCGAGCACGTTTCCGACTGGTCGGGCGGCACGCGGATCGGCGCCGCGCTGGCCGAGCTCAACCGCGAGCACGGTCGCCGCATCGGCCGCGGCGCGGTGATCGTGATGCTGTCCGACGGCTGGGACCGCGGCGACCCCGACGTGCTCGCCGCGGAGATGGCCCGCCTGCGCCGCTGCGCGCACCGGGTGCTGTGGCTGAACCCGCTCGCCGCCGACCCGCGCTACGAGCCGCTCACACGCGGCATGTCGGCCGCGCTCCCGCACGTCGACCACCTTCTGCCCGGAAACTCGATCGCCTCTCTGGAGGCACTGGCCTCGCTCATGGAGGAGGGAATCTCATGAAGGACGTCCTCGAGGACGTGGACGCCTGGACCGCTCGCGGCGACGCCGTCGCGCTGGCAACCGTGATCAGCGTCAAGCGCTCGGCGCCGCGTCCGCCGGGCTCAAAGATGGCCGTCAACGAGCACGGCGAGATCTCCGGCGCGGTGTCCGGCGGCTGTGTCGAGGGCGCGGTTGTCGAGGTCGCCGAGGAGATCCTTGGCGGCGCCGAGCCGCGGCTGCTGCACTTCGGCATCGCCGACGAGGAGGCGTGGGACGTCGGCCTGCCCTGCGGCGGCGAGATCGACGTGTACGTGGAGCGATACCAGCCGTGAGCGCGCAGGCGGCGTTCGCCGAGCTCGCACGCGGCGGCGGGCGCGGCGCGCTGGTGACCAACCTGGCGGGTGGGACCGAGAAGCTGCTCGTCCACTTCGACGGGCGCACTGAGGGGACGCTGGGCGACCCGACGATCGACGAGGAGGCGGCCCGCCACGCCGACGAGCTGATGTGGGCCGAGCGCTCCGAGCGCCGCGGCGACCTGTTCATCGACGTCACGTTCCCGCCGCCGCGTCTGATCGTCTTCGGCGCCGTCGACTTCGCGGCCGCGCTGTGCAAGATGGCGCGTGCCACCGGCTGGCGCTCGTTCGTGGTCGACCCACGGGCCCGGTTCGCCCAGCCCGCCCGCTTCCCGGACGCCGAGGAGGTGGTCGCCGCATGGCCGGAGGAGGCGTTCAAGCGCCTCGGCGGGATCGACCGGGCGACTGCGATCGCCGTGCTGACGCACGACCCCAAGCTCGACGATGCCGCGCTCGTGCTGGCGTTGCGCTCGGACGCCGGCTACATCGGCGCGATGGGCTCGCGCCGCGCGCAGGACAAGCGCCGCGAGCGGCTGTTGGCCAAGGGCATCGAGGAGGCCGACATGCTTCGCATCTCGGCGCCGATCGGGCTCGACCTCGGCGCGCTGACGGCCGAGGAGACCGCGCTGTCGATCATGGGCGAGATCGTGGCCATGCGCCACGGCCGCGTCGGTGGGCGGCTGGCGCACGCGCAGGGCCGGATCCACGAGGTCGGCGTGTGACGACCGGTGCCCTCGTCCTCGCCGCCGGCGAGGGGCGGCGGTTCGGCGGCACCAAGCAGCTCGCCGCGACGGGCGGGCGCCCGTTACTCGAGCACGCGCTGGAGGCGGTCACCGCCGTGTCGCCGCGCGTGGTCGTCCTCGGTCACGCAGCCGACGAGATCCGCGCGGCCGTGGACCTGCAGGGCGCCGAGCCGGTGGTGTGCGAGCGCTGGCGCGAAGGCCAGTCGGCGTCGCTGCGGCACGGTCTCGCCGCGCTGGCCGGGGCCGACGCTGTGGTGGTCGTCCTCGGTGACCAACCGGGGATCACCGCCGCCGCGGTCGACGCGGTGCTGGCCGCCGGCGGCGACGAGGACGCGGTGCGCGCGACCTACGGCGGGGTGCCCGGCCATCCGGTGCTGCTCCGCCGCGCGCTGCTCGACCGCGCAGGCGAACTGAGCGGCGACACGGGGTTCCGCGACCTGCTCGAGGGCGCGCGGGTGCGCATGGTGGAGGCCGGCCATCTGGCCGATCCGGCGGACATCGACACGCCCGAGGACCTCGAAGCTCAAGCATCCTGACCACTGCGACGATGTACGCGGGGATGGACAAGACACGTTCCCCAACTGCGGTGAGCGGGTGATGCCGTTGGCCGCCGGCTGCTCGATCTGTGGCGCCGACCTCGACGTCAAGCGCTTCGACACCGGCCCGTCGGTCGTCCAGCGGGTCGGCTCGTGGTTCAGCGCGCTCTCCTACGGCCCGCAGATCTCGATCCCGGCCGCGCTGATCATCGGCTTCCTCCTCTTCTATTTCTTCGCCTAGCCCGGTATCTTCGGGAGACGGCGCGCGTCCCGCGCCCAACCCCTGATCCGGCGCTCACGCCGCCGGCGCGTAGGGGCAAAGGGGGCCTCGAGCCCTCGGGACATGGCTGGTGCAGTGCCTGTCCTCGCGGGGCGGGCGGGAGCGTGAGTCCCGGCTCACCTCGCCGTACGACAGGAGCACCGGATGACCAGCCAGAAGTCCTTCAAGCAGCGCGTGCGGACCCGCATGGAGAAGACCGGCGAGAGCTACACGTCCGCCCGGGCGCAGCTGCTGCCGCGCGATCAGGAGCCCGACGTCGGCCCGACCGGGCGGCCCTACCGCGAGTGGTTCGCCGAGCTCGACGCGTGGGGCGCGACCGAGGCGCCGCACAAGGAGATCGCGGCGTGGCTGCGGACCGAGCGCGGCGTCGCCGGGTGGTGGGCACAGAACATCACCGTCGAGTACGAGCGGGCGCGCGGGCTGCGCGCGGTCGGCCAGGGCCGCGACGGCCTGTTCTCGGTCGGCGCGACCAAGACGATCGCGGTGCCCGTCGAGGAGCTGTACGCGGCGGTCACCGACCCGCGGCGGCGCGAGGAGTGGCTGCCGGGCGTCCACCTGAACGAGCGCACCGCCACGCCGTACCGGACCGCGCGCTACGACTGGGGCGAGGGGTCGACCCGCGTGGTCGCCGGCTTCGATGCCAAGGGTGAGGGCAAGTGCCAGCTCTCGATCCAGCACGAGAAGCTGCCCGACGGCGAGTCCGCGGCCACCATGAAGGCGTTCTGGCGCGAGCGGCTGTCCGGCCTCAAGGCCCTGCTCGAGGCTCGCTAGGCTCGGAGGCGATGAACTCGCCCTGCGACGAAGGCATCTGCGGCTCGGAGGCTCCGCCGCTGGTCGGCGACATCCTCACCGGCACCGGGTTGACGATCGCCCAGGCGGCCGCCGCGCTGGACCGCGGCGAGACGCCGCCGCTGACCGCCGTGCAGCGGCGGATCGTCGAGGACTGGGCTACGCGAGTCTGAGGTCGCGCGCCGCGGCGCGCAGGCAGGCGTGCATGTCGGCCACCGCCGGCGGCTGGTACCCGTCGTGCGGGCGCGCGGCCAGGACCCGACGCGTCGGCGCCCCCGAGGCGAGCGTGCGCACCTCGATCCCCGGCCGCGGGTGCACGACGGCCAGGCCGGGGATCATGGCCACGCCGAGGCCGGCCGCCACGAGCGCCTGCACGGCGACGTTGTCGTCGGACGCGAAGGCGACCTCGGGCGCGAAGCCCGCCGCGCCGCAGGCGTGCGTGACGATGCGGAACCACGCGCTCGTCGGCCCGCCGCCGATCCAGCGCTCGCCCGCGAGGTCGGCCAGCTCGAGCGGCCGCCGGCGGCGGGCGAGCCGGTGGCGCGGCGGCAGCACGACGCGGTAGACGTCGTCGAGCAGCGGTGTGCACTCGACGTCCTGCCCGACCTCCGCCAGCGCCTCGTGGTCGTAGACCAGCGCGAGGTCGAGCTCGCGCGCCCGCAGCCGCGGCAGGAGATGCTGCAGGTGGTCGTCGACGACGGTCAGCGTCACATCGGCGTGGGCGCGGCGGAAGCGCCGGAGCGCGGGCGGCACGATCGTGGCGAGCGCGGTCGGAATGCTGCCGAAGCGCAGCCGTCGCACGCGCCGGCCGGAGATCTCGCCCAGCTCCTGCTCGGCGCTGTCGAGCCGCGCGAAGATGCCCGTCGCGTGGCGCGTGAGGGCGTGGCCTGCCTCGGTGAGCTCGACGGGGCGGGTCCCGCGCTCCACGAGCGGAAGCCCGACCTCGCGCTCCAGCGCCGCCACGTGCTGGCTCACCGCCGACTGCGTGAGCGTCAGCGCGTCGGCGGCGGCGGAGAACGACCCGCGGGCCGCGACCTCGGACAGCACCCGGAGGCGGCGCACGTCAAGCATCAGTGCGACTTATAGAACGTCACCGATCTCAATTGCAACTGATGCTATGCGCTGGGAAGGTCGCCCCATGACGACCCAGCCGCCCTCACCTCGCCTGGATCCGGACAAGGTCCGGCGACTGCTCGCGCTGATCGCCGGCGTGCAGACCGAGTCCGAGCGCGCCGCGAACCGGTAGCGTCGCTACTGCGATGGCGGCGATCGGCGTCCACCTGCCGCAGCTCGTCGCGCGGCCCACCCGGGCCGCGATGGCCGAGGCGGTCGAGTGCGCCGTCGCCGCCGAGCGGCTCGGCTACGACGCGGTGTCGGTGAACGACCACGTCGTCTACCACGGCCCGTGGCTCGACGGGCCAGCGCTGCTCGCCGCGGCGGCCGCGCGGACGACGACGATCCGCCTGGCGACCACGGTCATGCTCCCGGCCGTGCGCGGCGCGGCCGTGACGGCCCAGACCCTGACGGCGCTGCACCTGCTGTCGGGCGGCCGGCTGGTGGCCGGGCTCGGGGCGGGCTCGCACCGTGGCGACTACGACGTCTGCGGCCTCGACTTCGAGCGCCGCGGCGCGGCGTTCGAGACGGCCGTGGCCGAGGTGCGGCGGCGCTGCCCCGACGGGCCGCCGATCTGGATCGGGAGCTGGGGCGCGCCGGCGGCGCTGCGCCGCGTGGCGCGGCTCGCCGACGGCTGGGTGGCCTCGGCGTACGCGGCGTCGCCGGAGGCATTCGGCGAGCGCTGGGCGCGGCTGCAGGACGTCCTCGCCGCCGAGGGCCGCGACCCCGACCGCTTCCCGAACATCGTCGCGACGCTGTTCTTCTGCATCGACGACGACCCGCGCGTGGCCGCGGATGTCATCGCCCAGCGGCTCGCGCCGGCGCTCGGACGCACACCCGCCGAGCTGCTGCCGCTGTGCGCGCACGGCACGGCCGAGCACGTCCGCGAGCGGATCGCGGCATACGCCGACGCGGGCGCGCAGCAGATCAACCTGTGGCCGGCCGCCGATCCGCACGCGCAGATCGAAGCGCTGGCCGAGGCCGTGCTCAGCCGAGCCTGAGCACGTCGACGGGCGCGCCCGCGAGCAGCTCGTCGACGTCGTCGGGAGCGACCGCGAAGCCGTCGCTCTCGCCGAGCGCGCCGGTCATGTGCGAGCCCTGGCGCTCGGTCGGGGTCGCCTCCAGCACGCCGTCGGCGCCGGGCCGCAGCGCGGCGGTGAGGTACTCGGTGCGGCCGTCGGAGGCGCGGGCCGCGCGGGTCAGCCGGCCGGCCTCGTAGCGCGGGCGGGCATCCCGCTCGCCGGCGAGGCGGCGCAGCGCCGGGTCGATGAACACGGCGAAGCAGACGATGGTCGACAGCGGGTTGCCGGGCAGTCCGAAGACCAGCGTGTCGCCCCGGCGGCCGAACCACAGCGGCTTGCCGGGCTTGATGCGGACGCGCCAGAACACCTCGTCGACGCCGCACGCCTCGAACGCCGGCTTGACGTGATCGTGCGGGCCGACGGACACGCCGCCGGACACGACGAGCACGTCGCCTCCCAAGCCCTCCGACACGGCCGCCACGGTCGCCTCGCGGTCGTCGCCGATGACGCCGTGGTCGACGACCTCGGCACCGGCGCGGCCGGCCAGCAGGCGGACCATCAGGCCGTTGGACTCGTGGATCCGCCCGGGCTCGGGCGGTGCGCCCAGCGGCAGCAGCTCGCTGCCGGTGACGATCAGGTCCAGGCGCGGGCGCCGGTGCACGGCGACCTCGCCGACGCCGGCGGACGCGAGCGCCGAGATGCGCGGCAGCGTCAGCGGGTCGCCGGGCGCGGCCAGCACCATGCCCTGCGTGAGGTCCTCGCCGCGGACGCGGATGTGGGTGCCGGGCGCGAGCGCGCGAGTGGGGGCCACGGTGCCGTCGCTCTCCTCCGCCAGCTCGGACTGCAGCACCGCGTCGGCGCCCGAGGGGATCGCGGCGCCGGTCGAGATGCGCGTGGCCGTGCCGGGCTCGAGCGTCGCGGCGGCGACCTCGCCCGCGGCGACGCCACCGGCCAGCCGGAGCGGCACGCCCGGCGCGGTGTCGGCGGCCCGCACGGCGTAGCCGTCCATCGCCGAGCGGTCGAACGGCGGCAGGTCGACCGCGCTGACGGCCGGCTCGGCGGCGAAGCGCCCGGCGGCGTCGGCCAGCGGCACGCGCTCGGCGCCCAGCGGCTCCAACTCGTCGAGGACGAGCTCGAGCGCGCGTTCGATCGAGATCATCCGCCGATCCGCGACATGGTCCGCGCGGGCTGCACGAACCCAGGGTCGTTGACGTGGTGCTTGAGCTCCTTGCGCCACACCGCGTCGCGGATGATCGTCTCGAGCTCCGCGTCCGAGGCGCCGGCGCGCAGCGGCTCGCGCAGGTCGGTCTCCGTCATCGAGAACAGGCAGGTCCGCAGCTCTCCCTCGGCGGTGATGCGGATCCGGTTGCAGTCGCCGCAGAACGGCTCGGTCACGGGGGAGATGAAGCCCATCTCGCCGATGCCGTCGGCGAACCGGTAGCGGCGCGCCGTGCCGTGCCGCTCGCGCCCGACGGCCTCGAGCGGGTACACCGCGTCGATCATCGCCACGATGTCGCGGTTCGGCAGCACCTTCTCGCGCGTCCACGTGCGGTCGGCGTCCAGCGGCATGAACTCGATGAACCGCACCTCGTACGGGTGCCGGCGCGCGAACTCGGCGAAGCGCAGCACCTCGTCCTCGGTGAAGTCCTTCAGGGCCACGACGTTGATCTTGATCGGGCGCAGCTCGGGGTGCTGCTGCGCCGCCTCCAGGCCCTCGAGGACCTGCTGCAGCGAGTCGCGCCGGGTGAGCTGGAAGAAGCGGTCAGGCGCCAGCGAGTCGAGCGACACGTTGATGCGCTTGAGGCCGGCGCGCACGAGGTCGTCGACCTGGCGCGTGAGCAGATAGCCGTTGGTGGTCAGCGAGAGGTCGTGCACATCCTCGATCGCCGACAGCGCCTCCACCAGCCGCCACAGCTCGCGGCGCACCAGCGGCTCGCCGCCCGTGAGCCGCACGTCGTGCACGCCCATCGAGGCCAGGAGCCGGACGATCCGCTCGATCTCCTCGTACGAGAGCAGCGCCGAGCGCTCCAGCCACGGCAGGCCCTCGGCGGGCATGCAGTACTGGCAGCGGAAGTTGCAGCGGTCGGTGACCGAGATGCGGACATCGCCGATCGTGCGCCCGTGTCCGTCGACCAGCGGTTTCATGAGCGGTGGTAGTCCGCCTTTCCGCCGGTCTTCTCGAGCAGCTCGACGCGCTCGATCACCACGCCGGGCTCGATCCCCTTGACCATGTCGTAGACGGTCAGCGCGGCCACGGAGCAGGCGACCATCGCCTCCATCTCGACGCCGGTGCGGTCCGTGGTGCGGGCCTCGACCACGACCGTGACCGTCCCCGCCTCGGCGTCGACGGCGATCTCGGGCGCGACGTGCGTGAGCGGCAGCGAGTGCGCCAGCGGGATCAGCTCGTCGGTGCGCTTGGCGGCCTGGATCGCGGCGATGCGGGCTACGGCGGCGACGTCGCCCTTCGGGTTGTCGCCGGCGGCCACGCGTGCGGCCGCGTCTCGCGACATCCGCACCACTGCGCGGGCGCGGGCGTAGCGCTCGGTCGCCGACTTGGCGCTCACGTCCACCATCCGCGCGCGTCCGGCCGCATCCAGGTGCGTCAGGGAGCCCTCCATCCCGACCCATGGTAGTCGCACCGCCCCTTCAGATTCCGGCGCGGCGAGCCGATTCAAGGCGTATGGCGTCGACCACGACGAGAGCGACCCCTGAACGGCTGTACCGGTTGCTCGCCGATAACGCGACGGACGTGGTGACGCTGCACGACCTCTCGGGGCGCTACCTGTACGTCTCGCCGTCGATGAAGACGTTCGGCGGCTACGAGCCGGATTCGCTGCTCGGCGTGGCCTGCTGGAAGCTCATCCACCCGGACGACGTCGAGCCGGTCAAGCAGCAGGTCGCCGTCGCGATGGCCGGCGGCGAGGTCATCACGCTGCGCTACCGCCTCCGCCACATCGAGGGCCACTGGGACTGGGTCGAGACCACCACCCGCGCGGTCGGCGACGAGGTGCAGTGCTCGACCCGCAAGATCACCGAGCTCTACACGCGGCTCGAGCAGCAGTCCGCGGTGGCGCGGATCGGCAACCTGGTGATGGAGCGCGCGCCGCTCGGCGCCGTGCTCGACGAGACGACGCGCCTGGTCGCCGCGGCGCTCGATGTCGACATGGTCCACACCACCGAGCACCTCGGCGAGGGCCGGGCCCGGGTCAGCGCGGGCGTCGGCTGGCCCGAGGGGTTCGTGGGCACCGAGTTCAAGATGTCGTCGCTGCGCCGCGACGGCCGCAACGAGTACTCCCACGGGCCGGTGGTCATCGCCGACCTGCGTACCGACAGCGAGTGGCGGGCGCCCCACCTGCACCGACCACGGCGTGGTGTCGAGCGTGAACGTGGTGATCGGCAACCCGGAGTCCCCGCTCGGCGTGCTCAGCGCCAACGCGCGGAAGCTGCGGGCGTTCGTCGACACCGACATCGACTTCCTGCAGTCCGTGGCGCACATGCTCGCCGCTGCGATCGAGAGCCGCGACACCGAGGCGCGCATGCGCCACGACGCGCTGCACGACGCGCTGACCGGCCTGCCGAACCGCACGCTGCTGCTCGACCGCCTGCGCCACGCGCTGGACCGCGCGCACCGCGACGGCTCGCGCGTCGCCGTGCTGTTCCTCGACCTCGACAACCTCAAGGTCATCAACGACTCGCTCGGCCACGGCGCCGGCGACGAGCTGCTGCGTGCGATCGGGCCGCGCCTGCACAACGAGCTGCGCGCCAGCGACACGGTCGCCCGCTTCGGCGGCGACGAGTTCGCGGTCGTCTGCGAGGACGTGGTCGACGACGAGCACGCCATGGGCATCGCACGGCGGCTCGTGGCCGCGTTCGAGGACCCGTTCATCGTCGGCGGCGAGGCCCGCTTCGGCTCGGTGTCGGTGGGCGTCGTGGTCACCGACCCGGTGGCGCCGCGCAGTGCGGATGGCCTGCTGTCGGACGCCGACGCCGCGATGTACCGCGCCAAGGAGCGCGGCCGCGGTCGCGTCGAGGTGTTCGACGCCGGGCTGCGCGACCGCATCACCGCCCGCCTGCAGGTCGAGGCCGACCTGCGCCGCGCCCTGGAGGGCGAGGGCCGCCTATGGGTCGCCTACCAGCCGTACTACCGGCTGCCCGGCCGCCGCGTGGCCGGCGTGGAGGCGCTCGTGCGCTGGGAGCACCCGGTGCTCGGCAACGTCCCGCCCGGCGACTTCATCCCGGTCGCGGAGGAGAGCGGCCTGGTCATCCCGCTCGGGGCCCGCGTCCTGCGCGCCGCCTGCGAGCAGGTCGCCCGCTGGCAGCGCGACACCGGCCACGACGGGCTGCGCCTGACCGTCAACGTGTCCGCCCGCCAGATGGGCACGCCCGACTTCGTCGACACGGTCCAGGAGATCCTGCTCGACACCGGCCTACACCCGGACTCGCTGGGCCTCGAGATCACCGAGGGGCTGCTGCTCGAGGAGACGCCCGCCACGGCGCTGACCATCGAGCTGCTGCAGGCGCTCGGCGTCCGCCTGCTGCTCGACGACTTCGGCACCGGCTACTCGTCGCTGCGCTACCTGCAGCGCTATCCGCTCGACGGCCTGAAGGTCGACCGCGCGTTCGTCATGGGCCTCGGCGAGGCCGGCGATGGCGACGGGGCGATCGTCGAGGCGATCGTCGGCATGGCGCGCGCGCTCGGGATGGGCGTCATCCCCGAGGGCGTCGAGACCGAGGGTCAGCTCGCTCGCCTGTCGGCGATCGGCTGTGACCACGCGCAGGGCTTCCTGCTCTCGCGGCCGCTGCCCGCCGAGGCGATCGAGGACCTGCTGCGATGATCGTCGCGCTCTCGGAGGTGCTGGGCGCGCTCTCGTACGCGCTCGACATCACCGAGGGCGAGCCGCCCGGGCACGCCGTCCGGACGACGGCGATCGGCATGCGGCTGGCGGAGAACATCGGCCTCGGCGAGGAAGAGCGCTCGTCGCTGTTCTACGCGCTGCTGCTCAAGGACGCCGGCTGCTCGAGCAACGCGTCGCGGCTGTCGTCGCTGTTCGCCGCCGACGACCAGCACGCCAAGCGCGCCATGAAGGTCACCGACTGGTCCAGGAGTGGCTCGCTGGCGCTCTACACCTGGCGCTCGGTGGCGGCCGGCGGCGGTCCGATCGCCAAGGCCCGCCAGATGCGCGCGCATCACGCAGGAGGACGAGGTCACCCGCGAGCTGATCGGGACCCGCTGCGAGCGCGGCGCCGACATCGCCCGCATGCTCGAGCTGCCCGAGGACACCGCGCAGGCGATCCGGGCGCTCGACGAGCACTGGGACGGCAGCGGCCAGCCGTTCGGGCTCAAGGGCGAGGAGATCCCGCTGTTCGGGCGCGTCCTCTGCCTGGCGCAGACGCTCGAGGTGTTCATCCGCACGGTCGGCCTGCAGGGCGCGCTGGGGATGGCGCTCAAGCGCCGCGGCCGCTGGTTCGACCCGGCGCTGGTCGACGCGCTGCTCGCCGTGCGCGACGACCGCGCGTTCTGGGCGCCGCTCGAGGACGCCCGGCAGGTGCCGCCGGTGGCCGCCTGGGAGCCGGCCGACCGCGTGCTGACGGCCGACGACGACCGGCTCGACCGCGTGGCCGACGCGTTCTCCCGGGTGATCGACGCCAAGTCGCCGTACACCGCTCGCCACTCGGCCGGGGTCGCCCGCTGGGCGGTCGCCACCGCCGAGGTGATGGGGCTCGCGGGCGACGACCTGCGCGACCTGCACCGGGCCGGCCTGCTGCACGACATCGGCAAGCTCGCGATCTCCAGCCGGATCCTCGACAAGCCGGGCAGGCTCGACCCGGACGAGTTCGCGGCGATCCGCGAGCATCCGCGCTACACGCACCAGATCCTCCAGCGCGTCGCCTGCCTGCGCGAGATCGTCGAGACGGCGGCCAACCACCACGAGAAGCTGGACGGCAGCGGCTACCACCGCGGGCTGACCGCGATCGAGCTCTCGCGCCCGGCTCGCATCCTCGCCGTGGCCGACATCTTCGAGGCGATGACCGCCGACCGGCCGTACCGCGAGGCGATGCCGGTCGAGCAGGCGCTGTCGATCCTCGGCGAGATGCGCGGCACCGGCGTGTGCCCCGCCGCCGTCGACGCGATCGCCGTCGCCACCACCGGCGGCGTGACGTGGACGGCCGACCTCGTAGCATCGGAGCCCGATGCGCGTGTCAGTCCGCCTGTTCGCCGGCCTGCGTGAGCGCGCGGGCACGGACCGCCTCGAGATCGAGCTGCCCGACGACGCCCGCGTCGCGGACGTGCTCGCCGCCATGGCCGGGACGCCGGTCGGCGCGCTGCGCGACCGCGAGTGCGTCGTGGCGGTCAACCGCGACTACGCCGGGGCCGACACGCCCGTGCGGGCGGGAGACGAGGTCGCGCTCGTGCCGCCCGTGAGCGGCGGCGAGGGGCGGGTGGGTCCGGCAATCTCCGTGCGGGTGACCGGCGAGCCGCTCGACCTCGCGGCGCTGGCGGCCGCGGTCCGCGATCCGCGCGCGGGCGCGGTGGTGCTGTTCGAGGGCGTCACGCGCGACGTGCCGGAGCTCGAGTACGAGGCGTACGCCGAGATGGCCCACGAGCGGATCGAGGCGATCGCGCGCGAGGAGGCCGAGCGCCACGGACTGTGCGCGGTCGCCGTCGAGCACCGCACGGGCACTGTGCCGCTGTCCGAGCCGTCGGTGATCGTCGCCGCGTCGGCGCCCCACCGCGGCGAGGCGTTCGCCGGCGGCCGGGCGCTGATCGACCGCGTGAAGGCGGAGGCGCCGATCTGGAAGGTCGAGGTCGACGGCGCCGACCGGCGGCGCGTCGAAGGCACGCTCCCGCCGGCGTAGGCGGTCGTCCGCCGGCAACGTCAACTGCGGCTGGGTAGGGAGGCGAGTACGCCTGCGGGGTCGGCGGTCCCTGGCGCGTTGACCACCTATGAGGTGGTCAAGTCGCCAGACGCATGCCGTCTGGCGCTTTGGGGTCGCCATGATGTCGACGCGCCAAGGACCGCCGGCGACGCCGGCGCACCCGCTCCCTTACCCAGCCGCAGTTGACGTTCGCCGGCGGCACGGCGCCGACAACTTTGCCTATGCGATGCTTAGGCACATGGAGTTGACCCTGGGAGAGGCGGCGAAGGCGATCGGCGTCAGCGCGGACACGCTGCGGCGCTGGGATCGCGACGGCAAGCTGCGCACGGTGCGCGACGAGCGCAACCGACGGCTGGTACCCGAGGACGAGGTACAGCGGCTCACGCACCATCCGCGCCGCCACGAGGCGGGCGACACGTTGTCGGCCCGCAACCGATTCCCGGGCGTCGTGCGATCGGTGGAGGTGGACGGCGTGATGGCGCTGGTGGAGATCGAGGCGGGCCCGTTCCTGGTGACGGCCGCCGTGACGCGGGACTCGGTCGAGGAGCTCGGGCTGGCCCCGGGCGTCGAGGCGACCGCGGCCGTCAAGGCGACCTCGGTGATGGTGAGCCGGTCATGAGGTGGCTGATCGCGCTCGCGCTCCTGCTCGCGGCCTTCGCCGGCTGCGGCGACGACGACGCCGAGCCGTCGTCCTCCGGCGGTGACAAGCAGCTCGTGGTCTCGGCCGCCGCGTCGCTGACCGACGCCCTGACCGCGTGCAGCAAGGACTTCGAGGGTGCCGACGTCAAGCTCTCGTTCGCCGGCTCCGACGAGCTCGCCGCGCAGATCCGCCAGGGCGTCAAGCCCGACGTCTACGCGGCGGCCAACACCAAGCTCCCGGACCAGCTGGCCGACGAGGGACTGCTCGAGACGCCGGTCAAGTTCGCGACGAACGAGCTGGTGATCGCGGTCCCCGACGACAGCGACATCGACTCGATCGACGACCTGGCAGAGCCCGGCGTGAAGCTGGTGATCGGCTCCGAGACCGTGCCGGTCGGCGCCTACACGCGCGAGGTGCTCGGCCGGCTGCCGCCCGCGCAGGAGAAGGCGATCATGGACAACGTGCGTTCGAACGAGCCCGACGTCAAGGGCGTCGTCGGCAAGCTCACCCAGGGCGCGGCCGACGCCGGCTTCGTCTACCGGACCGACCTCACCGACGGCCTGAAGGCGGTGACGCTGCCCGAGGACCTGCAGCCCGTGGTCGAGTACGGCGCCGGCGTCGTGAAGGGCGCCAAGCAGCCCGAGCTCGCGCAGCAGTACCTGGACGGCATGACCGACGGCGCGTGCGCCGACGCGCTGAAGTCCGCCGGCTTCGGAGCGCCGTGAGGGCCTGGTTCCCGGTCGCTCTCGCCGCGTCCCTCGCGCTCGCGCTCGCGTTCCTCACCGTGCCGGTCGTGGCGATCTTCGTCGATCGCCCGCCCGGCGACGTGCTCGCGAGCCTGGGTGAGGAGGGCGCGCTCGACGCGCTGTGGCTCAGCCTGCGCACCGACCGCCGTCGCGTTGGCGATCATCGTGCTCATCGGGACGCCCGCCGCCTACCTGCTCGCCACGCGCCGCTTCCGCGGCCGCGCCGTGGCGATCACGCTCGTCGAGCTGCCGCTCGTGCTCCCGCCGGCCGTGGCCGGCATCGCGCTGCTGGCGGCGATCGGCCCCTCGCTGACGTTCCACACCAGCGCGGTGGTCGTGGCGCTCACGTTCGTGTCGGCGCCGTTCTACCTGCGGCAGGGCCAGGCGGCGTTCGCGGCCGTCGACCCGAGCTGGCTCGAGGCCTCGCGCACGCTCGGCGCCTCCGAGGCGCGCACCTTCGCTCGCGTGGCGATCCCCACCGCCGTGCCCGGCCTCGTGGCCGGCGGCGCGCTCGCGTTCGGCCGGGCGCTGGGCGAGTTCGGCGCCACGCTGATGTTCGCCGGCTCGCTGCAGGGCGTCACGCAGACCGCGCCGCTGGCGATCTACGAGCGTTTCTCCAGCGACTTCGACGACGCCCTGGCGCTGTCCGCCGTGCTCGTTGCGGTGTCCGCGGCGATCCTGCTGACGGCCAAGCTCGTCGGAGGCTGGGATGCTGCGGATCGCCGCTGAGACGACGCTGGGGAGCTTCTCGCTCGACGTCGAGCTGGAGGTCGCGCGCGGGGAGTGCCTGGCGCTGGCCGGCCCGTCCGGGGCCGGCAAGAGCAGCGTGCTGCGGATCGTGGCCGGGCTCGTCCGGCCCGAGCGCGGGACCGTGTCGTGCGGCGAGCGCGTGTGGCTCGACACCGGTCGCGGCGTGAGCCTCCCGCCCGAGGACCGCCGCTGCGGCTACGTGTTCCAGGACTACGCGCTGTTCCCGCACCTGAGCGCCTGGCAGAACGTCGCGTACGGGCTCAGGGGCGTGCCGCGCCGCGACCGCCGGGAGCGGGCGCTGGCGCTGCTCGACCGCTTCGGGCTCGCCGACCGGGCCGACGCCCGGCCGCGCACGCTGTCGGGCGGCGAGCGCCAGCGGGTCGCCGTCGCGCGCGCTCTCGCCGTCCGTCCGGAAGCGCTGCTGCTCGACGAGCCGCTGTCGGCGCTCGACGCCCGCACCCGCGCGGCCGCCAGTCGCGAGCTGGCCGCCGTCCTGCACGAGGCCGCCGTGCCCGCGCTCCTCGTGACGCACGACTTCCAGGAGGCCGCGCTGCTCGGCGACCGCGTGGGCGTGATGGACGGCGGGCGCGTCGTGCAGGTCGGCACTGCCGGCGACCTGGCCGCGACGCCGCGCTCGCCGTTCGTCGCCGACTTCACCGGCGCGGTGGTGCTCACCGGCACCGCGGCGCCCGGCGCCGACGGGCTCACGCGCGTGGCGCTCGACGGCGGGGGAGAGGTGACCTCCTCGGAGTCCGCCGCCGGCCCGGTCGCCGTGACCGTGTACCCGTGGGACATCGCGCTCGCGCCGCCCGGCAGCGTCGATCCGGGCTCGGCGCGCAACCACCTCGACGTCGAGGTCGTATCCGTGACCGCCGTCGGCGGCCGCGTGCGCGTCGGTCTGATCGCACCCCAGCCGCTCACCGCGGAGCTCACGGAGCCCGCGGTGCAGTGCCATGAACGTCGCGCCCGGGCAGCGCGCGGTGGCCTCGTGGAAGGCGACGGCGACGCGCCTCCTGCCGCTCTCCTAGTCCGAATCCAGACATTCCCCACCGGGATAGTGCATAATGTCCGCCGGGAACTTGACCAAACCGATGGAGATTGTGCATATGTCAAAGCGTCTGTCGCGGCTCGCCGCCGCCCTGACCCTCCTCCTCCTGCCAGCGGTGGTGGCGGGCTGCGGTGGGCCGGCCGAGGAGGGGGAGGCCGCCACCGGGGACGGCAGCGGGGGCAAGATCAACCTTGTCGCCTACTCGACGCCGAAGGAGGCCTATGGGGAGCTGATCCCGGCCTTCCAGAAGACCACCGAGGGCAAGGGCGTGTCGTTCACGCAGTCCTACGGCGCGTCCGGCGACCAGTCGCGCGCGGTGGCCAGCGGGCTGCCCGCCGACATCGTCGCGCTGTCGCTGGCGCCCGACGTCGACAAGCTCGTCGAGCCCGGCCTCGTGAACGGCGACTGGGCGAAGGCGATCCCGACCGACGGCTTCGTGACCAACTCGGTCGTCGTGCTCGCCGTCCGCAAGGGCAACCCCAAGGGCATCAAGTCCTGGGAGGACATCGTCAAGCCGGGCGTCGAGGTCATCACGCCGAACCCGTTCACCTCGGGCGGCGCGAAGTGGAACCTGATGGCCGCCTACGGCTCGCAGATCGCGCAGGGCAAGTCGCCGGAGGAGGCCACGGCGTTCCTCCACGACGTACTCGCCAACACCGCGGTCCAGGACAAGTCGGCGCGCGAGGCGCTGGCCACGTTCTCCGGCGGCAAGGGTGACGTGCTGATCTCGTACGAGAACGAGGCGATCACCGCGCAGAAGGCCGGCGTCGACCTCGAGTACGTGATCCCGGACCAGACGATCCTGATCCAGAACCCGGCCGCGGTGACCACCGACGCCGAGAGCCCGGACGTGGCCAAGGCGTTCCTCGATTGGCTCGTGACGCCGGAGGCCCAGAAGATCTACGCGGCCAACGGCTACCGGTCGGTGCTGCCGGACCTGGTGGACAAGAACACGTACCCGGACCCGCAGAAGCTCTTCAAGATCGACGAGTTCGGCGGCTGGTCGAAGGTCAACGACGAGTTCTTCGATCCGGACGGCGGCTCGGTCGCCGAGATCGAGAAGGACCTGGGAGTCTCCACTGCCGGCTGAGGCCACAATCGCGGCCCCCCGCCCGCCACGGGCGCGGCGGGCCGCGCGTCAGGACATCGGGACGCCGCTCTTCTTGGGCGGCCTCTCGGTGGCCTGGCTCACGCTGATCGTCCTGATCCCGCTGGCGGCCGTCGTCTCGCGCTCGTTCGACGACGGCCTCGCGGCGTTCTGGGATGACGTGACGGCGCCGCAGGCGGTCGCCGCCATGAAGCTGACCCTGGTCGCGTCGCTGATCGTGGCCGTGATCGACGCGGTGATGGGGACGCTGATCGCCTGGGTGCTGGTGCGCGACGAGTTCCCCGGCAAGCGCATCGTCAACGCGCTGATCGACCTGCCGTTCGCACTCCCGACGATCGTCGCCGGCCTCGTCCTGCTCGCGCTCTACGGGCCGAACGGGCCCGTCGGGATCAACATCGCCTACACCCGCGTCGCGGTGATCATGGCGCTGCTGTTCATCACGCTGCCGTTCGTCGTCCGCGCGGTCCAGCCCGTGCTGATGGCGCTCGAGCAGGACGTCGAGGAGGCCGCCGAGTCGCTCGGCGCAGGGCCATGGACGATCTTCCGCCGGATCATCCTGCCGGCGCTCAAGCCGGCGATCCTGGCCGGCGTCGGGCTCGCGTTCGGCCGCGCGGTCGGCGAGTTCGGCTCGATCGTCCTCATCAGCGGCAACCTGCCGTACAAGACGGAGGTCGCGTCCGTCCTCGTGTACGGCCAGATCGAGAGCGACAACACCACCGGCGCGGCCGCCGTGTCGGTGGTCCTGCTGGCGATCTCGTTCCTCGTGCTGCTGGGCATCTCGTTCGTCGCGCGCAGGGGGATGCACCGATGAAGATCGGGCTGCGCACGATCGCCCTCGGCTACCTGATGGCGCTGCTCGTCGTCCCGGTGGGGATGGTGTTCTACCGGGCGTTCGAGAAGGGCTTCGCAACCGCCTGGGAGGCTGTCACCACGCCGCCGGCCCAGCACGCGTTCTACCTGACCTGCGTCATCACGCTGATCGCGGTGCCTGCCAACGCGATCTTCGGCGTGCTGACCGCGTGGGTGCTCGCGCGCTACGACTTCCGCGGCAAGCGGCTCATGGACGTCTTGATCGACCTGCCGTTCGCCGTCTCGCCGGTGGTCGTCGGCCTGGCGCTCATCCTCGTCTGGGGGCGCGACGGCTGGTTCGCCATGACCGGCGTGATCTTCTCGCTGCCGGGCATGATCCTGGCCACGATCTTCGTCTCGCTGCCGTTCGTGGTGCGCGAGGTGCTGCCGGTCCTGGAGGAGGAGGGCATCGACCAGGAGGAGGCGGCGAGCACGCTCGGCGCCCGCGGCTTGCAGACGTTCTGGCGGATCACGCTGCCGACGATCCGCTGGGGCCTGACCTACGGCGTGATCCTCTCGACGGCGCGCGCGATCGGCGAGTTCGGCGCGGTCGCCGTCGTATCCGGCAAGATCTCCGGGCGTACCGAGACGCTGACCCTCTACGTCGAGGACCGCTTCCAGTCGCTCGACCTCACGGGCGCGTACGCCGCCGGCGTCGTGCTGGCAATGCTCGGCATCTTCGTGCTCACGTTCATGACTCTGCTCCAACGACGACACCAAAGGACCTGAGGTATGGCCATCGAGGCCCGCAACATCTCCAAGCGCTTCGGTGAGTACCTGGCCCTCGACGACGTCAGCGTCTCGGTGCCGGACGGATCGCTGACCGCGCTGCTCGGACCGTCGGGCAGCGGCAAGAGCACGCTGCTGCGCGTCATCGCCGGGCTCGAGAAGCCCGACAGCGGCAGCGTGCTGATCGGCCGCGAGGAGGTCACGTCCAAGCCGGCCCGCTCGCGCGGCGTCGGCTTCGTGTTCCAGCACTACGCGGCGTTCAAGCACATGTCGGTGGCCGACAACGTCGCGTTCGGGCTGACCGTGCGCAGGCGGCCGAAGGACGAGAAGAAGGCCAAGGTCAAGGAGCTGCTCGACCTCGTCGGCCTCGGCCATCTGGGCGACCGCTACCCGTCGCAGCTCTCGGGCGGCCAGCGCCAGCGGATGGCGCTCGCCCGCGCGCTGGCCGTCGAGCCACAGGTGCTGCTGCTCGACGAGCCGTTCGGCGCGCTGGATGCGAGGGTGCGCGAGGAGCTGCGCCGCTGGCTGCGCCGCCTCCACGACGACGTGCACGTCACGACGATCTTCGTGACGCACGACCAGGAGGAGGCGATGGAGATCTCCGAGCAGATCGTCGTCGTCAACGAGGGCCGGATCGAGCAGTCGGCCTCGCCCGCCGAGATCTACGACAAGCCCGCCACGCAGTTCGTCATGGGCTTCGTCGGGCCGGTCACCCGCGTGGGCGGCTCGCTCGTGCGCCCGCACGACATCCAGATCCTCACCGAGCCGGGCGAGGCGACGCAGCAGGCGGTCGTCACGCGCCTGTGGTGGCTGGGCTTCGAGGTCCGCGTCGAGCTGCTGCCGGCGGAGGGCGACGCGCTGTACGCGCAGCTCTCGCGCACCGAGGCGGACGGGCTCGAGCTCTCCGAGGGCCAGATCGTGCACGTGCGCGTTGACCCGACTCGTGCACGGCGCGAGACCACGAACGCCTAAGCTCCCGGCGTGCGCGTCTCCGCGAAGACCGATTACGCGATCCGCGCCGCCCTCGAGCTGGCGGCGGCGCCCGACGAGAAGCCCGTCAAGGGCGAGCGGATCGCGACCGCCCAGGCGATCCCGCTGCGGTTCCTGGAGAACATCCTCATGCAGCTGCGCCACGCTGGGCTGGTCGACAGCCGGCGCGGCGCCGACGGCGGCTACCGGCTGGCGCGGCCGGCGGCGGACGTGACGCTCGCGGACGTGATCCGGGCGATCGACGGGCCGCTCGCAGGCGTCAGCGGGACACGCCCCGAGTCGCTCGCGTTCGAGGGCACGGCGGAGCCGATGCGCGACGTCTGGATCGCCGTGCGCGCCGCGCTTGCGCGGCGTGCTCGAGCAGGTCACGCTCGCCGACGTCGTGGCGGGCGAGCTGCCGGCGAACGTGCGCGCGCTGGTCGCCGACGAGGACGCCTGGGTCCCGCACTAGAGTCAGCGGCATGAGCGCGCGCCGCTCGACCGCGCTAGGCGTCTTCGTGGCGGTGGTGTCGGTCGCGGCCACGACCGCGCTTCTCTTCCCGCTGAGCGAGATCGCGCCCGCCGTGTCGCTCGGCGTGCTGTACCTGCTGGCGGTACTGCTGGTGTCGACGCTGTGGGGGCTGTGGCTCGGCCTGGCGACCAGCGTCGCCGCCGCGCTGGCGTTCAACTTCTTCCACATCGAGCCGACCGGCCGCTTCACGATCGCCGAGGCGGAGAACTGGGTGGCGCTCGCCGTGTTCCTCGTGGCGGCGGCGGTGGCGTCGACGCTGTCCGACCTGGCCGCCACGCGCGCCCGCGAGGCCGAGCGGCGGCGGCGCGAAGCGGATCTCGCCGCCGAGCTGGCGCGGCTGCTGCTCGGCTCGCCGGACCCGCGTGCAGCGCTGCCCGGGGCGGCCAAGCGGATCGCCGAGGCGCTGGAGGTCGACTCCGCGGCGGTCGTGCTCGACCACGCGAAGGGTGACGAGCGGCACGCCGCGATCCCCCTCGGAGACCACGGGACGCTCGTCGTGCCGATCGCGGTGGCGGACATCGCGCGCGAGCGCGTGGCGCCCGCGCTCGAGGCGCTGCTGGCGGCGGCGCTCGAGCGCGAGCGGCTCACCCGCGAGGTCGTGGAGACCGACGCGCTGCGCCGCAGCGACGACATCAAGACCGCGGTGCTGCGCTCGGTCTCGCACGACCTGCGCTCCCCGCTGACGGCGATCGTCGCGGCGGGAGAGGCGCTGTCGTCGCCGGCGCTCACCGACGCCGACCGCGCCGAGCTCGCCGATGCGATCGCCCAGGAGAGCGCGCGCCTCACGCGGCTCGTCGACCAGCTGCTCGACCTCTCGCGCCTGCAGGCGGGCGCGGCCGCGCCGCGCGCCGACTGGATCTCGATCGACGAGGTGATCCGGGCGGCCGTGGAGGACACCGGCGCGCCGTCCGACAGCGTGCGGCTGGCGATCGCGCCCGACCTGCCGCTGATCCGCGCCGACGCCACGCAGCTGCGGCGGGCGTTCGCGAACCTGATCGAGAACGCGCTGCGCTACGGCGCCGGGCACCCGGTCTCGGTCAGGGCGCGCGTGAGCGGGCGGCGCATCCTCATGCGGGTCGTCGACCAGGGGCCGGGCATCCCGACGGCCGAGCAGGATCGGATCTTCATGCCGTTCTACGGGCGCGGCTCGGGCCTGGGCCTGGCGATCGTGCGCGGGTTCGTGGAGGCCAACGGCGGCCACGTGCACGTCGAGTCGCTGCCGGGCCAGGGCACGTCGTTCGTCGTCGAGCTGCCGCTGCCGTCGGCGGCGCCGGTGCCGGCGTGAGGCGCATCCTCGTCCTCGACGACGAGCCGCAGATCCTGCGGGCGCTGCGCGTCATCCTGCGCGAGGCGGGCTTCGAGGCGATCCCCGCGGAGACCGCCGAGGAGGCGCTCGACCGCGCGTCGATCCGACCACCCGACGCCGCGATCGTCGACCTCGTGCTGCCCGACGGCGACGGCGTCGAGGTCACGCGGCAGCTGCGCCGCTGGAGCGAGATGCCGATCATCGTGCTCTCGGCGGTCGGGGACGAGGCGGAGAAGGTGCGCGCGCTCGAGGCCGGCGCCGACGACTACGTGACCAAGCCGTTCGGCCCGCGCGAGCTGGTCGCGCGCCTGCAGGCGGCACTCCGGCGCGCGGGCGGCGCGCCCGACGAGCCGGTGCTGCACGCCGACGGCCTCGAGGTCGACTTCGCGGCGCGCATCGTCCGCGTGGACGGGCGAGGAGGTCCACCTCACGCCGATCGAGTTCGACCTGCTGCGCACGCTGGCCCGCCACCGCGGCCGGCTGCTCACGCACCGCGCGCTGCTGGTGGAGGTGTGGGGCCCCGAGTACGCCAACGACACAGCGGTCCTGCGGACCCACATCGCCAACCTGCGCCGCAAGGTCGGGTCCGAGCACATCCGCACCGATCCGGGCGTCGGGTACCGCTTCACAGAATCTTGATGGCGCGATAGCGGATCTGGATGGCGGCTTGACGGAGCCGGGCCTAGCGTCGGTTCCATGCTTTTCGCCTCGATCCTCGACTCGCTGAGCGACGTCACCTCGCTGGTCGTCGCCCTGCTGGCGTTCGGGGCGCTGTTCCTGCTCATCAAGGGCTTCGAGCGCGTATGAGCGCGTCCGAGGCCATCGGGCTGGTCATCGCCCTGCTCGTGCTCGCCTACCTGTTCGTCGCGCTCGTGCGGCCGGAGCGGTTCTAGATGTCCGCCGCCGGCTGGATCGAGATCGCGCTCTACATCGCGGTCCTCACCGCGATCACCCCAGTCCTCGGGGCCCACATGGCGCGGGTCTACCGCGGGGAGGTCGGCATCGGCTTCGTCGACCGCCTGACGGCCCGCATGTTCGGAGACGGCCGAGCAGGACTGGAAGGGATACGCCAAGTCGGTGCTGATCTTCAGCGCCGTCTTCTTCGTGCTGCTGTACGTGATCCTGCGCCCGCGGATGCCCTACGACGTCACGTTCAACACGACGGCGTCGTTCATCACCAACACCAACTGGCAGTTCTACGCGGGCGAGACGACGCTTTCGAACCTGCAGCAGATGGCGGGGCTGGCGGTGCAGAACTTCGTGTCCGCCGCCGTCGGCATCGCGGTCGCGATCGCGCTCATCCGGGCGCTCGCCGCGCGCTCCGGCAAGACGATCGGCAACTTCTACAGCGATCTCGTCAAGACGCTCGTCTACGTCCTGCTGCCGATCTCGATCGTCGTCGGCCTGGTGCTCGTCTCGCAGGGCGTGATCCAGTCGCTGAGCAGCGGACCCGTCGCCTCCCAGGAGGTCATCAAGGAGCTCGGGACCAACGGTGGCGGCTTCTTCAACGTCAACTCGGCGTACCCGTTCGAGAACCCGACCTGGCTCTCGAACTTCATCGAGATGCTGCTGATCCTCGCGATCCCGGCGGCGCTCACCTCCGTGTACGGCCGCATGGTCGGTAACCGGCGCCAGGGCTGGGCGATCTACTCCGCCATGCTCGCGCTGTTCGTGGTCGGCGTCGTGGTCGTGGCGATCGCCGAGAACCACGGCACGCCCGCCATGGAGGCGGCCGGCATCCACGGCTTCAACATGGAGGGCAAGGAGCAGCGCTTCGGCATCGCGTCGACCGCCCTGTTCACGGTCATCACGACCGTGGCGTCCTGCGGCGCCGTCAACGGCGCCATGGAGTCGCTGACCGGGATCGGCGGCCTGGTGCCCATGGCCAACATGCAGACCGGCGAGGTCATCTTCGGCGGCGTCGGCTCCGGCCTCTACGGGATGCTGCTGTTCGCCATCCTCGGCGTCTTCCTGTCCGGCCTGATGGTCGGCCGCACGCCGGAGTTCCTCGGCAAGAAGATCGAGGCACGCGAGGTGAAGCTCACCGTGTTCGGGACGATCGGCGTGCCGCTGATCGTCCTCGTCCTCAGCGCGGTGGCGATCGCCACGACCTACGGCAAGGTCTCGATCTTCGACTCCGGGCCGCAGGGCTGGTCGGAGACGCTGTACGCCTACACGTCGCAGGCCAACAACAACGGCTCCGCGTTCGCCGGCTACACCGGCTTCCTCCAGCCCGCGGACGCGCCCCAGTTCGGGATCACGTTCGCGAACCTTCTGGGCGGCCTGGCGATGATCTTCGGCCGCTTCCTGCCGATGCTCGCGGTCCTCGCGATCGCCGGCTCGCTCGTCGGCAAGCGCGTGGCGCCCGCGGGCGCGGGCACGTTCCGCACCGACTCGCCGACGTTCGTCGTCGTGCTGGTCGGCGTGGTGGTGCTCGTCGCGCTCCTCACCTTCGTCCCCGCCCTGCTCCTCGGACCGGTGGTCCAGGGCATGACCAACCAACTCTTCTGATGCGTGAACTGAAAAACGCAGCCCTCGCCGCGGTCGTCCTGACCGTCGTGTTCGGGCTGGCCTACCCGCTCGTGATGACCGGCGCCGCCCAGGTCCTGTGGCCGCACAAGGCCGATGGAGACCCGACGCTGATCGCCAAGGACTACTCGAAGGACGACGGCCTGTTCCAGGCCCGCCCCTCGGCCACCGGGTACGCCGCGAACGCGACGTTCTTCAACAACCAGGGCCCGAACCAGAAGGAGCTCGCGACGCAGCTCAAGGGCTACCTGAAGGACTACCTCAAGCGCGAGCGGCCCTACACCCCGGGCCTCACGGCCGCACAGGTGCCGCCCGACGCGGTCACCACGTCGGCGTCCGGCGTCGACCCGCAGATCTCGGCCGCCAACGCGCGCATTCAGGCCAACCGCGTGGCCAAGGTCCGCGGGCTGCCCGTCGCGCGCGTCATGGCGCTGGTCGACGACGCCACGAGCCGCCCGCTGCTCGGCCTCGGCGGCCCGAAGTCCGTGAACGTGGTCAAGCTCAACGACGCGCTGGAGGCGCTGCGATGACCGATCGGCCTGGGCGCTCGCTGTTCGAGCGCGACATCCTCGTTCCCGCGATCGGCGCATCGCTGCGGAAGCTGCATCCGCGCCTGATGGCCCGCAACCCGGTCATGTTCGTGGTCGAGGTCGGCGCGGTCCTGACGACGCTGATCTGGATCGTCCAGGCATTCGGCGGCTCGGCGCCCGGCGGCGGGGGAGACCCGGCCTGGTTCACGTTCACCGTCGCGATCTGGCTGTGGCTCACCGTGATCTTCGGCAACTTCGCCGAGGCGATCGCCGAGGGGCGCGGCAAGGCCCAGGCCGACACGCTCCGGGCGATGCGCACGCAGACCGTCGCGCACCTGCGCGACGGGACCGAGAAGCCGGCGCAGGAGCTCGTGCGCGGCGATGTCGTCGTCGTGCAGGCCGGCGAGGTGATCCCGGGCGACGGCACCGTCGTCGAGGGCATCGCGTCGGTCGACGAGTCGGCGATCACCGGCGAATCGGCTCCGGTCATCCGCGAGTCCGGCGGTGACCGCAGCGCGGTCACGGGCGGCACCCGCGTGCTCTCCGACCACATCGTCGTCGAGATCACGCAGGAGCCCGGGCAGTCGTTCCTGGACCGCATGATCGCGCTCGTCGAGGGCGCCGAGCGGCGCAAGACGCCGAACGAGATCGCGCTGTCGATCCTGCTCGCCGGCCTGACGATCGTGTTCCTGGTGGTCGTCGTGACGCTGCGGCCGTTCGCCGAGTTCGCCGGCACCGACATCTCGATCACGATCCTCATCGCGCTGCTGGTGGCGCTGATCCCGACGACCATCGGCGCGCTGCTGAGCGCGATCGGGATCGCCGGCATGGACCGGCTGGTGCGTCGCAACGTGCTCGCGCTGTCCGGCCGCGCCGTCGAGGCGTCCGGCGACGTCGACGTGCTGCTGCTCGACAAGACCGGGACGATCACGCTCGGCAACCGCCAGGCGGCCGCGTTCATCCCGATGCACGGGGTGGAGGAGTCCGAGCTGGCCGAGGCGGCGCAGTACGCATCGCTGGCCGACGAGACGCCCGAGGGGCGCTCGATCGTCGTGCTGGCCAAGCAGTACGGGCTGCGTGAGCACGAGCTGGAGCCGCAGCACGCACGGTTCATCCCGTTCACCGCGCAGACGCGCATGAGCGGCGTCGACCTCAACGGCACCCGGCTGCGCAAGGGCGCCGGCGACGCGATCATCCGCTGGGTCGGCGACGAGGGCGGCAGCGCGCCGGGTGAGCTCACCGCGGTGCTCGACCGCGTGGCGTCAGCCGGGTCGACGCCGCTCGCCGTCGCGCGTGACTCCCAGGTGCTCGGGGTCATCGAGCTCAAGGACGTCGTGAAGGAGGGCATGAGCGAGCGCTTCGCGCGTCTGCGCCGGATGGGCATCCGGACGGTCATGGTCACCGGCGACAATCGGCTGACCGCGGCGAAGATCGCCGAGGAGTCCGGCGTCGACGACTTCCTCGCCGAGGCTACGCCGGAGGCCAAGATGGAGCTGATCCGCTCCCAGCAGGCCGACGGCCGGCTCGTCGCGATGACCGGCGACGGCACCAACGACGCGCCGGCGCTCGCGCAGGCCGACGTCGGCGTGGCCATGAACACGGGTACCCAGGCCGCGCGCGAGGCCGGGAACATGGTCGACCTCGACTCCAATCCCACGAAGCTCATCGAGATCGTCGAGGTCGGCAAGCAGCTGCTGATCACCCGCGGCGCGCTGACGACGTTCTCGATCGCCAACGACGTCGCCAAGTACTTCGCGATCCTGCCGGCGATCTTCGCGGCGACGTACGGCGGGGCGCTCGCCGACCTCAACGTCATGGACCTCGGGACGCCGCAGTCGGCGATCATCAGCGCGATCGTCTTCAACGCGGTGATCATCCCGCTGCTGGTCCCGCTCGCCCTGCGCGGCGTCAAGTACCGGCCGGTCGGCGCCACCGCGCTGCTGCGCCGGAACCTCCTGATCTACGGCCTCGGCGGCCTCGTCGCGCCGTTCATCGGGATCAAGCTCATCGACCTCGTCGTCCACAACGTGCTGGGGGCATGACGATGGCTGCTCACGCAGACGTCCACCTCCCGCGGACGCGCTCGCTGCGCGCTCGGCTCAAGGCCGCCACGGGCCACCTGACCCTCGACCGCGAGCTCGCGACCGGCATCAGCCCGTCCCACCGCCCCGAGCTTGCGCGCCGGGCGGAGGTGCTGAGCGCGTGGCGAACCCGTCATCGACTCGCCGACGGCCTCGAGCGCGTTCTTGTCGAGGCGGTGGCGCCCGGGCACGAGCGGGGCGCTTCCATCCCTATCCAGCGCGATCAGGTCCTCGCCGCGCAGCGTGACCTCATGCGCCTCGTCGCTGCGCTGCGCAGCGAGCCGCGGCCGCCGGTCCGCACCATCGCCGCGGTGTCGCTGCTCCTCACCGACGGGACCGGGCCGGTGTTCGCGCCGTCCCCGGACGGCGCGTTGCGCGAAGCCGCCTTCCAGGCGGCGTTCTACGCGGAGGCGGTCTAGCGTTCGTGTCATGGCCGGGCGGCACACGGTGTTCCTGGGTATGGCGGCCGGCGTCGGCAAGACGTACCGGATGCTGCAGGAGGGCCGTGCCGAGCTCGACGAGGGGCGTGACGTCGTGATCGGGTACCTCGAGCCCCACGGCCGCGTCGAGACCGAGGCGCAGGCCGACGGCATGGAGCGCGTGGCGGCCCGCGAGTCGTCGTACCGCGACGTCCCGTTCGTGGAGATGGACCTGCCCGCCGTCATCTCCCGCCGGCCCGACCTCGCGCTGGTCGACGAGCTCGCGCATACCAACGCGCCGGGCGTTGAGCATCGCAAGCGCTACGAGGACATCGCCGACATCCTCGCCGCCGGGATCGACGTGTACTCGACGGTCAACGTCCAGCACCTCGAGTCGCTCAACGACCAGATCACCGAGCTGACCGGCGTGCGGGTGCGCGAGACGTTCCCCGACTCGGTGCTCGGGCAGGCGGACGAGGTCGTGCTCGTGGACCTCACGCCGGGCGCGCTGATCGAGCGCCTGCAGGCGGGCAAGGTGTACCCGCAGGCGCGCGTCCCGGCGGCGCTCAACGGCTTCTTCCGGATCGAGCATCTCGAGGCGCTGCGCGAGGTCGCGCTGCGGCAGGTGGCGGAGGATGTCGAGGCCAAGCGCCTCAAGCCGGACGCACCCGTGCCGCGCGCGGACCGGATGATCGACCGCGCCGCGCCGCAGGCCGTCGGCGAGCGGCTGCTGGCGCTGGTCACGCCGCAGCCGGAGTCGCAGCGGATCGTCCGCCGTGCCTGGCGGTCGGCGCAGCGGCTCGGCGCGGCGCTCGACGTGCTGATCGTGCTGGCGCGCGAGCCGTCCGAGGCCGAGCGCGAGCGGATCGAGGCGTTCCACCGGCTGGCGTCCATGCTCGGGGCGAACGTGATCGTCGAGGAAGGCGACGACGTCGTCGAGGTCGCCGCTCGCGTTGCGCGCGATCAGCACTCGACCTACGTGCTGATCGGGACGCCGGCGCCGCGCAGCGGGTTGCGGCGGTTCGGCGAGCCCCTCACCGAGCGGCTGCTGAAGGCGCTGCCCGGTGTCGACATCCGGATCGTCGCCGACCGTTCGAAACGGGAGTGGGCGAAGAAGACATGACCGAGACGCTGTTGCTGCTCAGCGGTGTCGTGGTCGGCGTCGGCGCCGCGCTGCTCGTGATGCGCCGCCACCATGCCGAGCCGGCGCTGCGCACCCGCCGCATCCTGTTCCCGTACGTGGGCACCCAGCTATCGCTGTCCGCGCTGGACGCCGCCCTGCGGATCGCCACCGCCGAGGACGCGACGCTCGTGCCCGCGTACCTGGCGCCCGTGCCGATGGCCGTCCCGCTCGACACGCCGATCCCGCGAGCCTGCGGCCAGGCGTTCGAGCTGGAGGAGGCGATCGAGCAGCGCGCCACCGCCGCGGGCGTGCCGGTCGACGGGCGGATCGGTCGCGGCCGCACGGTTCGTCACGCGCTCCGCGAGCTGCTGGCCGAGGAGCGGTACGACCGGATCGTCGTCGCGGCGGCGACGGCCCGCACCGACGGCCTCAGCCCGGCCGACGTCGCCTGGCTCCTCGAGCACGCGCCGGGCGAGGTCGCGATCCTGCGGCCCGCCGACGACGCGCCGCTTTACCGCGAGTCCGACCAGCAGCTCCCGGTGCCGGCGTAGGCCAGCGGGCTCGACCCGCCGCGCCGAGATCGCCGCGCTCGCCGGCCGCCTTCACCAGATCGTGTCGAACGCGAACTCGTAGACCAGCGCCTGCACGGCGAGGAACGCGAGTAGCGGACGCAGCCGCGCGGACGATGCGGGGGCGGCCGCGGCCAGGCACACGAACGGGGCGAAGAACAGCCAGATGCGCTCGGTCTCGGCCTTCGTGAAGCCCATCACCGCGGCGAACGCCAGGACCGAGAAGATGGCGATCGCGAGCGTGCGGCCGTCCGCCAGCCCGCGGAGCGCGTACCAGGAGATCGGCAGGCCGAGGACGAGCAGGAACGCCGCCGGCGAGCCCAGCAGCCAGTACGCGTACGGGCGGACCGACGCGATGCCCGCCCGGTAGACGTCCTCGGTGGCGCGCAGCGTACCCACCGGGTCGAAGCCCGTGACGCCGTACAGCAACGCGTAGAAGGCGATCAGCGCGGCGCCGCACAGCGCGCACAGCGTCAGTGCTGCCCGCCATCCCTCGCGGCGCAGCGCCACGATCGCCGCCCACGCGCCGACCGCGAGCAGCGACCAGGCGAACAGCGAGCCGACCGCGAGCGCGGCCGCGCCCGCGCCGCGCGCCGGCCAGGACCGCGACGCCAGCGGCCAGGCCGCGAGCAGGCCGACCGTCAGGTAGGCCGCGTCGGCCGACGTGACGCCGAACAGCAGCGCGCCCGGCGCGAACGCGAGCAGCAGCGCCGCGAGACGGGCGCGCGGCTCCTCCAGCACCTGACGCCCGAGCAGGTACGTGAGCGGCACGCCGAGGGCGCCCAGGCCGATACACAGCGCCGCCATGCCGCCCGGTGACGAGATGCCGAGAGCATCGAGCGTCAGCAGCATCCCCGGCGGGTGGCCGGCCGCGTGCACGGGCAGCGCGGGCACGGTCTCGGCGAACCGGTCGAGGAAGTACCGCGGGCCCCAGTGCAGGGCGCCGAGCGCCGGCAGGTACTCGTTCGGCGCCTCGTAGGAGCGCGCCGGGTCGAACACCTTCCACCACGCGGCGATGCCCGCGCCGCCGCGGCCGCCGCCCCCCGCCGCCAGCGCCAGCCGCAGCACCAGCGTGAGCGCGAGCGTCCCGGCCACGAACACCGCCGCACGCGCCGCGAGCAGCCGCGGCGCGACCGCCACGCCCGCCGCGAAGCACAGGATCGAGACGACGAGCAGCGGATCGGCGTGCCAGTCGAGGGTGCCGACGAACGGGGGATGGGGGACACCCAATGGTGTGTCGGCCAGCCGACCCCACACGAGCGGCACGAGCGCGAGTGCCGCGCCCGTCGCCGTGATCCACCGAGCCCGCACGGCCGCAGGAATGATCGTGACCCGCCTCGTGGCTTCAGCCTGCGCCATCGCCGCCCTCGTGGCCGGCTGCGGCTCGCAGGACGCGTTCCCGCCCGCAGCAGGGCCGGCGGCCTCGCCGCCGCTCGCCGAGCGCCCGGCCGGCCGCGTCGTGCCGGCGGCCGGTGAGCCGGACCGGCCCGCCGCAGGGCTGAGCGCCACCGTCGACGAAGGCCGCGCCGTCGCCGTCCTGCACCCACGCGAGCGCGCGCTCGAGGTGCGCGACCACGCCGGCGAGACGATCGGCCGCGCGGCCGCTGGCGTCGGCCCGACGCGCGTCGTGGGCGGCCGCGGCGGGCTGGTCTACGTCGTCGACACCACCGGCGACGGACTGCTGGTCTACGAGCTGCGCCCGGAGCTGCACCTGACCCGTCGGCTCCCGGTGCTCGGCGGCCCGTACGGCATCGCGTCCGACACGCTCAACCAGCGGCTGTGGATCACGACCACCCAGACCAACCGGTTGCTCGAGCTGGCCGACGGCGCGCGGCCGCACCGCCTGCGCGGCTTCCCGGCCGTGCGCCAGCCGGACGCGGTCGCGGTCGACCCCGTACGGCAGCGCGTGTATGTCAGCGGGCGGGCCGACGATGTCGTCCAGATCCTCGACGTACGAGATACAGCAGGGCCGACGCCGCGAACAGCGCGGCGGTGACGAGCAGCCAGCGCGTGCCGTAGCCCTCGTAGTCCTGCCCGCTGACCGCGTGGTACGCACCCGCGCCCTTGCCGGCGATCGTGCCCCAGAAGACGAGCAGCAGGAGCAGCGACAACCCCGCGGGCACGCGCACGTAGTTGATCGCACCCCGCAGCGTGCGCCGAGCCGCCCGGTCGCCGGCCGAGTAGAGCGGCAGCAGCACGAAGTCGTGGAGGACGGCGGCGGCCAGCAGCCAGGTGGCGATGCCGACCGACGCCTTGTCGCTCGACACGTCGAACAGCTTCACGAGCGCCCAGGCGCACAGCGGCAGCAGCGCGAGGTGCGCGAGCACGCGGATCATGCCGCCGCTCCGAACTCGATCGATGCGACCCACTTGGTGTTGTGCACCCCCGGCAGCGCCGGGACGATGATCCGTGCCGGGTAGCCGTGGTCCATGGGCAGGTCGGCGCCGTTGACCTGCAGCGCCAGCAGCGCGTCGGGATCGGCCAGCGCGTCGCCGCTCAGCGACGCCTTGGACAGCACCCCCGCGGGCTGGAGCGAGCGCACGAACGCGGTGCCGGCGCCGGGCACGCCGGCCATGCGCGCGAGCTCGGACAGCCGCACGCCGGTCCACGTCTGCGTCGTCGTCCAGCCCTCCACGCAGGCGATCGGCAGCCGCGCGGTGTGCTGCGGGAGCGCCAGCAGATCGTCGCGGCTGAGCGAGAGCCGCGTCGCCCCGGACAGCTGCAGCCGGTACGACGGACCGACCATGTCGGCCGTCACCTTGGCCCGCGCCGCGGTCTTGTTGACCGGGAAGCTCTCCCGCCGCGGCGCGAAGAAGGCCAGCTTGCGGACGGGGCCGCCGATCGACTCGCCGACGTTGCCGACCAGCAGCAACGCCGACGCGCCGCCCACGAACGCGAACAGGCCGCGACGGCTGATCGTCGGCGCGTCGGGAGCGGCCGCGACGAGATCGCCGTCCGGCTCCGGGCGCGTGTGGGCCAGGTCGTCGCGCAGCGGCCGGAGATATCCGCGATCCCGGTACGCCTTGAGGATCACCGGCGTCTTGACGACCACGTGCAGCGCCAGCGACCCGACGAAGACGATCGCGCCGTAGTAGTGCGCGACGACGAAGTTGAAGTGGAACGCGTACCAGTACTGCGCGTTCACGATCCCGGTCGCGAACTGGAAGATCGTGCTCGACACCAGCAGCGCGATCGACAGTCGCTCGATCGCGTGCGCGGGCGAGCGGACCGGCGGCCACACGAACAGCCGCGGGATGACCGACCACAGCTTGACCAGCAGGAACGGCACGGCGACGAGGCCGACGTTCACGTGCAGGCTCTGGGTGACCGCGTACAGCCACGTCGGGCTGGTCGGCCAGCCGAAGGTCAGCGGCAGGTCGGCGTCCACCGGCACGATCGCGTTCCCGCGCAGGTCCGGCTCGTAGGCCATGTGCGACAGGAAGCCGGTGACGGCGACGATCGTCATGAGCACGAGCAGCACGCTCCCCAGTGCCGCGGTCAGCCACGGGCCGCGCAGGGGCGAGCGGAAGCTCATGGTCGTCGGAGCCGGGCGAGCCAGCGTCCGCCGGTGCACGCGATGTCCTCGACCGCCAGGCCGGCGCCGATCGCCGGCGGCCCGATGCCGTCGACGCCGACGCGCGCCCAGCGGAACCACTCGCTGACCTCGCCGAACGCCTCTATCCGGATCCGGGTGCGCTCGGTCGGCGCGCCCGGCGGGCCGACCTCGACGAGTGCGGAGCCGCCCGGCGCCAGCAGGTCCCGGGTGCGGCGCAGCAGCGCCACCGGCGCGCCGCCGATGCCGACGTTGCCGTCCAGGAGCAATGCGGTGCGCCACCGACCGGCCCACGGCACGTCGCCGAACACGTCACCGGGGATCGCGGCCGCGCCGCGGCGGCGGGCGAGCCGGACGGCGACGGGGGAGAGGTCGACGCCGAGCGCGACCTTGCCGTTCGCCCGCAGCGCGGCGAGGTGCCGGCCCGGCCCGCAGCCGAGGTCGAGCACCGGGGCATCGGCCAGCGCGAGCACCTGCGCGTCCGCCGCGTCTGCGGCACCGACCCAGCGATCGAGCGGCAGTGGCTCGAGCGTGCCGTCGGCCGACCGCACGCGCGCCCGTGCCGGCGGGCCGCCGCCCAGCACGTGCTGCGCGGCGGTGGCCAGCAGGCGGCCGTAGAGCTGATCGGCGGGAAGGGCGAGGCCGAGCGCGGTCATGCTGCCAGTGCCGCCGCGAAGCGGCTGTCGGGAGCCTCGGCGGCGACGGCGTGGGCGTCGTCGACGGTGTCGACGTCGCGCAGCGGCGGCAGCACCGCAGTGCGCAGGTTCAGCGCGGCCAGCCGCGCCCGCTGCACCGCCGCGGTCGTCCGCTCGCTCATCGGCACATCGCGGAACACCGCCGGATCGGGGCGGCGCAGGCCGATGCCCCAGTAGCCGCCGTCGAGCGCGGCACCGAAGGAGGCGTCCGCGCGGTCCAGGGCTCCGAGCCCGGCGTCGAGCAGCGCGGGCGTCACCTGCGGGGTGTCCATGCCGACGAGGAACGCGGGCCCGCCGGCGTCGTCGAAGGCCGCCGCGAGGCGCTCGGCCAGGCCGTCCCCGCGCTGCGGCACGACCTCGAACCCGTCCGGTATCCACGAGCCCGGCTCGCCGTCGAGGACGAGCACGCGCCTGGACGCCGCGCACGAGCGAACGGCGGCGAGCGTGTCGGCGAGCGCGGCGGCCGCGAGCCTGGCGGCCTCCGCGGGTGTGAACGGCGGCGTGAGACGCGTCTTCACGCGGCCCGGCACCGGCGTCTTGGCGATCACGAGGAGCGCGGCCGTCATCGCAGCACCGCCGCCATGTCGCGGACCGCGCGGACCGTGCCCCGGACCGTGCCTGTCACCTTCGACCGTCCGGCGCGCGGGTGGTAGCCGACATCGACCTCCTCGATCGCCCATCCCGCCGCGCCCGCGCGCAGGACCATCTCCAGCGGCCACCCGAAGCGCCGGTCGCGCATGCCGAGCGCGAGCAGCGGCTCGCGGCGGGCGGCGCGCATCGGGCCCAGGTCGGTGAGCCGCGCGCCGGTGCGGCGGCGCAACTCGAGCGCCAGAGCGCGATTGGCCACGCGGCCGTGCAGCGGCTGCGGGCCGCGGCGGGCGCCGAGCACGAGGTCGGCCGTGCCGCCGGCGACAGGGCCGGCGACCCTGGGCAGCTCGCCCGGGTGCAGCGACGCGTCGCAGTCCATGAAGCAGACCACGTCGGCCGTGGCGGCGCTCAGGCCGGCGAAGCAGGCGGCGCCGAATCCCGGCACCTCCTCGCGCACGACCTTGGCGCCGAGCTGCTCGGCCAGAACGCCCGAGCCGTCGGTCGAGCCGTTGTCGACGACGATCGGCTCATAAGCCGCGGGCATGCGCGAGAGCACCCAGGGGAGGGCCTCGCGCTCGTTGAGGACGGGCAGGACGACGTCGGGCATCTCAGAACACCTACCCCTGCTACGCACGCCGGGCGATTTCGGATAACTCCTGTCGCTACGGTCTGGCGTCCATGAGCGGCCCGATCCTCGTCACCGGCGGCGCCGGCTTCATCGGCTCCCACGTCGTGGACGCGCTGCTCGAGGCCGGCCGGGAGGTCCGCGTCCTCGACGTCCTGCTGCCCGCCGCCCATCGCGAGCGCCCCGAGTACCTCGATCCGCGCGCCGAGTGGATCGAGGGCGACGTCCGCGACCCGGGCACGGTCGCCCGCGCGGTCGAAGGCGTGGGCGCGGTGAGCCACCAGGCGGCGATGGTCGGCCTCGGCACCGACATCGGCGACATCGCCGACTACGTCGGCCACAACGACCTCGGGACCGCAGTGCTGCTGCGGGCCCTGGCCGCCGGAGGGTTCCGCGGGCGGCTCGTGCTGGCCTCGAGCATGGTGATCTACGGCGAGGGACGCTACGCCTGCGCCGAGCACGGCGTCGTGCGCCCGCCGCCGCGCAGCGCGGCGGATCTCGACGCCGGCCGCTTCGAGCCGCCGTGCCCGGTGTGCAGCGCGCCGCTCGAGGCCCGCACGGTGCCGGAGGAGGCGCCGGCGGACCCCCGGAACGTCTACGCCGCCACGAAGATCGCCCAGGAGCATCTGTGCGCCTCGTTCGCCCGCGAGACGGGCGCGAGCTACGCGGCGCTGCGCTACCACAACGTCTACGGCCCGCGAATGCCGCGCGAGACGCCGTACGCGGGCGTCGCCAGCATCTTCCGCTCGGCGCTGGCCGCCGGCGGCGTCCCGCGGGTCTTCGAGGACGGCGCCCAGCGCCGCGACTTCGTCCACGTCCGCGACGTGGCGCGGGCCAACCTGCTGGTGCTGGACGGGGACGCCGAGGGTGCGTTCAACGTCGCCAGCGGCACGCCGCACACGGTGCTCGACATGGCGGAGGCGCTCACGCGCGCGGTGGCGCCGGACCGTGAGCCCGTGGTCACCGGCGAGTGGCGGGCCGGCGACGTCCGGCACGTGTTCGCCTCCGCTGACGCGGCCGCCGAGCGGCTCGGGTTCACCGCCCGGGAGGACTTCGACGCCGGCATGCGAGAGTTCGCCGCCGCGCCGCTCCGGGCATAGTTCGCGGCGATGCCCCGGGTCGCCGTCGTCGGACACGTCGAGTGGATCGAGTTCGCGCGCGTGCCGCGCGTGCCGGATCCGGGTGAGATCGTCCACGCGAGCGAGTGGTGGGAGGACGCCGGCGGGGGAGGCGCAGTGGCCGCGGTGCAGCTCGCCAAGCTGGCCGGCGCGTGCGACTTCTTCACCGCGCTAGGGGACGACGAGCGAGGGCGCCGATCGCGCGAGCGGCTCGAGGAGCTCGGCGTGACCGTGTTCGCGGCGCCTCGCGAGGGCCCGCAGCGGCGCGGCTTCGTCCACCTCGACGGGGACGGCGAGCGCACGATCACGATCCTCGGCGACCGGATCGTCCCGCACGGCGACGACGACCTGTCGTGGGAGCGGCTCGACGGCGTCGACGCCGTGTACTTCACCGGTGGCGACGAGGCCGCGCTGCGCCAGGCGCGCCGGGCACGCAGGCTCGTGGCCACGCCGCGTGCCTACGACACGCTGCGGGCGGCCGGCGTCCAGCTCGACGTCCTGGTGCGCTCGGCCAAGGACCCGGGCGAGCAGCAGGCCGAGGAGCACCTGGACCCGGAGCCCAACCTGGTCGTGTCTACGGCCGGCAAGGAGGGCGGCGAGTGGGTGGGCAAGGACCACACGCGCAACCACTGGAAGGCGGCCGAGCTGCCCGGCCCGCGGCGCGACTCATACGGCGCCGGCGACTCGTTCGCCGCCGGCCTGACCTTCGGGCTCGGCGCCGGCATGGGCCCCGGGGACGCGCTGCAGCTCGCGGCACGGTGCGGCGCCCACAAGATGACCGGGCGCGCCGCCTACGACGGTCAGCTCACTGCGGCTGAACTCTGAGCACGGCCGCACCCTCGATCTTCCCGGCCCGGAGGCAGTCGAGCGCAGCCTCGGCGTCCTCGAGCGCGAACTCCTGCACCGTCGTCTTCACCGGAACCTGCGGCGCGAGCTTCAGGAACTCGTGGGCGTCGGCGCGCGTGAGGTTCGCGACCGAGCGCAGCGTGCGCTCCTGCCAGAGGTCGCTGTACGGGAACGACGGGATGTCGGACATGTAGATCCCGGCGCACACCACGGTCCCGCCCGGCGCAGTGGCGCGCAGCGCGGCCGGCACGAGCTCGCCGACCGGGGCGAAGATGATCGCGGCGTCGAGCGGCTCGGGGCCGAGCGCCATCGCGTCGCCCGCCCACTCGGCGCCGAGGCTCATGGCCAGCAGCTGTGCGTCGTCGTCGTCGGCGCGCGTGAACGCGAACACGCGCCGGCCCTCGTGCACGGCGACCTGGCAGATGATGTGCGCGGAGGCGCCGAAGCCGTAGAGCCCGAGGCGTTCGCCGTCGCCGGCCAGCCGGAGCGCGCGATGGCCGATCAGGCCGCCGCACAGCAGCGGCGCGACCGCCATGTCGTCCATCGAGTCGGGCAGCTCCAGGCAGTAGCGCTCGTCGGCGACCGTGTACTCCGCATACCCGCCGTCGATGTCGCGGCCGGTGAACAGCCCGTTCGGGCACAGGTTCTCCAGGCCGGAGGTGCAGTAGTGGCACTCGCCGTCGGTCCAGCCCAGCCACGGGACGCCGACCCGCCGCCCGTGCGCGTCGGTCGCGACGATCTGGTGGCCGAGGATCAGCGGCAGGTGGCCGGCCTCGACCTCGCCGTCCCGCAGGTGCAGGTCGGTCCGGCACACGCCGCAGGCGTGGACCTTCAGCAGCACCTGACCGGGGCCCGGCTCCGGCATCTCGACGTTGTCCGCTCGGA
Source organism: uncultured Solirubrobacteraceae bacterium (assembly GCA_963759375.1). GTDB lineage: Bacteria > Actinomycetota > Thermoleophilia > Solirubrobacterales > Solirubrobacteraceae > DASSUW01. The sequence continues at coordinate 349,255 of CAVWYY010000002.1, read as the reverse complement.
GCGGCTTGCGGGGCTCGTCCAGCAGCATCGCGCGCATCAGGTCAGCTCCACCAGATCGTAGGCGGGAACGCTCTCGGGCTCGTCGCCGCACGAGATCGGACGCGGCTCGTCGTCGCGCCGGGCCACCGTCGCGCGCAGCACCGCGTCGCCGTTTCGCAGGGTGACGGTCTCACCCTCCACACCGTCGACCACGAGCCCGTCGAGCGCGCGGAGATCCAGGCGGCGGCGCACCAGCACGTCGGCGGCCTGGACCTCCCACGAAGCCCCGGCGCGGCCGCGGAGATGCTCGAGCACGATCTCGCCGCGCTCCAGCGCGGCGACGATCTCCGGGCCGCGCGCGGCCGGCACCCGGCCGAACACGAGCCCGTGCGGGAACGCCATGAAGGTCGCGGCGAAGCGGTGCCCGCCGATGTGGCCGATCTCCCACGTCTGGTCGGGCCGGACGGCGCGCAGCGCCCGCGCCAGCGGCCGCCCGCGGCGCGCGCAGCAGGGGTCGCGGCGGCCGTGCGTGCAGACGAGGTAGAGCGGCTCCTCCCAGCGCTCGCCCCGAACCCTCAAGTCGAGGTCGAGCACCTCGGCGGGGTCGCGCAGCTCGTGGCGCTCGACCCAGCGGCGCTCGACGTCGACGAGGAAGCACGACCGGCGCTCGAGCGCGGATCGCCGGGAGCTGCGGCGGACCAGGTGCACCTTCAGCCCGGCCTCGTCGGCCCGTACCAGCAGCGCCCGCGCGATCCCCTCGTCGAGGTCGGAGTGCGTCACCGCATTGCGGCCCGTCCACGGGCCGTTCTGCTCGAGGAACAGGAAGCGACCGGCCTTCGGTGCCGATGCCGCGAGGTCCTCGCCGAGGCGCTCTCCGAGGACGGAGCAGGGCGTGCTCACGTGAAGAACGTAAGCACGCCGGCCACGATGAACGCGGCCGCCCACACCCCGTCGAGGTTGATCCACGCCTTGCGCAGGATCGCGACGCCGAAGCGGTCGTACACCAGCAGCGCCACGAAGCCCATCACCGCGATCATCGCCCCGACGTGCAGCACGAGGCCGAGCGCGCCGGTGAGCAGCGCCGCGCCGTCGCCGCCCGCGGCCTCGATGGCGTGGTCGTGGGCCGACGCGTCGGCCACGCCGGCGCCGATCAGCACCGGCGCGACCATCAGCCCGGCGCCGTGCGCGCTGGACATCAGGAACGACCACCACGTCAGCTCGCGCCGGTTCACCCGCATCGTGGTCCAGCGCGGGTGCGCGCGGGGCTTGATGAACCGGAAGATGCCGAACGCGATCAAGGCGATGCCGGACGCGAGGTGCAGGACCGACGTGTCGGTCAGCAGCCCGAGGCCGAGCACCAGCGCGACCACGAGCACGAGCGAGAGCTCGTGCCCGATGGCGATCGCCGGCAGCGCGCGGATGACCGACGACCGATCGCGATCCTGCATCCCGAGCGCCACCGCGAACAGCCAGCCCATGGCGGGGTTGAGGCCGTGGTAGGCCCCGAGCGCGGCGATGACGACCAGCGCCCAGACGTCCATGTCAGTCGTTCGGGAAGCAGTACGAGTCCGAGGACGCGTCGCCGCCGCTCAGCCGCACCTGGTGCGGGCGCTCGCCGGAGTACGGCACGAAGACGTCCGGGTCCACGGTCAGCGAGCCGTCCTCCCCGGCGTCGAGCTTGACGAACCAGCCGTCGATCCCCTCGGGATAGAACTGCACGTCCCAGCTCGCGTAGAGCGAGTTGGTGAGGTAGATGCGGCGGCCGTCGCGGCTCGTCTCCACCATCTGCGGACCGCCGTTGAGCGGGCCGCCGGCCGGGTGCGCGGCGCGCCCGACGATGCCGCCCAGGCGCACGGACGCGGTCTCGCGCGGCTGCCGCGGGTTGGAGACATCGAAGCGCGTGAGCTCGCCGGTGCCCCAGCAGGACACGTAGAGGTCCTTGTCGTCGACCGACAGCGAGATGTCGGTCACGAGCGGCGGGACGGCGCCGAACGGCTGCAGGATCGGCGGCAGCTGGTCGGCCTCGGCCGGCTCGGCGGGGATCGTGATGACCTTCTCGACGCTGACCCGGCCGTCGTCGCCGCGGTTCCACAGCCACACGGACGCCGAGAGGTCGGCGGTCGAGGTGACCACGCCGACGAACCCGTACGTCTTCGACGGATCGTGGGCCGGGCGCAGCTCCAGGACCATCTGGTGCTCGGGCCCGAGATCGATCTCCTGGGTGTGCTTGCGCGTCTTGAGGTTCCAGGCGTGCAGGCGATGGCCGTACTTGTTGCCCAGCAAGAGCTCGCCGACGAGGCCGTCCTCGACCATCTTCGGCGTGCCCCACTCACTGGTGATCACGGTGTCGTGGTTGAGGTGCCACCAGAAGTCGTACGCGAGCTCCTGCGGGCCGCGGTCGGCCTCCCACTGGCCCTTGACCGAGAAGTCTTCGTGGTCGAGCAGGAAGATGCCGCCGGGGCCGCCGCCGTCGGGGTTCCCGAGGGCCGAGACGTAGATGCCGTCCGGGCCGCAGTGCACGGTGTGCGGGCGGCTGTAGCCGGCCTTCCTGGCGATCTCCTCGGGCTCGATGACCTTCGCGAGCTTCGGCGCCCGCGGGTCGTCCTTGACGTCGAGCACGTGGATGCGCGACGAGCGCAGCCCGGGCACGAGCAGGTAGCGGCGCTCGACGTGCGGATGCGGCGCCCACGGGCACAGCGCGGACGAGCAGGCGTTCCAGCCGAAGTGGTGCAGCTCGTCGCCGGCGTTGGGCATGTCGAACCGCCCGACGACCTGCCCGTAGGTGTCCGAGCCCGTCTCGAGATCGAGCACCGTGATGGCGTCCGGCCCGCGGTCGCCGTTCGTCCCGGTGTTCAGCGTCGCCACGTAGGCAACGGTCTCCGGCGGCGCGTCGGCGGCATTCGCCGGGGACGGGTAGAAGCTCGGGTCGGGCGTGAAACGAGCCATCAGGGCCTCCTCGTCAAGGTCAAGGCCCGGGAATCTACAGATGACCGAGCGGGATTATCGTCTTTTCATCGGCGCCCGCGCCGGCACCGGGTGCGGGATGCCGCGCCGGGCCGAGTCGGGAGTGGGGCGGAGGTCGCCGAGGTGGTCGCGCCGGCGGCTCGGCCACGGGCGCGAGTTGGCCAGCGGGATGCGCAGCCCGCCGGACGGGCCCTTGGGCCGGTCGGGCTCCGGCGCGTTGCCGTCGCCGCCCCGGCCGTCGTCCGAGTCGTCGTCGTCATCGCGCAGCCGGAAGAACCACACGAGCCAGACGATCAGTGCCCCGACGTCGAAGACGCGGAGCCCGATCATGAAGATCCACCCCTCCAGTGTCACCTCAGGCCTCAGGCTAGCGCTGCAACCAGTGCTCCAGCAAGCGTCTGGCGATGGCAAATCGCGGCGGCAGGCCCAGCGGGCTGTCCCGGCCCGCCACGGCGGCGGCCACCTCGGCGCGTTCGAACCACCGGACGTCCTCCAGCTCGGCGTCGATCCGGCGCGGTTCCCCGGCCGTCCAAGGGGCGGTGAATCCGAGCATGAGCGAGCTCGGGAACGGCCATGGCTGCGACGCGAGGTACTGCGGGGGGCCGACGTCGACGCCCGCCTCCTCGCGCACCTCGCGGGCCACCGCCTCCTCGAGGCTCTCGCCGGGCTCGACGAAGCCGGCCAGCGCCGAGTAACGGCCCGGCGGCCAGGTCGGCTGCCGCCCGAGCAGCACGCGGTCGCCGTCGACGACGAGCATGATCACCACCGGGTCGGTGCGCGGGTGGTGCTGGGCGCCGCAGCGGTCGCAGACGCGCACGATGCCGGCCTCGGCCACGCTCGTGGTGGCGCCGCAGACGGCGCAATGGCCGTGGCGGCGGTGCCAGTTGAGCAGCGCGCTGGCGTGTGCGGCGAGGCCCGCATCGGCGGGCGGCAGCGCGGCCGCGGCGGCGCGCAGGCCGATCGGGCGGATTCCAACACCGTCGTCGCCGCCGTCCCAGGGGCCGGCACCGATGGCGGGCCGCGGCGTGCCGTTGGAGCGGCCGTCGGCGTCGACCGCGAACACCGGGCCGGCCGCGTCGAGCCCGAGGAGCAGCGCCTCCGCGGCGTCGAGCGGCGCAAGCGGGACGAGTGCGAGGCGCGGCTCGTCGGAGCCGGTCACGTGGATGCCCGCGTCGCCCGCCACCACCGCGCGGGCGCCGGGGTCGGCGGCCTGCGCGGCGAGCCAGTCGGCATCGCCGCGGTGCTCGGCCACGCGGTCGAGCACCTCTCCGGTGAAGGTGATCGCGTCGGTCCCCATCCGTCTCTGAACGGTATACCTGCCGGGCCGTGATCCAGCCGCTGCAATCCGGTGACGCGCTGCTCGAGGACGTCCGCGGCGCCGATCCCGGCGCGCTGAACCTGTGGTGGCTCGGCCAGAGCGGGTTTCTCGTGGCCTGGCAGGGCCGGCACCTGCTGCTCGACCCCTACCTGTCGGACTCGCTCACGCGCAAGTACGCGGCCACCGACAAGCCGCACGAGCGGATGACCGAGCTGGTCGTGGACCCGGCGGCGCTGGGCTTCGTCGACGTCGTGACCGCCTCGCACGCCCACACCGACCACTTGGACCCGGACACGCTGCGGGCGCTGGGGCCCGACGTGACGATCGTCGCGCCGGCGGCGCACCGCGACCTGGTGGTGGAGCGGTCGGGCGTGCTGCCGGTGGACATCGACGACAGCGAGACGGTGTCGGCGGCCGGGTTCTCGATCACGGCGGTGCCCGCAGCCCACGAGGCGATCGAGCGCGACGGCGCGGGGCGGATGCTGCACCTGGGGTACGTGGTGCGCTGCGGGCCGCACGCGATCTACCACGCGGGCGACACGATCCCGTACGACGGCCTGGCGGCGCGCGTGCGCGCGGTCGCCGACATCGACGTGGCGCTGCTGCCGATCAACGGCCGGCTCCCGGAGCGGCGCGTGACCGGCAACTTCTGGGGCGACGAGGCGGCGACGGTGGCGCACGAGATCGGCGCGCGGCTGGCCGTCCCCATGCATTTCGAGATGTTCGTCTTCAACTCTGAGCCTCCTGATGCGTTCCAGGAGGCATGCGAGCGAATCGGGCAGCCCTACCGGGTGCTGCGCGCGGGCGAGCGGCTCACGCTGCGTTGAGGGCCTGCAGCGGGAACGTCATCGACACCTCGGTGCCGCCGTCGGGCGGCACGACCACCGAGAAGCTGTCGGCCAGGCTGGCGATCAGCGGGAACCCGAGACCGGCACCCGGGCTGTCGGTCCGCGGCTGCATGCCACAGCCGTGATCACGCACGATCACGTGCAGGAAGTCGTTTTCCCACTCGATCGAGATGGTGAATTCGCCGTGGCGCTCGGCGTCCCGGTAGCTGTGCACGACGACGTTGCTGACCGCCTCGGAGACGGCCAGGCGCACGGCGTCGAGCACCCGTTGCTCCGCGCCCGCGCGCTGCGCTGCGCGGAATGCGGCCCGCCGGGCTGCTCGGACGTGCTCAGGGGACGCCGGCCAGCTCTGCTCACATCGCTCCACTTGAGAATGGGTGCTACCCGTCCTGCCGCGCCCCGAACGTATGGAGTGTCCGCAAGTTCAGAGCAGCTACATTCGTTCACGGCACCATGGACTGGATCGTGATCCTCCTGGTGGTGGCCGTTTTCCTCGTGGGAGCGGTCGCTCTCGCCGCGGCGGTTGCCGCCGCCGGCGGCGATCGCTCGCGCGAAGGGAGCGCGGGCGAGCGCATGGCCATCTGGCAGGCCGGCTACTCGCCGGTGGACCTGCGGTTGCTCGCGGGCGTCGCGGCGCTGGCCCGTGCGGAGCTCGACGCGGGCCAGATCGAGGTCGTGCTGACGCGTGGTCAGGGTTCCCGTGACGGACTCGTGGTCACGGGCTCCCGCCTGCCGCCCGGTCGGCTGGGCGCGGCGGTGTCCGCCGGCGACGGCGTGTCCGGCCGCGGGTTGCTGACCGGCAGCACGACGCTGGCGGGGCTCGGCGGGCCGGCGGAGCGGTCCGAGGCCCTGGTGGCGATCGCGACCCCGATCCCGGGCGACGACGGCCCGGCCGGCGTGCTCGCGGCGACCGCCGGCGGCGAGCGCTTGTTCGACGCGTCGCACGTGGCCCGCCTGGAGGCGCTCGCCGCCGAGGCGGGCAGCCGGCTGGGCGTGCGCGCCGCCGGCCTGCGCGACGTGGGATGACCGTCCGCAAGGCGGTGGAGTCGGTCGCCGCCCTGGACGCCCACGAGTGGTTCTCCGGGCCCGGCTTCGTCCCGGTGCTGGAGATCGACCGGCCGGCAGGCACGGTGGTGCTGGAGCGGATCGAACCGGGAACGCAGCTCGCCGCGCTGCTGCCCGAGCGCGATCAGGAGGCCACGGCCGCGGCGGCCGCGGTCATGCGCGCGCTGTGGCGGCCGGCGCCCGCCGAGCACGGGTTCCCGACCGTGCGCGACTGGGGCCGCGCGCTGAGCGGCCGCGAGGCCGGGATGTTCGCCGAGCTGTGCGACTCGATGGGGGAGGACGTCGTGCTGCACGGCGATCTGCACCACTTCAACGTCCTGCGCTCGGCCGACGGCGGCTGGCTGGCGATCGACCCGAAGGGCGTCGTGGGCGAACGCGCGTACGAGCCGGGAGCGCTGCTGCGCAACCCGTGGCCGGGCCTGCTCGACGTGCCCGACCCGGCCGCCGTGCTGCGCCGACGCTCGGCCCAGCTCGCAGAGGCGCTGGAGCTCGATGTCGAGCGCGTGCGCGCCTGGGCCTACGTTCAGGCCGTGCTGGCCGCCGAGTGGTGCGTGGAGGACGGGTTGGACCCGTCGTTCTTCCGCGCGGTCGCCGAGCTGCTCGAGCCGCTCACGCGGGCTCGTACTGGCGGTCGGCGACCTCCTCGATGACCCCGAGCAGCTCGCCGACACGGCACACCAGCAGACGCTCCTCGTCAACCTCGATCCACACGCCGGCCGACGCGGGGAAGACGACGTGGTCGCCGACCTTCACCGGCATCGCGACGCCGGCGGACTCCCACCAGTCGATCCCGGGGCCGACCGCGAGCACGATGCCGTGCTGCGGCGGCGGCTCGTGGTCGCCCGCGGGGACGACGAGGCCGGACCGGCGCACGCGGTCGGGGTCGAGCTCCTTTATGACAACCCGGTCGAAGAGCGGTCGCAGCTGGTTGCGCATCGTGGCTAGAAGATAGTGGCGTCAGCGTGCGGTCTGTGGATGGTCAGCGGCGCCTGATCCTCTGCGCACCATGCACCGCTTCGCCCTCCTTGCCGTTGTCGCGCTCGTCGTGCCGGTGTCCCCGGCGTTCGCCGCCGACAGCCGCACCGCACTCTCCGGCCCGCTCACGAAGCTCGCCCAGCGCGACGTCCGCACGGCGCCGCGCGCGGAGCGGGCGCGCGAGCTCAGCCTGCCGCCGTCGGGGCCGGGCAGTCTCGTCCAGAGCGGCGGCGACGTGGTCGTCGACGTCCGGGCCGCGACGACGTCGGCCGCGCAGGTCGAGCGGTTGCGGGATGCCGGGGCGCGGATCGTCCACGTCGCCGCCGATCTGCGCACGATCGCCGTCGCGGTGGCGCCGGCGGAGCTGACGGCCGTGGCCGCCGTGCCGGGCGTCGAGAACGTCAGCCCTGAGCTGATGCCCGAGACCTCCGCGACCGCGGCGGCGCCCACGTGCCAGGGCTCGATCGTGTCCGAGGCCGACGGCCAGCTCCGCGCCGCGCTCGCGCGCGATGAGTTCGGCGTCACCGGAGACGGCGTCAAGGTCGGTGTCCTGTCGGACTCGTACGACGCGAACACGGCGGACGCGCGGAACGCAGCCGACGGCGTGGCCAGCGGGGATCTGACCGGCGACGGCAACCCCTGCGGCCAGACGGCGCCCGTGGAGGTCCTGGCCGAAGGCCCGCCCGACGGCACCGACGAGGGGCGCGGCATGCTCGAGCTCGTGCACGACGTCGCGCCCGGCGCGGCGCTGGCGTTCGCGTCCGCTGTGCCCGAGACCGCGTTCCCCGCCCGCGTGGCCGCGCTCCGCGATGCCGGCTCCGACGTGCTCGTGGACGACGTCGGCTTCTTCGACGAGCCGTTCTTCCAGCAGGGTCCGGCCGACGCGGCGATCGAAGCCGCGCGCGGCGCGGGGAGCGCCTACTTCACCGCGGCGGGCAATTTCAACGTCATGGCCGGCGGCCAGAACCGCAGCTCGTGGGAGGCGGCGGGCTGGCGTTCGACCACGTGCCCGGGCGGGCTCCCGGACGGCTACACGGGGTGCATGAACTTCGCCGCCGCGACGGGCACGCCGAGCGACCGGCTGGCGATCGGCGTCGCGCCCGGGGCGCGCCTGAGGCTCGCCTTCCAGTGGGCGGAGCCGTGGTTCGGCGTCGACAGCGACCTCGACGTCTTCCTGGTCTCCGGGTCGACGATCGTCGCCGCCTCCGGGCTCCAGAACAACGGCTCGAACGGGACGCAGAAGCCGTTCGAGTTCATGAGCTGGGTCAACAGCGGCGCGAGCCAGGCCACCGTCTCGCTGATCATCGCGAAGTACGGCAGCACGCCCGATCCGGGGCGCATGAAGGCCATCCTCGGCGGGGGAGCGGCGGTGATCGGGACCACCGCGCCCGAGGACCGCTACGGGCCGACGATCTTCGGCCACAATGGCGCGCCGGGAGCCATGAGCGTTGCCGCGGTGCCGTTCTCGGACGCGTCGCAGGTCGAGACGTTCTCGTCCCGCGGGCCTGTGACCCACTACTTCGGCCCGGTGAGCGGCGACGTGCCCGCGGCTGCGCTGAGCGCGCCGCAGACGCTCGCCAAGCCGGACATCGCGGCGACCGACGGCACGTTCACGAGCTTCTTCCCGGCCAACGGCGCGTCGCGCTTCTTCGGCACATCGGCGGCGGCGCCGCACGCCGCGGCCGTCGCCGCGCTCCAGATGGAGGCCGAGCCCGAGGCGACCGTCGACGAGGTCTACGACATCCAGCGCGCCACCGCCCGGCCGGTCGGCACGTTCGGCGCGGATGCCCGCGGCGCCGGCCTGCTGGACGCCTACGCGGCGCTCGACCGCATCACCCAAGGCCCGCCGATACCGCGCACGAACGCCGCCACCGGCGTGACGAGCGCCGCGGCGACCCTGCCGGGCAGTGTCAACCCGCACCGCCTGGCCACAACCGCCCGGTTCGAGTACGCCACGGGCGGCGCCGCGCCGACGTCGACGCCGACCCAGTCGATCGCGAGCGGCAGGACGAATGTGGACGTGAGCGCCGCGATCACGGGGCTGCTGCCCAATGCGACGTACACGTACCGCGTCGTCGCGGCGAACAGCGCCGGCACGTCGCGCGGTGAGGACCGCACGTTCACCACCGCGAGCGTCGCTCCGCTCGCGCAGACCGGCGCGGCGGGTGCGATCACCGCGACGGGTGCGTCGCTCGCCGGCACCGCCAACCCGCAGGGCACGGCGACGACCGCGCGGTTCGAGTACGGCACGACGACCGGCTACGGCGCAGAGACCGGCACGCAGTCCGTCGGCTCCGGCCGCTCGGCGGCGGAGGTCACCGCGCAGCTGGCCGATCTGCAGCCGGCGACGACGTACCACTACCGGCTGGTCACGACCAACAGCGCCGGCACCACGCCCGGCGCGGACCAGACGTTCACCACGGCGAGCGCGCCACCGACCGCGGCGACCGGCACGGCGAACGCGATCACGCGGACGAGCGCGACGATCGCCGGCAGCGCCGACCCGCACGGCACCGCGACGAGCGCACGGTTCGAGTACGGGCCGACGACGGCCTACGGCGCCGAGACCGGCGAGCAGGACATGGGCGCGGGTCGCGCGCCGGTCGATTTCAACGCGACGCTCTCAAACCTCCAGCCGTCCACCACCTACCACTACCGCGTGGTCGCCACCAACGCCGCCGGCGTCACGCGCGGCGGGGACCGCACGTTCACCACCGCGAAGCCCCTCACCGTCAGCGCACCGCCGCCGGTCCGCCCGACTGCCACACCACCCGCGGCATCGCCCAGCCGTGCACAGCAGATCGTCGCCCTCAACCTGAGCGGCCGCACGCTGCAGATCACGGGAGCAGGCGACCTCACCCGGGCGGCCGTCAAGATCCGCAAGGGCAAGCGGACGCTGGCCGGCAAGCGCGCGCGTCTGCGGTCCGGTGCCGCGAAGGTCCGCCTCCGCTGGAGCGACGTCCGCAACGGCCGCTCCCTCACCGTCTCACTCGGCGGGTCGACCATCCGCATCGACCTCCAACCGCGGCGTGTCCGCCTCGCGATCGGCGGCGGCTTCACCCGCGCGACCGTGCAGGTCCGCCGCCGCGCCAAGGCGCTCGCCGACGGCGCCCTCCAGCCGCCGTCCCGCGCACTCACGCTCCGCCTGAAGAAGCCGCGGCAGCCGCGCGCGGACGCTGTCTACATCACCGTGGTGCAGTAGGCCCAGACCCCGCCGGCGTAACGGCGAGAGCTTGCAGCACCGTTTGCCAGCCGCCGGGAAACAGCCGGTAGACCGTGGCTTGGGACGGCGCGTCAGGGCATGCGTATCGTCGCCACTTGAAGAACTCCATGGCCGAGGGCAGGCGCCCTCGCTCGGCCTCGAACCGCCGGAGCGCCGCGAGTGCGCGCGCCCGCTGGGCATGCCTCTGATCGCGCCGCGCTTCCGCGTCGCCGGCCTTGGTCGGTTTCCGACGTGCCGCACGCTCGGAGAGGCCGGCGGCCTGCATTGCGGCGTGCCAGCTCCCGAACTGTCTTGCGACGGTGTCCCGCGTCGGGATCGAGGTCTGAGCACGCTGCCACTTCGCGTATGAACCGCAGGTGAGCCGCCCCTCCATCACTGAGCCCCAGGCGCGCAACGCTGCAAGCGACTCCGCGCGGCGGTCGCGGCCAGGGAGCCGCAAGAGCTCGCGCGTGGATGGCCGATAGCGACGGGCAGCACGCAACCGGTCGTCCGCGATTTGCAGGATCATCCGGCGAGGTCGGACGCCGAGGCGCGTCGACGTGCAAACCTCTGCAACGCCGACGAACCACGGCTCGAGCTCGGCTCCTTTCCGGCCAGGAAGATCGGCGTCGTAGAGCGTCTCCGGCTAGGCGCTCGACGTCACCGTGCGACACCGACGGTCCATGAGCTCGAGGGATTCAACGGCCCAGCGGCCGTGTAGTCGTAGATCCGCGCCGAATCGGTCGTCGTCGCGCAGCAGCTCGAGCAGCGGTCGCTCGTCGCCTCGCATGTGCATGGAGAACCGCGGACGTAACGTGCTCAGCTGGAAGCAACCCTCCGCACAGACGAGCCCGCTTATGTAACCCAACGTCTGTCGGCGCCGCCAGGAGGGGGCGGGCCGCCGCCGAGCCGCCCTCCGAATCGTTCGCGCGTATCCGAAGTCGCTCCTTGCCGCCATCGGAGCCGGGCACGCCGAGCGTCACCGGCGCCGCTTTGTCCACACTGAGACGCCGCGCACCAGATGCTCGAATTCCGCCGATCGCGCGGCCGTGGAAGCCGCAGCCGTCGACAAGTCGGATCAGCTCGGCGCACTCGCTCTGCGTATCGACGTTCCAGCCGATCTGCGGACGTGACGTTCGCTGGGCGGGGATCGCCGCAACCGCGCCGAGGCCGGTGAGTGCAACCAGCCACTCGAGAGATCCTGGTCGTCGTCGCGCAAACGCACGCAGTTACGCCTCACGAGTACGACTGGCCGCCGTTCAGCTCGGCGATCGCGAAGCAGGCCTCACCCTCCAGGAAACCGGCGAGGAAGCTCGGTCCCGCTCGGTGATGCACATGGCGAAGTCCGTCACGATGACCCAGTGTACTGGCTTGCAACGGCGGAAAATCCTGCAAAACGCGTGATAACAAGTTCTCATAATGCACGTTTCGCGGGCATACGGAATGGGTGGGATCCAGGCCACCCAGCGGGCCTGCGGCTCGGTGGCCGCCGGCCGGCTGCCGAGGGCGTCCTCTGCCGCGGCAAGCCGGCGGATCGCCTCCTCGAGGCGCTCGGGCGGCTGCGTGAACGGCATGCGCAGGCGCCGCTCGAACCCGCCGGCGGCGCTGAACCGCGGTCCGGCGGCCACGCGGACGCCGTGCTCGGCGGCGCGCGCGGCCAACGCGGACGCGGCGGTACCCGCGGGAAGCTCGATCCACATCGACATGCCGCCGCCGGGCGGCACGACCCGCCAGGACGGGCGCAGCGCCGCGAGGACGGTGTCGCGCCGCTCGCGCAGCAGCTTGCTGCGCCCCGGGAGCCAGGCGTCGAGGTGCTTGAGGGCTTCGACGGCGAGCAGCTGGTCGAGCACCGGGCTGCCGACGTCCTGGCTGCCGCGCGCGAGGGCGAGCGCGCGGATGTGCTGGCGGTTGGCGCGGATCCAGCCCGTGCGCAGGCCGCCCCAGATCGACTTCGACACCGCGCCGGCGGCGAGGACGCCGCTGCCCGGGTCGCCGGCGGCCAGCGACGGCGGCCGCGGGCCGGGCGCGTCGATCGCCAGCTCGGCGAGGCTCTCGTCGCTGATCAGCAGCACGCCCGCGGCCCGTGCCTCGCGGGCGACGAGCGCGCGCTGCTCCGCCGGCACCCGCACGCCGGTCGGGTTGTGGAAGTCCGGGATCAGGTAGCCCAGCCGCGGCCGGGCGTCGCGCAGCGCGGCGCGCATCTGCGCGAGGTCCCAGCCGTCCGGGCCGATCGGGACGCCGACCGGCACGCACCCGTGCGCGCGGATCGCGTCGAGCGCGCCCGGGTAGGTCGGGCTCTCCACCAGCACCCGGTCGCCCGGCCGCGCGAACGTGCGCAACGCGAGGTCCCAGGCGTGCAGGGCGCCCTGCGTGACCAGCACCTGGCCCGGCTCGGTCGGCAGCCCGCGGCCGGTCAGGTGCGCGGCGATCACCGCCCGCGTTGCCGGCAGGCCGAACGGCTCGTAGCCGTTGCCGCCCAGCTCGCGCGCGAGCTTCTGCGCGGCCACGGCGGCCAGCGCGCCGAGATCGGCGGGCGCCGGCAGGTTGGCGATCGTGAGGTCGATCACGTCGCCCGACGGCGGGGCGAGCTCGTCCGGGCGGTCGTCGCCCGTCTCCGGCGCCGTGGTCCAGCTGCCGGTCCCGCGGCGGGACGCCAGGTAGCCCTGCTCGCGCAGCACGTCGAACGCGGCCGTCGCGGTGTTGCGCGACACCCCGAGCGCCTCGGCCAGCGCGCGCTCGGACGGCAGCCGCGTGTACGGCGGCAGCCGCCCCTCGACGATCAGCGCCCGCAGCGCCGCCGCCAGCGCCGGATACGCCGTCCCCCCGCCGCGCCAGTCCCCCAGCAGCCGCACGAGATGCGGCGTCGCGAGCCGGCGGAGCGGCACGACGGAGCCACCGGCGGAGAATTGGCCCTGTTGAGATGGTGCCAAGGCTGCCAGTCTAGTCGCAGATGAGGCGCCTCTTCCAGCCCGTGCCGCCAGATCGCCGCGTCCGCCGGACCGCGCAGCTGCTGATCGGGCTCGTCCTCTACGGCGTCACGGCCGCGATGATGGTCCTCGCCGGCCTCGGGCTGGACCCGTGGGATGTCCTGCACCAGGGCCTGTCGAGGACGTTCGGCCTCGGCATCGGCACGTGGGCGATCCTCGCCAGCTTCGTCGTCCTGCTCGGCTGGATCCCGCTGCGTCAGCGCCTCGGCGTCGGGACCATCGCCAACGCGATCCTCGTCGGCGTCGCGATCGACGTGACGCTGGCGATCTTCGACCCCCCGAGCGCGACGTGGGCCCGCATCGCCCTGCTGGTCGGCGGCGTCCTCGGCAACGGGATCGCCACCGGCTTCTACATCGGCGCCGGGCTCGGCCCGGGAGCGCGTGACGGGCTCACGACCGGCATCGCCGCGCGCGGGCACTCGATCCGCGTCGTCCGCACGACGATCGAGGCGGCAGTGCTGGTCACCGGCTTCCTGCTCGGCGGCACGGTCGGCATCGGCACCGTCCTCTACGCAGTGCTGATCGGTCCGATCACGCACCGCACGATCCCGCTGCTGGCTACCCCATCGACCCTTCCTGCTGCGCCGCCGCCCCGGGTGAGCCCATCGTCGCCCCGCCGAGGTCGTCCGGCGCCGAGTGGCGCGGCGAGTAGTAGCGCCGGAGCCACGCGGCCAGCCCGTCCAGCCCCGGCAGCAGAACGCGCTCGTTGACGTGCGCCTGGTCGAGCCGCTCGCGGACCTCGGCCTTCACCTCCGGCGGGATCCGCCAGGCGCGCCACAGCGCGGGCTGCGCCTCCAGCCACTCCTCCATGTGGCAGCGCGCGCCGGACAGCGCCGACAGCACCGCCGCCTGGTTGACGATCCGCTCGTCCAGCGACGGCGGCTCGAAGAACACCACGAACGGCTCGTCCTCGGTCAGCGCGTCGAACGCCTCGAGGTCGGGCGCGTGCGCGGCGAGCATGTCGGTGGTGAACACCAGCGAGCCCTCGCGCTCGTAGGCGCTGCGCAGCGACTGCGGGAGCCGCTCGTGCGCGCCCGCACAGTCGACCGCCAGCAGCAGCGCCTCGTCGTCGGGCCACGACGCCGTCGCGAAGTGCAGCGCCACCAACGGCGAGAACGTCCAGTCCAGCAGCCGCGTCGGGAGCCCATGGTGCTGGCCGAGCGACAGCCAGTCCCACGTGGTCGGCCCCGGCGCCTCACGGTGCGCGTACTTCCGGAAGTTGCGCACGAGGTGCCGCTCGAGCCGCGGGTAGTCGGTGCTGAGCCGGGCGAGGCTCGACACGTTGGAGTAGCTCGAGCGTGCCAGGCCCCGCCACACGACCGCCGGCCGCACGCGGGCGGGATGCCGGCACCAGCTCGAGTCGGCGATCGCGTCGTCGAGCTCCCGCCACGAGCCGGCTGTGAGGTACATGCGCTCAGACTACGGGTGCCACCGCCTGCGCCCGCCCAGCGTGCGGTCGAAGTCACCGTGGATGAACGTCCCGTGCGGCGGCGGGTAGATGCCCACGCCGCACTCGAACGACTCCAGGGCGTGCGCCTCGTGCTGGGTCAGCGAGACCCCGCGCGGCGGCGGCGTGTCGGCCGCGAACCCGCGCGTGTGCGCCGAGTTGGTGGCGGACCCGGTGAGCGACGCGTTGTAGGCCCTCGTGCGGAACGCCGACGTCACGATCAGCGGGCGATCGCCGCCCAGCTTGCGCAGCCGCTCGAGCCGCTTGGCCAGCCCCTTCGCGCGGTCCTTGGCCTGCGCCTTGGTCAGCCCCTGCTCGCGCATCAGGCCCTCGACGTAGCCGGTGTGCGCCGCGTCCTTGCACGCGAACTCCCCGACGTTGAAGTTCGGCGTGAGCTGCCCTGGGATCATCCGCCACGCCCCCGGCGTGCTGCGCAGCACCCGCTTGCCGGCGTTGTCGCGCGGCCAGTACGGCTGCAGCGCCCGCACGAGCTCGCCGTCCAGCTCGCCGTTCACCTGCCTGCCCGTGAGGTGCTGGGCCGCCTTGACGGCCTGCTGCCAGTTCGGCGTCGCCAGGTTGGCCCGCTTCGGACTCCTGGCCTCACGCCGCAGCGCCCGCCGTAGCTGCACGTGCTCGGCGTTGCCCTTCGCGGCCAGGAACCGGGCGAGCGCGAGCTTGGAGCGCTTGACCAGCCGCCCGCGGTCGCCGAGCTTGGTGACGACGACCTTGCCGCCCTTCGGGTCGTCCTTGGTCACGACCGGCTTCTTCACCGGCCTCGGCGCGGGCGCGGGCTTCGGCGGCTTGGCGAGCTTCGGCCGCCGGCGCGCGATCTCCGCCTCGACCTTCGCGTAGCGGCGGACGAGCTCGTCGCGCGCCTTCATGGTCGCGCGGTCCAGGCGGGTGACCCGCTCCAGCAGCTCGGCGTCCGAGAGGTCGGCGAGCCGGCGCAGCGGCGCCGCGGCTGGGCCGAGGCCGTTCGCGGACGCCGGCGGCACCGGGCCTTCAGGCGGCGGCGGCTTGATCTCGTCGAGCTGCGACACCTCAACGGCCGTGGCGACCGCGGTGGCGGTCTCGACGACGGCGGCGACCTCGGCGGTCGCGGCAGAGGCCGTCGCGGCGGCGGCCTCGCGGGCCTCCTCGCGCTCCTCGAGCTCGGTCAACTCGACCAGCTTTGCCTCGATCCGCAGCAGGATCGCGGTCATCTCCTCCAGGCCCTTGGCGACCTCGACCTGCTTCTCGGGCGCGGGCTTCGTCCCGCCGCCGCCCCCGCCCTGCAGCCGCGCCAACAGCCGCGCCCGCTTGTGCGCGTACTCGACCAGCTGCTCCCACGCCTCGCCGGTGTCGGCTTCGAGCCGCCGCACGTCCTTGACCAGCGCCGGCAGCTGAGCCGCGCGCACGCTCGGCTTCGGCGGCGCCGGCGGCTTGACCACGACCCCGCCGCCCTTCTTGCGCCGCGCCCGCTCGGCCTTCACGGCGCGGACGAGCCGGCGCGCGCTCTCGTCGCCGAACACGCCGTCCACCAGCAGCCGGTTGTCGCGCTGGAACGCCTTCAGCGCCGCGACGGCCTCGCCGTCGAACTGCCTGCGCGCGCCGTCGAGGTACGGCGCCTTGGTGCGCCGCGAATGCACGTACGACAGCCGTCGCGTGATCCGCTCGACGCGGTCACCCCGGTCACCGCGGCGCACGAGCCGCGCCGCCACCACCTTCGGCACGGGAGCACCGGCCAGCAGCGCCTCCCAGCGGCGCGCCTTGGCCAGCACGTCCTGGCTGTACGCCGCCGCGGCCGGGCCCGAGCCGTTGTAGCGGGCGACGCCCGCGGAGAGCCCGTTGACCCGGATGTTGTCGGCCAGCACCTTGAAGCCGACGCGGATGTTCGCGGCCGGCTTCCAGCAGCCGCCGAGCGCGTCGGCCTGCTCCTGGAACGGCGCGTAGGTCAGCTGGCACGGGCCGACGCCCTGCGGCAGCCCGGTGGCCTTCCGGCGTGCCTTGTATTGGCGGTAGAGGTCCTCGGTCACCGGCACGGAGCCGTCGCGCGCCGGGAAGATGTAGCGGCCCGCGCGGTCGCGGTCGTGGCCGAAGACGTTGTGGCCGCCGGCCGTCTCCTTCTCGAGCAGCGCGCAGGCGAGCGAGAGCTGGATCCGCGCCCGCTGCGCCTCCCGGACGACGATGTCGGGGTCGACGACGATCCCCCCCGCTCGCATGCGTTCGCTCAGCGTCGAGGCAGCCATGCCGGCCTCCCGTTCCTCGTTAGGGAATTGTCATCTTGACGACATCGGTGGTGATCCATGACCGAGTGGCGCGGGCGGGCCTTCAGGCCCGCCCCGTCACAGCTCCTCAGGTGCCGGCGGTCACCGGCTCCTCGTCGAACTCTTCCTCGAGCGCATCGAGATCCTCGAGCCCATCGTCCTCGAGGTCCTCGAGCATCTCGAGCTCGTCGTCCTCGAAATCGGGCTCGGGCGCGGCGACGGCGGTGCTCAGCGCAGCGTCGGATGCCAGCGCGAGCTGCTCGGCCTCGGCCTGGCGTGCCTCGTACTTCTGCCAGCCGTGCAGCCACTGCCAGGCGGGCGCGAGCACCGCGGCCATGCCGCCGATGAACACGGCCTGCAGGCTCTCCTTGGAGATGTTCGCGTCGGGAAAATTCTGG
The DNA here is from genome assembly GCA_963759375.1 of uncultured Solirubrobacteraceae bacterium. Lineage (GTDB taxonomy): Bacteria > Actinomycetota > Thermoleophilia > Solirubrobacterales > Solirubrobacteraceae > DASSUW01. The sequence continues at coordinate 331,826 of CAVWYY010000002.1, read as the reverse complement.
GCGATCCACGACGCCACCCAGCCGGCCGCGAGCGCGCAGACGGGCGTGAGTAGCGCGACGATGCGATTCGGCGACATGGCTCCTCCTTGAGACGAACTAGAGAGCGGGCCGAGCTCGTGCCGTCCGACACTACGCAGGTTCGCGAGGTGCCGTCAAGACGCGTGGTATACGGGCTGAACTACGCCGTGAGGCGGAAGCGCGCGACGAGCCGCTCGAGCTGCTCGGCGGTGCGGGCCAGTTCCTGGGCGGAGGCGGCGATCTCCTGCGTGGACGCGCTGGTCTGTTCCGTGGAGGCCGACACCTCCTCGGCGGAGGCGGAGGACTGCTCGGCCACCGCGGCGACCTCGCTGATCCCGCCCTGCGCGCGATCGGCATCGGCTGAGATCTGCTCGACCGCGGCGGCGATCTCCCCGACGCGGGCGCCGACGTCCTCGACCGCCGACCCGATCAGCTCGAACGCCTCGCGGGCCTGCTCGACCGTCGCGACCCCGTCCTCGGTGCGCTTGGCGCCGTCGGCGACCACGCCGACCACCTTGCGGGTCTCGGTCTGGATCTCGCGGATGAGGCCGGCGATCTGGCCGGCGGCGTCCTGGGACTCCTCGGCCAGCTTGCGGACCTCCTCCGCGACCACGGCGAAGCCGCGGCCCTGCTCGCCGGCGCGGGCGGCCTCGATGGCCGCGTTGAGCGCCAGCAGGTTGGTCTGCTCGGCGATGCCGGTGATCGTGTCCACGATCCCGCCGATCCGCTCGCTGCGGGTCGACAGGTCCTCGATCGCGCTGGCGACCTGGGCCGACGAGTCGGCCACGTGCTGGATCGCCTGCGTCGCCTGCTGGGCGGCGCCGACGCCCTCGCGGGCGACCTCGCGCGCCTGCTCGGCGGCCTCGGACGTCTGGCGGGCGCTGTCGGCGCTGCGCTGGGCCGCCGTGGCGGCCTCCTGCACGGCCTCGCGGGTGGTCTCGACCATCCGCACCTGGCGCTCCGCGCCCTGCGCGACGTCGCCGACCGCGTTGGCGATCTCGCCGACTGCGCGGCCCGCCTCGTCGGAGGTCGACGCCATCTGCTGCGACGCGGCCGACACGGTGCCGGCGCTCGCCGACACCTCGCCGATCAGCGAGCCGAGCTGGGCGCGCATCGCCTCGTAGCTCTCGACCGACCGGTGGCTCTTGGCCAGCATGTCGTTGAAGATGTCGCCCAGCTGCCCGAGCTCGTCGGTGGTCCTGACGCGGATCGGCTCGGTGATCGACTCGGCGTCGACGGTCAGGTCGCCCTTGGCGACCGCGTCGAGGCCGGCCGACAGCGTCTCGAGGTCGTGCTCGTTGAGCGAGCGCAGGCGCTTGCCGAGCGCGGCGACCGGACGCGTCACGCCGCGGGTGACGAACACCGCCACGGCGATCGCCAGGACCAGCGCGATGAGGGCCACGATCAGCACGTTGCGCTGGACGGACGCGTAGGTGCTGTCGCCCTCCTTCGCCTGCTCGGCGGCCTGCGCCTCGAGCATCCCCTCGAGCTTGTCGTGGATGACGTCCAGGCCCTCGAGCGTCGGGAGCACCTGCTCGAGGTACACGGTGCGCGACGCGTCGCGCTCCTCCACCCCGTCGACCGTCTCCTGGCGCGAGAGCTCGACCGCCTTGTCGGCGAGCGCCACGAACCGGCGGTAGCGGGTCTCGAACTCCGCCAGCGTCCGCTTCGCCTCGGGGCTCTCGAGCTTGGGCTCGAGCTCGGCGAGGGCCGCGTCGGCCTCGTCCGCCCAGGCGGCGATCCGCTCGGCGGTCTTGTCCTCGCCCTTGAGGTCTCCGTCCTCGACGTAGAGGTGGCGCAGGACGTCGCCGTGGGCGGCGAGGAAGTCCTCGCTGATGGTCACGACGGCGCCGTAGGCGGCCACGTCGCGGTGGGAGAGCTCGTCGGCGTCGGACTTGATGCCCCCGGCGCCCGAGATGCTCATGGCGGCGATGACGGCGATGGCGGCGATCAGGCCGCCGAAGGCGATGCCGAGGCGGACGGACAGCTTCAGGTTGGCGAAGGAGGACAGCATGGCTGTCCGAGTCGTCGGCACCGCCGCGCGCCGCTTTAGCCCAGCTCGCCGCGCAGGTGCCGCTCGATCGCAGCGGCCGTGTGCGGCCGCAGGTCCGCGAAGCTGTGCCGGCGGCCGGCAGTCGTACGCAGACTCAGCGTGGCCGCCCGGCGGCGCGGGCGGTGAACGCGCAGCGACACGGCGGCGATGTCGCGGAAGGCGAGCGACCGGACGCGGGCGACCGGGGCGTCGTCGAGCAGCCACAGCAGCCGCCGCTCGGTCACGGCCAGCACGGCCCGCGGGCTCGCCCACGTACTGGTCGGGGTGACGAGCCGCACCGACTCGCGCTCGGCGAGCGCCTCGGTCAGCTCTGGCCCGAGCGCACGCCGGATGGCGTCCGGCAGCCAGCTGCCGCGAGCGGCTCGGCGCCGGGTTGGCCGGGGTGGCGGCGGCGACTCGGCGTGCGCGGCCGCGGCGCGCAGCAGGTCGTACGCGGCGTTGATCTCGGCCATGCGCCGCGCCGCCTCCTCCCCGCCCCCGCGGTCCGGGTGCCACTTCTTGGCCTGCTCGCGGTAGGCCGCGGCGAGCTGCTCCGGATCGACCATCGCGGAAACACCGAGAATCGCGTACGGATCCACCCTCGTCATTCTGACGGTCGACCCGCTACCTTCCTGGCGGGATGGTGCGCGACAGCGTGCACAGGGTTGAGCTCACTCCGCGCGAGCGCGAGATCCTGCTCCTCACCGCCGACGGCCACAACGCGCCGGACATCGCCATGCACCTCGACCTGAGCCCCAGCACGGTGAAGACCGAGCTGCTCAGCTCGTTCGGGAAGCTCGGCGTGTGCGACCGCGCCGGCGCGATCGCGGTGATGCAGGACCTCGTCCGCTAGCGGGCGAGCGCGCCGACGACCTCCTGCCACCAGGCACGGTCGCCGGCCGTCTCCGCGCGCGCGAGGCGGCGCCGCGCGACGCCCTGCAGCTCACCCGCGGGGCCGACGGCGAGCAGCCGGCCGGTGACCGCGAAGCGCCCGTCGGCCAGGGCCACCAGCGCGCCGGGCTGATCGCGGCGGGTCCGCAGCTGGTCGACGACGTCGACGCCGATGACCTCGGTCGGCCGCGACGGGTTGCCGTCGGCGTCGGTCCACGGGCGGACGCTGGTCACGGCGGGACGGCTGAGCACCCGCGGCCGCGGGCGCTTGTGCGCCTCGAGCGGCCCCGAGCGCCACATGCGCATGACGTCCTGGAACTCGACGGCGACCTCCTGGCGGACGATCATGTGCAGCTGGTCGCCGGCCTCGACGACCGTCGAGCCGCGCGGCGGGATCGCCCGATCGCCGCGCACGATCACGTTGAGCAGCGCCTCGCGCGGCAGGCCGAGCTCGCGCACCGGGTGGCCGACGACGGCATCGCCCGCGCGCACCGGGAACTGGACGACCTCGGCGCCCAGCCGGTTGAGGAGCACCGGCTCGACGAGTGGGGCCGGGATCGCCGCCTCCTCGGACGTTACGCGCAGCCAGCGCGCCACGGGCTCGATCGTCGTGCCCTGAAGCAAGGTCGACAGCAGCACCACGAAGAACGCGACGTCGAAGATCAGCGGTCCGTTCGTGATCCCCGCGGTGACCGGGAACGTGGCGAACACGACCGGCGTCGCGCCGCGCAAGCCGGCCCAGCCGAGCAGCAGCCGCTCGCGCACGTTGAATCCCGAGAACGCGGTCACCACCACCGCGGCGATCGGGCGGGCCACCACGGCGGTCACGAGGGCGATCGCGGTCCCCTTGAGGGCGATGTCGTCCAGGCGGTCGGGGAACGACAGCAGGCCCAGCAGGAGGAAGAGCCCGAGCTGGGCGACCCACGCGAGGCCGTCGTGGAACGTGACGATCGTGCGCCGCGCCGGCGTCGACGCGGTGCCGAGCACGAGCCCGGCCAGGAACACCGCCAGGAAGCCCGACCCGTGCGTCGTCTGCGCGCAGCCGAACGCGACCGCACCGGTGGCGATCGACGCGACCGGATACAGGCCCGCGGAGGGCAGGCGCACGCGGCGGAGGAACAGCACCGCGGCGCCCGAGACCACGAGCCCGGCGGCGAAGCCGATCGCCAGCTCGCGCACCGCGAGCCACAGGGCGTCCGCGAGGCCGAACGACGCGTGCTGGAACGCCTCGATGCAGCCGATCACGAGCAGGATCGCGATCGGGTCGTTGATGCCCGACTCGCCCTCGAGCGTCCGGGCCAGGCGCCGCCGCAGCGTCGAACCGCGGAGAACGGCGAAGACGGCGGCGGCGTCCGTCGCGGCCACCGTCGAGCCGAGCATCAGCGCCTCGAGCGGCTCGAGCTGCGGGAACAGCAGCCCGGCGGCGAGCGCGGTCAGCGCCGCGGTGCCGAGCGTCCCGAGCGTGGCCAGCGCGATCGACGCGCCCAGCACCGGCCGGATCTCGTCGAAGCCCGCCGACAGGCCGCCCTCGAACAGGATGAAGGCGAGCAGGACGACGCCGAGCGACTGCGCGAGCTCGAAGTCGTCGAACGGGATGAGGTCGAGGCCGTCGCCGCCGATCACCATGCCGAGCGCGAGGACCAGCACGAGGCCGGGCACCCGCAGGCGCCCGGCCGCCAGCGACGCGGCGAGCCCGGCCGCCAGCAGAACACCGGTGACCAGGGCGATCTGTCCCTCGTTCACGGAACCGGGAACCCTGTCAGATGCGGGGTCTTCAGGTGGCCAGCCTGAGCTGCGCCGGCTCTTCGGGCTCCGGCGGCGTCAGCAGGTCCTCGCCCTCGACGCCGGCCTTGTTGACCGCCGGGTTGGCGGGCGCGACGGCGGTGCGCCCGGGGTCGAGCGGGCCGAGCAGGCCGTCGCTCTCCCCCTCCAGCCACGCGGCCTCCTCGTCCGGGCCGGCGAGGATCACCGGCATCCGGTCGTGCACCGGCGCGGCCACGGCGTTGGCGGCGCACGTGAGGATGAGGGCCGAGTGGACGAGGTCGCCGCCGATGCGGCGCCGCCCCCACAGGCCGGCGAACGCGAACGGCCCGCCCTCGTCCACCGTGTAGTGGAACGGAATCCGATCCCCGCCCTTCTTCTCGGCCTTCAGCCACTCGTACCAGCCGTCGGCGAGGATCAGGCAGCGGCGCTCAGGCCGCTCGAACAGCTCGGCGAACGGCGCCTTGGTGGCTGCCGTCTCGGCGCGGGCGTTGATCGGCTGGAATCCCTTCCCGAGCTCGTGCGCCCACGGCGGGACCAGGCCCCAGCGCATCGTGCGGACCTCGCGCTTGTCGCCCTCGCGCACGGCGACGGCGATCGGCTCGGTCGGGCAGACGTTGAAGCGGTGCAGGGTCGCAGGATCGAACGCGCCGGCGTCGTCGAGCACGAAGCGCTCGGCGAGTGCCCGCCCGCCGGGCGTCCTCAGGGTGTAGCGACCGCACACCCCTTCGATGCTACGCGGTCAGCGGAGCGTGGACGGCGGGACCGGGTCCGTGTGTGCGAGCGAGCCGTTGTCGAGGCTGAAGCGCACCCGCTCGCGGCCGCCCGTGCTCACGCGGTAGGAGAGCGTGATGGCGCCCTTCTCCCCCTTGACCACGCGGACGCTGTTGCTGGTCGATCGCGTCGTCGTGCCCGAGGAACTTTCCGTCGGTGAAGAAGAACGCGCGCATCGCGCCCTGGTCGTTGCGGCCCACGAGCACTTGCAGCTCCGCCTTGGGGCGCCAGTCGGCCATCCGCGCGGGCTCGTAGCCCTCCTTCTCGAGCACCGTGACGGCGGCGTTTCGCTCGCGGCGCTGCGCCTTGGTCAGCGCGGGCTTGGGATTGGCCTTCGGCTTGGCGGCGGGAGGCGCCTGGACGGCCGCGCCGTCCTCGTCCTTCGGCAGGACCATGTACGCGATCGCCGCGCCGCTGCCGAGCAGCGCGACCGTGGCGAGAAATCCCAGCATGCGCTGCGGCCAGCGCCGTCTGCGGCGCGTCGGCGGATACCTCATCGCATGTGCCGCCATCGCGCGCCGATGGTGCTCCGGCGCGACGAGGAAGTCAAGCCACCCTAGGCGAACGTCTGAACCAGCAGGAAGGCGTTGAGACTGATGATCAGGGCGGCGACCACGCTCGCCACGACCGTGGTCAGCCCGCGGTTGGCCAGCGGGCCCATGATGTCGCGCCGCCGGCTGAGGATCACGAGCGGCACCAGCGCGAACGGGATGCCGAACGACAGCACCACCTGGGAGATGACCAGCGAGCGCGACGGGTCGAGGCCGACGCCGAGCACGATCAGCGCCGGCAGCATCGTCACGAGCCGGCGCAGGATGAGCGGGATCGTGCGGTTGATGAAGCCCTGCATGACGACCTGGCCGGCGTAGGTGCCGACGCTCGAGGCCGCCAGGCCGGAGGCCAGCAGCGCCAGCGCGAAGGCCAGCGCGGCGTCGTTGCCGACGAGCGACTGGAAGCCCGCGTACGCGCCCTCGATGGTGTCGACGTCCGAGAGCCCGGAGTCGTGGAACAGCGAAGCGGCGACGATCAGCATCGACATGTTGATCACGCCGGCGACGCCCATGGCGATCAGCACATCGACGCGCTGGAAGCGCATCAGCCGGCGCTTGGTGGGCTCGTCGGCGCCCTGCACGCGCCGCTGCGTGAGCGCCGAGTGCAGATAGATCACGTGCGGCATGACGGTCGCGCCGAGGATGCCGGTGGCCAGCAGCAGCGAGTCGGTTCCCGCGAAGCCCGGGATGAAGCCCTCGGCGATGCCCTTGGCGTCGTGCGGGACCAGCAGCGAGTCGACCAGGAAGCCGAGCAGGATCACGCCGAGCATCCCGGCGATGACGATCTCGAACCGCCGGTAGCCGCGCGTCTGCAGGCCCAGCAGCGCGAAGGAGACGACCGCGGTGACGAGGCCGGCCGGCAGCAGCGGCAGCCCGAACAGCAGGTTCAGCGCGATCGCCGCGCCGACGAACTCGGCCAGGTCGGTCGCCATGGCGATCAGCTCGGCCTGGACCCACAGCCCGAACGACACGCGGCGCGGGAAGTGCTCGCGGCACAGCTCGGGCAGGCTCCGGCCGGTGGCGATGCCGACCTTGGCCGACAGGAACTGGATCAGCATCGCCATCAGGTTCGCCGCGAGGATCACCCACAGCAGGAGGTAGCCGAACTCGGCGCCGCCGGCGATGTTGGTGGCGAAGTTGCCGGGATCGACGTACGCGATCGCGGCCACGAAGGCCGGGCCGATGAACGGCAACGCGGCGCGTACGCGCCCGCGCCGGCGCGTGCCCTCGAACGTGGGCGAGGCGACCGCCGCTTCCTGCGTGCTCACGCCTGCACCCGCATCGCGCCGGCCAGCGATCCGCCGAGGACGTGAACGTCTTCGCCGAAGCGCACGAACAGCGGCCCGTCGAAGGGCTGCTTCTCGACCACCTCGAACGTGTCGCCGGGCGCGATCCCGCGCTCGGCCAGGTAGCGGAGCATCTCGGGGTCGGCGTCGGAGATGCGCACGAACGTCCCGCACGCGCCGGCCTCGGCGGCAGCGAGGCTCTCGGTGGCCTCCTCCTCGATCACCAGGTCGGCCGACGGGATCGGGTCGCCGTGCGGGTCGCGCGTCGGATGCCCGAGCTTGGCGGCGATCAGCGCCTCGAGCTCCTCCGACAGCACGTGCTCGAGCACCTCGGCCTCGTCGTGAACGCGGTCCCACGGCACGCCGAGGCTCTCGGTCAGGTACAGCTCGAGCAGCCGGTGATGGCGGATGACCTCGAGCGCCAGCGCGCGTGCCCTCGGCCGTCAGCTGGACCCCCTTGTACGGCACATGCTCGACCAGCCCGAGCTCGTCGAGCTTGCGGACCATCCCGGACGCCGATCCAGCCGTGACGTGAAGCCGCTCGGCCAGCGCGTTCGTGCTCACGGGGCCGCCGCAGCCCTCGGCGAGCTGATAGATCGCCTTGGCGTAGTCCTCGACGGCGGGGCTGAACACTGTCTCACGCGCGGCCACGAATCAAATTATGGCATGCCTAAAACCATTTTCAACCTCCGGTCGCATTACCCTCAACCCGCCATGCTCCGCCACCGCTCACTCGTGCGGCTGGGCGCCGTCGTCGCGCTCGCGGCGATCGTCGTCGTCGCCGCGATCGTGATCTCGGGCGGTGGTGACGACGAGCAGGCGGCCTCCCCCACCCCGGCCGCGTCCGGCGAGCCGACGGTCAACGAGGAGGTCGCCAAGCTCTACGACGGCATCCCGCAGCAGGGGATCGACCTCGGCAAGAAGAGTGCGCCGGCCACGCTCGTGGAGATCGCCGACCTGCAGTGCCCGTTCTGCGCGGACTACTCGCGCAACGCGCTGCCGACCGTCGTGCGCGACTACGTGCGGCCCGGCAAGCTGCGCTACGAGCTGCACTTCCGCAGCTTCCTCGGCCGCGACTCGGTGCGGGCGGCGGGCGCCGCCGCCGAGGCCGCCCGGCAGGACCGCATGTACCAGTTCGCCGACGTCTTCTACCGCAACCAGGGCCCTGAGGAGTCGGGCTACGCGGACGCCGACTTCATGCGCATGGTCGCCTCGCAGGTCGAGGGCCTGGACGTCGACAAGGTGGTCGCCGCAGCCGACGATCCGCTCAGCCAGCCGGCCGTCAAGGAGGCCGAGCAGTTCGCGCGCGACCTCGGGTCGACGAGCACGCCGGACTTCTACATCCGCAAGGGCGGCGTGCTGACGCCGCTGCAGATCCAGGGCACGTCGCCCGAGGACTACGCGCGGGCGCTCGACGCGGCGCTCGGAGGGACATGACCCTGCGGCGCGTCACGGCGGCGCTGGCGCTCGTGGGGATCGCGATCGCGGGCTACCTGACGTGGGTGCACTACGCCGGCCTCGATCCCGTCTGCGTCGGCGGTGGCGGCGGCTGCGAGCGCGTGCAGTCCTCGCGCTGGGCCGAGCTGGCCGGCATCCCGGTGGCGGTCCTCGGCCTCGGCGGCTACGTCCTCATCCTCGCCAGCCTCGCTCTGCCGGAGGAGCTCGGCGCGCAGGCGGCCGCGTTCCTGTCGCTCGTCGGCTTCGGGTTCAGCGCGTGGCTGACCTACGTGGAGATCGAGAAGATCGAGGCGATCTGCCAGTGGTGCGTGGCCAGCGCCGTGATCATGACCGCACTGGCTCTTGTTTCGGTTGCGCGGGTGCTTCGCGACGCGCCGCACGCCGCCCGGGCCGCTTGACCTTGAGCTCCTTGGCCACGAAGAACGAGCCGATGACGAACACGGCGGCGATGATCTGCGCGCCGAGCGTCTCCCAGCTCGGGTAGACGCCGAACCACACGCCCAGCCAGTACGGCGGCTCGCCGCCGACCGGCGTGATCGGCAGCCAGCCGACGCCCTGCATCGTGCGCGCGGTCTGCCCGACCATCACGACGAGCACGAAGCCGATCATCACGCCGGTGACCACCAGCATCCGCTTGTAGGGGAGCTTGCGCTGGAGCAAGAACGTGAAGGTGCCGACGGCGAACGTGAGCAGCAGGCCGAGCGCGGCGCCCTCCACGACGGTCGCGGTGCCGGCGCTCACCTGCAGCGACTGCAGGAACAGCACGGTCTCGAACCCCTCGCGGTACACGCTCGTCAGGCCGAGCAGCACGAAGCCGAGCACCTGCGCGGAGATGAAGCCGGTCTTGTCGATCTTCTCCAGCGCCTTGCGCTTGCGGTGGAAGCGCCCGATCCACTCGCTCCAGTACACGCGGTGGAAGAACCAGTTGGTCACCAGCAACAGGACCACGATCGCCACGAGCCCCGTGATCGCCTCGAGCTTCTCGCCGGAGGTGGCCAGCGACTCGATCAGCGTGCTGGCGATCACCCAGGTCACGATCGAGGCGAGCAGGCCGAGCATCGCGCCCCACAGCACCGGCTTGCGCAACCCGCGGCGGGCGCCTACGAACGACGCGGTGATCGCCGCGAGGATGAGCACGGCCTCCAGGCCCTCGCGGAACACGAGAATCGCCGAGTTGGTGACGACGGTGGCGCTGCTGGAGCTGTCGCCGAGCGTCGCCGCGGCGTCCTCGAGCTTGGTGTCGAGCGCGCGGCGGGCCTCGCGCAGCTCGCGCACGGGCGCGCGGCTCGCGATCAGCTTGGCCAGGCCTGGCTCGCCTTGCGCGCCGTACCAGATCTGACCCTCGATCGTGAGCGCCAGGCCGGGGTCGAATGCCTTCAGCCGCCGCTCCGGACCGAACTCGAAGAACGAGTACGCCTCCAGGCGCGCCTGCTCGGCCTGGTGGTACTGGCCGGCGCCGGCCGCCGCCTGCATGCGGTCGAGCGTGAGCTGGATGAGGTCGTAGTCCGACTCGTCCGTGCTCTCCTTCCAGGCCTCGGGCATCGTGGCGTTCAGCGCGTCCTCGACCGCCTTGGTCTGTCCCTCGATCTCGTCGGTTTCGGGCACGCCCTCCTTCTGCTTGGTCGCGACGCCCACGAGCGCACCGAGCTTGTCGATCCCGGCCGCCGCCGCGTCGGTGCGCGCCTGGTCGCGCTTGGCGAGCTGGTCGCGCAGGTCGGCGAACGCGGCGGACGCGCCGCTGTGGAACGCCGCCGCTTCCTGGATCTCGAAGTCGAGGTTCACGCGCGTGCCCTTGACGCCGCGCCCGTACTCGACGGGCACCAGCGCGAGGAAGCGCAGCAGCTGCTGGGCACGCCGCGCCGCCTCCTCAGCGGTGAACGGCGCGGCGGTGAAGCCCTCGAGCGTCGCCGCGGCGCGGTCGCGCGCGGCACTGAACGCGGCGACGTCCTTGCTCGCCGCCGTCCGGGTGAGCTCGGCGTAGGCGGCCCGCGCGTCCTGCGTCGCGTCGGCACCGCGATCCTCGGTGTACCGCGCAGCGAGGATCTCGAAGTAGCCCTGCGCCTGCGCGGCCGCCTCGGCGCGGCGCGCCGGCAGGTCGTTCTCGGCGCCCCGCTGCGCGTCGCCGAGCAACTCGCGCAGGCGTGCCTGGTAAGCGTCGAGCAGGTCCTTCTGGACGGCGGCGTGCGCGCGCTTGGGGTCGAGCTTGCCGGCTCCGAGCCGGCCGACCGCGATCGTCGCGTCGGCGCCCGGCCGGGTGAAGCGCGTTGCGGTGCGGAACTCACGCAGCAGCAGCCAGCCACGCGCCGCGTCCGCGTCGCCGCGGTCGACGGCCGCCAGGGTCGCCGCGTACGAGCCGCGGAGGATCGCGGCGCGTGCCGCGCCGCGGGCGCCCGCCAGCGCGGTCGAGTCACCCCGCGCGACGGCGGTGCGCGCCGCGGCCAGCGAGCGGAGGACCGCCTTGTCGGCGGCCGGGTCCGCCCTGCGGATCCCGGCCCGCAGGGGCCCGCGGTATGCCTCGACGCCGCGCGCCACCTGCTTCTCCGCGGTCGCCCGCGTGCCGACGATCAGCTCGGTCTGCGCGTCGAACAGCGCGTCGCGGACCTCGCCCGCCGCGCGCCAGGGCGTCTCGGCCGCCCTCGCCGTGCCCGGCAGCACCAGGCAGGCGAGGGCGGCAAGAAGGACGACCCGGCGCATCGGCGCCTCTAGCTCTCCAGCTTGATGTTGAGCTGTCCGGCGGCCTGGCTGACCTGACCGGCGATCGCCTCGGCACGATCCTGCGCGTCCGACCCGAGCGTGTCGGCCTCCTCGGCCGTGAACTTCTTGCCGGCCGCCTCCTCGTCGCGGAGCTGGGCCGCGAACTCGTGGAGGTTCTTGAGGTCGGTGCCGGTCTGCTTCGCCTGCTGCGCGTCGGCCTTGCTCACCGAGGGCTGGATGCTGTCGTAGACGAGCACGAGGCCGCCGAGGATGTCGGCGATGTCCTGCAGGCGCGAGGCGGCGACGAAGCCGCTCTCCTCGGCCTTGGCACCGGCGACGAAGCGCGAGTTCTTCCACGCCTCGAAGTACTCCGACATCGTCGGCGTCATCACGACCACCGCCGTGAACGCGTCCTGCTCGGTGGGCTGCCACTCGTTGGCGGCGGTGTCGAGGTCGGCGGCGTTGGTCGAGAAGTCCTTGGCGGCGGCCACGAGGAAGTCGGCGTCCGGCAGCGCCTCGCCGAACACGACCTTGCCGTCGCCGTCGAGGTCGGGCTTGACGCCCTGGGCCGCGAACTTCTCCTCGGTCCCCCACAGCGAGGTCTCGAGCAGGAAGAAGAAGTTGCCCGGCTGCTCGAACGTCTTGCCGGCCGGCGTCTTGATCGAGAACGGCACGGCGTTCTCGGGGTCCGACTTGTCGGCGCCCGCGTCGAGGATCACGTCGAAGTCGGCGAGCGACGGGACACCCGCGACGACGCCCTCCATCTCCTCGTAGGCCGGGTTGGCCTCGCGGAACGTCGCCTGCATGCTCTTGATCTGCTCGGCCACCTCGTCGCGGTGGTCGGCCAGCAGCTTCGCGTAGTCGAAGTCGACCGACTTCGCGAGCTGGTAGTACGCGTCCGCGTCCTCGGCGAGGGTCGCGGTGTCCGACTTGAGCTTGGCGCTGTGCTCGAGCAGATAGTCCTTGATCGGGCCGAGATCGGTCTCGGCCGCGGCCGGCGTCGCCTGCGCCGCCGTCGTGTCCGCGTCGTCGTCGCCCCCGCAACCGGCAAGAGCGGCGAGCGCCACGCACGCCACCAGCAGCTTGGATCTCATCGTCCTCCTCACAGCGTTAGGAATCCCTAAGTCCGACCACGGCGGCAGGATATTAGGACTACCTAATGCGTGTCGAGTGACCTGGCGCGAACGGCGAGCGAGAGCAGGAACAGCACGACCGCGGAGAGTGCGACGGACGCGCCCGCGGCGATCTCCCAGTGGTAGGAGGCGAGCAGCCCGAGCACGCCCGCCAGCGCCGCCAGCCCGGCGGCCAGCACAAGGGCGGCCGGCAGCCGCCGCGACAGGTTCAGCGCCGCAGCGGCCGGCGCCAGGATCAGCGCGACGACCAGGAGGTTGCCGAGGCCACGCACCGCCGCCACCGTGCAGACCGCGAGCAGGGCGAGCAGCGCCAGCTCCCAGCGGGCGGGTCGCGCGCCGAGGGACGGCGCCGCCGCGCGGTCGAACACGCTCAGCGCCAGGCGCCGGTGGGCGAGCGCCAGCGCCACCGCGACCCCGGCGGCGAGCACCGCTGCCTCGGCGACGTCGCGCCCGGTCACGCCGAGCAGATCGCCGAACAGCAGCTCCCCCAGCCGGGCGGGCACGTCCGGCGAGAGCGCGAGCAGTGCGCCGAGGCCGAACAGCGCGCTGATCGCCACCGCCACGCCGACGTCGCTGCCCAGCCGCTCGTCGCGCCCGGCCAGCGCGATCGCCGCGGCGGCCACGAGGACGCCACCGGTGGCCCCGAGCAGCAGCGGCGCGCCGGCCAGCGCGGCGATCACCAGCCCGGGCAGCATCGCGTGGGAGATCGACTCGGCGGCGTAGCTCTGCCGGTAGAGCAGCACCCACACGCCGAGCGGGCCGCAGGCGATCGCCACCACGACGACCTCCGCGAGCGCCCGCTGCATGAGCGGCCCCGAGAACGGGTCGAGCAGCCAGTCGAGCATCAGTGGTCGTGGTGGTGGTGCTCGACGGCCACCGCGCGCTCGCCGCCGGGCAGGACGACCAGCTCGGCGCCGTAGGTGCGCAGTAGGACGTCGGTGGTCAGCGTCTCCGCCGGCGCGCCGAACGCGACCTGCTCGCCGTGCAGGCAGACGACGCGGTCCCAGCGCCGGGCCTGCTCGACGTCGTGGGTGGCGACGAGCAGCACGCGGCCCTCGTCGCGCAGCTCGGCGAACAACGCCTCGATGCGCGCCGCGCTCGCCGCGTCGACGCCGGACAGCGGCTCGTCGAGCAGGATCACCGGGCTGTCCTGCAGCAGCGCGCGCGCGATCAGCACGCGCTGGCGCTGGCCGCCCGACAGCGCGCCGAAGCGCCGCCGCGCGCGGTCGCCGAGGCCGACGCGCTCGAGCGTGGCCCGCGCCGCGTCGCGGTCCGCGCGGGCGATCCGCCGCCATGCCGGCGTGCGGCCGTAGGCGCCCATCAGCACGACGTCGAGCGCACTGACCGGGAAGTCGAGGCGCGTGCGGTCGGTCTGCGGCACGTACGCCGGCCGCGCCGCCAGCTCCACGGTCCCGCGGCGCACGGGCAGCTCGTCGAGCAGCGCGCGGAACAGCGTGGTCTTGCCGCCGCCGTTGGGCCCGAGCACCGCCGCGATCGTCCCGGCCTCGAGGCCGAACGACACGCCGGCGAGCACCTCAGCGCCGGGCGCGTAGCCGCCGGTCAGGCCCTCGACCCGCACGATCATCGCCGCACCGCCAGGACGATCGCGAACACGATGCCGCCGAGGACGGCGATCGCCGGCCCGGGGCCGATGTCGAGCTCGTACGCGAGCCACAGCCCCGCCACGCTCTCGACGGCGGCCAGCGCCGCGGTGCCGGCCTGCAGCGTCCCCACGCTCGGGGCGATCAGGCGGACCGTCGCGGCCGGGATCACCAGCACGGCGGTGACGAGCAGCGCGCCGACGGCGTCGAGCGCGACCACCGCCGCGGCCGTGATCGCCAGCGCGAGCAGCGCGTCAGCGGCGGCCACGCGGATGCCGAGCGCCCGTGCGGTGCCGGGATCGAAACCCTGCGCGAGCCACGCGCGCCGCAGTCCGACATCGAGCACGATGGCCGCGACGAGCGCCGCAGCGGTCAGCCACAGGTCACGGTCGCGCAGGCCGATCAGGCTGCCGAACAGCAGCCGGTCGACCCCCGCCGGCGAGTCGAAGACGTCGGAGGCGAGCACGACGCCCAGCGCCAGCGCGGCGACCAGCATGAGGCCGGTGGCGGCGTCGACCGCCACGCGGCGCGTGCGCGTGAGCCACTGCACGCCGCCGGCGTAGACGAGCGCGGCGGCCAGCCCGGTGAGCTGCGGTGCGACGCCCGCCGGACCGGCGACGACAAGCCCCGGGAACGCGGCGGTGCCGACGCCGTGCGTGAAGAACGCGAACCGCCGCAGGACGATCCATGAGCCGAGCACGCCGGCCAGGCCGGCCAACAGCAGCGCCTCGATGAGCGCCCGCTGCATGAACGGCATGTCGAACGGGGCGGGCATCAGAACGCGCACCGCGCGGTGCCGCCGGTGAACCCGTCGACGAGCGCCTTCGTGTTGGACTCGATCGACCCGATGTAGGTCGCGCCATCGGAGCCCGGGGGCCCGAGCGTGTCGGCCCACAGGGCCGCCCCAACCTTCGCCCCGGTCTCGTTGGCGATCGCCTCCTCGACCTTCGGGTTCACCGAGCTCTCGGCGAAGATCGCCTTCACGCCGGCGGCGCGGATCGTGTCGATGAGCTGCGCGGTGTCGCCGGCCGAGGGCTGGCCCTCGGTGGACAGCGAGGGGATCACCGTGCCGATCACCTCGATGCCGTAGCGCCGCGCGTAGTAGCCGAGCGCGTCGTGCGTCGTCACCAGCTTGCGCCGGGACGGCGGCACCCGGTCGATGCAGCGGGCGACGCCGCGGTCGAGCGCGCGCAACTTCGCCTCGTACGCCACGACGTTGCGGCCGTAGGCGGCCGCGCGGGCGGGATCGACGCGGTCGAGCCCGCGGGCGATCTCGGCTACCGCGATCTCGGCATTCCGCGGGTCCTGCCACCAGTGCGGGTCGTCGCCCTCGAGCGGCACCGCGTCGCTGAGCGTGAGCACCGGAGCGTCGGTCCCCGAGCCGTCGATCGCCTCGCCGAGCCACTCGTCGACGTCGCCGCCGGAGCGCAGCACGAGGTCGGCGTCGGCGACCGCCGTGATGTCGTGGGGCCGCAGCTCGTACTCGTGCGGGTCGGCGTTCGGCGCGAGGAGCTGGACCACGCGCGCGTCGTCGCCCGCGACGTTGCGCGCGAGATCGGCGACCTGAGTGGTCGTCGCCACCACGACCGCGCGGCCGTCGGACGATGCAGCGCCGTCGTCGCCACAACCGGCGACCACGAGCAGGGCGAGAAGGGCGAGCAGGGACAGGCCGCGCATGCGACGCTGCAGAATACTGAAACTCATTCTCATTTGCATCTAATCGCGCTACCATCCGGCCGATGGCGCGCACGCAATGGAAGGAGCACGCGGATCGCGAGCTCTCGCGCACCGGCCATCGCGCCGGCGGCGCCCGCGCCGAGGTGCTCGCTCTCCTCGCCCGCCAGGACTGCTGCCTGAGCGCGCAGGAGATCCACGACCGGCTGCGCGGCGGACGGCAAGACCGTCGGGCTGGCCAGCGTCTACCGGGCGCTCGACGTGCTCGACCAGCTCAAGCTCGTGCACCGCATCGACGTCGACGGCACCGCGTGCTTCGAGCCCGCCGATCCGAGCGGCGAGCACCACCATCACGCGATCTGCGACCGCTGCGGGAAGATGGACGCGTTCGAGGATCCGGACCTCGAGCGGCTCATCCACGACGTGGCGGATCGCCTGGGCTACGCGGTCGGCGCACATGACGTCGTGCTGCGCGGCGCCTGCCCGGAGTGCGCGCGAAACTAGTCCTGCAGGACGCGCGGTAGTCGCGCGATACGGTGCGGATCGATCGGTCCTTTCGGCCGGTTGGCGTGTTCAACAGTCCGTGCCCTCTCGTCCTCTCAGTCGTCGGCAGGTCCTCCAGGCGGGTGCCCTGGCCGCTCTCGCGGGAGCCCTGCGACCCGCCCCCTCGGCCATCGCCGCGCGGCCGGCTTCGCTGTTCGAGCAGCGGCTCGACTTCGGCGCTCAGGCGCGGGCTGCGAGCGCCGGCTGGTGGACGTCGCCGGTGCTCCGCGCGCCCCGCCGGTTCGACCTGATCGGCCTGCGCTGGGCACACGGCTCGCGCGCCGAGGCCCAGGTGCGCGCCCGGCGCCGCGGCGGCAGGTGGACGAAGTGGGTCACCCTGCACGTGACCGGCGACCACGGGCCGGACACGGGTCGCGTGCCCGCCGGCACCGACCCGGCCTTCACCGGCGCGGCGGACGAGTACCAGCTGCGCCTGCGCGGCAACCCGCGAGCGCTGCGCGCGCGGTTCGTGCGGGCGCTGCCGACCGCGACCGTCGCCCGCCGCCTCAGCCGCCGGCTGCGCCGCCGCGCCCGCGCGGCCAAGAAGGCCCCGCAGGCGGGCTCGCCGCCGCCGATGATCTACCGCAGCCAGTGGGGCGCCGACTCGGTGCCGCCGCGCGAGCCCCCGCTCTACGGCGAGGTGCAGATGGCGTTCGTGCACCACACGGTCAACGCCAACGACTACGGGCCCGAGGACTCGGCGGGCATCGTGCTCGGCATCGCCCGCTACCACCGCGACGGCAACGGCTGGAACGACATCGGTTACAACTTCCTCGTCGACAAGTACGGCCAGATCTTCGAGGGCCGCGGCGGTGGCATCGACCAGGCCGTCGTGGGCGCGCAGGCCCAGGGCTGGAACAGCGTCTCGACCGGCATCGCGTGCCTCGGGACGTTCACGTCCGTGGCCCAGACGCCCCAAGGGCTGGACGCGCTGGCGCGCATCATCGGCTGGAAGCTGACCGTCCACGCGGTGCCGACGCAGGGCGTGGTCACGGTGACCTCGGCCGGCGGCGAGACCAACCGCTACCCGGCCGGCACGCCGGTGACGTTCCCGCGCATCCCCGGGCACCGCGACGGCAACAACACGAGCTGCCCGGGCGACGCGCTGTACGCCCAGCTCGAGCAGCTGCGCGGGCTGGCCGCGCGGTACGCCGGGCCGACCGTCGGGCTGAGCATCTACGCCGCGCCCGAGGTGCGCGGGCTCAAGCAGCTCGATGTCGGCGGGTCGCTGCGCTTCGCCGACGCGTCGCCGGCCGGCGGCGCGGCGGTCACGCTCGAGTACCGCAACGGGGGCGGCGCCTGGAAGCAGATGGGCACGGCGATCTGCGCGGCGGACGGCAGCTGGAGGACCACCGCGACGTTCCCGAAGACCGGCCACATCCGGGCGACGTTCGCCGGCGACAGCGTCCGCCCGGCGCTCGTCTCTCCGCCGCGCCGGATCACCGTCCTCGCGAGCCTGAGGCTCTCGCTCACGCGCAAACGGCTGCGGTACGGCAACACATTCACGGCGCGCGGCAGGGCGACGCCGGCGGAGGCCGTCAAGCTCACGCTGCAGCGCCGCTCGCGGCGCCGCTGGGTGAACGAGCGCAGCCGCAAGCTGAAGGTCCGCAACGGCAGCTACAAGGTGCGGCTGCGGCCGCGCACCCGCGGCAAGTACCGCGTGGTCGTGCAGGTGGGGCGCGTGAAGCGCCACCGCCAGCTCAAGGTCTTTTAGGGATTCCCCCGATGCACTCGGGGGTGGCCGCGAGGAGGATCGAATCCTCCCCAGCCCCACCCTCCCCCAGGAGTGCTCCCAAAGATGCCCATCAGCGAGCGGCCCGTCCGCGCGGTAGAGAGTCTCGACACCCGGATCCGCGGCGAGGTCGTCCGCCCTTCCGACGCCGGCTACGACCAGGCGCGGCAGGCCTGGAACCTGTCCGCCGACCAGCGCCCCGCCCTCGTGGTCTTCCCCGAGACCGCCGACGACGTCGTGGCGATCGTCGACTACGCGCGCGCCAACGGCCTGCGCGTCGCGCCGCAGGGCACCGGCCACAACGCCACGCCGCTGGCCTGGGATGAGGACACGATCCTGCTGAGCACCTCGCGCATGCGCGGCGTGATCATCGACGTCCCCGGCCGCCGCGCCCGCGTCGCCGCCGGCACGCTGTGGATCGAGGTCACGACGCCCGCGTCCGAGCACGGCCTCGCGCCGCTGGCGGGCTCGTCGCCCGACGTCGGCGTCGTCGGCTACAGCCTCGGCGGCGGCGTGAGCTGGCTCGGCCGCAAGCACGGGCTGTCGGCCAACAGCATCCTGGCGATCGAGATCGTGACCGCCGACGGGCGCCTGCGCCGCGTCGACGCCAACCACGACGCCGACCTCTTCTGGGCGCTGCGCGGCGGCGGCGGCAACTTCGGCGTCGTCACCGCGATGGAGATCGCGCTGCACCCGCTCCCCGAGCTCTACGCGGGCGCGATGTTCTGGCCGTGGGAGCGCTCGTCCGAGATCATGCAGGCGTGGCGCGAGTGGACGCTGACCGCGCCCGACGAGGTCACGTCCTCGGCGCGGATCATGCAGTTGCCGCCGATCCCGGAGATCCCGGAGCCGCTGCGCGGCCGCGCATGGGTGACGATCGACGCCGCGGTCATCGGCAGCCGCGCGTTCGGCGCCGAGGTCGGTACAGGCGCTGCGCGACCTCGGCCCGGAGATCGACACGTTCGACATGGTGCCGCCGGTGGCGCTGTCGCGCCTGCACAACGACCCGGAGAACCCGATGCCCGAGCTGTCCGAGCACCGGCTGCTGGGCGACCTGCCGCCCGAGGCGGTCGACGCGTTCCTCGCGGTCGCGGGCCCCGGCTCGGGCTCGACGCTGCTGCTCGCCGAGATCCGCCACCTCGGCGGAGCGCTCGGCGTCGCCGCCCCCGGCCACGGCGCACTGGCCAAGCTCGACGCCGGCTACCTGCTGTTCGGCCTCGGCCCGGCGTTCTCGCCGGAGATGATCGCCGGCCTGCGCGAGGCGCTCCCGCGGTTCAAGGCGGCGCATGGCCCCGTGGGACGCGGGCACCGGCTACCTCAACTTCGAGGAGACCGCCGTCGACTCACGATCGTTCTACGACGAGGTGACGCACCGCCGGCTGGCGCGCGTCAAGGCGCAGGTCGACCCGCGGAACATGTTCCGCGCGAACCACCGAGATCAAGCCTGCGACTGGCGCTCACGCAGCCAGTCGCTGACCTTCTCCGCGGCGCCGGCGACCTTGTCGCCGGCGTTCACGACCCCCGCGCTCGCCTCCCGGATCAGCGCGCGGAAGCGCTCGACGTAGTGGTCGACGGCGTCGCTGGCCTCCTCGCGCGGGTCGACCGGGTCGCTGCGCTTCTTGTACTCGCCGCTCATCACGCGGTCGTACTCGCCCGAGCGGACCCACTTCATGATCTGCGACACGCGGCGGACCGGGAACGCGTGGGTCTGCGCGATCTCGAGGCGCATGCGGCTGAGCTTGTCCCAGCCGGGCTCCCACTCCTCGTACTCGGCGGCCTGCTTGAGGAACGCGTCGAGGTTGAGCTTGCGGGAGGCGGAGCCGCCGGCCATGACCATCAGCGTGCGCGACGTGACCAGCGGGTCGCGGTTGACGAGCGTCGCCGCGCGGTCGGCGCTCAGCTCGGCGGCGCGGAACCACTCGAGCAGGATCAGGCGGACCGCGACCAGCGGCAGGCCGGCCATGAGCGGCAGGCTGCGAGTGCCGACCGACAGCAGGATCATCAGCGCGGTCCGGTACATCACGTGGTCGGACAGGATGTGGCCGGCCTCGTGGCCGAGCACCGTGCGCAGCTCCTCGGCGTCGAACACCTCGACGCTGCGCGAGTTGACCATCACCATCGGGCGGCCGGACCCGATCGCCGCCGCGTTGGTGATCGGGAACTGCGTGAGGTACAGGTCCGGCACCTCGGTGATGTCCAGCCGCGCCAGCGCGGCCCGGTGGGCCGCCCACACCTCGGGGAGCTGGTCGGAGCCGAGCTTGACCGACCCGGCGAGGAACACCTGCCGCAGCGCGCGCTCGTAGCCGAACTCGATCAGCTTGCGCACGACCGTGTCGAGCATCGGGATCTGCGCGAGCGCGGCGGTGGCCGCGCGGTCGGCGGGATGCTCGTAGGCCTTCGGCGAGAGGTCGATGAGGCGCTGGTCGTCGGGCAGGACGGAGGTCATGCACCTGAAGCTAGCGGTCGCGTAGCCGGATGACCAGACGGAGCCCGGACCACCGTTCGTCCAGCGCCGCGACCTTGTTGTCGACCAGCACGTTCTCCAGCGCCAGGTCGCGCACCACGTTCTCCGTGAGGTCGGTCGGCATCTTCGCCGCCTTCTTCGGCCAGGCGATCCACAGACCCGCCGCGGGTTCCATCGCCGCGCGCAGCTTCGGCATCCGCTTGGCGAGGTCGGCCCGCTCGGTGTGGAACGAGACGATCACGTCGGCCTTGCCGGACAGCCGGTGCGCGACCTTCACGCCGTCCGGCAGCTCGCCCAGCGTGCCCTCCTCGAACTGTTCGGGCGCGGACAGCAGCAGCACCCGGTGCCCCGGCTTGATGCCGAGCTTCTTCGGGAGCGGCGTGCCGGAGTAGCCGGCGGCGGTCACGCGCGGAAGCCTCTCACCTCTGGCGCGCGCGTTCGGCGGTCTCGGCGATCACCCGCGAGAGCTGGCCGCCCTGCCACGCCAGCGGCGACTTGCCGGGCTCCTCGCTGACCAGCCGCGCGCCCGGGATCGCCTCGGCGTAGCGCTCGCCGGTCGCGTACGGGTGCTCGGGGTCGGCCTCGTCGCGGCTGGCCACGACGGTGACCGGCAGGTCGAGCCCGCCGAGCTGGTCCCACGAGCCGAACGCGGCCGACCGCGGCACGACGCGCAGCGCGTCGGCCACCGCCTCGGGGTGCTCGTGGGCGGACAGGCGCTGGCGCAGGACCGTCTTGACGGTGTCGCGGAAGGACTCGGGCACGCGCGGCTCGCCGTAGGCCTCGATGAAGCCGTCCACCCCACCCTCGCGCAGCCCGCGCGACAGCGCGTCCCAGCGGTCGAGCCCGCGCTCGGGCGTGTCCGGATCGAACGCCGGCGTGATGACCACGAGCGCGGCCGCCCGGTCCGGGTGCTCGATCGCGAGGCGGACCAGCGTGTGCGCGCCCATCGAGGCGCCCGCCAGGACCGCGCGGTCGATCCCGCGATCGTCGAGCACGGCGAGCAGGTCGCCGGCCAGCACGTCGTAGCCGTACGCGTCCGGGTCGCCGGCCGGCGCCGACCTCCCGTGCCCGCGCGCGTCGTAGGCGATCACCCGGTGCCCGCCGCGCGCGAGGTTCTTGGATCCCATCACCACATACCGGCGCGTCGCGGTCAGCCCGTGCAGAAGCACGACGGGCACGCCCTCGCCCTCCTCGTCGCCTGCCAGCTTTACGCCGTTGGAGTCGATCGTCAGCTCGGTCACGCTGGGTATTCTCGTGGTGTGATCTTCGACACCACAGAGGCCACCTTCGAGCAGGACGTCATCGAGCGCTCCAAGGAGATGCCGGTGGTCGTGGACTTCTGGGCTGCCTGGTGTGGCCCGTGCCGGCAGCTCACGCCGGTCCTCGAGAAGCTCGTCACCGAGCGCGAGGGCAAGGTCGCGCTGGCCAAGCTCGACACCGACGCGAACCCGAACATCTCGGCCGCGTTCCGCATCCAGGGCATCCCCGCCGTGAAGGCGTTCAAGGACGGCAAGCTCGCCGCCGAGTTCGTCGGCGCGCAGCCGCCCCCGCAGGTCGAGAAGTTCCTCGACGCGCTGCTGCCGAGCGAGGCCGACGGTCTGGTCGCGAGCGGCGACGAGGCCTCGCTGCGCGACGCACTCGCGCTCGAGCCCGGCCGCGCCGACGCCGCCGTCGCGCTCGCCCGCATCCTGCACGAGCGCGGCGAGGACGAGGAGGCGCTGGAGGTGCTCGGCAACGTCGCCGGCTCGTTCGCGGCCGACGGCCTGGCCGCTCGCATCCGCCTCGAGCAGGACCCGGAGCTGGCCGACGCGTTCTCGGCGTTGGACGAAGGCGAGACCGAACGCGGGCTCGACGGGCTGATCGGCGCGATCGCGGCCAACGGCGGCGATCGCCGGGATGACCTGCGCCGCGCCGTCGTGGGCGTGCTCGACGATCTCGGGGTCGACCACCCGGTCGCCCGCGAGTCGCGTCGCAAGCTCGCCAGCGCCCTTTACTAGATCTCCAACGCCAACTGGCCCGCGGGCGCCGGTGGCGCCCGCCGGCAGTCGGGCTCGACGTCCTCGAACCCGGCGATCCGCACGCCGAGCAGGCGCACCGGCCGTGGCGGCGCATACACGCGCAGGAGCTCGATCGCCGTCTCGATCACCAGCGCCGTGTCGTGCGTCGGCCCGTCCACCGTGCGGGCTCGCGTGACGGTCGTCCAGTCGTCGAGCCTGACCTTGATCGCGATCGTCCGGCCGCGGCGCCCCCGCCGCTGCAGGCCCTCGCACAGCTCGCGCGACATCTCACGGATGACGTCCTCGAGCCGGCCCATGTCGTCGACGTCGGTGTCGAAGGTCCGCTCGCTCGAGTAGGACTTGGCGACACCTGGCTCGGTGTCGACCGGCGTGTCGTCCTCGAACTGCGCGCGGGACTTCAGGAACCGAGCGGTGTTGGTGCCGAACCGGGTGGCGAGCAGCGCCTCGTCCGCCTGCTGGAGCTGGCCGAGCGTGCGGATGCCGATCTCCGCGAGCCGGTCGCCGGTCTTCGGGCCGATGCCGGGGACGCGCGTCGTCGGCGCCGTCGCGAACCGCACGCACGCCTCCTCGCGCCCCATGGCGACGAACCCCGCCGGCTTCCCGAGGTCGCTGCAGCACTTGGCGACGAGCCGCGACGGCCCGACGCCGATCGAGATGACGATCCCGGTCTGCTCCTTCACCGCAGTGATCACCTCGCGCAGCACCCGCAGCGGCTTGTCGACGCCGGTCAGCTCCGCGTACGCCTCGTCGATGCCGATCTGCTGCACCCGGTCGAGCCGTTCGCCCACGAGGGCCCACACGCGCTTGGACGTCTCGCGATAGGCCGTGAAGTCCGGCGGGATGACGATCGCGTCCGGGCACAGCCGGCGGGCGCGCGAGGCCGGCATCGCGGAGCCGACGCCGAACTTGCGCGCCTCGTAGCTGGCGGTCGTGACCACCGCCCGGGGTCCGCTGCCGGCGACGATCACCGGCTTGCCCGCCAGCTCCGGCGCCTTCAGGAGCTCGACGGTCGCGTAGAACGCGTCGCAGTCCAGGTGGGCGATGACTCGCTTGGGCCCGGGCACAACGCACAAGCGTACGCCCGGGACCGGACCGGACTACCGTGTCGTGAGCACCGCGCCCGGGCCCTGGAAGCGCAGCTTCTGCGCGGTCGCCTCCGTGAGGTCGAACTCGCGACTGCCGGCGTACGGACCGCGGTCGATCACGCGCACGCGCACGGTGCGCGAGCCCTTGCGCAGCGTGAGCTCGGAGCCGCACGGCAGCGTCTTGTGGGCCACGCCGAGC
This sequence comes from uncultured Solirubrobacteraceae bacterium, assembly GCA_963759375.1. Taxonomy (GTDB): domain Bacteria; phylum Actinomycetota; class Thermoleophilia; order Solirubrobacterales; family Solirubrobacteraceae; genus DASSUW01. The sequence goes on along the minus strand of CAVWYY010000002.1, from coordinate 307,912 downwards.
CGGCCCGGCGTGAGCCGCCCGCCACAGCCGAGGTGGTTGCCGTACAGGCCCGGCCCGTACCACGAGGCGAGAGCGGACCGGTAGGCGTTCAGGTGCCCGACGCGCCGGGCGACGCCGTCGACGACGATGCGGGCACGCACACTCATCGGCCGCGTGACGCGAGCACGCAGCACGAACCGGCCGCGGGACGTGGTCCGGTCGCGGTCGATCGTGCGCCACGCGCCGCGGCGGCGGACCTGCAGCTCGGTGGTGCTCGACGGCGAGCCGGTGCCGACCACGACGGCCGTGCGGCCGACCTTCACCTGCAGGCGTTTCTTCTTCACGACGCCGGCATCGGCGGGTGCAGCGGCAGTCAATGTCAGGGCGCCGGCCGCGACGGCGGCGAGTCGGGCTCGCATGGCGGAACCTCCGTTTCGGGGTCAGGGCAAACCCGCTGGGATAGCGAGATCCGCAGGGCATCCCTGTGACCACCGTCACACGAGGGTTCTGACTGCTCGCGCGCCGTAGAATCGCCCCGGTGCCGAATCCCGACCGCCTCACCGGCCTCGACGCGTCGTTCCTGGCGCTCGAGAAGCACGGCGCCTACATGCACGTGGGATCCGTGCTCGTCTTCGAGGGCGAGGCGCCCCCGTACGAGGACCTGCTGGCGATGATCGACGGCCGGCTGCACCAGGTCCCGCGCTACCGGCAGAAGCTCGCGTTCCCGCCGCTGGCGCAGGCCCGGCCGGTGTGGGTCGACGACCCGCACTTCAACGTCGGCTACCACGTGCGCCACACGGCGCTGCCCGAGCCGGCGAGCGAGGAGCAGCTGCGCAACCTGGCCGGCCGCGTGTTCTCCCAGCAGCTCGACCGCTCGAAGCCGCTGTGGGAGATCTGGCTCGTCCAGCGCGTCGGCGAGGGTCAGTTCGGGCTCATCTGCAAGACCCACCACGCGCTGGTGGACGGCATCTCGGGTGTCGACATCATGACCGTGCTGTTCGACCTCGAGCCGGACCCGCCGGCGCGCGACCCAGGCCCCGCGTGGTACCCGCGCCCGGAGCCCAGCGGATCGACGCTGGCGGCCGAGGCGCTGACTCGAGCGGGCGATGACGCCGGTCGACCTCGCGCGCTCGGCGGTCGGCGCGCTCGGCGGCCCGCGCGAGGCCGGCGCCGGCGTGGCCCGCACGCTGTCCGGCCTGGCGTCGATGGCCGCGGCCGGGATCGGCGGCGCCCCGCCCAGCCCGCTCAACGTGCCGATCGGCTCGCACCGGCGGTTCGCGTGGGTGGAGAGCGACCTCGGCCGCTTCAAGGCGATCAAGGGCGCGCTCGGCGGCACGGTCAACGACGTCGTGCTGACCGTCGTGGCCGCCGCGCTGCGCGAGCACCTCATCCGTCGCGGCCGTGAGCCCGACGGGCTCGAGCTCAAGGCGATGGTGCCGGTCTCGATCCGCGCCGACGAGGAGCGCGGCGCGCTCGGCAACAAGGTGACCGCGATGTACGCGCCGCTGCCGGTCGGCCTCGAGGACCCGGTCGAGCGATTCAAGGCCGTGCACGACGCGCTGGGCGACCTCAAGGCGTCCGGCCAGGCGGTGGGCGCCGAGCGGCTCACGCAGCTCGCGGGCTTCGCGGTGCCGACGGTGCTCGACCAGGCGGCGCGCCTGCAGAGCCGCCAGCGCTTCTTCAACCTCACCGTGACCAACGTGCCCGGCCCGCAGTTCCCGCTCTACATGCTCGGCCGCAAGCTGCGCGCGTTCTACCCGAAGGTGCCGCTGGTCCTGAACACGGCGCTGGGCATCGCGATCATGTCCTACGACGGTCGGATCTTCTTCGGCCTGCTCGGCGACTACGACGCGATGGAGGACCTCGACGCGTTCGCGAGCGACCTGGAGGCGGCGATCGCCGAGCTCGCCGCCGCGGCGGGCGTGCCGGCCAACGGCGGGCGCCGCAGCGGCCGCGCGCGGCCCGACGTCGCGCCGGACCAAGAGCCGCGCTTGAGACGGGTCCTGCCCTGGGTCATCGGCGCCGTCCTCGCGCTCGCCGGCATCGCGGCCGTAGGCCTGCTCGCGAGCTCGCGTGACGACTCGGAGGTGGCCACCACGCCCGAGGGCCCCGGCCAGGTGCAGCCCGAGGGATCCGACCCGCCCGCCAGCGGCCCGCACGAGGACGCGCTGGTCACGCGCGACCGGCGGCCGATCACCGACGATCAGCTCGTCGAGGCGCTCGAGCTCGGCAACGTCGTGATCCTCTACGACGCCGCGAAGCCGCCGCCCGCGCTGGTCAAGCTCCAGGAAGAGGTTGCCGGGCCGTTCGACGCCGAGCTGGCGGCCGCCGGCCAGGCGGTCATCCTGGCCCGCCGCGCAGGCGCCGGGCCGGCCACCGCGCTCGCGTACAAGCGCATCCTGCGCGCCGACGCCCCGAGCGATCCCGCCCTGCAGGATTTCGCCGAGTTCTGGCTCGGCCGCGGCATACCATAAGAGGCATGATCGCCCCGCTCCGCCTGGCCCTCGCGCAGATCAACACCCGCGTCGGGGACATCGAGGGCAACGTCGCCAAGATCACCGAGAACATCGCGCGGGCGCGCGAGGCGGGCGCCGAGCTGGTCCTGTTCCCGGAGCTGGCGGTCACCGGCTATCCGCCGGAGGACCTGCTGCTCAAGGAGCACTTCCTGCTCGCGGCGACCGAGGCGGTGGCCGAGCTCGCCGCCGAGGCGCAGGGGATCGTCGCGCTGGTCGGCTTCCCGGAGCGGGCCGACGACGTCCACAACGCGCTCGCCGTGCTGGCGGAGGGCGAGCTGAAGGCCGTCTACCGCAAGATCGTGCTGCCGAACTACGGCGTGTTCGACGAGCAGCGGTACTTCCAGGTCGGCGACGGCGGCGCCGTGCTCGAGCTCGGCGACGCGCGCCTGGGCCTGACGATCTGCGAGGACATCTGGACGCCCGGCCCGCCCGCGTCCGACGAGGCGCTGGCCGGCGCGCCGCTGATCCTGAACGCCTCCGCCTCCCCGTACCACGCCGGCAAGGGCGTGCAGCGCGAGCGGATGCTCGATCCAGCGCGCGCGCGACAACCTGGCGGCCGTGGCGTTCACCAACCTCGTCGGCGGCCAGGACGAGCTGGTGTTCGACGGCCACTCGCTGCTGATCGACCACGAGGGCGAGGTGCTCGCGCGCGCCCCGCAGTTCGCGGAGTCGCTGACCGTCGCGACGGTCGACCTGCAGGCGGCGATGACCGCCCGGCTGCGCGACACGCGGCTGCGCAAGCCCGTGCGCGCCGCACTGCCCGAGGTGCGGCGGATCGGCCCGCTGGCCCGCCGCGAGGACGTCCGCCAGGACGCCGCAGGCGGCGACGTGGCGCCGCTGCTCGAGCCCGAGGCCGAGGTCTACGCGGCACTCGCGCTCGGCACGGGCGACTACGTCTCCAAGAACGGCTTCCGCCACGTCGTGATCGGCCTGTCCGGCGGGATCGACTCGACGCTGACACTGCTGATCGCGGTCGACGCGCTGGGCGCCGACCGGGTGACGGCGGTGACCATGCCCTCGCGCTACTCGTCCTCGGGCACCCGGGACGACGCGAAGGTGCTCGCCGACAACCTCGGCGTGGAGCTGCACGAGATCGCGATCGGCCCGGCGATGGAGCTCTACGACGACCTGCTCGGCGACCTGTTCGAGGGCCGCGAGCCGGACATCACCGAGGAGAACCTGCAGGCGCGGATCCGCGGCAACCTGCTCATGGCGCTGTCGAACAAGTTCGGCTGGCTCGTGCTGACGACCGGCAACAAGTCCGAGAACTCGGTCGGCTACTCGACCCTGTACGGCGACTCGGCCGGCGGCTTCGCGGTGATCAAGGACGTGCCGAAGACGCTCGTCTACCGGCTCGTCGACTACCGCAACGCCCGCGACCCGGAGCATCCGGTGCCGCGCTCGATCGTCGACCGGCCGCCGAGCGCCGAGCTGCGGGACGACCAGAGGGACTCCGACTCACTGGGCGATTACGACACGCTGGACGCGATCCTCGAGGCCTACATCGAGGAGGACGCCGACCCGGACGCGCTCGAGCGCGCGGGCCTGCCGCGCGAGGCGATCGACAAGGTGATCGCGCTGGTCGACCGCTCGGAGTACAAGCGCCGCCAGGCACCGCCGGGGATCAAGATCACGCCGCGCGCGTTCGGGCGCGACCGCCGGATGCCGATCACCAACGCGTACCGCCCGGGCCGGCGCCCGCCGGTCGTCCTCTAGCGGACCGCGACGGTCATCCGGACGAGCGCGCACAGGCGCCCGTCGTCGTCGGTGACGTCGACCTCCCACACCCAGGTCGAGCGGCCCTTGTGGCGGCGCCGCCCGGTCGCGTGGATCGTCCCGGAGATGATCGGGCGCAGGAAGCTCGTCTGGTTCGACAGCCCCATGGCCGTCTTGCCGTCCTCGTGCACGGCGACCCACGTGGCGATCGAGGTCATCGACTCGGCCATTGACGCGAAGACGCCGCCGTGGACGAGCCCGGCGGGCTGCAGCAGCTCGGGGCGCACCTGCACGCGAGCGCGCACCTCCTCGTCGCTCATGCTCACGATCTCGAGCCCGTAGTGCTTGTCGAAGCCGACCGGGAATTCTCCGAACGGGGTCTCCACGAGGCGCGGCACACTACCCTCTCTTCGCCGGCATGACGCCCCTCGACACGCTTGCCCCCGACCAGCGCGCCGTGCTGGAGTTGGTCCTGCGCCAGGGCCGCTCCTACGGCGAGCTCTCGGAGCTGCTCGGGATCCCCGAGCGAGACGTCCGCGCGCGTGCCGACGCGGGCCTGCGCACGCTGGCCGGTGATGCCGCGCCGGGCGTCGACACCGGCCGGATCGCCGACTGGCTGCTCGGGCAGCAGGCCGAGGCCGAGGCCGAGCGCACGCGCGGCGCGGTGGCCCGCAACGGCGCCGCCCGGGCGTGGGCCGAGAGCGCGGCCGAGCGCCTGCGCGAGCTCGGCGGCGCCGCGGTGCCCGACGTGCCGGCCGCCGAGGAGGCCCCGGCGCCGCGCCCCCGGCCGCTACGCGACGGCGACGAGCCGGTTGCCCCCCGCCCGCGCCCGGCGCGCGAGGACGCTCCACCCGCCGCGGCGCCGACGCCGCGCTCGTCGAAGGTCGGCGGCGCGATCCTGATCGCCGTGCTGGTGCTGATCGTCGCCGGGCTGATCGCGTTCGTGCTGACGCGCGGCGACGACGAGCCGTCCGGCTCGGCCGCCGCGGAGGCGACCGCGACGCCGACCGCCACCGCCGACGCCCAGGGCGACATCAGCGGCAACGACATCCTGCTCCAGGGCGCCAGCGGCTCGAACGCCGCGGGCCTGATGCGGCTGATCCCGGCCAACGACGGCAAGGTCCGGTTCGCGATCGCGGCCGAGAACGTGCCGCCGAACACCAACAAGGACAGCTACGCGGTGTGGTTCACCAAGCCGGGCAGCAAGCCGCGCCGGCTCGGCTTCGCGAAGGTGCCGGTCGGCGACAACGGCGTGCTGACCACGGGCGGCCCGCAGAAGGGCGACGAGGACGAGTTCCCGGCCTGGTTCGCCTCCTACGACAAGGTGCTCGTGACCCGCGAGACCGGCAAGGCCGCCAAGCCCGGCGAGATCATCCTGCAGGGCACGCTCCCCGCCGGCGCCGGCTGACGCCGCGGTGCTGATCGCGGGCCCGAACCTCACGATCGATCGCACGTCGAGGATTCCCGAGCTGCGCCCTGGTGACGTGCTGCGGCTGACCGACGTCGCGGTCACCCCGGGCGGCAAGGGACTCAACGTGGCGCGCGCGGCCCGCGCACTGGGCGTGCCCGCCGAGCTCGTCGCCTTCCTGCCCGGCCGCACGGGCCAGGCGGCCGGCGAGCTGATCGCCGAGGAGGGCGTGGCGCTGCGCGGCGTGCCGGTCTCCGGCGAGATCCGGTCGACCGCGGTGATCCTCGAGCCCACTCGCGCGACCGTGCTCAACGAGCCCGGCCCGCCGCTGGGCGCCGGCGACTGGGACACGCTGGAGGCCGAGGTCGCCTCCGCGCTCGGCGGCCACGGCGTGCTCGTGTGCTCGGGGAGCCTGCCGCCGGAGGCGCCGGAGGACGGCTACGCCCGCCTCGCCCGCCTGGCGCCCGTCGCGATCGTCGACGCCACCGGCCCGACGCTGGCCGCCGCGCTGGCCGCCGCGCCCGCTGTGGTGACGCCGAACCTGGCCGAGGCCGAGGGCGTGCTGTTCGGGCGCGCCGACGAGGCCGTCGAGGCGTCGCCCGAGGCGCGCGAGCACGCGGTGGTGGCGGCGCGGGAGCTCGTGCGCGCGGGCGCGCGGGCCGCGGTCGTGACCGCCGCGGCGGCGGGCGCCGCCGTGGCGTCGGATGACGGTGCGTGGTGGATCGCCGCGCCGCGCGTGGAGGCGGTGGCCAACCCGATCGGGGCCGGCGACGTGCTGGCCGCCGGCCTGGCCTCGGGGCTCGAGGCGGGCCTCGACGTGCTCGCCGCCGCGGTGCGGGGCGTCGCGGCCGCTGCCGCGGGCGTGCAGGCTGCTTTGGCGGGTGACCTCGACGTCCGCGTCATGGACGCGCTGCTGCCGCAGGTCCGGCCAACTGCGGCTGGGTAAGGAGGCGGCAGGGCCGGCCGCGCGGCCACGCGATTGTCGAGTTACTTCCCTCCAGGGGAACTAACTCGACAATCGTGCCCCGCTCCCCTACCCAGCCGGGGTTCGGCGGCGCTCCTGCCAGCGCTCGAGCATGCCGGGCAGCTCCTCGCGCAGGAACGCGAAGAACTCGGCGGTCTCGGCCAGGCGACGGCCGGCGGGCCGCTCGAGCCCGAGCACCGTCGCGCCCTGGGAGGCGCTCGACTCCCAGCGCGCCAGCAGCTCCGAACGGTTCGTGATCGCCGCGTACCACGGGTCGTCCTCGCTGAGGAAGTAGTGGTCGGTGCGCGCGCCCGGCTCGCGGCCCCGGAACAGCAGGCGGACCTGCACGAGGTACCGCACGGCACCCGAAACGGCGGCCGGCGACACCTGCAAGCGGGTCGCGATCTCCCCCGCGGTCAGCCGTCCGCTGTCCTCGGCCAGCACCGCCGCGAACACCCGCGAGGGCATGCGCGGCATGCCGGCCTCGACCAGCATCAGCGCGAACTGCTCGATGAAGCGGAGCTCCGCGTCGTCGCTCACCGTGTCGATCCTAATGAGTATTCTCACATTTCACAAATTCGTGAAGCAGGTGTAGCCTGGTGAGTTATGGCAACCGCGATCGACGTCTCCGGGCTCGTCAAGACCTTCGGTCCCACCCGTGCGCTCGACGGGCTTGACCTGAGCGTCGAGGCCGGTGAGGTGCACGGGTTCCTCGGGCCCAACGGCTCGGGAAAGTCGACGACGATCCGCGTCCTGCTCGGCCTCCTCCGTGCCGACAGCGGCTCCGCCCGCCTGCTGGGCGGCGACCCGTGGGCCGACGGGGTCGAGCTGCACCGCCGGCTCGCGTACGTGCCCGGCGACGTGAACCTGTGGCCCAACCTGTCCGGCGGCGAGGCGATCGACCTCCTCGGGCGCCTGCGCGGCGGTCTCGATCCCCGCAAGCGGGCCGATCTGCTGGAGCGCTTCGATCTCGACCCCACGAAGAAGGCGCGCGCGTACAGCAAGGGCAACCGCCAGAAGGTCGCGCTCGTGGCCGCCCTGGCATCCGACGCCGAGCTGCTGATCCTCGACGAGCCGACCTCCGGCCTGGACCCGCTGATGGAGGCGGTGTTCCAGGAGTGCATCGGCGAGATCCGGGCCGCCGGGCGCACCGTGCTGCTCTCCAGCCACATCCTGGCCGAGGTCGAGGCGCTGTGCCACCGCGTGACGATCATCCGCGCAGGCCGCACGGTCGAGTCCGGGACGCTCGACGACCTGCGGCACCTCACGCGCACGGCGATCGTCGCCGAGACCGACGAGCCGGTTCCCGCGCTGCGTGGCCTCGAGGGCGTGCACGACCTGCGCGTCGACGGCGGCGAGGTGCGCTTCACGGTCGACACGGCGCGGCTGGACGCGGCGCTGCGGGTGCTGACCGAGGCCGGCGTCCGGAGCCTCACGAGCCGCCCGCCGACCCTCGAGGAGCTGTTCCTGCGCCACTACGGCGACGAGCTCGAGCCCGCGGCGCGATGACCGGCCTCGGGATGCTCACCCGGTTCATCCTGCGGCGCGACCGGGTCGTGCTCCCGATCTGCGTCGCGATCGCCGCCGGGTTCGTGCTGATCACCGCGTCGAGCTTCCAGGACCTCTACCCCACCCTCGCCGACCGCGCGCGCTTCGCCGCGACGATCGAGGGCAACGGCACCTACACGGCGATCTACGGGCCCGGCGCGGGCGCTCGACACGATCGGCGGCCTCACCGCCTGGCGTACCGGCAGCACGCTGGCGGTGATCATCGCGCTCATGAACATCCTCCTCGTCGGCCGCCACACGCGGGCCGAGGAGGAGCGCGGGCGCACCGAGCTGGTGCGCGCCGGGGCGGTCGGCGCGCGGCGCGCCGCTCGCCGCCGCGCTGACCGTGGTGATCGGCATGGACGTGCTGATCGCCGTGATCGCGGCGCTCGGCCTGATCGCGATGGGGCTGCCCGCGGCGGGCTCGATCGCGCTCGGCGCCTCGCTCGGCGCCGGCGGCATCGTGTTCGCGGGCGTGGGCGCCGTGGCCGCGCAGCTCACCGAGGGCGTCCGCGCCGCCAACGGGCTCGCCGGCGCCGTGCTCGGCGCCGCGTTCCTGCTGCGCGCGGCCGGCGACTCGGGAGACGGCACGCTCTCGTGGCTGTCGCCGATCGGCTGGGCGCACGCCACCCGCCCGTTCGCCGACGAGCGCTGGTGGCCGCTGCTGCTCTGCCTCGCCGCCACGGCCGCGCTCGTCGGCGCCGCGTTCCGGCTGCTCGGCCGCCGCGACCTCGGCGCCGGGCTGCTGCCCGCGCGCCCCGGGCCGGCCGCCGGCGATCTGAAGAGCTCGCTGGGGCTGGCGTTCCGGCTCCAGCGCGGCGGGCTCATCGCCTGGAGCGTCGGGCTGTTCCTCGGCGGGCTGGTCATCGGCTCGATCGGGACCGACGCCGGCGACCTCGTCGACAGCAGCCAGAGCCTGTCGGACATCCTCACGCGCTCGGGCGGCGACATCACCGACGCCTTCTTCGCCAGCGTGTTCCTGCTGATGGCCCTGATCGCCACCGGCTTCACGATCTCGTCGGGCCTGAGGCTGCGCGGCGAGGAGTCGCAGGGCCACGCCGAGATGCTGCTCTCGACGCCGGTCGCGCGTGTGCGCTGGGCCGCCGGGCACCTGCTCGTGGCCATGGGCGGCTCGGCGGTCGTGCTGTTCGCGATGGGCCTCGGCGCCGGGCTGGCGTTCGACCCCTCCGAGCTGCCGACGATGATCGGCGCCGCGCTGGCGCAGCTGCCCGCCGTGTGGGTGCTCGGAGCCGTCGTGGCGGCGCTCTTCGGCCTCGCGCCGCGCGCCCAGTCGCTGGCCTGGGCGGCGCTCACCGCCTGCATGCTGTTGTGGTTCCTCGGCCCGCTTCTCGATCTCCCGCAATGGGTCATGGACCTGTCGCCGTACGAGCACGTGCCGGCGATCCCGGCGGTCGGCTTCGAGGCCGGGCCACTGGTCGCATTGACCGCGATCGCCGCCGCCCTCACCGCCGCCGGGCTGGCCGCCTTCCGGCGCCGCGATGTGACTTGACAGACCATCGCAGCGGGCGTACGGTGCCGCGTTGACAACGTTGTCCGGCAACGTTGTCAACGGAGGAGGTCCAACTGAGCGCAGTGCGCACAACGCGTCCGACGATGCGGGACGTCGCCGAAGTGGCGGGCGTGAGCCTGAAGACGGTCTCGCGGGTCATCAACGACGAGCCCGGCGTGGCGGCCGCGACGGCCGACCGCGTCGTCGCGGCGATCCAGCAGCTCGGGTTCCAGCGCAACGACCTCGCGCGCTCGCTGCGCCAGGGCGTGACCTCCTCCACCCTGGGCCTGCTCATCGAGGACGTCGGCAACCCGTTCTACTCGGCGATCGCCCAGGCCGTGGAGTCCGCGGCCCGCGAGCGCGGCTACATGCTGATCACCGCGTCCTGCGAGGAGGACCCGGCGCGTGAGCGCGACCTCGTCGACGCGCTGCTGCGCCGGCGGGTCGACGCGCTGCTGATCGTCCCGGCCTCGCGCGACCACGCGTACCTGGGGCGCGACGGCACGCCGGTCGTGTTCCTCGACCGGCCGCCGTCGGGCATCGACGCCGACTGCGTGCTGCTCGACAACCTCGGCGGCGCGCGCGCCGCCACCGAGCATCTGCTGGCTCGCGGCCACGAGCGGATCGCCGTGGTCGCCGACCCCGATGACCTGTTCACCGCCGCCGAGCGGCTCGCCGGCCACCGCCAGGCGCTCGACGCCGCCGGCGTGCCGGTGCGCGAGGATCTCCTGCGGCTGGGCACCCACGACGTCGCGCAGGCCGAGGCCGTCGTGCGGGAGCTCCTCGCGCTCCCCGCCGACCGGCGCCCGACCGCCGTGTTCGCCGGCAACAACCGCCACACGATCGGCGCGCTCCGCGCGATCAACACCGCCGCCTCGCCGGTCGCGCTCGTCGGGTTCGACGACTTCGAGCTCGCGGACCTGCTCGGCATCACCGTCGTCCGGCACGAGACCTCGCAGATGGGCGCGCACGCCGCGGCCCTGGCGTTCGAGCGCCTCGACGGAGGCACGCGGGCTCCGCGCCGCGTGATCGTGCCGACCGAAGTCGTCGTCCGTGGCTCGGGGGAGGTCCCGCCGTCATGAAACCGCAGGTGCTCCCGCCCAACGTGCTCGAGCACTTCTATGCCGGAGGTCCCCGCATCGCCGCCCTGCGCGGCGTGGAGCTCGAGTCCGACCACATGCCCGAGGAGTGGATCGGCGCGGTCAACACGATGTTCGGCTCCGAGCGCGGCCCGAGCCGGTTCGAGGACGGCACGCTCGTCCGCGCCGCCGTCGCCGCGGATCCCGAGGCGTACCTGGGAGCCGAGCACGTCACGCGCTTCGGCTCGAGCACGGCGCTCCTGGTCAAGCTGCTCGACGCCGGCCAGCGACTGCCGTTCCACTTCCACCCCGGCCGCCCGTTCGCGCGCGAGGCCTGGGGATCGCCGTTCGGCAAGACCGAGGCGTGGCTCGTCGTCGAGGCCGACGACGGCGCCGTTGTGTGGGCGGGCTTCAAGCGCCCGGTCGAGCTCGACGAGGTGCGGGCGTGGATGGACGCACAGGACTCCGAGGCGATGCTCGCCTCCCTGCACGAGGTGCCGGTCGCGGCCGGCGACGCGATCTTTGTCCCCGCGGGAACGCCGCATGCGATCGGCGAGGGAATGCTGATCGTCGAGCTGCAGGAGCCGACCGACATGTCGGTCACGCCCGAGTGGAAGGGCTTCGAGCTCAGCCCGGACGACTGCCACCTCGACCTCGGCTGGGACCGCGCGCTGCAGGCGCTCGACCTGAGCGTCGTGGATGCCCCCTCCCCCGCTCCGCGCCTGCCCGCGGTCGCCGATCCCTACTTCCGGGCCGAGCGCGTGAGCGGGCGGGCGACGCTCGACGCCGGGTTCTCGATCATCGTCGGCCTCGGCGGCAGCGGCACGCTGGCGACCGAGGGCGGGGACGTGCCGGTGGCGCGCGGCACCGCCGTGCTCGTCCCGTACGCGGCGGGCGTGGGCGAGCTGCGCGGCGACGTCACCGCGCTCCGCTGCCGGCCACCGTCGCCCGACGCGGGAGACGGCGAGTGGTGAGCGACGGGCTCCTGGTCGGCCTCGACGTGGGCACGACGGCCGTGAAGGCGGCCGCGTTCGACCACGGCGGCCGCGAGCTGGCCCAGGGACGCGCGCCCACGCCGTGGCGCGAGGTCCCGACCGGCGCGGAGGTCGATCCCGGCGAGCTGCTGGACGCCGCCGTCGCGGCCGCGCGGGAGGCGGTCGCGGCGGCCGGGGGCGGGAGCGTGACCGGCATCGGGATCGCCAGCATGGCCGAGACCGGTGTTCTGCTCGACTCCCGCGACCGCCCGGTGGTCCCGGCGATCGCCTGGCACGACGAGCGCGGCGAGGACGAGGCCGAGCGCCTGGCCGCCGAGCTCCCCGAGTTCTCGGCGCGCGTCGGGCTGCCGGCCACCGCGCTGTGCACGCTCGCCAAGTACCGCTGGATGCGCGGCCACCTGCCGGAGAGCGCGAGCGGTATGCGGTGGCTCAACGTGGCCGAGTGGGTCGTCCTCGGCCTCGGCGGCGAACCGTCCGCCGAGCTGTCGCTGGCCTCGCGCACCGGCTTCTACGACCTCCACGCGCGACAGCCGTGGGACGCGGCGCTGGACTGGGCCGGCGCGCCCGCCGGCCTGATGCCCGGCGCCGTACCGGCCGGCACGCCGATGGGCACGGCGACGCTCCCCGAGGTGGCGGGCGCGGTGCTGACCGTCGGCGGCCATGACCACCTGGCCGCGGCGGTCGGGCTGGGAGCCGCCGGCGAGGGCGACGTGCTCGACTCCTGCGGCACCGCCGAGGCGTTCGTGCAGGCCAGCGCGCCGCTGGCCCCCGAGCAGGTCGCGCGCGCCGTGGAGGGCGGCATCAGCGTCGGCTGGCATGCCGTGCCGGGCCGCCAGGCGCTGCTCGGCGCCCACTGGTCGGGCGCCGCGCTGCGCGACGTGCTGGCCGAGCTCGGCGTCGCGCCCGAGGAGCGCGCCCCGGTCGAGGAGGCCGCGCTGGCCGTCGAGCGCGGCGAGGGCGGCGACACCGCCGCGACGCGCTACCACGCGGCGCTCGACGAGGTCGGCCGCATCGGCGCCGACATCCTCGCCCACATGGCCGCCGTCGCCGCGCCGGCGCGGCGGCTGGTGGTCACCGGCGGCTGGGCCGCCGGGCCGGCCGCGCAGGCGGTCAAGGAGCGCCATCTGGGGTCTTTCGAGCTTTCCCCCGCTCTGTTCAGCGGCGGCGCGCGCGGCAGTGCGCTCGCCGCTGGGCGAGCGGCGGGACTGTGGTCCGTCGACGACGCGCCGTGGGGCGCAGTGGAGGTGACCTGAATGGCCGAGCCGCTGCTCGAGGCACGCGGCATCGTGAAGCACTTCGGCCGCGTGCGCGCGCTGCGTGGCGCAAGCTTCACCGTCAACCAGGGCGAGGTCGTCGCGCTGATCGGCGACAACGGCGCCGGCAAGAGCACGCTGGTCAAGACGCTGTCGGGCGTCCACCACCCCGACGCCGGCGAGATCCTCTTCGAGGGCCGCCCGGTTTCGATCTCCAGCCCGGTCGCCGCACGCGAGCTGGGCATCGAGACCGTCTACCAGGACCTCGCGCTCGCGCCCGACCTGGAGTCGTCGGCCAACCTGTTCCTCGGCCGTGAGGCGGTGCGGCCGGGCCTGCTCGGCAAGCTCGGCGTCCTCGACAAGCGGGCGATGCGCCGCCGCACCGAGGAGGCGTTCTCCCAGCTCGGCGTCGGCGTCCAGGACGCCACGGCCGCGGTTGCGACACTGTCCGGCGGCCAGCGCCAGGGCGTCGCCGTCGCCCGCGCGGTCACCTGGGCCGGGAAGGTCGTCTTCATGGACGAGCCGACGGCGGCACTCGGCGTCGTGCAGACCCGCGCGGTGCTCGACCTCATCGCCCGCGTCCGCGAGACCGGCCTGGCAGTGGTGCTGATCAGCCACAACATGCCGGAGGTCATGGAGGTCTCGGACCGCGTCGAGGTGCTGCGCCTCGGCGAGCGGGTGGCCCGCTTCACGACGGCCGACACGACAATGGAGGAGCTGGTGGGAGCCATGACCGGCGCGCTCCGGCATGAGGAGGAGGGCTCATGACCGTCGAAGAGGCCGAACGGGACGAGGAGGAGGTCGGCCGGGTCTCCCGCTGGCAGCGGCTGGCGACCGGATCGACGACCTGGATCATCCTCATCCTCGCGGCGATGCTCGTCGTGTTCTCGGTGATGGAGCCGGACTCGTTCGCGACGGTCAACAACTTCCGGAACCTCGCGACGAACGCGGCGATCCTGATGGTGATCGCGGTCGGGATGACGTTCGTGATCATCACCGCGGGCATCGACCTGTCGGTCGGCTCCGTGCTCGTGTTCTCGGGCGTCGTCTCCGCCAAGGCGATGAACGGCATGGACAGCGAGGGCTGGGACGTGATCATCGTCGGCGTGCTCGTCGCCGTCGGCTGCGGCCTCGGCTGGGGCATCCTCAACGGTCTGCTGATCACCAAGGCGCGCGTGCCGCCGCTGATCGTCACGCTCGGCACGCTGGGGATGGCGCTCGGCCTGGCGCAGATCATCACCGACGGTGTCGACATCCGTGAGGTGCCGGCGAAGCTCGTGACGTCGATCGGCGTCGGCCGCGCGTTCGAACAGGTGCCGTGGCTGGTGGTGATGGCAGCCGTGGTGGCGGTCGTCTTCGGCCTCGTGCTCGCGCTCACGCGCTTCGGCCGCCACACCTACGCGATCGGCTCCAACGACGAGGCGGCGCGCCGCGCCGGCATCAACGTGGACCGGCACCTGATCGCGGTCTACGGCCTCTCGGGCGCGCTCGCGGGCCTGGCGGGATTCATGAGCCTCGCCCGCTTCGCGACCACCACGCTGGGCGGTCACGCGACCGACAACCTGCAGGCGATCGCCGCCGTCGTGCTGGGCGGCACCAGCCTGTTCGGCGGCATCGGGACGATGCTCGGCACGGTCGTCGGCGTGTTCATCCCCGCCGTGTTGCAGAACGGCTTTGTGATCGTCGGCGTCGAGCCGTTCTGGCGCGACGTCGCGGTCGGCGCGGTGCTGATCCTCGCCGTGTACCTCGACCAGCTGCGGCGACGGACGCAGTACCGGGACTATCTATGGGACCCAAGACCAGGAGGAGTGCAATGCGCAGATGGGCAGCGGTGCTGCTGACGGCGCTGGCCGCCGCGACGGTCGTCGCCTGTGGCGATGATGACAGCGGCGGAGGCGGCGGTTCCGCCGACAGCGGCGGAGGCGGCAAGGACTACAAGATGACGCTCATCGCCGGCGTGAAGGGCGACGAGTTCTACATCACGATGGACTGCGGGGCCAAGGAGAAGGCCCAGGAGCTGGGCGTCACGCTCGACTTCCAGGGCCCTGACCAGTTCGACGCCGCGCAGCAGACGCCGATCGTGGATGCGGTGGCGGCCAAGAGCCCCGACGCGATCCTGATCGCGCCGACCGACACCAAGGCACTGTTCGCGCCGATCACGCAGGCGGCGCAGAACTCGAAGATCGTCCTCGTCGACACCACGCTCGAGGACCCGTCGATGGCGGTGTCGCAGATCGCCTCCGACAACCTCGAGGGCGGCAGGACGGCCGCCTCCACGCTGCTGGACCTGATCGGTGGCAAGGGCAAGGTCATGGTCGTCAACGTCAAGCCGGGCATCTCGACCACCGACCAGCGCGGCCAGGGCTTCGAGGAGGGCGTCAAGGGCAAGCCGGGCGTCACGTACCTCGGCCAGGAGTACTCGCAGGACGACCCGGCCAAGGCGGCCGCGATCGTCACCGCGACGCTCGCCAAGAACCCCGACCTGAAGGGCATCTTCGCGGCGAACCTGTTCTCCGCGGAGGGCGCGGCCAGCGGCCTGCGCCAGGCCGGCAAGCTCGGCGACGTGAAGATCGTCGGCTTCGATGCCGGCCCGAAGCAGGTGCAGGACCTCAAGGACGGGCTCGTGCAGGCACTGATCGCCCAGAAGCCGGCCGACATCGGCGCCCAGGGCGTCGAGCAGGCCTACAACGCGCTCGAGGGCAAGCCGACGAAGGACAAGATCGGCACCGGAGCCGAGGTCGTCACCAAGGACAACCTGGCCGAGATGCAGGACGTGCTCTACAAGCCCAGCTGCTGAGTCGTCCGGGTCACCCGGTGCCGGGCTCGTAGCTGCCCGGCACCGGGTCGCCGGTGGGGATCGCCAGGCGGTTCCAGGCGTTGATCGTCACGATCGACCAGATCAGTCCGGCCAGCTCCTCCGGGTCGAAGTGGCGCTCGGCCTCGGCCCAGACGTCCGGCGGGACGCCGTCGGCGATCAGCGTCACCGCCTCGGTCAGCGCGAAGGCGGCGCGCTCGCGGTCGCTGTAGTACGGCGCTTCCCGCCAGGCGGGCAGCCCGTACACGCGCTGCTCGGTCTCGCCGCCTCGGCGGGCGTCCTTGGAGTGCATGTCGACGCAGTAGGCGCAGCCGTTGATCTGGGAGGCGCGCAGCTTGATCAGCTCGCGCAGGCTCGGCTCGATGCCGACGTCGGCCACGGCGTCATCGAGGGCGTTCATGGCTCGTGAGGCCTCCGCCTGCAGGCGGTAGACGCGCAGGCGCGGGGAGCGGGTCTCGGTGGTCATGACGATCACGCTACCGAGATCTTGGCCCGCTCCTATGATCCATTTCGATGGCTTCTGAATGGGCCAAATCCGGGCGGGACCTGCTCGTCGCGGTCGACGAACGCGATGGACGCGGGGCCGGCCTCGAGCAGGCACTGCGCGGCGCGATCCGCGACGGCCGCCTGGCGCCCGGCACGCGCCTGCCGTCGACCCGTGCGCTGGCGGCGGACCTCGGCTGGGCCCGCGGCACCGTGGCGGGCGCGTACGAGCAGCTCGCCGCCGAGGGATGGCTGACCGCCCGCGCCGGCGCCGGCACCGTGGTGGCCGCAGGGGCCGAGACGGGCGGCGAGGATGCGCCCGCCGAGCCGCTCGAGCGCCCGCCGCGGTACGACCTGCGGGCCGGGAGCCCGGACGTCGCGAGCTTCCCCCGCGCGGCCTGGGCCGCCGCGCTGCGCCGCGTGCTGCGCGAAGCGCCCGACTCGGCGCTGCGGCTCGGTGACCCGCGCGGGCCGATCGATCTGCGCCGGACGCTTGCCGCCTACCTCGGCCGCGCCCGCGGCGTCGTGGCCGTCCCCGAGCGGATCGTGATCTGCGGCGGATATGTGCAGGCGCTGGCGCTGCTCGCCACCGCGCTGGGTCCCCGCGCGACGATCGCGATGGAGGATCCGTGCCTGGCGTTCCACCGCGACGTCGTCCGCGCGGCCGGTGCGCGCGTCGCCGCGCTGCCGGTCGACGAGGGCGGCGCGCGGGTCGGCGCCATCGCTGCCGACGCCGTGGTCGTCACGCCCGCTCACCAGGTCGGCCTCGGCTCGACGCTCGCGCCCGAGCGCCGCGCTGCCCTCGCCGAGTGGGCGCGCGATCACGTCGTCGTCGAGGACGACTACGACGGCGAGTTCCGCTATGACGGGCGGCCGGTCGGCGCGTTGCAGGCGCTGGCGCCCGAGCACATCGTCTACGCCGGCACGGCGAGCAAGGCGCTCTCCCCCGCCCTGCGGATTGCCTGGCTCGTCGTGCCCGAGCCGTTGCTCGAGCCGGTTGTCGAGGCCAAGTGGCTGGCCGACTCGGCGAGCCCGGCGATCGAGCAGCTCGCGCTCGCACGGCTGATCGAGACCGGCGAGCTCGACCGCCATCTGCGCCGCATGCGCGCCCACTACCGCCGGCGCCGGGACGCCCTCGTCGCGACGCTCGCAGAGCGCGCGCCGGCCGTACGCGTGCTCGGCGTCGCCGCCGGGCTGCACGCCGTGCTCGAGCTGCCGCCGGGCGCGCCCTCGCAGGCCGAGGTGCTCGCCGCGGCGCGCGAGCGGTCGCTGGCCGTCACCGGGCTCGACGCGTTCTGGCACGAGCCCGCCGGGCGCCGCACCCTGCTGCAGGCGGGCTACGCCACGCCGCCGTCGCACGCGTTCGCGGGCGCGCTCGAGGCGCTCGCGGACGTCATGCGGGCAGCAACTTCCCCGGGTTCATGATCCCCGCCGGGTCGCAGCGCTCCTTGACGGCGCGCAGGACCTCGACGCCGAGTGCGCCGTCCTCGGACGCCAGCCACGGCGCGTGGTCCCGCCCGACGGCGTGGTGGTGCGTCAGCGCGCCACCGTTGGCGACGATCGCCTCGGTCGCCGCCTGCTTGAGCGCGCGCCACTGGCCCGCCGGATCGGCGTCGTCGCGCCGCGCGAAGACCGTGAAGTACAGCGACGCGCCGGTCGGGTACAGGTGCGACACATGGCACCCGGCGATCGTGCCGGCGAGCGCCGCGTGGACCGCCTCGTGCAGCGCCGGGAGGTTCGACCACGAGGTCGCGGTCTCCAGCGTCTCGACCATCACGCCGCGGTCCATCAGCCCGTCGCGCAGATGGGGGCCCGCGAACCGGGATGCCGCCCATTCGCGCCCGGCGCGCTGGGTCACGTAGCGCGCGCTCACCCGCCGCAGTGCCCGCACCGCCTCACGGCGCCGCCGGGTGACCGACTCGTAGGAGCCCTCCCACCCGAGGATGAGCAGGCAGCGGCGCCCGACCCTCCTCCACGCCCCGGCGAACGCCAGCGTGAAGCGCGTCTCCGGCTCGTCGGACAGCCGCACCAGGTCCGGTGCCACGCCGTCCTGTGCCAGCGCGCGCAGCGCGTCGCAGGCCGGCTCGAAGCCCGGGACGAGCCAGCCCTCGAACCGCTGGTGCGTCGGCAGCCGGTGGACGCGCAGCGTCACCTCCGTGATCACGCCGAACGCGCCCTCCGAGCCCGCCACGAGCTGCCGCAGCGCCGGGCCGGCGGCGCTGGCGGGAGCCTCGAGCGTCGCCAGCTCGCCGAGCGGCGTCGCGCACCGCGCCGCGACCAGGTTCGAGTCGATCCGCCCGCGCCCGCTCGACAGCTGGCCGGCCGAGCGCGTCGCCACGCAGCCGCCGACGCTCGCCCACTCGTAGCTCTGCGGCACGTGGCCGAGCGTCAGGCCGTGCGCGGCCAGCGCCCGGTCCGCCTCCGGCAGCCGCAGACCCGGCTCCAGCACCGCGGTCAGCGAGCGCTCGTCCACCTCCAGGGCGCGGTCCATGCGCGCGAGGTCGAGCGAGATCAGCGACCCGAACTTCCCGCGCAGCGGCTCCAGCCCGCCGACCACGCTCGTGCCGCCGCCGAACGGCACCACGGCGCACACCGGCCTCGTTGCACGCCTGCAGGACGGCCAGCGCCTCGTCGTGCCCGCCGGGCGCGACCACGGCGTCCGGCGCGTCCTCGCACTCGCCCGCGCGCTGGGCCAGCAGATCGAGGTACGACTTGCCGCGGCAGCGCAGCACGCGCGCCTCACGGTCGCTGCGCACCGCGTCGGCCCCGACGATCGCCTCCAGCTGCGCCCGCAGCGCGCCGTCGAGGTCCGGCTCGCGCAGCTTGACGTCGTCGAGCGCGACCGGCGTCGCCACGACGTCGCCGGAGATCCCCAGCTCGCTGCGCAGGAAGCCCAGCGCCGGCTCGCCGACGTGCGGTCCCGAGCCGGGCTCGCCCCAGCCCGAGAACACCTGCTCGCGCCTCACGCGAGCACGCCCTCGAGACCGTCCAGCGCCCCATCGAGCTCCCGGCCCGCCGCGCGCCGCATCTGCAACGACCCAAGCTTGGACCGCCCGCGCGGCTGCTGGCGCAGCTCGAGCGTGACCTGCGTGCCGCCGTCGACCGCCTCGAGCCGCGCCTCCACGCGACGCTCGCTGAGGACGTTCTCGAACGGCGTGCCGTCGAGCTCCTGCGCCCAGGCGCGGCAGACGGGCCGCTCGCTCTGCTCCAGCCGCCAGTCGGCACGCACCGCCCGTCCGCGCTCGGAGCGCAGCACCGTGGTCCAGCCCTTGGCGGTGATCCCCTTCACACGCTCGGTCCGCGGCCACCAGCGTGCCAGCCGCCGCGGCTCGGCGACGACCTCCCAGACGGCCTCGGGTGCTGCGGCCACGGTGCGGGACCGCGTGACGATCACTCGCCGTCGTAGGCCAGCAGCGAGTGCACGTCGTAGCCGCCGAGCCGGTCGCGGCCGCCGAGGAACTTCAGCTCGACGAGGAACGCGCAGCCGACGATCTTCGCTCCGGCGCCCTCGATCAGCTCGGCCAGCGCGGCGGCGGTGCCGCCGGTGGCGAGCAGGTCGTCGTGCAGCAGGACGCGCGCGCCGTCGGCGAGCGCGTCCGCGTGCATCTCCAGCGCGTCGACCCCGTACTCGAGGATGTACTCGGCCGAGATCGTCTCGTGCGGCAGCTTGCCGGGCTTGCGGGCGGGCACGAACCCGGCGCCGAGCTCGCGGGCGATCGCCGCGCCGAGAATGAAGCCGCGGGCCTCGGCCGCCACCACCAGGTCGACGTCCAGCGGCCGCGCCCAGTCGGCGAGCTGGCCGATGGCGTCCGACAGCGCGTCGCCGTCGAGCAGCAGCGGGGTGATGTCCTTGAACAGGATCCCCGGCTTCGGGAAGTCCGGGATGTCGCGGATGTGTGCCGCGAGGTCGCTCATTTGGCGATGCGGCGCAGGTCGCGCACGAGCAGCAGGTGCTTGAGATGCGACGCCACGGCCGCGAGGTTCTCGAGCGCCTCGATCGCCTCCTTGCGCCGCTCGGGGTTCCGCGAGCGCAGCGACGGCGCGAGGATCTGCTGCAGGAGCGCGGACTCGCGCTCGACCGACGTCTTGAAGACGCGCAGGTTCCGGCCGGCGACGCCGTAACGGGCGAGCTCCGTGACCGCGCGCACGATCTCGCGCTCGGTCTCGTCGTAGTAGCGCGTGCCGCCGCGGACCTCGCCCTGCATGATCCCGAAGTCCTCGAGCTCCTTGATCAGCCGGGGCTCGGCGCCGGTGTCCTCCACCACATCGTCGAGCGAGTACAGCGCGCCGCGGTCGCGGATCGAGAACGTCAGCCGGCGCAGCGCCGCGCCCGGGCGCCCGGTGTCCTGAGCCGGCGCCGCCGCCGGCGCGGGGTTGCCGCTCGGCCCCTCGTCCTCGGCCCGGCCGGCGGCCAGCTCCTGGCGGATGACCCGCAGCGGCAGGAACTCGTCGCGCTGCAGGCGCAGGATCGTGCGCAGGCGCGAGACGTCGGACTGCGCGTACAGCCGGTAGCCGCCGGGCGTGCGCCGCGGCGTGAGCAGCTTCTGATCCTCGAGGTAGCGGATCTTCGAGATCGAGATGTCCGGGAACTCCTGGGACAGCTGCTTGCAGACCGCGCCGATCGTCAGCGACTTGCGCGGGGCCTCGGGCTCGGCCGGTGGCGGCGGAGGGGAGTCGGTGAGCGGATCGTCGGACACAGCCACCGCTAGCGGGCCAGGTAGGTGAGCTTGTATTTGCCGATCTGCAGCTCGTCGCCGTCCTCGAGCTTGTGCGAGTCGATCCGGCGGCGGTTCACGTAGGTGCCGTTGAGCGAGCCGGAGTCGTCGAGGAACCAGGCGCCGGAGCGGCGCACGAGCATCGCGTGGTCGCGCGAGACGGTGACGTCGTCGAGGAAGATCTCGGTGTCGGGCGAGCGGCCGATCGTCATGCGCTCGCCGTGCAACGGGAAGGACTGCCCGGTGCGTCCCCCGCCGGAGCGGATGACGAGCGCGCCGCTCTCGGCCGCCACGTCGCCGACGTCGACCGGGCGCAGCTCGCCGGTCTGCTCGTCGATGACGTACGTCGCGGTCGTGACGTCGTCACGCGGCTCGCGGGTACCGACGAACGCCCCGCACTTCTGGCAGTAGTTCGCGCCCTCCGTGACGACGAATCCACACTCGGGGCAGTGGAGCGCCACTACACCTCGTCGCCGCCGCCCGTCGCGCGGCCCGCGAGGATGTCAGTGAGCCGCTGGACGTCAGCGCCGGAGATCACGTCCTCGCCGCCCTCGTGCTTCTTCCGCAGCCGGTTCACCAGCTCGGCACGGAGGATGTCGATCTTCCCGTGCAGGATCCGGCGCCGGTAGGACACCTCCTGCTCCTCGTCCGTGAGCTGCTGGATGAGGTCCTTCAGCTCCTGATCGGAGAGGGAACCGAGATCGGGGAAAGTGTCCATGGCGGCGAGCATAGCAATCGTCAAGCTGTACTTGAGGGTCTTTGTGCGAGTCCGTCGCGGAGGTACTTGACGGTCGAACCGAGCACGAACGCGAGGCCGATGTACAGGAATATGGCACCTACGGTCTCGAGGCCCGCCAGCGCGAAGAACAGGGCGCCCAGGACCGGCCAGACGCCGAGCCTCCCGAGCCAGTTGACCTTGATGTCGAGTCCGTGATGCAGGGCCCAGCGCACGAGGCCGAGCATGAACAGCTCGCGGGCTGCGAGCAGCGCGAGCCCCCAGCGCGGCAGCAGCTCGAAGTGCCAGCACACGATCACGCCGGAGAGGACGAGCAGCCGGTCCACGAGCGGGTCCAGCAGCGCGCCCATGCGCGAGTACTGGCCGGTGACCCGGGCGGCGATCCCGTCGAGGTAGTCGCTCCAGCCGACGATGGCGAAGATCAGCGTCGAGACCCAGTACTGCCCGTCGCCGGAGTCGAACGCGACGATCACGAACACCGGTATCAGCGCCAGGCGGACGTAGCCGATCGCGTTCGGGATCGTCCACGGATGCAGCGGGGCGCCCTTGACCGTCTCGGGCGGGGGCGGGCCCGAGCGGTCGAGCCCGCTCAGGCGGCGGAACGTGAGCCGGGCCCGCTCGGCGGCGTCGCCTACGGGGCGCTCTGCCACAGGTCAGCGACCGCCTGGGCGGCGCCCTCGAGCGGGACGGTGCGCGCCTCGCGCCCGCGTCGCAGCTGCACCTCCACCTCGCCGTCCGCCAGCGTGCGGCGGCCGACGGTGACGCGCACGGGCACGCCGAGCAGCTCGGCGTCGGCGAACTTCTCGCCGGGCCCGGCGTCGCGGTCGTCGTAGAGGACGTTCAGGCCGGTCGCCTCCAGCTCCTCGTAGAACCGCTCGCCGAGGGCGCGCTCCTCGCTGCCCTCCTTGCCGAGCGCCACGAGGTGGATGTCGAACGGCGCGATCGACCGCGGCCACGAGATGCCCTTCTCGTCGGCGAACTGCTCGATCGCAGCGGCGGTGATGCGCGCCGGGCCGAGCCCGTATGAGCCCATCCAGATCGGCTGGGCCTTCCCCTGCTCGTCGAGGTAGGTGGCGCCGAACGGCACGGAGTACCGCGTGCCGAGCTTGAAGATGTTGCCGACCTCGATCGCGGGCTCGATCCGGATCGGGTTGCCGTTGACGGTGTCGCCCGCCTCGACGCTGCGGACGTCGCCGCGCTTGAACGGGAAGTCGCGGCCGGGCTCGACGCCGCGCAGGTGCGCGTTCTCGCGGTTGGCGCCGGTGATGTACGGGCCGGGCTCGACGGCGTCATCGAGCAGGATCGGCACGTCGATCGCGACCGGGCCGATGTAGCCGGCCGGCCCGAGACGGTCGCCGAACTCGTCCTCGCGCGCGGGGCGGAACGGCGCGCCGAGCGCGTTCCCGAGCTTGATGTCGTTGACGCGGTGGTCGCCGCGCACGACGACCATGGTCAGGCCGCGGTCTTCGACGATCACCGGGTAAGCCTTCAGCAGCGTGCCGGGCTCCACGTGCAGGGCCTGCGCGACCTCGGCGACCGTGGTCAGGCCCGGCGTATCGGCGATCTGCGGCTCGGGCAGCCCGTCCGGTAGCTCCACGGGCTGCGCGTCGGCGCTCGCGACCTCCACGTTGGCGGCGTAGCCGGGGGCGAGCGCGACGTCGTTCTCGCCCGCCGGGCTCGGCGCCATGTACTCGTGCGCGCCGACGCCGCCCATCATCCCGACGTCGGACTCCACGCGGTACCACTCGAGCCCGATCCGGTCGAAGATCCGGTCGTACGCCTCGCGGTAGCGCTCGTAGTGCGCGTCGAGGCCCTCGCGGTCGCGGTCGAAGGTGTAGGCGTCCTTCATGATGAACTCGCGCGTGCGCAGCAGCCCGGCGCGCGGGCGCGGCTCGTCGCGCTCCTTGACCTGGAAGTGGTAGAGGCTGAACGGCAGGTCGCGGTAGGAGCGCACGACCTGGGCGACGTGCGTCGTCGCGGCCTCCTCGTGGCTCAGCGCGAGCACGAGCTCGGCGCCGCGACGGTCCTCGAGCTTGAACAGCTCCTCGATCGGATAGCGGCCGCTGCGCTGCCAGATGTCCGCCGGGTTGAGCACCGGCATGAGCATCTCCTGCGCGCCGATGGCGTTGAGCTCCTCGCGGATGATCTGGGAGACGTTCTCGTGCACGCGCCAGCCGGCGGGTAGCCACGTCCACAGACCGGTGCCGAGCTGGCGGGCGAGCCCCGCGCGCACGAGCAGCTTGTGGCTGAGCGCCTCCGCTTCGGCGGGCGCCTCCTTCTCGGTGGGCAGGAAGTAGTGGTGGAGCCTCGTCATGAAGGTGGAGAGCCTAGTCGAGCGCCGTGTTGACGGCGTGAGCGGGGCGGGTAGCGCTGTGGTGATAGAACGCCTATAGAAGACCGACGACTGACAGGAGCTTTCATGGCCTACGAGGTTCCCGCGCTCCCCTATGCGTACGACGCACTCGAGCCGCACATCGACGAGGCGACGATGCGGGTGCATCACGACAAGCATCACCAGGCCTACGTGGACAAGGCCAACGGTGCCCTCGAGGGCACCGAGTGGGACGGCAAGCCGGTCGAGGAGGTCCTGAAGAACCTCGACGCGCTGCCGGCCGACAAGCAGAAGGCCGTGCGCAACAACGGCGGCGGTCACTACAACCACACGCTGTTCTGGGAGTCCATGAGCCCGGACGGCGGCGGCGAGCCCACCGGCGCGCTGGCCGACGCGATCAACAGCGCGTTCGGCTCGTTCTCCGACTTCCAGGCGAAGGTCAAGGAGACCGGCGTCAACCAGTTCGGCTCCGGCTGGGCCTGGCTCGTGCACGACGGCTCCGGCCTCGCCGTGGTCGGCTCGGCCAACCAGGACAACCCGATCTCCGACGGCTCCACGGCGCTGCTCGGCGTCGACGTCTGGGAGCACGCGTACTACCTGAAGTACCAGAACAAGCGCCCGGACTACATCGACGCGTGGTGGAACGTGGTCGACTGGGGTGTGGTCGGGGAGCGGTACGACAGCGCCGGTTCGTAACGAATCAGTGCCGCGTTTGTAAGAACTGCGGCATTGAGGGAGGGCACGCGGCCGGCGGGCGGGATGCTTGGCCGCGTGACCCCTTCCGATCAGGCAGCATTTCGTCGCAACGATCAACTCCGCGCTGGTCCGTGCGACGAAACGCTGGCTATAGGGGACGAACGTCGCACGGACGCATCGAGCTCGCATGAGTGCGACGAAATACTGGCTCGTGACGAGGCGATCGCGAGGCTCGCCGCTCGTCAGTGCGGGGTTGTGACGACGGCGCAACTGGCCGCGGTCGGGCTCGGGCGCAACGCCGTCGCGCACCGGGTCGCGCACGGGCGGCTGACGCAGCTCCACCGCGGCGTGTACCGCGTGGGTCCGATCGACGCACCGTACAGCCGCGAGATGGCGGCGATCCTCGCGACCGGCGGCGCCCTCAGCCACCACTCGGCGGCCGCCGTCTGGGGCTTCCGCCCACCGCACCAAGGCGACATACACGTCACGGCCACCGGCCGAACCCGCCCCGGCCTCCAGGTCCACCGCTCCGCCCCCCTCAATGCCGCCGTGCACTGCGGCCTGCGCCTCACCCGACCCGCAAGGACGCTGCACGACCTCGCACCGCACCTCCCACAGCACGACCTGGACCGAGCCGTCGAGGAAGCCGTGATCCGCGGCCTCGCGACCACCGACGAGCTACACACGAGGCCGGCGCTCCGACGAGCCACGATCACCGAGCCGCGCCTGACGCGCTCGGAGGCGGAGCGGCTGCTGCTGCGCCTGATCCACCATGCGCGGCTGGAGCGGCCGGCCACGAACGTGCGGGTGAACGGCTGGGAGGTCGACGCGTTCTGGCCGCGCCACCGGCTCATCGTCGAGGTCGACGGCTACGCCTACCACGGCAACCGCGCGGCGTTCGAACGCGACCGGCGCAAGGACGCGGCGCTGACCGCCGCCGGCTACCGCGTCGTGCGCATCACCTGGCGGCAGATCGCCGACGAGCCACACCGGACGGTGGCGCTGCTCGCGCGCCTGCTGCCACCATGACGCGCGTGGAGACGCGCGAGTTCTACGAGGCCGGCTACGCCCTCGACGCGCAGGAGGCGGAGCGGATGGGCCGCTGGCGCGCGATCGGCGCGCGGTCGAAGGCGGCGCACGTCCACACGCTCCTCCAGCGCGCCGAGCTGCAGCCGAGCACGATCGTGGAGATCGGTTGCGGCGACGGCTCGCTGCTCGTCCACCTGAGCGAGATCGCCACCGTCGACGGGTTCGAGCTGTCGGCGAACGCCGCGGGCACGCGCGAGCGATCGCGGTGTCGCGCGGAGAGTCGAGGCATTCGACGGCCTCAACGTCCCGGCGGCCGACGACGAGTACGACCTCGCCGTCCTCTCCCACGTGATCGAGCACGTCCCCGACCCTCGCCCCCTCCTCGAGGAGGCGAGACGCGTAGCGCCGAACGTCATCGTCGAGGTCCCGCTCGAGGACAACCGCTCGGCACAACGGCCCTCGAAACGCGCGCTGTCCGAAGCCGCGGGGCACCTGCACGCGTTCGATCGCACCGCCCTACAAGCGCAGTTGACGTCCGCCGGTCTGCGCGCGCGAGACGAGTTGACGGATCCGTTGGGCTACGAGCACCACGCGTTCTTCGCCGGCCCAGCCAAGGGCGCAGCGAAGACAGCCATACGCACCACGCTCCACCGCCTCGGCCTCGCCGAGCGGCTGTTCACCGTGCACTACGCGGTGCTGGCTACGCGCGCGTGAACCGCCGGCCATCGACGGGCGAGAGCGCCTCGTCGATCGCGTCGGCGTCGGCGCGGGCCCTCTCGGCCTCGAGCTTCGCCAGCCGCTCCGGGGTGAGCTCGCCGGCGTTCTCGTCCTCGATCCGCTGAGAGCCACTCGGCGCCCGCGGCCTGCTCGCCGGCGTCGACGTCGATGCGCTTGGTCTTCGCGTACTTGTCGATCTCGAGGAACAGCTCGTCGACCAGCCGCTCCTGCGGCACCTTCTTGAGCGGCTTGCCGCGAGAGAAGATCAGGCCCTCGTTCTTGGCGCCGGTGATCCCGAAGTCCGCGTGCGAGGCCTCGCCGATGCCGTTGACCGCGCAGCCGAGCACGGCGACCTCGACCGGGTCCTCGTAGGCCTCCAGCCGGCGCTCGATGTCGGCGACCACGGTGTCCATGTCGAACTGCAGGCGCCCGCACGTCGGGCACGCGATCAGGACCGGGCCGCGCTCGCGCAGCTTCAGGGCCTTGAGGATCTCCCAGGCGACCTTGACCTCTTCCTCGGCGTGGAAGGTCGAGAGCGAGATGCGGATCGTGTCGCCGATCCCGTCGGCCAGCAGCGTCCCGAGCCCGACCGCCGACTTCAGCGAGCCCGACCACTTGGTGCCGGCCTCGGTGATGCCGAGGTGCAGCGGATACGGGATGCGCTCGCTGAGCAGCCGGTTGGCGGCGATCGTGTAGGGCACGTTCGTCGACTTGAGCGAGACCTTGAAATCCTCGAACTGCAGGCGCTCCATCAGCGCCACGAACTCGACGGCGGCCGTGACCAGCGCCTCGACCGGGTTCTCGCGCTCGAGCTCGTGCAGGTGCTTGGGAAGCGACCCCGAGTTCACGCCGATCCGCATCGGCGTCCCGGCGGCGCGCGCGCGGTCGGCCACCTCGGCGACCTTCTCAGGCCCGCCGATGTTGCCGGGGTTCAGGCGGATGCAGTGCGCTCCCGCGTCGATCGCCTTGAGCGCCAGCGTGTGGTTGAAGTGGATGTCGGCGATCACCGGGATCGGCGATTCGACGACGATCGTCTTGAGCGCCTCGATGTCCTTGTCGCGCGGCACGGCGACCCGCACGATGTCGGCGCCGGCGTCCGCGACCTTGCGGATCTGGTCCATCGTCGCGGCGAGATTCGCCGTCTCGGTCTTGGTCATCGTCTGCACGGCGACGGGCGCGCCGCCGCCGATCTGGACGCCGCCGACGTTCACTGAGCGCTCGGAAGCCACGCCACCAGTCTACGAGGCGCGTCTTACCTCGATCTGACGGATCGGCGGCAAGCCTGGGCCTGGTCAACGACAGGAAGGAGGTCCGGGTGAGACGCACGACTCTGGCAGTCGTCCTCGCGACGGGCGCACTGTCCGTCCCGGCCGTGGCCCTCGCCGCCGGGAGTGACGACTCGACGACGGGTCAGCAGGACCGGCCGGCGACCACGCCGGTCCAGCAGGAGCAGCAGCAGCCCGACCAGCAGCAGCAGAGGCCGGACCGCGGACCGTGCCCTGACAAGGACGGGTCCGGCGGCTCCAGCGGGTCCGGCACCGACAGCACGGTGCTGTAGCCGCAGCGCACCCGCCGCGCCGCCCAGGCGCGGCGGGGTAGCGTTGAGCGATGCAGCTCCTCGAGCGGGACGACCATCTCGCGACGCTCGACGCCTGGCTCGGCGAGGTACGTGGAGGCGGGCCGGGGCAACTGGTGCTGCTCGCCGGCGAAGCGGGCGTGGGCAAGACCGCGATCGTCCGCGGCTTCAGCGAGCGGCAACACTCGGTCACGACGCTGTCCGGCGCCTGCGAGGCGCTCTTCACGCCGCGGCCGCTCGGCCCGCTCCTCGACATCGCGTCCGACGTCGGGGGCGAGCTGGCGGAGCTGACCGAGCGCGGCGCGTCGGCCAGCGAGGCCGTCATCGCGCTGACGCGGGCGCTCCGGGGCCCGTCGATCGTCGTCCTGGAGGATCTGCACTGGGCCGACGAGGCAACGCTCGACGTCGTGCAGCTGCTCGGTCGCCGCGTGACGCGGATGCCGGCGCTCGTGATCGCCACCTACCGCGACGACGAGCTGGAGCGCGACCACCCGCTGCGACTGGTGCTCGGGCAGCTGAGCACCGCCCACCGGATGACGGTCGAGCCGCTCACACCGGACGCCGTGACACAGCTGTCGGCGCCGCACGGCGTCGACGGCGCCACCCTCCACGCCCGCACCGGCGGAAACGCGTTCTTCGTCACCGAGGTGCTCGCGCGCCACGAGGACAGCACTCCCGCCAGCGTGCGCGATGCCGTGGTGGCCCGCGCGGCCCGCCTCGATGCGTCCGCGCGGCGGCTGCTCGAAGCCGTGGCGGTCGCGCGGCCCCGCGCGGAGATCTGGCTCCTCGAGCGGATCGCGGCCGATGACCTGCCGGCGATCGAGGCGTGCCTGGGGTCGGGAATGCTCCGCGCCCACGGCGACACGGTCGGCTTCCGCCACGAGATCGCCCGCGCGACGATCGAGGAGGAGCTCCCGCCCGACCGGCACCTGGCCCTGCACCGTGCGGCGCTGGCCGCCCTCGCCGGCCGCGCCGAGCCCGCGCGGTTGGCGCATCACGCCGAGGCGGCCGACGACAACGCCGCCGTCCTGGAGTACTCGCAGGCGGCGGGCGATCGCGCCGCGCAGCTCAACGCCCACCGCGAGTCCGCCGCCCACTACGCCGCGGCGCTGCGGCACGCGGGCGGGCTCCCGGCGGCGACCCGTGCAGCGCTGCTCGAACGGCGCGCCCACGCCTGCTTCCTGAGCGGCACGATCGACGAGGCGGTCGAGGCGGAGACGCGCGCGCTCGAGATCTACGTTGCAACAGGTGACCGGCTCCGGGAAGGCGGCGCCCATCGCTGGCTGTCGCTGTTCGCCTGGTACCAGGGCGAGGGTGAGCGGAACATCGAGGCCGGCACAACGGCGGTCGAGATCCTCGAATCCCTGCCTCCGAGCCGTGAGCTGGCGCTCGCCTACGCCAATCGCGCGGCGCCCTACATGATGAACTTCGACCTCGCCGGGACGCGCCGGTGGGGACAGAAGGCGATCGACCTCGCCGAGCGCCTGGGTGAGACGGAGGTGCTCGTCGCGGCCATGCGCAACGTGGGGACCACCGAGATGACCCACGAGATCCCCGAGGGGCGCGAGAAGCTCCTGCGCAGCCTGGAGCTCGCGCTCGACGCCGACCTGCCGAGCCACGTGGCCGTCGCCTACTGCAACCTCGTGTCGTCTGCGCACGACACGGGCGACTACGACGACGCCGCGGCGTACCTCGACGCAGGCCGCGCGTTCTGCGAGGAGCACGACCTGCTCTCGTGGGGCACGTACCTGGGCGGCTGGGCCGCGCGGATCGCGCTCGATCAGGGCCGCTGGGCGGACGCGGCGGCTCTCGCGCACGAGACCCTCGACCGCACGCGGGGCTCACTCCCCCATAGCCGGTTCCGCTCGCTGCTCGTGCTCGGACTGCTCCACGCCCGCCGCGGCGACGACGATCCCTGGCCCCTGCTCGACGAGGCCCGCGCCATCGCGATCCGCACCGATGAGCTGGAGCGCCTCGCTCCGGCTGCCGTGGCGCGGGCGGAGGCGCGGTGGCTGGCGGGCGACAACGACCGGATCCCGCTCGAGACGGAACGCGCGCTGGCGCGCGCCGAGGCGAGCGATGCGCGCTGGACGATCGGCGAGCTCACGGTGTGGCATCACCGCGCCGGTCTCCAGCGCCGACGGCGAGCGGCTGCCGCCCCCGTACCGGGCCGAGCTCGCGGGCGACGCCCGTGCGGCCGCGAACTTCTGGACCGCCCGCGAATGCCGCTACGACGCCGCGCTCGCGCTCGCCACCTGCGACGCCGACGACGACCTCCGCGAGAGCCTGCGCGAGTTGCAGAGCCTCGGCGCGCGCCCCGCCGCGGCGATCGTCGCCCGGCACCTCCGCGAGCGCGGCGCCCGCGGCGTGCAGCTCGGGCCCCGGGCCACGACCCGGGCGAACCCGGCCGGTCTGACTGCGCGGCAGCTCGACGTGCTCGCGCTGCTGAGCCGCGGCGACGGCAACGCCGACATCGCCGCCAGGCTGTTCATCTCCGAGAAGACCGTCGACCACCACGTGTCGGCGATCCTGCGCAAGCTCGGCGTGCACACGCGCGGACAGGCGGCCGCCGAGGCCGCACGCCGCGGCATCGGAAGATAGGGAGATCTCCCGAAGTCGCGGCCGGCCGGCGCGCGTAGCTTCGCCCCATGACCGCCATTCACCAAGACGAACTGAAGGCCCGCCATCGCACGATGTGGGCCTCGGGCGACTACCCGCGGATGGTCGAGACGTTCCTGCTCCCGCTCGGCCCGCGCCTCGTCGCCGCGTGCGGGATCGGCTCCGGCGACCGCGTGCTCGACGTCGCGTCGGGAACCGGCAACGCAGCGATCCCCGCCGCCCGTCGCGGCGCGCACGTCGTGGCGAGCGACCTCACGCCCGAGCTGCTCGACGCCGGGCGGCGCGCCGCCGATGGCCTCGACATCGAATGGGTGACCGCTGACGCGGAGCAACTCCCGTTCGAGTCCGGGTCGTTCGACGTCGTGATGTCGTCGATCGGCGTGATGTTCGCGCCGCACCACGAGCGGGCCGCCGCCGAGGTCGTGCGCGTCTGCCGGCCGGGCGGCACCATCGGCCTGCTCAGCTGGACGCCCGACGGCATGCTCGGCGCGCTGTTCCGGACCATGAAGCCGTTCGCCGCGCCGCCGCCGCCCGGCGCCCAGTCGCCGCCGCTGTGGGGCAGCGAGGAGCACCTGGCCGAGCTGTTCGGCGACCGCGTGATGTTCGGCACGCTGGAGCGCGACGTCCTCGAGATCACGGCGTTCGAGCGCGCACGAGACTACGGCGAGCACTTCAAGGCGTACTACGGCCCCACGATCGCGGCACGCGCCAACGCCGGGCGCAACGGGCGTGACGGCGAGTTCGACGCCGCGCTCGACGCGTTCTGCGACGACTGGGATCGCGGCACCGCGCAACGCGCGCGGTTCGAGAAGGAATACCTCCTGGCCGTCGGGACGCGGGCGCCCTAGCCGTACATCCCCTCGATCTCCTCGGTGTACTTGGCGGCGATGGGCTTGCGCTTGAGCTTCATCGTGGGCGTGATCTCGTCGCCGCCGGGCGCCCAGTCGCCCTCTACGAGCGTGAACTTCTTGATCTGCTCCACGCGCGCGAGCTTCGCATTGGCCGCGTCGACGCCGGCCTGCACCGCCGCGCGCACCCGCTCGTCGCGCGCCAGCGACGGCAGATCGCTCTCGGTGATGCCCTGCTGCGACGCCCAGGCCGGCCCGAAGTCGCTGTCGAGCACGATCAGCGCCGTGTTGTAGGGCCGCCCGTCGCCGATCACGCACGCCTGGCCGATCAGCGGGCTCGAGCCCTTCAGGGTCGACTCGATGTTGGCCGGCGACATGTTCTTGCCGGCCGCGTTGATGATGATCTCCTTCTTGCGGTCGACGATCCGGATGTAGCCGTCACCGTCGATCTCCGCGATGTCGCCGGTGTGCAGCCAGCCGTCGGCGTCCAGCGCCTCCGCGGTCTTCTCCGGCGCGTTGCGGTAGCCGGTCATCACCACGTCGGACCGGATGAGCAGCTCGCCGTCGTCGGCGAGCCGCACCTCGACGCCCGGGCCGGGCGGGCCGACGGTTCCGATCTTCACGCGGCCGGGCGGGTTGCAGGCGCCCGCGCCGCAGGTTTCGGACATGCCCCACAGCTCGGCCAACGGGATCCCGATCGCGTGGAAGAAGACGAGCACCTCGCGCGGCGTCGGCGCCGCGCCCACGTTCACGGACACCGCCTCGTCGAGCCCCAGCATCGCCCGCAGGCCGGCGAACAGCTCGCGGTCGGCCTCCGCGACGGTCTCGGCCAGGTCGGCGGGCACCTCCTCCCCCGCCTGCTCGAGCTCGATCTTGCGAGCGGCGCCCGCCAGCCACGCCTGGTTACGAGCCGCGTCGTCACCTTGCAGGAGGAAGCCCTCCATGCCCGCCTTCAGCTTCTCCCAGATCCGCGGGACGGCGAAGAACCAGGTCGGCTTGACTGCCGGCAGGTACGCGACGACCTCGCGCGGATTCGGGCACGTCGTCACGGTCATCGCGAACACGATCGGCAGGTAGTGGTGCGCCATCCGCTCGGCGATGTGCGCGGCCGGGAGCCAGGAGATGACCTTCGAGCCCTCGGGGAACTGGATCAGCGCCTCGGTCGAGCGCGTGGCCGCCACGAGGTTGCGGTGCACGAGCTGCACGCCCTTCGGCGGCCCCGTGGTCCCGGAGGTGTAGATGAGGGTCACGACGTCCTCGGGGTCGACCGCCCGCCAGTGCGGCTCGGCGTCGAACCCCTCCACCGACGGCCAGCCGTCCTCGAGGACGAGCACGTGCTCGATGTCGGGGAACCGCTCCGCGTACTGAGACTCGATCAGCGCTACGCGGGCGCCCGAGTCGGCGACGACGTACGCGACCTGCTCCGGCGAGAACGTCTGATAGATCGAGACCGGCGTCGCGCCGAGGGTCATCGCGGCGAGATCCGCGATGTGGAACTCAGGGCGATTGCCCAGCATCAGCGCCACACGGTCGCCGCGCTTGACCCCCAGCTCCGCCAGGCCGCCGGCCAGCGCGTCCACGCGATCGCGCAGCTCGCTCCAGGTCAGCGATACCTCGTCGTCCTTCGTGCGGACCGCGACCCGGTCCGCGTGGTCAGAGGCCGTGATCCGGAAGGCCTCGGCGATGGTCCTCATCAAGCGACATTACCTGACCCCGAAGCCCTCCCCGGTCAATCGGCCCACGTCGTTCGTGAAGCCGATCATGAACAGCGCGATGACCAGAACGAAGCCGACGAAGCCGGCCCGCTCCATCACGCTGAACGGGATCGCGCGCCCGCGGACCTTCTCGGCCAGCGCCCAGAAGATGTGCCCGCCGTCGAGCGGCAGGAACGGGAACAGGTTGATGACGCCGAGCGACAGGGAGATGATCGCCAGCAGGTAGATGGCACGCTCGACGCTGATCTGGATCGTCTGCCG
Organism: uncultured Solirubrobacteraceae bacterium; assembly: GCA_963759375.1. Taxonomy (GTDB): domain Bacteria; phylum Actinomycetota; class Thermoleophilia; order Solirubrobacterales; family Solirubrobacteraceae; genus DASSUW01. Next base: position 274,402 of record CAVWYY010000002.1, on the reverse strand, counting down.
GGTCGCCTCGTAGGAGCCGACGACGCCGGATATCTGCTCGCGTTTCTGCGCGTTGAAGATGCCGGCGATCGTGTCGACGGTCTTCGTCGTGAAGAACCACATCTCGCTCACCGAGCGATCCGCCGCGTCGACCGGCCCGATCGGCCGCGGATCGGTGCTCCTGACGGCGAAGCCGATGAGCATGTCGTCCTGGTCGGCGTTGTAGACCGGCTTGAGCGACAGCGTGCGCTCGCTGCCGTCGCGCGCCACGACGATCCGCGCCGGGGTGGCGGCCTGGCAGCCGCTCACCTGCTCGCCCGCGCACTTGTGCGAGGCGATCTGCGCCTTCAGCGTCTCGAAGTTCCCGCGCACGCCGTCGACCTCCACGAGCCGGTCGCCGGGCTGCAGCACGCCCTTCGCGGGCGCGGCGCCGACCTCCTCGATGCGGTTCGTGGGCTCGCTGACGCCCTGCGACCACACCAGCGCGAACAGGATCAGGAACGCGAGCGCGATGTTGACGGCGGGGCCGGCGGCGATCACGACGACGCGCTTCCACACCGGCTGGCGGAAGTAGCCGCGGTGCTCGAGCTCGGGCGGGATCTCCTCGTGCGGGTTCTGGCCGGTGATCTTCACGTAGCCGCCGAGCGGGATCGCCCCGATCGCGTACTCGGTCTCGCCCCACTTCTTGCGGAGCACGAGCGGCGGGAAGAACAGCGCGAAGCGCTCGACGCGCATGCCGACCGCCTTGGCCGCCGTGAAGTGGCCCAGCTCGTGCAGGATGATCAGCAGCGCGAAGCCGAGGAACGCGAGCAGCCAGCTCATGCGTGCACCGCGACGTACTCGCCGGCCACGTCACGCGCGCGGGCGTCGGCGTCGTACAGCGAGTCGAAGCTGTGCACGCCGGACGCACCGACCGTCTCCAGCGTCTGCTCGATCACCGCGGGGATGCCCATGAAGCCCAGGCGCCCGGTCAGGAACGCGTGCACCGCCACCTCGTTCGCGGCGTTCAGCACACACGGCCCGGTGCCGCCCGCCTCGGCGGCCTCACGGGCCAGCCGCAGGCACGGGAACGCATCGGTGTCCGGCGGCTCGAAGGTCAGCGAGCCGAGCTCGGCGAGGTCGAGCGTCCGGGCGGGCACGTCGACCCGCTCCGGGAGGTGCAGCGCGTAGGCGATCGGGATCCGCATGTCCGGATGACCGAGGTGCGCGAGCGCCGCGCCGTCGCACAGCGTGACCAGCGCGTGGACGATCGACTGCGGGTGCACGACGACGTCGATGCGGTCGTAGGACGTCCCGAACAGGTGGTGCGCCTCGATCACCTCGAGGCCCTTGTTCATCAGCGTCGCCGAGTCGATCGTGATCTTGCCGCCCATCTCCCACGTCGGGTGCTGGAGCGCCTGCTCGACCGTCACGGACTCGAGTTCCGCGCGGGCGCGGCCGCGGAACGGGCCGCCGGACGCGGTGACGATCAGCCGGTCGATCGTGCCTGGGCGCTCCGTGACGATCAGCTGGTGCAGTGCCGAGTGCTCGGAGTCGACCGGGATGATCTGCGCCCCGGTGGCCTCGGCCAGCGCGGTGACCAGCTCGCCGCCGACGACCAGTGACTCCTTGTTGGCCAGCGCGAGGTCGATCCCCTCGGTGAGCGCCACGATCGTCGGGCCGAGCCCGGCGCTGCCGACGATCGCGTTCAGCACGAGGTCGGCGTCCGAGGCGGCCACGAGCTCGACCAGCCCCTCCGGGCCGGCGAGCACCTCGCCCTCCGTCCACGACTCCGCGGCGCGTGCCGCGGCGTCGGTGTCCGAGAGCGCGATCCGGCGCACGCCGTGGGCGCGCGCCTGCGCGATCAGCGGCTCGTAGGCCGTGCCGGCCGAGAGGCCCACGACCTCGAACGCGTCGCCCGCGCGGGCGACGACGTCGAGCGCCTGGGTGCCGATCGACCCGGTCGACCCGAGGATGAGGAGCCGCTTCATCGGCGACCCATTGTGGCAACGCCGATCTAAGGGCCTGATGAAACGCCCCGCAGGTGCCTCACCAGGGGGCGCGCGAACCACAGCGCGAGGATCGCCAGGGCCACGAGCGTCGGCCAGATCCAGTGGCTGCCGAGGCCGAACAGATAGTCGGTGATCAGCATCACCGCACCGACGATGGCGATGCCGAGGAACACCAGCCCAGCGATCAGCAGCCGGTTGGCCGACTCGATGACGTAGCGGCGGTCGTTCTGGTGAAAACGCAGCCGGTGGGTGGCCGTCGGCGCGATCAGGCAGACCGTCGACGCCGCGGTGGCGAGCATTGTGATGAAGAACAGCGTGCGCTGGAAGCTCGTGACCTTCTCGAAGCCCTGGGCGAACGGCACCGTGAGCAGGAACGCGAACAGGATCTGCACGCCGGGAAGGGCCACGCGCAGCTCCTGCAGCAGCTCCGCCATCTGGCGGTCGGACCGCTCGCTCTCCTCCATCACGGAAGAACTACCACGCGCGCGAGGATGACATGCGCACGCGGGGGTCGAACAGCGGCAATTACGACAAGGCCAGCCACACGTAGTAGCCGGTCACGAGGGTGAAGAACGCGGCGTCGAGCCGGTCGAGCGCGCCGCCGTGGGCGCCGAACAGCGTACCGGCATCCTTCGTCCCGGCATCGCGCTTGACCGCCGACTCGAGCAGGTCGCCGAGCGGCGCGGCAAGCGCGACGGCCACCCCCAGGATCGCCCCGTCGCGACCGCCCATCCACTCCGAGCCGAGCCCGTACCACCAGACCGCGAACGTCCCGAACACGATCCCGGCGGCCAGCCCCTCCCAGGTCTTGTTCGGCGAGATGCGCGGCGCGAGCTTGCGCGTGCCGAACATGCGGCCGCCGAGGTAGGCACCGGTGTCGCCGACGAACGTGCCGAGCAGGACGGCGACGACCAGCCCGCCGCCGTGCGGCAGCTCGCGCAGGAGCACGCCGTGCGCGATCGCCATGCCGACCCACACCGTCCCGAACGTGGTGAGCGACATCGCGGCGGTCAGCGACGGGCCGCCCTCCCGCGGCGTCGCGATGCCGAGCAGGAACATCACCGGGAAGAACGCGACCAGCACGAGCAGCACCTGCCGCTCGCCGCCCTCGACGGCGGCGATCGCGAAGCCGGTGAGCGCCAGGAACGCCGCGAGCCGGATCGGCCGCACCGACTCGTACATGCGGAACAGCTCGTGCAGGCACACGTAGCCGAGCACGAGGATCCCGACGGCGAACACCCAGCCGCCCATCGAGATGATGAAGATCGCGTACGCGACGGCCGGGATGGCCACCAGCACGCGGACGCTGAGATCAGCGCCCGTGTTGCGGCGGCGCCGGGTGCTCATCGCCCGCCGAACCGGCGCCGGCGGACCTCGAACTCGCCGAGCGCCGCCTCGAAGTCCTCGCGGGAGAAGTCCGGCCACAGCACCTCGGTGAAGTGCAGCTCGGAGTAGGCGGACTGCCACAGCAGGTAGTTCGACAGCCGCTGCTCGCCGCTCGTGCGGATGATGAGGTCCGGGTCGTGCATCTCCGGCGCGTACAGCAGGGCGGCGAACTCCTCCTCGGTGGTGCCGGTGAACCGGCGCGCGGCGTCGACGATCTCGGCCCGCCCGCCGTAGTTGAACGCCACGAACAGCGTGATCCGGTCATTCCCGTTCGTCGTCTCCTCGGCCCAGCGCATCTGGTCGAGCAGCTCGGGCAGCACGCCCTCGCGCCGGCCGATGAACCGCATCCGCACGCCCTCGCCGTCCAGCTCGGGCGTCTCGGCGAGGATGCGCTCGGAGAACAGCGCCATCAGCGCGTTGACCTCCTCCGGCGCCCGCGACCAGTTCTCGGTCGAGAACGAGTAGACCGTCAGCTCACGCACGCCGAGTTCGACGGCGTCACGGAGGCGGGCCTTGACCGTGTCGGCCCCCGCCCGGTGCCCCTCCTCCACGGGCAGGCCCCGTTGCCGGGCCCAGCGTCCGTTGCCATCCGTGATGATGGCGACGTACGAGGCGCTCACACCTCGAGGATCTCTTCTTCCTTGGCCTTGAGGACCGCGTCGAGCTCGGTGACCTTCTCGTCGGTGAGCTTCTGCAGGGCCTCCTCGGCGCGATGCTCGTCGTCGGAGCCCGCCTCGCCGGCGTCCCGCAGCTCGCGCAGGTCGTGCATGACCTCCCGCCGGATGTTGCGGATGGCCACGCGACCCTCCTCCGCCAGGTTGCGCACGACCTTCACCAGGTCCTTGCGGCGCTCCTCGGTGAGCTCGGGCACCTGCAAGCGGATGATCTGGCCGTCGTTGTTCGGCGTGAGCCCGACGTCGGACTCGAGGATCGCCCGCTCGATGTTCTTGATCGAGCTCTTGTCGTACGGCTGGATCGTGAGCAGCCGCGCCTCCGGCGCCGACACGGTCGCGAGCTGCTTGAGCGGCGTCGGCGCGCCGTAGTAATCGACCGTGATGCGGTCGAGCAACGCGATGCTGGCGCGGCCAGTGCGCACGGAACCAAACTTGTGCCGGGTCGCGTCCACGGACTTCTCCATGTGCTCCCGAGCGTCTTGAAGGAGGTCGTCGATCATGCCGTCGTCACCAGGGTCCCCACCCGTTCGCCGGAGACTATCCGGTCGATGTTGCCCTCGTCGTTCATGTTGAAGACGTAGATAGGAAGCCCGTTGTCCATGCACAGCGACAACGCGGTCGAGTCCATCACCTTCAAGCCGCGCTGTAGCGCCTCTCGGGCCGTGATCTCCGGGATGAACTCGGCGGCCGGATCGGTCTTCGGATCAGCGGTGTAGATGCCCTCGACGCCGTTCTTGGCCATGAGGATCGCCTCCGCGTGCATCTCCAGCGCGCGCAGCGCGGCCGCGGTGTCCGACGTGAAGAACGGGTTGCCGGTGCCGGCGGCGAAGATCACGACGCGGCCCTTCTCCAGGTGCCGCATCGCGCGCCGCCGGATGTACGGCTCGGCGACCTCGGAGATCGTGATCGCCGACTGCACGCGCGTGTGCACGCCCTCCTTCTCGAGCGCGTCCTGGAGCGTCAGCGCGTTCAGGACGATCGCCAGCATGCCCATGTAGTCCGCCGTCGAGCGGTCCATGCCGGCGGCCGCGCCCTTCAGGCCCCGGTAGATGTTGCCGGCGCCGAGCACGACCGCGACCTCCACGCCGCGGTCGTGCACGCCCTTGAGCTGGCGGGCGATGGCAGTGACGGTGTCGGCGTCCGTCCCGAACTCGAGGTCGCCCATGAGGGCTTCCCCCGAGAGCTTGACGAGCACCCGCTGGAAGGCGGGCTTCTGCGTCAAGAACCCACCTGGAAGCGCGCGAACCGGCGGATCACGACGTTCTCGCCGGTCGTGCCCGACAGCTCCACGCGCAGCTGCTCGATGGTCTTGCCCTCGTACTTGTCCGTGTTGACGTGCGCCTGGTTGAGGAGCACGACCTCCTCCATCCACTTGCGCAGCTTGCCCTCCGCGATCTTGCCGCGGACGTTCTCGGGCTTGTCGGCGGCCTGCTGCTCGAACACACGCAGCTCGGCCTGCTTCGCGTCCTCCGGGATTTCCTCCTCGGAGACATACTGCGTGGTCGGCGACGCGGCGATGTGCAGCGCGAGCTCACGCGCGAACGTGACGAAGTCCTCGTTGCGGGCGACGAAGTCGGTGTTGCAGTCGACCTCGACCAGCACGCCGACCTTGCCGCCGCCGTGGATGTAGGACTGGACGGTGCCCTCGGTGGCCTCGCGGCCGCCGACCTTGAGCGCCTTGTCGCCGAGGCGGACACGCAGCAGCTCGACGGCGGCCTCGATGTCGCCATTGGTCTCGGCGAGGGCGTTCTTGCAGTCCATCATGCCCGCGCCGGTGCGGTCGCGGAGCTCCTTTACCTGGGATGCGGTGATAGCGGCCATCTGTCTAGTCCTTCTTCTCTGAGTCGTCGGTGGCGGGGGCCTCCGCGGCGGGGGCGTCCTCGCTCTTCGAGGCCTTCGGCTTGCGGGAGCGCGCCTTCTTGGGCTTCGCCGGCTTCGCGGGCGCGGCCTCGGCGGCCGGCGCCTCGGGCTCCGCGGCGGGCGCCTCCGGCTCGGCAGCGGCCGGTGCCTCCGGCGCGGCCTCGGCGGCCGGGTGCCTCCGGCTCGGCCTCGGCGGCCGGCGCCTCCGGCTCGGCCTCGGCGGCCGGAGCCTCCGGCGCGGCCTCGGCGGCCGGAGCCTCCGGCTCCGCGACAGGGGCCGCGGGCGCAGCCTCGGCGGCCGGCGCCTCCGGCTCGGGGGCCGGGGCCTCGACGGACGGCGACGGCGCCTCACCAGTCGGCGAGCCGGCGGCCGGCATCGCCGGCTCGTCGGCGGCCTGGGCGGCAGCGGCCGCCTCGGCGGCGCCGGTGCCCTCGGCCTGCGGCGTCGCGACCTGCGCGGCGGCGGCGACCTCGGCCTCGGCCTGGTCGCGCGTCTCGCCCTCGCCCGCCTGCGTCAGCGCGGCCTCGGCGGCGGCGCGCTCCTCGGCCTCGCGACGGGCCTGCTCCTCGGCCTCGCGGCGCGCGCGCTCCTCGGCCTCGCGGCGGGCCTGCTCCTCGGCCTCCTGGCGGGCACGCTCCTCCTCGCGGCGGAAGCGGGTGCGGCCCTCGGACACGACGTCCCCGATCGCGCGCGTCACGAGCGTGCAGGCGCGGATCGCGTCATCGTTGCCGGGCACCACGTAGTCGATCCCGTCGGGATCGCAATTGGTGTCGACCAGGCCGATGATCGGGATCCGCAGGCGCTGCGCCTCGCGCACCGCGATCGCCTCGGTCTTGAGGTCGACCACGAACATCGCGTCGGGCACGCGCTGCATGTTCTTCACGCCGCCCAGGTTCGCCTGGAGCTTCTCCAGGTCGGCCTCTGCGGAGAGGCGCTCGCGCGTCGGCAGCAGCGCCAGCTGGCCATCGGACGCGTAGCGCTCGAGGTCGTGCAGGCGCTTGATGCGCAGCGAGATGGTCTGGAAGTTGGTGAGCAGACCACCCAGCCAGCGGTGGTTGACGTAGGGCATGCCGGCGGACTCGGCGATCTCCTTGATGCCGTCGCGGGCCTGCTTCTTGGTGCCCACGAACAGCACGGTGCCGCCGTGGTTGGCGATGCCGGACGCGAAGTCCTGGGCCTGCGCCAGCAGCTGCTCGGTCTTGAGCAGGTCGATGATGTAGATGCCGCCACGCTCGCCGAAGATGAAACGGCGCATCTTCGGGTTCCAGCGGCGCGTCTGGTGGCCGAAGTGCACACCGGCCTCCAGCAGCTCCTTGATTCCTACCTGAGCCACGGAATTGCTCCCTTATGTCGTTGTGAATAGCAACCCGGGCGATGAGGCTCAGCGGACCCGGCGCTCCGTGCGCCGGGCAGGGCCGCGGCCTCGGACGGAAGATGGCCGCCCGGGGTCGTTGGATTGGATTGAGACAAGTTTACGAAAGTTCTTGCGAGCGCCCCCGTTTAGGCCTCTGCGGCCCGGCCCTCCCTTCCCCTACCTCCGGTGGACCGGGCCGCTATTTCCAGCGCGGCACGTAGGTCCGGTGGGAGAGGTGATCGCTCGTCGATCGCCTCTCCTGTCACCGGATGCGCGAACGCGAGGTGCTCGGCGTGGAGGAATTGGCGGGTGAGCCCCAGGACGCCGGGACGCCCGTACTCCGGGTCGCCGGCCACCGGGTGGCCGATCGCCTTCAGGTGCGCGCGGATCTGGTGCGTGCGGCCGGTCTCCAGCCGTAGGCGCAGCAGCGTGTAGCCATCCAGCGCCTGCTCGGTCTCGAAGTGGGTGATCGCCTCGCGCGGTTCATCGGTGTCGGTGGAGATCCGGGTCCGCACCCGGCGGTCGCGCCCCAGCGGGGCGTCGATCGTGCCCGCGCGCGCTGCCGGGCGGCCCTCCACCAGGCCGAGGTACTCGCGGGTGATGCGGCGCTCCGCGAGCATGGCCTTGAGCGCCGCGTGGACCTCGTCGGTGCGCGCGACGACGAGCAGGCCCGACGTGTCGCGGTCGAGCCGGTGCACGATGCCCGGCCGGTTCGGATCGTCGCCCCCGGCGGCCCGGCCCTGAAGCGCCTGGGCGAGTGTGCCGGCGCGGTGCCCGCGCGCCGGGTGCACGACGACGCCGGCGGGCTTGTCGACCACCAGCAGGTACGGGTCCTCGTACACGACGCCGAACGTCGCGTCCGGGACCGCCGCCTCCGGCTGCGACGGCGCCGGGCTGACCGTGATCCGCTCGCCGGCCGCGACCGCGTGGCGCTTCGGTCGCGGCGCGCCGTCCACCAGCACGAGCCCGGCATCGATCAGGCGCTGGGCGGCCGCGCGCGAGCCGGCGTCGCGGGCCAGGAACACGTCGAGGCGCTCACCCGACTCGTCGGGGCCGACGACCAGCTCGCGGTCACCGGCGGCCATGCCGCGGCGGTCCCTCCAGCACGTACAGCAGCGTCAGGACGCCGAAGGTGATCGCGATGTCGGCGACGTTGAACGCCGGCCACCACGGGAAGTCGATGAAGTCGGTGACGCCGCTCTCGCGGATGCGGTCGATCAGGTTGCCGGCGGCGCCGCCGATCAGCAGGCCGGTCGGCAGCCACACGAGCGGGCGGTCGCGGTGGCGGGCGAAGAAGACGAGCAGCGCGGTCAGCGCCACGATCGCGAAGATCACCAGCACCACGCCGCCGCCGGAGAACATGCCGAACGCGATCCCGCTGTTGCGGACGTTGACGATCTTGATGCCGAGGACCAGGTCGACGGCGTCGCCGCGGTCGATCGTCGAGCGGACGAGCGCCTTGACCGCCTGGTCGGCGACGACGACGCCGACCGCGACCACCGCGGCGCGAGCCGTCGCGGTCATCAGCCGGGGTCGATTGCGTTCACCACGATGCCACCGACGATACGGAGCACGATGATCGCCACGATCGGCGACAGGTCGAGCGGGCCGATGCGCAGCGGCAGGCGGCGGAACACGCGCAGGTACGGCTCGGAGACGTCGCGCAGGAAGTCGAGCACCGCGTTGATGGGCCGCGAGTACGGCACGCGGGCGCCGAGCGCGAACACGAACGACACGACGATCCAGGCGATGATGATGATCACGTAGACCGTGATCAGCGCAGACAGGAAGTCCGCGATCTGTTCGCGCGCCTCCACGTCAGCCTCCGACCACGTCGTCCATCGCGCTGCTGAAGGCGGCCCGCACGCCGCCGCGCTCGAGCGCGGCCAGCCCACGGGCGGTCGTGCCGCCGGGCGAGGCGACCTCGCGGCGCACGGCCAGCGTGTCGCCGCCGCGGGCGCGGATCAGCTCGGCCGAGCCGGCCATCGTCTCGATGATCAGCTGCGACGCCTGCGCGGCGGGCATCCCGCGCTTGACCGCCGCGTCCACCCACGCCTCGACCAGCAGCGCCCAGTACGCGGGCCCCACGCCAGAGCACGCGCCGGCGACCGACATCAGCCGCTCTGGGACCTCCACGACCGCGCCCAGGCGCCCGAAGTACTCCTTGAGCCGCTCGCGCAGGTCCGGGTCCGTCTCGACGGCGTCGCCCTCGGCGAATGCCAGCACGCCGCGCCCGACCTCGACGGCGGTGTTCGGCTCCACGCGGAACGCGGGGACGCCGGGGTACGCGCTGCGCACGTCGGCCAGCGGCGTGCGCCCGAGCAGCGACACGACGGCCTTCGCGGAGCCCGCGGCCTCCCACGCCACTTCGGCCAGCTGCGCCGGCTTGTGGGCGAGCACCACGACGTCGGCGCGCTCGGCGAGCTCGCGGTTCGTGGCGACCGCCTCGCCGCCCACCTCCTCCGCGAGTTTCCGTGCCCGCCCCGACCCGGAGTCGGTGCACAGCACGGGATCGCCCCACCCCCGAGCGAGGGCGCGGGCCATGTTGCCTGAGCCGATGAAGCCGACCTGCATGGGTCGGACGTTATCTCAGCTCTGGTTGAAGAAGCCCTTCTCGATCAGCCGGGCGCGCTCCTCCGCGGAGACCTCGACGTTGCGCGGCGTGAGCAGGAACACCTTGTCGGCGATCCGCTGCATGCCGCCGTCGAGCGCGTAGGTGAGGCCGGAGGCGAAGTCGATCAGGCGCTTGGAGAGGTCGCTCTCGGACCCCTGCAGGTTGATGATCACGGGGATCGAGTCCTTGAACTTGTCCGCCACGTCCTGGGCGTCGTTGAAGGACTTGGGGATCACTAGGTGCACGCGGACATCCCTCCCATTGGTGCCGCGGGCGGAGCTATCGGGCGGTCCGACGGACCGCAGCACCGCGGTGCCCCGTTCGGACGGGGACTCGTCGGCGAAGATGTCGTCGATGTCGTCGCGCCGGCGGCGGGACGACAGGCGCCGGACGTTCGGCCGCTCCCGGTAGCGGTTCTCGAGCTCCGCCTCGGGCTCACGGTAGTCGGCGGGCTCCTCGTCGTACGCGTCACGGTCCTCGGCGAGGCCGAAGTAGACGAGGACGTTGTGCCAGGTGTCGCGGAAGGCCATGCGTGCGATGGGGTTCGCGCCGTAGCGCGGTTTCCCTGCTAACCGCCAAGTCTACGCGTACAGGATCGTGCCCAAACGTACGATCGTCGCGCCCTCCTCGGCCGCGACGCGGTAGTCCTGCGACGTTCCCATCGAGAGATGGCGCAGGCCGTGCTCCTCCGCCAGCTCGCGCAGACGCCGGAACTGCGGCCGGCTGGCCTCCGGATCGTCGGTGAACGGCGGCATGGTCATGAGGCCCACGACGCGGGCGGGCGAGCGCGCGATGAACGCGCCGAGCTCGTCCGGTGCGATGCCGGCCTTGCCCTCCTCCCCGGCCACGTTGACCTCGACGAGGATCTCGGTCTCCGGCGTGCCGTGGCTATCGAGCTGGCGCAGCGCGGAGTCCGACGCGACCGAGTGGATCAGCTCCACGTAGGGGAGGATCTGCTTGACCTTGCGGCTCTGGAGCTGGCCGATGAAGTGCCAGCGGAACTCCGGGTGGGCCTGGGCCTTCGCCTCGAGCTCCTGCGCCCGGTTCTCGCCGGCGATCGTGATGCCCGCCTCGGCGAGTGTGCCGAGCTCCTCGAGCGGCACGTACTTGACCGCGGCCAGGATCTCCACCTCGGGCGGCAGCTCGCCGCGGATCCGCTCGAGGTTCGCGCGCACGCGGCCCGCGTCGATGCCCGTGATCAGTGTCGCCACACGATCCCCGCCTGCCGGCCGGTCACGCCGCCGTCGCGCCGATGGGAGAAGAACAGGCCGAACCAGCACATCGTGCACAGCCCGGTGTCGTGCACCTCGTCCACGCCCGCCTCGGCGAGCTGAGCGCGGATGACGGCCGGCACGTCGAGGTTCTGCCCGCGCCGGGCGTCGTAGCTCGCGAACGCGGCGTGGACCTCGTCGCCGACCTCGTAACAGCAGCCGCGCGCGCCGGGGCCGATCAGCGCGGTCACCGGTCCGGACCCGCCGACCTCGCGCAGCGCGGCCACGCCCTCCCCGACGATCCCGCCCGCGGCGGGCCGCCAGCCCACGTGCAGCGCCGCCACGGCGCCGTCGGCGGCCAGCATCACCGGCGTGCAGTCGGCCACGAAGACCAGCGCCGGATGGCCGCGCAGCGCGGTCGCCTGCCCGTCCTCGTGCGCGGGCGGGCGGTCCGGGCCGGGCGGTTCGGTGGCGCGCCGCACGGTCGTGCCGTGCTCCTGGATGCCGTACAGGAACCGCTCCCGGGCGCAGCCGGTCGCCGCCGCGACGCGTGCCCGGTTCTCGTCGACGTTCGCGCCGTCGTCGGCGGTCTTGCGACCCAGGTTCAGCGACTCGAACGGGCCCTCGGAGACGCCGCCGCGACGCGTCGTGAACAGGGCGCGGGCGCCTGGCAGATCCGCCGCCACGTGGTCGCCGTCCCAGCGGAACGGCGCGTCCAGCCGGGGTAGCGTCGCGGTCTCCATGGGCGGGATGCTAGCCCGGCGAACGTCAACTGCGGCTGGGTAGGGGGCGGGGACGCCCGCGCTCGCGGTCGTCCGTGGCGCGTTATCCGTCGTATGAGCGGAAAAGGCGCCACGCACCGGCCCGTGGCGCTTTAGTACCGGTATCGCGGAACTAACGCGCCACGGATCAACCGCGGCGTGGGCGCACCCGCTCCCTACCCAGCCGCAGTTGACCCGAGCGCAGCAGCCAACTGCTCGTCGCGGCCGGGGGCGCGCCCGTCGAGCATCGCCTCCGTGGCCGCCTCGAGCGCCGCACCGACCGCGGGGCCTGCGAGCCCGGCGGCGACGATGTCGTGCCCGGTGATCGCCAGCCGCCGGTGGCGGACCTCGTCGAGCCAGCGGCGCGCGGCCGCCGGATCGCCGAGGGCGCCGGCCACCGCCACGACCTCCGGCCGGGCGGCCCGGAACCGGCGCCACAGCTCCATGTCGGAGCCGTCGCGCACCGGTGACGCGTCGGCCGCGGCGGCCACCGTCTCGCGCTCGTAGGCCGGGAACGCCAGCCGGTCGAGCGTGGCGGCGACGTCGTCCGCGCCCACCAGCGCGGTCGCCAGCGCCGCCAGCCCGGCGTCGCCGTCGCGCGGCGTCAGCGCCACGGCGCGGGCGACCAGGTCCGGATCGACGTCGAAGCGCGGGCCCAGCAGCGCCTGGCCGAGCCCGTGCCGCTGCAGCGCGGCGAGCGCGGCGGGCTGCGGCTCGCGCGCCAGCAGCCGCAGCTCGGCGCCCAGGCGCGAGCCGGTGACGGTCTCGAGCGCGCCGCCGGCGACCGCGGCGGCGGCGAGGTCGTCGGTCCGCGGCTCGGGCTGGAACCCGAGCCGCGCCGCGTATCGCGCGAGCCGCAGCAGCCGCGTCGGGTCGTCGCGGAACGATGCATCGTGCAGCACGCGCAGCCGCCGCGCGTCGAGGTCCTCGCGCGCGCCCGCGTGAAAGGTCAGCTCGCCGTCGGCCAGGTGCAGTGCGATCGCGTTGACCGTGAAGTCGCGCCGCGCCAGGTCCTCGTCGAGCGACGCGCCGAGCTCCACGTCGGGCAGCGCGCCCGGGCGCTCGTAGGACTCGCGGCGAGCGCCGGCCAGGTCGAACGTCGCCTCCGGGGCCTCGACCGTGGCGGTCCCGAAGCGGTCGTGCACCACCACGCGCCCGCCGAGCCGCTTGGCCGCGCGCCGCGCCACCGCCACCGCGTCGCCCTCCACCACGAAGTCGAGCTCGTGTGGCCGGAGCCCCAGCAGGACGTCCCGCACGGCGCCCCCGACCACGTACACGGCGTCCTCGCCCTCCAGCGCGGCCACGGCCGGAGGCCGCCCAAGGTCCCTCAATACGCCCACATCCGGCATCTTCGCGGCTGGCTACCCTCCTATGTGATGTCGTCGGACCGCCCACGCTGGTACCGGCGGCGGATCGTGATCGTCCTCTCGGCTGTCGTGGTGCTTCTTGTCTGCGCTGCAGCCGTCTTCGCGCTCACCCGTCCGGGTGACGTGTTCAACAAGGACGTCGAGTTCCGCCCCGAGCCCGAGCAGACCAACGTCCCCCAGGCCAAGGCCCCGAAGAAGAAGGGCAAGAAGGGGAAGAAGGTCGACCCCCTTTCTGGGTTCACCTGGGCCCAGTACGGCTACTCGCGTGACCGGCGCCGCTACCTGCCGACCGACCCGTCGGTCGCGCCACCGTTCAAGCGCCGCTGGAGCTGGGACGCCAACGTCCTGCTCGAGTTCCCGCCGATCATCGTCGGCCAGCGCCTGTTCACGGTCCGCAACGACGGCGAGGTCGTGAAGCTCGACGCCAACACCGGCCGCGTCCACTGGCGGCGCGACATGGGCTACCTGTCGGCCTCCTCCCCCGCGTACGGCGACAAGAAGATCGTCGTCACGATCCTCGAGCGCACGAAGGGCGGCCCGGGCAAGGTGGCGGCGATCTGGGCCCGCAGCGGCAAGGTCTCGTGGTCGAAGGACCTGCCGAGCCGCTCGGAGTCCTCGCCGATCGTCGTCGACCACCGGGTCTACTTCGGCACCGAGGACGGGACCGTCTACGCGATGAGCGTCGACGACGGCAGCATCAAGTGGAAGTTCCGCGCCGGCGGCGCGGTCAAGGGCGGCCCGGCGCTGGCCGACGGCAAGCTCTACTTCGGCACCTACGGCGGCAACGTCTACGCGATCTCCCAGCAGACCGGCAAGCAGGTCTGGCACGCGGGCACGAGCGGCGCCAACTTCGGCCTCTCCGCCGGCAACTTCTACGCCACGCCCGCCGTCGCCTTCGGCCGCGTCTACATCGGCAACACCGACGGCAACATGTACTCGTTCTCGGCGGAGACCGGCAAGCTCGCCTGGCGCCGCGGGACGGGTTCCTACGTGTACGCCTCACCGGCCGTCGCCCAGGTTCCGGGCGGGCAGCCGACCGTGTACTTCGGCAGCTACGACGGCACGTTCTACGCGCTCGACGCCCGCTCCGGCGCGACCCGCTGGACGCACAAGGACGGCGGCAAGATCTCCGGCGGCGCCACGATCATCGGCGGCATCGTCTACTACTCGAACTGGGGCGAGCGCGACACCAAGGCACTGGGCGCGCGCACGGGCCGGGTGGTCTGGAGGAGCCCGCGCGGCGCGTTCAACCCGGTGGTCTCCGACGGCACGACGATCTACCTGACCGGCTTCTCATCGGTCGCCGCGTTCGAGCCGCTGACCGTGGCCCAGGAACGTGCGCGGGCCGAGCGCTGGGCCGAGAAGCGCAAGGCGGCCAAGCAGCGCAAGCAGAAGCAGGCCGCCGCGAAGAAGAAGCAGGCTCAGGCCAAGAAGAAGAACAGGCGGCGGCGGCCAAGAAGAAGAAGCAGGCTCAGGCGAAGAAGAAGCAGGCTCAGGCGAAGAAGAAGCAGGCTCAGGCGAAGAAGAAGCAGGCTCAGGCGAAGAAGAAGCAGGCTCAGGCGAAGAAGAAGAAGGCCGCCGCGGCCAAGAAGAAGCAGCAGCAGAAGAAGAAGTCGGAGAAGAACTCGGGCTAGCTGACGCGGCGCGCGCTCGGCCGCCAGACCTGGATCAGGTCGCGCATCGAGATGATCCCCGCGACCTCGCCCGCCTCGACCACGACCAGGTGGCGGAACCCGCCCCTGGCCATCGCGTCGGCGGCCTCCTCGAGGTCCCAGTCGCCGTCGGCGAACGTCGCCCGCGCAGTCAGGTGATGCCGCACGAGCTCGCCGTCCGGGTCCTCCCCGGCGCCCAGCGAGCGCACGACGTCCCGCTCGGTGATGATCCCTGGGCCCGGCTCCTCGGGATCGATGATCACGACCGCGCCGACGTTGTGCTCGGTCATGAAACGCGCCGCCTCGCGCAGCGAGCGGCCAGGCGTGATGGTGAGTACATCCTCTGTCATGGCGTCTCGCACCTTCATGTGCGGAACCTTACAAGCGAATGCTCAAGGGCGCATCGCCACCCCGGCGGCGCGCAGCGCCGCGCGCACCTCGGGGATCGTGTACTGCCCGTAGTGGAAGATCGACGCGCACAGCACAGCGTCCGCCCCCGCGTCCAGCCCGGCGACGAGGTGCGCGGGCTCGCCGGCGCCGCCACTGGCGATCACCGGCACGTCGACGGCCTCCGAGATGGCGCGCGTGAGCTCGAGGTCGTAACCGTCCTTGGTGCCGTCGCGGTCCATCGAGGTGAGCAGGATCTCCCCCGCCCCGCGCTCGACACCCTCGCGGGCCCAGGCGACCGCGTCGCGCCCGGTCGCCGTGCGGCCGCCGGCCACGTAGACCTCGAAGCCCTCGCCGCTGCGCTTGGCGTCGATCGCCAGCACCACGCACTGGGCGCCGAACACGTCGGCCATCTCCGAGATCAGCTCCGGACGGGCCACGGCGGCCGAGTTCACGGACACCTTGTCGGCGCCGGCGTCGAGCACCGCCTGCGCGTCGGCCACCTCGCGCACCCCGCCGCCGATGGTGAACGGGACGAACACCTCGTCCGCGGCGCGCCGCGCCAGGTCGACGACGGTCGCCCGCTTGTCGGAGGTCGCCGTGATGTCGAGGAAGATCAGCTCGTCGGCGCCCGTGGCGTCGTAGTGCGCGGCCAGCTCGACCGGATCACCGGCATCGCGGATGTCGATGAACCGCGTGCCCTTGACCACGCGGCCGCCGTCGACGTCCATGCACGGAATGATCCGCTTGTAGTGCACCGCGGCTGAGTCTAGGGTCGCGGTCCGGGGGCCCGGCGGCACCACCGGCGGATGCTGGGTCGTGCCTGCCGTCGCACGGGATCCGCGAGCATGCTGGTGGCACGTGACCGGATGCCGGGTGCCGGCAGGCGCGGGCCGGCGCCGCCGAGTGCCATCGGGCTCTCGGACCGTGACCCTAGGTAGGCGACTGCCCATAGATAGGTAGGCGCTTACCGATGCGCGGGGCCTCGCATCCCGAGACAGTGCCGCGGTGCCGGTGCTCGATCCCCATGCCGCCGCGGTGCTCCTCCCCCGCCTGCACCGCCTGGCGTACGCACTCTGCGGCTCGCCGCATCTCGCGGAGGACCTCACGCAGGAGACGTATCTGCGCGTCCTCTCGCGGCCGCGGCGGCTCCGCACCGGCAATGAGTTCCCCTACCTCGCGCGGACGCTCCGCAACGTCCTGCACGACCACCGGCGGTCCGAGCGGCGGGCTCCGGGCGTCCATGGCGACGACCAGCTCGACGAGATCGCGGCCCGCGAGGGCGACCCTGAGCTCGCGGCGCACGCCTCCGAGGTGTACGCCGCGATCGCCGCGCTGCCAGCGCCGCTCCGCGACGTGGTCGCAGCCGTCGACCTCGCCGGGCTGAGCTACGCCGAGGCCGCCTCGGCACTCGGCGTCCCGCGCGGGACCGTGATGAGCCGCCTGTTCCGCGCCCGTGCCCGCCTGGCCGGCGCGCTCGGCCGGCAAGACGAAAGGACCCTCCCCGAATGATCCGCCCCCTGCTCGTGGCGATCGCCGGCCTGGCGATCGCCGCTCCTGCCGCGTCCGCACACGACGACGCGTCCGAGATCTTCGCCACCAACAACACGGCGGTGATCACCGATGAGCACGATTCACGGCTCGGCAAGCGGCTGAACGGCTTCGCCCGTCGCGTCGAGCGCATCGTCTCCGACGGTGGCGCCCGGCCCCGCGGCTCCGCGCTGCTCGACGGCGTGTTCTTCGACTCTGCGCTCGGCACGACGACGTTCGAGCGCTCGCGCGTGTTCGAGGTCGACCGTGCGAGTGACGACGAGCTGCGCGACATCGCCGAGACCGTCCGCCGCCGCTTCCTCCAGGGCTCGGTGCTCGACGTTCGACCCGCGGGCGGCCGGCGATGCCGTCGAACTCGACGTCCCGCACGTGACCGCGGGCGCCCTGCGCAAGGGCCTGCTCACCGACTCGGAGGCCCAGGAGCGGCTGTTCGGGGGCTCGGTGACGCAGGACGACCATCTGCTGCTCGTCGCCGACCGCGGCGATGAAGCGTTCGCCCGCGCGTTTGCCAAGACGATCGGCGGAGACCTCAAGCGCGCTGACACACGCTACGGCGATCGCGAGTTCGTCTCGGCGGCCACCGACGGCCGCGCCCGGATCGAGAAGCGCACGCTCGTGCTCGCCGCCGGCGACGGCGACGACGTCGTGGCGCTCCACGACGGCCGCCGTGTGCAGATCGACTTCGGCGAGGACGGCGTCGTCGACTTCGAGGTCGCGCACCGGCGCTTCGACCGCGTACGCGTCGACGGCGAGGGCCACGACCGCCTGGTCGTCTTCGGTACCGATCGCGGCGACGACTACGACACGCGCGACTACGCCGGCGCCGAGGTGCTCGCGTTCAAGACCGGCGCCGGCGAGGACTCGCTGATCGCCCGCCAGGGCCCGGAGGAGGTCGACGTCGACCCCGGGGCGGGAGACGACCGCGTCATCGTCAACAGCACCAACGACGACGAGCAGTCGTCGATCAGCGGCTTCGGGGACAGCGTCTTCGTGCTTGCCGACCCCTTCGTGGCCGTCGAGCACGCCGAGCGGACCGACCGGCTGCGGCTCAACGGCCGCGGCGGCGACGACCTACTCAGCGCGAGCACGGACGCCATGAAGCTCACGCTCAGCGCCGGCGACGGCGGCGGCACGATGTTCGGCGGCCCGGGCGACGACGTGCTGCTCGGCGGGAACGACTTCGACCTCGTGCAGGGCCGCAAGGGCG
This sequence comes from uncultured Solirubrobacteraceae bacterium, assembly GCA_963759375.1. GTDB lineage: Bacteria > Actinomycetota > Thermoleophilia > Solirubrobacterales > Solirubrobacteraceae > DASSUW01. The sequence goes on along the minus strand of CAVWYY010000002.1, from coordinate 256,407 downwards.
ACGACGTCATCGACCTCGGCGGCGACCTCGACAGCACCACCTGGCGCGCCGGCGACGGCGAGGACCGGATTGACGGGGGCGGCGGCGCGCGGAACGGCATGTTCGTCTTCGGGTCCGACGCCGACGAGACGTTCGACTTCACGGCGCACGGGAATCGGCTGCGGATCGGCGGCGCCGCGTCGCTGGACGTCACCGGGATCCAGGCGTTCGACGTGCTGCCCGGCAGCGGCGCGGACGTCACGCGGATCGGCGACCTGCGGTCCGCCGGCGTCACCGACATCCACACCAGCCTGGCCGCGACGATCATCACCGCGGGCGGCGACACGAGCGCCGACCGCATCGAGCTCGCCGGCGCGAACCGCGCCGCGACGATCACCGGCCAGGGCGGGGCGGCGACGGTCGCCGGGCTCCCGGTGCGGTTGCAGGTCTCCCACTCCGACGGGCTGCTCGACACGCTGGCGATCAGCGGAGCCGGCAGCGTCGACCGCACCGGCCTGCCGGACGGCGTGATCGGGCTCGAAACGGACTAGATGACCGATTCCACGACCCACGCACCCGCATGGGGGCCATGAGATCGATCATCTGACGTCAATGCCCATGGCGTGCGCCGCGGCGGCCGCATCGTGCCGCGAGCGCACGCCGAGCTTGCCCAGCACCGCCGCCACGTGGTGGTCGACGGTGCGCACGGACACCACGAGCTGCTCGGCGATCTCCGTGTTCGTCATCCCCTCGTTGACGAGCTCGAGCACCGCGAGCTGGCGCTCGGTGAGGCCCGCAGGATTGGCCGGCGTGCCGGACCGCGGGCCGCGCGGGGCGCGCACGCCGAACGCCCGCAGCCGCTCGCGGGCGTGCCGCGCCGCGGCTGTGGCGCCGAGGCCGTCGAGCACGCGCAGCCCTTCGAGCATCCCGGCGGCGTCCCCGTCGTACACGAGGTCGAGGGCACGCTCGTACGGGTCGTCGGCGCGCGGCCAGGGGCCGGCGGGCGCGTCGGACACCCCGGCCAGCCCGAGGTAGCGCAGCAACTCGGAGCGGAACGGCGCGGCGCCCGGGTGCCGCGTCCGGTCCAGCAGCGCGTCGCCGACCTGGCGCGCGACGTCGGGCCTCCCCACCAGCCAGGCCCACTCGACGTAGGCGAGCCCCGCGTAGGCGACGCCGATCATCAGCCGCCGGCGGCGGGCGTGCTCCCACGCCGCCGCGAGCATTCCGCCGGCCGCCTCGTCGCCGCGGCGGGCGAGCAGCCGGCCCAGCCACGGAACGCTGTAGTCATGCAGCATCCCGGGCTCCTCCACGCCCTCGACGAGCTCGCGCAGGCCGGTCAGCGCGGCGTCCCAGCGCCCGCGGCGGATCAGCGCCACGCAGCGGTGGACCTCGAGGTTGTACGCGTGCGACCAGAAGCCGCGCTCGCGCACGAACGGCAGCCCGTCGGCCAGGCACGACTCGAGCTCGTCCAGCTCGCCCCCGCGAGCCAGCAGCTCGGCCAGGTTGCAGTACCCGCGCGCCGCGTACTCGTGGTGGCGTGCGGCGATCGCCGCGTCGATGCTCTCGCGCAGCAGGTCGAGCCCGCCCGGGTCCCCGAGCTCCACGCGCGCGATCCCGAGGTAGTTGAGCGCGAGCGCCGCCAGGTCGGCCCGCCCCACGAGCATCGCCAGCTCGCGCGCGTGGGTGAGGATCGGCTCGGCGCGCTCGGGATCGTCGGTCATCGCCGGGATCGCGCCGTCATAGAGCGACGCGTGGGCGAGCCCCGGGCCGTCGCCGGTCGGCTTGAGCGTGAGCACCGCGCGCTGCGCGGTGGCCTCGGCGCCGTCGGTGTCGCCGGCCATGAACAGGTGCCGGGAGATCCGCACGAGGCAGCCGCCGAGAGCCACCGGGTCGCCCGCTTCCTCGAACAGCGCCGCCGCGGCGCGGCCGGCGTCCACGGCCTCACGGAACCGGTGCGCGTTGTAGAGCTCCCAGCCGTAGGAGTCGAGCACCTCGGCCCGCTCGCGCACCGGTAGGCGTTCCAGGTGAGCCAGCACCGCCTCGTAGTGCGCGAGCGCCTGCCGGTGCGAGCCGGCCGCCGCGGCCTCGCGCCCGGCGGCGGGGCCGACGGCGGCGATCGTCGCGCCGTCCCGGGCCTGGATCGCGTGGTGCATCAGCCGCGCCCGCTCGGGCTGCTCCCGCGCCAGCAGCGCCTGCACGACCGCGGCGTTCAACCGTTGGCGGCGCAGCTCCGGGAGGCTGTGCTCGATCGCCCGGCGGGCCAGTTCGTGGCGGAACGCGAGCCGGTCCGGACGCACCTCCAGCACGCCGGCGGTCTCGGCCTCGGAGAGCGCGTCCAGCGCCGGGCCGAGCAGGTAAGCGGCGAGGTCGATGTCGACGTGCGACGGCACGACCGAGAGCTGATCGAGCGCGTCGTGGCACTCGGGGCTCAGGCGCGCGATGCGGGCCATCACCGCCTCCATCACGCTCACCGGCACGGCGTCGCGCGGCGACGCGAGCGCCTCCGTCACGAAGAACGGGTTGCCGCCCGTGACGCGGTGCACGACGGCGGCGTCGGCCCCGGTCCCCGCACACAGCCGCCGCACCGCGTCAGCCGACAGCGGCCGCAGCGGCAGGCGCACGAGCGGCGTCCCGACGAGGACGCCGAGGAAGCGGCTGAGCGGGTGTCCGGTATCGACCTCGTCGTCCCGGCAGGTCAGAACCAGAACCGCGCCGAGCGGCGCGATCCGCCGCGCCGCGTAGCCGAGCACGTCGAGCGTGGCGTCGTCGGCCCAGTGGATGTCCTCGACGACGAGCACCGTCGGCGCCTCGGCGGCGAGCTCGTCGAGCAGCGCGCTGAACACGTCGTCGACCGGCTCATTGCCGAGCACCGCGTCGCGCAGCGGGCCCAGCGTGCGCGACGCCATGAGGTCGTCGCACGCGGAGAGCAGCAGCCGCGCGCGGTCTTCCTCGCGGTCGGCGAACGCCCGGATCAGGCTGGTCTTGCCGATCCCCGCGTCGCCGGTCACGAGCGCCACGGAGCCGCGGCCGGCCGCGGCTGCGCTCACCGCCTGCGACAAGGCCTCGAGCGTCGGCTCCCGCTCGAGCAGCATGGGACGGATGGTCCCACCGGCGGTGCGCTCAGTCCACGCCGTCGAGCGCCGCCTGGCCCTCGGCGATCGTGAATCGCTTCTCGTAGAGCGCTTTGCCGACGATCACGCCCGCCAGATTGACCTGGCGCATCGCCGCCAGGCTCTGGAGATCCTCACGGCGCCCGATGCCGCCGGAGTACAGGAAGCGGCCGCGAACGGCGTCCGCCACGCGGCGGACCTCGTCCGCGTCGGGGCCCTCGAGCCGGCCGTCCCGGTCGACGTTCGTGTAGACGAACGACGCGACGCCGCGGTCCTGTAGGCGGCGGATCGCGTCCACGGGCGGCAGCTCGGTGGTCTCGGTCCAGCCCGCCGTGGAGATGTAGCCGCCGCGCACGTCGACGGACACGACGATCCGCGGGCCCCAGGTCGCCACGATCTCGTCGAGGAAGTCGATGTCGCGGAACGCCGCGGTGCCCACGATCGCCCGCTCGGCGCCTGCCCGCAGCGCGTCGCGGACCGCCGACACGGTGCGCAGGCCGCCGCCGTACTGCACCGGGACCCCGGTGCCGTTGACGATCCGGCGCAGGTGCTCGATCGAGCGCGGCTCGCCCTCCTTGGCGCCGTCGAGGTCGACGACATGCAGGTAACGGGCGCCGGCGTCGACCCAGCTCTGGGCCGCCTCCAGTGGGTCGTCGTGGTAGGTCGTCGCGTCCTCGAAGCGCCCTTCCACGAGCCGCACCGCCCGGCCGCCGTAGATGTCGATCGCCGGGTACAGGATCACGCCGCGACGCCCACCTTCGCGAAGTTGCGCAGCAGCGCCAGGCCGTCGCGCGAGGACTTCTCGGGGTGGAACTGGCAGCCCATGACGTTGTCGCGCTCGACGATCGAGACGAAGCGGTCGCCGTACTCGCCGCGGCCCACGACGTCCGCCTCGTCGTCCGGCTCGCACACCAGCGAATGGACGTGGTAGAAGGCCGCCGCCTCGCCGAGGCCGTCGATGAGCTTCGAGGGGCGGCGGAACGTGACGAGGTTCCAGCCGATATGCGGGACCCGTGGCGCGCTCAGCGCGCGCACGTGGCCGCTGAGCAGGCCGAGGCCGTCGGCGCCCTCGTGCTCGTCCGACGCATCGAACAGGAGCTGCATGCCCAGGCACAGGCCGAGCACCGGGACGCCGGCACGCGCACGCTCGACGATCAGCTCGTCGAGGCTCCCGGCGCCGAGGCGGCGCATGGCCTCGGGAAAGGCGCCCACGCCCGGCACGACGATCCCGTCGGCCGCGCGGATCGTGTCGTGGTCGGCGGTCAGGCGCGGGTCGGCGCCGACGTGCTCGAGCGCCTTCTCCACGCTGCGGCGGTTGCCCATCCCGTAGTCGACGATCGCGATCACGTCAGCGTGCCCTTCGTGGACGGGATGCCGGTCTCGGTCGGGTCGACGGCGACGGCGGCGCGCAGCGCGCGGGCGAACGCCTTGTAACAGGCCTCGATCATGTGGTGGGCGTTCGTGCCGGCCTGCAGATCGAGGTGCAGGGTCAGCCGGGCGGCGGACGCCACGGCGCGGAAGAACTCCTCGGCGAGCTCGTGCTCGAAGCCCGCGATGTCGCCGGCCGGCAGGCGGTCGAAGCCTTCGATGGCCGCGTACGGCCGGCCCGAGACGTCGATCGTGCATGCCGCCCGGGCCTCGTCCATCGGGATCGTCGCGTGGCCGTAGCGCACGATGCCGCGGCGGTCGCCCAGCGCCTGGTCGAGCGCCTGGCCGAGCACGATCCCGGTGTCCTCGACCGTGTGGTGCGCGCCGGTCTGCAGGTCGCCGGTGACCGTGACGTCGAGATCGAAGCGGCCGTGCCGGGCGACGAGGTCGAGCATGTGGTCCATGAAGCCGACGCCCGTCGAGCGGGTGCCGGCCCCGGAGCCGTCGAGCCCGAGCGTGAGCGTCACGTCGGTCTCGCCGGTCTTGCGGGTGATCTGCGCGGTGCGGGTCATCGGGATGCCGGATTCTCCCGGATCTCCATCGACTGGGCGTGATACTCGAACCCCTCGGCCCGGGCGATCGGGGCCCCGGCGCGCGCCAGCGCGGCCGCCGCGCCGCCCACGCGCACCTCGGCCATGCGGCGGCGGAAGTGGCGGACGGACAGCCCGGACGCGAAGCGGGCGGCGCCATCCGTGGGCAGCGTGTGGTTGCTGCCCGCCACGTAGTCGCCGAACGCGGTGCCGGACTCGATGCCCACGAACAGGCAGCCGGCGCTGCGCACGCGCGGAGCGAGCTCCTCGGCGGCGGCGCCGGCGAGCTGGAGGTGCTCCGGGGCGAGCGCCTCGGCGAACGCCAGCGCGGCCTCCATCCCGTCCACCTGCACCGCCACGGCGACGTCCTCGAGCCGGTCCAGCAGCGCGCCGTCGTCGCTGACCGCGACGACCAGCGAGCCCTCGCCATGCTCGGCCTGGGCGAGCAGGTCGAGCCGCAGCGGTTCGGGGTCGGCGCCCGCGGAGGCGATGATCGTCAGATCGCTGGGCCCGGCGAACCCGTCGATCCCGACGGTGCCGGCCACCAGGCGCTTGGCCTCCTGCACCCACAGGCTGCCGGGGCCGACGATCACGTCGACCGGCGAGATCGTCTCGGTGCCGTACGCGAGCGCGGCGATCGCCTGGGCGCCGCCCATCCGGTAGACCTCGTCGACGCCGCACAGCGCGGCGGCGGCGAGGATCGTCGGGTGCCCGCCGGGAGCGGCCAGGACCACCTCTTCGACGCCCGCGGCGTGGGCCGTGACCGCGCCCATGACCACCGACGACGGGTACGGGTGGCGGCCGCCGGGCGCGTAGACCGCGGCGCGGCGGACGGGTACCTCGCGCAGGCGGACCGTCTGGCCCTCGGGCAGCTCGACCTCGCTCTCGGCGTCCACGCCGGCGTCGGCGACCGCGCGCACGTTGGCGGCGGCGAGCTTGAGCCCGGCCGCGACCGCGGGGTCGAGCGTGGCGAGCGCCCCGTCGAGCTCGGCCTGGGACACCTGGACCGCCTCGTTGCCGGAGAGCTGGCGCTCGTACTCGAGCAGCGCCTCGTCACCCCGGTCGCGCACGTCCTCGACGATCGCGGTCACCTGCACCGAGCCGGTCTCGGCAATGGTGCGGCGAACGCCGGCGGCGGCCGCGGCGGCGCTCTCGACGGTGCAGCTAAGCCGCACGGATGCGCTCCACCAGCGTGTCGATCGCGCCGGCCTTGAGCTTGTGGGCGACCGGGTTGGCGATCAGCCGCGCGGTCGACGCCGCGATCTCCTCGCGGATGACCAGGCCGTTTTCGCGCAGCGTCGTGCCGGTGGCCGTGAGGTCGACGATCCCCTCCACCAGTCCGGCCAGCGGCGCCAGTTCGACCGAGCCCTTGACCTCGACGATCTCGGCCTGGCGGCCGGTGCGCTCGAAGTAGCGGGCGGCGATCTTCGGGTACTTGGTGGCGACGCGCATCACGCCGAGGCGGCGCAGCGCCTCGGCGGCGGGATCGGCGCCGTCGACGGTCGCGAAGACCATCCGGCAGGGGCCGAAGCCGAGGTCGAGCAGCTCGTAGACGTCGCGCTCGGACTGCTCGGCCAGCACGTCCTTGCCGGTTATGCCGATGTCGGCGGCGCCGGCCTCGACGTAGGTCGGCACGTCCGAAGGGCGCATCGTGACGATGCCGGCGTCCTCGAACAGCAGCTTGCGGTCGTTCGAGCGGACCTCGGCGGTGTCGACGCCGAGGCCGTCGAGCAGGTCGAGCGTCTCGCCCAGCAGCGCCCCGCGCGGCACGGCGAGCCGAAGACCCTCGAGACTCATCAGCGCCCCTCGCCGACGCGCGCCAGGTGCAGGCGCTCGACGTTCATCGCCCATCCGCAGGCCGGCAGGTCGCGACCGAAGCGACCGAGCAGGTCGTCGTAGCGGCCGCCGCCGCCGATCGGTGAGCCGAACGCGGCGTCGTAGACCTCGAAGACCGCTCCGGTGTAGTAGCCGAGCGAGCGGATCAGCCCGAGGTCGAAGATCACGTGCTCGGCGACGTCGGGCGGCAGCAGGTCGTAGACGTCACGCAGCGACTGCGCCTCCGGCACGGCGTCGAGCACCTCCACGCCGCCGCGGAGCTGCGGCACCCGCAGCAGCTCGTCGTGCCCGAGGGCGGCGACCTCGCGCTCGAGGCCGACGAAGTCGCGGGTGACCAGCTCGTGGAGGATCTGGTTGCGAGCGCTCGCCGGCACGCTCAGGCGGTCGAGCAGCCGCGGGTAGAGCGACGCGTCGCCGAGGCCGATCCGGTGGCCCTCCAGCCCGGCGGCCTCCAGCGCCGCCGCCAGCACGGTGAGCGCCTCGGCCGTGCCGGCGGGCCCGGGCGCGCCGACCAGCTCGAGCCCCGCCTGGAGCATCTCGCGCGCCTGCCCGCGCTGGGGCCGGACGGAGCGGTAGGCGTGGGCGAAATAGCAGAAGCGCAGCGGCGGCTCGGCGGTCGCGTAGCGGCTACCCACCACGCGCGCGATCGGGATCGTCATGTCCGAGCGCAGCACGAGCACGTTGCCGTGCTCGTCGAAGAGCTTGTAGGCCGGGTCGGCCGCCGCCGGGTCGCCGCGCGTGAGCACCTCCTCGTACTCAAGCGCAGGCGTGGCGATCTCGCCGTAGCCGGAGGATTCGAACACGCCCCGGATCGCTTCCGTGATCGCGCGCAGCTCGCGCATCTCGTCCGGCAGGACGTCGCGCGTGCCGCTGGGGATGGGGTGGATCACGCCGCGACGCGCTCTATCCGCGCCCCGAGCGCCCGCAGGCGCTCGTCGATCCTCTCGTACCCGCGATCGATGTCGCGGACGTTGTGGATCTCGCTCGTCCCGTCGGCGCAGACGGCGGCGATCAGCATCGCCATGCCGGCGCGGATGTCCGGGGAGGACAGCCGCTGGCCGCGGAGGCGGCGCGGGCCGATGACGATCGCGCGGTGCGGGTCGCAGATGGTGATCTCCGCTCCCATCGAGATGAGCTTGTCCACGAAGAACAGCCGGTTCTCGAACATCTTCTCGAAGATCAGCACCGAGCCCTCGCACTGGGTGGCGAGCGCGACCGCGATGCTGGTGAGGTCGGCCGGGAAGGCGGGCCACGGCCCGTCCTCCACCTTGGACTGGTAGTCGCCGGCGTCGCGCTCGACGACCAGCTTCTGGCCGCCCGGCACGACGCAGTTCCCGTCGCCGTCGAGCTCGGTGCGCAGGCCCAGGCGCCGGAAGACCAGCCGGATCATGCGCATGTCGTCCGCTACGCAGCCCTCGATGCGCAGCTCGCCGCCCGTGACGCCGGCGAGCGCCATGAACGAGGCGATCTCGATGTGGTCGGGGGTGACCGTGTGCTCGCAGCCGTGCAGCTTGCCCATGCCGTGGACCTGCATGACGTTGGAGCCGATGCCCTCGATCGCGCAGCCCATCTTGTTGAGCATCCGCGCGAGGTCCTGGACGTGCGGCTCGGACGCGGCATTGCGGATCACGGTCGTGCCGTCGATCAGCGCGGCCGCCATGAGAGCGTTCTCGGTGCCCATCACCGACGGCTCGTCCATGAAGAAGTCGCAGGCCTGGAGGCCGCCGTTGTCGGCCACGATCCGGATGTTCTGGCCGTGCTCGACGCGGGCGCCGAGGGCGCGGAACGCGTCCAGATGCGGGTCGAGCCGGCGGCGACCGATCACGTCGCCGCCCGGCGGCGGCATCAGCGCCGAGCCGAAGCGGCCGAGCAGCGGGCCGGCGGCCAGGAACGAGGCCCGGATGCGCTCGGAGAGCTCGGGGTTGACGTTCGTGTTGCGGACGTCGTCGGCTTGGAGCGAGACCGTGTTGTCGTCCCGCCACTCGGTCTTGACGCCGAGGTCGGCGAGCAGGGCGAGCATGGCGTCCACGTCCCGGATCCGCGGGACATTGTGGAGCACGACCTCCTCATCGGTGAGGAGGCTGCAGGCCAGCAGCGGCAGCGCTGCGTTCTTGTTGCCGGCGGGCACGATCGTGCCGGACAACGGCACCCCGCCCTCGATCAGGAGCTTTTCCATGATGGGAACGGCGGGGCTCTGGCCCCGAGGCTGGGCTAGGGTAACAGCCATGTCTGAGCCCCTTTCGCGCGAGCAGGCCTGGGACCTCTTCTGTTCCTGGACGGAGTCCGAGTCCCTGCGTCGGCACGTGCTGGCCGTCGAGGCTGCGATGCGCACTTACGCCCGCCGGTTCGGGGAGGACGAGGAGCAATGGGGCCTCGTCGGCATGCTCCACGACCTCGACTACGAGCGGTATCCGGACCTCGAGACCGGCCACCCGCGGAAGGCGCTCGAAGAGCTCTCCAAGCAGGGATTCTCGCCCGAGTTCGTGCGCGCCGTGGCGTCGCACGCCGACTTCCTGGAGGTCTCGCGGGACTCGCAGATGGAGAAGACGCTGTACGCGGTCGACGAGCTGTCGGGCTTCGTCATGGCCTGCGCCTACGTGCGGCCCGAGGGCATCCGCGGCATGACCCCCAAGTCGGTCAAGAAGAAGATGAAGACGCCGGCGTTCGCCGCCGCCGTCGACCGCGACGAGCTGCGGGCGGGCGCCGAGGATCTGGGCGTGGACTTCGACGAGCACCTGGTGACCGTCATCGGCGCGCTGGACGAGCGCGCCGCCGAGCTCGGGCTCGAGGGCCGCGGGGCGGCCGCCTGATGCGGATCATCGTCCTCGAGGGCGACGAGACCGGCCAGGAGCTGCTCGAGCAGTCGCTACGTGTCCTCGACTCCGAGGTGCTGGGCGTCGAGCTGGAGCTCGAGCGGTTCGACCTGTCGCTCGAGAACCGCCGGGCCACCGACAATGCGGTCGTCAACGACGCCGCCGCGGCGATGCGCGAGTCCGGCTACGGGCTCAAGGCGGCGACCGTCACGCCCGAGGGCAAGGACGACGTCGGCTCGCCGAACCGCATCGTCCGCGAGGGCGTCGACGGCAAGGTGATCGTGCGGACCGGGCGGCGCATCCCCGGCGTCGTCGGCCCGGTGTCCGGGGTCTTCCACCCCATCTCCGTGGTCCGGATGGCCGTCGAGGACGCGTACGGCGCCAAGCAGTGGCGCGAGGGCGAGGAGGGCGCCGCGGACGAGGTGGCGTACCGGACCGAGAAGGTCACGCGGTCGACCTGCCGGGCGGTGGCCGACTACGCCTTCCAGATCGCCGAGCGCATGGGCGCGCGCGTGTACGGGGGGCCGAAGTGGACCGTGTCCCCGGTGTACGAGGGGATGCTCAAGGAGGAGATGGACGCGGCCGCGGCGCGGCACTCCGACGTGCCGTACGAGCCGGTGCTCATCGACGCGACGTACGCGGGGCTGCTGACGGGCGCGACCGAGACGCCGCTGGTGATCCCGGCGCTGAACCGCGACGGCGACTGCCTGTCGGACATGGTGCTGCCGATGTTCGGCTCGATCGCCGGCGCCGAGTCGGTCCTGCTGGCGTTCGACGAGGACTACAACGTCGAGGTGGCGATGGCCGAGGCGCCACACGGCACCGCGCCGTCGCTGATGGGCAAGGACCTCGCGAACCCGATGGCGATGCTGCTGGCCTGCGGCGCCGTGCTCTCGTACGCCGAGGGCGTGGCGGGCGCCGAGCGCGCCTCGCGCGCCATCTACGAGGGCGTGCTGGAGACCGTCGCGACGGGGGTGAAGACCGTCGACCTGGGCGGGCACGCGACGACGACAGAGTTCACCGACGCCGTCGTCGAGAAGGTCCGCACGAAGGTCGACGTCTGGTCATCGCTCGGCGCCCGCTAGCGCGCGGTCGGGCAGCTCCTCGCGCTGGTGCCGCTGTTTGCGGCGGTGGTAGAGCAGCCGCTGGATCGTCAGCACCGTCGTGCCGGAGACGAAGATCGCCGCCAGGTTGATCGAGAGCTGGGCCATCGAGCCGCGCCATGACGGCCAGTCCTGGTAGGCCGCCGACGACGCCGATGTTGGCGGCCGCGGGGATCGTGGTGACCGAGATCGCCACGCCGATCAGGGCGCCGGACTTGGCTGTCGAGAGGCTGAGTATGCCCGCCGCGCCGGCGCAGACGGCGACGAACGCGGAGAAGAAGTCGGGGCTGGAGATGACGTTCGAGAGGCTGTGACTCCCCTCGCTGAACGTCTCCGGCGTCAGGCCGGTGGCCTTGAAGATCAGCGTGGCGACATACGTGGCGGCGATCGCGAGCGGGAAGCCGACCACCAGCGCGATCCCGGACCGCATCGCCAGCTCGCGCCGGCGCTGGACGACCGCGACGCAGACGCCCGCGATCGGGCCGAACTCGGGGCCGACCACCATCGCCCCGACGATCAGGATCGGAGAGTTCGAGAAAGATCCCGACGGCCGCGATCAGCGCCGCAAGGATCATGAACAGCACGAAGACGGCGGAGAGCTCGACGTTCTCGCTCGTGCGCTGCTCGACCTCCTCCCACACCACCGCGTCCGCCGGCGCACCGGCCGCGTGTTTCTCGGCCCGGTCGGCGTGGCGTGGACAGCGCGGTGTCGATCAGCTCCAGCGCGATCGAGCCGTCCTCGTGGACGCTTCAGCTGCTTGAGGTCCGACAGCACGACGCTCGCGTCCTCGCGGGCCACGTCGGCCATGATCACGTCCCCGTCCGGCTTGCGGGCGGCGCCCTCGACCAGGATGACGTTGATCACCGAGTCGGTGCGACTCCAGCACCTCCAGCACCTCTTCGCGTCCGCCCTGGCGGCGAGACGATCCTCAGGTGGACCATTGCGGCCAGCGTACCCCGGCACGGGGTGCAAGATCGCTTGCAGAAATCGGCGGTCGGATTGCGCGATCCAGAGCCAAATTCGCGCCGATCCGCACACGGGTCCCCGCAACGTGGGAGTTCCGTCCGACCCCAAACGTAGTCTGCCGAACACATGTTCCCCCCGACGACCACAGGCCGCCCGAAGAAGCGCTCGCTCCGCGAGCTGGTGCGCTCGGCCGTGGACACGGCCGCGGAGTTCGCGACGCTGGGTGAGGCACAGGCTCCGGATCGGGACTCCCGTCCGGCGCCCTTCGCCCCCACGCGCGTCCACCCGCACCGCCGGCCACTCGGTCGTCACCCCCGAAGGCGGCGGCCCTCCCCGGCCACGCCTCGGGCCCAGGTCTGCACCACGCCGGTACCCCATCGCCCGGCGTCGCGGGCCTGACACCCGCCCGCCGGCGCCCGGTCTGGGAGGACGGGCGCGCCGGTCGGGCAGAAGCTCAATGCACTCGGGCCGCCTCACGGCGGTCCGAGCGCCTTGGGCGGCGGGCGGGCGGGCGGGCGGTGCGGTCAGCGCTCGCCCAGCAGCTCCGGCAGTTGCCGCATGTCGTCGAACACCACCGTGCCGTCCCCGGCGAGCCAGTCCTCCGGCGTCAGGCCGCCGAAGTAGCCGAAAGCGCGCATTCCCGCGGCACGGGCGGCCTCGACGCCGTAACGGCTGTCCTCGACAACTGCGCAGCGCGCCGGATCGGCGCCCAGCCGCGCGGCGGCGTGGAGGAACAGGTCCGGTGCGGGCTTGCCGTTCTCGACCTCGGTGGCGCTGAAGATGCGCCCGTCGAAGCGTTCGAGCAGGCCAGTGAGACCGAGGGTGAATTGCAGGCGCTCGTGGGTGCTCGACGAGGCCACGCAGCTCGGCGTGGAGATCGCGTCGAGCGCCTCGACGATGCCGTCGACGGGCTCGAGGTCGGCCGCCAGTGCCTCGTGGTACAGCGGCACGAACTCCTCGTCCCAGCCGGCGTCGAGCGGGCGGCCGAGGTGCGCCTCGATCTCGGACACCATGTGCGCGTCACTGCGGCCGACGAACCGCTCGAGGATCTCGGCCTCGCTCAGCTCCCAACCGAGCCGCGACAGCACGATGGCGTCGATGCGCACAGCGATCCGCTCGGAGTCGACGAGGACGCCGTCGCAGTCGAAGATCACGAGATCGAACGGGTGTTCGCCTGGCTCGTCCAGCATGGACGGGCGAGTGTGACGGCTCGCAGGCCCGCACGTAGTACGGGTGATGCGACCTTTGGCCGTGATCGCGATGCTCCCGGCGCTCTCCGGTTGCGCGAGCACAGCGCCGGCCGACCCCGGTCCCCCGCCCGCCATCCCCGGTGCGGAGCTGATGATCCGCGAGGCGCGGGCTGCGCAGCCCCTCTACATCGAGGGGTCGTTCGGGTACCTGCGGATCGCCCGTCTCGACAGCGGCATCGTGGTCCGCAAGGGCCGCGCGGGCACGGCGGATCCGGGGCACACGCGCACGCTCTTCCGGCGCTTCCTGCCGCCGGCGAGCTACCGCATCATCGCCTACCAGCGACCGTGCGACGGCAACTGCGGATATCTCGACGGGCCCACCGAGCGCTGCGACGTCACCGTGCACATCAGCAACCGCCGGCCGCGCAGCGTGACGCTCGAGGTCACGCCCGGCGGCGGCTGCACCACACGCGTGCGTTAAACGACGCGAGCCGCCCCTCAGGGCGGCTCGTCAATGAAAAACCGGCGGCGACCTACTCTCCCAGGCCCTTGAAGCCAAGTACCATCGGCGCTGTGGGGCTTAACTGCTCTGTTCGGAATGGGAAGAGGTGTTTCCCCCACGCTAAAGCCACCGGAAACTTGTCAAGACCACGCCTCCGCGGGCCTTCAAAACTGCACAGCCCGCCAACCACGGGTACCACAAAAATTATCCGTCAAGCCCTCGACCCATTAGTACCGGTCTCCTACGCACATTGCTGTGCTTCCAGATCCGGCCTATCAACCTGGTGGTCTACCAGGGGTCTTACTCTCTCAAGGAGATGGGAGAGCTCATCTTGAGGCCGGCTTCCCGCTTAGATGCCTTCAGCGGTTATCCGATCCGCACGTAGCTAACCTGCAGTGCCCTTGGCAGGACAACAGATACACCAGAGGTGCGTTCATCCCGGTCCTCTCGTACTAGGGACGAATCCTCTCAACTCTCCAACGCCCACGGCAGATAGGGACCGAACTGTCTCACGACGTTCTGAACCCAGCTCGCGTACCGCTTTAATGGGCGAACAGCCCAACCCTTGGGACCTACTTCAGCCCCAGGATGCGACGAGCCGACATCGAGGTGCCAAACCGAGTCGTCGATGTGGACTCTTGGACTCGATAAGCCTGTTATCCCCGGAGTACCTTTTATCCGTTGAGCGACGGCACTTCCACTTGCAACCGCCGGATCACTAAGGCCTGCTTTCGCACCTGCTCGACATGTCTGTCTCGCAGTCAAGCTCCCTTGCTGCCTTTACACTCTGCGCACGATTTCCAACCGTACTGAGGGAACCTTTGCGCGCCTCCGTTACATTTTGGGAGGCGACCGCCCCAGTCAAACTACCCACCTGGCACTGTTCAGGACCCGGATTCACGGAATCCTGTTAGAAGCCCAATACGTCAAGGGTGGTATCTCAAGGTTGGCTCCACGCCAGCCGCAGCCGATGCTTCATAGCCTCCCACCTATCCTGAGCGAGACGCACCGAACTCCAATACCAAGTTGTAGTAAAGGTTCACGGGGTCTTTCCGTCTTGCCGCGGGTACTCGGCATCTTCACCGAGACTGCAATTTCACCGAGCCCCTCGTTGAGACAGCGTTCAAGTCGTTACGCCATTCGTGCAGGTCGGAACTTACCCGACAAGGAATTTCGCTACCTTAGGACGGTTATAGTTACCGCCGCCGTTTACCGGGGCTTAGTTTCAGTGCTTCGAGCCGAAGCCCTAACACCTCCACGTAACCTTCCGGCACCGGGCAGGCGTCAGCCCCTATACGTCGTCTTGCGACTTAGCAGAGACCTGTGTTTTTGGTAAACAGTCGCTTGAACCAATTCACTGCGGCCCCCTCGGGCTCCACCGAGCAAGTCGGCTTCACCCTACTGGGGCGCCCCTTCTCCCGAAGTTACGGAGCGATTTTGCCGAGTTCCTTAACGAGGGTTATCTCGATCACCTTAGTATTCTCTACTTGCCCACCTGTGTCGGTTTTGGTACGGGCACGTGCAACCTCCCTAGAGGCTTTTCTTGGGGGCATGGCGTCTGCGACTCGCCGGCTTATAGCCAGCTGCCATCACACCTCAGGTTATGCGGCTTCGGATTTGCCTGAAGCCACCCCTACATGCTTGGCCCAGGACGACCATCGCCTGGGTTCGCTTAGCCTTCCCCGTCCCCCCATCGGTCAAATGACTGCGACGTGGTACAGGAATATCAACCTGTTGTCCATCGACTACGCCTTTCGGCCTCGCCTTAGGTCCCGACTAACCCTGAGCAGACGAACTTTACTCAGGAATCCTTGGGCAATCGGCGGAGAGGATTCTCACCCCTCTTTCGTTACTCATGCCGGCATTCTCACTTCCCAGGGCTCCACGGCTGGCTTCCGCCGCCGCTTCACTGCCATGGGAACGCTCTCCTACCGCGCGTCTTGCGACGCACCCGCAGCTTCGGAGGCTAGCTTGAGCCCCGTTACATTATCCGCGCCCGAACACTTGACCAGTGAGCTGTTACGCACTCTTTCAAGGATGGCTGCCTCTAAGCCAACCTCCTGGTTGTCTGTGCACTCGGACATCGTTTGCCACTTAGCTAGCACTTAGGGTCCTTAGCTGGCGGTCTGGGCTGTTTCCCTCTTGACGCTGAAGTTTATCCCCCAGCAACTGACTCCCGGAGTAGCCGAAACGGTCTTCGGAGTTTGCCTGATTTCGGTAAGCTGGTAGGCCCCCTAGACCAAACAGTGCTCTACGGCCGCATCGGAATTTATCCGAGGCTATACCTAAATATATTTCGGAGAGAACCAGATATCTCTGAGCTTGATTAGCCTTTCACTCCGACCCACAGGTCATCCGCCCAGTTTTTAACCTAGGTCGGTTCGGTCCTCCACGGGGTCTTACCCCCGCTTCAACCTGCCCATGGGTAGCTCGCTCAGTTTCGGGTCTACCGCCTACGACTATAGTCGCCCTGTTCGGACTCGCTTTCGCTACGCCTTCGCTCATCGCTTAAGCTCGCCGCAGACGAGTAACTCGCCGGCTCGTTATGCAAAAAGCACGCCGTCACGGCACGAGGCCGCTCCGACCGCTTGTAGGCACGCGGTTTCAGGTACTATTTCACTCCCCTTCCGGGGTACTTTTCACCTTTCCCTCACGGTACTAGTCCGCTATCGGTCACCAGGGAGTACTTAGCCTTGGAGGGTGGTCCCCCCAGATTCAGTCCGCGTTTCACGGGAGCGGACCTACTCAGGAACGCCATCGAGAGGCCGGTCGGTTTCGTCTACGGGACGATTGCCCTCTGTGGTGCGCGGTTCCACGCGCTTCAACTACCGATCGGTTTGGTAACTCTCGCCGGGACAGCCACATCCCGGGCAGGCGCCCTACAACCCCTCGCACGCAACGCGTGGCCGCTTACACGTACGAAGTTTGGGCTGATTCCCCTTTCGCTCGCCACTACTCGGGGAGTCTCGGTTGATTTCCTTTCCTCCGGGTACTGAGATGTTTCAGTTCCCCGGCTTGCCTCCGCATGCCTATGTATTCAGCATGCGGTAACGCCGTATTACCAGCGCTGGGTTTCCCCATTCGGGAATCCGCGGATCACAGGCTATTCAGCGCCTTCCCGCGGCTTATCGCAGCCGTTCACGCCCTTCTTCGACTCCTGGTGCCAAGGCATCCACCATGTGCCCTTCTTATCTTGACGGTGATCACGCGCTACGGACGGGCCCGGAAAGGAGCCCGAACGAGCACGCGGTGATACCCGTTTGTTGGCATGGCTGTGCAGTTTTCAAGGTCCGCAAAGAGGCGCGCGCCCGGACTGGGCGCTCGGTCTCTCAAAACTCAACAGCATGCAGCCTCCGAGGAGGCTCGCCCAGGTCCGGTCGACGTTTCGGTAGTCACTCGAGCTCGACGGCGCGTTGGGCGCCGGCGGCTCGAGCGACCGCTCCAATCCTGGAGCTTCCCTAGAAAGGAGGTGATCCAGCCGCACCTTCCGGTACGGCTACCTTGTTACGACTTCACCCCAGTCACGAGCCCCACCTTCGACGGCTCCCTCCCAAAGGGTTAGGCCACCGGCTTCGGGTGTTGCTTGCTTCCGTGGTGTGACGGGCGGTGTGTACAAGGCCCGGGAACGTATTCACCGCGGCAATGCTGATCCGCGATTACTAGCAACTCCGCCTTCATGCAGGCGAGTTTCAGCCTGCAATCCGAACCGAGACACGCTTTGAGGGATTCGCTCCACCTCACGGTATCGCAGCCCTCTGTACGTGCCAATGTAGCACGTGTGTAGCCCTGAACATAAGGGGCATGATGACTTGACGTCATCCCCACCTTCCTCCGGTTTGTCACCGGCAGTCTCGCATGAGTCCCCAACTAAATGCTGGCAACATGCGACGGGGGTTGCGCTCGTTGCGGGACTTAACCCAACATCTCACGACACGAGCTGACGACAGCCATGCACCACCTGTGAAGATCCAGCCGAACTGACCCCGTGTTTCCACGGGTACGATCCACATGTCAAGCCCAGGTAAGGTTCTTCGCGTTGCGTCGAATTAAACCACATGCTCCGCTGCTTGTGCGGGCCCCCGTCAATTCCTTTGAGTTTTAGCCTTGCGGCCGTACTCCCCAGGCGGGGCACTTAATGCGTTAGCTTCGGCACGGAGGGAGTCGACACCCCCCACACCTAGTGCCCATCGTTTACAGCGTGGACTACCAGGGTATCTAATCCTGTTTGCTCCCCACGCTTTCGCGTCTCAGCGTCAGTAACGTCCCAGCGAGCTGCCTTCGCAATTGGTGTTCCTCCTGATATCTGCGCATTTCACCGCTACACCAGGAATTCCACTCGCCTCTTCCGTACTCAAGCCCGACAGTATCCACCGGCATTCGAGGGTTGAGCCCCCGACTTTCACAGCGGACTTACCGGGCCGCCTACACGCGCTTTACGCCCAATGATTCCGGACAACGCTAGCCCCCTACGTATTACCGCGGCTGCTGGCACGTAGTTAGCCGGGGCTTCTTGTGAAGGTACCGTCACTCCAGCCGGCTATTCACCGACGAAGCTTCGTCCCAACTGAAAGGGGTTTACAACCCGAAGGCCTTCTTCCCCCACGCGGCGTTGCTGCGTCACGCTTTCGCGCATTGCGCAAGATTCCCCACTGCTGCCTCCCGTAGGAGTCTGGGCCGTGTCTCAGTCCCAGTGTGGCTGATCGTCCTCTCAGACCAGCTACGCATCGTCGCCTTGGTAGGCCTTTACCCCACCAACAAGCTAATGCGCCGCGGGCCCGTCCCGATGCGAAGGCCGAAGCTATCTTTCCCGTTCTCCCTCATGAGAGAGCGGTACATCCGGTATTAGCCCGAGTTTCCTCGGGTTGTCCCGGTCATCGGGGTGGGTTACCCACGTGTTACTCACCCGTTCGCGGCTCTGCCCCAGGCCGAAGCCTGGTTCGTCGCTCCACTTGCATGTGTTAAGCACGCCGCCAGCGTTCGTCCTGAGCCAGGATCAAACTCTCCGTGAAGAACTACTCACACAGAGCTGTCGCGCATCTCACGAGGGTAGGGCCGTACACAGGGGCCGCTACCGGATGCGATCGACGAGGTTTGCTTCTTGCTTCAGGTGCCGTCCGGCGCACGAATGCACCGTCGGCTGATTCTTGACGAACCTGGACGCACAGATCAAAACGCCTGGCACAAGGCCAGGGCCGATCGGTGCGCATGCTGTTGAGTTTTCAAAGACCGCCGCGCCTCAGGTCCGGAGGGGATTCCTCCGTTCTTGGCGCGCTCGGGAACCCGTCCCGAGCGGGCAATGGAGTGTAGCGCGCGCCGCGAGCCGTGTTCAAGGTCGCGACAGCCACTTCCAATGCGGCGCGGGACTGTAGCAGGCTTTCGGTGCCGTGCCGGGGCGCCGGCGGACGTCAACTGCGGCTGGTGGGAAGGCGGGAGCGCCCGCGCCGCGGCGACGATTGTCGACTTGATTCCCTCCAGGGGACACAACTCGACGATCGTCGACTTTGTAAGCCCAGAGCTGACAAACGCAACGATCGTCGGCCTTCTCGGCGTATGGCCGACAAACCCGACAATCGTCGCCGCGGCGCGGGCGCTCCCGCCTCCCCACCCCGCAGCAGTTGACGTCCGCCGAGGCCGGCGCCTACGACAACACCTGGACGTGGACCTCGCGGCGTCGCGGCCGGTCGTCGAAGTCGATCAGCACCACCTGTTGCCAGGTCCCCAGCACCAGGCGGCCCGCCACCAGCGGGATGCTCTCGGACGGCCCCACCAGGGACGCGCGCAGGTGCGCGTGCGCGTTGTCGTCGTTGTTGCGCACGTTGTGCTGGTACTCGCCGGCCCGCGGGACGAGCCGCTCGAGCAGCGCCTGCAGGTCCGCGACCCCGCCGGGCTCGTACTCCATCGTCGTCACGGCGGCCGTCGACCCGGTCACGAACACGGTCACGACGCCGTGCGACTCGCCGCTCTGCCGCACGACGGCGAGCACGCCCTCGGTGAGGTCGACGATCTGGCCCTCGCCCTCGGTCTCGAGCCGCAACAGGCCGGTGTGGACGGTCACGCCACGCGCAGCCGCCGGAAGCGGCGCTTGCCGACCTGCAGCACCCGGCCGTCCAGCTCGGCGGCCGGCAGGTCGAGCCGGTCCGGCGCCACGACCTCGCCGTCCAGCTTCACGCCGCCGCCGGCGATCGTGCGCCGCGCGTCCGACCGCGAGCCGCCGAACACGTCGGCGATCAGCTCGGGCAGGTGCACGGCGCCGTTCGACACGGGCACCACGGCCTCCTCGATCTCCTCCGGCAGCTCGTGGCGCACGAACTGGCGCTCGAACTGCGCCGCGGCGGCCGCCGCCTCCTCCGGGCCGTGGAAGCGCTCCACGAGCGCGCGCGCCAGCGCGTGCTTGGCGTCCCGCGCCGACACGCCCTGCGGCGGCGCGGCGCCGAGCAGCAGCTCGTACCACGTCGGCAGCGCCGAGTCGGGGATCGACAGTGTCTTGCCGTACATCTCGCCGGGCGGATCGGTGATGCCGATGTGGTTGCCGACCGACTTGGACATCTTCTGCACGCCGTCGGTCCCGGGCAGCAGCGGCATCGTCAGCACGAGCTGCGGCGTCTGCCCGTAGGCGGTCTGGATCGCCCGCCCCATCAGCAGGTTGAAGGTCTGATCGGTACCGCCGAGCTCGATGTCGGACTCGATCGCCACCGAGTCGTAGCCCTGGAGCACCGGGTACAGCAGCTCGAGCAGTGACACGGGCTCGGAGGCGGCCATCCGCCGCGCGAAGTCCTCGCGCTCGAGCAGCTGAGCCACGGTCGGCACGCGCGCGAGGCGGAACAGCGCCTCCATCCCCATGTCCAGCCACTCGCTGTTGTGGCGGATCTCCAGGCGGTCGTCCATCCGCAGCACGCGGCTCGCCTGGTCGAAGTACGTCTGCGCGTGGGCGTCGATCTCCTCGCCGGAGAGCATCGGCCGGAGCGCCGAGCGCCCGCTGGGGTCGCCGACGCGGGCGGTGAAGTCGCCCACGATCAGGACGACCGTGTGGCCGGCATCCTGGAACTCCCGCAGCTTCTGGAGGACGACCGTATGGCCGAGGTGCAGGTCGCTGGCCGTCGGGTCCAGCCCGAGCTTGGCCCGCAGGGGGCGCCCGGCCTTCAGGCGCTCCTCTAGGCCGCCCGCAGGCAGGGATTCGACCGCGTTGCGGGCCAGGAACGCGGCTGTGCCGGAGGCGGATCCTTCCATCCGGGCCAATGCTAGCCTCCAAACGGGCCTGGTCAGCCCCTCCCAGGGGGCGCCGCGCGGCCTTCGGGCGTGGAGCTCGAGGCGGGTCCCCACCCACTCAATGAGCGATCACGAACGCACCACAAGCCCCCATACCGGCACGCCCAATGGCGGTGACGGAAACGGGGCTACCGTGGTCGCGCTGCGGCCGCACGGCAAGGGCAAGGGGCCCAAGCCGCCTCGCCGGCACGTGCGGATCCGCAAGCTGCGGCTGCTCCTGCTGCTGGTCGGTCTCGGCCTCCTCGCGGGCGTCTCGACCGTCTTCGGGATGATGATGGCCGTCGCGTCCGACCTGCCGAAGCTCGAGCTCACGACGGCGCGCAACTCGCACCTGACGGACATGCAGGGCCACGACCTCGGGCTGCTCACCGGCAGCCAGAAGCGGCTGTTCCTCAAGGAGTCCGAGATCGCTCCCGTGATGAAGCACGCGATCATCGCGATCGAGGACCGGCGCTTCTACACCAACGAGGGCGTCGACCTGCGCGGCATCGGCCGCGCCTTCTACCAGGACGTGATCCAGAAGCGCGTCGTGCAGGGCGGCTCGACGATCACCCAGCAGCTGGTGAAGAACGCCCTCGCCGCCCAGGACGACCGCACGCTGTTCCAGAAGCTGCGCGAGGCCGCGCTCGCGTACCACCTGACGCACCAGTGGTCCAAGGAGAAGATCCTCAACAACTACCTGAACACGATCTACTTCGGGAACGGCGCCTATGGCGTCGAGGCGGCGGCGCGCACGTACTTCCAGTCGTTCCACCCGGGTTGCGACGTCAAGGGTGACGAGAAGTGCGCCTCCGACCTCGCCCCTCAGGACGCCGCGCTGCTCGCGGGCATGGTCTCCTCGCCCAGCGCGTACGACCCGATCGCCCACCCGCAGGCGTCGCTGCAGCGCCGCAACGTCGTGCTCCAGCGGATGTTCGAGCAGCACTTCCTCACGCAGGCGCAGTACGACTTCGCGCGCGGGCAGCCGCTCCCCGAGCGCGGCGACCTGCAGCCGCCGGCCGAGGACACGGCGTACCCGTACTTCACCTCGTGGATCAAGCAGCAGGTCGTCGACCGCCTGGGCGGCGGCCAGGAGGGCGCGCGCCGCGCGTTCGAGGGCGGGCTCACGGTCCAGACGACGATCGACAGCGACCTTCAGGACGCCGCCGAGGCCGCCGTCCAGCAGTGGCTGCCGAACACCGACGGCCCGCGCGCATCGGTCGTGGCGATCGAGAACGGCACCGGCAAGGTGCGGGCGATGGTCGGCGGCGACGACTACAGCACCGCGCCGTTCAACCTCGCGACTCAGGGCGCCCGCCAGCCCGGCTCGGCGATCAAGCCGTTCATCCTCGCGGAGGCGCTGCGGCAGGGCATCTCGCCGAACTCCGTGTGGGCGTCGCACAAGCTCGAGATCAACGTGCCGCACTCGAAGGAGATCTTCACCGTCAACAACTACGAGGGCGCCTACTCCGGCAGCACCACCCTCGCGCGCGCGATCACGTTCTCGGACAACTCGGTCTTCGCCCAGGTCGGCATCAAGGTCGGCACGCGCCGGATCGCCCGGCTCGCCGAGCGGAT
This sequence comes from uncultured Solirubrobacteraceae bacterium, assembly GCA_963759375.1. Classification (GTDB taxonomy): domain Bacteria; phylum Actinomycetota; class Thermoleophilia; order Solirubrobacterales; family Solirubrobacteraceae; genus DASSUW01. The sequence continues at coordinate 234,126 of CAVWYY010000002.1, read as the reverse complement.
GGGCATCCGCTCGCACGTCTCGCGCAACTACGCGATGACGCTCGGCGGCCTCAAGGACGGCGTCTCCCCGATGGACATGGCGCACGCGTACGAGACGTTCGCCAGCGGCGGCGACCTGATCTACGGCACGCTCAGCCCCGGGGCCGAGAACACGCGCGAGGACGTGGCGCCGGGCCCGGTCGGCATCGAGCGCATCACCAAGCGCGAGGACGGCAAGAGCGTCCCGATCGAGCTGCCGAACGGCGAAGACGCGGTCAACCGCAAGGAGCGGCGCAACGTGCTCGAGCACTCGGTGGCCACCGAGGTCGGCTCGCTGCTCCAGGGCGTCGTCCGCGACGGGACCGGTACCCGCGCCCAGGTCGCCGGCACCGTGATCGCCGGCAAGACCGGGACCACCGAGGGCTACGGCGACGCCTGGTTCGTCGGCTGGAGCCCGCAGTACACGGTCGCGGTCTGGGTCGGCTACCCCAACGAGTTCAAGTCGATGAAGACCGAGTACCAGGGCCAGTCCGTGGCCGGCGGCACCTTCCCGGCGGGCATCTTCCAGACCTTCATGGCGTCCGCGCTGCGGATCCACCCGCCCAAGGACGACGAGACGGACGACGAAGAGACGCCGACGACGACCGCCCCGGTGCCGGGCGCGACCGCCGCGCCCACGGCGCCGCCGACGACGACCGCCCCCGCCCCGACGACGCCGACGGAGCCCGCGCCGGAGCCGACGCAGACGCCGGTGCCCACCGCTCCGCCCGCCGCGACGGCGCAGCCCGGCGGCGACGAGGCGCCGGATCCCACGCAGCCCTAGGCCGGCCAGGGCCGCGACACGCTGCGCGACCCCTTCACGCAGAACCGCCACGGCAGCTCGGGCGCCTTGGTGATCCCGATCCGCGTCCCGACGACGATCTCGACGTCCTCCCAGCCGGGCGGCGGCGCCTCGACCGAGACCGGCCCGACCGCGAGGTCGGTCGTGTTGTGCTCGAGCGTGACGCCGAGCGCCTCTGTCAGCTTGCCCGGGCCCGAGCACAGGTCCTCGAGCCGCTCGAGGCCGCGGCGCTCGCGCATGTGCTCGATCCCCTGCAGCGGCTCGAGCGCGCGGACCAGCACCGCCGCCCCCACGCCCTCGGGCTCGGACACGGCGTTGAGCAGCGCGTGGATCCCGTACGAGCGGTACACGTAGGCGCGCCCCGGCGGCCCGAACAGCGGCGCCGTGCGCTCGGTGAGACCGACGTAGGCGTGGCAGGCGGGCTCGGACTCGTGGTAGGCCTCGGTCTCGACGATCACGCCCGCCGTGTCGCCGTGCCGCACGACGCAGCCGAGCAGCGCCCGGGCCACCTCCACCACGGGGCGGTCGTAGAACGCGTGCGCGAGCGTCAAGCCTGCTCGTCGAGCTCCGCGCGCGCGTGCGCCAGCTGCTCGCGCACGCGGTCCTGCGCGGTCCCGCCCTCGGAGATCTTGGACTCGAGCCAGGACTGCTGCTCGAGCACCGCGTAGAACTCGTCGTCGAGCGCGTCCGAGTGCCGTGCCAGCTCCTCGCGCGAGAGCTGGGACAGCGTGCGCCCCGAGTCGACCGCCTCGCGCACGAGGCCGGCGACGATGCCGTGCGACTGCCGGAACGGCACACCGCGGCGCACGAGCATGTCGGCGACATCGACGGCGGCGATCATCTCGTCGGCCGCCGCGCCGGCGAGCCGCTCGCGGTCGAACGTGATGCCGGACAGCATCCCGGCCGCCGCCTGCAGGCACAGGTCGAGCGTGTCCGCGGCGTCGAACAGGTGCTCCTTGTCCTCCTGCATGTCCTTGTTGTAGGTCAGCGGCAGGCCGTGCATCACGCCGTGCAGCGCCACCAGGTGCGCGGCCACGCGCGGCGCCTTCGCCCGCAGCAGCTCGGCCGCGTCGGGGTTCTTCTTCTGGGGCATGATCGACGAGCCGGACGCCCACGCGTCCGACACCTCGCAGAACCCGAACTCGTCGCTCGACCACAGCACGATCTCCGCGCCCAGGCGTGACAGGTGCGTCGCGCAGGTGGCCGCGGCGGCCAGGTAGTCGAGCACGAAGTCGCGGTTCGATACCGCGTCGATCGAGTTCGGCGCCACGCCGGAGAACCCGAGCTCGCGTGCCACGAGCGCGCGGTCGGTCGGGAAGTTCACGCCGGCCAGCGCGCCGGCCCCGAGCGGCAGGTCGCTGGTCGCGCCGAGCACGTGCTCGAACCGCAGCGCATCGCGCCGGAACATCCAGAAGTAGGCGAGCAGGTGGTGCGCGAGGTACACGGGCTGCGCGCGCTGCAGGTGCGTGTAGCCGGGCATCGCCCAGTCGAGGTGACGGTCGGCGAGCTGGACGAGCGTGCTCTGCAGGCGCTGCAGGCGCTCGATCGTGGTCAGCGCGTGCGCGCGCGTGAACATCGCCATGTCGGTGGCCACCTGGTCGTTGCGCGAGCGGGCGGTGTGGAGCCTGCCGCCGACCGGCCCGACGATCTCGGTGAGCCGGCGCTCGATCGCCATGTGGATGTCCTCGTCGTCGGGCAGGAACGCGAACGTGCCGTTGTCGAGCTCCTCCTCCACCCGGTCGAGGCCGTTGAGCAGCTGGTCGCGATCGTGCGTGGACACGATCCCCGTCGCGGCCAGCATCTTCGCGTGCGCGCGCGATTGCTCGAGGTCGTACGGTCCCAGGCGCCAGTCGAAGCCGATCGAGGCGTTGAGCTCCTGGAAGACCGGGTCCTGCGGGATCGAGAAGCGCGACATCGAGCGGGCATCATGACTCACATGCCCCTCGCGGTCCGGCCCGCCACGCCCTCCGATCCGGCCGACGCGCTGCTCTACCTGTCGGCCAAGCCGTACTACGACGCCTATGCCGGCTCGGAGTCGCGCGCCCGCTCGATGCTGTCCGCGGTGTACGCGCGGCCGGGGCACGCGGCAAGCTTCGAGGTCTGCGAGGTGGCGGAGCTCGACGGCGAGCTGGCCGGCGTGATCGCGTGGTTCCCGGTCAGCGAGGGCGACCCGCGGGCGCGACGCTTCGTGTCGCTCACGGTCCCGCGGATGCCGCTCTGGCGCTGGCCGGCGCTGCTCCGGCACCTGCGCGCCGCCGGCACGGTGTCGCCGCACCCGCCGCCCGGCTCGCTGTACGTCGACGCCCTCGCCGTCGATCCGGCGTTCCGGCGCCGCGGCGTCGCCTCGGAGCTGTTGCGGCGCGCCGAGGCGTTCGCGTCCGCCCAGGGATTCGACGGCGTGGCGCTCGACACCGGGCTGCACAACGAGGGCGCCCGGGCGCTCTACCAGGCGAACGGCTACGCGGAGCGCGAGATCCGGCAGGCGGCGAGCACGGCGGTCGCCGACGCGATCGGCGGCCCGGGCTTCGTGAGCTACGTCAAGCGGCTGTGACCGCGGCGAGGGCCTCGGCCACCTGCGCCACCTGGCCCTCGGTCATCTCCGGGAAGAACGGCAGCGCGATCGAGCGCGCCGCGACGTCCTCGCAGACGGGGAACTCGCCCTCCCGGTGCCCGAACCGCTCGCGGTAGAACGACATCAGGTGGATGGCGGGCAGGTACGGCTTGGACTGCACGCCGCGAGCGCGCAGCCCCTCGATCGCCGTGTCCCGGTCGATGCCGTGCGGCACCTGCACGACGAACACGAACCAGCCTCGCGCCGCTTCGCCGTCATCCGGGCACGGCAGCCCGACCTCGGTGCCGGCGAGCGCCTCGCGATACAGGCCCGCGACACGCGCGCGGCCCGCCAGCATCTCGTCGAGATGCCCGAGTTGGGCCAGCCCGAGCGCGCAGGCGATGTCGGTGAGCCGGTAGTTGAAGCCGAGCCGGTCGTGGTCGAGCCAGTCCATGTTCGGCGCGCGCCCTTGGTTGCGCTCGGAGTCCACGCGCTCCTTGTGCTCGGCGGAGCCCATCGTGAGCATCCCGCCCTCGCCGGTCGTGAGCTGCTTGTTGGCGTAGAACGCGAACGTGGCGGGATGCCCGCGCCCGCCGACCGGCGTGCCGTCGGCGTACGTGGCGCCGAGCGCCTCGCAGGCGTCCTCCACGATCGGCAGCCCGTGCGCCTCCAGCGCGGCGATGTCGGCCGGGTAGCCGAAGATGTGCACCGGCAGCAGCGCCGTGGTGCGCCCGGTGATCGCGGCGGCGGCCGCGTCCGGGTCGATGTTGAGCGTCACCGGGTCGATGTCGGCGAACACCGGCCGGGCCCGCTCGAACAGGATCGCGTTGGCGGACGCCACGAACGAGAACGGCGTGGTCACGACCTCGTCGCCGTCGGTCACGCCGACCGCGCGGAGCGCCAGGTGCAGCGCCGCCGTGCCGGACGAGACGGCGCTGGCGTGGCGGGCGCCGACCCGCGCCGCGAACGCCTGCTCGAACTCGGGCAGGTGCGGGCCGAGCGAGAGCTGCCCGGAGCGCAGCACGTCGATCACGGCCCGCTCTTCCGCCTCCCCCAGAACGGGGCGTGCGAGTGGGATCACGCCTGCGCGGCCCGCGTGCGGACCATGCCGGCCTCGAGCGAGTCGACGAGGGCGTCCCAGCTCGCCTCGATCACGTTCTCGTGGACGCCGATCGCGCCCCACGTGTCGCTGCCGTCGGTGGCGTCGAGCAGCACGCGCGTGGTCGCGCCCGTCGCCTTCCACTCGTCGAGGATGCGGACCTTGTAGTTGACGAGCTTGATGTCGCGCAGGTGCGGATAGCGCTCGCCGATGGCGGCGCGCAGCGCGGTGTCGAGCGCGTTGACCGGGCCGTTGCCCTCGGCGACGCGCACGTACCGCTGGCCATCCACCCAAATCTTGATCGTGGCCTCCGTCTGCACGCGGCCGTCCTCGCGCTTCTCGGAGATCACGCGCCAGGACTCGAGGCGGAACAGCGGCTCGTAGTCGCCGGTCTCGCGCCGGATCAGCAGGTCGAACGAGCCGTCGGCGGCCTCGAACTGGAAGCCGCGGTGCTCGAGCTCCTTCACGCGCTCGACCACCCGGGCGGCCGCGGCGTCGTCGAGCGCGCCGCCGGCGTGCGCGATCACCGTGCCCTTGCCGGACAGCTCGGACACGAGCACCTCGCGGCTGTTGCCGACGGCGGCCGGGTCGATGTGCTCGAACGTCGCCGGGTCGGCGTTCACGCCGGCGACGTGCATGCCGCCCTTGTGCGCGAACGCGTTCTTGCCCACGTACGGCTGGTTGGCGTCGGGCGTGAGGTTGAGCAGCTCGTCGAGGTAGTGCGCGGCCTCGGTCCAGCCCTCGAGCGTCGGCAGGCAGTCGTGGCCGAGCTTGAGCTGCAGGCTGGGCACGATGCTCGTGAGGTTGGCGTTGCCGCAGCGCTCGCCGTAGCCGTTCATCGTGCCCTGGACGAGCACGGCGCCCTCGGCGACCGCGGCCAGCGAGTTGGCCACGCCGCACTCGGCGTCGTTGTGCGTGTGGATCCCGACGGGCGTGTCGAGCGCGGCGACCATGTCGCGGACGGCGGCCGCGATGTCGGCGGGCAGCGAGGCGCCGTTGGTGTCGCACAGCGTGACGTTCTCGGCGCCGGCCCCGGCGGCGGCGCGCAGGCAGTCGAGCGCGTACGCGGGGTCGTCGCGCCAGCCGTCGAAGAAGTGCTCGGCGTCGTAGATCACGCGCTTGCCCTCGCCGACGAGGAACGCGATCGAGTCGGCGATCATCGCCAGGTTCTCGTCGCGGCCGACCTTGACGACCTTCTCCAGGTGGAGGCTCCAGGTCTTGCCGACCAGCGTGCAGACCGGGGCGAACGACTCGGCGACGATGCGCAGCGCCGGGTCGTCCTGCGCCGTCGTATCGCGCCGGCGGGTCATCCCGAAGGCGCACACGTCGGCGCGCAGCCCCTCGTGCTCGAGCCGCTCGAACAGCTCGGCCTCCTTCGGGTTCGAGGCCGGGAATCCGGCCTCGATGAACGGGATGCCGAGGTCGTCGAGCAGGTGCGCGACGCGCACCTTCTCGTCCACGGACAGCGACATGCCGTGGCCCTGCATCCCGTCGCGCAGGATCGTGTCGTAGATCGCGATCCGGGTCACGGAGCGGGTGCTGCCTGCGGGACGACGTCCAGCCACTCCGCGTAGCGGTCGGAGCGGCCGTGCAGCGCATCCTCGAAGACGTCCTGGACGGCGCGGGTGATCGGCCCGGGCTCGCCGGTGCCGATCGCCTGGTCGTCGACCTCGCGGATCGGCGTCAGCTCGGCGGCGGTGCCGGTCATGAAGATCTCGTCGGCGATGTACAGCTCGCCGCGGGCGACGTCGCGCTCGATGATCTCGTAGCCCAGGTCCTGGGCGATCTGGATCGCCGTGACGCGGTTGATGCCGCCGAGGATCGAGGAGTTGAAGCCCGGCGTGGCGATCACGCCGTCCTTGACGATGAAGAGGTTCTCGCCGGTGCCCTCGCAGACCAGGCCGCGCTGGTCGAGCAGGATGCCCTCCTCGTAGCCGCCCTTGTCCGCTTCGATCTTGGCGAGCACGGAGTTGAGGTACTGGCCGTTCGCCTTGGCGATCGGGATCAGCGCGTCCTGGCTGATCTTGCGCCACGAGACGACCTTGGCGGTGACGCCCTTGCGCTTCCCCTCGTCGCCGAGGTAGGAGCCCCACTCCCAGACCGCGATGAACACGTCCACCGGGCAGTCGAGCGGGTACAGGCCCATCGGCCCGGCGCCGCGGTAGACGACCGGCCGGATGTAGCACTCCTTGAGCCCGTTGCGCGCGATCAGGTCGAGCGTCGCCTCGCGGATCTGCTCCTTCGTGTACGGGACGTCCATGTAGTACATCCCGGCGGAGCGGAACAGGCGGTCGATGTGGTCCTGGTGGCGGAAGACCGCGGTGCCGCGCGGCGTGTTGTACGCGCGCACGCCCTCGAACACACCGGTGCCGTAGTGGAGCGCGTGCGTCAGCACGTGGATCTTCGCGTCCTCCCAGGCGACGTACTCGCCGTTCATCCAGATGAGGTCCGCTTGCTTCACGTCAGCTCCTTCAGCACCGCGCGAGTCGCTTCGGCGGTCGTTGCCGTGCCGCCCAGGTCGCCGGTGCGCAAACCGGCCTCCAGGGCCCGATCCACGGCCGATTCTATCCGTGCCGCCGCGTCGTCACGGGAGAGTCCGTGCCGCAGCATCAGGGCCGCCGAGAGGAACATGGCCAGCGGGTTGGCGATCCCCTGGCCGGCGATGTCGGGCGCCGACCCGTGCACGGGCTCGAACACGCCGGGGCCGCCGGCGCCGAGGCTGGCGCTCGGAAGCAGCCCGATGCTGCCGGTGAGCATCGCCGCCTCGTCGCTGAGGATGTCGCCGAACATGTTCTCGGTGAGGATCACGTCGAAGTGCCGCGGGTTGCTCACGAGCTGCATCGCGGCGTTGTCGACGAGCAGGTGCTGGAGCTCGATGTTGGGGTACTCGGCGCTGTGCACGCGGCTGACGACCTCGCGCCACAGCCGGCTCGTCTCGAGCACGTTGGCCTTGTCGACGCTGGTGACGCGCGAGCGCGCCGCCTCGAAGCCGATGCGGGCGATCCGCTCGACCTCCTCGACCGTGTACGCGCAGACGTCGCTCGCGCGAGCGCTCGTCGCGCGTCTTCTCGCCGAAGTAGATGCCGCCGGTGAGCTCGCGGACGACGAGCAGGTCCGTGCGCTCGATGATCTCGTGCCGCAGCGGGCTCGCGTCGTAGAGCGCCGGCAGCGGCCGGACGGGCCGCAGGTTGGCGAACAGTCCGAGCCCGGACCTGAGGCCGAGCAGCCCCTGCTCGGGGCGCGGCTTGTCCGGGTCGGTCGTGTCCCACTTCGGGCCGCCGACCGCGGCGAGCAGGACCGCGTCTGCTTGCTTGCATGCGCTCAGCGTCTCGTCGGGCAGCGCGGTGCCAGTGGCGTCGATCGCCGCGCCGCCGACGAGGTGCTCCTCGTACGTCAGGTCGGGCGCGACCTCGTTCAGGACTTCGAGCGCGGCCGCGAGCACTTCAGGCCCGATGCCGTCGCCGGGGAGCGTGACGATGTTCATGGGTCGCGCCACGCTAGCCGAATCGCGTCCGCCACCCATGCCGGGCGGTGCACGACATGCTCGTAGGCGAATCGCAGCACGCGCCACCCGGCGACCTCGAGGCGCACGTCCTTTTCACGGTCGTCGGCGAACGAGGCGCGGGACCGGTGAAACTCGTAGCCGTCGACCTCGACGATCAGTCGTCGGTCCCGCCAGACGAAGTCGCACTCCATTCCCTCGATGCGGGTGTTGACTTCCGGTCTCGGCAGGCCGTGGTCGCCGCAGAGCTCGATGAACCGCTCTTCCAGCTCGCTGCGGGTCAGGGTGGGGCTGTAGCTCGATAACACCGCTTGTAGGGAGGGTGGTGCGAGTTGCCTCAGCCTTCCGAAGTCGAGGCGGTCGTGCGTCTTGTTGACGAGTTGCTCGAGGCGCCGGGGTGTCGTCGTGCGCGCGAGGTCCGCGATCGTCCGCTCCCTCGTTGTCGCCGGCAGACCTCGAAGGGTCGTGATGTCCCGCGGCTCGAGCGTGCGGCTCCGGTGAACGCGCACGCCGGCTCGGCGCTTGCGCCCGGCGTCGCCGGCCACCGTCACGTGAATGGTCGCGCCAACGGGCAGCAGCTCCCACGCCGCCGCGGCGGTGGCGTGGCTGAGCACGCCACCGGTCGCCAGCGTCGCCGCCATCCACCGCCCCTCGGCCTTCAGGACGGTGTGTCCCACCGCATACACGCCCTGGTGGAGCCGATGCAGCCGTCCCGCCTCCACGCGCCGCGCGATCGCCTGCCTCGTCAGCCCCAACTGGTCTCGCGCTACGACGCCGTATTGAACGGCCGCCAAGTCGGCGATCTCGGCATCCGTGGCGCTTTTGTTCCGCATACCGGTACTAAGGCGCCACGCTTGCGTTCTCGCCCCCTTACCCAGCCGCAGTTGACGTTCACAAACGCCCGCACGTAGGGTCGCCCCATGCCACCAGCCAAGCGCCCAAGACGGAAGCCCGCCCGGCGGGTCAAGCGCGTGCTCAACGTCGTCCCGTCGCGCGAGACGGAGAACGACTGGCAGTTCGTCCATGCGGACTCGGCGGGCCTGCTGGCCGCGCCGGCCGCGATCCCGAAGTCCAAGGACCTGCGCGAGACGTGGTGGAAGGTCGGTGACCAGGGCAGTACCGGCTCGTGCGTCGGCTGGGCGACGGCCGACGCGCTGCTCCGCTGGCACTTCGTCAAGGCGAACCGGATGAAGCAGTCGGAGACGGTGTCCAAGCGGTTCATCTGGATGGCGTCGAAGGAGACCGACGAGTTCGAGAGCGCGCCGACGACGTTCATCGAGAACGCCGGCACGAGCCTGAAGGCGGCGCTCGACGTCGCCCGCAAGTTCGGCGCCGTCAGGGAGAACGTGCTGCCGTTCGGCGGCGGCCTGTACCCCGGCGCGCCCGAGACGTTCTACGCCGTGGCCGCGCAGCTGAAGATCAAGTCGTACTTCAACCTGTCGTTCGACCGCGGCGGCTCCGTGACCTCGTGGCGGCGCTGGCTCGCGACGAACGGGCCGCTCCTGACGCGCCTCGACGTCGACCGCACGTGGGACGACGCGGCGGACAACGCCGGGAACATGGACATGTACCAGCCGAAGACCCGGCGCGGCGGGCACGCGGTGTCGATCGTGGGCTACACCCAGGATCGCTTCATCGTGCGCAACAGCTGGGGCACGACCTGGGGCGACAAGGGCTTCGGCTACGCCTCGCTCGCCTACGCGCAGGACGCGTTCACGGAGGCGTACGGGATTTCCGTGTGATCCGCTTCGACCACTGCGTCATCGCCGTCACCGACTGGGAGCGGTCGAACGCGTTCTATCGCGACGTCCTCGGCGCCGAGCTCATCGAGCGCGGCGCCGGCTGGGCGTACCGGTTCGGTGACCAGCAGCTCAACGTGCACGGGCCGGGCGTCCGCGGCGAGCCCCTCGCGCGCGACCCGGTCCGGCCCGGCAACAGCGACCTGTGCTTCCGCTGGGACGGGCCGATCGAGGCCGCGGTAGACCATCTCCGCAAGCACGGAGTCGACGTCGAGCTCGGCCCCGTCGAGCGGGCCGGCGCGCGCGACGACGGAACCAGCGTCTACTTCCGCGACCCGGACGGGTCGCTGATGGAGCTCATCGCATACGGTTGAACGACCGTGCTAATCGGTCGCGAGGCGGAGCAGGAGCGCGTACGGCGCGCACTGGAGACCGCCCGCGAGGGCGGCAGTGCGGCGCTTGTCGTCCGCGGCGAGCCCGGGATCGGCAAAACCGCGCTGCTGCAGCACGCGATCGCGTCCGCCGACGGCATGACCGTGCTGCGTCTGCGCGGGCTCGAGGCCGAGTCGCAGCTGCCGTTCGCGGGCCTCGCCGAGCTGTGCGGGCCACTCGTGCCGCTGCGCGAGCGGCTGCCGGCCGCGCAGTCGGCGGCGCTGGCCGGCGCGCTCGAGCTCGAGGTGGCGGCACCGCAGGCCCGGCTGGCGATCGGAGCCGCACTGCTCGGCCTGCTCGCGCTGGCGGCCGAGGACCAGCCGGTCCTGTGTGTCGTCGACGACCTGCAATGGGTCGACGAGCCGTCGCTCGAGGCGCTGCGCTTCGCGGTCCGCCGCCTCGGCGCCGAGGGCGTGGCCGTGCTGCTCGGGCAGCGGACCGCGCACGGCGAGCTCGCGCCCGGGATCGAGCCATTGGAGCTTGACCCGCTCTCCAAGGAGGAGGCACTCGCGCTGCTCGGCCCGCTGCCCGAGCCGGTCGCGCAACGGGTGATCGCCACCGCCGCCGGCAACCCGCTCGCGCTGCGTGAGATCCCCGCGCTCCTGAGCCGCGACGAGCTCGAGGGCCGCGCGCCGATCGAAGGCCCGCTGCCGCCCGGGTCCACGCTCGAGCGCGTCCTGGCCCGCAGGCTCGAAGCGCTGCCGGAGGAGACCCGGCGCGCGCTCGTCGTGGCCGCCGCCGCCGAGGTGCGCCGCGGCGACGTCGTCCTCCGCGCGCTGTCCGAGGCAGGGCTCGAGGTGAGCGCGCTCGAGCCCGCCGAGGCCGCCGGCGTGGTCGAGCTCGGACCCGGCGAGGTCGCCTTCGTGCACCCCCTGCTGCGCGCCGCCGCGTACCACGGCGCCGAGCCCGTAGCCCGTCGCGCCGCGCACCGCGCCGTCGCGGCGGCGCTGTCGGAGGACGACGACCAGCGCGCCTGGCAGCTGGCCGCCGCGACCGCGCTGCCCGACGAGGCCGTCGCGCAGGCGCTCGAACGCGCCGCTCAGGGCGCCCGCGCGCGCACCGGCTTCGGGCCCGCCGCCCACGCGCACCTGCGCGCCGCCGAGCTCTCGCCCGAGCCGGTCGAGCGGGCGCGGCGGCTCGTGGAGGCCGCCCGCGACCTGCTGCCCGCCGGCCATCCTGACGAGGGACTGGCCCGCCTCGAGCAGGCCGAGCGGGTGCTGGCGATCGCCGAGCGCGGCGACGTCAGCGCGGTCGCGTCGGAGCTGCGCACGCTGCGCGCCCAGCTCGCGCTGCGCACTGGCCGGACCGCCGAGGCCCGCGAGCTGCTGCACGCGCAGGCCGAGCGCCTCGTCGACGACGCGCCGCCGGCGGCGGCGATGCTGCTCCTGCTCTCCTCGCTCGGGGCGATGGCGCTGCGTGACCACCGCGGCTGGCTGGCCGACGCCGAGCGCGCGCTCGCGCTCGGCGCCGACGTCGAGCTGCTGGCCGCGCTCGCCTCGCTGTCCGCCGGAGCCGCGCGGATCACGCTGCCGGACGTCGCGACCGGCCGCCGGCTGCTCACCCAAGGCGAGGAGATCCTCGGCGCCGACCTCGGCATGGCGCTGTCGCTCGCGCCCGAGGTGGTCGCGCTGGCCGCGCACGGCTGGCTGTGGATCGAGGAGTACGAGCACGGCGTCGACCTGCTCGACCGGCTGATCGCCGCCGGGCGCGAGTCGGCGTCGGTGGGCGCCCTCCCCTACCCGCTCGCCGCCCGCGCCCAGGGCCACCTGTCGCTCGGCCGCTACGACCGCGCGCTCGCTGACGCCGAGGAGGCCGTCGCGCTTGCCGAGCAGACCAGCCAGGACCCCGCGCTTGTCATCGCGCTCGGCATGCTCGCCACCGTTCACGCGTGGCACGGCGACGAGGCCGAGACCGTCGCGCTCGCCGAACGCGCCGTCGCGCTCGGCGAGCGGCGGCGCATCCCGCTGCCCGCGGTCTACGCCAAGCACGCGCTGTCGCTGCTCGCGGTGGCCGGCGAGGACGCCGACGCGGCGATCGAGCGCCTCGAGGTGGTGCGCGCGGAGGCGCTGCCGGGCAACGTGCTGTGGACGCCGCACCTGGTCGACGCGTACGTGCGCGCCGGCCGCGACGCCACCGAGATGGTCGAGTTCTACGCGCGCTCTATCGAGCACCGGCGCATCGCGCCGGCGATGCTCGAGCGCCTACGCGGGATGACCGCAGCCGACGGCGAGCCGCACTTCAAGCGCGCGTTCGAGCTGCACGAGGCCGGACCGGCGCCGTTCGAGCTCGCCCGCACGAACCTCGCGTACGGCGAGTGGCTGCGGGCGCAGGACCGCCGCGAGGAGGCGCGCGAGGTGATGCGCGACGCGCTGGCCGGCTTCGAGGCCGTGCAGGCGCTGCGGTTCGCCGAGCGCACGCGCCGCGAGCTGCGCGCGGCCGGCGCCAGTCCGCGCGCGCCCGCCGAGCGCGATCCGGCCGAGCTCACGCCGCACGAGCTGCGCGTCGCCCAGCTCGTGGCCCAGGGCCTGACCAACCGCGAGACCGCGGCCGCGCTGTTCGTGAGCGCCAAGACCGTCGAGCACCACCTGCGCAACGTGTTCCGCAAGCTCGGGATCCGCCGCCGGGCCGAGCTCGCGCGGCTCATGGCCGGGCGGTAGCCACCGCCAGCAGGTGCGGACTGGCGCCGAGCAGCGAAGGCTCGGCCTCGACCCGGGCCAGCGCCCGCAGCAGCATCGCGCGCCGCGACGGATCGTCGAGCCAGTCGTCGATGTCCCGCAGGAAGGCGCCTGGCCCTTCGATGGCGAGCAGCCCGCGCAGCTCGAAGCCCGCCGCCTCGACCTCGGCGGCCAGCTCGTCGGGCAGGTGGAAGTACGCGGTGGTGAACCAGCGCGGATGCCGGTCCGGGTTCTCGTGGCGGCCGTCGCGCACGTCGGCCTCGACGACCTGCTCGAACTCCGGCTCGGCGAACAGGTTCTTGAACAGCCCGTCGACCGTCGAGGCGAAGCGCGAGATCGCGGCTGCGGCGAGCAGACCGCCGGGCCGCAGCACGCGGTGCGCCTCGGCCAGCGCGCGCGCCCGGTCGCCGGGCTCGGGCAGGTGATAGAGCGGGCCGAGCTCGAGCACCACGTCGGTGCTGCCGTCCGCGAACGGGAGCTCGCGCGCGTCGCCCTGGCAGACCTGGGCCACGCCGGCGGCCCGCGCCTGCTCGAGGTGCAGCTCGACGGGATCGACGAGCTCGACGTCGTAGCCGAGCCCGCCGAGCCACACCGAGTACGCGCCCGGGCCGCCGCCGACGTCGAGCACCCGGGCCGGCGGCGGCGGCAGGTCGCGCTCTAGCAGCTCCTGCGTCCGGAGCAGCTCGAGCCGCCCCCAACTGGTCAGCCGCGCCTCTTCGTCGCCACGGTCGTAATACGAGCCGATCTCGGGATCCACTGGCGCCCGGCACGCTACCCGGTCATGCGGAGGGCCGAATGTGTCGATGTTGGAGCCATGCCCTCCCCCCACGACGAGCACCGGCGCCGAAGCGCCACGCTGACCTCGGCGATCCGCTACGCCGACCGCGCCTACGACGAGTGCCGGCAGCAGCTCGCGGCGTTCGATCGCCGCGCGGACGCGCGGGTCCGCGGGCTCGTCGCGGCGGGGCAGGTCAGCCCCACCCTTACGTGGCTCAGTTCAGACGGGCGCGCAGCCGCCGCAACGCGGTAGCCGCGCTCTCCTGCGCCGGCTCGTCGAACGGGAGTGCGCAGCGGAGGGTCGCGGCGCGCAGTGCCCGCGTCAGGTCGCCGTCGCGCTCGCAGCGGCGCTCCGCCTCGGTGAGCAGCGCGTCGCAGATCTCGTGCGCGCAGCGCCACTCCGGCGCCGGCCGCACGGTGCGCGCGTCCACCAGCTCGCCGTCGGCCACGTCGAGCAGCCACGGCGTGACCTCCTCGTGGGCGACGAAGTGCCGCGCGCCGGCGCCGACCACGCCCACCGGCATGCCAGCCCGGCGGCCGATCTCGCACACCACGACCGCGACCGTCGCGGCATGGCCGCGCCCGCGCGCCACGACGCGGTCGATCAGCAGGTCCTCGACTCCGCCGTCCGCGCGCACCCGCAGCGCGCCGTCGCGCACCACGGCGCCGAGGTCGACCAGTGAGCCCGAGCCGCACGCCAGCGCGGCCAGCCCGTGCTCCAGCACGTCTTCGTCGAACGCGCCCAGCTCGGCCGCCAGCGAGGCCGCGAGCTCGGCGTGCGGACGGCACGGAGAGCGCGGCGTTCAGCGAGAACGGCAGCGGCGCGCTCATCGCCCGCTACCGCCGGCTGAAGTGCTCGACGACGAGCTGCTCGTCGATCGGGAGGTAGACGTCCTCCCGGACCGGGTTGCGCAGCACGCGCCCGATGAGGGCGTCGGGGTCGGTCTCCAGCCACGGCGCGACGCGCGCGAGCAGTTCGGCGGCCTCGGCCGCGGTCGGCCGGACCGGGCTCGCGTCGCGGAGGCCGATGACCTGGCCGGGCTTGACGCGGTAGGACGGGATGTCCACGCGCCGCCCGTCGACGAAGACGTGGCCGTGGCTGACGAACTGGCGCGCCTGCGCGCGCGTGGTCGCGAAGCCCAGCCGGTAGATGACGTTGTCGAGCCGCCGCTCGAGCGCCAGCACGATGCGGTCGCCCGTGCGATCGCGCGATGCCTGGGCCTCGCGGACGTAGCGGCGGAACTGGCGCTCGCGCACGCCGTACATGCGCTTGAGCACCTGCTTGGCGCGCAGCTGCAGCGCGAACGTGGACGGCGGGCGCCGCCGCCGTCCTCCGTGCTCCCCGGGCGGGAGCGCTCCGCGCCGGTCGAGCCCGGACTTCCCGGCGAGACGCCGGAGGCCCTTGAGCTCGAGCTCGACGCCCTCGCGTCGTGAAAGCCGTTCGACCGGCCCGGTGTGTCTGCCCATAGTTAGGGCAGCCTAACAAATCCCGACCGGGGTGCTACGGATTACAGCGCGGTGGTGACCGGCCCCGACCGCTCGCGGTCGTTCTCAAAGGCCGCGATCGCGTCGGACTCCTGGAGTGTGAGAGCGATGTCGTCGAGCCCGTTGAGCAGCCGGTGGCGCGTCTCGTCGTCGAGCTCGAACGGCACCGAGCGGCCGTCGAAGCGCACCTCGCGCGCCTCGAGGTCGATCTCCCCGCTGCCCGCCTGCATCAGGGCGTGGACCTCCTCGTCCGGCAGCACGACGGGCAGCAGGCCGATCTTCGTGCAGTTGTTGAAGAAGATGTCGGCGAAGCTCGCGGCGACCACGGCCCTGAAGCCGTAGTCCTGCAGCGCCCACGGGGCGTGCTCGCGAGAGGAGCCGCAGCCGAAGTTCGCGCCCGTAGCGAGGATCGGGTTGGCCGGCAGGTCCCAGCCGTCCTCCTTGGCCCAGTCGTAGAACAGGAACTCGCCGAAGCCCGTGCGCTCCACGCGCTTGAGGAACTGCTTGGGGATGATCTGGTCGGTGTCGACGTCGGCGCGGTCGAGCACGCTGACGTCGCCGGTGACGGTCTTGACCGGCATCCATCAGCTCCACTCCCTGATGTCGACGAAGTGGCCCTCGATGGCGGCCGCGGCGGCCATCTGGGGCGAGACGAGGTGGGTGCGCCCGCCGCGGCCCTGGCGCCCCTCGAAGTTGCGGTTGGAGGTCGAGGCGCAGCGCTCGCCGGGCTGCAGGATGTCCGGGTTCATGCCCAGGCACATCGAGCAGCCGGCCGTGCGCCAGTCGAAGCCGGCGGCGCGGAAGACCTCGTGAAGGCCCTCGCTCTCGGCCTGCACGCGCACCTGCTGGGACCCGGGGACGACCATGGCGTCGACGTTCGACGCCACCCTGCGCCCCTTGACCAGCTCGGCGGCGGCGCGCAGGTCGCCGATCCGGGAGTTCGTGCACGAGCCGATGAACACGCGGTCGAGCGTGATCTCCTGCATCGGCGTGCCCGCCTCGAGGCCCATGTACTTGAGCGCGCGCTCGTCGCCGTCGCCCCGCGGCTGAGGGACCGCATCGGTGACCGGGACGACCATCGCCGGGTTCGTGCCCCAGCTGACCAGTGGTGACAGCGCGCCGGCGTCGACGTCGATCTCCTTGTCGAACGGCGCGCCGTCGTCGGTGTGCAGCTCGCGCCAGCCGGCTACCGCCGCCTCGAAGTCGTCGGGCGCGGCGGTGCGGCCCTCGACCCACTCGAACGTGGTGTCGTCCGGCGCCACCATCCCGGCGCGGCCGCCGCCCTCGATCGTCATGTTGCACATCGTCATCCGGCCCTCCATCGAGAGCCCTTCGATGACCGGTCCCGCGTACTCGACCACGTGGCCGGCGGCGCCGTTTACGCCCATCTGGCCGATCGTGCCGAGGATCAGGTCCTTCGGCGTGACGCCGAACCCGAGCTCGCCCGAGTAGTTGATCCGCATCGACTTCGGCTTGCGCTGGGCCAGGCACTGCGTGGCCAGCACGTGCTCGACCTCGCTGGTGCCGATGCCGAACGCGAGCGCACCGAAGGCTCCGTGCGTGGCCGTGTGCGAGTCGCCGCAGACGATCGTCATGCCCGGTTGGGTGACGCCCAGCTCCGGTCCGATCACGTGCACGATCCCCTGGTGGTCGGAGCCGATCGAGTACAGCGGGATGCCGAACTCCTCGCAGTTGCGCTCGAGCGTCTCCACCTGCACGCGCGACAGCTCGTCGCGGATCCGGGCCGCGACCGGCGTGCCGTCGGTCGGCACATTGTGGTCGGCCGTCGCGAGCGTGCGGTCGGGCCGGCGGACCGGGCGGCCGGCGAGCCGCAGGCCATCGAACGCCTGAGGGCTGGTGACCTCGTGGACGAGGTGCAGGTCGATGTAGATCAGGCCGGGCGCCACCTCGTGCGCCGCCCAGATCTTGTCGAAGAGGGTGCTCGGAGTCATGAGCGGCGGAGCCCTGCGGACACGACGGCCAGCAGGACGGCCTCCTCCTTTCCGGGATTCTCGAAGTGGTGCGGAAGGTCGGCGTCGAACGTCACGGTGTCGCCCGCGGTGAGCGTGTGCCGCTGCTCGTCGACGAACAGGGCCAGGGTCCCGGCTTCGACGACCGCGGTCTCGCGAGCGCCGGGCTCGTGCATCGGCGGATCGCCGGGGCCGCCGGTGGTGGCGCCGGGGGCGAGCCGGTGGCGCGACAGCTCGGCGCGCTGGCCGGGCAGCGGCGGGCTGAGGATCTCGTAGCGGTGGCCGTCGGCGCCGCCGGTGCGGCCCTCGCCGGCGCGGACGATCGACACAGACCCGGTCTCATCGAGCCGCAGGAGCTGGGAAAGCCGCAGCTCCAGGCCGGAGGCGATGCGTGCGGCGACCTGCAGCGTCGGGCTCGTCTCGCCCCGCTCGACCTGCGAGAGCATCGGCGCGGAGACGCCGGATCGCAGTGCGAGATCGCGTAGCGAGAGGTTCATCGCCTCTCGTAGCGCCTTCACCCGCGGCCCGATAGCCGGGACCGTTTCGACGGCCGCTGCCATACGGATGTACGTTATCACGTACAGCGATAGCGGCGGTGCTCGTGCGGGAAGCCACTTGGCATGGCTACCGCCGAAGCGCCACCAACAACTTCACCAGTACCCGAGGCGAGCATCGGCCGCGTCGAGGAGCGCGAGCTCCCCAAGCCGCCGCCCCTGCGCCGGATCGTTGGACCGAGCGTGATCCTCGTCGGCGTCGGCATCGCGTCCGGCGAGTACATCCTCTTCCCCTACATCGCCTCGCAGGTCGGCCTCGTGTTCCTGTGGGCGGGCATCGTCGGCCTGCTCACGCAGTACTTCATCAACATGGAGATCGAGCGCTACACGCTCGCCACCGGCGAGACGGCGGTCACCGGCTTCCAACGCCTCTGGAAGCCGTTCGGGCTGCTGATGGTCGCCTGCGCGATCGTGCCGAACATCTGGCCCGCGTGGGCGACGAGCGCCGCGACGATCACGACCTTCCTGTTCGGCGGCGGCAACGCCAACGCGATCGCCATCGGCGCGATGGTGCTGATCGGTATCGCACTCTCCGCCTCGCCGGTCGTGTACCAGTTCATCGAGAAGTTCGAATTCGCCAAGGTCGCCGCGGTGCTCGTGTTCGTGGTGGTGGCGATCACGACAGCGATCAGCGCGAGCGCGTTCGGCGACGTCGACCAGACCGTGACGAGCTTCGGCAGCTTCACCGGCGGCGAGCTCGAGCTGGCTGTGCTGCTCGGCGCGCTCGCCTACGCGGGCGCCGGCGGCACCAACAACCTCGTGGTCAGCAACTGGATCCGCGACAAGGGCTACGGCATGGGCCTGTACGCGCCGCGCGTGGTCTCTCCGATCACCGGCGAGGAGGAGGCCGCTCCATCGGGCCGCGGCTACGTCTTCCGGGTCGACCCGAAGAGCATGGAGCGCTGGCGTGAGTGGTGGCGCAAGGCGAACATCGAGCAGTTCGTGAGCTTCTTCGTGATCGGTGCGATCACGATCGTCGTGTTCTCGCTGGTCGCCTACTCGACGGTGTACGGCAACCCGGCCGTGAAGGACAGCGACTTCGACTTCATCCAGATCGAGGGCAACGCGCTCAAGGAGATGGTCGGCACCTGGTTCGGGACGCTGTTCTGGGTCATCGGCGCGGTCAGCCTGTTCGGCGCCGCGCTGGGGATCATCGACTACGTCAGCCGCCTGGTCGCGGACGTGCTGCGCGTCGGCTACCTGCGCGAGTCCAAGCGGTGGACCGAGAGCCGGCTGTACTTCGTCGTGGTCTGGACGCTGATCCTCAGCGGCACGGCGATCCTGCTGTCGGGCTTCGACCAGCCGCTGTCGCTCGTCGTGGTCGCCGCGGCGCTGAGCGGCGGGGTCATGTTCATCTACTCGATCCTGCTGATGGTCATCAACCGGCGCTTCCTGCCGGAGCCGCTGAAGATCCGCGGCATCCGCCTGCTCGTGCTGCTGTGGGCCGCCGGGCTGTTCGGCGTCATGTCGATCCTCGTCGTGATCAACGAGGCGAGCGGCTAAGCGGGGAACTCCGGGTCGTCGCGGATCTCGTCGAAGTCCGGGTCGCGGGACGCCCACTCGAGCACCTCAGGCGCCAGCGCCGCTGCCGCATGTAGGTGCTTGAGGGCGTCCTCGCGGCGCCCCGCCACCGCCTCGTAGCAGGCGGCGTTGTACAGCACGTGCGGGTTCTTCGGGTGGTCGAGGAGCGCCTCGGTCATGAGCTCGACCGCGCCGTCGTGGTCCCCCGCGTCGGCCAGTCCCTTGGCGGCGAACGACGCCTCCCACGGCGACACCTCGTACGGCTGGCCGGCGCGCCCGCCGACCGCCAGCGCCACCGTGCCGTCCTCGACCGCGGTGGCCGAGCGGCGTGACCGCGGGTCCGGGATGAAGACCAGCGTGCCGGCCGGGGCGTCGTGCTCCGCGCCGTCGATCATGAACCGCGCTCGTCCCGTGATCACCACGTACAGCTCCTGGTGGCGGCCGCTCCCCTCGCCGGTCTCGTCGTGCTCCTCGATCAGATGCACGCCGGCGTCGGCCGTGAAGGCGTTCACGCCGAACGCCTCGATGCCCAGCTCGCGGCGGACGAGCCGGTAGCCGACGCCGCCCGCCGGGATGGCAGAGATGTCCTGAATCCGCTTGATGCGTGGCGCCTCGGGCATCGGCGGTCATCATGACAGCGGTGGCGGAACCGATCAGCGAGCTTCCCGACACGCTTGTCCTCGGCGCCGGCGGGACGCTCGGCGAGGCCTGGCTCCGTGGCGTGCTGAGCGGCCTGGCGCTCGACTTCCGCGAGTGCGAGTACATCCTCGGCACCTCGGCGGGCTCGATCGTCGCCGCGACGCTGGTCTCCGGCCGTCGCCTCGACGCGGGTGACCGCGGGGCCCGTGCGTGGGCCGTGCCGATCGAGGGGCCGTCGCCCGGCGGCCTGACGGGGCTCGCCCGAGCCGCGGCCAAGGCGGGCACGGCAGCGGCCACGCCGTTCGCCCCGATCGCCTTCGCGGGCCTCGGGCCGCCGGGCCGGCTGGCGCGCTCGGCGGCGTTGGCCGCCGCGCCGCGCCCGCGGCGCCGTCTCGACCGGCTCGCCGGGTTCCTCGACTCGCTGGGAGCCGAGTTCGACGGCCGGCTGCGCATCTCGGCCGTCGACCGCCGCTCGGGCGCCCGCGTCTTGTTCGGCGCGCCCGGCGCCCCGGAGGCCGAGGTCCGCGACGCCGTGCTCGCCTCGTGTGCGGTGCCGTGGCTGTTCGCGCCGGTGAGGATCGGCAACCGCGAGTACGTCGACGGCGGCGTCTGGAGCCCGGTCAATCTCGACGCGGCGCCGGG
The DNA here is from genome assembly GCA_963759375.1 of uncultured Solirubrobacteraceae bacterium. Classification (GTDB taxonomy): domain Bacteria; phylum Actinomycetota; class Thermoleophilia; order Solirubrobacterales; family Solirubrobacteraceae; genus DASSUW01. The sequence continues at coordinate 213,720 of CAVWYY010000002.1, read as the reverse complement.
CGGCCGCGGTGCCCACGTCCTGTGCCTGGCGCCGACCGCGGGAGGCGGGCCGCTACGTCCGGTGACCGCAGCGGCGCTCGTGGCCGAGGAGATGGCCCTGCGCGCTCGGGGCATGCGCGTCCGCACGATCGTCCCCGACGACGGCTCGGTCGCCGCGATCGGCCCGAACCTCATGGACGGCGGCCGCGTCGAGGACGTGCTCGACGCGGCGTTCGCCCAGGGCCGCGCGCTGGCCGCCTGACGCGCTACGGCCCGGTCACGCAGACCGCGTACGCCTGGATCGACCAGTTGTCGCTGACCGTCGACGGCTCGGCGGCGGTGACCGTCCAGGTCGTCGTCGAGGTGGGCTGACTCTGTGTCAGGGCAGCTCTGGCGCCTGCGGTCAAACTTCCGCCACCGCCGACGACGACCTTCCCAGCGGGGCACGATGCGTTGCCGTCTTCGGACTGGTGGCTGTTCGTTGCCGTGCGCCGTCGCCGGTGATCTGCTGACGTAGCCCGTCGCGGCAGCCGGCCCGGTGGGCCCGGCGGCGCCCGTCGGGCACCTGTGGGGCCGGTCGCCGGACGGCCTGAGGGTCCGGTCTGACCAGTCGGGCCTCGACCCTGCTGGCCGGCGGCGGCCCTGCGGGCCCGGCTGGCCCGTTGCGCCCTGCGGACCTTGCTGGCCCTGGGGACCGACCGGTCCCTGCGACCCCTGAGCGCCTGTGGCGCCCGCTGTCCGGGCTGGCCAGTCTCACCCTGCGGACCTGTCTGACCCGTCGCGCCCTGGGGGCCCTGGGGTCCCTGCGGGCCGGCCGGTCCGGTGGCACCGACAGGACCCGCCGGACCCGTGAGCCCTGCGGGCCGGCGGGACCCGTGGCCCCGGTCAGGCCGATTGAGCCTGGCACTCCCTGCAGTCCTTGCGCGCCGGTCTGTCCCGTGGCGCCCTGAGGACCCTGCGCGCCGGTCTGCCCGGTCGCACCTTGCGGCCCGACTTCGCCTTGGGGACCCTGCGCACCGGTCGCCCCCGTCGCGCCTTGAGGCCCGACTTCGCCCTGCGCGCCGGTCGCCCCTGTCGCGCCCTGAGGTCCGGCCGGACCGGTCTCACCCTGAGGGCCGGCCGGCCCCGTCGCGCCGGCAGCGCCAGTCTCGCCCTGCGGTCCCTGCGCCCCAGTCTCGCCCTGCGCGCCCGTTGCACCCTGCGGGCCGACCTCGCCCTGCGGACCCTGCGCACCGGTCGCGCCGGTGGCACCCTGCGCCCCGGTCTCGCCCTGCGGGCCTTGAGGTCCGACGTCGCCTTGCGCCCCGGTCGCGCCTTGCGGGCCGGTCGCCCCTGTCTCGCCCTGCGGACCTTGGGCTGCCGGTCGCCCCGGTCGCTCCCGTCTCGCCCTGCGGGCCTTGGGCGCCGGTCGCCCCGGTCGGACCCTGTGGCCCGGCGGGACCCGTGTCGCCCTGCGGACCCGCGGGCCCGGTCGGTCCGACGGCGCCGGTCTCGCCCTGAGGTCCGGTCGCACCTTGTGGCGCCGACCTCGCCCTGCGGGCCCTGGGCTCCGGTCGCGCCGGTGGCGCCCTGTGCCCCGGTTTCGCCCTGCGGTCCGACGTCGCCTTGGGCGCCGGTCTCGCCTTGTGGCCCGGTGGCACCCTGCGCGCCCGTCTCGCCCTGCGGACCCTGAGGCCCGATATCGCCTTGCGGTCCCTCGGCGCCGGTCGGCCCGATCGGACCCTGCGGCCCCGCGGGTCCGGTGTTGCCCTGCGGACCCGCAGGACCGGCGGGGCCTGTCGCACCCGTGGCGCCCGGCGAGCCGGTGTCGCCCTGCGGACCGGCGGGGCCGGCGGGGCCGGCCGCGCCCGTGGCGCCCGGGGGGCCGGTGGCGCCCTGAGGGCCGGCAGGGCCGGCGACTGACGGCAACGGTTGGCCGGGCTCGATGGCCGAGGCGGTCGCGCTGATGAACAACCGGCGCTGGCGGTTCTGCTGGTAGCCGGTCGTGCGGGCGGTCACCGGCAGCAGGCCGGACGAGGCGACCGCGCGCCGTGCGCGCCGGTTGATCTTCACGAACGTGCGCTGCCCGCGGCCGCGCGGGATGTTGTACCTGCGCGCGCCGAGCTCGTCGCCGCGGAACGGCGACTCCGCCCCGACGACGTGCAGCACGCCGCGGCAGCGGGCGCGGTGCGCGTCGGGCGCGCAACCGAGCAGGACGTGCACGCGGCCGGCGCCGTCGAGTCGCAGCATGCGTCCGGAGATCGAGATGTCCCGGTTCGACGCCGCGCCGGCGGGCTGTGCGAGCACGCCGGAGAGCAGCAGCGCAATGGCCACCAGGAGCAGCGACAAGCCGCTTCGAATACAGGACCCGACCGAACGCAAAGATCTCCCCGACGTGCGAGTACACAGAGGGTGGGCGAGCGTTTGCACGCCAACTCGCAAACGGCCGGCTCTGACGGCGGTGCCGTCTGGCCCGGATGACAGAGTGTTCGCGGTGTCTAACTCGGGGGAAGTCAGACGCACGTCGAGGGCAACGATCGCCGTGGTCACAGCGGCCGTGATCGTGGCCCTGTGCGCCGTCCTACTTGTCGGTGAATCGCGCTACCGCAGCTGTATCGACCGCGCCGAGGCGCGCTACCCGGCGGTGCCCGTCTCGGCGTTCACCGGCCGCGCGACCGGCCCGCTCAAGGTCTCGTTCGTCGATGAGCGCGCACGTGCGCTCGACGACTGCGGTCGCTTTTTCTGACGCAGCGGTGCTTGTTGGTTTTGCAACGTCGCGCCCGCTTGCGCTGCGCAAAGCCCGGCGGAGGCGCCGCCCCCGGTGCGCAGCCCGGCACCGCTCCCACCGGGACATACGGGTACATCAGCGAGCCGGCGTCCGACGAGTGCTCGTGGCCGAGGAGGTGGCCCCACTCGTGGGCGATCGTCGTGCACATCGCGGTGCGCCACCAGACCGGATCCATGCCTTCGGGGGCCGGATAGGCGGTCGGCCGCAGCACGATCCAGCAGCCGCCCGCCGCCGCGTACGCCCATGCGTCCCCGGCCGGAGCCCAGTCGCCGGCGACGACCTCGACGCCCCCGAGACACGGCGGCGACGCACCCCACTGCGCACGGGCGACCGCGAGCCATCGCTGCACGAGCGGATCGAGCCCGGGATCGGGAGCCGCGCCGGCGCCAGCCGGGAGCGCGAGCAGGCACAGCAGCGCCATGAGCGTGAGTCGGCGAAGCATCGGAGAGGCCGCCCGTCGCGGGCGGCCTCCCGATACTCGGCAGAATCACGTTCTGCTAAACACTAATTTACGGTGCGGCGGTCAGCTCGGGCGCCGCGCTCTCGGCGGCGTCGGCCGCGAGCGCCACCTTGCGCTCGGCGTTCGACAGCGCGCGCACGTAGGCGAGCGCGGCCGCCTCGATGATGTCGGTGGACACGCCCTGGCCGGCGGCGGACTGGCCCGCGATCTCGAGGACTACGGAGGCCTCGCCCAAAGCGTCCTGGCCGGAGGTCACCGCGTCGATCCGGAAGTCGCGGAGGCGGGCCTCCCGCCGGACGGCGGCGTTGATCGCGCGGAAGATCGCGTCGACCGGGCCGTCGCCGGTGAAGTTGCCCTGCACCACCTCCCCCTCCGGTGTGCGGATCGAGACGGTGGCGTGCGGCGGCCGGCGCGAGGACGCCTCGACGTCGAACCATTCGAGCGTGTACGAGGCGACGTCGGCGCGCAGCTCGTCGGTGACGAGCGCCTCGAGGTCCATCGCGGTGACCTGCTTCTTCTTGTCCGCGATCTCCTTGAAGCGCTTGAACGCGGTGTTCAGCGCCTGGCCGGAGACCGTGAAGCCCAGCTCCTCGAGCGCCGCCTTCAGCGCGTGGCGGCCGGAGTGCTTGCCGAGCACCAGCGAGTTGGCGTCGTCGACCCCGACCGTCCCGGCGGCCATGATCTCGTAGGTCGAGCGCTCCTTGAGCACGCCGTCCTGGTGGATGCCGGACTCGTGCGCGAACGCGTTGCGGCCCACGATCGCCTTGTTCGGCTGCACGACGTAGCCGGTGAGGCGCGACACCAGGCGGCTGGTCCGCGCGATCTCGCGCGTGTGCACACCGGTGGCGAGCCCGACATCGTCGGCGCGCGTGGCCAGCAGCATCACGATCTCCTCCAGCGACGCGTTGCCGGCGCGCTCGCCGATGCCGTTGATCGCGCACTCGACCTGCCGGGCGCCCGCCTGGAGGCCGGCGAACGAGTTGGCCACCGCCAGCCCGAGGTCGTCGTGGCAGTGGACCGACAGCACGACGTCCTTGAGCCCGGGTACGAGCTCGTACAGCTTGCCGAGGAACGCCGCGTACTCGGCGGGCATCGCGTAGCCAACCGTGTCCGGGATGTTGATCGTCGTCGCGCCCTCCTCGAGCGCGGCGGTCAGCACCTCGGCGGTGAACTCGACGTCGGCGCGGGTGGCGTCCATCGGCGAGAACTCGACGTCGTCGACGAACGACTTCGCGTGCGCGACAGCGGCGCGCGCCTGGCCCAGCACGTCCTCGCGCGTGGACTGCAGCTGGTGCTCGATGTGGATGTCCGACGTGGAGATGAACGTGTGGATCCGAGGTCGCTCGGCCTCGCGTACCGCCTCCGCGGCCCGCTCGATGTCTGCCGCGTGCGCGCGGGCCAGGCCGGCGATCACCGGTCCATGAACCTCGCGGGCGATCGCGCGCACGGCCTCGAAGTCGCCGACCGAAGCGATCGGGAAGCCCGCCTCGATGACGTCCACCCCGAGGCGGGCGAGCTGGTGCGCGATCTCGAGCTTCTCGGGCGCGTTCAGCGAGATGCCCGGCGACTGCTCACCGTCGCGCAGCGTGGTGTCGAAGATGATGACCCGGTTGTCGTCCATGTCGCAGTGCTCCTTCTCGGCTTGTGGGACCTGCTCCTTCGTGCTGGGTTCGCGGCTTCGCGGCCGCCACGCGCTATTCCCCCCGAAGGGGGAGGAGAAGGAGGAGGTGAAGCCGGCGCGACATGCGCGGCGAAGACTACCTCAACGGTCGAGCTCGAACCAGACGCGGGTGCTGCCGCGCTCGACGCCCCAGCGGTCGGCGACCGCGTCGACGAGCCGGAGGCCGTGGCCGCCCGGAGCGGGATCGTCGGCATCACGCATCTCGGGCAGCGGCCCGAGACCGAGGTCGTGGACGGTGAACCGCGTGCGCCCGCCGTCGGATCCGACGATCAGCTTGATCGCCTCGTGCTCGGGGCCGTACTTGACGGCGTTGGTCACGAGCTCGGAGACGAGCAGCATCGCGTCGTCGACCCGGTCGGCGCCGATGGTGTGGCTGAGGTTGCGCACGCGGGCGCGCGCCTCGCGGGGCGCGTCCGTCGTGCGTTCGAGCGAAAGGACGGTCTCAGTCATCTGTGATCCCCGAGCAGATACCCAGATTCGTCGGCTCGATATCCGCACGATTTCTGCGTTCAGCGATGTGACATCGTGGCGGGGATGCCCACCCCCGAGGTGCACGCCTACATCCGTGCCGCGCTGCCGCCTCCGCCCGCGAAAGTCCTGGAAATCGGTGCCGGGAACGGCGAGCTGGCCGAGCAGCTGCGTCAGAACGGCTACGACGTGACCGCGATCGACCCGGCCGGCGGGCCCGGCATCGTGCAGATCCACCTGCACGAGGTCGACGGCAGCTTCGACGCAGCCGTCGCGGTCGTCTCGCTGCACCACGTCGAGCCGCTCGAGGCGTCGGCGGAGCGGCTGGCCGGGGTCCTCGCGCCCGGGTCCCGCCTGGTGGTCGACGAGTTCGACGTCGGGCGCTACGACGAGGCCGCGGCGCGCTGGTGGCTCAGCTACGCCGACCACGAGCACGACCCCGCGGACATGGTCGGAGACCTGCGGCACCACCTGCACCCGGTCGACAGGATCACCGCTGCGCTCGCCCCGTGGTTCGACGTGGGCGAACCCGTCCGCGGCGCCTACCTGCACCGCTGGGAGATCGACCCCGGCCTGCGCGGCGAGGAGGAGACCGAGATCGCCGCCGGCCGCATCCCCGCGACCGGCGCGCGCTTCATCGCGACACGTGCATCCCGAGCGCCCGGGGCGCCGCCGCGACCGCCCGCGTGAGCGGGTCGGGCGTGCGCCCGGCGTCGAGGCTCCGCTCCGCCCGCAGCAGCGCGCGGCGGACGATCATGCCCCCGACCCAGGCCAGCGGCTCCGGCGGCACGTAGGCGGGCGTCGGGTCGACCAGCGCGAGCCGTGTGTCGGCATCGTGCGCGCCGAGCGCCAGGCCGGACAGGATCCGCCCCGCCAGGTGCGACGGGCCGACGCCGTTGCCGGTGTAGCCGAACGCATAGTGCACGGGCGCGCCGGCGAGCGTGCCGATCTGCGGCAGGTGGCTCGGCGACACGTCGATCGGCCCGCCCCAGGCGTGCGTGATCCGGCGGCCGGAGAGCGCCGGGAACAGCTCGAGCAGCGCGCCGTGGGTGTGCCGCACGACGTCGGCGTCCACCTCCACGCGGCCGTCGAGCCGGGCGCCCCAGGCGAGCCGCCCACCGCCCCAGCCGAACGCGATCCGCTTGTCGGCGGTCGTGCGGAAGTAGTGCACCAGCAGGCGGCCGTCGGTGACCGCCTCTCCCCCGGTCCAGCCGATCTGCTCGAGCACGTCCGGCACCGGCTCGGTGAGGACGATGTGCGACGAGGTGACCGACAGGCGCGAGCGCAGCGGCCGCACGCCCCGGGTGGCCGCGTTGAGCGCGAGCACCGCGGCGCCGGCGCGCACCCGCGCGGTCGCCGTCTCGGCCACCACCTCGCCCGGGCCGTTCACGCGCAGCGCCCGCACGCGCGAGCGCTCGTGGAGCGCGAGGCCGCGCTCGATCAGCCGCCGCCGCAGGCCCAGCGCGAGCCGCGCGGGCTGCACGGTGGCGTCGTCGGGCACGAACACGCCGCGTCGGAAGCTCGGGGAGTCGCAGCGCGCCCTGACCGCGGGGCCGTCGAGCGCGACGACACGCTCTGGCGGCGCGATCGCGAGGATGTCGTCGAGCTTGCCGTCCTCGTCCTCGGTCGTCGACGCCATCACGTAGCCGGCGGGCGTGAACCAGGCGTCGACACCCTCGGCCGCGCACCAGGCGCCGATCGCCCGCACGCTGGCCGACGACGCCTCGCACGCCGCCAGTGCGCGCTCGGCGCCAAAGCGTTCGATCAGCGACGGCAGCGACGTCCACAGCGTCTCGCAGAACCCGCCGTTGCGCCCGCTCGGCCCGTGGCCGCACACATCGGCCTCGAGCAGCACGACGCGGCAGTCCGGCGCGCGCTCGAGGATCTGCCAGGCCGTCCACATGCCCGTGTAGCCACCACCGAGCACGACGACATCGGCGTCGATGTCGCCGTGCGCAGGCGCGACCGGCTCGACGCCCCCGGCCTCCCGCAGCCAGTAGCCGTGGGCGTCGTGGTGCACTACTTCCCTACGAAGAACTGCTCCGAGGCGTCGGCCAGGACGGCCTCGGTCTTCTCGACCATCTCGTCGATCTCGGGGCGCCCGCAGATCAACGGCGGCGCGAGGTGCAGGCAGGCGTCGCCGCGGTCGTCGGGCCGCGCGATCAGGCCCTCCTTGAGCAGACGGCCGGCGAGGAACCCGCGCAGCAGCCGCTCGCGCTCCTCGGCGCTGAAGCGCGTGTTGTCCTCGTCCCGGACCAGCTCGAGCGCCCAGAAGTAGCCCGCGCCGCGCACGTCGCCGACGATCGGCAGCCGCTCCTTGAGCCCCTCGAGCCGCTCGCGGATGTAGTCCTCGTGCTCGCGCACGTTCTCCAGCACGCCCTCGCGCTCGAAGATCTCGATGTTGCGCAGCGCCACGGCCGCGGCCAGCGGGTGGCCGCCGAACGTGATGCCGTGCAGCAGCATCCGGCCCTCGTCGTACAGCGGCTCGGCGATGCGGTCGGAGACGAGCACGGCGCCCATCGGCGCGTACGCCGAGGTGAGCCCCTTGGCGACCGTGATCACGTCGGGCGCCGGGCCGAACCGCGAGGAGGCGAACCACTCGCCGATGCGCCCGAAGCCGGTGATGACCTCGTCGGCCATCAGCGCGATGCCGTACTTGTCGGCGAGCTCGCGCAGGCCGGCCCAGTAGCCCTCGGGCGGGACGAGGCAGCCGGCGGCGTTCTGGACGGGCTCGGCGATGATCAGCGCCACCGTCTCGGGCCCGGTCTCGACGATCGTGCGCTCCATCTCCTCGAGCAGTTGCGCGCAGTGCGCGGCCGGATCGTCGGCCAGCTCGTGCCGGAACGGGTTGGTGTTCGAGACGCGCACGACCGGGATCGGCGACGCGCCGAACGGCTCCTTCATCGGGCGCACGCCCGTGAACGACAGCGCTCCGAGCGTGACGCCGTGGTAGGCGATCTCGCGGGCGATCGCCTTCGTGCGCTGCGGCTCGCCCTTGGCCAGGTAGTGCTGGCGGACGATCTTCCACGCGGCCTCGACCGACTCCGAGCCGCCGCTGGTGAAGAACACGCGGTTGATGTCGCCGGGCGCGCGCTCGGCCAGCGCGGCGGCGAGCTTGATCGCCGGCGGATGGGCGGTGCCCCAGTTCGTGTTGAACGCCAGCGTGGACAGCTGGTCGCCCGCTACCGACGCCATCTCCTCGCCGAACGAGTAGCCGATCTGGCAGCAGAACAGCGAGCTCAGGCCGTCCAGGTAGCGCTTGCCATCCGTGTCGAACACGTACGGCCCCTCGCCGCGATCCAGCACCAGCAGTGGATTGCCCCCGGGGCCGTACGCCCCGTTGCGGGCGAAGTGCATCAGCAGGTGCCGCTGTGCGAGCTCCTGCAGCTCGTCGGTGGCCAGTGCGTCGATCGCGGTCATGGCGTCCATGCTGGCCCCCTGACCGAAGGCGGGCAATGGGCGGATCGTCGCGTCTGGCCGCCGACCGGCCGACGGACTGTCAAGCGCGCGGCGCGCTGAAGTGCCTGATGAGGTGGCGGACGCCGAGGCCGAGCATGACGAAGCCGATGAGCAGGCCGGCCATCTGCCCGGCGCCGTAGGCGCCGTCGCCGGTGAGCCCGTCGCCCAGCAGGCCCCGCAGCACGATGCCGGCGCCCCAGACGGTGATCAGGATCGGAAGGATGAGGTTTCGCATGAGCCCGGATATCGGTGCGTCGAACCGCATGCTTGACCGCGTCTGGCAGGCAGCGGACACTTGCGCGCCGATGCCTCCCCACATCGCCCTCGCCGGGATCGACCGGATCGACGAGCTGGGCCCGCTGTGGCTCCAGCTCCACCACCATCACGAGCGCGTGTCGCGCGTGCAGCCGTTCGTCGACGACGAGACGTCGTGGGCGGTGCGCCGCCGCGGCTACGTGGAGATCTTCGAGACAGGCGGCTTCGCCCTGGTCGCCGAAGACGACGACGGCCTCGCCGGCTACGCGATGGTGCGGATCCACGAGGGCGGCGACGACTCGTGGGCGCTGCAGGACCGCTGGGCCGAGGTGTGGACCCTGGTGGTCGACGAGACGCGTCGAGGCGGCGGGATCGGCACCGCGCTGCTGGACGCCGTCGACGCCGAACTGGCGCGGCGCGGGATCACAGACCTCATGATCGGGGTGATGGAGGGCAACGACGGAGCCCGACGGCTGTACGAGAGCCGCGGCCTGGTGCCGGGCTGGCTGCAGCTCTACCGCGTGGCGGCCGCCCGATGAAGGCGCGGCTGTACGGGATCCCGGCGTCGCACCCGTCGTTCGCCGCCGAGCTGATGCTCGAGCGCAAGGGCATTGCGTACTCGCGCGTGGACCTGCCGCAGTGGTTCCACCGCGGCGCGCTGCGTCTGCTGCGCTTCCCGGGCCGGACGGTCCCGGCGCTGGTGATCGACGGGCGCCGCATCCAGACCACCAAGGCGATCGCCCGCTGGCTCGACGATGTGCGCCCGGAGCCGCGGCTCCTGCCCGCCGACCGCGAGCTGCGCACGAAGGTCGAGGAGATCGAGACGTGGGCCGACGACGAGCTCCAGCAGTACGGCCGGCGGCTCGTCTACTGGGCGCTGCCCCGGCACACGAGCGCCGTCGGCAGCTACCTGGAGGGATCGAAGCTGCTGCTCCCGCGATTCATGGTCACGCCGCTGGCGCCGCTGATCGTGAGGATCCTCGCGCGCGACCACAAGGCGACCGACGCGGCGGTCGAGGCCGACCTCGCGGCGCTGCCGGGCATCCTCGACCGGATCGACGGCTGGATCGCCGACGGCGTGCTCGGCGGCCCCGAGCCCAACGTCGCGGACCTGCAGGTGGCCACCAGCCTCGCGCTGCTGCTGAGCATGGACGACCTCAAACCGCTCATCGCGCCCCGACCGGCCGGCGAGCTGAGCCGGCGCCTGGCGCCGGGCTATCCCGGCCGCATGCCCCCGGCGTTCCCTGACGCCTGGCTCCCTTCCGCGGAATAGTCCTGACCGGTCCGGCGTCTGCCGGACATGACCCCTCCCCATACCCACGACGTCGTCGTGGTGGGCGCGAGCATCGCCGGCTCCGCAACCGCCACGTTGTTCGCTCGCGCGGGCGCCCGGGTCGCGCTCGTCGAGCGGAACCCCGACCTCGACGCCTACAAGGTCGCCTGCACCCACTTCCTCCTCGCCAGCGCTATGCCGGCGCTGGACCGCCTCGGCGTGACCGACGCGATGCGCGATGCCGGTGCGATCCCGAACGACATCCGCATCCACACCCGCTGGGGCTGGGTGCAGCCCGCCGACGCGCCGCACGGGCTCAGCCTGCGCCGTTCGGTGCTCGACCCGCTGCTGCGCCGCACGGCGGCCGCCGAGCCGAACGTCGACCTCCTCCTCGGCCATACGGTCGACGGGCTGCGGCGGCGCGGCGGTCGCATCGACGGCGTGTCCGCACGCACGCGGTCCGGCCAGCGCGTCCACCTGCGCGCGCCGCTCGTGGTCGGCGCCGACGGCCGCGGATCCAGGATCGCCGGCCTCGCCGAGCTGCCCGAGCGCGTCCGGCCGCACGGGCGGTTCAACTTCTTCGCGCACTTCCGCGGTCTCGAGCTGGCCACCGGCAGCGTGGCGCAGATGTGGCTGCGGGAGCCCGACGTCGCCTACGCGTTCCCGAACGACGACGACGTCACCGTGCTGTGCGTGATGCCGGCGCTCGAGCGGCTGCCGGAGTTCCGGGGCGACATGCAGCAGCGCTTCCTCGCGTCGTTCGACGGCCTCCCCGACGGCCCGAACCTGGCCGGCGCCCAACAGGTGTCGCCGATCATGGGCAAGGTGGCGCTGCCGAACGTGACGCGGCGGGCAGCGCTGCCCGGGCTCGCGCTGGTCGGCGATGCCGCGATGGCGTCCGACCCGCTGTGGGGCCCGGGGTGCTCGTTCGCGCTGCAGGCCGCCGAGCTGCTGGTCGACGCGACGGCTCCGGTCCTCGATCGCCCGCGCCGGCTCGACCGCGCACTCAACCGCTACCGGCACGCGCACCGGCGCCGCCTCGGCGGCCACCATCTCCTCATGTCGGACTTCTCCACAGGCCGTCCGTACAACGCGATCGAGCGGCTGATGTTCGAGGCCGCGGTCGTCGACGAGCGCTCCGCGCAGCACTTCGCCGCGTTCGGCGGGCGCCTGATCGGCGTCACCGAGTACCTGACGCCGCGCGCGGTCGCGCGCGCCGCCGTGGCGGTCGCCCGATCACGGCGCGAGCAGCGTCGCGCGCAGGCGGCGGCCGTCGATCCGGCCGGTGAGCGTCGCGACGGCGAGCTCGTCACGGACGTTCCAGCGCGCTCGTAGCCGACCGCGGCCCGGGATCGTCAGGCTCGCGCGGACCGCGCCGGTGCCCAGCCGCCATGTCGCGCGCCCGGAGACGGGCACGTCGCGGACGAAGCGGGCGCCGCGGAACCGGAACCGCGTGAGCTTGTCGCCGCTCCAGCTCCAGCGCCCGCCGCGCAGCCCGCGGTCGGTCCCGCCGTAGTTGAGCTGCCAGCGCTGGATCGCGTCGGCCAGCGTGGCGGCGGCCACGGCGGCGACGCGCCGGCCGGCGACGGTGCTGCGGTCACCGGGCCGCGAGTCCGCCGGCTCGGCGCCGGACACACGGCGCGGGAAACGGTCGACCACCCGCACCTCGGCCACCTGCGCCGCGCAGCTCGTGTCGCCGGCGTCGAGCGTGCGGACGAAGCGGCGGACGATCGGCGCCGCACAGCCCTCGCGGTCGAGGAGCGCGGACACGTGGACCTGGTTATGGATCTCCACGAACGTGGAGTTCGGGAACCGGGACGCGACCAGCCGGGCGCCCGCCGTAGCGGTGATGTTGTCGAGGTCGCTGTTGACGACCAGCGTCGGGACCGCCGGGTAGGCCGCCTGCGGGTCCACGGGCGGCTCAGCGCGCCGCGACCCCGGCCAGCGCAGGCAGGCGGTCGCGCCCTCGATCGGAAGCGACGTCCACTCGTACGCCGTGAACGGGCCGTAGCGCGTCGGCGGCAGCGCCGCGCGGAAGGCGCGCAGCTGGTCGACCCGCGTCGCGAACGGCGCCGCCGGATCCCACATCTGCGGGTAGTCGTGGCACGTCACGGCCAAGTAGAGCGCCTCCGACCACGACCGCACGGCCGACGCCTCGGGCGCGACCGTGGTCTCCGCGACGAGGCGGAACATCGGCTCGCGGTCGCCGTCCTCGAACGCGTGGATCGCCGCGAGCAGGTCCCGGTACATCGGCAGGTTCCCGTAGCCCGACTGGGCGATCGTCGTCAGCGCCTTGATGTCCAGCCGCACGCGGATGCGGCCGCCCTCGGCGTCGGTGCCGATCCCCCGCATGGGATGAGCCCGGATCAGCTCGGCGAACCGCGTGAGCGTGGCCACGGGGTCCTCATCGCGCGCCGCGCAGCTCGGCCGGCGCGCGCACACGAGCCGCAGCGCCCGCCAGGTCGCCTGCGCGAGGTCGCCGAACGCCGGGTCGGTCCCGGGCAGCGGGTAGGTCGCGTCGAGGACCAGCGACCGCAGCCGGCCGGGGTGGTTGACGGCGAACGCCTGGCCGAAGTACGACCCGTAGGAGTCGCCGTACAGGTCGACCTTGGGAATCTTCAGCGCGTCGAGCACGTCGGCGAGGTCGTCAACCGACGCACGGGTGTTGTAGCGGTCGACCCGCGGGCCGAGCTGGCGCGCGCAGCGGCCCGCGCGGCGGATGTAGCGGGTCAGCGACGTGCGCAGCGCCTTGCAGTCGAGCGGGCCGGACAGCCCGGTGCCGCGAAGGTCCACGAGGAGCAGGTCGCGCCGGTTCATCAGCGGCCGGGTGAGACCGAGGTAGGCGTCGCGGCTGTCGGTCGTCGAGTAGCCGGGCCCGCCCTCGACGTCGACCATCGTCCCGAGCGCCGGCTGCGACCGGTCGCGCCGCCGGTAGAGCTCGAAGCCGATGCGGATCTTCTCGCCGCTGGGGGCGAGCCGGTCCAGCGGCACCCGCACATAGCCGCAGAGCGCGCCGGGCGCGGCATCGCGGCACTCGTGGAAGTGCGGCTGCTCGGCGGCCTGTGCGCTCGGTGCGAGGACGGCGCCGGCCACGAGCGCCGCGAGCAACCCCGTTTTCACGCGCGCAGCCTAAGCCACTCACCCACCGCGGCGCCAACCGCGGGCATGTCGCCGCTGAGGCTGTGGTTGCCCTTGACCACCGCGACGCGTCGGTCCGGCCCCTCCGGCGGCATGCCGAACGGATCGGAGGCGCCCTGCACGATCAGCACCGGCACCGCGACCGCCTCGAGCTCGGCCAGCCGCGTCTTCTCGGGGCGCCCGGGCGGGTGCAGCGGGAAGGCCAGGCAGAGCACGCCCACAGCGCCGGTGTCCGCGGCGGTCCGGCAGGCCACGCGCGCGCCGGCCGACCGCCCGCCGGTGACCAGCGGCAGGTCGTCGAACGGCAGCGCCGAGACGACCGCGCGCCACGCGGCGTCGAGCTGCGCGGCCGGGGCCGGCGACTTGCGGCCCGCGACGCGGTAGGGCTGCTCGACGAGCGCGACGCTGAAGCCCTCGTCGCGCGCGGCGGCCGTGGCCTTCACGAGATCGCGCGCGGCGACCCCGCCGCCGGCGCCGTGCCCGAGCACGAGCGCACCGCGCGGATCGTCGACCGGGTGCATGTGCACCCGGGCCGGGCCGTGCGGCGTGTCGACGTCGAGGGTGCTCACCCGCCCGCCAGGACGACGTCGTAGCCCGCGTCGCGGAGCACCTCGACGACCACGTCGCGATGGTCGCCCTGAAGCTCGATCACGCCGTTCTTTGCGGAGCCGCCGACTCCGCAGCGCTTCTTCAGGCGGCCGGCGAGCTCCTTCAGCGCGGCATCGTCAAGCGGCACGCCGGACACGGTGGTGACGGCCTTGCCGCGCCGTCCCGCCACCTCGCGGCGGACCTTCACGCGACCGCCGGCCTGCGGAGCGGCCGGGCGGTCGCGTGCCTTGCGCAGGTCGCCGTCGCTAGTGGACCAGACGAGCTGTCGGTCGCGGCCGGCCATGGCCCGTGACGCTAGCGAACGCGCGGGCGAGACGGCCACTGTGCCCGCGCTCGGCGCGCCGGATCTGGCGCGCGCGCTCGACGAGCAGGAACTGCAGCTCGCCGGTGGGCCGGAACGGATCGGCGACGAGCGTGAGGTCGTCGAGCGAGATCGCGGACCACAGCTCGCCCGCCACCTCGGCGACCAGGACCGGCTGCTGCGGCGCGGCGCTCGAGTCCAGCTCTGCGAGGCGCTCGAGGGCGACGGCATCGGAGTGCTGGGCCATGCGGATGGTGAGGCTGGTCATCGTGGCTCCCGGATTGATCATTTGCAGCCATTTTGGTGGAGCCGGAGGGTCCTTACATCGGGCATCCGGAGCAGGTTGGAGCGCCTCACCCCTTACCTGTGGACGCCGCGCACTTAGGCCGGTACGGTCACCGCACGACGGGAGAGCTGACATACGCATTCGCCAACGCACGGGCCGTCCAGCGGGAGCGGCTGCGGACCCTCGAGGCACTGTTCGACGGCGGCACGATCCGCCACCTCGAAGCGCTCGGGATCCGGCCCGACTGGCGCTGTCTGGACGTGGGCGCCGGCGGCGGATCGATCGCCCTGTGGCTCGCCGACCACGCCGGGACGGTGGTCGCCGCCGACCTCGACACCACCGTCCTCGGCAGCCTGTCGCGGCCCAATCTCACGGTGAGGCCTCATGACGTGATGCGAGACGACCTGCCGGAGGGCGAGTTCGACCTGATCCACATGCGGCTCCTGCTCGCCTGGCTGCCCGACCCGTGCGAGGCGGTGTGCCGGCTCACCCGCGCCCTCAAGCCTGGCGGCATCCTGATGGCCGAGGAGCTCGACTTCGTATCGGCCGTCCCCGATCCGCGCATGCGCGGCGACACGGCGCGGGCGTTCGCGAAGGTGGCCGCCGCCCACAACGCGGTCCTCGCCGACCACCACGGCTTCGACCCGTACTACGGCCGCCGCGTCGCCGGCGACCTGGCAGGAGAGCTCGCCGGCGTCGAGTGCGAGGCGCGCGCGACGATGTGGCGCGGCGGCGAGCGGGGCGGCGCGATCTGGCGCCTGACGCTCGCCCAGCTGCGTGACGAGATCGTCGAGGACGGCTTGGCCACCAGCGCCGAGATCGCCACCGTGGTCGAGCACACCGGCGACCCGGAGTTCAGCTCGCTGTCACCGCTGCTGATGGCGGCCTGGGGCCGGCGCGCCTAGGCGGCCGCCCGCCGCCTCCGGAAAGCCAGCGCCCGGACCGCCAGGTGGAGTCCGAGCACGGCGTCCTCGTCGTCGAGCGACACGCCGAGCAGCTCCTCGATCCGGTGCAGCCGCAGGTACAACGACTGCCGCTCGAGGTGCAGGGCCCGCGCCGCCTGCGCTTTCCGGCCGCCCGCGGCCAGATAGGCCTCGAGGGTCTCGAGCAGCACGCGATGGCGGGCCGACCCCGCGGCCAGCAGCGGCCCGAGCTGCTCGTCGACGAACGCGTCGAGCTCGGGCGCCTCGCGCAGGTCGTGCAGCAGGTCGGTGACGCCCGGGCGCCGCGCGTCGTACCAGCGGCGCGGCGGCAGCGCGGTTGCGGCGCCCGCCGACCGGCGCACCCGCCGCAGGCCCTGGCCGGCCGCCGCCCACGTCTCGGCGGGCGCGCCGATCGCCAGCGCGGCGACCTCGGGCCCAGCCCCGCGACGCTCGAG
Source organism: uncultured Solirubrobacteraceae bacterium (assembly GCA_963759375.1). Lineage (GTDB taxonomy): Bacteria > Actinomycetota > Thermoleophilia > Solirubrobacterales > Solirubrobacteraceae > DASSUW01. The sequence continues at coordinate 197,666 of CAVWYY010000002.1, read as the reverse complement.
CACGCCGTGGAAGAGGCCGGCCACGTGCTCGGCCAGCGCCTCGTCGTAGCTGCGCCCTCCGAGCGAGAGCAGGACGAGCAGATCAACGTCCCGCGGCCCCAGCAGCACGCCGAGGCCGGTCGACGACAGCGCCGCGCGCAGGTCGCCCGACAGGCGCGTCCACGAGAGCTCCTCGCCGCGCCGGGACCGCGGCCCGCGCCAGCTCGCCGCCAGCGGCAACAGCTCCCCGCGCGCCGCGCCGGAGAACGCGAGCGCCTCGGCACGGCGGCGGGCGTCGGCCTCCTCCACACGGCCGTCGGCGAGGTCGGACAGGAACGCACCGCGTGAGCGCGCGCGCAGGTGCTCCTCGTGCTGCTGGCCGAGCAGGTCGATCGCCACGGCCAGCGCGGCCCGCTCCGTGGCCACGCGGTCGAAGTCGTCCAGCGGCTCGTCGACGGCCAGCGCGAGCAGCCGGCCCCACGAGCTGTCCATCAGCCGCACGTCGATCTCGAGCACGCCCTCGGGCGCCTCGCCGCGGTCCTCCGCCCGGTGCACGTCGGCCCACGCGGCCAGCGCCACGTCGTCGCCCGACCGGCCGGACACGTAGTAGACGAGCTCGTGCCCGGCGTCCTCGAGCACGACCGGGTTGCCGACCGCCTCGGCCAGCTCGGCGAGGATCTCCGGCACGCCGCGGCCCTGCAGGATCAGCTCGGTGAAGCGGCGATGGATCTGCTCGCCGCGCCGCAGCAGCTCGAACTGGCTGTTGAGCACGGCGGCGTGCACCGCCTCGGTGATGTCGATGAACCGCACCTGCCGGCGGAACGCGACCAGCGGCACGCCGGCCCGCGCACAGCCCTGGACGACCGCGACCGGGACGTTCTCCCGCCAGGTCGACCCGAGCTCCACGGCGACGGCGGCCGCCCCCTGGTCGACCACAGAAGCGATCCAGCGTGCCTGGTCGCGCTCCCGCGCACCCGCCCCGATCCCCGTGGTGAGGACGAGCTCCCCGCCCTTGAGCAGGTCGGTCGGATCGGCGATCTCCACCACGTGAGCCCAGCGCAGCTGGCGATCCAGCGCATCCGCGCCCGCGATGACCTCCGGCAGCGCGCGGCGGACGACAGGCAACTCGAGGACATCGGCCAGGGTCAGCATACGTTCCGTCGTACATTCTGGAATAACACGTACCGCTGTGTCCATTGCGCGCCTCCGCAGGACGCGGAAAGGTGCGCCCAGTTGGAGGGTCCGGATGTCCATAGCTGACAAGGCGCAGGCCCATGCGCTGCTGATCGACGGGCAGGATGTCCCGTCGGCGAGCACGCGGACGGTCTACGACCCGGCGACCGGCGAGCCGATCGCCGAGGTCGCCGACGCCACCGCGGCCGACGCCGAGCGCGCCGTCGCGGCCGCGCGCGACGCCTTCCGCAGCGGCATCTGGTCCCGCATCACCCCGGGCGAGCGCGCCGCGGTGCTCGACCGCATGGCCGACCTGCTCGAGGAGCGGGCCGACGACTTCGCGCGCACCGAGTCGCGCAACACGGGCAAGCCGCTCAAGTTCTCGAGCGCGTTCGACGTCCCGCTGACGATCGACAACATCCGCTTCTTCGCCGCCGCCGCCCGCAACCTCGAGGGCAAGGCGTCCGGCGAGTACCTCGACGGCCTGACGAGCACGATCCGCCGCGAGCCGATCGGCGTCTGCGCCTCGATCGCCCCGTGGAACTACCCGCTCAACATGGCGGCCTGGAAGATCGGCCCGGCGCTGGCGGCCGGCAACACGGTCGTCCTCAAGCCGTCCGAGCTGACCCCGCTGACCGCGCTCATGCTCGGCCGGCTGGCGCTCGACGCCGGGCTGCCGCCGGGCGTGCTCAACGTGATCCCCGGTCCGGGCCCGGAGGTCGGCGGCGTGCTCGCGCGCCACGAGGACGTCGCGCTGATCTCGGTCACCGGATCCACCCGCACCGGCACGAGCGTCATGCGCGAGGCCGCCGGCACCGTCAAGCGGGTACACCTGGAGCTCGGCGGCAAGGCGCCGTTCGTCGTGTTCGAGGATGCCGACATCGAGGCGGCCGCCGAGGGCGCGATCGTCGGCGCCTACGCCAACTGCGGCCAGGACTGCACGGCGGCCACGCGCATCTACGTCCACGACACGGTCCGCGACGCGTTCCTGGAGCGCTTCCTGCACAAGGTCGACCGCCTCGTGGTCGGCGACCCGATGGACGAATCCACCAACCTCGGGCCGCTCGTTTCGTCACAGCAGCGTGACCGCGTCCACGCCTTCGTCGAGCGCGCCCGCGCCGCCGGCGCCACCACCGAGCGCGGCGGTGAGCTTCCCGACGGTCCCGGCGCGTACTACCCGCCGACCGTGATCACCGGCGCCGACCAGGATTCCGAGATCGTGCAGAACGAGGTCTTCGGCCCCGTCGTCTGCGTGCTCGGCTTCGGCGACGACGACGAGGCGTTCGCCAAGGCCAACGGCACGCGGTACGGCCTGGCCGCCTCGGCCTGGACGCGCGACGTCTTCCGCGCCCAACGCGCCGCGCGGGAACTGGAGGCGGGCACGGTCTGGATCAACGAGCATCTGGCCATCGGGTCGGAGATGCCCCACGGCGGGGTCAAGGGCTCCGGCTTCGGCAAGGACATGTCCATGTACGCGCTCGAGGAGTACACCGCGATCAAGCACGTGGTGTTCGAGCTCACCGGGTCGCCCCGGAAGGAGTGGTACGACGCCGTGTCAAACCCCGAGGACACATGAGCAGCGACGCGGACATCCATCTCGAGCGCGTCACCAAGCGATTCGGCGAGACCACGGCGGTCGACGATCTGACACTGTCGATCCCGCGCGGCGCCTTCTACGCGCTGCTCGGCCCGTCGGGCTGCGGCAAGACGACGTCGCTGCGGATGATCGGCGGCTTCGAGGATCCGACCGAGGGGCGCGTGTACCTCGGCGGCGACGAGGTCACGCAGCTGCCGCCCTACAAGCGCGACGTCAACACGGTCTTCCAGTCGTACGCGCTGTTCCCGCACCTCTCGGTCGAGAAGAACGTCGCGTTCGGGCTCGAGCGCAAGAAGATCTCGAAGTCGGACGTCAGCACCCGGGTCGGCGAGGCGCTGGAGATGGTCCAGCTCGGCCAGTACGGCAAGCGCAAGCCGGCGCAGCTCTCCGGCGGGCAGCAGCAGCGCGTGGCACTGGCCCGCGCGCTGGTCAACCGTCCACGGGCGCTGCTGCTCGACGAGCCGCTCGGCGCGCTCGACCTGCGCCTGCGCAAGCAGCTGCAGATCCAGCTCAAGGGCATCCAGCGGGAGGTCGGCATCACGTTCGTGCACGTCACGCACGATCAGGAGGAGGCGATGACGATGGCCGACACGATCGCCGTGATGAGCGACGGCAAGATCGAGCAGGCCGGCAGCGCCGCCGAGCTCTACGAGCGACCACGGACCGAGTTCGTCGCCAACTTCCTCGGCGTCTCGAACCTGGTCGACGCCCGCCTGCGCGCCTCGCAGAACGGCCACTCGACGGTCGAGACGCACGACGGTGCGACGCTGAACGTGCCGTCCGACCGGATCGGTCCGCACGGCACCGATGCCGTCCGCATCGGGGTCCGGCCCGAGAAGGTCACCCTCTCCCCCGCGGGCGCCGACGTGGTCAGCGGCCACAACGTCCTGCGCGGCAAAGTCATCGTGGCGTCGTTCCTCGGCGTCTCCATCCAGTACGTCATCCAGGCGGCGGGCGGTGAGGAGCTCACGGTCTTCGCCCAGAACCTCGACGGGGCGGAGCCGGAGTCGCTCGGCCCGGGTCGCGAGGTCCAGCTCGCCTGGGATCCGCAGCACACGTTCGTCGTAGCCAAGGAAGGGGTCAAATGACCGATCCGCGTTTCGAGAGCGCGCTCGAGCAGTTCCTGGAGGCGCAGAACCAGTCGCGGAGGCGCTTCCTCGGCCGCGCCGGCGGGGCCTCCCTCGCGCTCAGCCTGTCCGGCCTCCTCGCCGCCTGCGGCGGCGTCGAGGGCACACAGGACAAGGCACAGAGCGAGAACACCGACAAGGCGGAGGCGGTCAGCCACCCCAAGACGGAGATCGGCGACTGGACGTTCTCCAACTGGCCGCTGTACATGGACAAGAAGATGCTCAAGCAGTTCGACAAGAAGTACGGCGGCAAGGTCAAGTACATCGAGGACATCAACGACAACTACGAGTTCTTCGGGAAGGTCCGCCAGCAGCTCGAGAACGGCCAGCCGATCGGGCGCGACATCGTCGTGCTCACCGACTACATGGCGTCACGCTGGATCCGCAACGGCTACGCCGAGCCGATCGACAAGAACAACGTCCCGAACGCGTCGAACCTCGTCGACAACCTCGCGAGCATCAACTACGACGAGGACCGCAAGTTCACGCTGCCGTACCAGTCCGGCGCCACCGGCATCGGTTACAACATCAAGAAGACCGGCGGCGAGCTCAGGTCGGTCAAGGACCTCTTCGACCCGAAGTTCAAGGGCCGCGTGACGCTGCTGTCCGAGCCGTACGACTCGGCCAGCACGGTGCTGCTCGGCGACGGCATCGACTGCTCGAAGGCCACGCTCGATCAGATGCTCGGCGCGATCGAGAAGATCGACAAGGCGAACCAGGAAGGCCAGTTCCGGCGCTTCACCGGCAACGACTACACGACCGACCTGGCCAAGGGGAACATCGACGTTGCGCTCGGCTGGTCGGGCGATCTCGTGCAGCTCCAGAGCGACAACCCGGACCTGCGCTTCACCTACTTCGACGAGGGCAACGTCGCGTTCAACGACAACATGCTGATGCCGGCGAAGGTCGAGCACGCGTACGCGGCCGAGACGATGATGAACTGGCTGTACGACCCGAAGGTCGCGGCGAAGCTCGCGGCCTGGGTCAACTACATCTCGCCGGTCAAGGGCGCCAAGGAAGAGCTCGAGAAGACAGATCCGGACATCGCCAACAACGAGCTGATCTTCCCGCCGCCGGAGGTGCAGCAGAAGATCCACGCCTACCCCAACCTCTCGCCTGCGGACGAGCGCGAGATGCAGGAGGCGATGGCCAAGGTGACGGGCGCCTGAGCCCACCATGCTCCGCCTGAGCCTGCAGCGGCGCCGCCGGCTGATGCCCTGGATCTTCCTGGGGCCCGGCCTGGCGTGGCTGATCGTGTTCTTCGCGATCCCGCTGGTGAACCAGCTCAACGTGTCGCTGCAGACCGGCGATCCCGAGACCGGCTACGTGTTCAACTGGGCGTTCTCGACGTACGCGGACGCGATCAGCGAGTACCACGAGCAGTTCCTGCGGTCGATCGGCTACGCGGCGACCGCGACCGTCCTGTGCTTCGTCATCGCCTTCCCGCTCGCGTACTTCATCGCGTTCAAGGCGGGCCGGTACAAGAACTTCATGCTGCTGCTGATCATCCTGCCGTTCTTCGTCTCGTACGTGCTGCGGACGGTGGCCTGGCAGCTGATCCTGGCCGATGACGGCTGGATCGTGAACACGCTGCAGGGCATCGGTGTGGTGAGCGACGACGGGCGGCTGCTGGCCACGCGCACGGCGGTGATCGCGGGCATCACCTACAACTTCCTGCCGTTCATGGCGCTGCCGCTGTACGTGTCGCTGGAGAAGATCGACAAGCGGCTGATCGAGGCGGCGACCGACCTCTACGCCAGCCGGGCGACGGCATTCCGCAAGGTCACGCTGCCGCTGGCGCTGCCGGGCATCTTCGCGGGCTCCCTGCTGACGTTCATCCCCGCGTGTGGTGACTTCATCAACGCGGCGCTGCTGGGGACGCCGCGCCAGTTCATGATCGGCAACGTCATCCAGAGCAAGTACCTGTACATCCAGGACTATCCGCAGGCGGCGGCGCTCTCGTTCATCCTGATGACCTTCATCCTCATCGGGATCTTCCTGTACGCCCGGGTGCTCGGGGCGCGCAACCTCACCGAGGCGGCGATCTGATGGCGGTCGAGGCACCTCCCGCCGTCGGCGAGGTCGTCGCCGCCCCCATGCGGCCCTCGAAGGCCCGCCGGCGCGACAACGCCCGGACCTGGGCGCTGGGGATCTGGAGCGCCCTGGCCCTTCTCTACCTGTTCATCCCGATCTTCGTGATCGTGCTCTTCTCGTTCAACGACCCGCAGGGCCGCTTCAACTTCACGTGGCAGGGCTTCACGCTCGACCACTGGGCGCACCCGTTCGCCAACCCGGATCTGGCGACGGCGATGAAGAACTCGTTCTCGATCGCCTTGATCACGACGATCATCGCCACCGCGCTGGGCACGTTCATGGCGATGGCGCTCGTGCGCTACGGCTTCCGCGGCCGCAGCGCCGTCGACTTCTTCGTGTTCCTCCCGCTGTCGACCCCCGAGGTCGTGCTCGGCGCGGCGCTGCTGGCGCTGTTCCTGACGATGGCGGTCAACACCGGCTACGCGACGATCGTCGTCGCGCACGTGATGTTCACGGTCTCCTACGTGGTGGTCACGGTCAAAGCCCGATTGGAGGGCATGGACCGACATATCGAGGAGGCGGCCATGGACCTCGGGGCGACCGAGTGGACGACGTTCCGCAAGGTGACGCTGCCGATGATCGCCCCCGGCGTGGCCGCGGCCGCGCTGCTCGCCGCGGCGATCTCGGTCGACGACTACGTGATCACGAGCTTCAACGCCGGGCAGACGGTCACGTTCCCGCTGTTCATCTTCGGCGCGACCCGCCAGGGCGTGCCGCCCGAAGTGAACGTGCTGGCCACCGGCCTGCTGCTGATCGTGCTGGTCCTGATGGCGCTGAACGTGATGCTCCAGCGCCGCCTGGCGCGCCGGGACGCGGCACGGCAAGCGGTTGCCTGAGGATTCCGCTCAAATCTGACGACCTGTCGGCCGATATGCCATGTGATGCGCAGTGCATGGCACAACCGGCTCGGCGCCGGTCACCTGCTCACGGCCCTGGCTGCCGCCGTCCCGGCGCTGCAGATGGTGCTGTACGGCGGCCAGAAGATCGGACTCACCCCTGAGGCGCACTTCTTCCCGGTCGTCCTGGCCGCCGGCACCGCGGCGATCGTGGCCACCGGCCTCACCGTCGCCGGCGTGCGGGCGCGGGACGGGCGGGCGATCCTGCTCGGCACCGCGTTCTCGACGACGACCGCGCTGCTCGCCGTCCACGGCTTCGCCACGCCGGGCGTCGTCGTCGGCATGAACGGCGTGATCGCGCTGGCCGGCGGAGCATCTCTCCCCGTGGGCGCCACGCTGCTGGCACTGACCGCGCTGCCCGGGCTGCGGCAGCCGCGCCGGATCGCCCCGCTGCTCGCGCTCCAGGCGGTGCTCGCGATCAGCATCGTCTCCCTCGGCGCGCTCGCCCTCGCGATGCCGTCGCTCGTGCCCAGCGTCCCGCAGGCGGGAAGCCCGCCCGCCGTGGCGCTGCTCGCCTGGGGCGTGCTCTGCCTCGCCGTGCTCGCCCATCGCGCCATCCGCACGCACGCGCTCACGCAGCGCACGGCCGACCTGCTCGTCGTGGCGGGCTGTGCCTGGCTCGGGCTCTCGCTGTTCGGGCAGCTCGTCCTCGGCCCGGGCAACGTGGGCTTCTACAGCGGCCACGCGCTCGAGCTCGGCGGCATCGCGATGATCGGCATCCCCACCGCGCTCGACCTCGCGCGCATCGGCGCGTCGCGCCCGCTCGTCGGCGACCTCACCGCGGTCGAGCTCGTCGCGGCCGAGGAGGCCTACCTCGGCACCCGCGTGCGATCGCTGCTCGTCAGCCTCGCCGAGCGGGACACGTCGACCGAGGAGCACACGCGCCGGGTAGCGCTGCTCGCCGCTCGCGTCGCCGAGGAGCTCAAGCTGCCGGCCGGCGTGCGCCGCGACCTGGCCGTCGGCGGGCTGCTGCACGACATCGGCAAGCTCAGCGTCCCGCTGGACATCCTCCAGAAGCCGGGCCCGCTGACCGACGAGGAGTTCGTCGAGATCCGCAAGCACCCTGAGTCCGGCCGGCGCCTGCTGGACGAGCTCGGCGGCTTCCCGGAGACCGTCAAGCGGTTGGTGAGTGACCATCACGAGCGGCTCGACGGCACCGGCTACCCGGCCGGCCTGGAGGGCGGCGACCTGGCGATCGAGACACGCGTGCTCGCCGCCTGCGACGTGTACGACGCGCTGGTGTCCGACCGCGTCTACCGCTCCGCCTGGACGCCCGAGCGCGCGCTGGCGCTGCTCCACGAGGAGGCCGGCACCGGCTTCGACCCGAAGGTCGTCGCCGCGCTCGAGCGCGTCGTCACGCCCCGCGAGGGCGCCCCGTCGTGGGTCGCCGGGCTCGCCGCGCCGGTCACGCGCAGCACGGCCCGCCCGGCCGTGCCCCGCGCCTGAACCGCGGCCACCGAATCGACACACGGTCCAGCGCCGGCCGCCGGATCATGGACGCCGCATACCTAGGGAACTCCCAGGGAGGCGGGATACCGTGACTGCCATGAGCCAACTTGCCACCGCACGCCGCGAGGGCACCGGGGAACTGCTGCTCACCAGCGGGTTGCTGGTCCTCTACGTCAGCCTGCGCGGGACAGCCCGCGCGCTGGGCGCCATCGAGTCAGTCGTCAGCTAGCGCGACCGACCGGCCCGCGATGAACCCGTCGGACGCCACGATGGTGTCGATGACGTCCTGCGGGATCTCGCTGTCGGTCGTGATCGCCATCACGGCGAGGTCGTCGCGCGGCCCCTCGGCCGACGGCTGGCGACCGACGGCCGCGGCCGAGATGTTCACGCCGTGCTCGCCGAACACGGTGCCGACGCGGCCGACCATGCCGGGCACGTCCTGGTAGCGGAACAGGGCGAGGTGGCCCTCGTCCATCTGCAGGTTGAAGCGGTGGCCCCACGCCTCGAGCAGGTGCGGGCGGTGGAGCTGGCCGAGCGTGGTGCCCACCACGCGCGTCGCGTCACCGCCGCACACGAACGTGATCCGCACGAGGTCGGTGAAGTCGCGCGCCACCGCCTCGCGGCGCTCGGAGACCTGGATGCCGCGCTCCTCGGCCAGCGCCGGGGCGTTGACGAGGTTGACCTCCTCGTCGGTGTGGCCGGCGAGGATGCCGTTGAGGACCGACAGCGTGAGCAGCCGGGTGTCGCGCTCGGCGATCCGGCCCAGGTACTCGATCTCGATGCGGTCGACGCTCGAGGACTCGGTGAGCCCGACGCCCACGCGCCCGAGTGCGCGTGCCAGCGGCAGGAACGGGCCGAGCACCTCCATGTCCTCGGCGCTGACGGCCGGGATGTTCACCGCCGTCGAGACCACGCCGCCGGTGAGCGCGGCTACGACCTGCTCGGCGGTCTGCACGCCGGCGCGGTCCTGCGCCTCGGTGGTCGAGGCCGCCAGATGCGGCGTGACCACGACGTTCCTGTAGCCGAACAGCGGGTGGTCGGTGACCGGCTCGCTGGTGAACACGTCGAGCGCTGCGCCCCCGACCTTGCCGGAGTCGAGCGCCGCCTTGAGCGCGTCGTCGTCGACGAGCTGGCCGCGCGCGCAGTTGACGACGCGCACGCCGTCGCGGCACTTGGCCAGCGCGTCGGCGTTCAGCAAGCCCTCGGTCTCGGGCGTCTTGGGCAGGTGGATCGAGATGAAGTCGGACTCCGCGTACAGCTCGTCCGGCGACTCGGCCTTCTCGACGCCGAGCTCGCGGAAGCGGGCGGCGGTCACGAACGGGTCGAAGGCGACGACGTGCATGCCGAAGCCCTGCGCGCGGGCGGCCACGAGCTGGCCGATGCGCCCGAAGCCGAGCAGGCCGAGCGTCTTCTCGTAGAGCTCGACACCGCCCCACTTGGCGCGCTCCCAGCGCCCCGCGATCAGGGCCGCGTGCGCCTGCGGAACGTTGCGCGCCAGCGCCAGCAGCATCGCGAAGGTGTGCTCGGCGGCGGTGATGACGTTCGACTGCGGAGCGTTGGCGACGATGATCCCGCGCTTGGTGGCCGCCTCGACATCGACGTTGTCCACGCCGACGCCGGCGCGCCCGATCACCTTCAGGTTCTCGCCGCGGGCGATCAGGTCGGCGGTCAGCTTCGTCGCCGAGCGGATCAGGATCGCGTCGTACGCGCCGATGCGCTCGGCCAGCTCGGCGTCGTCCCACTCCAGCCCGAGGTCGACGTCGAACCGCTCGCGCAGGAGCTCGACGCCGGACTCGGCGATCTTCTCCTTGACGAGGACGCGGTGGGGCGCTTCGAGGACGCTCACGCCGCCGCCGGGACGCCGGCCTCGAGGAAGACCTTCTGCGCCGCGCCGGCGGCGGCGCCGTGGTCGACCTCGCGGCCCAGCTGCGCCAGCACCATCTCCAGGCCGGAGAGCGACGTCACGATGTCGAAGGCGCCGAAGTAGCCGCAGTGGGCGATCCGCAGGATCTTGCCCTTCAGGTGGTCCTGGCCGCCGTTGGCGGTGATGCCGAGCTTGCGCAGTGCGCCCGGGACCTTGCCGCCGTCGATGTCGTCCGGCAGCTCGACCGCCGTCACCACGGTGGAGCGCTCGTCGGGGTCGCCGTAGAGGTCGAGCCCGATCGCGGCGACGCCGGCGCGCGTGGCGCGCGCGAGCACGCTGTGGCGGGCGAGGACGTCGTCCAGCCCCTCCTCCTCGATCAGCCCGAGCGCGACGTCGAGCCCGAGGAACAGCGACACGGCGGGCGTGAACGGGCTGGCGCCCTTGCGCTGGCTCTTGACCGTGCGGCCCCAGTCGAAGTAGTAGCGGCCCTCGCCGCGCTTCGCCGCGTACTCGAGCGCGCGCTCGGAGACCGACGCGAAGGCCAGGCCGGGCGGGCACATGAGCGCCTTCTGGGATCCGGCGACGGCCACGTCGACGCCCCACTCGTCCTGGCGCAGCTCGGTCGCGCCGAGCCCGGACACGGCGTCCACGACGAGGATGACGTCGTGCTGCTTGGCGACCTCGGCGATCGCCTGGATGTCGTGCACGATGCCGGTCGACGTCTCGCTGAGCGTGGCGAACGCGACCTTGACGTCGCCGTTCTCGGTCAGCAGGCGGTCGTACTCGGCCGGGTCGAGGCGCTCGCCCCAGCCCGGCTCGTAGCGGACGACGTCGGCGCCGTAGGCCTCACCGAGCTGGATCCAGCGCTCGCCGAACTTGCCGGCGGCCCCCACGAGGACCTTGTCGCCCGGGCGCACGAGGTTGGCGACGGCGGACTCGAGCGCTCCCGATCCGCTCGACGCGAAGGCCAGCACGTCGTTCTGCGTGCGGAAGACCGACGGCAGGCGCGAGAGCACGCGCTCGTACAGCGCGTCGAACGCGGGCGCGCGGTGGTAGAGCATCGGCGCAGCCATGGCCTGCGAGACAGCCGGCGGCACCGGCGTCGGCCCAGCGGTCATCAGGTATTGCTTCGTGAACGGGTTCGGAGTCATGCGCGAGAGACCCTTGTCTCGTGGGGAGGTCGCGGCGCAGGTTAGCTGCCGGATTCCAGGTCGCGGCGAAATTCGTCTAGGTCGAGCCCTGCCCCGATCAGGATCCCCCACACCACCACGGCGATCACCCCGAGCACCACCCCGGCGATGCCGATGACGGCGCCGGCGTGCGCGATCCCGTCGCCGGTGGCGGTGGCGCCCTCGGCCACCTGCCGGCGGCCGAACGCGCCGGTGACCCACCCGGCGATCGAGAACGGCATCGCCAGCGGCGCCCCGAGCCCGAACGTCGGCAGCAGGATCACCAGGCCGAGGATGCTGAGCACCAGCGACGCCGTCGCCAGCGGGTTGCCCGGCCGCGACGCCGGCCGCTCGTACGGCGGCCGCCCGGTCGTCGAACCCCAGGCCGCGATCTCGGGCGGCACCTCGCGCACCGGCTCCGGCTCCGGCGGCGCCGCCTCGAAGCGTGGCGGAGGCTCGCCGCCAGGTGCGTGCGGCGGGAGCCAGCCGGGGATGCCGTCGTCGTCCTTCAGAACTCGGTCTCGATCCAGTCCATCATCGAGCGCAGCTCCTTGCCCTCGCGCTCGATCTGGTGGCTTGCCTGCTCCTCGCGCATGCGCTTGAAGTTCTCCTGCCCGGCGCGGTTCTCGGCGATCCACTCGCGCGCGAAGGCGCCGGACTGGATCTCGCCGAGCACGTCCTTCATCGCCTGGCGTGTCTCGTCGGAGATGATCCGCTTGCCGCGTGTGTAGTCGCCGTACTCGGCGGTGTTGGACACCGAGAAGCGCATGCCGGAGATGCCCTTCTCGTACATCAGGTCCACGATCAGCTTCAGCTCGTGGAGGCACTCGAAGTACGCGAGCTTGGAGTCGTAGCCGGCGTCGACCAGCGTCTCGTAGCCGGCCTGGACGAGCTCGGAGACGCCGCCGCAGAGGACGGCCTGCTCGCCGAACAGGTCGGTCTCGGTCTCGTCCTTGAACGTGGTCTCGATCACGCCGCCGCGCGTGCAGCCGATGCCCTTGGCGTAGGCGAGCGCGAGCTGGAACGCCTTGCCGGACGCGTCCTGGTCGACGGCGACCAGGCCGGGGACGCCGCTGCCCTCGAGGTACTGGCGGCGGACGAGGTGGCCGGGACCCTTGGGGGCGATCAGCGCGACGTCGACCTCGGGCGGCGGCTCGATCTCGCCGTAGTGGACGGAGAAGCCGTGCCCGAAGTACAGGGCGTTGCCCGGCGCGATCCCGTCGCGGATCTGGTCGCGCCAGATCTCGCCGTGTCGCTCGTCGGGCAGCAGGACCATCACGATGTCGCCGCGCGACGCGGCGTCGGCGATGTCGGTGACCTCGAGGCCCTTCGAGCGGGCCTGCTCGACGGACGAGGAGTCCGGGCGGAGCCCGACGATCACGTCGACGCCGGAGTCCTTGAGGTTGAGTGAGTGCGCGTGCCCCTGCGAGCCGTAGCCGAGGATGGCCACGGTCTTCCCGTCGAGGAGCGTGAGATCGGCGTCGTCGTCGTAGAACATTTGTGGCGGGAGGTTATCCCGTGGCCGCAGCCATCCACGTTCTCGCGGGGATCGCCAGAGAGCCGTCCTCGGCGGTCCACGGCTTCGCCGCGTCGGCGAGGGCGGCGATCCACTCGCGCTCGTCCGGGATGCGGGCTTCGCTCGCGCGCATCCCCATCGAGCGCGCCGTCGCCCACCACCCTGCCGCCGACGGGTAGCGGATCGGGAAGTCGAGCGCCTCCACCTCGTACTCGACGAAGCCGGCCGCCTCGATGTGCTCGGCGACGATCCCTTCCTCGCCCCACGCGAACTGGCCGCCCGGGCCGGTGCCCGGCTCGATCGGGTCGACCAGCCCGCGGTCGACCAGCATCTCGATCGGCAGCGAGCTCCACGGGTTGTCCTGGGCGGTTGTCCATGCGGCGAGCGCGACGCGCCCGCCGGGCCGCAGGATGCGCCGGGTCTCGCGCAGCGCGTTCTCCGGGTCGTCCATGAGCATGTAGCCCCAGCGGCAGAGCACGACGTCGATGCTCGCCGCCTCGATGTCGATCGGCAGCGAGGCGTCGATCTGCCTGAAGCGCGCGTTGCGGATGCCGAGCGCCTCGGCCCGCCGCTGGGCGGCGGACAGCATCTCGGGCACCACGTCGGACGTGATGAGCGTGCCGCCGGGCTCGATCAGCTCGGCGGCGAGGAAGCCGGTGTCGCCGATGCCGGCCGCGAGGTCGAGCACCGTCTGGCCGACCTGCGGCGCGGTGTGGTCGATCATCCACGACGCGACCGGCATGGTCTGCCGCCGGAATGCGTCGGCATTGGTCTCCCAGCCCTTCGCGATGTGCGCCCAGTCGTGCCGTGTCACGCCAGCTCCCTTCGCAGCAGCTTGCCGGATTCGGTCCGTGGTAGCGCGTCCGCCAGCTCGACGGCCTTCGGGACCTTGAAACGCGCGAGGCGCTCGGCGGCGAACGCGCGCAGCTCGTCAGGGCTCGCCGCGGTGCCCGGGCGCAGCACGACGCGCGCGGTGACGGCCTCGCCCCACTCGGCGTGCGGGCGCGCGAACACGCCGGCGTCGGCCACAGCCGGATGCGCGAGCAGCACGGCCTCGACCTCGGCGGGCGCCACGTTCTCGCCGCCGGTGACGATCGTGTCGGACTTGCGGCCGACGACGATCAGGCGCCCGCGGTCGTCGAGCTGCCCGAGGTCGCCCGTGCGCAGCGTGCCGCCGCCCGCCACCGTCGGGCCGTCGACGAGGATCTCGCCGTCGCCGGCGATGGTCACACGCAGGCCGGGGAGCGCGCGGCCCGAGGTCTCGGTGTCGCCGATCTCGCCGACGGTGACCTGCGAGCAGGCCTGCGTGAGCCCGTACGTCGGCGCCACCGGCCAGCCGGCCGCCTTGGCGCGGCGCAGCAGCAACGGGCCGGCGGGGGCGCCGCCGAGCAGCACGGCGCGGCTCGGCGGCATGGCGCCAGCGTCGAGGAGCCGCGCGAGCTGCGTCGGTACGAGGCTGGCGATCGTGACGTTCTCCGTGTCGGCCGGGCCGAGGACGGCCGTCGTCGCGTAGATCGCGCTGCGCAGCAGGACCATGAGCCCGCCCACGTGGCTGAGCGGCAGCGGGCAGAGCCAGCGCTCCTGCGGGTCGAGGCCGAGCGCCACGGCGCTGCCGAGCGCGTTGGCCTGGATGTTCTCGAGCGTCAGCTCCACCGGGCGGGGCGCGCCGGTCGTTCCCGAGGTGTGGACGATCAGGGCGGCGTCGCCCGCCGCCACCTGCGGGCGCTCGCGCGCGGTCAGCCGCTGGTCGACCGGCACCGCGGGAACGCCGGCGAGCAGGCACGCGTGCAGCCGGACGACGAACGGGATGCTCGGCGGCAGGTCGATGACCTGGGGGCCGCTCAGGCCGCGCGCCTCGTCGCGCGCGGCGAACAGCAGCCAGTCGTACGTGACGCGCTCGTCGGGCGTCTCGATCGCGATCCGGTCGGGCCGCAGGGCCGCCGCCCGCTCGAGCCATGGTTCGATGACCATCGATGGCAGGCTAGTGTCTTGGCCTTGACCGTCACCTGGAGCCCCGCCGGCGATTTCGAGGACATCCGCTACGAGACGTCCGGCGACGGCATGGCCAAGATCACGATCAACCGGCCTGAGGTCCGCAACGCGTTCCGGCCGCAGACCATCGTCGAGATCTCGCAGGCGCTCGAGACCGCCCGCGAGGACACCGCGGTGGGCGTGATCGTGCTGACCGGCGAAGGCCCGCTGGCCTTCTGCTCGGGCGGCGACCAGCGCGTGCGCGGCGACACCGGCTACCTGCCGGAGGGCGCCAAGGTCGGGCGCTTCCACGTGACGGATCTGCACGTGCAGATCCGCCGGCTGCCGAAGCCAGTGGTGGCGATGGTGGCCGGCTACGCGATCGGCGGCGGTCACGTGCTCCACCTCGTCTGCGACCTCACGATCGCCGCCGACAACGCGCGCTTCGGGCAGACCGGGCCGCGCGTCGGCTCGTTCGACGGGGGCTTCGGCGCCGGGCTGCTCTCCAACCTCGTCGGCCCCAAGAAGGCGAAGGAGATCTGGTTCCTGTGCCGGCAGTACGACGCCCAGCAGGCCCTCGACATGGGGCTCGTCAACACGGTCGTGCCACTGGAAGAGCTCGAGGCCGAGACCGTCAAGTGGTGTCGCGAGATGCTCGAGCTCTCCCCCTTCTCGCTGAGGCTCCTGAAGGCGAGCTTCCACGCCGCCGAGGACGGGCTCAGCGGCATCCAGCAGCTGGCGCACGACACGAACCTGCTCTTCTACGCATCCGAGGAGGCGCGCGAAGGCCGCGAGGCCTACAAGGCCAAGCGCAAGCCCGACTTCTCGCAGTTCCCCAGACGGCCTTGAGCTCGCTCCACATCTGGCTCATGGCGGCGCGGCCGCGCACGCTCCCAGCAGCGGTGGCGCCGGTGCTGGTCGGCACCGCGCTGGCGGCCACCGAGGGCACGTTCAAGTGGCTCACGTTCGTGGCCGCGATGCTCGGCGCGGTGTTCATCCAGATCGGCACCAACCTGTCCAACGACTACTCGGACGCGCGGCGCGGCGCCGACACCGAGGACCGGCTCGGCCCCGTGCGAGTGACGGCCGGCGGCCTCGTGCCGCCGCGGCAGGTGCTGGTGGCGACGTACGTGGCGTTCGGCCTCGCAGTCGTCTGCGGCGCGTACCTGATCGCCACGGCCGGCTGGGAGCTGCTGCTGGTCGGCGCCGCCTCGATCCTCGCCGGCGTGCTCTACACGGGCGGCCCGCGGCCCTACGGCTACGAAGGGCTCGGCGAGGTGTTCGTGTTCCTGTTCTTCGGCGTGGTCGCGGTCACCGGCTCGTACTTCGCACAGGTCGAGGAGCTCACCTGGGAGGCGTTCGTGCTCGCGGTGCCGGTGGGCCTGCTGGCCGCGGCGATCCTCGTGGTCAACAACGTGCGCGACCTGGAGACCGACCGCCGGGCGGGCAAGCGGACGCTCGCCGTGCGGCTCGGTCGCCGCCGCGCCCGCGGCCTGTACGGGGCGATGGTCTACGTCGCGTTCCTGTCCGTCCCCGTGCCGTGGCTGGCGGGTTCGCCGGACCTGACCGCCTGGGTGCTGCTGCCGTGGCTCGCGCTGCCGCTCGCCGTGCCGATCGTCCGCATCGTCCGCAACCGGTCCGACGGGCCGTCGCTCAACGGCGCTCTTGCCCGCACCGGGATGCTCCAGCTGGTGTTCTGCGCCCTCCTGTCAGCGGGGATCCTGGCGAGCTGATGGCCGAGCTGTCGGTGCGCACCCTGTCCCTGCGGCTCAGGTCGCCGCTACGGGCCGCCTGGGGCGAGCTGACCGACCGCGAGCTGCTCCAGGTCCGTGTCGACTTCGGGGACGGCGACTTCGGCGAGGGCGAGTCGGCGCCGATCGAGGGGTTCGACGGCGTGTCGCTGGCCGCCGTCCGCTCCGCGCTCGACGCCTACGGAGTGGTGCTCTCGCGGGCCTCGCCGCGCTCGACCCACGCCGAGCTGCTGGCCGCCTGCGCCGCCGAGCGCCCGGTGCCGCACGCGCTCGCCGCCGTCGACCTCGCGCTGTGGGACCGGGCGGGCCGCCGCACCGGCTTCCCGGTGTCGCAGCTGATCGCCGCGGGCGCGGTGGGCTCGGTGGCGGTCAACGCCACGCTGCGTGCGGCCGACCGCGCGAGCTGCTCCGCGCAGGCGGCGGCGGCCGCCGAGGCCGGCTTCCGGTGCGTGAAGCTCAAGGTCGGGATCGGCGACGACGCCGGCCGCGTGGCCGCCGTGCGCGCGGCGGCGGGTGACGCGATCGCGCTGCGCGTCGACGCCAACGGCGCCTGGGAGTCGCCCGAGGAGGCGCTCGCCAACCTGCGCGCGCTGGCGCCCGCGGGGATCGAGCTGTGCGAGGAGCCCGTCCACGGGATCGAGGCCATGCGCGCCGTGCGGTCCAAGTCCCCGGTGCCGGTGGCGATGGACGAGACGGCCGCCGAGCGCGGCGCGCCCGGCTCGGGCGCCGCCGACGCGGTGTGCCTGAAGATCGGCCGCTGCGGCGGGATCTCGGGGCTGCTGCGCGACGCGCGGGCGGCCCGGGCGGCGGGCACCAAGGTCTACGTGACGTCGAACTTCGACGGGCCGCTGGGGATCGCCGCCGGCCTGCATGCGGCCGCCGGGCTGCGGGCCTCGGGGCCGGTGGGCTACTGCGGGCTCGCCACGCTGGCCGCGTTCGAGGAGTTCGAGGGCGTGCTGGCGCCGGTCGACGGGGCGGTGGCCGTGCCGAGCGGGCCTGGGCTCCTCGGCGGCGTCGACGCGCTCGGCTAGCGCGCGGCCTCGGTCAGCGCGGTCGCGGCCTCGACCGGATCGCCCTCGAGCAGCTTGGCCCCGGCGGCGGCGGCCAGCTCCGGGCTCGCCCCCGCGCCGCCGACGGCGACCGTCACGTGCCCGGCGAGCCCTGACAGCGCGTCGGCCGCCTCGCGCAGCGGGCCCGGCTGGACCGCGCCGATCACGACCAGCGACGGGTCGACGGCCAGGACCGCGCTCTCGAGCGCGTCGGACGGCGTGTCGGGGCCCAGGTAGGTCACCCGCCAGCCGCGTCGGTCGAGCGCCAGGCCGCAGCAGAGCAGGCCGAGGTCGTGCCGCTCGCCCGCCGGGCAGGCGAGGACGACGCGCGGGCCGAGCCCGCGGTCCCACTCGCGCGCCAGGCCGCGGAGCCGGCCGGTGATCAACTCGGTGGCGAAGTGCTCCTGGGCGACCGTGATCTCGCCGCGCGCCCAGCGCTCGCCGACCTCGCGCAGGACCGGGAGCACGACGTCGCGCAGCGTGGCGTCGAGCGAGCGGCTGCCGAGCAACCGGTCGAACGCCTCCTGCCCAGCGGTGGCGTCGAACACCAGCAGCCGGCCGAGCAGCTCCTCGACGGCCCCGTCGACGCCGACCGGCGCGGTGGGCTCGGGCGCGGCGGTCAGCACCGCCTGCGCGGCCTGGCTCGCGGCCCAGCCGCTGTCGATGAGCTCCCGCATGCGCTCCGCCCGCTGCTGGTCGTCGCTGCCGTAGACGCGGTAGCCCGCCGCCGTCCGGGATGGACGCAGCAACGCGTAGCGCTGCTCCCACGCGCGCAGGGTCTCCGGGGCGACGCCGACGCGCCGGCTGAGTTCGCCGATGCGAACTCCGAGTGGGGGCTGGGACATGTCCACGACCACCGTAGTTGATTCGACAATCCCTTTGCAAACCCTGCAAGAACCTTGTACAGTGCGAATGCGCCAAGCACACGGCCATGCCGCGATACCGCTCTTCAGATCTCAGGAACCCAGACGCCTTCTCGGCGATCTACCGGCGGCTCGCCCCGGCGGCCCACGCGACCGCGCTCGCGGTGCTCCGCGACAGCGAGGCGGCGCAGGACGTCGTGCAGGACGTGTTCTGCGCGATCTGGACGCGGCCCGACGCCTACCAGCCCGAGCGCGGCTCGCTGGCGACGTTCGTGCAGGTCATGGCCCGCAGCCGGGCGCTGGACCGCGTGCGATCGCGGGCGGCGGCGAACGCCGCGCTGAGCCGCGGCGCGCTCGAGGTGCAGGCGCAGCGGGTGAGCGTCGAGCCGCCGTCGGAGACCGTGATCCGGCGCGACACGGCCCGGGCGGTGCTGCGCGTGCTCGACCACCTGCCCGACGGCCAGCGGGCAGCGGTGCTGCTCCACCACGTCGGCGGGCTGAGCGACGGCGAGCTCGCCCGCGCCACCCAGGTGCCGCTCGGCACCGCCAAGAGCCGCATCCGCCTCGGCACGCAGCGCGCCCGCGACGCGTTCCAGGACCGCCTCGCCGCGTAACGTTCACTCGCATGCGCGCGCTGGTCATCCGGGAGACGACCCCGCGCGCGCCGGCGCTCGAGGTGTCCGTCTCGCACGCGCTCGTCGAACGCGCGAACCGGGGCGCGCTCGGCCCGGTCATCCGCCTCTACCGCCCCGCCCCCACCCTCGCGTTCGGCCGGCTCGACGCGCTGCGCCCGGGCTTCGCCGCGGCCGCCGCCGCCGCGCGCGAGCACGGGTTCGAGCCGGTCGTGCGCGCACCCGGCGGCCACGCCGTCGCCTACCACGATGGCTGCCTGGGCCTCGACGAGGCGTTTCCCGAGCCGGACCCGATCGCGGGCCTGCAGGACCGCTTCGCCCAGTCGGGCGAGACGCTGGCCGCGGCCCTGCGGACGCTCGGCGTCGACGCCCGCGTCGGCCGCGTGGACGGAGAGTTCTGCCCGGGCGACTTCACGGTCAACGCCCGCGGCCGGGTCAAGCTCGTCGGCACCGCCCAGCGCGTGGTGCGCCACGCGTCGCTGCTCGCCGCGTCGGTGGCCGTGAACGGCGGCGCTGCGCTGCGCGCCGCGCTGGTGGATGTCTACGCGGCGCTCGAGCTCGACTGGGACCCGGCGACGGCCGGCGCGATCGACGACGACGTGCCGGGCGTCACGGTCGACGACGTCGAGCGCGCGGTGCTCGATGCCTATGCGGGGCGGTTCGAGCTTGTCGAGGGTGTGTTGGATGCGGGGACGCTGGCGTTGGCCGCGGAGCTCGAGCCGCGGCATGGGGTCGAGCGAACGTCAACACCGGCTGGGTAGGGAGGCTGGGGAGCCGGCGCCGCGGCGACGATTGTCGACTTTGTCAGCCCAGCGCTTACAAACTCGACAATCGTTGCCTTAGTTCCCTCTGAGGGAACTAACCCGACAATCGCTCGCCGCGGCGCCGGTCCCTTCGACTCCCTACCCAGCCGCAGTTCGTTGGCGCCCTCAGGCGGCGCCGAGCAGCCGCGCACCGGCAGCGGTGGCAGCAGCGACCGCCAGCACCACGAGCAGCGGAGCGCGCAGCAGCAGCGCGACGGCGGCGGCACCGACACCGGCCAGCCGGGCGTCGATCACCAGCGCCTTGCCATCGGCCATCGTCTGGCCGACGACGAGCGCGGCGAGCAGGCACGGCGCGAGCAGCGGCATGACCGCCACGACCGGCCGCGGGAGCGCGCGGTCCGCGAACACGACCGGGCCGGCGCCCTTGATGACGATCGTCGTGATGCCGACGACCGCGACCGCGATCCAGGCGCCGATCACCGGCGCACCCCGGCGGCGATGACGGCACCGGCGGCGGCCGCCACGATCGGTAGCCCGGCCGGCACGACCGGCGTCAGGGCGAGCGCGATCAGGCCCCCGAGCAGCGCCGCGACGCGGGCGCGCGTGGAATCGAGCTGGCCCACGAGCAGCGCTAGGAAGAGCGCCGGGAACATCGCGTCGAGCCCGTAGTCGGCGGGATCGCCCAGCGCGCCGCCGCCGAACACGCCGGCGACGGTGCCGGCGAACCACGAGGTGAACAGCACCAGCCCGGCGCCGACCAGCCGGTCGCGGTCCACGCGCCCGTTGCGGTTGGCGATCGCCCACGACTCGTCGACGGCCAGCTGCGCCTCGAGCAGGCGCCGCATCCGACCGCCGCGCAGCGACGGCGCGACGGAGGTGCCGATCGCCAGGTACCGCGTGTTGAGGAGCACGGCGGCGACGATCGCGGCGACCACGGCGCCGCCGGAGCCGAGCACGGAAGCGACGGCGAACTGCGCCGACCCGGCGAACGTCGTCAGCGACATCACGAGCGGCGCGGCCACGCCCATCCCGGCGTCGCGGGCGAGGATCCCGAACGACGCGCCGAAGACGAGGACGGCGACGGCCAGGGGGGCGGCCGCCCGCATGCCCGCCACCACCGCGCTCGAATGGCGCTGGCGCGGCAGGACTCCGTCCGTCATAATGGAACTTGCTTCCATGATGATGGAGTATTCCACAGGAATGGACTCTTTGTCCAGCGAAATGGAATCGGTCGACACGTTCGTGCGCGCCGTGGCCTCCAACGTGCGGTCGCTGCGGATGGACGCGGGGCTCACGCTCGCCGACCTCGCGGGCGCCGCCGGTCTGGGCAAGTCGACGCTCGCACAGCTCGAGTCGGGCAAGGCGAACCCCAGCGTCGAGACGCTGTGGGCGATCGCCGCGGCGCTGCGCGTGCCGTTCGCCCGGATCGTCGAGGAGGACCGGACGGCGCTGCGGGTCGTCCGCGCCCGCGACGTCCCTCCCATGCATTCGGCGGAGGCGCCCGGCTGGGCCGGCCGCCTGCTCGCGGCCTCGCACGGCCGCGGGACGTTCGATCTCTACACGCTCGACCTCGACGCGGGGACGGTCCGCCACGCGGACCCGCACCACACCGGGGTCGTCGAGCACCTGATCGTCGTCGCGGGCCGCTTGCGCGTCGGCCCTGAGACCGGGCCTGTGGAGCTCGAGCCGGGCGACCTGGTGACGTTCGCCTCCGACGTGCCGCACGTGTACGAGGCGCTCGAGCAGGCGCACTGCGTGCTGCTCATGGCGTACCCCTGATCGCCGCCGCGACGATCTCCGGCTGCTCGAGCTGGGCCGCATGGCCGGCGCCGTCGACCACCTCGACGCTGGCAGCCGGGGATGGCCGGCGCCATCCGGCCCGCGATCGCCCGGAACTTCGCGTCGCGCTCCCCGGCCACGAGCGTCACGGGCATGGCCAGCTCGGCCAGACGGTCCCACAGCGACGGCATGACGCCGGTGCCGAGCCCGCGCAGCGCCGCGGCCAGGCCGGCGGGCGTGTTGCGCAACCGGTCGGCGTGCGCGGCAGCGGCGACCCGCGCCTCCTGCCCGGCGAACAGCTCCTGCGACCCCCACTCGGTCGCGAACGCGGCGATGTCCATCGTCTCGATCCGGTCCGCGAGCGCCGCATCCGCGCGCCGGCGCTCCTCCCGCTCGGCCGCGTCGGCGATGCCCGGGCTCGCGCCGACGAGCACGAGCCGGTGCACGAGATCGGGCATCGTCAGCGCCGTGTAGAGCGCGATCCGGCCGCCCATCGAGTACCCGGCGAGCACGATCGGCTCGTCGGCCAGCGCGCGCACGTAGGCCGCGCACGCGGCGAACGAGGCGGGCCGCCGCTCGGCCGCCATGCCGTGGCCAGGGAGGTCGGGCGCGAGAGCGCGATAGCGTCCGCCGAGCGCCGCGATCGTCCGCCTCCAGCTCTGGCGGGTCTGGGTGAACCCATGGAGGAGGACAAAAGTCATCAAGGGCGCGTCGGAACTAGGGTTTCGCCTGCCAGGCGAGACGCTCCTTCGTCGCTCTCGCCTTCGGCGACGTTACTTTGACGCCAACCGACACATACCGAGGCCTGCGCGCGTTCGTCGACGAGCTCGTGCGCTGCGGCATGCGCCATGCGGTCACCTCGCCAGGGTCGCGCTCGACGCCGCTGGTGCTGTCCCTGGCGCGGGAGCCGCGCATCCGCGCCAGCTCGCTGATCGACGAGCGCAGCGCCGGGTTCTTCGCGCTCGGCATCGCCAAGGCGAGCGGCACGCCGGCGGCGCTCGCCTGCACGTCCGGGACCGCAGCGGCCAACTACGCCCCGGCGGTGATCGAGGCGCACGAGGCCCGCGTGCCGCTGCTCGTGCTCACGGCCGACCGGCCGCCCGAGCTGCGCGATCTCGGCGCCGGCCAGACCGTCGACCAGGTCAAGCTCTACGGCAGCGCCGCCAAGTGGTTCCTGGAGGTCGACGACCATGCCGCCACGCCGGACCGTCTGCGCTGGCTGCGTCAGCTCGCCTGCCGCGCCTACTGGACCGCGCTCGAGGGCCGCCCGGGCCCGGTGCACTTGAACTTCTCACTGCGCGAGCCGCTGGTGCTCGACGAGCCGCTGCCCCCCGACGACAGTGGCCGCGCCGGCGGCCGCCCGTGGGTGACGCGGCCGACGATCCCGCCCGAGCCGGCGCCGGCGTTCGTGGACCGGCTGCGCGACGAGCTACAGGCCCGCCCGCGCGCGGTGCTCGTGGCCGGCCGCGCCGAGCGCGACCCGCAGCTGGCCGCCGCGCTCGCCGGCTTCGCCGAGTGGACGGCGATCCCGCTGCTCGCCGACCCGCTGTCGGGCGCCCGCCGCGGCCCGGCCGCGATCGCGCACTACGACGCGCTGCTGCGCGATCCCGAGTGGGCGGCCGAGCACGAGCCCGACCTGGTCATCCGCGTCGGCGACCTCCCGACCTCGAAGCCGCTCCGGCGCTGGCTGCACGGGCTCGAGCACACGCTGCAGATCACGTTCGACGCCGAGAACGCCTGGCAGGACCCGGCCGGCTCGGTGGCCACGATCCTGGCCACCGACCCGCGGCATGCGCTCGACGCCATCGGCGGCCGCATGAAGCGCCGGAAGGACACCGCATGGCTCGACCGCTGGCACCGGGCCGACCGCCTCGCCGCGACGGGGATCGCCCGCGCACTGCAGCCCGCCGGCCTGAGCGAGCCGCGGGTGGCTGCCGAGCTCGGCGCCGGCCTGCCGGCAGAGGCCACCGTGTTCGTCGCGTCGTCGATGCCGGTGCGCGACGTCGAGACGTTCTTCCCCGCCCGCGAGGGACCGCCGCGCGTGCTGGCCAACCGCGGCGCGAACGGGATCGACGGGACCGTCTCCACCGCCTTCGGATGCGCCACGAATGAAGACGGCCCCGTAGTGCTCCTCATCGGCGATATCGCGCTGATCCATGACCTCGGCGGCCTGCTGGCCGCCACGCGGCTGCAGACGAAGCTCACGATCGTGCTGCTGCACAACGACGGCGGCGGGATCTTCGACTTCCTGGCCGTGAGCGGCGAGGGGGACGACTACCGCGAGCACATCGCCACGCCGCACGGTCTCGACTTCGCGCACGCCGCCGCCCTGTTCGGCGTCGGCTACGAGCTCGCCGAGTCGGCCGAGGACTTCCGCGAGGCGCTGGGCCGCGCGCTCGCCGCCGAGCACACGAGCATCGTCGCCGTGCGGACCGACCGCGACGCCAACGTCGCGCTCCACGCGGCCGTCTGGGACGAGGTCGCCCGGTCCGTCCGGGGCGACGCCTAGCGTCCGGGACGTGGACCAGGGCACGCTGATCGACGTCCAGCCCGAGAGCGACCCGCCCGCCGTGCGGCGGTCGACCTCCAAGGGCATCGGGGCAGGCGACATCGTGCTGATCGACAAGAAGGGCCGGCGCTTCCACGCGCTCGTGACTGAGCTGGAGCAGCTCGAGTCCGGCCGCTTCGAGCTGGCCGTGCGGCCGCTCGACTCGCGGATCTCCTGGCGCACCGCGTCGGTCCGCGAGGTCGTCGAGGTGTGGCGCAAGGTGCGCCGTCCGGCCGGGTAACAAGCCCGCGGACCTCGATCTGTACCCTCGAAAGGGATGGCCTCCCCGCCCCTCACGGACGCCCTGGCCGAGGGGCGGGCCCGGACTCTGGCGCTCGTAGAGGCGCTCTCGGACGCTGACGTCGAGAGCCAGCACATCGAGATCATGAGCCCGCTGGTGTGGGATCTCGCCCACATCGGGGCGTATGAGGAGCTGTGGCTCGTCCACCGCGAGGGGGGCCGGCCGCTGTCGCATCCGGAGCTCTCCGCGATGTACGACGCCTTCGAGACGCCGCGTGCGGTGCGCGGCGATCTGCCGCTGCTGGACCGCGCCCAGGCGATGGAGTACCTGGAGGATGTGCGGCGCCGCGTGCCGGACGGCGACGGCTTCATCCACGAGCTCGTGCTGCGCCACGAGCACCAGCACGGCGAGACGATGCTGCAGACGATCGAGCTGGCGCGCCTCACCCCGCCGCCGGCCGTGCCCCGCGCCGAGCGCCCGCAGGCGCCGGGCCGGCACAGCGGCCTCGAGAGCGTGCTGGTGCCGGCCGGAGCGTGCGAGATCGGCGCATCCGGCGACGGGTTCTCCTACGACAACGAGCGCCCGCGCCACCGCGCCGAGGTGCCGGCGTTCCGCATCGGCCGCACGCCGATCACCAACGCGACGTTCCTGACCTTCGTCGAGGGTGGCGGCTACAAGCGCCGCCCGTGGTGGAGTCGCGAGGCGTGGGCGTGGAAGGAGGAGTACGACATCACCCACCCCGAGGGCTGGGCCCGCGGGCCCACGGGCGACTGGCGCCGCTGGACGATGGACGGCTGGCAGCCGATCGACCCGGACGAGCCCGTGGTGCACGTCTCCTGGTTCGAGGCCGACGCCCTCGCCCGAGCACACGGGGCGCGGCTCCCCACAGAAGCGGAGTGGGAGAAGGCGGCGACCTGGGACCAGGAGTCGGATTCGGCCCGCCCCTATCCGTGGGGCGACGAGGCGCCGGAGGCGCACCACGCGAACCTCGACCACGGCCTGCTCGGCCCGGCGCCCGCAGGCGCCTATCCGGCCGGAGCCTCGCCGTACGGCGCGCTCGGCATGCTCGGCGACGTCTGGGAGTGGACGGCGAGCGACTTCCGCGGCTACGACGGCTTCGAGCCGCACCCGTACCGCGAGTACTCCGAGGTCTTCTTCGGCAGCGACTACAAGGTGCTGCGCGGGGGCTCATGGGCCACGCGAGCCCGCGTGGCGACCCCCACGTTCCGCAACTGGGACCTTCCGCAGCGGCGCCAGATCTTCTCGGGAGTGAGGCTGGCATGGGACGCCTGAGCACCGACCTGCAGATCGACGTCCACGTGGGCTCCGACGCGCCGCGCTCGCTGCCCGACGACGTGCTCGACGGCCTCACCCGGCCGTTCAAGGAGCTGCCGCCCAAGCACCTCTACGACGCCCGCGGCTCCGAGCTGTTCGACCGCATCTGCGACCTGCCCGAGTACTACCCGACGCGCACCGAGCGCGCGATCCTCGACCGCTACGCCGACCTGATCGTGCGCCGCACCGGCATGGCCGAGCTCGTCGAGCTCGGCTCCGGCACGGCCGCCAAGACGCGCGTCCTGCTGTCGGCGATGGAGCGCGCCGGGACGCTCGAGCGCTACGTGCCGTTCGATGTGGCGGAGCAGACGGTGCGCGACTGCGCCGCCGCGCTGGCCGGGGAGTACCCGTCCCTGGCGGTCCACGGCATCGTCGGCGACTTCGAGCGCCACCTGCCTGAGATCCCGCCGCCCGAGCGCGGCCGGCCGCGCGTGGTGGCGTTCCTGGGCGGCACGATCGGCAACTTCCCGCCGGGCGCCCGCCGCCGCTTCCTGCGCACGCTGGCCCGCCTGCTCTCGCCCGGCGACTACCTGCTGCTCGGGACCGACCTGGTGAAGGACATCGACGTGCTGGAGGCGGCGTACGACGACGCCGAGGGCGTGACCGCCGAGTTCAACCGCAACGTCCTGCACGTGCTCAACCGCGAGCTCGACGCCGACTTCCCGACCGAGCACTTCGAGCACGTGGCGTTCTTCGACACCGAGCGCGAGTGGATCGAGATGCGCCTGCGCGCCCGCCGCGCCTGCCACGTGCGGATCGACGCGCTCGACCTCGAGATCGACTTCGCGCGCGGCGAGGAGCTGCGCACGGAGATCTCCGCGAAGTTCACCCGCGACCGCGTGAGCGCGGATTTCGCCGCGTCCGGGCTCGAGCTCGCCGAGTGGTTCACCGACGACGAAGGGCTGTTCGCGCTGTCGCTCGCCGCACGCCGATCGATCTGACAGCCTACGCGCCGTGAACAAGGGGGCGACGTCGGTACTGATCACGCTCGCCGCCGGCCAGTTCTTGATGACGCTCGACACCTCGGTGATGAACGTCGCGATCGCGACGGTCGCCGAGGACGTGGGCACCGACGTCACCGGGATCCAGACCGCCATCACGCTGTACACGCTGGTCATGGCCGCGCTGATGATCACCGGCGGCAAGCTCGGCGCGCTCGTGGGGCGCAAGCGCATCTTCGCGATCGGCTGCGTGGTCTACGGCGCGGGCTCGTTCACCACGGCGATCGCACCGTCGCTGCCGGTGCTGCTGTTCGGCTGGTCCTTCCTGGAGGGCGTCGGCGCGGCGATGATCCTCCCGGCGATCGTCGCGCTCGTCGCGGCGAACTTCCCGGCCGCGGAGCGACCGCGCGCCTACGGTCTGGTGATGGCGGCGGGCGCGATCGCGGTCGCCGTCGGCCCGCTCATCGGCGGCCTGTTCACGACCTACCTGAGCTGGCGCCTCGTGTTCGCCGGCGAGGTGCTGATCGTCATCGGGATCCTGGTGCTCACGCGTCGCATCGCGGACGAGCCTCCCGGCGAACGGCCCCGGATCGACGTCGTCGGCGCGGTGCTGTCGGCGTCGGGCCTCGGCCTCGCTGTGTTCGGCGTGCTGCGCTCCAGCGTCTGGGGATGGGTGACGCCGAAGCCGGACGCCCCTGACCTGTTCGGCATCTCGGCGGTGCTGTGGCTCATCCTCGCCGGGCTGTTCGTCCTCTGGCTGTTCTTCCAGTGGGAAGCGCGCCTGGAGCGGCGCGACGCAGAGCCGCTGGTCCGCCCGACGATGCTGGACAACGGCCAGCTGCGGGCCGGTCTGCGCATGTTCTTCTTCCAGTACTTCGTGCAGGCCGGGGTGTTCTTCATCGTCCCGCTGTTCCTGTCGGTCTCGCTGGGGCTGTCGGCGATCGACACCGGCGTGCGACTGCTGCCGCTCTCGATCACGCTGCTCATCGCTGCGGTCGGCATCCCGCGCTTCCGCCCGCAGGCGAACCCGCGGCGCGTCGTCCGGTTCGCGCTCCTGGCGATGCTCGCGGGCACGGTCGTGCTGCTCGCCGCGATCAACGAGGATGCCTCGGCCGAGATCGTCACCCTGCCGCTGCTCCTGCTCGGCCTCGGCATCGGGGCGCTCGCCTCCCAGCTCGGCGCCGTGACCGTCTCGTCGGTGCCGGACGAGCTCAGCCCCGAGGTCGGCGGCCTCCAGAACACCGCGACGAACATCGGGGCATCGCTTGGCACGGCGCTGGCGGGCTCGGTGCTGATCGCGAGCCTCACGGCCACGCTGCTGGCCGGCATCCAGGCCAACCCGGACGTGCCGGACCAGGTCAAGCAGCAGTCGACGGTGGAGCTCTCGAGCGGCGTCCCGTTCCTCTCGGACGCCGATGCGGAGTCGGCGCTGGAGGACGCGGGCGTCACCGGAGCCACCGCCGCGGCGATCGTGGACGACAACGCCACCGCGCGGCTGCGGGGTCTGCGGGTGGCGCTCGCCGTGATCGCGCTCGTGGCCGTGCTGGCGCTGCTGATGTCCGGCGGCGTCCCGACGCGTCAACCGGGCAGCGACCGCGCGCCGCCGCCTACCCTTGAAGCGGCGTGAGCGACGACGACGGGCACCAGATCGGCTACAAGGCGCTGCCGCGCGGCGTGCCCGTGTTCACGGCGGACGGCACCCAGGTCGGCACCGTGCACCGCGTGCAGGACAACGCGCGTGAGCACATCTTCGACGGCATCGTGGTCAGCACGAGAGAGGGCCGCGTGTTCGTCGACGCGCCGGAGGTGGCGCGCATCACCGAGCGGCGCGTGACGCTGACGATCACCGCGGCCGAGGTCGGCGACCTGCCGGTGCACCGGGGCAAGCGCGGCTCGCTCGAGACCCGCGCCAAGCGAATGGGGCAGCGCTGGAAGCGGCGGCTCAGCCGCTGAGCACCGGCAGCAGCGCGCCGAGCTTGACCTCGGTCTCGGCCAGCTCGGCCGCCGGGTCGGAGTCGCGCACGACGCCGACGCCCGCGTAGAGCCGCGCCTCGCGGCCGCGCAGCAGCGCGCAGCGCAGCGCCACGCAGAACTCGCCGTCCTCGTTGGCGTCGGTCCAGCCGACCGGGCCGGCGTACCAGCCGCGGTCGAGGCCCTCGAACGCGGGGATCCGCGGCGCGGCCGCCGCGTGCGGCTCGCCGCCCACCGCCGGCGTCGGGTGCAGCAGGCCGGCCAGCTCGATCGCACTGCGCGGATGCGCGAGCTGGGCGCGGATCGGCGTCGCCAGGTGCTGGATGTTCGCGACCTTGACGACCGCCGGCTCGTCCGGCGCCGCCACCCAGACCGCGTGCGGGCGCAGCGCGCGGGCGATCCGCCGGCTGACGATCTCCTGCTCCTCGCGGTCCTTGTCGGACTGCATGAGCTGCTCGCCCAGGTGGTCGTCGACGGCGGGATCGGCCGACCGCCGGGTCGACCCGGCCAGCGCGACGGTGGACGCGCGCAGCCCCTCGCGCCGCACGAGCAGCTCCGGCGAGGCGGCGATGAACGCGGCGTCGCCGCGGCCGGCGCAGAAGACGTAGCACGACTCGAACGCGGCACGCAGGACGCCGAACACCGCGGCGGCGTCGTGGTCGGCCGGCGCGTGCACGGCGACCTCGCGGGCGAGCACGATCTTGTTGAAGTCGCCGGCCCGGATCCGCTCAACGGCGCGGGCGACGGCCGCCTCGAAGTGCTCGGGTGGGGCGATCGACGCGATGTGGAAGCGCCCGGCGGGCGCCGGGTCGAGCAACGGCAGCGGCGGGTCGCGCAGCTCGCGGGCGCGCTGCTCGAGCCGCGCTGCCAGCTCGTCGGGCACGTCATCGGGCGCTGCGACCGCGGTCAGGGTGAGCCGCACGTCGGCGCCGCGGCGGGCGATCGCGACCTCCGGGACGACGAGGTCGGCGGCCGCGTAGCCGGCCCAGTGCGGCGCGGCTCCGCCGTCGTCGGCGAACGCGAAGCCGCCGACGGCCACGAGGCCGGCGCCCGGCGGCCCGTCCGGCGCGTCGGCCACGGCCGACCCGGCGAGGGCGCGCCACTCCGCGGCCGCCGCGGCGAACCGCTCTGGCCCTGAGCCGGTGATGTGGCGCACGCTGCCCAGCGCGGCCAGCGCGGCGCCCGAGCGGTCGGGCTGCTCGAAGCAGAACCACGGCTCGCCCGCGCGGCGCGACGCGAACGCGACGGCGCTCGGATCCACGGTCGGGGCGACCGGCACGGTGACCGCCAGCAGCGTCTCGCGCCCGGTGCGCCGGGCGCGGCGGACGGCGCGCTCGCAGCGCGTACGCAGCGACGCGATCGCGGGCGTCAGGAGCAGCGTGCTCACAACGCCCCCGCGAAGGTGACCCGGCCCATCCGGCAGTCGCCGCGCACGACCGACAGAGTGCCATGCACACCGGCAGGCGTGAAGCGACCGTCGACCTTCACCCGGTAGCGGGCGCGGCCGATGGCGAAGCGCTCGCGGAGGCTGAAGGTCCCTCCGGGGGCGATGCGCGCGCCGGGCGTGACGTTGCTCAGCTCGAGCCGCCGGCCGCCGCACTCGAGCGCGTAGTCGAACACCGCGGCCTGCACGCGCCGGGCGGCCGCGTCGACGTGGAGCATGAACGCGTGCGGGCGCGGCGCCTGCCCGGTCAGGCCGAAGTACCCGCGGCCGGGGCGCGGAACGCCCGCGGCGCCCTGCGCGGTGGCGGCGCGCGCCTGCCAGGCGCGCGTGCCCGTCCGGCAGTGGCCGACCCGGCGCCCGCGGCGCTCGAGCCGCACGCGCGTGGAGGCGGCGCCGGCGGCGAGCGGGCCGACGACCCGCCCGGTGATCCGCACGTCGGCGATCCGCCGCACGCCCGGGTACTCCGGCGCGCGGTCGCGCTCGGTGGTGTCGATCGAGAAGGTGCCGTCGGACGCGAGCGCGACACGGCGCTTGATCTGCCCCGCCCCGCAGCGGGCCTGGACGAGCGCCCGCACGAGGACCGTGCCGGACGCCGGGTGCAGGCTCACGATCGTCAGCTGGCCGCGGTACGCGTGCACGCCGGTGGGCGCCGTCCCGCCGCCGAGCGCGAGCAGCGCCGCCGCGGCCACCGCCAGCATCAGGTCTCGGTGCGACCGCGAGAGATCGCGATCTCGCCCGTGCGCGCCATCTCGACGAGCCCGAACGGACGGACCATGCGCTCGAACGCCTCGATCTTCTCCCAGGTCCCGGTGACCTCGATGATCAGCGAGCGGCGCGTGACGTCGATGATCTTGCCCCTGAAGATCTCGACGATCTGCATGACCTCGCCGCGCGCCGGGCCGTCGGCCGTGACCTTGAACAGCGCCAGCTCGCGCGCGACCGTCTCGGTCGGCTCGAGATCGCGGATCTTGATCACGTTGACCAGCTTGTGCAGCTGCTTGGTCACCTGGTCGATCGGGTGCATCGCCCCGTCGAGCGTCAGCGTGATGCGCGACAGCGACTCGTCGTCGGTCGGCCCGACAGCCAACGTGTCGATGTTGAAGCCGCGCCGGGCGAACAGGCCGGCGATGCGGGTCAGCACGCCCGGCTTGTTCTCCACGAGGATCGAGAGGATGTGCTTGCGGCCGGTGCGGACGGCGGTCGTCGCCTCGAGCTCCTCGAGGGTCAGCGGCTCCTTGGTCCCGGGCTCGCCCATCACCCGACCATCTCTCTCGCGGCCGCGCCCGGAGCGATCATCGGGTACGTGTTCTCCTCGCGGGTGACGCGGACGTCCACGACCACCGGGCCGGGCGTGGCGATCGCGTCGCGCAGGTCCTGCACCAGCGTCGCCTTGTCGGTGAGCCGCACGCCGGTCGCGCCGTAGGCCTCGGCCAGCTTGAGCCAGTCGGGCCACGAGCCCATGTCGACGTGCGAGTACCGCTTGTCCCAGAACAGCTCCTGCCACTGCCGGACCATGCCGAGGTAGCCGTTGTTCATGATCACGGCCTTGACCGGGATGTCGTGCACCTTGCAGGTGGCGAGCTCCTGGGTGTTCATCTGGAACGAGCCGTCGCCGGTCAGCAGGATGCTCGGGACGTCCGGATTGCCGACCGCGGCGCCGATGGCCGCCGGCAGGCCGAAGCCCATCGTCCCGAGCCCGCCGGAGTTGATCCAGCGGCGCGGCTTGGCGAAGTGGAAGTACTGCGCGGCCCACATCTGGTGCTGGCCGACGTCTGACGACAGGACGCACTCACCGCCCGTGGCCTCGTAGAGCGCCTGGACGAGGTATTGCGGCTTGATCTCGCCGTCGGCGGACTGGTCGTAGCGCAGCGGGTGCTGCTGGCGCCACTGCTCGATCCGCTCCCACCAGCCGGCCAGGCGCGAGGAATCGGGCCCCACCGCGCGGTACTCGTTGGTCAGGCGGCCGAGCACGTTCTTCGCGTCGCCGACGATCGGGATGTGGGCGGGGACGTTCTTGGAGATCTCCGCCGGATCGATGTCGATGTGCACGAACTTCGCCCGCGGCGCGAACTCGGACAGCTTGCCGGTGATGCGGTCGTCGAACCGCGCGCCGACCGCCACGATCAGGTCGGCTTCGTCCATCGCGTAGTTGGCGGCCCGCGTGCCGTGCATCCCGAGCATGCCGAGCCACTGCTCGTGCGGCGCCGGGAACGCGCCGAGGCCCATCAGCGTGCAGGTGATCGGCAGCCGGTCGCTGGTGACGAGCTCGTACAGCTCCTCGGACGCGTCGGCGTTGATCACGCCGCCGCCGGCGTAGATGACCGGCCGGCGGGCGTTGGCCAGCGCCTTGGCGGCAAGGCGGATCTGCTTCGAGTTGCCCTCGGTCGTGGGCTGGTAGCCGGGCAGGCGCACGTCGCCGACGGGCTGGTAGTCGATCTCCGCGCGAGTGAGGTCGACCGGCATGTCGATCAGCACCGGCCCAGGCCGCCCGGTGCGGGCGATGTGGAACGCCTCGTGCACCACCCGCGGGATCTCCGTCGGGTGCTGGATCATGAACGAGTGCTTGACGATCGGCATCGTGATGCCGAACGTGTCCGCCTCCTGGAAGCCGTCGGTCCCGAGCAGGTCGGTGCGCACCTGGCCGGTGAACGCGACGAGCGGGACGGAGTCCATCATCGCGTCGGTGAGCGGCGTGACGATGTTTGTAGCGCCCGGCCCCGACGTGGCGAACACCACGCCGACGCGGCCCGAGGCCTTCGCGTAGCCCTCGGCCGCGTGGCCGCCGCCGGCCTCGTGCCGTACGAGCACGTGCCGGATCCCGGCGTCCACGAAGGCGTCGTAGGTCGGGAGGTTCGCGCCCCCCGGGTAGCCGAAGACGACGTCGACGCCCTCGGCCTTAAGGCATTCCATCACCGCATCGACCGCTCGCATGAGAGCAGGCAGTCTATCGGCGCAGAGCGGCCGCGGACTCGGGCTCGACGGCCGTGTCCGGGAACTCCAGGTCCTCCCCGCAGCCCATGCAGACCTGGTCGTACAGCTTCACCAGCTTGCCGCAGCGCGGGCACTGGCGCCGGACCTCGTCGCGCTCGACCCGGTAGAGGACCGCGGCGAGCAGCCCGAGCACCGGCACGGCGGCCGAGATCACGAACCAGAGGATGAACGAGGATCCCTTCGCCTTGCCCAGGATTCCGCCTGCCAGGCCGAAGAACAGGCAGATGATCAGGTAGGGCATCGCTCAGATGTGGCGGAGCGCCCAGATGACGCCCATGACCACCGCGATGAGGATCGCGATCGAGATCAGCGCCTGCAGGAGCCCGAACACGACGCCGAACGCGAGCTTGAGGGCGATGATCCCCACTGCGATCAGGATCACCCAGCCGAGAAGCCGCTTTCCGAGGCCGCCGGAGGCCGTTTCGTCCATGCAATGAGGGTACCGCGACGGCCGCGCGCCAGAGGGAGGAGTGGCCGGCGCGCGGCCGTGCGGCTACGTGGCTCTCGCCGGTGCTTCCCGGCGTGCGATGTCAGTCGCCTCGCGGCCCGCCAAACGGAGACGAGCGAGGCGATAGCGGCGGACGAGCTCGTCGCCGCGGGACGGGGTCGTGCTGCCGGCGGGGACGAGGACGAGGCGGCGGACCTGGGAGGGAGCGGAGGTGTGGCTCATGACCCGAATGGTGCTCCGGTGCGGGCCCTTCTCCCATGGCCCGGTGTATGGAATCCCGGGTGGGGGTTTCGACCTACGGTCGAGCGGCGGCGTCGAGCGCCGGGCGCAAGGCGGGCGCCAGACGGCGCCGCACGCGCCGCCGGTGGCCGCTGAACGCGAGGTTGGCAACGGTCGCGAAGCCGGCCTCGTCGGTGCGCAGCGCGAGCAGCAGGTGGGCGATCCGGTCGGCCGACGGCAGCTGCTTGTCGTCGACGTGTACGCACCAGCAGTACACGCGGCGGCCGCCCGGGCGCACGAGCAGCGCGCCGGTCTCCCCCACCACCCAGGTGCCGAGCACGCCGCGCTCGACCACCAGGCCGGTGCGTGCATACAGCGCGCGTGCGTCATGGCCGACCAGGTCGCCGAGCAGCCCGGCCGCGGTCCGTTCCGCGTCCTCGCCGCGCCGCGGCCGGCGCCGCAGGACGTTCGCCCCGCGCTTGGCGTACAGCTCGGGGATCGCCCACGCGTGGGCGAGCAGGATCGCCCCGACCGGGAACGACAGCGGCTCGAGCAGGAACAGGAACACCGCGGCCGTGACGAAGGGGATCGTGTGGGCGACGGTGGTCAGGGTCCACGCACGCCCGCGGCGCTCCAGCGAGCGCTCGTCGACCCGCGGCCGCCAGTAGACGGTCGCGGTCTCGGGCAGGACCTGCGTGCTCACCCGCCGGCGATCGGCCGCCTGAGGATCACCAGGTCGGCGTCCAGCGGCAGCTCGTCGACCTGCCGGGCGCGGCCCTCGCCCTCGGACACGACCGCGTAGAAGCCCGCGTCGAGCTGCTCGCGGAACGCGGTGACCGCGGCCTCGACCGCCTGCTCGTCGGCGGCCGTCCACTCCGCCAGCGTCGTGTGCCCCGTGTCGTCCATGCGGATCAATCTGGCCATGCTCGCAATGGTACGCTCCGCACAGATGCACTCCGTCCGCATCGTCATTACCGCCTAGCACCTGCGTTTTCCACGCAGGCTCGATCGTCTTCGGGCCTGCGGCAAGCAGGGCTACAGCGCGGACTCGGGGACGGAAAGGAGCTCCGCCATGCTCGATCTGCACCTCGTCGTCTCCGACCGCCCGGACGTCCCCCAGCGAGTCATGGCCACCTGCTGCCGGCGCCAGGGCGCGGTCCTCGCACTCGCGTTCGAGCGCGGCGGACCCGACGGCACGGCCGAGCTCCACCTCACCGTCGAGGTCGACGAGCGTCTGCGGCGCGGGCTGATCGACCGCATTGCAGGCCTCGTCGACGTCCTGGAGGTACGCGTCAGACGCCCAGTTGCTCTCGTATCAGCCGGTTGACCTCGCCGCCGTCCGCCTTGCCCTTGGTCTCGCGCATGATCGGGCCGACGAGGGCGCCCATCGCCTTGGCGTTGCCGCCGCGGATGCGCTCCACGACGTCCGGGTTGTCCCCGATCACCTTGGCGACGATGCCGGCCAGCTCGTCCGAGTCGCCCAGCGCGCCGAGGTCCTCGCGCTCGACGATCTCCGCCGGGTCGCCGCCCTCGGCGACCAGCCTGTCGAGCACGACGCGGGCGTTGCCGGCATTGACGGTGCGGGCCTCGACGAGCTCGACGAGCTTGGCCAGAGCGGCCGGCTCGACCGCGGCCGGCGAGTCGGCGCGGGCGCGCAGCTCGGTCACCCAGTTGGCGACGGTCCTCGGGTCGGCGCCGTCGGCGGCCTGCTCGAAGTAGTCGCCCCACTGCGGGTCGAACGCGAACAGTCGCGCCGTGTCGGTCGGCAGGCCGTAGTCGCGACTCGTAGCGCTCGGCGCGGTGGGCGGGCAGCTCCGGCAGCGCGGCACGCGCGGCGTCCACCATCTCGGGCGTCGGCGCCACGGGCACGAGGTCGGGCTCCGGGAAGTAGCGGTAGTC
Source organism: uncultured Solirubrobacteraceae bacterium (assembly GCA_963759375.1). Classification (GTDB taxonomy): domain Bacteria; phylum Actinomycetota; class Thermoleophilia; order Solirubrobacterales; family Solirubrobacteraceae; genus DASSUW01. The sequence continues at coordinate 161,956 of CAVWYY010000002.1, read as the reverse complement.
GTGCGCCTCCTCCTTGGAGCGCAGCGAGCTGAGGCCGCCGGACACCGGGTCGAAGTGCAGCGTCTCCTGCACAACCGGCTCGCCGGCCTCGACCAGCGCCTTCTGCCGCTCGATCTCGGCGTTGATCCCCTTCTCCAGGAAGCGGAACGAGTTCATGTTCTTGAGCTCGGTCTTGGTGCCGAGCTCGCTCGTGCCGGCCTCGCGCACGGAGATGTTGGCGTCGCAGCGCAGCGACCCCTCCTCCATGTTCACGTCGCTGACCCCGAGCTGCCGCAGCGTCTCGCGCAGCACCGTCAGCCACTCGCGCGCCTGCTCGGCCGAGCGGATGTCGGGCTCGGTGACGATCTCGGCCAGCGGCGTGCCGCCGCGGTTGTAGTCGACCACCGACGAGGCCGAGCCGTGGATGCGGCCCGACTCGCCGAGGTGCACGAGCTTGGCCGCGTCCTCCTCGAGGTGGATGCGGTGCAGGCGCACGTCGCCCAGCCGACCGCCGCTGCACAGCGGGATGTCGTACTGGGAGATCTGGTAGCCCTTCGCCAGGTCCGGATAGAAGTAGTTCTTGCGGTGGAAGATCGACCGTGGGGCGATCTCGCAGTCGAGCGCCAGGCCCATCATCAGGCCGTACTGGATCGCCTGCGCGTTGACCGTCGGGAGCGTGCCCGGCAGGCCCAGGCAGACTGGGCAGGTGCGCGTGTTGGGCTCCTCGCCGAAGCTCAGCTCGCAGCCGCAGAACATCTTCGTCCGCGTGTCGAGCTGGACGTGGATCTCCAGGCCGATGACCGGTTCGAGGTTCATACGAACGCCGCTTTGTGGTCGAACCCGATCGCCTGCTCGAGCGCGTGCGCCGCGTCAAGGATGCGGTTCTCGCTGAATGCCGGGCCGGCGATCTGGAACCCGACGGGCAGCCCCTCGGCGAGACCGTTGGGGATCGAGATGGCGGGGATGCCGGCCAGTGACATCGGGACCGTGCAGGCGTCGTTGAGGTACATCGCCAGCGGGTCGGCCGTCTTGGCGCCGAGCTCGAACGCCACGCCCGGGGCGGTCGGCGTGACGACGAAGTCGAAGTCGTCCCACGCCTCCTTGAAGTCGTCCGCGATCAGCGTGCGCACCTTCTGGGCGCGCCCGTAGTAGGCGTCGTAGTAGCCGCTGGAGAGCGCGTAGGTCCCGATCAGGACGCGGCGCTTGACCTCGGCGCCGAAGCCCTGCTCGCGGGTCTGCGTGTACATCGACAGCAGGTCCTTGCCATCGGCGCGCAGGCCGTAGCGCACGCCGTCGTAGCGGGCCAGGTTGCTCGAGCACTCGGCCGGCGCGATCAGGTAGTAGGCCGCAAGCCCGTGCGGCGAGTGCGGCAGGTGCATGGTCTTGATCGTCGCGCCGAGGTCACGGGCCAGCTCGAGCGTCTGCCTGAAGGCCGCGAGAACGCCCGGCTCGATGCCCTCGCCGGTGAGCTCCTCGGGCACGCCGAGGCGGATCCCCTTGAGATCGGTGGCGGTCGGCGCGCGGACCGGCTCGGGCAGGCCGAGCGAGGTGGAGTCGCAGTGGTCCTGCCCGGCCATCGCGGCGAGCAGCAGCGCGGCGTCGGTGGTGTCGCGCGTGAACGGGCCCGCCTGGTCGAGCGAGCTGGCGAACGCGATCATCCCGTAGCGCGAGACCGCGCCGTAGGTGGGCTTGAGGCCGACGATGCCGCAGAGCGCGGCGGGCTGGCGGATCGAGCCGCCAGTGTCGGTGCCGATCGCCCACGGGACGGTGCCGGCCGCCACGGCGGCCGCCGAGCCGCCCGACGAGCCGCCGGGGACGCGCCCACGGTCCCACGGGTTCAGCGTCGGCCCGTAGGCGGAGTTCTCGGTCGACGAGCCCATCGCGAACTCGTCCTGGTTGGTCTTGGCCAGCACCGGCGCGCCGGCGCCGATGAGCTTCTCGACGGACGTCGCCGTATACGGCGGCCGGTAGCCCTCGAGGATCTTCGAGCCGGCCTGCGAGGGCACGCCCTTGGTGGCGAACAGGTCCTTGACGCCGATCGGGACGCCGCCGAGCGGCCCGCTCTCGTCGACTGCCAGCGGCTCCTCCTCCTCGCACACCCAGATGAAGGCGTTGAGGTCGTCGGCCAGCGCGCGGTCGCGGTAGAACCGCCACAGCTCGCCCTTCGTCAGGTCGCCGGCATGGACGCGTTCGGCGGCCTGCGCCGCGGTCAGGTCGAGGATCTCGCTCATCCCGCTCCCGGGCTGGGAACTCGGAAGCCGCCCTGCGCCGCGTCGGGCGCGGCCTCGAGCACGGCGTCGCGCGGCCACGACGGCCGCGGCTCGTCGGGTCGCAGCGCGTTCTCGACCTCGACGACGTGGCTGGTCGGCTCGACCCCTTCGAGGTCGCCGAGCTCGGAGATCTTCTCGATGTGGTCGAGCACCTTCGACAGCTCGCCCGAAAGCCGCTCGACCTCGGCGTCGGTCAGTTCGAGGCGGGCGAGCTTGGCAACGTGCAGGACCTGGTCACGGCTGAGCATCGGGGGCGATTCTAGGAGCCGGGCGCAGCTCGGGCTCGGGATCCGCCGGCAGGCCCTTGACGTACTCGTTGTCGAGCGACATCCAGCCCGAGGCCTCGATGGCCACGGTCGCGGCGAGGGCGATCCAGATCCCGATGTCGCGCTCAGCGCCGGCCCACGGGTCGTCGATGACGCGGAACAGCACGAGCAGCACGCCGACGATCCCGAACGTGACGGTGAGCACGGCCGCGGCCACCGGCAGGGCCGGGCTGTCGCGGGTGGCCTGCAGGATCGGCAGCGAGAGCGCCAGCAGCGCGAGCAGCGTGAGCAGGACGTCGATCACCGTGAGCGCGGTGTAGCCGCTCTCCTCGTCGAACCACGGGAGGAGCAGCGAGACGATCAGGGCGATACCGCCGGCGCCCGCGAGCCATTCTCCGGCTCGGAGGCGCCTCACGTCCAAGCGGGCTCCCCGGCCTGGGCGCGCGCGGCGTGCAGCGTGTTGCGCAGCAGCATCGCGATGGTCATCGGCCCGACGCCGCCGGGCACCGGCGTGATGAGCCGCGCGCGCGCGGCGGCCGGCGCGAAGTCGACGTCGCCGACCAGGCCGTCGTCGGTCCGGTTGATGCCGACGTCGATGACCACAGCGCCCTCCTTGACCCAGTCGCCCTGCACGAGGCCGGGGCGGCCGACGGCGGCGATCAGCACGTCGGCGCGGCGGCAGACCTCGCCGAGGTCGTGCGTCCGGGAGTGGCACATCGTCACCGTCGCGTTGGCGGCCAGCAGCAGGGCCGCGACCGGCTTGCCGACGAGGTCCGAGCGGCCGACCACGACCGCCTCGGCGCCCTCGAGCGCGACGCCGTGGCGGCGCAGCAGCTCCATCACGCCCGCCGGCGTGCAGGGGCGCAGGCCGGGACGGCCCTTGGCCAGCAGGCCGGCCGAGATCGGCGTCAGCCCGTCGACGTCCTTCAGCGGGTCGATGACCTCGGTGAGCGCGCCGCCGTCGACCTGCGGCGGAGTCGGCAGCTGCAGCAGGATCCCCGACACGCGTGGGTCCGCGTTGAGCTCTTCGAGGAGGCCCTCGACCTCTTCATGGCTCGTGTCGGCGGCCAGCCGGTGGTCGAAGCCATCGATGCCGACCTCGGCCGACGCCTTCTGCTTGCCGCCGACGTACACCGCGGACGCGGGGTCGTCGCCGACCAGCACGGTGGCCAGGCCGGGGGCGTCATGGCCCGCGTCGACCCAGGCGGAGACCTCCGCCTTGACCTCGGAGCGCACCTGCTGCGCGATCGCCTTACCGTCGATGATCCCGGCCGCCATCAGGGCCGTGAGGGTACCGGTCCCGCCCGACCGCGAGGCGAGCGCCGGGCGAGCTCCCGCGCGAGGAACGCCAGCGTCACGGCGCTCACGCCCGCCAGGATCAGGTACGGCACGTGGTCGCTGGTGGCGTCGGCGAGCCGGCCGCTGCCGGCGTCACCGAGCGCCTGGCCGCAGCCCCACGCGAGGTTCGTGAGCGCGAACGCGAAGCCCTGCGCGATGCCGAACGACTCGGCGCCGTCGCTCAGCATGGCCATCGCCGGCGTGTAGAGGATCCCGATCGCCGGACCGGCGAGGATGATCAGGATCGCCAGCAGTGCGGTGGACTCCGGCCACGGCAGCAGCGCCATGCTCACCGCTCCGCCGGCCACGCCGATGACGGCCGGAGCGAGCCGCCCGCGGCGGTCCGACAGCCGGCCCATCACGGGCGCCAGGCCGGCCTCGAGCGCCGCGCCGGCCAGGAAGACGACGGCGATCAGTGCCGTGCTGGCGCCGAGCTCGTCCAGCCGCAGCGGCCCCAGCACGGTGAGCGTCCCGAACAGCACGCTCGGGAGCGTCGTCAGCCACATCCCCGCCGCCACGCGACGCTCGCCGAGCGACGCCAGGAGCATCCGGAACGAGTTCGCGGCGGTGGGCGGTGCCGCGGGCATCCGCGTGGCCCACACCATCAGGCCGCCGCCGGCGGCCGCGACGGCCAGGAACACCGGCGCCTGCCCGATCGCGTCCGCCGCCGCGCCGAGCACCGGCCCGAACAGCGCGCCGCCGACGGCGGCGGCCAGCGCGGTGCCGATCAGCTCGCCGCGCCGCTCACGCGGCGCCGCGCCGATCAGCCACCCGAACGCGCCGGCCCAGGAGGCCGCGCCGCCGAGGCCCTGCGCGAAGCGGGCGACGTCGAGTACGACGACGCTGTCCGCGAAGGCGAACGCCACGCTCGCGGCCACCAGCAGCCCGAGCCCGGCCAGCACGGTCGCTCGCGAGCCGATGCGCGCGGCCATCCAGCCGCCGGGCAGCGCGCCGACGAGCGTCCCCGCCGGGTATGCGGCGGCGAGGATGCCGGCGCCGGTCTTCGTAAGGTCGAAGCGGTCGCTGAGCTCCGGCAGCAGCGGCGTGATCGCCGCGTAGAACATCGTGTCCACGAACACGATCAGGCAGACGAAGGCGACGAGCCGGCGCATGGGCCGCCGAGCTTATGGACCGGCTCCCGGGTCCGGTAGGAGGGTTAACCGCTCAACGCCGGCGGATCGGCGCGTAGTCGGCCATGAGCTTGCGCTCGCTGCCGTCGGTGGCGAAGCGGACCACGACGATGCCGCCGGGCTCGGCGCCGATCACCACGCCGTCGCCGAACGCCGCGTGGGTCACGTCGTCGCCCATGCGGAACACCTGGCCGGCCGAATCCGCGCCTCCGCTCGAGGCCTCGGCGGACGCCGCGGCAGCACCCGCCCAGGAGGCGACGCGGCCGGTCGGCAGGCCGGCGGCGGCGCGCTCGGGCGCGTCGGTCAGCTCGGACGGGATCTCGTCGATGAACCGCGACCGCACGCCGAAGCTGTTCGCGCCGAACGAGTTGCGGCGGCGCGCCGAGGTGAGCGTGAGGTCGCGCATCGCCCGGGTGATGCCGACGTACGCGAGCCGGCGCTCCTCCTCCACGTCGCCCTCGTCGAGCGCTCGGGAGTGCGGGAACACGCCGTCCTCCATCCCGATCATGAACACGATCGGGAACTCGAGGCCCTTGGCGTTGTGCATCGTCATCAGCGTCACGAGGCCCTCGTCGTCGCGGATGCCGTCGGCGTCGGCGAGCAGGCTGATCTGCTGCAGGAACTCCTCGACCGAGCCGTTCTCGTTCGTCGCGTCGTACTCGCGGCCGACCTGCACGAGCTCCTCGAGGTTCTCGATCCGGCCCTGGGCCTCGATCGTCCGCTCCGCCTCGAGCGCCTCCAGGTAGCCGGTCTCGGACAGCGTCTCCTGCAGCATCACGCCGACCGGCGCGCCGTCGTCCGCGCGCTCCTTCAGCCGCACCATCGTCGACATGAAGCGGTGCAGCGCCTTCACGGCCGCCGTGCCGAGCGACGTGACCTCGTCAGGTGCCGCGGCCGCGTCCCACACCGGGATGCCCATCGTGTCCGCGTACGAGAGCACCCGCGAGAGCGACGTCTGGCCGAGCCCGCGCTTCGGCGAGTTGGCGATCCGCGTGAAGGCGCCGGCGTCCTGCGGGTTGACCAGGAACGTCAGGTACGCGATCGCGTCCTTGATCTCGGCCCGGTCGTAGAACTTGGTGCCGCCGATGACCTGGTAGCCGATCTGCGCGCGCACCAGCATGTCCTCGAGCACCCGCGACTGCGCGTTCGTCCGGTAGAAGACCGCGATCTCGCTGCGCGAGACGCCCTCGTCGACCATCCGCTCGATGTCGGCGGCCACGAACCGCGCCTCCGCGTGCTCGTCGGCGAGCTCCCGGACACGGATCTTGTCCCCCTCGCCGACCGCCGTCCACAGGTCCTTCTCCACTTGGTTGGAGTTGTGGGCGATGACCGCGTTGGCCGCCGAGAGGATCGTCTGCGTCGAGCGGTAGTTCTGCTCGAGCTTGACGACGTGGGCGTCCACGAAGTCCTCCGTGAAGCCGAGGATGTTCTGGATGTCGGCGCCGCGGAAGCGGTAGATCGACTGCGCGTCGTCGCCCACCACCGCGAGGTTGCGGTGCTCCGACGCGAGCAGCTGGAGCCAGCGGTACTGGGCGTGGTTGGTGTCCTGGTACTCGTCGACGAGCACCCAGCGGAAGGCGTTCGAGTAGCGGTCGCGGACCTCCTGGAAGAGCTCGAGCAGGTTGACCGCGCGGAACAGCAGGTCGTCGAAGTCCATCGCGTTCATGCGGTGGATCTCGCGCTCGTAGTGCTCGTAGACGTCGGCGACCGTCTGCTCGAAGAACGAGCCGACGAGCTGGCGGTAGTCCTCGGCCGAGCGGAGCTTGTTCTTCGCATCGGAGATCTGGGACTGCATCGCGCGCGGCGTGAAGCGCTTGACGTCGATGTCCAGGTCGTCGAGGCACTTCTTGATCAGGCGCCGCGAGTCAGCCGCGTCGTAGATCGTGAACTGGCGCGTATAGCCGAGGCGGTGGGCGTCGGCGCGCAGCATCCGCGCGCAGGCCGAGTGGAAGGTCATGACCCACATCGCGCGGGTGGCGCGCCCGACCAGCAGCTCGACGCGCTCGCGCATCTCCTGCGCGGCCTTGTTCGTGAACGTGATCGCCAGGATCTGGTCCGCGCGCGCCTCGCCGGTGCGGAGCAGGTACGCGATCCGGTGGGTGAGCACGCGGGTCTTGCCCGACCCGGCCCCGGCGAGGATCAGCAGCGGGCCCTCGCCGTGCGTCACGGCGTCGCGCTGGGGCTCGTTCAGGCCCTCCAGGAGAGCGTCGATCCTCGCGGTGTCGGGCATGCCTCGGTTGACGGTAGCGGGCCATCCGGAAGTACCCTCCGCGAGCATGACCCCGGTCCTCTTCGCCTATGACGGATCACCCCACGCCCGCGCCGCGATCGAGCGCGGCGCCGCGCTGCTGCGCCCCGGCCCGGCCGTGGTCGCCACGGCCTGGACGTCGTTCGAGGACGCGGCGCCGGCCGCGCTGCTCGCGCTTCCCGGCGACGTGGTCCGCGGCGCGGTCGACGACCTCGATGCCGCCAACCGCGACACCGCCGAGAAGCTGGCGGCCGAGGGCGCCGAGCTGGCGCGGGCTGCGGGGCTCGACGCCGAGCCGCGCGCCGTGCGCGCCGCCGACGCGTTCTTCGTCGCGATCGTCGCCACCGCCGACGAGATCGACGCCTCGGCGATCGTCATGGGCAGCCGCGGCCGCTCGCGACTGGCCGCCACCGTCCTCGGCAGCGTCTCGACCGGCGTCCTCAACCACACCCGCCGGCCGGTGATGATCGTCAAGGAAGATGCCTCTTCCTGACGACGTGCGGGCCGCCGCCGCGCGCGTCGCGGCGACGGCCCGTTTCGTCCGGATCGCCGACGAGGCCATCGAGCCCTACGCCGGCACGCTGAGCCCCGAGTCTCCCCCGGCGCCCGACCTCGACGGCACGCTCGAGCAGCGAGCCGCGTTCAGCCTCACGCTCAACGCGATCAACTTCGGCTCGGGCTGGTTCCCGACGCTGCGCAAGAAGGACGGCATGTCGGGCTTCCGCACCGTCGAGGCCGGCCTGCGCGCCCACGGCCCGTGGACCGCCGGCGCGCTCGCGGCGATGACGACGGAGGAGATCGCCGCGGTCGTCGGCCAGGACCCCGGGCACGAGCTGATGGCGCTGTTCGCGGCCCACCTGCGCGAGCTGGGCGAGCGCGTCCGCGAGCACGGCTCGTTCCTGGCGCTCGCCCGCAGCGGCGACGGCTCGGCCGTCGCGCTCGCCGAGGAGCTCGGGAGCCTCCCCGGCTGGCACGACGTCTCCACCTACGACGGCCGGCCGGTGCCGCTGTTCAAGCGCGCCCAGCTCGCCGCCGCCGACCTCGCGCTGGCCGGCATCGCGCCCGCCGACGACCTGCCGGCCCTCACGCTGTTCGCCGACAACCTCGTGCCGCACGTGCTGCGCATCGACGGCGTCCTCGAGTTCGACCCGGCGCTCGTGGCCCGCATCGACGCCGAAGAGCTGATCGAGCACGACTCGCCCGAGGAGGTCGAGATCCGCGCGTGCGCCGTGCACGCGGTCGACCTGCTCGTCGCCGCCCACGGCGCCACCACCGCGACGGCCGTCGACAACCTGCTCTGGCACCGCGGCGCCGCGCCCCGCTACAAGGCGCATCCGCGCCACCGCGCCCGCACGACCGACTACTGACTCACACGCACGGCGGCCGCGCCGTTGCATCGGCATGACCGAGTTCATCGTGCACGCCCTGCCCGCGGGTGAGATCGACGACGACGCACCCACCACCACGCGCGTCGTCAACGACGACCGCAGCCCCTGTCGCCGCTGCCTGCGCGACGCCGGGCCCGGCGACAACCTGCTGCTCCTCCCCTACGACCCGTTCCGCGTCCGCAGCCCGTACACGAGCGAGGGACCGGTGTTCGTCCACGCCGACGGCTGCCCGGCGCACACCGCACGGGCGGGCGTCCTGCCCGAGCAGATCGACGGCCGCCAGTTCTCGGTCCGCGCCTACGACGCGGACGCGATGCTGGTCGACGCCGAGATCGTTCCGGGCGACCGGCTCGGCGAGCGCGCCCGCGCGCTGCTCGACGAGGGCGCGGCATTCCTGCACGCGCACTTCGCCGGCCCGGGCTGCTTCGCGTTCCGGATCGACCGCGCGTAGCCGGCGAACGTCAACTGCAGCTGGGTAGGGAAGCGAGAGCGCCCGCGTCGCTGGCGGTCCCTGGCGCGTTGGGGTCGGTATTCGACCCAAAGGCACCAGGCGGTGCCGTCTGGCGACTTGACCACATGTGAGGTGGTCAAGTCGCCAGGGGACCGCCGATCCGGCCGATCCCCTCGCCTCCCTACCCAGCCGCAGTTGACGTTCGCCGGCGCAGCCTCAACCGAACCACTCAGCCAGCGGCACACGGGCCCCGAGCACCGACAGGTCGCCGTCGCGCAGACGCCCAGCGGCCTCCGCGGCGGCGGCCACCGCCACCCAGGTGAGCCCGCCGCCGACGCTCACGCGCTGCCCGCCGGCCTCGACGATCGTGTCCATCGTCATGCCCGGCAGCGCCAGTACGTTGACGGGCTTCGACACCGCCGACGTCACCGCGCGGATCTCGTCGCCGGTCCGCAGGCCCGGCGCGTACAGGACGTCGGCGCCCGCGGCCTCGTACGCCTGCAGCCGCGCGATCGTGTCGTCGAGGTCCGGGCTGCGGAGCTGGCCCTCGGCGCGGCCGGTCAGCGTGAACGGGAAGTCGAGCGCCCGCGCGGCGGCCACCGCATCCTCGAGGCGCGCCACGGCCTCGTCGAGCGGATACAGCCGGCCGGCCGGGTCGTAGTCCTCGATCGAGCCGCCGACCGCGCCGGCCTCGGCCACCCGCGTGATCGCCTCGCCCGGCGGGCCGTACCCGTTCTCCAGGTCGATCGCCACCGGCAGCGACGACGCCTCGCTCAGCAGCCGCGTGTGCTCCACGACGTCGTCGAGCGTGACGCCGCCGTCGAGCTTCCCGAGCGTGAACGCGAACCCCGACGACGTCGTGGCCAGCGCTTTGAAGCCGAGCGCCTCGAGCATCCGCGCGGAACCGGCGTCCCACGGGTTCGGGAACACGAACGGCTCGCCCTCGTGCAGGGCGCGGAACGCCTCGGCCTTCTCGCTCTGGGTCATGCGGACACGACTACCACGTCCAGCGTGCGGGGACCGTGCACGCCCTCGACGCGGTCGAGCTCGATGTCCGACGTCGCGCTCGGCCCGCTGACCAGCGTGATCGGCCGGCCGTCGGCGGCGGCCTCGGCCAGCACCGCGACGGCGTCCGGAACGCCCGCGACCACCGACGCCTCCTCGACGATGCAGATGTGCCAGTCGGGCACCAGCGTCAGCGCCCGGCGGCCGGAGCGCTGCCCGCCGTCGAGCACGATCGTGCCGGTCTCGGCGATCGCCAGCGCGCAGCCGGTCATCACGCCGTCGAGCCCGTCGAGCGCCGCGGCGGACAGCGGCGGGTCGTCGACGACCACCTCGACGCCGCGCAGCACCCCCGGGCCGCCCGGCGGCACCGCGATCCGGCGGCCGCGGCACATCTCGCTCACCGTGTCGGCCAGCTCGGTGGCGCCCACCCGCGTCACGGTCGCCTTGTACTCGGCGACGCGCTCGCAGAAGCGGTCGACCACGCCGTCGACCTCGGCGGCGCCGGGGCCGCGGTATGCGCGCGGGATCTCCGGCACGGCGACGCCGGGCCCGAGCGCGCTGCGTACCCGCGCGAGGACGTCATCCCTGGCGCTCACGCCACCAGTCCCTGAACGTCTGCGCCGGCGGATCCGGCAGCTCGCGCATCGCGGTCCAGCCCGGCAGGGCCGCCTTGGCGATCGGCCCGCGGCCGAGCCGCGCCAGCTTCTGCGCGCGCTCGTAGCGCTCCCGCGACCCGAACACCGCGGCGGCCGCCTTCATGGCCAGCGCCTCGGGCGACAGCTTCGACTTCTCCTCGCGCACCACGCGGGCGCGCAGGTGCACGAGCAGCGACGGGATCTCGATCTTGACCGGGCAGGCGTCGTAGCAAGCGCCGCACAGCGAGGACGCCCACGGGAGCGTCGGATGCACGTCGAGCCCGAACAGCTGCGGCGACAGCACGGCGCCGATCGGGCCGGGATAGACCGACTCGTAGGCCTGCCCGCCGACCCGCGAGTACACCGGGCACACGTTCAGGCACGCCGAGCAGCGGATGCAGTGCAGCGCCTGGCGGCCGACCTCGTCGGCCAGCACCTGCGTGCGGCCGCCGTCGAGCAGGACCAGGTGGAACTCCTCCGGACCGTCGCCGGGCCGCACCCCGGTCCACAGCGACGTGTACGGGTTCATCCGCTCGGCGGTCGAGGAGCGCGGCAACAGCTGCAGGAACACCTCGAGGTCGCGCCACTCGGGCAGGACCTTCTCGATCCCCATCACGGTGACGAGCACCTTCGGCAGCGTCGTGCACATGCGCCCGTTGCCCTCGGACTCGACCACCGCGACGGTGCCGGTCTCGGCCACGCCGAAGTTCGCGCCCGACACGGCGACGGGCACGGACAGGAACTTCGCGCGCAGGTGCCGGCGGGCCGCCTCGGCGATCGCCGAGGCCTCGCTCCCCAGCTTCTCGTCGGTGATCGTGCGCTCGAACAGCGCCTTGATCTCCATCCGGTTGCGATGGATGGCCGGCACGAGGATGTGCGAGGTCTTGTCGTTCGAGAGCTGCAGGATCAGCTCCGCCAGGTCGGTCTCGATCGCGCTGATCCCTTGCTGCGCGAGCGCATCGTTGAGCCCGATCTCGTCGGTGGCGATCGACTTGACCTTGATCACCTCGCGCGCGCCGTGCCGGCGGGCGACGCCGGCGACGATCGCGTTCGCCTCCGCCCCGTCGCGCGCCCAGTGCACGACGCCGCCGGCGCGCGTGACCGACGCCTCCAGGCGCTCGAGCTGCTCGGGCAGCGTCGCCATCGCCCGCGCCTTGATCGCCGCCCCGGCGTCGCGCAGCGCCTCCCAGTCCGGCAGCTCGCCGATCGCTCGCAGCCGCTTGGCGCGGATCGTCGTCGTCGCCTTGCCCAGGTTGCGCCGCAGCTGCGCGTTCTGCAGGGTCTCGTGCGCCGCGGCGGGAAAGCCCTTGCTCATTCGGTGGCCGCCAGGATCTCGGCCAGGTGCATCGTCCGCACGCCGGCCCGCTGGCGCCGCAGCGCGCCGCCGATGTGCATCAGGCACGAGTTGTCGGCCGCCGTGCAGACCTCGGCGCGGGTGTCGAGCACGCGCCGCAGCTTGTCACCGAGCATGGCCATCGACGTCTCGGCGTTCTTGACCGCGAACGTGCCGCCGAAGCCGCAGCACTCGTCGGCGTCCGGGAGATCCACCAGGTCGATCCCGCCGACCGCCGACAGCAGCCGCTGCGGCCGGTCGCCGACGTGCAGCATGCGCAGCGAGTGGCAGGTCGGGTGCAGCGTGACGCGGTGCGGGAACGACGCGCCGACGTCGGTGACCCCGAGTCGGTCGACGAGGAACTCGGTCAGCTCGAACAGGCGCCCCTGCGCCGACGGGACGTGCTCGCGCACGAAGCCGACGCACGACGCCGACGGCGACACCACGGTCTCCTCACCGTCGAAGACCCGTTCCCAGCGCGCCGCCAGCGCCTCGCCCTGGTCGGCGTACCCCGTGTTGCCGTGCATCTGGCCGCAGCACGTCTGCTCCTGCGGGAACACGACCTCGTGCCCCAACCGCTCGAGCAACTCCACCGTCGCACGCCCCGTGGCCGGGAACAGCGTGTCGTTGAAACACGTGATGAATAGGGCGCAGCGCAAAACGGGTACCCACGGCACGGTACCTAGGGAGGAGTCGGAACGATGTTCAAGCAGGTTCTCGACCCAGTCGGCGACTCGCTCTTCCTGAGCGCGATCTTCGCTGCGCTGCCGCTGATCGCCCTGTTCGTCCTGCTGGGCGGGCTCAAGTGGAAGGCGCACTTGGCTGCGCTCGCCTCGCTGGCGATCGCGCTCATCGTCGCGATCGTCGTCTACTCGATGCCGGCCGGCCAGGCGCTCGACGCCGCCGTCCTCGGGGCCTGCTTCGGGCTGTTCCCGATCATGTGGATCGTCTGGAACGCCATCTGGATCTACAACATGACCGACGCGACCGGGCACTTCGCCGTGCTGCGGCGCTCGTTCGCCTCGATCTCCGATGACCAGCGCATCCAGGCCGTCATCATCGCGTTCTCGTTCGGCGCGCTGATCGAGGCCCTGGCGGGCTTCGGCGCGCCGGTGGCGATCACCGCCGCCATGCTCATGGCGCTCGGGTTCCAGCCGATCAAGGCCGCGGCCGTCGCGCTCGTCGCGAACACCGCGCCCGTCGCGTTCGGGGCGATCGCGACACCGATCATCACGCTCTCAGAGGTGACCTCGCTGCCGAAGGACGACCTCGGCGCGATGGTCGGCCGTCAGACCCCGTTCCTGGCGCTGATCGTGCCGCTCATCCTGATCGCGATGGTCGACGGCCGCCGCGGCATCCGCCAGACGTGGCCGGCCGCCGTCGTCGGCGGCCTGGCGTTCGCGATCGGCCAGTTCGCGTGCTCGAACTACCTCTCGGTCGAGATCACCGACATCGTCGCGTCGCTGCTGTCGGCAGCCGCGATCGTGGCGCTGCTTCGCGTCTGGCAGCCGGCCGAGCCGCTGCACGGCGAAGGGCGCTTCGGCCGCCCTGCGATCGCCGGCGCCGCGACCGCCGACGCGACACACGAGGCGGAGGTCCGCCGCCGCAGCGACGACGTGCACGACAGCCGCCGCGACATCCTGCTCGCCTACGCGCCGTACGCGATCATCGTCGTGGTCCTCTCGGTCGCCCAGTGGGCGCCGATCAAGGACGCGCTCGACGGCCTGACCAGGGAGATCGACTGGCCGGGCCTCAACGTGCTCAACGCCGCGGGCGAGGAACCGGCGCCGTCGGTGTTCAAGCTCAACTGGGCGCTCTCGCCGGGCACCCTGTTGCTCGTCTCCGGCCTGCTGACGATGGTGGTGCTGCGGTTCTCGCCACGTCGCGCGCTGCGGGTCTATGGCCAGACGCTCAACCAGCTCAAGTGGGCGACGCTGACCGTCGTCACGGTGCTCGCGCTCGCCTACGTCATGAACTTCTCGGCGCAGACGCTCACGCTTGGCCAGTGGATCGCGGGCGCCGGCGGCATCCTCGCGTTCCTGTCGTCGATCATCGGCTGGCTCGGGGTCGCCGTGACCGGCTCGGACACGTCGTCGAACGCGCTGTTCGGCGGCCTCCAGGTGCAGGCGGCCCAGGAAGCGGGCGTGAACTCGACGCTGCTCGCCGCGGCGAACTCATCGGGCGGTGTCCTCGGCAAGATGATCTCCCCGCAGAACCTCGCGATCGGCGCCGCCGCCGTGGGGCTTGCGGGTCAGGAAGGGGACCTCTTCCGGACGGTGTTGAAGTGGAGCCTCTTGCTGCTGGCGATCATGTGCGTGATCGTTCTGCTGCAATCCACAGCGATCCTCTCGTGGATGGTCGTCTAGCCGCAGCCCCCGAAGGACCCGCGATCGCCTCCGGCGCGCCGGAGGCGGACGTTCCCGAGCGCGATCTGCGCGAGCTCGTGGGCGAGCTGCGCGCGATCTGCGGCGAGGACTGGGTGTACACGCAGGAGCACCAGCTGCGCACCTACGAGTCCGACGGGCTGCTGCAGTACCACGCCATCCCGGCCGCGGCGGTCCTCCCGGGGACCGCCGAGGAGGTCCGTGACGTCGTACGGGCGTGTGCCCGCGCCGAGGTGCCGTTCGTGGCCCGCGGCGCCGGCTCCGGCCTGTCGGGCGGCGCCCTGCCCGTCGAGGACGGGGTGCTGATCGTGCTGTCGCGGATGAAGCGCATCCTCGAGATCGACCTCGAGAACGGCCGCGTATGCGTGGAGCCCGGCGTGACCAACGCGTCGGTGACCGCAGCGGTCGCCCCCGGCTACTTCTATCCGCCCGACCCGTCTAGCCAGATCGTCTGCTCGATCGGCGGCAACGTGGCCGAGAACTCGGGCGGGGCGCACTGCTTCAAGTACGGGTTCACGACCAACTACGTGACCGGGCTCGAGCTGGTGTTCCCGGACGGCGACATGGTCCAGGTCGGCGGCTACGAGCTGGACCCGCCGGGCTACGACCTGCTCGGCGCGTTCGTGGGCTCCGAGGGGACGCTCGGCGTCGCCACGAAGGTATGGCTGCGGGTGATCCCGGCGCCGCAGTCTGTGCGCACCCTGGTCGCGTTCTTCGACACCACGCACCAGGCCGGCGAGACCGTGTCGGAGATCGTTCAGGGCGGCGTCGTGCCGGGCGCGATCGAGATGATGGACGCCAAGGCGATCGAGGCCGCCGAGCAGGCCGCCAAGGCCGGGTTCCCGATGCGGGGTGCGGCGCTGCTCGTGGAGCTCGACGGCTCCGAGCGCGAGTGCGACGCCCGCTTCGACGAGGTCACGGCGATCTGCGCCAAGCACGGGTCCGACGACGTGCGGGTGGCGCGCGACGAGGAAGAGCGCCAGCGCTTCTGGAAGGCGCGCAAGGCGGCGTTCGCGGCGATGGGCCGGATCTCGCCCAACTACTTCGTCCAGGACGGCGTGATCCCGCGCACCAAGCTGCCGGAGGTGCTCGACCGCATCGAGGCACTGAGCAAGGAGTACCGGCTGATCGTCGCCAACGTGTTCCACGCCGGCGACGGCAACCTGCACCCGCTGGTCTGCTACGACGGCGCCGTCGAGGGCGAGGCGGAGCGCGCCGAGGAGCTGTCGGGCCTGATCCTCGAGGCGTGCCTGGACGCCGGCGGCTCGATCACCGGCGAGCACGGCGTCGGCGTCGACAAGAAGCGGCACATGCCGAAGATGTTCGGCGAGGCGGACCTCGACGCGTTCCAGCGCCTCCGCTGCGCGTTCGACCCGGCGGGCCTCGCCAACCCGGGCAAGGTCATGCCGACACCGCGCCTGTGCGGCGAGGTGCCAGGCCCCTACCGCCAGCATCCGCTCGAGGCGGCCGGCCTGGCGGACCGCTTCTGATGACCGTCGAGGAGGCCGCGGCCGAGATCCGCGAGCTCCCCGCGCTGCGCCCGCGCGGCGGCGGCACCAAGCTTGGCTGGAGCCCCGCCGGCGAGGAGGGCGCGGTCGACCTCGACACCACGCGACTGAGCCGGATCCTCGAGCACAACGAGGGCGATTTCACGGCCGTGCTGGAGGCGGGCGTGCCGCTCGTGGAGGCCCAGGCCACGTTCGGGGCCGCCGGGCAGATGCTGGCGCTCGACCCGCCGCTCGGTGCCGGCGACGCGGCCACGATCGGGGGCATCATCGCCGCCAACGACGCCGGCCCGCTGCGGCACCGCTATGGCACCGTCCGCGACCTCGTGGTCGGCATCACCGTGGTCCTGTCGGACGGCACGATCGCCAAGTCCGGCGGCCAGGTCATCAAGAACGTCGCGGGCTACGACCTCGGCAAGCTGTTCGCGGGCTCGTTCGGGACACTCGGGCTGATCGCCCGCGTCGCCGTGCGCCTGCACCCTGCGCCCGCCCGCACCGCGACGGTCGTCGCCGAGACCGGCGACCCGGCGGCGCTCGGCGCGGCGGCGCTGAAGCTGGCGGCGCTGCCGCTGGAGGCCGACTGCCTCGACGCCGACTGGGAGGGCGATCGCGGGCGGCTGACGATCCGCTTCGCGGGCACCACGGCCGTCGACCGCGCGGAGGAGGCTGCGCGGCACGTCGAGCTCGGCGAGACGCGGATCGACGACGACGACCACGAGCTGTGGACGCAGCAGCGGGCCCGCCAGCGGGCGCCGGAGGGCACGGTCGTCAAGGTGGCCGGCCGCCCGACGGACCTGCCCGCGGTGATCGCCGCCGCGCGCGACGCCGGCGGCACCGTCGTCTCGCGCGCCGGCCTCGGCATCTCCTACGTGGTCGGCGGCGACGTCGCGGCGATCCGCGCGGCGATGGCGCCACGTGCCTGCACGGTGCTCGACGGCGCCGCCCGCGTGGCGGACCCGTGGCCGGCTGTCGACCCCGGGGCGCTGAAGGTCATGGAGCGCATCAAGGCGCGCTTCGATCCGGAACGACGTTTCCGGCCGGGCGCCTTCGTGGGAGGACTGTGAGATGGCGACCAGCGCCTGGGATGACACCCGCCCGCCCGAGTTGGACCTGATCCGCGACTGCGTGCACTGCGGCTTCTGCCTGCCGACGTGCCCCAGCTACGCGGTGTTCGAGGACGAGATGGACTCCCCGCGCGGCCGGATCGTGCTGATGCGGATCGGCCACGAGGAGGGCAGCGAGGTCTCCCCGGAGATGACCACGCACCTGGACCGCTGCCTCGGCTGCATGGCGTGCGTGACCGCCTGCCCGTCGGGCGTGCAGTACGACCGGCTGATCGAGCGGGCGCGCCCGCAGGTGGAGCGCCACGGCGCCCGCACCCGCCGCGAGCGGCTGCTGCGCGGCGGCATCTTCGCGCTGTTCACCCATCCTGGCCGGCTCCGCGCGGCAGTCCCGCTGATGGCGCTGCAGCAGCGGCTCAAGCTGCCGGTGCCGTTCGCCAACCTGGCGCCGAAGGTGCCCGTGCGCGCGGCGTTCCGGCGGCTCCCGGAGGTCACGCCCGCGGTCGGCGAGCGGCGCGGCCGGATCGCGCTCATGCAGGGCTGCGTCCAGCGCGTGTTCTTCGGCGACGTCAACGCCGCCACCGTTCGCGTGCTGGCCGCCGAGGGCTGGGAGGTCCACGCCCCGCGCAACCCGCGCTGCTGCGGGGCGCTGCAGCTGCACACGGGCGTCGAGGACGAGGCGCGCAAGCTCGCCCGCGCGACGATCGCCGCCTACGAGGGCTTCGACCACGTGGTGGTCAACGTCGCCGGCTGCGGCTCGGCGATGAAGGAGTACGGCTACCTGTTCGAGGGCGAGGCGCGGGCGGAAGCGTTCGCGGCCAAGGTGCTCGACGTGCACGAGCTGCTGGCCGCCCACGAGGCGCGCGCCGAGCGCCGGCCGCTGCCGATGAAGGTCGCCTACCACGACGCCTGCCACCTCGCCCACGCGCAGCAGGTCCGGGCGCAGCCGCGCGAGCTGCTGCGCGGGATCCCGGAGCTCGAGCTGCTCGAGCCCGCCGGCTGGGAGATGTGCTGCGGCTCGGCGGGCATCTACAACCTCGTGCAGCCCGAGCCCGCTGCCGAGCTCGGCCGCCGCAAGGCCGCCAACCTCGCCGCCACGGGAGCGGAGGCGATCGCCGCCGCCAACCCCGGCTGCGCGATCCAGATCGCCGCGCACTCCGAGCGCGAGGTCCCGATCTTCCATCCCATGACCCTGCTGGACCACTCGATACGAGGGAGCCGACCGTGACGCTCGACATCGCCGCGACCGCAGACGACCGCCTCGCCGGGATTCTGTCCGACGACGCGCTCTCCTTCGTGGGCGATCTGCACGGCTGCTTCGGCCACCGGCGCAACCAGCTGCTGCAGGCGCGGGCCGAGCGCGGCGCGCCGTCCGGCTTCCTCGACGAGACGCGCGAGGTCCGCGAGGACACCAGCTGGAAGGTCGCGCCGCCGCGCGCGGACTACGAGGACCGGCGCGCCGAGATCACCGGGCCGACCGACCGCAAGCTCGTCATCAACGCGCTCAACTCGGGCGCCAAGGGGTTCATGGCCGACTTCGAGGACGCGAACTCGCCGACCTGGCTCAATCAGGTCGAGGGCCACGTGAACCTGATCGACGCGATCGACGGCACGATCACCTACGACAGCTCGGACGGCAAGCACTACGAGCTCAACGAGGAGACCGCCACGCTGCTCGTGCGCCCGCGCGGCTGGCACCTGCCGGAGAAGCACCTCAAGATCGACGGCGAGCCGGTCGGCGGCGGGCTCGTCGACTTCGGGCTGCACGCGTTCCACAACGCCCGCCGCCTGCACGACAAGGGGCTCGGGCTCTACCTGTACCTGCCGAAGATGGAGCACCACCTCGAGGCGCGGCTCTGGAGCGACGTCTTCAAGTTCACCGAGGACGCGCTCGGCGTGCCCGGCGGGACGATCCGCGCGACGGTCCTGATCGAGACGCTGCCCGCCGCGTTCCAGATGGACGAGATCCTCTACGAGCTGCGCGAGCACTCGTACGGCCTCAACGCCGGCCGCTGGGACTACATCTTCTCGATGATCAAGTGCTTCCGTGACGACCCGGACTTCGTGCTGCCGGACCGCAACGACGTGAAGATGACCGTCCCGTTCATGCGGGCCTACACGGAGCTGCTGGTCAAGACCTGCCACGCGCGCGGCGCCTTCGCGATGGGCGGCATGGCCGCGCTGATCCCGTCCCGCAAGGACGCCGAGGCCAACGAGCGGGCGATCCAGGCCGTGCGGGAGGACAAGAAGCGCGAGGCCGAGGCCGGCTTCGACGGTACGTGGGTGGCGCACCCGGACGTGGTCGACGTCGCGCTCGACGAGTTCGACAAGGTGCTCGGCGACAAGCCCAACCAGATCGACCGCCAGCGCCCGGACGTCGACGTCACGCCCGAGCAGCTGCTCGACGCCGCCTCCACGCCCGGCGACATCACCGAGGAGGGACTGCGGAGCGACGTGTCGGTCGGGTTCCAGTACATCTCGTTCTGGCTCGGCGGCCGCGGCGCGGCGGGCATCAACAACCTGATGGAGGACGCGGCGACCGCCGAGATCTCCCGCTCGCAGATCTGGCAGTGGATCCGCCACGGCAAGTTCAGCCGCGAGCACGTGCGGGAGGTGCTCGACGACGAGATGGCGAAGATCCGCGCCGACGTCGGCGACGACGTCTGGGAGAAGGGTCGCCCCGAAGAGACGCGGCGGGTGTTCGAGGCCGTGGCGCTCGGGGACGAATTCCCCGAGTTCCTCACGCTGCCGGCCTACGAGTACCTCGACTAGGCCTCGGAACGAACGTCAACTGCGGCTGGGTAGGGGGTCGAGGAGCCCTTCGCCGGCGGCATGCGATCGTCGGGTTAGTCGGCCATACGCCGGTTACAAACTCGACGATCGTCGAGTTTCTTCCCTCCAGGGGAACTAACTCGACAATCGCAACACCCGCGCCGGCCCCACCGCCTCCTCACCCAGCCGGGGTTCGTCGGCGGTGACGACGACGTCAGAAGTCGCCGCCGCCGAAGTCGCCGCCGCCGCCGAAGTCCCCACCGCCGAAGTCGCCGCCGCCGACGTCGCCGCCGCCGCCGTCGAAGCCGGGGGCGTCCCAGTCGAACATCGAGCCGATCAGCAGACCCGGCAGCAGGCCGCCGCCGAAGAAGCCGCCCATGAACGGCGAGTACATCGGGCCGGCCGCGTAGTAGGGCATCGAGCGGCCGCCGACCGTGACCTCGCGGGTCTCCGGCATCAGGCCGCGCTCGACGCGCTGTG
Organism: uncultured Solirubrobacteraceae bacterium; assembly: GCA_963759375.1. Lineage (GTDB taxonomy): Bacteria > Actinomycetota > Thermoleophilia > Solirubrobacterales > Solirubrobacteraceae > DASSUW01. The sequence continues at coordinate 141,711 of CAVWYY010000002.1, read as the reverse complement.
CGTCGGCCTCGCAGGCCGGCACGTCGCGCGGCGCGCCGCCCTCCGGCGTCCACTCGACGTCGCGCGTGGATGGGCCGTGGCGCGGGTCGAAGAAGCACGGCGGCCGCCGCTCCGGGGGCTCGCGGCCGTCCATCCGTGCGCGGGCGCACTCCATCGCCCAGCGGCCCTCCTCGAGCGCCGAGCCGACCGGCTCGAGATCCTCGGGCCGGCGCGCCTGCTCCCAGGCCGTGTCGGCGCGGTCGTAGGCGTTGACGGCGCGCTCGTAGTCGTCGCGGGTCTCGTCGGCCAGCCCGGGCATCTGCACGTCGAGGTCGAGCGCGCGGATGTCGTCGCCGAGGGCGACCAGGTCGTCGCGGGCGTTGGTCTTCACCTCGGCGAACTGCGCCTCCTGCTGCTGCCGGCGCCGTCGCCGCACGGCGAGCAGGCCGACGCCTCCGGCCGCCGCGGCCCCGAGCAGCACGATCGCCCCGGCGCCGCCCCCTCCCCCGCCGTCGCCACCGCCGGCGTCGATCTGCCCGGCGCGCCCGATGAAGTCGCGCATCACGAAGTCGGGCCCGTCGCTCCGGTGGGCGTCGAACGCGGCGTCGCCCGCGTCGATCGCCTCCTGCGAGCCGGCGGTGCGGAACTGGTCGTTGACGTACACGGCGTAGGCGCCGGGCTTGCCGACGCGGTCGCGCAGCTCGGTCACCGCCTCCTCGGCCGTCACGTCGGCGGGCATGCCGCCGAGCATCGCCGCCCACACCTTGCCCGGCGCCTTCTCCTGGGCCTCCCGCTGAATGAGCTGGGCGGCCTGCGGCGGGAACGGCAGCTGCGGCGACAGGTAGAACTGGTCCTCGGAGACCACCTCGACAGCCTTGTCGAGCTCAGACTGCTGCGCGACCGCCGCGGGCGCGGCGATCAGCAGCGCGGCGACGACGGTCAGGAGCGCGCGGGCCGTGGAATCGACCATCTAACCCGAGAGCTCGGCGCGCAGGCGTTCGAGGTCCTGCGTGAGCTTCTCCTCCAGCCGCGGCTGGATGATCGGGATGAGCATCCGCGCGGTCAGGCCGCTTGGCTTGGCGTCGACCGACTGGGTGAGCGTGGTGCCGGTCGGGGAGCCCGACAGCTCGTAGGCGTTGACGACCTCGATGCCGTTGGTCGAGAAGCGCGTCTCGGCGCCGCTCGGCGGCTCGTAGGTCGTGATCTCGAGCTCGACGTCGATGCGCCGGCCGCTGACTTCGAGCACCTGGCGCACGCGCGAGCCGCGGCCCAGATCGCCGTCGTCCAGCCGCTCGTAGGCCTCGAGGTTGCCGGTCCACACCGGCACCTTGTCCTGCTCGAGCAACCACGGGAACACCTCGGCGGGCGCCCGCGGGATCTCGACGCTGTGTGAGAACCTAGCCACCGGCGGGGTTCGGGCCGTTGACCGGACGGAGCGGGACCACCTCGGCCTCGCCGGACTGCTCCTCGCCGCGCAGCGCCGCGACCTCGCTCTCGAGGTCCTTGACGCGGCGCGACATCTGCTTGAGCGCGTCGGCGATCGGGTCGGGCAGGTGGACCCAGTCGGCATCGGGGCCCTCGGGCTTGCGGCCCTCCACACGCACCGGATGGCCGGGGTTGCCGACCACGGTCGAGTTCGGCGGCACGTCGTGGATGACCACCGCGTTGGCGCCGATCTTGGCGCCGTGGCCGATCGTGATCGGCCCGAGCAGCTTGGCGCCGGAGCCGATCGTCACGTTGCACTCGACGGTCGGGTGGCGCTTGCCGGTGGCGAAGCCGGTGCCGCCCAGGGTCACGCCCTGGTACATCGTCACGTTCTCGCCGACCTCGGCGGTCTCGCCGATCACCACGCCCATCCCGTGGTCGATGAACAGGCCGTCGGCGATCGTGGCGGCCGGGTGGATCTCGATCCCGGTCAGCGAGCGGGACACGTAGGCGATCGCGCGCGGCGCGACCGGCACGCCGGCCTCGCGGAGCGCGTGGGCGATGCGGTGCGAGAGCAGCGCGTGCACGCCTGGCCAGCCGGCGAGGATCTCCGCGGCGGAGACGCCCTTGGCCGCGGGGTCGCGCTCGTAGGCGGCGCGCACGTCACGGCGCAGCTCACCGGCGACCCGGCGGATGGTCTCGATCCCCAACATCGTCCCTACAGCCTACGCGGACCCGCAGTCCGGGCAGTCTTCGCGGCGCCCGACCTTCACATGGACGAACTCGCCGGCTGCGAGGTCGACCTGCAGGAACTCGTCGGTCAGCGCGCCCGGGAGGCCGGCGAGCAGCTTGAGCGCCTCGAGCGCCTGCAGCGAGCCGATCACGCCGGCGGCCGGGCCGAGCACGCCCGCCTGCGCGCACGTGGGCACGGCGCCCGCGGGCGGCTCCTGCGGGAACGCGCAGCGGTAGCACGCGGTCTCCCCGGGCCGGATCGACATCACCAGCCCGCTCGTGCCGACCACGCCGGCCTCGACCAGCGGCACGCCGGCCGCGCAGCACGCGGCGTTGATCTCGTAGCGGGCCGCGAACGAGTCGGTGCAGTCCACCACCAGGTCCTGGCCCTCCACCATCGCCGCGTTGAAGCGCGCCTGGTACGGCTCGACGACCACGTCGGGGTTCAGGAACGAGAGCTTGGCGACGGCGCTGTGCGCCTTCGGCACGCCGATGTCGGGCGTGAAGTGCAGGTGCTGGCGGTGCAGGTTCGAGAGCTCGACGTCGCCGTCGTCCGCGATCCCGAGCCGCCCCACGCCGGCGCCCGCCAGGTAGGTGGCCACCGGCGAGCCCAGCGCGCCCGCGCCCACGACCAGCACGCTCGCCTCGCCGAGCGCGCGCTGCGCCGCCTCGCTCCACTGGGGCAGCACGAGCTGGCGCGAGTAGCGCTCCAGCGTGAGATCGGGCTCCACCGGCTCCTCGTTCTGCGGAACGGCCGCAGCCACCAGGCTCTTCAGGAACGCGCGCCGCTCGCTCATCGGCGGACGATCCTGACGGTCGTGCCGTCGACGCGCACGTCGTGCCCGGCGTCGGCCGCCGAGCGCGGGACGTTCTCGAGCGCCTCGCCCGCGCTGCAGCGCACCTCGAGCGTCTCGCCGGGCGACAGCCGCTCGAGCTCCAGCTTGGTCCTGACCCACGTCATCGGGCAGGTCAGGTCCGTCACGTCGAGCATTCGGACCGCCACCCGGGTTACGGTAGCGGCCGGATGGCCGCACGCAGCTACCTGATCCTGCACGGGCTCGGAGGCTCCGGGCCGGGGCACTGGCAGACGTGGCTGGCGGCCCGGCTGCGGGCCGACGGCGAGCGCATCGCGTACCCGGATCTGCCGGACGCCGACATGCCGTCGCTGCACTCCTGGCGCGGCACGCTGGAGGGCGAGCTCGGCGCGCTGCCGGAGGGTGAGACGATCGTGATCTGCCACTCGCTGGCCTGCCTGCTGTGGCTGCACCACGTCGCCGACGGGGGCGCGCAGGCGACCCGGGTGCTGCTCGCCGCACCGCCGTCGGAGAGCGCGGACGTCCCGCAGATCGCCGGGTTCTTCCCGGCTCCCCTGCCCGCTCTGACCGGCGCCCGGGTCGTGTGCTCGGACGACGACCCGTACTGCCCCGAGGGGGCCGAGGCGCTGTACGGCAGGCCGCTCGGCGTGCCGACCGATGTGATCCCCGGCGCCGGGCACCTGAACCCCGAGGCGGGCTACGGACCATGGCCCGCCGTCCGAGGCATGGTGTCTGGAGGGCGACCGCCCGCTCAGCGGCTGAGCGCCAGGACCAGCTCGCGGATCGCGCCCGGGTAGCGGTAGGTCAGGCCGCCGTGCTTGCCGGCGAACAGGTCGAGCGTGTACTCGACCCCGAGCGCGTCGAGCTCGGCCGCGAACGCCTGCGCCCCGAGGTCGAGGTAGTACTCGTCGCTGCGCCCCGAGTCGAGGTAGATGCGGCGCATCGAGCGCAGCGCCTCGGCGTGCGGGCGCGCCATCCGCACCGGGTCCTTGTCGAGCCACAGCGCCCAGATGTCGTCGTGCAGCCGGCCGGTGTCGACGTCGAACGGCACCAGCGCCTTGCCCGCGTTGGCCGGGTCGGGCGAATAGGCGGCCGCGTAGCCGTAGACCTCCAGCGGCGAGCCCCAGGTCTCCCAGTCGACATGGTCGGCGCCGCCGAGACGCTCGAAGAACGCCTCGTAGGAGCCGCCGAACTCGTTGCGCAGCGTGCGCACGACGTTCGGGAACTCCGGCAGGTAGCACGCCTCGAACAGCGCGTCGCCGGCGTGCGAGGCGAGCGCCGAGAACACGTCGGGCCGCAGCATCGGCACCACCATCGCGCCGTACCCGCCCGACGACTTGCCGGTGAGCGCGCGCGACTCGCGGTCGGCCCGCGCCGGGTAACGCTCCTCGACGAAAGCGACGACCTCGTCGCACAGGTAGTCCTGGTAGCGGCCGAGCGCGGCCGAGTTGAGGAACTGCGAGCCGCCGTAGGACGTCCAGCAGTCGACGAACACGACGAGCGCGTCAGGGCAGTCGCCGCCGGCGAACAGCGCGTCGACTCGCTCGATCATCGTCGGCTCGAACGCGACGCGGTTGCGCCACATGTCGAGCTGGCCGGTGTAGCCCTGGATCACGTAGACCACGGGCAGCGCGCGCGGGTGGTCGAGCTCCACGCCGGGCGGCCGGTAGACGTACAGCGGCCGGCGCGCCGGATCGCCGAGCGGATTGCCGGCCAGCAGCTCGGACTCGACGACGAGACGGTCGAGCGTGCCGTGCATCGGCCGCTCCCAGGGCGCGCCCGCCGGGCCCTCGACCTCGCGTAGTGCCATCACGCGAACGGTACCGTTCCCTCATGCCCCGAGTCCTTCTGGCCGCTGCATTGGCCTTCACGATCCTTGCCGCGCCCGCTTCCGCCGACGTGCGGCACGGCCCAGGAGGTCAGCGTTTCTACAAGCCCCCGAAGCACCTGCAGGGCAAGCACGGCGGGCTCATCTGGGCGCGAACGCAACGCGGGCGGGACACGCTGAAGGGAGCGGGCAAGAACGCGCTGCTGCTCTACAAGTCCAAGGACCTCGCACGGGAAGCTCACCGCGGTCTCGGGCTCGCTGTCGCTGCCCAAGGGCAAGGCGCCCAAGGGCGGCTGGCCGGTCATCACCTACGCGCACGGGACGACCGGCTCGGCCGACACGTGCGCCCCCACGCGCGGCTATGACAAGAATGACCTGACCAGCTACGCGTTCCCGCTTCTGCGCTCGTGGCTGAAGGCGGGCTACGCCGTGGTCCGGACCGACTACGACGGCCTCGGCACGCCCGGCGTGCACCAGTTCCTGATCGGCCAGTCCGAGGGCCGCAGCGTGCTCGACGCGGTGCGCGCCGCGCGCCAGTACTCGAGCAAGCTGTCGAAGCGCTACGTGATCGCCGGCCACTCGCAGGGCGGCCACGCCGCGCTGTTCGCCGCGGCTGCGGCGCCGAACTACCTGCCCGGCCTGAAGCTGCGGGGCACCGTCGCGTTCGCCCCCGCGTCGCACCTGAAGACGCAGTTCTCGGCGACTCTCAACGTCCCGAGCGCGGGCGGCGGCCTCGGCGCGTTCGTCGCGCTCGGCCTGCGGGGGATCGACACGGTCGACCCGAGCCTCGGGGTCCCCGGGCTGCTCACGCCGCGCGCGCGAGCGCTGTACCCGCAGACGCGGACGGTCTGCAACGACGGCCTCTCAGCGCCCGGCTCGTTCGGCGGCGTGCCGCTCAACCAGATCCTCGGCCAGGGCAACGACCTGCAGCCACTGCTCAACGCGGTCGGCGAGAACGATCCCGAGCACCTGCGCATGCGCACGCCCGTGCGGGTCGAGCAGGGCCTCGCCGATACGACCGTGTTCCCCGCGTTCACGCAGCAGCTCGTGGACGAGTACGCGGCCAACAACGTCAAGGTCGTCTACAAGACCTATCCGGGCGTGAGCCACGGCGGGGTCGTGGACGCGGGAGCGGCCGACGCGGCGTCGTTCATCGGGGCGCGGCTCAAGTAGTCGGCACGAGACGCCGGCTGCGCCTAGGCGCTCGCGGCGGCCTCGGGCGCAAAGAACGGCGTCGAGACGTAGCGCTCGCCCGAGTCGGGCAGCACGACCACGATCCGAGCGCCGCGCGCCTCGTCGCGCGCGGCGATCTGAAGGGCGCCCGAGAGGGCCGCGCCGCACGAGATACCGGCCAGGACACCCTCGCGGCGGGCCACCAGGCGCGCGGTCTCGATCGCGTCCTCGTCGTCGATCTGGATGATCTCGTCGAGCAGCGCCGCGTCGAGCACGGGCGGGACGAACCCGGCGCCGATGCCCTGGATCTTGTGCGGGCCGGGCGTGCCGCCGGACAGCACCGGCGAGGCGGCGGGCTCGACCGCGATCACCTTCAGATCCGGATTGCGCTCCTTCAGGAACGAGCCGGCGCCGGTGATCGTGCCGCCGGTGCCCACGCCCGCGACCAGGTAGTCGACCCGGCCGTCGAGATCGGCCCAGATCTCCGGGCCGGTCGAGCGCCGGTGCGCCTCCGGGTTGGCGGGGTTGGAGAACTGGTCGGGCAGCCACGCGTCCGGGTCGCGCGCGAGCGCCTGGGCGGCGGCGACAGCTTCGCTCATGCCGCCGAGCGACTCGGTGACCTGCACCTGCGCGCCGTACAGCCGCAGCAGCCCCTCGCGCTCGCGGCTCATGCCCTGCGGGAGCGTGAGCACGAGGTCGTAGCCGCGCGCGGCGCACACGAACGCCAGCGCGATGCCGGTGTTGCCGCTGGTCGCCTCGACGATCGTCGTCCGGCCCGGCTCGATGATGCCCTCGGCCTCGGCGGCCTCGATCATCGCGACGCCGATGCGGTCCTTGACCGACCCGCCCGGGTTGAACATCTCGAGCTTGGCGTACACCTCGGCGCCTTCGGGGGCGATCCGCGACAGCTGCACCATCGGGGTGCGGCCGACGTGGTCGGCAATGTTGATCGGAATAGCGGGCATCGAGCCGCTCAGCCTAGCGGCGACGGGGAGACCGCTACCGTGCGCCGTTCGGGATGTCGGACTCCTATCTGACGTTCGCCGCGCGCAGGGTCGTGGCGGCTGGATTCGTCGCAGTGCTCGTCAGTGCCATCACGTTCGTGATGCTCCACGTGCTGCGCCCGGAGTCGTTCCTCGACCCGCGGCCGCTTCCCATCCAGCTCGGTGACTACCTCTGGGGTGCGTTCACCAGCTTCGACCTCGGGAATAGCCGTCAGCCGCCGTTCCGGCCGGTCGCGGACCTGATCCGGGAGCGCATGTGGGCCGACATCTCGCTGTTCGCGGGCGCCGCCGTGTTCGGCGTGGCGGCCGGCATGGCGGGCGGCGTCTACTGCGCGCGGCGGCCGGGCTCGCTGCGCGCCCGCTTCGTCTCCTCGGTCGCCATGGTCGCGCTGTGCGCGCCCGTGTACTGGGTGGCGCTGGTCGTGATGCTGCTGCTCGGCAAGGGCGTCGGGAGCCTCGCGCAGATCCCGATCATCGACACCGGGCTGTACGAGGGGCTGTTCGACGACCCGCTGGCCTGGTTCGGCTCGCTGCTCGTGCCGTGGATGATCGCGGGCCTCCCGCTGGCGGCCATGTGCCTGCGCCTGACCGCGGTCTCGATGATCGACAACGCCGACGCCGAGTTCATCCGCACCGCGCTCGGCAAGGGACTGTCCGAGCGGCGCGTCGCGGTCCGGCACGCGCTGCCGTACGCAGCCGGGCCGACGATCTCGTTCGCCGGGTCCTACGCGACGCTGCTGGTCGGCAACGCGCTTCTCGTCGAGCAGGTGTTCAACATCCCCGGCGTGTTCCGGTACACGCCGGGCGCGATCTCCAACGGCGACTTCGAGCTGCTGCAGGGGATGCTCATCGTCGGCACGCTGCTCGTCGTGTTCGGGAACCTGGTCGCCGACCTGATCCTCGCGCGGCTCGACCCGCGCACCCGGACTCAGTAGTTCCCCGACAGGTAGTTCCAGGCCCGGCGGAGCTTGTCGTCGAGCCCGTCGGGCGTGACGTCGTCGGGCGAGGCGTCCAGCGACGCCGGGTTCTCCTCCGGCACCGGCAGCCGCTCGGCCGCCGCCCGGTCGAGCGCGAGCACGACCCCGCGCTCGTGGATGCTCGCGACCTGCGAGGCGTCGGCGAACCGATGGCCGCCCGGACCGGCCCGCATGTCGACGATCACGCCGTCGAACACATCGACCTCCGGCACGGCCAGGACGTGCTCCACGGTGCCGACCTTGTGGCCGTCCGACGACACCACGTCGGTGCCCTGCGCGAGGGAGAGATACGAGCTTGGGTTGCCGAGATCCATGGCGCGTCAGCGTACCCGCGTCACAATCTCAGGGTGCCCGAGCTCGAACCAGGCGACGAGTTCGCCGGCTGCCGCATCGAAGCGGTGGCCGGCCGCGGCGGCATGGGCGTGGTCTACCGCGCCACCGAGCTGAGCCTCGGACGCCCCGTCGCCCTCAAGCTCCTCGCGCCTGAACGTGCGCGCGACGGGTCGTTCCGCGAGCGCTTCCAGCGCGAGTCGCGGATGGCCGCGGCGATCGACCATCCGAACGTCATCCCTGTCTACGCGGCGGGCGAGAGCGACGGCCTGCTGTACCTGGTCATGCGCTACGTCGGCGGCACCGACCTGCACGCGCTGCTGCGCGAGCGCGGGCACCTCGAGCCCGAGCAGGCGGCCGACATCGTGGCCCAGGTGGCTGCGGCGCTCGACGCCGCGCACGGTGCCGGGCTGGTGCACCGCGACGTCAAGCCGGCCAACGTGCTGCTGGCCGATGAGCACGCCTATCTGAGCGACTTCGGGCTCACGCGGCTCGCGGGCTCCGACACGCAGCTCACCGAGTCCGGCCAGTGGGTCGGGACCGTCGAGTACTGCGCGCCCGAGCACCTGCGCGGCGAGCGGACCGACGCGCGGGCGGACGTCTACTCGCTCGGCTGCGTGCTGTTCGCGGCGCTGACCGGCAAGCCGCCGTTCACGATCGGCACCGTGCCGGCGACCATGCTCGCCCACCTGCACGACGCGCCGCCGATGCCGTCCGAGCGCGGGGCGCCGCGGGAGTTCGACCGCGTGATCGCCCGCGCTCTGGCCAAGGACCCCGACGACCGCTATCCGTCAGCGGGCGACCTCGGGCGGGCCGCACTGGCCGCCGCCCGCGGCGAGCCGATCACCGAGTCCGAGCGCAGCGTCGCGGTCGGCTCCGCCGCGCCGAGCGAGGCGCCGACGCAGGTCAACGGGGCCGGGGTCACCGCGGCCACGCGCCTGCACGAGGACGAGACCGCCGTCGTCGCCGACGACGACCCGCGGCGGCTGTGGTCGACCCCGCCGGCCGACGCCGAGGAGCCGCCGCCGGCCAAGGACCGCACGGTCGTCCGGCCGCGCCGCTGGCCGTACCAGCTCGCCGCCGGGCTGATGATCTTCGCCGCGCTCGTCGCCGTCGGGCTGATCGCGGGCCGCGTGTTCGACGATCCGGGCGGGCGCGCGGCGGCGACCGGGCCGCTCACCGAGGACGAGGTGCGCGATACCGCCGACGCGTTCGCCGACGCCTACGCCGCCGAGGATCCGGCGGCGCTGCGCGCGACGCTGGCGCGCAACGTGGTGCGCGTGCTCCCGGGCGGGCGCAGCGAGGGGCGCGACCAGGTCGTCGACCAGTACCAGCGCCAGTTCGACGGCAAGGTCGGGGGCTACGACCTCAACGACCTGACGGTCACGGGCGGGCGGGCCGGCCGCGCCAGCGGCACCTACAAGGTCGAGCGCGACGGCGGCGACCCGTACGAGGGCACGATCGTCTTCGGCGTCATCCGCGAGCGCGGCGAGCCGCGCATCCAGCTGATCGCCGCGACGCCGAAGACCTGATCAGCAGCTCTTGGAGACCACGACGTGGACCGTGCTGCCGCGCCGCACCTGCGCGCCGGCCTCCGGGTCCTGCGTGCACGCCGAGGGGTCGCCGGGCAGCAGGTCCTCCAGCAGCCCGCCGCCCTGCTCGATCTCCGGCTTGAGGCCGAGGCCGTCGAGCGTCTGCTGGACCTCGTCGACCGACTTGCCGCCGAGCTCCGGCACCGTGACCGGCACCTCGCGCACGACCCGGAACGCCGTCATCGCCGGGCCGCGGCCGGTGGCGGTCGCCATCACGTCGATCACATTGGCACCCGGCTGGAGTGCGATGGTGGCCGTGAACGTCCCGCCGCCGCTGACCGCGGCGCGCTGGCCGACCACGGTCACGGCGGCGTTCGCGGGCGTCACCGTGCCGTTCACCTCGACGCTCTCGGCGCGCACCGTCGTCGTGTCGCGCGGCTGGCCGATCTTGAGCTCGACCGCCCGCGGCGGGCGCTGCGCCCGCGGCTCGTCGTCGCCGCCGCAACCTGCGGCGGCCGCCGCGAGGCAGGCGATGACGAGTACCGGTGAAACGCGCATGAGAGCACGTTCAGGCTAGCCCCCTCACGAAGCTCTCAAGATTCCCGGTCTAGACTCGCCGCGATGTCCGAGGCCGCCGTCCTGCTGGTCGACGACGACGCGCCGATCCGGCGGATGCTCGAGCGAACGCTCTCCGCGGAGGGCTACGCGGTGGCCGCGGTGGCCGACGGCGGCGCCGCGCTCGCGGAGGTCGAGCGGTCGGTTCCCGACGTGATCGTGCTCGACGTGGCGATGCCGGGGATCGACGGCCTGTCGGTCACGCGGCGCCTGCGCGCGAAGGGCCTGCCGGTGCCGATCCTGCTGCTCACCGCGCGCGACGCGCTGCACGAGCGCGTGGCCGGTCTCGACGCCGGCGCCGACGACTACCTGGTCAAGCCGTTCGAGGTCGAGGAGCTGACCGCACGGGTGCGCGCCCTGCTGCGGCGCAACCAGCCGCCCGGCGAGCAGCTGGCGTTCGCTGATCTCGCGCTCGACGTGGAGAGCGGGCTGGCGCGCCGCGGCGGCCGCGATCTGGCACTCACCCGCCGCGAGGCGGAGCTGCTCGAGCTGCTGCTGCGCAACCCGCGAGCGGTGGTCACCCGCGAGGTGGCGCTCGAGCGCGTATGGGGCGGCGAGGACGAGGCGAGTCACAACGTCGTCGACCGCTACGTCGCCTACCTGCGCCGCAAGCTCGGGGATCCGCCGCTGATCCACACGGTGCGCGGCATGGGCTTCCGGCTGGACACGTGAGGCGCGCGAGCCTGACGGCGCGCGTCGCGGTCGCCGCCGCCGCCGCGATCGTCGTAGCCGTCGTCGTGCTCGGCGCGGCCGTCCTCACGCGGCTCGGCGACCAGCTCGAGGGTTCGCTCGACCGGTCGCTGCGCGAGCGCGCGGTCGAGGTCGCGCGGCTGGCCGCCTCGACCCCCGCGCTGCTCACCGAGCCGGGCACGCTCGAGGGCCGCCTCGGCGGCAGCGAGCTGCTGGTGCAGGTCATCGACGGCCGCGGGCGGATCGTCGCCCGTTCGTCGGGTCTCGGCAGCCGCGTGCTGCCCGAGGGCGGCGCGGTGCGCACCGCGCTGGAGGACCGCCGCGCGGGGTACGGCGACGGGCAGCTGGGGGCCGACCCGGTGCGGCTGTACGCCGCGCCGCTCGGCGAGCTGGGCCGCGGACCGGCTGCGGGCGGCGCGGTGATCGTGGCCGGCACGACGACGGCGACCGAGGACACGCTGTCCACGACCCGGCGGTTCGTCGCGGGAGCGGCGATCGTCGCCGCGCTGCTGGCCGCCGGCCTGGCCACGTGGTTCGCCTACCGCGCCCTGGCTCCCGCTGCGGCGGCTGTCGTCGGGCGCCCGCGGCATCGCCCGCAGCGGCGACGCGTCCGAGCGCCTGCCGGTGCCGGAGGCGCGCGACGAGGTCGGCGAGCTGGCCGAGACGCTGAACGCGATGCTGGCGTCGCTCCAGCGCGCCCGCGAGGCCGAGCAGCGGTTCGTCGGGGACGCCTCGCACGAGCTGCGCACGCCGCTGACCGCACTGCGCGGGAACGCCGCCTATGTGGCGCGGCACGGGCCCGACCCGGCCGCGCTGGCCGACATCGAGGCCGACGCCGCGCGGCTGAGCGGGCTGCTCGACGACCTGCTGGCGCTCGCGCGCGAGGACGCCGCGGCGCCCGTGCGCGGCGAGCCGGTCGACCTGGCGGCGCTGGCCGCCGAGGCCGCCGCCGCCGATCCGCACGCGACCGCGGGCGGCGAACCCGTGACCGTGCTGGGCGAGCGCCCGGCGCTCGAGCGTGCCGTCGGCAACCTGGTGCGCAACGCGCGCCGGCACGGCCCGGTGGACGGGCTGATCACGGTCACCACCGAGCGCGCCGGCGACCGCGCGCGGATCACCGTCGCCGATGAGGGCCAGGGGCTGCCGCCCGAGCAGGCGGCCGATGCGTTCGAGCGGTTCTGGCGCGCCCCGGGCGCCCCCGGCGAGGGCTCCGGGCTCGGGCTGGCGATCGTGCGGGCGATCGCCGAGCGCCACGGCGGCAGCGCGAGCGTCGACGGCCCGCGGTTCACGATCGAGCTCCCCGCTCTCACGGATCTCTCAACGGGCGCCCGTACAAACCCGCCCCATGCGACGACCTCCCCACGCGACTGACGCTCCCCATCGCGTCGTCATCGTCGGCGGCGGGTTCGGCGGCCTCTACGCGGCCAAGGCGCTCCGACGCGCCCCGGTCGAGGTCACGCTCGTCGACCGCTCCGGCAATCATCTGTTCCAGCCGCTCCTCTCGCAGGTCGCCATCGGCGCGCTCTCCGAGGAGGAGATCGCGGTGCCGCTCGAGCAGCTGCTCGGCCGCCAGCGCAACGCGCACGTGGTGTGCGCAGAGGTATCGGACATCGATCTCGACGCGCGGCGGGTCGAGCCGCTCGACCTCGAGTACGACAGCCTGATCGTCGCCGCGGGCACCACGCTCCCGGATCGTGACGGGGCCGACGGCGCGCACCTGGCGCCGGGCCTGAAGTCGCTCGAGGATGCCCGCGAGGTGCGCTCGCGCGTGCTGTTCGCGCTCGAGATGGCCGGACTGACCGGCGATCCCGCGTGGCGGCGCTTCGCGGTCGTCGGCGGGGGGCCCACCGGCGTCGACCTGGCTCGCGAGGTCGCCCGCCTGGCGCCGCTCACATCGGTCACGCTGCTCGAGGTCGGCCCGGAGCTGCTGCCGGACTTCCCGGCCGCCGCGCGGCGCCGGGCGACGCGGGACCTCGCGGGCGTCGACGTCCGCGTCGGCACGGCGGCCGCCGCCCTGGACCCGGACGGGCTCGACCTGGCCGACGGCGGACGCGTGCACGCCCGGACGGTGTTGTGGGCCGCCGGTGTCACGCCGTCGCCGCTCGCGCACGTGCTGGCCGCCGACGGCGCCGCGCGGCTCGATGACGCCGGCCGCGTCGTCGTGATGGGCGACCTGACGCTGCCGCGCCGGCCCGAGGTGTTCGCGATCGGCGACATCACGGCCTCGGGCGGCGACGCCGCCGCGGCCATGCAACAGGGCCGCCACGCCGCGCGTGTCATCGGCTCCCGGCTGAGGGGCCGGCGCACGCCCGGCACGTTCCGTCCGGCCTCTCACGGTTCTCTCAAAGCCCGCCCGTACAACCCTGCCGTCACCATCTGACGAAGGACCTCCTCCCCATGAGACGACTCCGCACCACCTCAACCCGCCGCCTCTACGGCCTTGTCGCCGTCATCGCGCTGCTGGCGGCAACCGCCGGGATCGCGCAGGCTGCGCTCGGCGGCTCCGCCTCCGCGCCCGATCCGAAGCCGCTCGACCGCGCCGTGCTCGATGCGCTGCGCGCTCCCCAGGTCGACGGCGTCAGCGCGCGGATCACGTTCACGAACGGGCTGCTGCCCGGCGGTTCGCTTCCCGACCGCGGCGGCGGCTCCCCGCTCGCCCAGGGCGCGGAGGGCCGGCTGTGGGTGGCCGGCGACGGCCGCTTCCGGCTCGAGCTGCAGTCCGACGGCGGCGACGCCCAGATCGTCGACGACGGCAGCCGGCTGACGCTCTACGACCCGGCCTCCAAGACCGCGTACGTCGCCCCCAGCCACAGCGGCGACAAGCGCGATCACGAGCACGAGCCGACGCTCGCCGACGTGCGCCGCGGGCTCGACCGCCTGTCGCAGACGTGGACGCTGTCCGGCGCCCGGCCGAGCACCACCGCCGACCGGCCGAGCTACACCGTGCGCATCGCCCCGAAGGACGACGGCGGGCTGCTCGGCGCCGCCCAGCTGGCCTGGGACGCGGTGCACGGCGTACCGCTGCGCGCCGCCGTCTACGCGCAGGGCCAGGACGCGCCGGTGCTCGAGCTGGCGGCGACCGACGTGTCGTACGGCTCGATCTCCGACTCCACGCTGTCGGCCCAGCTCCCGCGGGGCACGCGGGTCGTCGAGCTCGACCCGCCGACGGCCGGCCACTCCGGTCGCCCGACCCGGGTGCGCGGCGCCGCCGCGGTCCAAAAGCACCTGCCGTTCCAGCTGTCCGCTCCCAAGCAGCTGGCCGGGCTCGAGCGCACGAGCGTGCGGCTCGTGAAGGTCGGCGACCGCGCCGGCGCGCTGAGCACGTACGGCGAGGGCATGAGCGCGATCGTGGTGTTCCAGCACCAAGCCGGCGACGGCGGTACCGAGGAGGGGCTCAAGCTCCCCCAGATCAACATCGACGGGGCGACCGGCACCGAGCTCGCCACGCCGCTGGGCACGATCGTGACGTTCGAGAGCGGCGGTGTGTCCTACACGGTCGCCGGCCTCGTCCCGCCCGTGTCCGCCGAGAACGCCGCACGGGGGCTGCGATGACCACCGCTCCCCCGATCGAGGCCCGCGGGCTGGTCAAGCGCTACGGGCACGTCACGGCGGTCGACGACGTCGACCTCAACGTGAGCGCCGGCGACGTCTACGGCTACCTGGGGCCGAACGGCGCCGGCAAGACGACGTCGCTGCGGATGCTGCTCGGGCTGATCCGGCCCGACGCGGGCAGCGCGAGGCTGTTCGGGCGCGACCCCCTCGAGGAGGGGGCGCGCGCGCTGGACGGCGTCGCCGGGTTCGTCGAGGCGCCGCGCTTCTACCCGTACATGAGCGGGCGCCGCAACCTGGAGATGGCTGCGGCGCTCGACGGCTACGGGGCCGAGACGCGGATCGACGAGGCGCTCGAGACCGTCGACCTCGCCGACCGCGCGAGCGACAAGGTCGGCGGCTACTCGCACGGCATGCGCCAGCGCCTCGGCATCGCCGGCGCGCTGCTGCGCAATCCGCGGCTGCTGCTGCTGGATGAGCCGACCACCGGGCTCGATCCCGGCGGGATGCGCGACATGCGGGCGCTGATCAAGCGGCTCGCCGGCCAGGGCATGACCGTGCTCCTCTCCTCGCACCTGATGGGCGAGGTCGAGGAGCTGTGCGACCGCGTGGCCATCGTCGGCAACGGGCGTGTGCTGTATGAAGGCTCGCTGCCCGAGCTGATCGCCACCACCGCCGGCCGCTACGAGCTGCGCACGACCGACGACGTGTACGCCGCCGAGCTGGCCGAGCGCCACTCGGATGTGACCGACGTTTCGCGGGGGGAGGACGGGATCGCGCTGTCCGCCGACGAGCCGACCGTCGCGAAGCTGACGATCGCGCTCGGCATGGCGGGCGTCGGCATCCATTCCCTGCAGGCCCGCACCGCCACGCTCGAGGAGCTGTTCTTCAGGATGACCGAGTCATGAGCGCCGAGGCCATCACCATCGAGCGCGCGGCAGAGCGCCGCGCCACCGGCCGGCCGGGCATCGGGAAGGTCTACCGCTGGGAGCTGCGCAAGCTCATCGCGCAGAAGCGCACGTTCATCGGCATCGCCGCCGCGTTCGCGGTCCCGGTGATCTTCACGGTCGCGCTGCTCGCCGACTCCAACGGCGGCGGGCCCGAGGGCGTGCCGTTCGGCGAGTACGTCCGCGAATCCGGCCTCGCGATCCCGCTCGTGTGCCTGTACTTCGGCGCGATCTGGCTGCTGCCGCTGATCACGGCGCTGGTGGCCGGGGACATCGTCGCGGCCGAGGACCACAACGGCACGCTGAAGACGATCCTCACGCGGTCGGTCGACCGCTGGCAGGTGTTCACGGGCAAGCTGCTGGCCGCTCTGACGTACACGCTGGGCGTCCTGGCGACCTACGTGGGCGTCGGCGTGGTGGTCGGCGGGATCGCGTTCGGCTTCGAGCCGTTGACGACGCTGTCCGGCACCACCGTCGGGGTCGGCCGCGCGCTGTACCTGACCGCCGCCGGCACGCTGACGTACGCGCTGCCGCTGATGGCGATCGCATCGATCGCGCTGCTGCTGTCCACGCTGAGCCGCAACTCGGCCGCCGCGGTGGTCGGGACGCTGATGGTCTCGATCGCGTTCCAGATCCTCGGCTCGATCTCGGCCCTCGACTTCCTCGACCCGTACCTGCTCTCGACCCAGTTCAACGCCTGGGAAGGCCTGCTACGCGAGCCCATCGACTGGGCTCCGGTCGTTCGCGCCGCGTGGGTCTCCGCGCTCTACGCGATCCCCGCCGCTGCGTGGGCGTTCACGGTGTTCCTGCGCCGGGATGTGACAGGAGGCTGACACCGCCCTCCGGTTGCATCGAACTTTCGACCCCACGTCTGCGTTGAACTACGCGCGGAGGGGGTCGGGCGCCCCGACCGACGCGTGTCACCGGGCGTACGGAGATGCACGGAGGGCGGGGCGCCCTAGTTCCCCAGAGTGCCCGCGTTCGCGTCTCAGTAGTACAGAGGCCGCTACTGGGTCCCGAACGGCTGCTGGTCGATCTCCACGCGGGTGTCCGGGTCGGTCTCGATGCCGAAGTCGGTCAGACTCGTCGCTCCCGCACGGGAGGCGACTGTGTACCAGAGGAGAGTGCGGTCGTGGAGGAGCAGCGAGCCGGGGTCCGGATGAGCTCGAGCCTGCTCGATCGAGAGCACGTTCAGACCGTCGATGTAGTAGGCCCCGAACGTCGGGTCGTAGTAGTGCCACGCGCCGTTGTAGAAGACCTCGGCGGCGATGTGGTTGTCGCCCTCGCCGTAGTAGAACTGGACGCTCCGGACCGGCAACTTGAACGCCTTGACGATCGCCGCGAACGTCAGGGCGGCGTGCCCGCAGATCCCCGCCCCGGATGCCAGGACGCCGTTGGCCGTCGGCTTGGGCACGCTGCCGAGGAACACGTTCATGTATCCGTAGGCGGGCGCGCTGACATGGCCGACGACGTGCGTCATTGCCGCTTGCGCGACGAGCTGCTCGCGGGAGTAGCTGACGCTGCGCCAACGAAACACCTGCTCGCTGTAGGCAACCTCGCGACGGACCGTCTCTATCGCGGTGTACAGCGCCGTCGGTCGGCTCGCGATCTGCGCGCGCAGCGCCGCCACGCGGGTGCGCTCGCGATCTCGCTCGGCGGTCCGGGTCGCCAGATCGGCGCTTGCGGTACCCAGCGTCTCCCGCGTCGCTCTGAGGTCTCGCCGCAGGTCTCGGATGACCTCGCGCTGGTGGGCGACCCGTTCCCGCAGCCGCGCCTTCGAGGGCGATGCGGCCGCGACATCCGGCACGACCGCACAGGATGCGAGTACGACGAGTATGGCCGCGGCCTTGGAGCGAATTGAGAACCCTCACTGCTCAAACTACCTGATCGACGCCGGCTCAACCACCCCCGCCACCACCGTCACCTCCGCCGCCGCCAGCGCCGCCGTCGATGAACCCGAAATCGATCGTGGACAGCGCGCCGTCGAGACCGTCGAGAGCCGAGAGCTGGTCGAGCTGGAGTGCCGACACATCGAAGCCTTCGAGCTCGTCGCCAGGCCCGACGGCGACGGCGTAGGCCTCGCCTCCGTAGGTCGGGACCGCCCCCGCGGCGGTGCGCAGGACACGGTCAAGCGGGGCGAGCTCCGGATCCAAGTGCGCGAGCAGCAGCAGTGCGGCGCCGGCTCCGCGCAGATAGCCCTGCGCGACGGCGGTCTCCGGCGAATTCCAAGTGCGGAACGGCTTCCTGCCCGCCGCCAGCCACCTCTCGAGCTCCTCGTCGGCCTCACGCCCCGCCGCCGTGTACGAGAGTCGAGCAGACCCCAGGCCCATGAAGTGGTCGACAGTGATGAGGCCGCGCCGCTCGAGCAGGCCGAGGACGTGGTCGTTCGCGTAGCGATGCATCTGCCTGCCGAAGGCCTTGCGGGCCGCCTTGACGAAATCCTGGAGCGTGACGGCGTCGAGGTGGCCGCCTTCGGGCGTGGCGACGACGCGCCGCCGACACGTGGCGTAGACCTCGAGCACGGGCTTGAGCGCGGCGTCCTCGATCGAATCGCGCCGCGGTCCGGCGAGCATCACGGGGCACGCTTGGCGGCGAGGCCACGGAAGGCGGCGGGTGGACGTGGCCCATCCGACGCGCAGCGCCCCTCGCACGACGAGCTCCTTGACGGCGAACTTGAGTACCTCAGTGCCCGCGGGCCGGCTCGGCGCATGACGCAGGACATACGACTCCGCGGCCGTCAGTCGCCACGGCGCGTCCGGCACATTGGCGGGCTGCTCGAGCATGGCCTCTCTCGTGGCGAGCCTACACCGAGCGAACGGCCCTCGATTCAGCCGGCCACGATCGTCGCCGCGAGCGCGGTCCGATGGTCCTTCGTCCACGGTGGCCCCAGACGTCGCCCGAGGCCCCTGCAGGACCTCGTCGGCCCGCTCGGCCAGCCTGCCCGCCGCTTGCCCGACCACGGCCTTCGCGTCGTAGAGGTGGACGTCCCAGCCGCGCGCGTGGGCCAGCTCGGCGAGCTCCTGGCGGTACATGATCGCGTCGGCCCGGGACTCGTACGGCACGCGGCGTTGAACGGCGATGTCGTCGGGGAAGTCGAGCGGCCAGGATCGGAGCGAGATCGAGACGACCGGGGCGGGCAGCGCGCTCGCCAGCTCGTCGAGCGCGGCTGAGGCCGCGCGGGACACGGACGCGCGCACCTCCTCGACCAGCGCAGCCGTCTCGGCGACATCGAGACGCGAGCTGTCGTAGTGGATCGGCGCCGGGGACAGGCCGGGCTCGATCAGCTCGATCCGCCGGCGGTCCACCACCTGGTGGTCCTCCGACGCCGTCACCGCGATCGCCCAGCCGAGATGGTCCGCGATACCCAGGCGCACGCCTAGATGTAGTACATGTGCGCGCCGGCGAGCGCGGTTCTCGCGCTCGACGACATCGGCGATCGTGGCGTTCTGGAGGATCGCCCGGGCGGCCGCGGCGGCCTCGGAGAAGATCGACTCGGCGCCCGCGCCGAACGGACCGTCGAGCAGCTCCACGACCTCGAGGACGGTCACCTCAGAGGGCTCGCGCGCGAACGAATAGCCGCCCTTGACGCCGCGCTGGGACTTGAGGATCCCGGCCCGGCGGAGGACTGCGAACAGCTGCTCGAGGAACTGGACGGGGATGTCGCGGCGCTTGGCGAGCTCGCCGATCGGGACGGGCCCGGCGCCGCCGCAGCGGGCCAGCTCGGTGAGCGCGCGGACCGCGTAAGGGGACTTCGTGGTGATCGAGAGCACCCTCTCATCCTGCCACCATCACCGGCCGATGCGCGCGATCTCCCGCTTCGGGCCGCCGATTCTCGTGATGGCGGTGATCTTCTTCCTGTCCGCTCAGTCCGACCTGAGCTCGGGCCTCGGCGTGTGGGACACGATCGGGCGGAAGATCATCCACGCGTTCTCGTACGGGCTGCTGTGGTGGCTCTGGCACCGGGCGCTGGGCTTCCGCAACCCGCTCGTCGCCGCCGCGATCACGATCGCCTACGCGGCCTCGGACGAGTTCCACCAGAGCTTCGTCGAGGGCCGGCACGGCACGCCGGTCGACGTGCTGATCGACACCGCCGGGGTCGCCGTCGCGATGGCGCTCACCGCGCGCCGCCGCGTCCGCGCCGTGGAATAGCAGCGCTCAGGGGAGCGTCGTTCTCCCTTGATATGCGCATCCTGATCAGCACCCGACGCGGCGCCGGGCACTTCGGCCCGCTGATTCCCTTTGCCAAGGCGTTCCTGAGAAACAACGACGACGTCGTCATCGTGGCCGCACAGTCCGCCGCCACGATGGTCGCGGCGTCCGGCATGGACCACATCGCCTACCCCGACCCGCCCGACGACGAGCGCAACGCGGTCTTCGCCGAGGCGCGGCGGATGAGCTTCGACGACGCCAACGAGCGCGTCCTCCGCGAGATCTTCATCGGCATCGACACGCGCCACGCCTATCCGCACGTCCTCGCGGCGATGCGGAGCTGGCGGCCCGACGCCGTGCTGTACGACATCAGCGAGTTCGCGGCCCCGCTGGCGGCCGAGACGCTCGGCATCCCGGCGGTCTGCGTCGGCATCACGGCCAGCAGCAACTTCGCGGGTCTCGGGCCCACGATGGCGCACGCGCTCGACGAGGTCCGCGCCGAGATCGGGCTGCGCCCCGACCCCGACATGGACATGCTCAACTGCGCGCCGTACTTCACGCTGACGCCGGCCGAGCTCGAGGATCCGGCCGACCCCTCCCCCGCCCAGGCCATGCGCTTCCGCGAGGAGGACGACGCCGCCCGGCCGCTGCCCGACTGGTGGGACGGCGCCGAGTGGCCGCTCGTGTACCTCACGTTCGGTTCGGTCGCGCCGACGATGGACTTCTTCCCCGGCCTCTACCGCGAGGCGCTCGACGCGCTGGCGCTGCTGCCGGTCCGCGTGCTCGTGACGGTGGGTCGCGAGCGCGACCCCCGGGAGCTCGGCCCGGTGGCACCGAACGTGCACGTCGCCCGCTGGGTGCCGCAGGCGGACGTCATGCCCCACGCGGCGGCGATGGTCTGCCACGGCGGCTCGGGCACGATCCGCTCCGCGCTCACCGTCAGGCGTCCCGGCGGTCGTCGTGCCGCTGTTCGCCGACCAGCCCTACAACGCCGACCGGGTCGCCGACCTCGGCGCCGGCATCGCCCTCAAGGGCACGATCGGGCTCGCGGACGCCGTCCGCCGCCTCCTGGTCGACCCGTCGTACCGCGAGGCGGCGCAGCGGATCGCCGACGCCAACGCGCAGCTGCCGACGGTCGACCTCGCCCCGGCCATCGTCCGGGACCTGGTCGAGGAGGAGCTGGCCGCCTAGCGGCTTAGAGCCAGCCGCGCTCGGTGGCGTGGAGCACGGCCTGGGCGCGGTCAACCGCGCCCAGCTTGCCGTAGATGTTGTGCAGGTGCGTACGCACCGTGCTCGTGGAGAGCGAGAGCTCGAGGGCGATCTGCTTGTAGACCATGCCCTGGGCGAGGCGCTTGAGGACCTCCAGCTCGCGCGAAGAGAGCGGGCACGGCTCGACCGAGCGCGGGCGGTCCTTGCTCGGGTACGGCAGGTCGTAGAGGACGGAGCGCAGCTCGCTGGGGCCGAATCCGACCGCGCGGGCGGCCTTCAGCAGCTCGGTCGAGGAGACCGGCGAGCCCTGCGAGTAGTGCGCCAGCATGTCCGCCAGGCGGACGAACGCGGCGTCGCCCTGCGCGTCCTCGCTGTGGTGGCGCTCGATCGCCGATGCGACCGACTTGGGCAGGTTCCAGCGGCGGGCGAGCACGCCGCCGACCAGCGCGTGGTCGACACCCAGCTCGCGCCGCTCGTAGTGCAGCCGCTCCTCCGGGGTGCGCGCCGGCCCGTGGACCTGGCGCGGGTAGCCCGGGTAGGCGTGCATGAGGACGAGCTTGCCGACGTCGTGCAGCAGTGCGGTGACCAGCAGGCGATCGCGATGCGGGTAGCCGGAGGCGGCCGCGAGGCGGTCGGCGGCGCGCTGGACGGCCACGGCGTGCAGCCGGAAGCGCTCGGGCGCGGCGTCCCACGTCTTCCCGCGCTCGAAGAACTCGAAGGTCTCGGCGTTGGCCGCGAGGCGCTGGACGGCCTCGGGCGAGAGGACCTCGACCGCGCCGACGATCGACTCGACCTGGCCGCGGCGCGGCGAGTCGAGCCCGTTGGCGAGGCGGAGCACGGAGATGACGAGCGCGACGTCGGACTCGATGGCGCGCACGACCTCGCCGGTCGACGGCCGCTCCTCGGAGATGAGGGCGAGCAGGCGGTTGCGCGACTCGGCGAGCGCCGGGAAGACCTCGAGCGCCTCGAACGCAGCGGTCAGGCGCTTGCCGTGACCCTCGTTGCGAGAGCGGCCGACGACCGCGTAGGGCTCACGGGAGCCTCCCGGGGCGCGCGACGCCTCGGCGGCTTCGCTTGTCGGGGGTGCGGTAGGCGGCATCAGTCGATCATCAGTCGTCACGGAATCTTGTTCAGGCGGCTCTTGGCCTGTCATGGCCCCGCCTTCAAGCCCTATCGGCAGGTCTGGACGGATCGTTGAGCCGCCGGCCCCACCTTCGCGCCGAGTCACGTCCCCTTCCTCCCGTTGAGCGCATGGTCCACCCGAGCCAGGGTTTCGTCGCGCCCCAGCAGCGCGACTGTCTCGAAGATACCCGGTGAGACGGTCGTTCCAGTCAGTGCCACGCGAAGTGGCTGGAACACATTCTTCCTCTTGACGCCCAGTTGGTCGGCCACATTCCCCAGCGCGACCTCGAGATTCTCCTGGTTCCAGGGCTCCGGAACGTCGGCCAGCGCGGTGCGCACGGCGGCCAGCGCCTCCTTGCCCCCGGGGGCCTCGAGCACCTTCTCGCGGGCCGCCGGATCGTCGGCCGGGCCGTCGAAGAAGAAATGCGAGAGAGGCCAGAACTCCGAAAGCGTCGAGATCTTGTCCTGCGAGATCTCCACCGCACCGCGGAGTCCGCTGCGACCCGTCAACGACTCCAGGCGACCGGTCAGATCGTCGAGATCGAGCTCGCGCAGGTAGCGGCCGTTCATCCAGCGCAGCTTCTGCTCGTCGAACACGGCCGGCGCCTTGGAGACCCGCTCGAGGCTGAAGCGCTGCTGGAGCTCCTCGATCGAGTGGAACGTGGTCTCCTCGTCGTAGCCCCAGCCGAGCAGCGCGAGGTAGTTGAGGACGGCCTCGGGCAGGTAGCCGGCGTCGCGCAGGTCCTGCACGGACGTCGCGCCGTGGCGTTTGGCGAGCTTCTTGCCGTCCGGCCCGTGCAGCAGCGGCAGGTGGGCGTAGACGGGCGTCGGCGCGCCCATCGCCTGCTGGATGAGCATCTGCTTGGGCGTGTTGGAGTAGTGGTCGGCGCCGCGGACGACGTGGGTGATCCCGGCGTCGGCGTCGTCGACCACCACGGCGAGGTGGTAGACCGGCGTACCGTCGCCGCGGGCGATCACCAGGTCGTCCAGCAGGGCGTTCTCGAACGGGCTCTCGCCGCGGATGACGTCCTCGACGACCGTGACGCCCTCGTCGGGCACCCGCAGCCGCACGGCGCCGGTGCCCTCGTCCTCGCCGCGGAAGCCGCGGTTGCCGTGCTGCTCCTTGAACGCCTTCACCTCGTCCGGCCCGGCCGTGGACCGGTAGGCGTGGCCGCCGGCGATCAGCTGCTCGACGACCTCGGCGTGCCGCTCGGCGTTCTGGGCCTGGTACGTCGGCCCCTCGTCCCAGTCGATGCCGAGCCACTCCAGCGCGTCGAAGATCGTCTGCACGTTCTCGGGGGTCGACCGCTCGCGATCGGTGTCCTCGATCCGCAGCACCAGCTGGCCGCCGTGCCCGCGCGCGAGCAGCCAGTTGTAGAGCGCCGTGCGCGCGTTCCCGATATGCAGCGCCCCTGTCGGCGACGGAGGAAACCGTACCCGCATGGCCCTGATGATCGCACGCGCACCGCTCGACGGTATGGAGCAGTCTCCCGGCGCCGCTAGCCTTCCCGGCCCATGCTGATCGGCGCCCATGTCTCCCCCGCCGGCGGGCCCGCGCACGCCGTGGAGCGCGGCGTCGAGCGCAAGTGCCGAGCCATCCAGATCTTCAACCAGAGCCCGCGGCAGTGGAAGCCGACCGTCTATGACGACGAGAAGGTCGCCGCGTTCAAGGAGGCGTTCAAGGACTCGGACGTCGACGCGTTGGTGATCCATGCCGTGTACCTGCTCAACTGCGCGTCCGAGGACAAGGAGATCCGCGAGAAGTCGCTGACCTCGCTTGTCGCCTCCCTGCGCGCCGGGGCGGCTCTGGGCGCGGTCTCAGTAGTGCTCCATCCCGGGTCGGCGCTCACGAAGGGCGGCTCGGTCGAGGCCGCGATGAAACGGGCGTCGGCGGTCATCAAGGAGGCCCTCGCCGAGTCGGAGAGGTGCCGGCTCGATCTCGAGAACACTGCGGGCGCGGGCGGCACGCTGGGGCGCACGTTCGAGGAGCTCGCGACGATGATCAACGGCGCGGGCGGCGGCCGGCGGCTCGGCGCGTGCCTGGACTCCTGCCACCTGCTGGCCAGCGGCTACGACATCCGCACCGCCGAGGGCCTGAGCGACGTGATCGACGAGTTCGACAAGGTCGTCGGCCTGAAGCGGCTCGGGACCCTGCACGTCAACGACTCCATGACCAAGCTCGGCTCGAACGTCGACCGGCACGCGAACCTCGGCGACGGCGAGCTCGGCAAGAAGGGCTGCGCCGCGTACCTGTCCGAGCCGCGCTTCGAGGACCTGCCGTGCATCTTCGAGGGCCCGGGCGCCACCGGCAAGGGCGTCGAGCGGCCCGACATCGAGAACGCAATGAAGCTGCGCCGCCAGGGCCTGAAGGCGCGGAAGAAGTGATCCGGGCCGCGCGGCCCGAGGACATCGAGGCGGTGCTCGGCCTGTGGGGCGCAGCGCGCAGCGCGCACGCGGTCACCGAGGACTCGCCGGAGCGGGTCGACGCGCTGATCGCGGAGGGTGCCCTGCTCGTCGCTGTCGAGCAAGGCGAGGTCGTCGGCGCGGTCATCGCCGCGTTCGACGGCTGGCGCGGGAACTTCTACCGGCTGGCGGTGGCGCCCGAGCGCAGGCGGCGCGGCATCGCCCGGGCGCTGGTGGCGGCCGGCGAGGAGCGGATGCGGGCGCTCGGGGCGCCGCGCGTGACCGCGCTGGTCGCGTTCGACGACGCGGACGCCGGCGGGTTCTGGGACGCGGCCGGCTACCCGCAGGATCCGGAGATCGGCCGCCGCGTGCGGACGATCTAGCCGCTCGCGGCGGCGAGCAGCGGCACGATCACGTCGCTGACCGGGGTCGGCACGCCGTGGCGCGCCCCCAGGCGGGCGATGACGCCGTTGCGGGCGTCCCACTCCAGCGGCCGGTCCGCCACGCGGTCGGCGAGGATCGAGGTGCCGGCGTCGGGCGGCAGGCCGGCGAACCACTCGAGCAGCTCGTCGGCCACCGCGTCCGGGAGGTCGGCGCCCTCGGCGCGCGCGACCGCGAGCGTCTCCAGCGCGAGCGCCCGCGCGACCCGGCCGATGTCGGCGCGCCGGAACATCGCCGACCGCCGGCCGGTGAGCACCATCAAGCCGGCGATGGCGTTGACGGTCAGCTTGCGCCAGGCCTCCGTGACGAAGTCGGCGGTCACCTCGGCGCCGTCGAGCAGCGGCAGCACGCGCGCGGGCGGCCGGCTCGTCGGGCAGCAGGATGCGCGCATCGTCGACCACGCGCACGTGGCCGGGCTCGAGCGTCTCGGTCGCGATCCAGACGATCGCGGGCACGACCGTCGCTTCCCCGGCGAACGGGCCGACGACCGCCCGGTGCTCCACCCCGTTCTGGAGCACGACGACGGTCGTGCCGGGACCGCACAGCACCGCCAGGAACGGCGCCGCCGCCTCGGTCTGGTGCGCCTTGACCGCCAGCAGCACGACATCGGCCCGCCACGGCACGTCTCCCGGGTCCGTGAGCACCGGGCCGGGCACGACGACGGTCTCCCCGCCGCGCTCGACCACGAGCCGGTCGAGCGGCGTGCGCCCGCAGAGCACGAGGTCCGCGCCCGCCCGGTGCACGACCGCGGCCACCGTCGACCCGATCGCCCCGGGCCCGACGACCGCGACGCGCTTCACGCAGCCGCGTGGACGGGCGCCGGCGCGGGGCCGAGCAGCCGGTCGAGCTCCGCGGCCAGGGCGCCGTTGCGCCCGGCGATCTTGTAGCCGTCACCGAACCGCAGGCGGCGCACGCCGGCGCGCGTGTGCATCTCGAGCACGAACTCGGCGTCGCCCGGATAGCGCTCGAACAGGTCGCGCAGCTCGTCGATGACCGTGGGCTGCAGGCGCGCCGCATCGACCGCGCGGTGGAGCGGCACCGGCGCCGCCGCGGCGGCCAGCTGCGCGACGCGCTCCTTCGCCTTCTCGATCTCCTTCTCCGACGGGTCGAAGCGCTCCGCGTCCTGCACGATGACGCAGCTCTTGCCGGCCTCCTTGTGGTCGACCCGTCCGCGGACGATCACGATCGCGTCGGCGGCCAGCAGGTCCTCCACGGCGGCCATCGCCTTCTCGAACACGACGATCTCGACGCTGCCGTCGAGGTCGTCGAGCGTGGCGAACATCATCGGCGTCCCGGTCCGGGTCCGGATCTTCTTGGACTCGGTGATCATGCCGCCGACCTTCACCCAGTCGCCGTCGCGCTGGTCCATCACCTGGGCACACCCGCAGTCGGCCTTCACGCGCAGCGCCTCGCGCACGCGCTTGAGCGGGTGCTCGGTGATGAACAGGCCGATCGACTCCTTCTCGATGGCCAGCAGCTCGGGCCGCTCGAACTCGTGCTCGGGGATCGCCGGGTGGGCGGGCGCGAACGCGCTCGGGCCGCTGTCGGCCTCGCCGAAGCCGCCGAGGTCGAAGATCGAGCCCTGGCCGATCTGCGCGTCGAGCTGCGCCTTCTGACCGGCGCCCTGGGCCGCCTCCAGCACGTCGAGCATCCCGCGGCGCGACGCGCCGGTGGATCCGAACGCGCCGCACTTGATCAGCGCCTCGATCGCCTTCTTGTTGACGGCCCGGCAGTCGACCCGCTCGCAGAAGTCCCACAGCGACGTGAACGGGCCGTCCTCCTCGCGGGCGCGCTTGATCGCCTCGACCGCCGCGTAGCCGACGCCCTTCACCGCGTCGAGCCCGAAGCGGATGTTGCCCTCCACGACCATGAACTCGTGGTCCGACGTGTTCACGTCGGGCGGCAGGATCTCGATGCCCATGCTCTCCGTCTGGTTGACGAAGAACGGCACCTTGTCCTTGGTGTCCATCACCGAGGAGATCAGGGCGGCCATGTACTCGGCCGGGTAGTTGGCCTTCAGCCACGCGGTGCGGTACGCGATCAGGCCGTAGCAGGCGGCGTGCGAGCGGTTGAACGAGTAGTCCGCGGACCGCTCGTTGACCGTCCACAGCGCCTCCGTGACGTCCGGCGCGGTGCCCGACGCCTTGCAGCCGTCGAAGAACAGCGGCTTGAGCTTGGCCATCGCCTCGCGGTTCTTCTTGCCGATCGCCTTCCGCAGGTCGTCCGCGCGGGGGCCGGAGAAGCCGGCGATCGACTTGGCGATCTGCATCGACTGCTCCTGGTAGAGGATCACGCCCTTGGTCGGCTCCGTGATCGGGCGCAGGCGGTCGTCGATGTAGGTGATCGTCTCGGGGTTCTTCTTGCCGCGGGCGTAGGTCGGGATCTGGTCCATCGCGCCCGGCCGGTACAGCGCGTTGAGGGCCACGAGGTCCTCGAACTCGGTCGGCCCGACCTTCTTCAGTGCCTCGCGCATGCCCTCGGACTCGAACTGGAACACGCCCACCGAGTCGCCCCGGGCCATCATCTCGTAGGTCTTCTCGTCGTCGAGCGGGAGCGTCGTCATGTCGATCCGCTCGCCGGTGGACCGCTCGATGATCGCCAGCGTGTCCTCGATCACGTCGAGGTTGCGCAGGCCGAGGAAGTCCATCTTCAGCAGCCCGATCTCCTCGACGGGCTTCATCGAGTACTGCGTGACCGTGCGATACGCCTTCTGGCCGTCCTCGGCGGTGCCGGCGTCGGCGAGCTGGAGCGGCACGATGTCGGTCAGCGGGCGGTCGGAGATCACCACCGCGGCGGCGTGGATCGACGCGTTGCGGACGATGCCCTCGAGCCCGCGCGCGACGTCGACGATCTGCTTGGCCGTCGGGTCCTTCGCGTATTCGGTCGCGAGGTCGGCCCCCGGCTCCAAGCACTCCTCGAAGCTCGGCGGGCGGCCCATGATCGGGTCCGGGATCAGCTTCGCCAGCCGGTCCCCGACCCCGTAGTCGTGCCCCAGGACGCGCGCGGCGTCGCGCGTCGCGGCCCGCGGGAACATCTTGCCGAACGTGATGATCTGGGCGACGCGGTCGGTCCCGTACTTCTCGGTCACGTAGCGGATCACCCGCTCGCGCCCGCGCACCGAGAAGTCGATGTCGATATCCGGCATCGACACGCGCTCGGCGTTCAGGAAGCGCTCGAACAGCAGGTCGTACCGCAGGGGGTCGACGTCCGTGATCTGCAGGCAGTACGCGACGAGGCTGCCGGCGGCGCTGCCGCGGCCCGGGCCGACGGCGATGCCGTTCTGCTTCGCGTAGTGGACGAAGTCCCAGACGATCAGGAAATAGGCGTTGAAGCCCATCTTGTCGATGACGCCGAGCTCCATCTCCATGCGCTCGATCGCCGCGGCGGGCGGCGGGTCGCCATAGCGGCGCCGCAGACCGGCCTCGACCAGCTCGCGCAGGTACTCCTTCTCGCCCTTGCCCTCCGGGCAGTCGAACCGCGGGATGAGCTGGTTGCCGAGCTCGATCTCGACGTCGCAGCGCTCGGCGATCTCCAGCGAGGCGGCGACCGCCCCAGGCATCGCCGCGAACGACTCCGCCATCTCCTCCGTGGACTTCAGGAAGAACTCGTTCGTCTCGAAGCTCATCTTCGGCTGCGCGAGCGTGGACTTGGTCTGCACGCACAGCAGCGCCGCGTGGTGGTGATAGTCCTCGCGGCGCAGGTAGTGCACGTCGGCGGTCGCGACCAGCGGGCGGCCCATCTCGGCGGCGAAGCGCTGGATCGCCTCGTTGACCTGCTCCTGCTCGGCCAGGCCGTTGCGCTGGACCTCGAAGTAGACGTCCTCGGGCCCGAAGACCTGGACCAGCTCGTCGAGGTGCGCGCGCGCCTGGTCGGCCTTCCCCTGCACGATCCGCTGGCTGGAGCGCGACGCCAGGCAGCCGGTCAGGCAGATCACGCCGTCGGCGTGACGGGCCAGCACCTCGAGGTCGACCCCCGGCTTGCCGCGGTGCAGGCCCTCGAGGAAGCCCGTGCTGGAGAGCTTGACGAGGTTCTTGAGGCCCTCACCGGTCTCGGCCAGCAGCGTGAGGTGATTGCGCTCGATCTTCGGCTCGCGGCTGTGCCGGTCGTCCACGAAGTACGCCTCGAGCCCCACGATCGGCTTGATGCCGTGCTTCTTGGTGGCCTTGTAGAGCTCCACGGCGCCGTTCATCACGCCGTGATCGGTCAGGCCCAGGGCGGGCTGACCGAAGCTCGCGGCGCGCTCGGCGAGCTTGTCGATCTTGCACGCGCCGTCGAGCAGCGAGTACTCGGAGTGGACGTGGAGGTGGGCGCAACCGGCTGTGGACACGGGTCGACAACCCTACGAACTCCGTCGGACGACGAAGGGTTGACGGCCCGCATCGTGCGCGACTAGCGTGAACCGATGGTTGGAAGGGTCGCCAACCGATGACCGTCCAGTCGATCCGCAGGACGACGGCGGCGAGCACCGTGGCCGAGGAGCTGCGCGACGCGCTGCTCTCCGGCCTGTTCCCGCCGGGCACTCCGCTGCCCGAGCACGACGTCGCCGAGCAGGTCGGCGCGGACCCGCGCGTGGTGCGCGCAGCGCTCTCGGAGCTGGAGCGAGACGGGCTCGTCGTGCACTCGCTGCACCGGGGCCTCGAGGTCCCGCGGGTGACCCGCGACGAGCTGCGCGACATCTACGCGGCGCGCCGCGTCTACGAGGTCGCGGGCCTGGAGGCCATGCTGAAGGCGCGCCCTGTGGACGTCAGCTGGCTCGCAGCGGCAGCCGAGCGCATGGGCGAGGCGGCGATCGCCGGCGACGGGCGCGGGCTCGTGGAGGCCGACATGGCGTTCCACCTGGCGATCGTGGCGGCCGCGGGGTCGCGGAGGCTCACGCGTTCCGCCCAGAGCGCGCTGATGGACGTCCGGCTCGTCATGTCGGTGGCCGACCGCGCAGCCGACGACATGCCCGCCCTGGTCGCCGGCCACCAGTACCTCGTGGAGGTGTTCCGCGGGGGTCACGTGCGCGAGTCGACGACCGCCCTCGTCGACCACCTCGAGCGCGGCGAGGTGCTCGCCGCGTCCGCGCTCTGACCATCGCTCACGCGTTGGCGCGAGCGCGCTGCGTCCACTCCCGCATCTGGTCCACGACGCTGCGGTCGCCGCGAACGCACGGGCGCGTCCCGGGAACCAGCAGTTCGCCCCGGAGGAGCTTTCCGAAGGTCTCCCGGCTCATCGAGACGGTGGCCGCGGGAGCGGCGTCCGGCGCCTTCGCGGAGACCCTCAGGCCGGCGCCGTCGGCGGCCGTGAGGTACCAAGTCTCGGGCGGCTCGCCCTCGATCTCCTGCGCGATCGTGAAGTCGTACCCGCG
This sequence comes from uncultured Solirubrobacteraceae bacterium, assembly GCA_963759375.1. Taxonomy (GTDB): domain Bacteria; phylum Actinomycetota; class Thermoleophilia; order Solirubrobacterales; family Solirubrobacteraceae; genus DASSUW01. The sequence goes on along the minus strand of CAVWYY010000002.1, from coordinate 111,441 downwards.
CGTCCACGAGGGGTGCACGGCGTACGCGAAGGTGCGGTAGACGAGCTCGGGGTCGAGCGCGGCTCCGGCCCGCGCGGCGTCGCTGAGGCTGACGGGGGCGCCGGCGAGCGCCTTGAGCTCCTTCGCGCGGCGCTTGCGGCCGCGGACCCGGACGGGACCGAAGAAGCGCCCGATGCGGTGGTCGACGCCGGCCAGCAGCTCGGCGAGGACGAGCGGGTCGGCACGCAGGTGGAACTCCGCATCGGGGCGCCCGCGAGGCGCGGCGAGCTCCTCGACGGTGGCGCGCCCGGCGGCGATGCCGACGCCGTAGGTGCCGGTGCCGGCGATCGTGAGGTCGTAGGCCAGCGGTCCCTCGATCGCCGCGCCCTGGGCGGGCAGCAGCGCCGCCAGCAGGCGGCCGGCCAGCGCCGGGTTGTCGTGGGCGAGCTTGACGATCGCGCCCCGGAGCAGCGGGTAGTCGCGGCGATCGGCGCCGGTCGCCAGGCCACGCGACGGATGCCTGGTCGCGGGGACGATCTTCGGCCCGGCCGGGATCGGTGCCACGTCGGGGACCGGCGACGTCTCGGCGGGCGCGGAGACCACGTCGGCCGACGAGGGCGGCTGCGGCGTCTCGGGCGGCGTCCACTCGACGTACGGCTCGGCGTCGGGCGCCGGCGGCTCGACCACGACGGACGGCCCGGCGGAACGGGGTCCCCACTCCGCGTCCGGCGCGTCCTCGCCGTCACGCCGCGGCTCGACGCCGGGGGTGACCTCGGCATGCGTGTCGTCGACCGGCGCGTCCCATTCCACGGCCGGCTCGGCGTCGGGCGCGGCCGGCTCGTCGCGCGGGGCGGCCCAGTCGACCGCCGGCTCCGCATCCGGCGCGACCGGCTCGCTCGCCGGGATCACGGCGGCCCACGACTCGGCCGCGGCGATCGCGTCGCGCGCCTCGACCGGCTCGGCTCCGGGCTGGACCGGCGCCGCATCGGGCCAGTCGATCGGGTCGACGGCCGCGTCGGCGTCCGGGGCGACGCGCTCGCGGAGCGCCTGGGCTGCGGCGTCGAGGTCGGCCACCACCTGGGAGGAGTCCGCCGTCGGCTCGCGTGCGGCCGCGGCGGCGGTCTGCTCTTCTGCGAGGCGGGCGAGCTGGTCGCGGCCGGTGGCCTCGAGCTCCGCGATCCGCGCCTGCAGCGTCTCGGTCTCCCCCGCGCGCTCGTCGGCCGCGGCGCGGGCGGCTTCGAGATCGGCGCGCAGGGACGACGACTCGGTGCGCGCGGCTTCGAGATCCGCGCGCAGGGAAGACAACTCGTCGCGGGCGGCGTCGCGCTCGTCGCGCAGGGCGTCGAGGGCCGCGCGGCCGGTGGCGGCCTCGGCCCGGGCGGCGTCGAGCTCCGCGCGCAGGCCGGTGACGGCGCCGGCGTCGCCGCGGATGGCGTCGAGCTCGGCGCGGAGGTCGTCGGCCTCGGCGGCGTCGGCGCGGGCGAGCTCGAGCTCGCGGCGGAGGTCGGCGGTTGCGGCACGGTCGGCCGCGCGGGCGGCACGCTCGCGGTCGAGCTCGTCCTCGAGCGCGGAGCGGGCGACCTCCTCGACCTGCAGGCGTGACTCGGCACCCGCGGCGCCGGCCGATGCGGACTCGAGCTGCTCCAGGCGCGCCTCGGCCTCCGCGCGGGCGGCGGCGAGCTCGGACCGGACGCCGGCGAGCTCCGCCTCGAGGTCGGCTCGGCGCCGGTCCCAGGCCTCGCGGGCCTCGGTGAAGCGCCCGTCGGACTCGGTCAGCGCAGCGCGGGCGGACACGGCGGCCTCGTTGGCCTCGTCCAGCGCCGCGCGCAGGGCCGGGGCGGTCGTCGCGCGTTCGGCCTCGAGGACCGCGAGCCGGACGGCGTCGCCGGCCCGGGTGACCTCGCTGGTGCGCATGTGCAGCTGCCACTCGCGCGAGCGGGACCGCAACGCGGCGGCGGACGCCAGCGCCGCCGCCAGCGCGCCGCGGCGCTCGTCGGCCTCGCTCTCCCGCGCGACGAGAGCGTCGCGCTCGGCGGTCGCCTCCTCCAGGCGCCGCTCCAGCTCGGTCGACCGCAGCTCCAGCACCTCGACCGCCTTCAGCGCCTCGGCGGCGACCCGCGCCTGCCGGCGCTCGGACGCCTCGGCGCGGCGCGCACGGCGCTCGGCCATGACCGCGCGGTCGATGACCTGGCCGCCCGCGTCCTCCGGCTGCTCGTCCGGCCGGGCGCGCCGGGCACGGGCGGCGGCTCCAGTCCGCGCGACAGCGTCGGCAGCCCGGACCGCGCACCGTCGCCCCACTCGAGCCACAGCGCCTCGGGCTCGGCGCTCACGAGCGCGGCGGGCACCAGGTACGTCCCGCGCCAGGACGACGGGTCGCGGGAGAAGCGCGCGTCCGGCAGCGACTCGAAGCGGTGCTCGGCGCCTACGGCGCGGAGCGCCAGCACCGGCAGCTCAGGCCGCCGCGCCGCCTCGTCGATCCAGCGGCCGCGGACCCGCACCAGGCCGCTCTCGGCGCCCGACGGAAGCCATTCGACCGTCTCGACTGCGAGGCCGGGAAGAGTGGGGATCGCGGAAGGGGACTCGGCCACGGCGCCGCCCATCGTCCCAAACGACGCGGCGTCCGTGCGCCGGACGGCCGCAAATTGCGCTGGTCAGTCGTCGTCGCCGTGTCGCGTCACCAGCAGCACCACGCCGCCGGCCACCGCGAGCACGGCGCCCGCCAGCACCGGCTTGGGAACGTAAGTGCGCCCGTACTTCTGTCGCAGCAGCACCTTGCCGCCGTTCCACACGAGCATCCCGAGAAGTCGATAGAGCATGCGCAGGTTCTACCCGTTTCGGAGTCTGTGAGCCATCCGGCTCTGGAGCGACCAGAGCTCGATGAACCCGGGTGACGCGTCCTGGGCGAACAGCCCGCCGGATTCGGCGAAGGTGGCCAGCTGAGCGTCGTAGACCGCGTTCGCGCTCTCGCGGGTCACGACGCGCGCCGAGCCCTTGAACAGCTTGAGCCCGATCGTGCCGGTCACGCGCTCGTTGACGTGCCGGGATGTAGGCCTCGATGTCCGTGCGCAGCGGCTCCCACCACAGGCCGGCGTAGACGAGATACGCCCACTTGCGGTCGAGCTCGGGCTTGAACTGGTTCTGGTGGATCGTCCCGCACAGGCGCTCGAGCTCGCGGTGCGCGGTGAGCAGGATCGCCGCCGCCGGCACCTCGTAGATGTCGCGCACCTTGAGCCCGACGATCCGGTCCTCGATGTGGTCGACGATCCCGACGCCGTGCTTCATGCCGAGCCGGGCCGCCTCCTCGAGCAGCGGCACGAGCTCCATCCGCTCCCCGTTGAGCGCCACCGGCACGCCCTCCTCGAACGTCACGGAAACGATCTCGGCCTCGTCCGGTGCCTCCTCGGGCCGCGTGACGAGCTGGAACACGTCGTCGTCCGGAGCGTGCGAGAGGTCCTCGATCCACTTGCCCTCGGACGAGCGCCCCCACAGGTTGTCGTCGATCGAGTACGGCGCCGTCTCCGAGCCGCCCTTGACCGGGATCCCGTGCTTGCGCGCGTACGCGATCTCCTCGTCGCGGCCCATCCGCCACGACCGCACGGGCGCGATGACCTTCAGCTCGGGCGCCAGCGTCGCCACCGTGCCCTCGATCCGGACCTGGTCGTTGCCCTTGCCGGTGCAGCCGTGCGCGATCGTGTCGCAGCCCGTCTTGCGCGCGTACTCGACGGCCAGCTTGGCGATCAGCGGCCGGCCGAGGGCGGTGAACAGCGGGTAGCCGTCGCCGTAGTCGGCGTTGGCCTGGATGGCCGGCAGCACGTACTCGCGCGCGAACTCCTCGCGCGCGTCGACCACGTGGCAGTCGAGCGCGCCGAGCTGCAGCGCCTTGCCCTTGACGACGTCGTAGTCCTCGCCCGGCTGCCCGAGGTTGACGGTCAGCGCCACCACCTCGGCCTCGTACTCGTCCTGGATCCACTTGAGCATCACGCTCGTGTCCAGGCCGCCGGAGTACAGGAGCAGGACCCGGCCGACCTCGCCGGGCTGGGCCAGATAGGTGGCCACGCGCGTCGACTCGGGGTCGGCGACGCGGTGCACCTCCGTGTGTGTCTTGGGATCGCGCGGCTCGGTCATCGCCGAGCAGCTTATGAGGCCGGCGGCGGCTGCCCGTCGCGCCGGCGGTCCCTGGCGCTTTGGGGTCGTTATGCGACGCCAAAGCGCCAAACGACCCGCGTCTGGCGACTTGACCACATGTGAAGTGGTCAACGCGCCAGGGAGCACTGCTCCGGCCGATCCTGCGCCTTCTTACCCAGCCGTAGTTGACGTACGCCCGGGCCCCCGCCCACGGCCGCGAAGCTAGTGACCGCGGCGCGTGATGCCTGCGGCCCGCAGGTAGCGGAAGCCGTCGTCGTCGGCGTGCTCGACGTACCCGGCGTCCTCGACCGTGTCGGCGGAGTCGCGCGCGTCCGCCAGCCAGCGGGCGCCCATCAGGTCGGTCATCCCGGCGGCCTCGTCGAACAGGCGGGAGGCGTCGACGTCGAGCTTCTCGGCGCTGCGCCGGTGCAGCGGGGCGATCAGCAGCGCCTCGCCGTCACCCGTCTCGGCGGCCAGGCTGAGCCCGATGAGGCCGAGGACGATCGGCCGCGCGCTGTCGAGCCGGACGGCCAGCGCGGCGACCCGCTCGCTCCACGCGCACAGCAGATCGGACCGGTCGCCGTCCATCGCCTCGCGGAACGCGGCCTGCCAGGACGGATCGGCGTCGGTGAACGCCTTGACGGCGCGGGCGATCTGGGAGTCCTCGGGGCACGGAATCGGGTTGTCGTAGTACCCCTCGCCGTGCGGCAGCTCCAGGATCGTGAGGGCGTCGCGAACGTCCATCACCCCAGTCAAGCAGGTCAGCCGGATCGGAGTCGCGCCCGCAGGTGCGGCGTCGCGAACCCGGCGAACAGCGCGAGGACGATCAGCGAGATGCCGATCGCCAGCGAGAGGCCGCCGGGCTCGGCGCTCTGGCTGCCGGGGCCCTGCTCCAGCGGCGGCGGGAGCTGCTGCTCGACCTCACTGCGGACGCCGCCCTGGTCGGGTGCCGCGCCCCCGCTGCCGGAGCCGGCGGGCGCAGAGTCGTCGCCGGCCGCGGCTTCGCCGGCGGTCGGCGGCCCGCTCGGCGGGGCGATCAGGCCGCTCGACGACTCGCCCGCGGACGCCGTGGAGGTCCCGCCGCAGGCACCGCGGCGGGCCAGCGTGCGGGCGGTGCGGACGCCGCGACGCTCGAGCTGGCGGACGCGGCCGACCCCGACGTCCAGCCGGCGGGCGACCCCGCGACGGGAGTGCGGTCGTGCGGCGCCGTAGCCGGTGCGCAGGACGAGCACCTGCCGCTGGCCGGTGGCGAGGTTGTCGAGGCAGCTGCCCAGGCGCGTGACGGTGCGCCGCAGGCGCCGCTCGGTGCGCACGTGGCGGCGCTTCTCGGTGCGATGCCGCGCACGCGCGCGGCGGGAGCCGCCGGCCCGCGCGGACGAAGAGCGCGCGGATGAGCCGCTGGCGCGGCTCCCGGATGACGACGAGGACGAGGGCGAGGAGGTCGAGGGCGCGGAAGAGTTCGACGACGAGCCGGACCCGCCGCCGCCGCCACCGCCACCGCCACCGCCGGATGAGGACGAGCCGCCTCCGCCTCCGCCCCCGCCGCCGCCTCCGGTCACGCCGGGCACCGACGGCAGGTTCGGCGTCGGGGGCGCGCTCGGGACCTGCGGGACCGGAACTGCGGTCGGCACGGGCACCGGGACCGGCACGGGCGGCTGCGGCACCGGCACGGACGTCGGGACGGGCACGACGGTCGGCACCGGCGGCACGGTTGGGACCGGCGGAAGCTGCCCGGGAGCGACAGCGGGAACCGCCAGCGCAACGGTCGCTCCCGCCACGAGCACTACAGCCAACTTCCTCATCACTACACCAGATACCGGACAGACGCGGGTCGTAAACCCGCCGACGCCATTATCCGTCCAGCAACGCCCGCAGCCGGGCCAGCGCGTCGTCGATCTGCGCTTCGCTGACAACCAGCGGCGGCAGGAACCGCAGCGTCCGCGGACCGGTCGCGTTGATCACCAGCCGCTGCTCCAGCAGCGCCCGCCGCGCCAGCCCCGGTGCGTCCTCGTCGACGTCGGCGGCCACCATCAGCCCGATGCCGCGCACCTCCGTCACCCGCGGCAGCTCGCGCAGCCCCTCGGCCAACCGCTCGCCGAGCTCGCGCACCCGCGCCAGCAGCGACGGGTCCGACAGCACGTCGAACGCCGCGTTGGCCGCCGCGCACGCCAGCGGCCCGCCCGCGAACGTCGAGCCGTGGTCGCCGGGCGCGAACACGTCGGCGAGCCGCGGGCCGATCACCAGCGCGCCGATCGGCAACCCGCCGCCGAGCGACTTGGCGACCGTCATCGCGTCCGGCACCACGCCGGACTGCTCGTAGGCCCACAGCGTGCCGGTCCGCCCCATGCCGGTCTGCACCTCGTCGAACACGAGCGCCGCGCCGACGGCGTCGCACGCCTCGCGCGCCGCCCGCAGCAGCTCGACCGGCATCGGATGCACGCCCGACTCGCCGAGCACCGGCTCCATCAACACCGCCGCGGTCTGCGAGTCGACCGCCGCCCGCACGGCGTCCACATCCGGAGCGATCGCCCGGAACCCCGGCACGAGCGGAGCGAACGGCGCCTGCTTGGACTCCTGCGGCGTCGCCGACAGCGCCCCGTACGTGCGCCCGTGGAACGCGCCGTGGAACACCACCACGTCCCCGCGCGGGCGCGCCTTGCGCACGAGCTTGATCGCCGCCTCGTTCGCCTCCGCGCCCGAGTTCGTGAAGAACACGACCCCGCCCAGCGAGCTCTCGGTCAGACGCGAGGCCAGCCGGATCATCGGCGCGTTCCAGTAGAGGTTGCTGACGTGCATCAGGGTCGCCGCCTGCTCCTGCACGGCGGCGACGACGCGCGGGTGGCAGTGCCCGGCGTTGAGCACCGAGATGCCGGCCAGGAAGTCGAGGTACTCGTTGCCCTCGGAGTCGACGAGCACGCAGCCCGAGCCGGACACGAACTCCACGTCGAAGCGGGCGTAGGTCGGCGCGAGCGCGGTCACGAGGCGGGGCGGATCTTGGTCCCCTGGCCGGCGTCGGTGAACAGCTCGAGCAGCACCGAGTGCGGCACCCGACCGTCGACGATGTGGGCGAAGCTCACGCCGCCGTGGATCGCGTCCAGGCACGCCTGCAGCTTCGGCCGCATCCCGCCGGCGGTGCCGTCCAGCGCCGCCTCGACCTCGTCGGCGCCGGTCTCGGAGATCACCGACCCCGGGTCCGCCGGGTCGCTCAGCCAGCCCGGGACATCGGTGAGGAACATGATCTTGTAGGCGCCCATCGCCCGCGCCACCGCGGCGGCCGCCTCGTCGGCGTTGACGTTGTGCGAGCGCCCTTCGCGGTCGGCGCCGACCGACGCGATCACCGGGATGTAGTCGGCGGCGATGTGCTCGATGACGCCGGCGTTGACGCGCTCGATCTTGCCGACGAGCCCGATGTCCTCGCCGCCCGGGCCCTCGATCGTCGAGACCCGGAACAGCTGCCCGTCGTCGCCCGACAGGCCGACGCCGGGCTGCCCGTGGCGGTTGATGCGCTGGACGATGTCCTTGTTGACCTTGCCGACGAGGACCATCTTCGCGATCTCGACCGTCGCCTCGTCGCTCACCCGCAGGCCGCCGACGAACTCCACCGGCAGATCGAGCCGCTCCATGTAGCGGGTGATCTCCGGGCCGCCGCCGTGGACGACGATCGGGTTCATGCCCACGTACTTGAGGAGCACGACGTCGCGCGCGAAGTCCTCGCGCAGCTCCGGGTCGTTCATCGCCGCGCCGCCGTACTTGATGACGACCGTCCGGCCGTGGAACTCCCGGATGTACGGCAGCGCCTCGAGCAGCGTGCCGACGTCGCGCATCATGTCGTGTACTCCGCGTTGATCGTCACGTACTCGTGCGAGAGGTCGGAGAAGAACACCTCGGCCTCGGCGCCCTCGCCGGGCAGGCCGACCACGTACTCGACCTCGTCGCCCGCCACCGGCTGCGGCGAGCGCCGGCACGTCGTGCGGCAGCGCCGCCCCGGCCCGGCACACCTGGACGTCCTCGATCCAGATGTCGAGCGGCAGCGGCGCGCTGTCGTGCACCGCGCCGCCGACCGCCTGCGCGATCCGGCCCCAGTTGGGGTCGCCGCCGTGCAGCGCGGCCTTGACGAGCGGCGAGTTCGCGACCGCCCGCGCCGCGCGCACCACGGTGTCCTCGTGACCGCCGTGCGCGACCACCCGGCCGACCCGCCGGGCGCCCTCGCCGTCGCGCGCCATCAGCAGCGCCAGCCGCCGCAGCAGCATGTCGAGCGCCTCGCCGAAGCGCAGCTCGTCGTCGGACTCGGGCACGACCTGCACGCCGCTGGCTCCCGACGCCATCAGGATCGCGGTGTCGTTGGTCGAGAGCTGGCCGTCCACCGAGATGCGGTCGAACGACCGCTTGACGCAGACGCCGAGCAGCAGGTCGGCGGTCTCGGGCGCGAGCGCGGCGTCGGTCTCGACGAAGCACAGCATCGTCGCGAAGGCCGGCGAGATCATGCCGGCGCCCTTGGCCTGCGCGCACAGCCGCACGGTGCCGGACGACAGGCGCACCTCGAGCGACGCGCTCTTGACGAACTTGTCGGTGGTGCGGATCGCCTCGCCGAACAGGTCGTCGCCCTCGGCCGAGAGCTCCCGCCGCGCGGCCGCGATCCCCCGCATCAGCTTGTCGGTGTCCAGGTGCACGCCGATCACGCCGGTCGACGCGACCGCCACCTGGTCCTCGGGGACGCCGGCGGCCATCGCCGTGCCGCCCTGCATGCGCGCGGCGTCCTCGAGGCCGCGCCGCCCGGTGGCGGCGTTGGCGTTGCCGGAGTTGGCGACCACCGCCCGGATCGCGTTCACGCGGCAGCGCTCCTGCGTGAGCAGCACCGGCGCGGCGAGCACGCCGGAGCGCGTGAACCGCGCGGCGCTGACCGTCTCGGGCGCGTCGGAGACCAGCAGCCCGAGGTCGAGCGCGCCCGACGGCTTGAGGCCGCAGGCGACGCCGGAGGCGCGGAACCCGGCGGGCAACCCGCCTTCGAGCTCGGTGACGTGCTCGGGGGTCTCGATCCAGCGCGAGGAGAAGCTCACAGCCCCTCCCCCTCGTCGCGGCCGAACATCAGGTTCAGGTTCTGCACGGCCTGCGACGACGTGCCCTTCCACAGGTTGTCGATCGTCGCGAACACGATCAGCCGGCCGGTGCGCTCGTCGGCGTGCACGGAGATGCGGCAGAAGTTCGTCTCGCGCACCTCCTGCATCCCGGGCGGCCCCTCCACGACCTCGACCCACGGCTCGTCGCCGTACGCCTCCTCATAGAGCGCGGCGACGTCCTGGATGCGGGTTTCGCCTGCCAGGCGAGACACGACTTCGTCGCGCTCGCCTTCGGCGACGTTAGATGGCGTGACGTAACAGGAGACCAGCTCGCCATGGGCCAGCGGCACGAGATGCGGCGTGAACGTGACACGCACGTCGCCGAGCTCCTGCTCGATCTCCGGCGTGTGCCGGTGGCGGCCGACCTTGTACGGCGTCACGGTCTCGTCGACGGCCACGAAGTGCTTGCTCGCGCTCGGCTCGCGGCCGGCGCCGGACACGCCCGACTTGGCGTCGATCACCACGTCGCCGAGCAGCCCGGCGCGCGCCAGCGGCGCAAGCGCGAGGATCGCCGCCGTCGGGTAGCAGCCCGGGTTGGCGACCAGGTCGGCGCCGGCGATCTCGGAGCGATGCAGCTCCGGCAGCCCGTAGACGGCGTCGCCGATCAGCTCGGGCGCGCCGTGCGACCCGTACCAGTCCTCGTAGACCGCGCGGTCGTGCAGCCGGAAGTCCGCCGACAGGTCGACGACCCGCACGCCGCGCTCGCGGAGCTGCTCGACCACCGGCGCGGCGGCGCCGTGCGGATACGCGACGACCGCAGCGTCGACCTCCGCGTGGCGATCCGGGTCGTACGTCTCGAGCACCAGCGGCACGCGCGTGCGCGGGTGCACGGCGTCGAGCCGCGCACCGGCGTCCGACCGCGCGGTGACGAACGCGAGCTCGAAGTGCGGGTGGCGGTGCAGCAGCGCGCTCGCCACCGCGCCCGCGTAGCCGGCGGCTCCGAGGACCGCGACTGACGGGCTCCTACCCACGCGGCTCGCCCCCGAGGCGCTCGGCCACGGCGGCGTCGATCTTCGCGCGCCGCTGCGCGACCTCCTCGTCGGTGAGCGTGCGGTCGTCGGCCCGGAACTCGAGCCGCAGCGCGAGGGACACGCGCCCGTCGGCGGGATAGACGTCGAAGATCTCGGCGTGCCGCAACAGCGCGCCGCCCGCCTCGCGGACGGTGGCCAGCACGTCCGCGGCCGGCACGTCGGTGGCGAACCACCAGGCGCGGTCCTGCAGCACCGCCGGATAGGAGATGACGTCCTCGTAGCGCGGCACCTGCGTCGCGGCCCGCTCGATCGGCGCCAGTGCGAGCTCGAAGCCGGCGGCGCCGCCGTCGAGGTCCCACGCGCGCGCGATCGCGGGATGGATCTCGCCGAGCCAGCCGGCCGGCTCGCCGCCGATCAGCACGCGCGCCGAGCGGCCGGGGTGCAGGAACGGCTCGCGCGCCGCCTCCACGCTCCACGGCACCCGCAGCGTGTCGAGCGTCGCGGCGAGCACGGCCTTGACCGTGAAGAAGTCCACACCGGGCGGCTCGGACTCGCGCCACGACGCCGGCCGCATCGCGCCGCTGAGCAGCGCGGCCACGTGCTGGAGCTCCTCGGGCAGCGGCTGCGACCGCTGCTCGGCGGGCGTCTGCTCGCCGGCCCGCGGCTGGTCGAGGAAGATCGGGCCGGTCTCGAACAGCCGTACGTCATGGACGCCGCGGGCGCGGTTGCGCCGGGCGACGTCGAGCAGCGAGCCGAGCAGCGTCGTGCGCAGCATCGACTGGTCCTCGGACATCGGGTTGCGCAGCGCGACGGCGGCGTGCCGCGGATCGTCCGCCGGGATGCGCAGCCGGTCGACGAGATCGGGCGAGGCGAACGTCCAGCCCAGCGCCTCGTAGAGGCCCGCGCCGGCCAGCGCGTCCTCGAGCCGGCGCTTGAGCCGCTGCTCGGGCGCGAGCACGCCGGTGGCACCGCGCCGCGACGGCAGCGTGGCCGGGAGCTTCTCCAGCCCCCACAACCGCGCGACCTCCTCGATCAGGTCGGCCTCGCGCGTGACGTCGCTGCGCCGGAAGTACGGCACCGTGACGTCGAGCCCGTCGTCGGCCTCGGCCACGCCGAACTCGAGCCGCCGCAGGATGTCGGCCGCCTCGTCGCGCGGGATCGCGGTGCCGAGGATGCGCTCCATGCGGGCATCGCGCAGGCGGATCGTCGCCGGGTCCGGCCCCGGCCCGCCGACGTCGACCGTCCCGTCCACCAGCCGCGCGCCGGTCAGCTCGAGCATGAGGATCGTGGCCAGCGCCTGGCCGTCCATGCCCTGCTCGGGCTGCAGGCCCTTCTCGAACCGGTTCGACGCCTCCGAGCGCAGCGCCAGGCGCGTCGACGTGCGCTGGATGTTCGGCCCGTTCCAGGTCGCCGCCTCCATCAGCACGCGCGTGGTCGTCTCGCGAACCTCGGAGCGCTCGCCGCCCATGATCCCGGCGATCGACGTCGGTCCGTCGTCATCGGCAATGAGCAGTACCTGGTCGTCGAACGTCCGCTCGACGTCGTCGAGCGTCGTCATCGTCTCGCCGTCGAGCGCACGGCGCACGACCAGCCGGCCGCCGGCCACGAGGTCGAAGTCGAACGCGTGCATCGGCTGGCCGGTGGCGAGCATCACGAAGTTCGTGATGTCGACCACGTTGTTGATCGGCCGCTGCCCCGCCGCGGTCAGCCGCGCCTTCAGCCACTCCGGCGACGGCCCGATCTCGATGTCCTCGAACAGCCGCGCGGTGAAGCGCGGGCACAGCTCGGAGTCCTGGACCTCGATCCGCACGCCGGCCACCTCGCCGTCGGTGCCCGGGTCGTCGGTCCACGGCGGCGGCGTCAGCGGCGCGCCCGTGGCGGCGTGCACCTCGCGGGCGACGCCGTAGACGCTCAGGCAGTCCGGCCGGTTCGGCGTGATCTCCAGCTCGAGCACGTCGGTGGCGATCGGCAGCACGTCGGCCAGCGGCGTGCCCGGGCGCAGCTCGGCGTCGAGCACCATGATCCCGTCGTGGTCGGGCCCGATCGCGACCTCGTCCTCGGCCAGGATCATCCCGTGCGACTCGACGCCGCGGAGCTTGGCCTTCTTCAGGCGCGTGCCGTCGGGCATGACCGCGCCCGGCTCGGCGACCGCCACGATCTGCCCGGCCGCGACGTTCGGGGCGCCGCACACGATCTGGCGCTCGTCGCCGGTGCCGACGTCGACCGTGCAGACGGTCAGCCTGTCGGCGTCCGGGTGCTGCTCGGCGGTGAGGACGCGGCCAACGAGGAAGTGCTCGAGCGCGGTGACGCCGTGCGTGTGCAGCGCCTCGACCTTGGTGCCGGTCATGGTCAGGCGGTGCTCGAGCTCGGCCAGGCCGATGCCCGGGTCGCAGTAGTCGTGCAGCCAGAAGAGCGGGACCCTCATCCGAACTGCTCCAGGAAGCGCAGGTCGTTGTCGTAGAGCAGGCGCAGGTCGGGCACGCCGTGCTTGAGCATCGCGATCCGCTCGATGCCCATGCCGAACGCGAACCCCTGGTGCCGCTCGGGGTCGTAGCCGCCTTCGCGCACGTACTCGAACACGTTCGGGTCGACCTCGCCGGCACCGAGGATCTCGATCCAGCCCTCGCCCTTGCATAGCGGGCAGCGCGAGCCGTCCTTGAGGAAGCCGTCGGTGCAGTTGAAGCACGAGACGTCGCACTCGACGCTCGGCTCGGTGAACGGGAAGAAGTGCGGGCGCAGGCGCACGCGCCGGTCCTCGCCGAAGATGGCGCGGGCGAACGCGAGCAGCGTGCCCTGCAGGTCGCCGAGCGTGACGTCCTCGTCGACGGCCAGGCCCTCGACCTGCTGGAACTGCGGGGTGTGCGTCGCGTCGTTGTCGCGCCGGTAGGTGCGGCCCGGGATGACCACGTAGAGCGGCGGCGGATACATCTCCATCGCGCGCGTCTGCATCGGCGACGTGTGGACGCGCAGGAGCACCTCGTCGGACACGTAGAACGTGTCGGTCTCCTGGCGCGACGGGTGCGTCTCGTCGAAGTTGAGCGCGTCGAAGTTGTAGTAGGCGAGCTCGGTCTCCGGGCCCTCCATCACGCGGAAGCCGAGGCCGAGGAAGATGTCCTCGATCTCGCGGCGCGTGGCGGTCACCAGGTGCAGCCGCCCCGGGTCGACGGCCGGCGAGCCCGGCAGCGTGACGTCGACGACGTCGGACGCCAGCCGTGAGTCGAGCTCGGCCGCCTCGAGCTCGGCGGTTCGGGCCGCGATCGCCGCCTCGAGCGCGTTGCGCGCCTCGTTGGCGGCGCGGCCGACGACCCCGCGCTCCTCCGGCGGCAGCTGGGCGACGCCGCGCAGCAGGTTCGGCAGCTCGGCCTTGCGACCGAGGTAGTGGACGCGCACCTCCTCGAGCTCGGCGGTGCCCGCCGCTCCGGCGATCGCCGCCTCGCCGGCGGCCCGCAGCTCGGTGATCCTCTCGTTCATCGGGCGGCCATCCTACGGTTGCACTCGTACAGGGCGACGGTTGCCGCCATCGCGGCGTTCAGCGACTCCGAGCGCACCGCGATCGTCGCCGTGCCGTCGCACGCGGCGACGACCTCCTCGGGCAGCCCCTCTCGCTCGGCTCCGACCACCAGCGTCACGTCGCCGTCGGGCGGCTCGAGCGGCTCGCCGCCGTGGGCGACCAGGGCGATCGTGCGGCCCGGCAGCTCCTCGACCGTGCGGACCCGGGCCATGGGTACGTCGAACAGCGCGCCCATCGACGCCCGCACGGCCTTGTGTCCGTATGGGTCGGCGGTGCCCGGTCCGAGCGCGACGCTGGCGGCGCCGAACGCCAGCGCGCCCCGGAGCGCGGTGCCGACGTTGCCCGGGTCGTTGACGCCCCACAGCGCCAGGCACAGCGGCCCGGTCGGCGCCGGCGCCCAGCGCTGGCCGTAGACGGCGAGCGCGCGCGTGCCCGAGCCGAGCTGGGAGACCTGGGCGAGCAGGTGCGGCGCGACCTCCTCGCCGTCGAGCCCGGACCCCTCGGCGACCAGCTTGGTCAGCGGCTCCCAGCCCGCGGCCTCGGCCGCGGCCAGCAGGTCCTCGCCCTCGGCGACGAACTCGCGCAGCTTGTCGCGCCACTTGCGGCCCGCGAGCTTGCGGATCTCCTTGAGCTGGTCGTTGTGGGGGCTGGTGATCGTCACTTAAAACACGAAGGGCGCCGCTCCGAAGGGAGGGGCGCCCGGTTGAGGGGGTGTCCGCGGACTCAGGCCGCCGACGCCTCGCGGGCGCTCTCGGCGAATCGGCGGAAGGTCTCGGGGTCGCGCACGGCGATGTCGGCCAGCACCTTGCGGTCCAGCTCGATGCCGGCGAGCTTCAGACCGTGCATGAACGTCGAGTAGCTCATGCCGTTCTGGCGTGCGGCGGCGTTGATGCGGGTGACCCACAGGCGGCGGAAGTCGCGCTTGCGGTTGCGGCGGTCCCGGTACGCGTAGGAGTCGGCCTTCATGACCGCTTCCTTGGCGCGCTTGTACGAGGAGTGCGCCTCCCCGCGGAAGCCCTTCGCGCGCTCGAGGACGGCGCGGCGCTTCTTGCGGGCGTGGACGGAGCGCTTGACGCGGGTCATCGCCCGTTGCCTCCCAGGAGCTTGGTCACCGTCTTGCGATCGGCCTTCGAGATGTTGCGATCGAGGCCGAACGCGCGCTTCCGCTTCGGCGACTTGTGCTCGAGCTGGTGGCTCGAGAACGCGTGCCGGGCCTTCAGCTTGCCGGTGCCGGTCTTCTTGAAGCGCTTCTTCGCGCCCGAGTGGGACTTCATCTTGGGCATTGCGGCGCGCAGTATAGAGGGCTACGCGGGGCGCCTCCCCAGCAACAGCAGGTATCGCGCGGCGACCTGCGCCCCGCATCCCCGCAGCGCCGGAGCGTCGTCCAGCCCGTGCGGCCGCAGCAGCGCCGCGATCAGCGCATCCTCGCTCGGGAACGTGAGCATGATCGTGCGGATCTGGACCGTGACGTCCTCCAACAGGGATTCGAACCGGTAGCGGGCCACCTGCTCGATCCCCCAGTCGGTCGGCGACCGCACGCCCTCGGGCCGGGCGACCAGTTGCTCGGCGCGGCCCGGCAGGCTCTGCGGCGTCCACGCCGTGAGCCCGACGACGCCGCCCGGCGCGGTCACGCGCGCGAGCTCGCGGGCGGTGCGCTTGGCGCGCGGGGCGAGCACGGCGCCGAAGCTCGACAGCACCGCCTCGAACGCCCCGTTCGGATACGGCATGTCCTGCACGTCGGCCCGCAGCCAGTTCGCGCGCGGGACGCGCTCGCGCCCGAGCTCGACCATGTGGCGCGACAGGTCGCACGCCTCCACCTCGGCGCCGGCCGCGATCGCCGCGGCCGCCAGGTTGCCGTCGCCCGCGGCCGCCGCCAGCACCGCGTCTCCGCGGTGCACGTCGGCCGCCTCGACGAGCTCGAGGGCGACCGGCTCGAGTGCCCGCTGCCACGGCTCGTGGCCGTCGCGGTCCCACCCATCGACCACGCGCTCGGTGGCCGCCTCGTAGTCGACGGGGTCCGTTTTCCCGGCCAGGAAGCCGAGCGTGAACAGGCCGCGGCGGGAAACGCCCATGGAGGCCGATGCTACGGGGTACACGAGGGGGACCATGGACTTTCGATTGGAGCTGGCCGAAGTTACGCCGACCACTGGCCAAATTGGCGTAGACTCAACTCCCGGGATGCGACCGGGGGGAATCGCGGGGCAGGCGCTGGCGGGGATCGACCAGGAGGTCGTCGTCACGTTCCGGTACCCCGTCCGCTTCACACGCGGGCTGTTCGAGGCCGGCAACCCGACACTGCGCGACGTGGTCGAGGCCGACGGCCGCGCCCGGCTGCTGGTGGTGATCGACGAGGGCGTCGCCGAGGCGCATCCGCGGCTGGTCGACGACGTGCAGGCGTACTGCACCACGCACGCGCTCCGGCTGTCCGCCCAGCCGCTGGTCATCCCCGGCGGCGAGGCGATCAAGAACGAGCCCGGCCCGGTCAGCCAGATCCGGGCGGCGATCGACGTCCACGGCGTGGACCGTCACTCGTACGTGGTGGCGATCGGCGGCGGCGCGGTGCTCGACGCCGTCGGCTACGCGGCGGCGACCGCCCACCGCGGCGTGCGGCTGATCCGTGTCCCGACCACCGTCCTCTCGCAGGACGACTCCGCGGTCGGCGTCAAGAACGGGATCAACGCGTTCGGCAAGAAGAACTTCGTCGGCTCGTTCGCGCCCCCGCACGCGGTGCTGAACGACTTCGACCTGCTGCTCACGCTGCAGGACCGCGACTGGCGGGCGGGCATCTCCGAGGCCGTCAAGGTGGCGCTGCTCAAGGACGCCGCGTTCTTCGCCTGGATCGAGCACCACGCCGACGACCTGTCCGCGCGTTCGCTGCCCGCGATGGCCGCCCTGATCCACCGCAGCGCCGAGCTGCACCTGAACCACATCGCCACGAGCGGCGACCCGTTCGAGCTCGGATCCTCGCGCCCGCTGGACTTCGGCCACTGGGCGGCGCACAAGCTCGAGCAGCTCTCGCACCACGAGCTGCGCCATGGCGAGGCGGTCGCGGTCGGAATCGCGCTGGACTCGACGTACAGCTATCTGACCGGCAGCCTGCCGCACGCCGACTGGCGCCGGATCGTCGAGCTGTTCGAGTCGGTCGAGCTGCCGATCTGGCACCGCGACATGGCCACACCGGGCGGCGGGGGCCGGCCCGCGGTCCTGGCCGGGCTGGAGGAGTTCCGTGAGCACCTCGGCGGGCGCCTCACGGTCATGCTGCTCGAGCGGATCGGCTCGGGCTTCGAGGTCCACGAGCTGGATGAGACGGTGCTGCTGGAGGCATCCGACCTCCTGCGGCGCCGAGTCGAAGGAGGGGAGCGAAGAGGATGGGAGCCCACGCCGGCACGAGTCCGCTCACTCAGCGTGAGCTGATCGCGGAGTACTTCATGGAGCACCGGGTCCAGGTGCTCGAGCTCGCCGCCTTCCTGGACCGCCTCGACCGCGCCCGCGAGGTCGACGCCGACGACGACTTCCGGCTGCGCTCGATCCGGGAGGCGCTCGCCGTGCTCGTCGACGGTGACGGCCAGCGCGTGCAGCGCGTGCAGATGATCTTCAGCGACCCCCGCAGCGAGCTGCTGGAGGAGCTGGACCAGAAGAGCGCCAAGGGCGCCTACGACCCGGAGGCCTAGCCATGGAGTACATCGACCTCCACGCCCACATGGTGTCCCGCACCACCGACGACTACCGCGCGATGGCGATGAGCGGGTGCGTCGCGGTGACCGAGCCGGCGTTCTGGGCCGGCTACGACCGCCCCGGCGTCGACGCGTTCATCGACTACTTCAACCGGCTCGTCGACTTCGAGCCCAAGCGCGCGGCCACGTACGGGATCGCACACTTCACGTGGATGTGCCTGAACCCGAAGGAGGCCGAGGACCGCGAGCTCACCCGCAAGGTGCTCGAGGTCATCCCGCGCTACCTCGAGTATCCGAACGTGCTCGGGATCGGCGAGATCGGGCTCAACCGCGTCACGCGCAACGAGCTCGCCGGCTTCAAGGACCACGTGGACCTGGCGATGGAGCACGAGCAGCTCATCCACATCCACACGCCACACCTCGAGGACAAGTGGAAGGGCACGAAGGCGATCGTCGAGACGCTCGCCGCCGACCAGCGGATCGAGCCGCACCGCGTGATGGTCGATCACGCGGAGGAGCACACCGTCGACATGATCCTCGACAACGGGTTCTGGACCGGGCTGACGCTGTACCCGATCACCAAGGTCTCCCCCGCGCGGGCGGTCGACGTGATCGAGATCCGCGGGCCGGAGCGCATCTGCGTGGCGGCGGCCTGCGACTGGGGCGAGAGCCGGCCGCTGGCCGTGCCCGAGTTCATCCTCGAGATGCGCCGGCGCGGGCATCCGGACTCGCTGATCCGCAAGGTCGTCTACGAGAACCCGATCGAGTTCCTCGGCCAGTCGCCGAAGTTCCGGCTGCCGGACCGCGAGGGCGCCGTGGCGGTCTAGTGGTCGTCGGCGACGGCCTCCACCTGACCTACTGCACGAACATCCACCCTGCCATCGGCTGGGCGGCCGTGCTGGACTCGCTGCGCGCGCACGCGCCGGCGCTCAAGGCGCGGCTGTCGCCGGACGCGCCGTTCGGGATCGGGTTGCGGCTTTCGGGCGCGGAGTCCACGGAGCTGCTCCAGGGGTCGCGCCTCGCCGACTTCCGCGCGTGGCTCGACGCCGAGGGCCTTTACGTGTTCACGGTCAACGGGTTCCCGCACGGGACGTTCCACGGGCAGCCGGTCAAGGCCGACGTGCACGCGCCCGACTGGCGCTCGGAGGAGCGCGTGGCGTACACGCTGCGGCTGGCGGAGATCCTGGCCGCGCTGCTGCCGGACGGCGTCGACGGCACGATCTCCACCAACCCGCTCTCGTACAAGCCGTGGCTCGACGAGGAGGGCTGGGCGCTCGCCACCCGCAACATGGTGCGCGTGGGCGACGAGCTGCGCGGGACGCGGATCGCGCTGGCGATCGAGCCCGAGGCGGACGGCGCGCTGGCGACGATCGCCGAGCTGATCGAGTGGTGGCCGGACGAGCTGAATGCGACGGTCTGCTTCGACGCGTGCCATTCCGCGGTCGCGTTCGAGGAGCCCGACGAGGCGCTGAACGCGCTTGACGCGGCGGGCATCCGGGTCGGCAAGGCGCAGCTCTCGGCCGCGCTGCGCCTACCGGTGATCGCCCGGGCGGAGCTCGAGCGGTTCGCGGACCCGATCTACCTGCACCAGGTGACCCAGCGGGCCGCCGACGGCTCGCTGCAGACGTGGCCCGACCTCCCCGAGGCGCTCGAGGGCTATGGCGGCGGCGAGGAGTGGCGCGTGCACTTCCACGTCCCGATCTTCGTCGAGCGCTACGGCGCACTCGAGTCGACGCAGGACCAGCTGCGGCGCTGCATCGAGCGGGTGGACACGTCGCACCTGGAGATCGAGACGTACACGTGGGACGTGCTGCCGGCCGATCTGAAGGCGTCGTCGGTCGACTCGATCGCGCGCGAGTACGAGTGGGTGCTCGGTGTCCTCGGTTAGCGCCTGGCTGCGCATGGCGCGCGTGTCGAACACGCCGACCACGGTGTCGGACACGGTCGCCGGCGCGGTGCTGGTGGCGCCGCTGGCCCCCGCCGGGCCGGTGGCGGTCGTGGCGGTGGCGATCGCGCTCTTCTACACGGCGGGGATGATCCTCAACGACGTCATGGACCTGGCGATCGATCGCCGCGAACGCCCGGAGCGGCCGCTGCCGTCGGGCGAGGTCTCGGTGCGGGCGGCGGTGGCCGCGGTCGTCGCCCTGTTCGTCGTCGGCGAGCTGCTGCTCGCGCTGCGCGACTGGCGTGCCGCGGCCGCCGGCCTCGGGCTGATCGCGCTGATCGTGCTCTACGACGCGTGGCACAAGGGCAACGCGCTGTCGCCGGTGCTGATGGGCGCGTGCCGCGCGATGGTCTACGTGGTCGCCGGGCTGGCGATCGCGGGGGCGCTGAACGCCGAGCTGTGGAGCGCCGCCGCGGTGCTGCTCGTCTACGTGGTCGGGCTCACGCAGGTCGCCAAGGCCGAGGGCGGCGGGCTGGCCGCCCGCTGGCCGGTCGTCGCCGTGCTGCTGCCCGCCGTTTATTGGGCGAAGGAGCTGCCCGACGCCGCCGTCGCGCTGCTGATCGCGGCGTTCGTCATCTGGGCCGTGAACGCGCTGTGGCTGGTCCTGGCGCAGCACCGGATCGGCGCCGGGGTCGTCAGCCTGATCGCCGGGATCGCCATCTATGACGCCTTGGTGGTGGCCGGCTCCGGCGGCGACCCCGCGGCGGTGGCCGTGTGCCTCGCCGCGTTCGCTGTCACGATCGCACTGCAGACCAAGATCCAAGGAACCTGATGCCTGAGAAGACCGTCGTCCTGTGCACCGTCGCCATGACGCCCGAGCTGCTGGGCGACGCGACGCCGCGCCTGAAGTCGTTCGGCTCGATGGTGCCGCTGGGCGGCGTCACGCCCGCGGTGACGGCGACGGTGCAGAGCACCTATCTGACCGGCCGGCCGCCGAGCGGGCACGGCGCGGTCGGCAATGGCTGGCTGTTCCGGGACACGATGGAGGTGCGCCTGTGGCAACAGTCCAACCGGCTCGTGCAGGCGCCGAAGGTCTGGGAGGCCGCGCCGGGGATCACGACCGCGAACCTGTGCTGGTGGTTCGCGATGTACGCGTCGGCGGACGTGACCGTGACGCCGCGGCCGATGTACCCCGCCGACGGCCGCAAGATCCCGGACTGCTACACGAAGCCCGGTGACCTGCGCGACGTGCTGCAGGCCGAGCTCGGCCAGTTCCCGCTGTTCAAGTTCTGGGGGCCGGCGGCGTCGATCGACTCGACGAAGTGGATCGCCGCGGCGGCGAAGCTCGTCGACCAGCGCTTCGACCCCACACTGTCGCTCGTGTACCTCCCCCACCTCGACTACGACCTGCAGAAGAAGGGCCCGGATCTGAGTCAGATCCGCGGGACGCTCGGCGAGCTCGATGCGGTCGCGGGCGATCTGATCGACTTCTACGAGGGCCGCGGCGCGCGCGTGATCGTGTTGTCCGAGTACGGGATCGTCCCGGTCTCGCGGCCGGTGCACCCGAACCGGATCCTGCGCGCGGCCGGGCTGATCAACTACCGGATGGAGCTCGGGCGCGAGGTGCTCGACATCGGCGGCTCCGAGGCGTTCGCGATGGCCGACCACCAGATCTCGCACGTGTACGTCCGCGACCCGGCGCGGGTGGACGAGGTGCGCGCGCTGTTCGAGGGCGTGCCGGGCGTCGGCGAGGTGCTCGACGAGGCCGGCAAGCGCGAGTACGGGCTCGACCACGACCGCTCCGGCGAGCTGGTGCTGATCGCCGAGCCGGACGCGTGGTTCACGTACTACTACTGGGAGGACGACGCCAAGGCGCCCGACTACGCGCGCACGGTCGACATCCACCGCAAGCCTGGGTACGACCCTGTCGAGCTGTTCCTCGACCCGGCCATCAAGGTGCCGCCGCTCGCCATCGGCTCGCGGCTGATCCGCAAGAAGCTCGGCTTCCGCACGCTGCTCGACGTGATCCCGCTCGACGCCTCGCTCGTGCGCGGGTCGCACGGCCGGATCCCCGACGACCCGGCCAAGGGGCCGCTGCTGCTGTCGCGCCACGAGGAGCTGCTCGGCGACGGCGAGCTCGCCGCGACCGACGTGCACGACGTGATCCTCCGGCACCTGGGCGTGCCCGTCCGGGAGACGGCGGCGCGATGACGGTCGTCGGCCGCAAGGCCGACCATCTGCGCATCGCGGCCGGCAGCGACGTGGGCCACACGGGCGGCACCGGCTTCGAGGGCGTCCGGCTGCGCCACCGCGCGCTGCCCGAGCGCGACCTCGCCGACGTGTCGCTCGAGACCTCGTTCCTCGGGGCTGCGCTGGGGGCGCCGCTGGTCGTGTCGGCGATGACCGGCGGGACCGACGAGGCGGGCGTCGTCAACGCGCGGCTGGCGCGCGCGGCCTGCGAGCACGGGCTGGCGCTCGTGCTCGGCTCGGGCCGGGCGCTGCTCGAGGATCCCTCGCTGCTGCCGACCTACCGCAGCGACGACCGCCCGCCGCTGCTGCTCGGCAACCTCGGCGCCGCGCAGGTGCGGCTCGACGACGCGCCCGCCCGCGCCGAGCGGCTGGTCGAGCTGCTCGACGCCGACGGGCTGACGATCCACCTGAACGCCATCCAGGAGGCGATGCAGCCCGAGGGCGAGCCGCGCTTCGAGGGCGTCGCCGCCGGGATCGCGGCCGTGGTCTCGCACCTGGCGCCGCTGCCGGTGCTCGTCAAGGAGGTCGGCTTCGGGATGGACGCCGCCGACGTGGTGCTGCTGCGCGACGCCGGCGTGGCGGCGATCGACGTCGCGGGCGCCGGCGGCACCAACTGGGCACTGGTCGAGGGGCGCCGCGACGAGCGGGCGGGAGACGTCGCCGCCGCGTTCGACGACTGGGGCGTCCCGACCGCGATCGCGCTGTCCGACGCCCACGCCGCCGCCCCGGAGGTCCCGCTGATCGCATCCGGAGGGATGCGCGACGGCGTCGACGCCGCCAAGGCGCTCGCGCTCGGCGCCACCGCCGCCGGACTGGCGCGGCCGTTCCTGCTCGCCGCGCGGTCCGACACCGCCTGCGAGACCGCGGCGACCCTCGTGCGCCAGCTCCGCGTCGCGGTCTGGGCGACCGGCGCGGGCAGCGCCTCGGAGCTCGGGCCGGAGCACGTGCGCACCTGACCGCTTGCATCTCGCGCGACCGGTCGGATAGTTTGAGCATTCACCCACCGGGGAGGCCGGCATGGATCTCACGGGATTGCCTGCGCTCGACTTCGCGATCGGGCTGTCGTTCATCTTCTTGCTCCTGAGCGTCTTCGCTTCGGCGATCCAGGAGTACATCGCCGGAATTCTCAATCTCCGCGCGAAGACGCTCGAGAAGGGGCTCGCCAACATGCTCGAGGCCTTCCCGGAGGAGGCGGGACACGCGGGCGAGCCGGCGACGGCCAACGGCGAGGCAGCCGACGCGCCGATGACAGACCTCAAGACGCGGTTCTATGAGCATCCACTGATCCGTGCGACGTACAAGACGGGCCTGATCCGGCGCAAGACGAAGCGACTTCCGTCGTATATCTCCCCTCGATCGTTTGCGCTCGCGGTTCTCGACACCGTCGCTCCGGATGTGCGCCTCACGACTGGGGGCGGGGCGGAGCGGGAGAAGCGCGACGTCATAGCCGATGCGCGGCGGGCCATAGACGGCGCCGGCCTCCCGGGGAGCGTCGAGAAGTCGCTGCTCGGGCTCCTCGACGACGCGCGCGGCGAGATCGACGAGTTCCGTCACAACCTCGAGGCGTGGTTCGACGACACGATGGCCCGCGTGTCCGGCTGGTACAAGCGCAAGTCCCAGCTGATCCTCGTGATACTCGGGTTGGGCATTGCTCTCGCCCTCAACGCGAACACGCTCACGATCGGCGAGCGGCTCTGGAAGGACCAGACTGTTCGGACGGCAGTCGCCCAGGCCGGCAGCCAGGCGACGAACGGGGAGCCATCGGGCGACGTCCAGGAGGCGGCTGACGACATCGACAAGGTCGCAGCCCTGGGTGTACCCGTGGGTTGGACGTCCACGGCCCAGGATCCCCGGTTCGTCGGCTGGCCGTGGAACGGCGACGAGGGGTGGGGCGAGTTCCTCTACCACGATGTCGCCGGCTGGCTCCTCACGATCCTCGCGATCTCGTTCGGCGCGCCGTTCTGGTTCGACACGCTGAGCCGGTTCTCACGGCTCCGGAGCTCGGGGAAGCCGGAGCAGCCGCTCCCGGCGAGCGCGTTCGGCAAGCCCGGCGAGCGGGTGGGCAACACGGCGTAGCGGCCGCACGATGACAGCGGCGGAGGCGATCCCCTTCGGGCTTCAGACCGCGTTGTTACCGGGTTGAGAGCGGATGGTTACCGGCGGCGAGGACGCTGCCGGCCATGACCTCCACCACCCCCCGCATCATCACCGCGGCCCTCCTCTCGCTCGCCGTCGCCGCCCCCGCGGCCTCCGCGATGCCGATCGACAACGAGGGCGTCCAGACGTCCAGCCTCGCCGGCACCACGTCGGCGCCGCGCCAGGACCTGCGTGGCGCGGACACCCGCCCGGGCGCCGTGTACCAGGCCCCCGAGGTGCCGCAGGACCTGCGCAACCCCGACAACCAGGCGCCGCGCTACCAGGCCCCGGCCGCCAAGGTCGCGCCGATCCCGGTCCAGCAGTCGCCGTACTCGGCGGACCAGCTGAAGCCGATCTCGTCGCCGGCCGTCGCGACCGACGATGACCCGTCGCCGTTCGTGTACATCATCCCGGCCGTCGTGCTCGTCGCCCTCGGCGCCACCGGGTTCGCGTTCGCGCGCACCCGCCGCAGCACCCGCAAGTCCCCCGTCTGACCAGAAGTCGAAGCCCGGCGGCCCGATGCGATCCTCACGGATCCGCGGGCCGTCGAGCTCGTTAACGGGCTTCCTGGCGGTTCTAGCCTGAAGCGGCCGCGGGCTTGTCGCCCGTCGAGGCCTTCTGCGGCGCCAGCATCATCGTCATGTTGCGCCCATCCTGCTGGGGGCGCTGCTCGATGACGGCGAGATCCCCGAGGTCCTCGGCGAGGCGGTTGAGGATCATCTCGCCACGCTCCGGGTGGGCCATCTCGCGCCCGCGGAACATGATCGTCACCTTGACCTTGTCGCGCCCCTTGAGGAAGCGCTCGACATGGCCCTTCTTGGTGTCGTAGTCGTGCTGCGCGATCTTCGGCCGGAACTTGATCTCCCGGACGTTGATCTGCTGCTGGTGCTTGCGAGCGGCCTTCTGCTTCTGGTTCTGCTCGTACTTGTACTTCGAGTAGTCCAGGATGCGCGTGACCGGGGGCTTGGCATCGGGAGCCACCTCGACAAGGTCGAGGTCGCGGTCCTGTGCCATCCGGAGGGCATCCTGGGTGCGCATGATCCCCACCTGCTGTCCGTTCTCGTCGATCAGACGGACCTCGGGCACGCGAATGCGCTCATTGATCCGAGTGGGGTCGCGCTCAGGCGGCTGCCGATCGAAACGTCTTGGGACCGGCACTAGTGCTTTTGGCGGCGCGTCAAGAAGTGCGCGGCGCTGAGTTCGAACGCGTATTCAACCCGAGGGAGTATAGCTACGGTTTGCCTTCGTGACAGGGGTGCACGAAGAGCTCCAGGCGATTCTCGACGCGACGATGGACGTCATCGCCGTGTTCGACTCCGAGCGCCGCTTCCTTTCGGTCAACGACGCGGCGTGTCGCTTCTACGGGCGCACGCGCGAGCAGATGATCGGTATGCGGCTCGACGATCTCATCGGCACCGAGCGCGCCGAGGCCGACTGGGCCGGCTTCCTCACCGACGAGCGGATCGCCCAGGGGATGCTCGAATCCGTCTGGGACGGCGAGCAGGACGGCCGGCGCCGCGTGCTGGAGGTCCGCTCGCACCCCGAGTTCCTCCCGGGCCGCCACCTGTTCGTGCTGCGCGACGTGACCGAGCGCCGCGTGCTCGAGGACCAGCTCCGGCAGTCGCAGAAGATGGAGGCGATCGGGCAGCTCGCCGGCGGCGTGGCTCACGACTTCAACAACCTGCTGACCGTGATCGGCGGGTACAGCGAGATCGCCCGCCGGCGGATCGGCGCGGGCCCGGGCGCCAACGAGCTCGTCGAGGTCGAACGGGCGGCCGGTCGCGCCGCGCAGCTCACGCGCCAGTTGCTCGCGTTCTCCCGCCAGCAGGTGCTCGAGCCCGTCACGCTCGACCTCGGTGAGGTGGCCGACGCGCTGCTCCCGATGCTGCGGCGGCTGATCGGCGCCGACATCGAGATCGCCGTGCTGGCGCAGGACGACCTGCCGGCGGTGGTCGCCGACCGCTCGCAGATCGAACAGGTGCTGCTGAACCTGGCGGTCAACGCGCGCGACGCGATGCCCACCGGCGGCACGCTGACCATCGAGACCCGCCGGGTCGGCGCCGACGTCTGCCTGTCGGTCACCGACACCGGTGTCGGCATGAGCCGCAAGACCGTCGAGCACGTCTTCGAGCCGTTCTTCACGACCAAGGAGGTCGGCCAGGGAACCGGCCTCGGGCTCGCCACCGTGCACGGAATCGTCACGCAGTCGGGAGGCCGCGTGCACGTGTACTCCGAGCCCGACCTCGGCACGAGCTTCAAGGTCTACCTGCCCGCCACCGACACGACGGCCGCGCTCCAGCCGACCCGGCCCGCGGCGGAGGCCGAGGCGCTCGCCGGCACCGAGACGATCCTGCTGTGCGAGGACGAGGAGAGCGTCCGGCGCCTCGTCGAGCACGTGCTGACCGCGCAGGGCTACCGCGTGCTGGCGGCCGACGGGCCGCTCGCCGCGCTCGAGCGCGCGGCCACCGGCGAGGAGGAGCTCCACGTCCTGCTGACCGACGTGATCATGCCCGACATGTCCGGCCCCGAGCTCGCGCAGCGGATCCAGTCGCTGCGCCCCGGGCTGCGGACGCTGTTCCTGTCGGGCTACACGGCCGAGACCGTCGAGGGTCGCGGCAAGCTGCCGCCCGGCAGCGCGTTCATCGAGAAGCCGTTCGATCAGCTCTCGCTGCTGCGCGCCGTGCGGGCGGTGCTGGACCAGCACGCCCGCACGACGAGCTGACCGCTCAGTGGTGGTGCTTGCGGCGCCTCTTGCCGCCGGCGCGCTCGCGCAGCGACGCCAGGTAGTCGTAGCTGCGCTCCGAGAAGCCGAACGGGCCACCCGCGGCGCCCGCTGCGTCGTCGTTCTCGACGATGAAGTGGTGGTCGTCCGTGTCCAGGCCGCAGAAGAACGGCTCGAACGGCAGGTCGCCCGCACCGATGTCGGTCATCGTCCAGCCCGAGTGCGGACCGCCGTTCCGCAACCCATCCTTGACGTGGAACAGCGGGAAGCGCTCCGGGTTGTCCCAGACGTAGTCGTGCGGGCGGAAGCCGGGGAAGCGGCTCTGGCCGACGTACGCCCAGAAGATGTCCATCTCGAAGAACACGAGCCGCGGGTCGGTCTCCTCGAACAGGACGTCGAACAACCGCGTGCCGTTGACGACCTCGAACTCGCTGTCGTGGTTGTGCTGGTAGAAGCGCAGCCCGCGCTTGCGCGCGGCGGCTCCGAACGCGTTGAAGTCCTCGGCGGCCTGCCTGTAGCCGTCGGGCGTCTGGCTGTTGCCCTCGGCGGGACTGCTCGCCGTGCCGACGTACTTCATGCCGATCTCCTCGGCATCGTCGAGCACCTGCTCGAGCGACGTCCGGAAGGTCCCGTAGCCGATGTGGCTGCCGGCCGCCTTCAGGCCGTACTTGCGCAGCAATCCGCGCAGCTCCTGGTTGCTCCAGCGGCGGCCCTGCGCCTCGTAGCCGGCGAACTCGACCTCCTTGTACCCCTGCTCGGCCAGCGTCGCGAACACCGCGTCGAAGCCCTGCGAGGCCACCTGGTCGCGGACCGTGTAGAGCTGGATGCCGATCCGGCGCTTCGGCAGCAGTCGGTCGCCGCCGGCCGTGCTTGCGCTTGCCGTGCGCGGCGGCCACCGGCGACCACGGCCCGAATGCGGTCGCCGCCGCGGTTCCCGCCGCCGCGCCCACGAAGCCGCGACGACTCAGCTTGTCACCCATGAGGGACCCCTCCCTTTCCACCGCGCTCACACCCCTGCGGCGCGTAGAAAGGAAGACGGTACAACTAATTGCGGCCGGCGGCCTCGCTCACGAGGCGCTCGACCGCCTCGGCGATCGGGACCGTGCCCTGGTCGCCCTCACGGTGGCGGCGCAGCGCCACGGCTCCCTGCTCGGCCTCGCGGTCGCCGACCACGAGCATGTACGGCACCTTGCGCAGCTCCGCCTCGCGGATCTTGCGGCCGACCGACTCGGTGCGCTCGTCGACGTCGGCGCGCAGGCCGGCGTCGTTCAGCGCGGCGTGCACCTCGCGCGCGTAGTCGACGTGGCGGTCGGCCAGCGGCAGCACGATCGCCTGGACGGGCGACAGCCAGAGCGGGAACTCGCCGGCGTAGTGCTCGATGAGGATCCCCATGAAGCGCTCGAAGCTGCCCATCAGCGCGCGGTGGATCATCACCGGCCGGTGCTCGGCGTTGTCCGCTCCCGTGTAGGTCAGCTCGAACCGCTCGGGCATGTAGTAGTCGAGCTGGACGGTCCCGAGCTGCCATGACCGGCCGATCGAGTCGGTCATGTGGAGGTCGATCTTCGGGCCGTAGAACGCGCCGTCGCCGGGGTTGAGCTCGTACTCGAGGCCCTTGTCGACCAGCGCCTTCTCGAGCAGCGCCTCGGCGCGGTCCCACATCTCCTCGGTGCCGACGCGCTTCTCCGGCCGGGTCGAGAGCTCCAGCCGCGGCGCGAAGCCGAACGTGTCGTAGATCGCGTAGCCGAAGTCCAGGCAGCGCTGGACCTCCTCCGGCACCTGCTCCTCGGTGCAGAAGATGTGGGCGTCGTCCTGGGTGATGTGGCGGACGCGCAGC
The DNA here is from genome assembly GCA_963759375.1 of uncultured Solirubrobacteraceae bacterium. Lineage (GTDB taxonomy): Bacteria > Actinomycetota > Thermoleophilia > Solirubrobacterales > Solirubrobacteraceae > DASSUW01. Next base: position 83,237 of record CAVWYY010000002.1, on the reverse strand, counting down.
AGGCCGTGCAGCGTGCCGCTCGGCTCGTGGCGGTGGACCAGCCCGGCCTCCGAGTAGCGGATCGGCAGGTCGCGGTAGGAGTGGCGCCCATCCTTGAACAGCTGCACGTGGGCCGGGCAGTTCATCGGCTTCAGGCCCATCGGACGCCCCTCGAGGTCGTCCGTGAAGTACATGTGGTCGCGGTAGACGTCCCAGTGGCCGGACTGCTTCCAGAGGCTGACGTCGTAGAGGATCGGCGTCTGGACCTCGCGGTAGCCGCGGTCGGCGTTCTCCCTGCGCCACAGGTTCTGCAGCTGGTTGAGCATCGCCTTGCCGGGCGGATGCCAGAACGGCGAGCCGGGGCTCAGGTCGCTGAACATGAACAGGTCGAGCTCGCGACCGAGCTTGCGGTGGTCGCGCGCCCGCGCCTCCTCCAGCCGCTGCAGGTGCGCCTCGAGGTCCTCCTTGGAGTGGAACGCGGTGCCGTAGATGCGGGTGAGCATCTGGCGGTCGGCGTCGCCGCGCCAGTACGCGCCCGCGACCGACAGCAGCTTGAACGCCTTCACGCGCTTGGTCGACGGCGTATGAGGGCCGCGGCACAGGTCGGTGAAGCCGTCGTTGGTATAGAGCGAGACGGTCGGGACGCCCTGGTCGCGGATGAGGTCCTCGATCAGCTCGACCTTGTAGTCCTGGCCATCGCGCACGAAGCGGTCGATCGCGTCGCCGGCGGGGATGTCCTCGCGCTGGAACGGCTCATCGGCCTTGATGTGCTCGCGCATCTTGGCCTCGATGCGCTCGAAGTCGGCGTCCGAGACGGTGACGCCGGGCGGGAACTCGAAGTCGTAGTAGAAGCCGTCCGCGATCGGCGGGCCGATCGAGATCTTGGTGCCGGGCCAGAGCTCGAGCACGGCCGCGGCGAGCACGTGCGCGGTGTCGTGGCGGATCAGCTGGACCGAGTCGAGGTCCTCGGCGTTGGGGGTGACGATCTCGACGCGCGCGCCGTCCGGCAGCGGGGCGGCGAGGTCGTGGATGCGGCCGTCGTCGTACGCGCTGCCGTCGTGCCGGTCCGGCTTGTCGCCGTCGAGCACGCGGATGGCCAGCGCGGCGCGCGCGAGCCCGGGCCCGATCGAGGCGGCGAGGTCGGCGCCGGTGGCGCCGTCGGGCAGCTCCTTCTGCGAGCCGTCGGGCAGGGTCACGTGCATAGGCCGGTGGATGCTAGTCGCCGGGCATGGTTCGAACCTCGCGGACCGCCAGCGGCGCCACGACCACCGCGAGCAGCAGGCCGGCGGCGAGCCCAGCGCCGGGTCGACGCCGATCGCGTCGGAGATCCGGCCCCAGACACCAGCCGAGCGATAGAGGGCGAGCGAGCCGAACCAGTCGTCGAGCTCGCGCGAGAGCGTCCGGGCGGCACTTGCGCTGGAGCGTCGAGTCCCAGACGACGTCGCCGAGCATCAGCCGATCCCGGCCGGACGTCTCGACCGACCACGCGGCCGGCGCCTCGGCGGCCAGCCGCGCGGGCGGCGCGGCGAACAGCGCAGCGCGATGACGCCGGGCGGATGCGGTGGCCATCACGCCGCCCACAGGCGCCGACGCCCACAGCGCCGGCTCGCCGGTGATCACCAGCGCGGCCAGCACGCCCTGCGTCACGCGCCGCGAGGTCCGCAGTCACCATCACCGTCTGGCGCGACATCCGGTCCGCCACGACGCCGCCGATGCAGCGAGCTCACGAGCGGGAGCGTGCGGCAGGCGAGCACGATCCCGACGTCGGTCGCCGACCCGCCGAGCTCGAGCACCGCGAACGCCAGGGCGATGTTCACCATCCGGTCGCCCAGCACCGAGACCGCGAAGGCCCGAACGCCAGGCGAAAGTCACGCTGCCGCAGCACGGCGAGGCTGTCGGGCCGTCCGCGCACCGGCCGGCCAGCGTACCTGGCCTCAAGAAAGTTGCGTCCGCAACCGATTGATACCCTGAGGGGCCGCGACGGCTGAGGACCGCCGCATGGGCCATGCGCCGCGCATTGATTTGGCGCGACGAGCGAATGGGCCTGTGGGTGGACGCCGTCCGATCCGAACTTGCACCCGACACGGTCTGCCGTGCACGCATGCGCGCGGGCCGCCGAGGACGTGATGATGAGAACCAAGACGACGACAGCGCTCGCGCTGGCGGGCACGCTGCTCGCCGCGCCGGCCGCCGCGCTCGCCGCCGCCGAGGCCAACGACCCGCCCTCCCCCAGCGACGCCGCGCTGCGCGCGCCGGTGGGCGGGCACCTGACGGTGACGGACCAGATGCGGGCCGAGCGCTACGCCAACGCGCAGGACGACCTGACCGGTCGCGCACTGCGGATCGTCCGCCGGCTCGACCGCTCGCCAGACGCCGAGCGCGTGCGCCTGCGCGGCCAGACGCCGGACGCGATCCGCGTCCGGATACGGCAGCTCGAGCGCCAGGAGCGCCGCGCGAACGCCCCCACCGCGTCACCGGTGCTCGAGGCCATCGCGGCCTGCGAGTCGGGCGGCGACCCGACAACCGACACCGGCAACGGCTTCTACGGCAAGTACCAGTTCACGCTCGGGACGTGGGCGGCCGTCGGCGGCTCCGGCAACCCCGCCCAGGCCTCGGAGGCCGAGCAGGACCGCCGCGCCGCCGCGCTCTACGCGCAGGCCGGCTCGTCGCCCTGGCCGGTCTGCGGCCGCTAGTAGCCTCCCGCGGCCTATGGACGCCGCCGCCCTCCGTGCCGAGTTCCCGGTCCTCGAGACCCTCGCCTACCTGAACGCCGGCACGGACGGGCCGGTGCCCGCCAAGGCCGCCGACGCCGCACGTGCGGCACTCGACTCGCAGGAGGCCGAGGGGCGGTACATGACGCACTTCGAGGCGCGCCGCGGCGGGCAGGACGCCCTGCGCGAGGCATACGCGCGCGTCCTCGGCTGCCCGGTCGCGGACGTCGCGCTGAAGAGCTCGACCAGCGACGGGCTGGCGGCGATGCTCGCCGGGCTGGACCTCGGGCCTGGCGACGAGATCGTCACCTCCGACAGCGAGCACCCGGGCCTGATCGGGCCGCTGGTCGTCGCGCGCTCGCGCGGCGTGAAGGTCACGGCCGTCCCGCTCAAGGACACCGCCGACGCGGTCACGAGCCGCACGACGCTCGTCGCGTGCTCGCACGTCTCGTGGGTGACCGGCGAGGTCGCGCCCGCCGCGCTCGGCGAGCTCGACATCCCGGTGGTCCTCGACGGCGCCCAGGGCGCCGGGGCGATCCCGCTCGACATCGCGAAGTTGCGGTGCGACGCCTACGCAGCCGCCGGCCAGAAGTGGCTGTGCGGCGCCGACGGAACCGGGCTGCTCTACGTCGCGCCGTCGTTCCGCGAGCGCGTGCAGGCGATCTCACCCGGTTACCTGGCGTTCCAGGACGCGAGCCGCGGGCTCGACGGCGTGCTGCACGAGGACGCGCGCCGCTACGACGGCGCGTCGCTCCCGCGCGAGGGCGTGGCGTTCACGCTCGCCGCGATCGAGCTGCTCGAGTCCTACGGCCTGCAGGCGGTCCACGAGCGCGCCGCGCGCCTGGCCGACCGCTTCGCCGACGCGCTGCGCGAGAGAGGCCGCACGGTCGCCCCGCGCGACGGCACCACGCTCGTCGCCTGGGAGGACCCCGACCCCGAGGCCTCGCGCGACCGCATCACCGCCGCCGGCATCGTCCTCCGCAACCTGCCGGGCACGCCGTACCTGCGCGCCTCGGTGGGAGCGTGGAACGACGAGAGCGACCTCGAGCGGGTGCTCGACGCGCTCTAGCGACGCAGCGGGGCGCTGAACCGCTCGAGGCCGACCTGCTCGGTCAGCATGCGCATCGGCGACATCTCCGGCGGTGGCGCCGGCGCTTCGAGCGCCGCGCGCTCGTCGTCCGACAGCTCTAGGTCGACGGCGCCGAGCAGGTCCTCGAGATGCTCTGCTGTGCGCGGGCCGACGATCGGCGCCGTGATCCCCTCCACGCCCAGCATCCACGCGATCGCCACCTGCGGCACGGTCGCGCCGTGCGCCTCCGCGACCTCGCGAGCCGCGTCGACGACGCGGAAGTTGCGCTCGACCGCGCGCCGGTGTGAGGCCTCCTCGAGATCGTCGGGCGCCGCGGTCACGCGCCCCTCCGGCATGTCGTCGCGCGAGTAACGCCCAGACAGGAAGCCGGCGCCCAGCGGGCCCCACGGCAGCACGCCGAGACCGGCGGCGCGGCAGAACGGGAGCAGCTCGAGCTCCGCGGTGCGCTCCACCAGCGAGTACTGCGGCTGCAGGCTGACGAACGGCGACCAGCCGTTGCGGTCCTGCAGCGCCACGGCCCAGGCGAGCAGCCACGCCGGGTGGTTGGACGCGCCGAGCGCGCGCACCTTGCCCGCCTCCACGAGCCCGTCGAGTGCCTCGAGCGACTCCTCGAGCGGCACGCTCGGGTCGGGCGCGTGCACCTGGTAGAGGTCGATCACGTCGATGCCGAGGCGGCGCAGGCTGGCGTCGCAGGCCGCGCGGATGCGGTCGGGCGCGAGGCCCTCGCCGCCCGGATCGCTGACCGAGAACCGGACCTTCGTGGCCACGACCACGTCGTCGCGCCGGCGGGCCAGCCACGGGGCCAGCACCTCCTCGGACCGCCCGTCTCCGTACGTGTCGGCGGTGTCGATCAGCGTGCCGCCCGCCTCGACGAAGCGGTCGAGCATCCGGTGCGACTCGTCGACGGGGGTGTCATCACCCATCAGCATCGTCCCGAGGGCGAGACGGCTGACGGTCAGGGGTCCGAGCTTGACTTCTTCCATGCCTGCGAACCTACCCGCATGCGCGTCTGCGTCTACGCCGGATCCAACCGGGGCAGCAACCCCGTCTACGCCGAGGCCACCACCGCGCTCGGGAACGAGCTCGCCGCACGCGGCATCGGCATCGTCTACGGAGGTGGCAAGGTCGGCCTCATGGGCGTGATCGCCGACACCGTCCTGGCCGCCGGCGGCGAGGCGATCGGCGTGATGCCGCAGGCGCTGATCGACCGCGAGATCGGCCACGCCGGGCTCACCGAGCTCAAGGTGGTCGACTCGATGCACGAGCGCAAGGCGCTGATGGCCGAGCTGGCCGACGCGTTCATCGCGTTGCCCGGCGGCATCGGCACGCTCGAGGAGCTGATCGAGATCTACACGTGGAGCCAGCTCGGGATCCACGACAAGGCGTGCGGCGTGCTCAACGTGCGCGGCTACTACGACGGCCTCGCGACCTTCCTCGACCACGCGGTGAGCGAGGGCTTCCTGCGGGCGCAGCACCGGGCGGTGCTGTCGATCTCCGCGGACCCGGCCGAGCTGCTCGACGCGCTGGCCGCCTACGAGCCACCGCGGGTCAGCAAGTGGCTGGAACTCGATCAGACCTGATCCTGCGCCCGCTCGAGGAGCGGGACCTTCCCGAGCTCACCCGGATCATCGCGACGCCGGAGGTCGCCCGCTGGTGGGACGACGGCGCGCCCTGGAACGAGCCGGACGCGACGATGCTGACGATCGAGTCGAGCGGCCGGGTCGTCGGCCTCATCCAATACGGCGAGGAGCTCGACGCCAAGTACCGCCACGCGAGCATCGACATCTTCCTCGACCCCGCGCTGCACGGCCGCGGCCTCGGCACGCGCGCGATCGAGCTGCTGGTCACGCACCTGGTCGAGGAGAGGGGCCACCACCGGATCACGATCGACCCGGCCGTCGAGAACGCGCAGGCGATCCGCGCGTACGAGAAGGCGGGCTTCACCGCGGTCGGCGTCATGCGCGCGTACGAGCGCGACATGGCCACCGGCGAGTGGCACGACGGGCTTCTGATGGAGCGCGTCGAGGCGCCGCCGCCACCAGGCGGCGGCGCCTCGTGAGCGCTACGGGTTAGGTGTGAGCGTGATCTCGGCGTTGCCGGTCAGCGCGCCCTCGCCGTCACCCTCCGGCCCGGCGTCCGTGTAGGAGGCCGCGAACACGGCGCGCAGGTTCTGCGTCGCCGGGTCATGGCCACCCGCGGTCGTCACGAACTGGCCCGTGCACCCGGTCGTGCTGCTGATCGGGTGGCCGTGCGTGTCGTGGCCGAGGATGTACGACAGCTGCACCTTGGTGCAGTCGACCTCCTGGTCGTCGGTCACCGTGACCTCGACCTGGACGGTGTCGCCGAACTGGAACGCCTGGCCCGCGACGGGCTTGACGAACTCGATCGTCGGCCGGGCGTTGCCGACGATGATCTGCACCTCGGCGGACGCCGAGCGGCCGGTCCGGTCGGTCACCTTCAGCGTGGCGTTGTAGACGCCCGCAGTGGCGTACGTATGCGACGGGTTCGCCGCCGTCGAGTCGAACGTGCCGTCGGCATCGAAGTCCCACTCGTACGTGAGCCGATCGCCGTCCGGGTCGTTCGTGCCCGCACTGGAGAACTGCACCGTCAGCGGCGCCGTGTCGCTCTGGGTCTTGTCGGCCGCCACCTTCACCACCGGCGTCCGGTTCCCGCGCACGTAGTCGATGCGCGCGAGCTGGGCCTCCGGCAGGGTCACGAAGTAGCCCGTGCCGTACTCGAGCGTGTACAGCGCGCCGTCATCGCCGAACTCGATGTCCATCGGGTTGTCGAACGTGAACGACGGCAGGACCGGGTTGATCTTCAGGAGGTTGCCCGAGTCGTCCAGGCGCATCTCCTTCACGTAGTCCCGCGTCCACTCGTAGAACAGCGGCACGTTGTCGTAGTACTGCGGCCACTTGATCCGCGAGGTGCTGTTCTTCTTGAACTGGTACGCCGGGCCGGCCATCGGGCCGATCCCGCCGGTGCCGAGCTCGGGGAACTCCGTCGACGCGCCGTAGCCGAACCACACGTCCGGGTGCTTCACCGCCGGCAGGTCGCGCAGACCCGTGTTGTACGGCGAGTCATTGACCGGCGCCGCGCAGTTGAACGCGCCGCTCGACGTCTTGGTCGCGAAGTCGTAGTCCTGGTACGGCAGCTGATCGGTGGCGCAGTACGGCCAGCCATAGTTGCCCGGACCGCGGGCCACGAACCACTTGCCCTTGCCGTCCGGCCCGCGAACCGGGTCCGGCTTGTTGGCGTCGGGCGAGTAGTCGGCGACGTAGAGGTCGTCATTGGTGCGGTTGACCGCGATGCGGAACGGGTTGCGCAGGCCCATCAGGTAGATCTCCGGACGGGTCTTGGGCGCGCCCTGCGGGAACAGGTTCCCCGCGGGAATCTCGTAGCCGCCGCCGGCCTTCGGCTTGATGCGGAGCACCTTGCCGCGCAGGTCGTTCGTGTTGCCGGCCGAGCGGCGCGCGTCGAAGCCCGGGTTGCGGCCGGGCCGGTCGTCGAGCGGCGCGTAGCCGTCGGACTCGAACGGGTTCGTGTCATCGCCCGTCGACAGGTACAGGTTGCCCTGGCTGTCGAAGTCGATGTGCCCGCCGACGTGGCAGCAGAGACCGCGGTCGACCGGCACGTCGAGGATCTGCTGCTCGGAGTCGAGGTTGATCGTGTCGCCGGTCATCTTGTACCGCGACAGGCGCACGACACCCTTGAACTTCGCGAAGTCCGCCGCGGTCCCGTCGAAGGGCGCATCGCCCTCGTTGACGGTCGGCGTCGCAGGGTCGTCCACCGGCGTGTTCCCGGTCGGGAGCGAGTGGTAGATGTAGACCCAGTTGTTCTGCTTGAAGTTCGGGTCGATGGCGATGCTCTGCACGCCTTCCTCGTCGTGCTGGTAGACGTCGAGCTTCGCCGCCACCGTGTTCAGTCCGGTCGCCGGGTCGTGCAGCATCACGCGACCCTTGCGCTCGGTCATCAGCACGCGGCCCTCGGGCAGCGTGGCGATGCCCATCCCCTCGATCGGGAAGTCGTTGAGCGTGACCTTCTGGAAGCGGCTCTCGACAGTCGCGCCGCAGTCCGCCGACTTGTTGCCGGCGGCGTACCGGATGCCGCCCAGCAGCAGCCGCTGGAACGCCGGCTCGCCGTAGGACTCCTTGGTGTGGCCGAGGCCCGTGTAGAACGAGCGCCCGCCGCCGTACTCCTGGCACCACGTGATCGGGTGGTCGGCGCCCATCGTGGCGCCCGTGTAGCTCTTCTCGTCGAGCGTCGCCAGGACGTGCACGTCACCGCGGGGGTTCGTGCGGTAGTCGTACCACTCGTCCGTGCGCGTCCAGCGGTCCGGCAGCCCCTTCGTCGCCGGATGCAGCTTGTCGGCGACCTTGATCGTCGCCTCCTGGATCGCCGGGTGCCCCTTGAAGTACGCGCCGACGAGGTTCCCGTAGAACTTCCAGTCGTACTCCGTGTCGGCAGCGGAGTGGACGCCCATGTAGCCGCCGCCGTCCGCGATGTAGTTCTCGAACGCCGCCTGCTGCGCGTCGTTGAGCACGTCACCGGTCGTGCTCAGGAAGATCACCGCGTCGTAATTGCGGAGGTTGGCCGCCTTGAAGGCGGTCGCATCCTCCGTCGCGTCGACGGCGAAGTTGTTCGCCGTGCCGAGCTGCTTGACCCGAGCGACACCGGTCTCGATCGAGTCGTGTCTGAAGCCCGCGGTCTTGGAGAACACCAGGACCTTGAACTTCGGTGCGGCCGCAGCAACCGACGGGAGCGCGAACACCGCGCTCAACGCCGCGACCAGGCCAGCCACGATGGCTGCCTTTCGCATTGGGGAGCCTCCCTCCCGATTAGACATCTCCGCCCGTCCCCCCAGCCGCTCCCAACGGCCTTTTTCTCCCGCTTCAGCAGATGCCCGGGGACTTATGACGAAAGCTAGCAGAACCTACAGTCGCCGGATACCCAGGCAGACTGTGTCTGATGCCTCGCCTTTCCGTGCTCGTGGGCGCGCTCGTGCTCATGTGCGCGGCGCCCGCGCATGCCGCCTTCACGGACGCCGACTACTGGGCGTTCGCCGACCGCCTGGCGGGCGGGCTGGATGAGCGCTGGAGCGAGCCCCGCGGGGCGTACGTCGGCGAGCAAGGCATCGCCGACACGCGCGAGAACGCCGCGATGTTGCTCACGCACTCGATCGCCGCGATGGCCGGCCATCGCGGGCAGACCCGCCGGGATGAGCGGGCGCGCCGGATCGTCGACCGGCTGACGTCGGCGCCCGCCTGGCTGGGCACCGCCGCCGGCTCCCACGCCGAGCCTGTCGACGTGCTGGTCGGTCGACCTCGACAAGCCGGTGCGCGAGCACATGTCGCTCGAGCCGAAGGTCGCGGAGGCGCTGGCGTGGGCCTGGCGCGCACGCGTGCCGCTCGGCCTGTCGGCGGCGGCCGTCCAGCGCATCACGGCCACCGTCGCGTTCTGCGCCTACAGCGCCTGCTTGGCGATACCCGCGCCGGCTGCTCAACCAGATCAACTGGAGCGCCGAGATGTACGCGAGCGCGGCGACCGTGACCGGCCGGTCCGACCTGCTGCTCGGCGACTACCGCGCCCAGCTCGCCGACTTCGCGGGCGGGATCACGCGCCCGATGAGCGGCATGAAGAGCGCCAACCTCGGCGCCGGCTACCAGTTCCACTACCGGCCCGACCACCGCGACGAAGCCGCCAGCAACTTCGACACGCCGGAGTACGCGAACATCAACGCGCACGCGCTCGCGCACTATGAGCGCGCGAAGGCACTGGGCATGCCTCCCCTTCCCGCCGCCTCCGTCCAGCGGCTGAGCGCCTGGGTCACGCGGCTGCTCGCGGGGTCCTGGACGCACGCCGGCTACCTGAACTGGGACACGTCGCGCGGCTACCGCCGCTGGCACTCGGGCCAGTACTGGGCGTTCGCGCTGCAGGGGCTGCAGGCGATCGCGGTCGCCCCGAGCTTCTGGCAGGACCCGCGCGACGGCGCGTGGGCGAAGTCCATGTTCGACCAGGCGCTCGTGCTCTACCGCCGCCTCGCCGACGCCGACGACAGCGCATTCGCGCCGCGGCTGATGTTCGGGGTCGACACGCGGATGAAGAACCTCGCGCTGTTCCGCGCGCGCATGCTCGCGGCCGCCGCGCGCGCCGTCGGCCTGGGCATGGGCTCGCTGCCGTCGATCGCGCCGCCGCCGCTCTACGCGTACGACTACGACACCGGCCGCCTGGCGGTGACCACGCCGCGCTACTCGACGGCGATCGTGCCCGACGATCGCGGGGCGCTGCACTACGGCGGAATCGAGATGGCGCGGCTGTTCGGGCCGGGCCAGCGGGTCGCGTCGGGCACCGGCGGCCGCCCGCCGGGGGCGTTCGGGATGGTCGTCTACGGCCCGGCCGGTCGCACGTTCCTGGCCACCGAGCGCCCGCGGCGGGGCGCGCGGATCGCGATCCTCCGCTCGCCGCGCGGCAGCCTGCGGCGTCCCCAGGCGTATCCGACGCGGCCCTACGCCGGCCCGTTCAAGGTGCTCGAGACGCGCGGCCGGCTGGCGCGCCGCAAGCTGCGCGTGGAGTCCGACTACCGGTTCCGCAGGGGGATGATCTCCGGCCGCTGGCAGGCGCGCTGCCGCCGCCTGTGCCCCGCGTACCGCGTGCGCGTGCACTTCCCGACCTGGGGTCGCGTCAACGCGGTGCTGCGCGACGGGACGCGTGTGCGTCTCGCGACGGGCGAGCCGCGCCGGCAGGTCCGCCTCGCCGCCGTCGACCACGTCGATCTCGACGGCTACCGGATCGCGCGGCTCAACGGGCCGCCGAACGCGATGCTGTCCGCCGTCGAGGTCAAGCCCGAGCCGACCAATCCGACGCCGGCGCCCAGCCTCGCGGTCGAGCTCACCGCCGGCCACCGCTTCCACCGCGTGTCGCTGAGGGCGGCGATCGAGCCGGTGGGCTGACGCTGTGGACGCGCCGCCCCCTCCGATCGTGCACCTGCGCATCGGCGTGAGCGGCGATCTGCTGCCGCACCTGCAGGTCGTGGCGCGGGCGCGCACGCTGGCCGGCGGCAGCGGCTACGACTTCCGCCCGCTGCTGCGCCCGATCCGCCACTGGGTGCGCCGCAACGACCTCGCGTTCTGCCACGTCGAGACGCCGCTGATGCCGGGCACGCCGTCCGGGTTCCCGCGCTTCCGGTCACCGCCCGCGCTCGCCCGGGCGATCCGCAGCACCGGCTACGACGCCTGCAGCACCGCGTCCAACCACTCCGTCGACCAGGGCCAGCGGGGGATCGACTTCACGCGCCGGTCGCTCGCCCGCGCCGGCGTGCGCCACACCGGATCGTTCTCGTCGCGCGCGCAGAGCCGGCGGCTGCTGATCATGCGGGCACGGGGCGTGAAGGTCGCGTTCCTCTCGTACACGCAGCACACCAACGGGCTGCCGGTGCCGCACCCGTGGTCGGTCAACCTCGCGCGCGCCGGGCCGATCCTGCGCGCCGCGCGCCGGGCGCGCCGCGCGGGCGCGCGCGTGGTGATCGTCAACCTGCACTGGGGCACCGAGTACCGCCACGCGCCGGACCCGTTCCAGACCGCGCTGGCGCGACGGCTCAGCCGCTCGCGCGCGATCACCGCGGTGGTCGGGCAGCACGCCCACGTGGTGCAGCCGATCCGACGCACCGGCCGCCTCTGGGTCGTCTACGGCGAGGGCAACCTGCTGTCCGCTCAGGGCGCATGGTGCTGCCCGGCGGCGACCCAGGACGGCATGCTCGTGCGACTGCACGTGCGCGTCGGCCGAGGGCGCGAGCGCGTGGACCACATCACGTACGCGCCGACGTACGTGCGGCACCCGGACTACAGGGTCGTGCACGCGGGCGGCGCGTCGCGAGCGCGCACGATCGCGGTGGTGGGGCGGCGGAAGCTGGTGCGGCCGTTGCGCTGACGAACGTCAACACCGGCTGGGTAGGGAGGCTGGGGAGCCCTCGCCGGGGCAGCGATTGTCGAGTTACTTCCCGTGGAGGGAACTAACTCGACGATGGTCGCCGCCGCGGCCGACCCTGCCGACCCCCTACCCAGCGCAGTTGACGTTCGCCGACGGAGATCAGGCGACGATGCGATCGCGACCGGCGCGCTTGGCCGCGTAGAGGCGCCGGTCGGCGAGCGCGGCGAGGTCGTCGGACTCGCCCGACGACGCGATGCCCACGCTGGCAGTGACCGTCAGCCCCGGGGCGACCTCGTCCCAGCCGGCGTCGCGGATCGCCTGCAGCGCGCGCTCGCAGCAGTGCCGCGCGGCCGAGCGGTCGCTGGCCGGCATCAGCAGGACGAACTCCTCGCCGCCGGTCCGCACGACGACGTCGGAGTGCCGGACCACGCCGAGGAGCAGTCCGGCGATGCGTACCAGCACCTGGTCGCCGACGTCGTGGCCGTGCTCGTCGTTGATCGCCTTGAAGTGGTCGAGATCGAGCACCGCGATGCTGAACTGCGGCGCGATGCTCTCCAGCTGGCGCGCGAGGTAGCGGCGGTTGTGCAGGCCGGTGAGCCAGTCGCGCTCGGCCTCCTCGCGCAGCGCGCTGGCCTCCAGCGTCGCCCGCTCGAGGCTGATCCGCAGCTCGGACAGCTCGCGCACCGCCTGGCGCTCGAGCTCGGCGCTGCGGCTCAGCGCGTCGTAGGCCTCCTCGAGGCGGCCGGCCTCACGCAGCGCCTCGGCCATCGTCGAGAGCACGAGGCTGCGGGCCTGCGGCACGTGCTCGCCGAGGCGGGCCAGCGCGCCCTCGCCGGAGCGCTGCGCCTCGTCGAGCCGGCCGAGCGCGGCCAACGCCTGGACCTCGGCGCGCACGGTCACGCCGAACACGTACGGGTTGGGCTCGCCCTGCTCGATCAGCGCGGCGATCGCCCGCTCGGCGTCGGCGCGCGCCTCGTCGGCGCGGCCGGCCAGCAGGCGGATGTCGGAGCGGGTGGAGTGCAGGACGCCGAGCGCGAAGCGGTTGCGCTCGAGCTCGCGGGCGATGTCGAGCCCGCGCTCGATCTCGTCCTCGGCCTCGGCCGTCCGGCCCTCGTGCTGGTGCCAGCAGGCGATGTCATTGCGCGAGATCGCCTCCTGCCAGCGGTCGCCGGCGGCGATCGATAGGTCGAGCACGTCCCGCAGCTGCCCCTGCCAGTCCGTGACCCCGACGTTGCCGAACACCATGCAGGCGGCACGGCGGGCGAACACGCGCAGGTGGACGTCGCCGTGCTCGTCGGCGACCGCGATCGCCTCCTCGGCGTGGCGCAGCGCCTCCGAATACGAGCCGGTGAAGAACGAGAGGTGGGCCTTCAGCGCCGCGACCTCGCAGCGCGCGGCCGCGTCGTCGCCGATATGCGGCTCGGCGGCGGTGGCGAGCGCGAACGCGCCGTGCAGGTCGCCGCGGTGCAGCGAGACGGTGCCCTGCAGCGCCAGCGCGCGTCCGCGCCGCTCACCGTCCTGATGACGGATCGCGACGACCAGCGAGCCGGTGGGGTCCTCCCAGTAGTCGCGGCGCGCGGCGTCCAGCTGCTGGCTCACATCCATCCTGGATTGGTGTTCGGCCGCGGCGCCGGGTCCCTAAAGCGCCACGACCCGCCGTTCGCGCCGCGCGGCCTCCGCGGCGAACGCGATCCGGTGCGACGCCAGCGTCTCGGCGGGGCTGGTCGGGACCAGCGCGGGGTCGCCCGCGGCCACGGCCGCCACGAAGTCGGCGATCACCCCGTCGTCGCCCCCGTCGTGGCCGCCGGACACGTCCCCGACCTCGTGCTCGGTGGTCTCGCGCGTGAGGAAGTCGTAGACGCGGATCGTGCTGCCGTCGCCGTAGAGCTCGCCGCGGGTGCCGAAGATCCGCGTCTCGCGCGGGCGCATCCGCGTGAACGCGGTCATCGTGAAGCTTGCGGTGACCCCGCCGTCGTATTCGAGGTTGACGACCTGGTGGTCGACGACGTCGTTGTCGCACGCCCACACGCAGCGGCCGTACTGACCCTCGCGCAGCGCGCGCTCGACGTTCTCGGGCGTCGGCGGCCAGGCCACGACCTCCACGGGCCAGCCGGTCTCGCCGCGCTCCGCCATGCCGAGGTAGAGCTTGCGCGCCGAGAATGCGCATCCCGGCTCGATCGCGCAGTCCACGCAGCGGTCGCCGGCGCCGTCCGGGCGCTGCTCCGGCCGCAGGTGTCGCAGGTTGCCGAACGACGACACGGCGGTGCACGGCTGCCCGATCAGGTACCCCAGCCAGTCGATGTCGTGGCAGCACTTGGCGAGGACCATCGGCCCGGTCTCGTCCTCCCGGCGCCAGTTCCCGCGCACGTACGAATGCGCCTGGTGGTAGAAGCCGACCGGCTCGAGGTGGTCGACGCTCACGATCTCCCCCACCGCGCCGTCGTCGAGCAGGCGCTTGAGCAGGCGCGTGTAGGGCGTGTAGCGCATCACGTGCGCCACGGCGGCCACCACCCCCGCCTCCTCGACGGCGCCGGCGATCGTGTCGCACTCCTCCTGGGACGGCGCGAGCGGCTTCTCGATCAGCATCGCGTAGTCCTGGGCGGCGAAGGCGAGCGCCGGCTCGGTGTGCTCACGGTCGAGTGTGGCGATCACCACCGCGTCGGCCAGGCGGCCGGCGGCCGCCGCCTCGCGCCAGTCGGCGAAGCGGCGATCCTCCGGGATGCCGTGGGCATCGGCGAGCCGGTCGCGGTAGACGGCGCGCGGCTCGGCGACCGCCACCACCCGTGCCTCGTCCGGGTGGCGGCGGACCCAGTCGGCGAACGTCGAGCCGCGCGAGCCGGCGCCGGCGATCAGCAGGCTGACGGGCGCCATCAGAAGGCGGTCAACGCCTGCTCGATCTCCTGCTGGCCCTTCTTGAGCGCGTCCTCGGGGCTCGTCTGGCCGGCCAGCGCGGCGTTGACGTTGTTGTAGACCGCCTGCGAGATCTGCGGGTAGACGGGCGACACCGGGCGCGCGACCGCCGACTCGATCGCCGCCTTCAGCTGCGCCGCGTACGGCACGGCCTTCTTGACCGCGGGCGCGTCGTAGCTCTCGTTGAGCACCGACGGGAGCGAGAACTTCGACATGTTGAGCTCGAGCGTGTCGGGCGACGTCAGGTGGTCGATGAACAGCAGCGCGCCCTTCGGGTTCTTCGAGAACGCGGACAGCACCGGCCCGTTGCCGCCGAGCACGCCGCCCTTGCCGCCGCCCTCGAAGCTGGGCAGCGGGCTGACCGCGAGCTTGCCCTTGAGCTCCTTGGCCTTGAGATCGAGCGCGTAGGCGTAGCTCCAGTTGCGCATGAACGTGGTCTTCCCGGCCTCGAACGCCAGCCGCGCCGGCTCCTCCATGAACGTGGTGACCGCCTTGTTGGCCGCGCCGTCCTTGACGCCGTCGACCATGAACTGGAGCGCCTTGAGGTTCTCCGGCGAGTCGAACGTGGCGGTCTTGCCGTCCTCGGAGAGGATCGAGCCGCCGAGCGCCGAGGACACCTCGATGAAGTTGCAGGTGAGGCCCTCGTAGGGCGCGCCCTGGTAGCCGAAGCCGTCGTTGGCCTCTGCCTGCTGGTAGAGCTGCTGCCAGGTGCTCGGCGCGTCGGGCACCTGGTCGGTGCGGCGGTAGAGCAGCCCCGCGCCGGTCACCTGCGGCACGGCCCAGTAGCGGCCGTCGTACTCGTTCGGCGCCAGCGTCGACTGGATGAACTCGTCCTTGCGGCTCTTGACGTACTCGCTCAGGTCCATGATCCACTTCTGCTGGGCGAACTCGGCGATCCAGATGACGTCGGACTGGTAGACGTCGCAGTCGCTCGACTTGGCCTGGAGGCGCTGGATCGCCTGCTGGCGCTGCTCGTCGGACCCGTTCGGGAACTCGACGAGCTTGGCCGTCAGGCCCTGGCCCTTGTAGCGCTCGTTGAAGCGCTCGACGGCGCTGTGGTAGCCGCCGCTGTTGTCCTTGCCGGCGCAGAACGTGACCGAGCCGGTCGCGTCCTTGGACTCCGCGAGCGTCGGCGCCACCTTCGCGCCCTGCGTGCTTCCCTTCTCGCCCGCAGGCGCGCTCCCGCTGTCGTCGCCACCACACGCCACGAGACCCACGGCGGCCATCACGAGCAGCACCGGTAGCGCCCGCCTCACGAATCCAGTCATCGTCTCCCCTCTCATCGCCCCTGCCAGGGCGCACGAACGGCTTTCATATGAGTTACCCGATGACGTTCACGACTCGTCCTGTTCTGCGCGGAACGTTCGGCACCGTCGCTGCGACGCACTGGCTGGCTGCCGGGTGCGGGATGCGGATGCTGGAGCTGGGCGGCAACGCGTTCGACGCGGCTGCGGCCGCGGGATTCGCCCTGCAGGTGGTCGAGCCGCACCAGAACGGCCCGGGTGGCGATCTGCCGGTCGTGTTCTGGAGCGAACGTGTTGGTGCGCCCCGCGTGCTGTGCGCCCAGGGCCCGGCGCCGGCCGACGTCTCCGGGCTCGCGGAGCTCGACCTCATCCCCGGCGACGGGCTGCTGCCCGCGGTCGTCCCCGGCGCGTTCGACGGCTGGATGCAGCTCGTGCGCGACTTCGGGACGCTGCGGCTGCGCGACGTGCTCGAGCCGGCGATCGGCTACGCCGAGGCGGGCTTCCCGGTGGTGGCCGAGCTGGCGGCGGACGTCGCCCGCCATGCCGAGCGGTTCCGGGCCGAGTGGCCGGGGTCGGCCGAGGTGTGGCTGCGCGGCGGCGGCCCGCGGGCGGGCGAGACGTACGCGCTGCCGGGCGTGGCCGGGACGTACCGGCGGATCCTGGCCGAGGCGTCCGGCGGCTCGCGCGAGGCCGAGTTCGACGCGGCGCGCGACGCGTTCTACCGCGGCTTCGTCGCCGACGCCGTGGATCGCTTCTCGGCCGCGCACGGCGGCCTGCTCCGCGGAAGCGATCTGTCCGGGTGGAGCGCGACGTACGAGGAGCCGGTGACGTACGGCTATCGGGGCCTCGAGGTGTGCAAGCCCGGTGCTTGGAGCCAGGGTCCGGTGTTCCTCCAGCAGCTCGCGCTGCTCGACGGCTTCGCGCTGGGCGACATGCTCGAGGAGGAGCGCGTCCACACGATCGTCGAGTGCTCGAAGCTGGCGTTCGCCGATCGCGAGGCCTGGTACGGCGACGTCCCGGACGTGCCGCTCGCGACGCTGCTGTCGCCGGAGTACAACGCCGAGCGCCGGGCGCTGATCGGCCCGGACGCGTCGCTCGAGCTGCGGCCCGGGGCCCCGGACGGGCGCGCCCCGGTGCTGGTCGAGGCCCGCGTCGGGACAGGCGCGTCGAGCGCACCCGTCGGGAGCGACACGTGCGGCGTGGCCGCCGCCGACCGGTTCGGGAACGTGGTGTCGGCCACGCCGAGCGGCGGCTGGCTCAAGAGCTCTCCGGCGATCCCCGAGCTCGGGTTCTGCCTCGGCACGCGCGGGCAGATGTTCTGGCCCGACGCCCGGGTGCCGAGCGGGATCGCTCCGGGCCGGCGGCCGCGCACCACGCTGTCACCGACGCTGGCGCTGCGCGACGGCGAGCCGTACCTCGCGTTCGGGACGCCGGGCGGCGACGCCCAGGACCAGTGGTCGCTGCAGTTCTTCCTGGCGCACGTGGCGGGCGACGACCTCCAGGCAGCGATGGACGCGCCGAAGTTCACGAGCGACCACGCGCCGTCGTCGTTCCACCCGCGGGCGGCGCGCCCGGGCGCCCTCGACGCCGAGGCGCGGCTCGGCGCCGACGTGATCGGCAGGCTGCGCGAGCGCGGGCACGACGTGACGGTCGCGCCCGACTGGAGCCTCAGCCGGCTGGTCGCCGCCGGGCCGCGAGCCGTCGGGCATGCTGGTCGCGGCCGCCGACGCGCGCGGGATGATGCGCTACGCGGCCGGGCGCTGAAGCACGTCGAGCCAGCCGCCGCCGAGCTCGACCACGAAGCCCGCCTCGGTCAGCGCGTGCGCGACCTCGTCGGCCGTCTCCGGCGGCCGCCCCTGGCTCAGCAGCACGCGCGCGACATCGCCACGGACGGCCTTGACCATGTGGCTGACGACCGCCCGCGTGCCGTCGGGCTGGACGGTGAACGCGCGGACGCCCAGGCGCTCGGCGCGCTTCGGCGTCCAGGCCGCGGCGTAGCCGCCCGACCGCATGTCCACCACCAGCCCATCGTCCGGCAGCGCCTTGGTGAGCGCGGGACGCCAGTACGAGGCGAGGCCGGGCGTGCGGGGCAGCCGTGCGCCGATCGACATGCGGTAGGCCGGGATCCGGTCGTCGGGCCGCACCACGCCCCACAGCGCGCTGGCGATCAGCACGCGCGCACGGGCGTCCTCGCCGTGGTCGGTCAGGCGCAGCCGCTCGTACAGCACGCCGGTGTACACCTCCGCCGCGGGCGCGGCCGGAGCGGTCTCGAGCCCCTGGTTGAGCGCCAGCTCGCCGGCCTGGGTCTTCGCCAGCCCGAGCGCCTTGAGCGCGGTCGCCTCGCGGCCCGTGCTCGTCCTCACCAGCGCCTTCAGCAGTCGCTCGCGCGGCCCGGTCAGCTCGGGGTGGACGAGCGCGCCGAGATCGACGGGCGCCCCGTCCGAGGGCGCGGTCTTGCCCTCCGACGGCGGCAGCAGCACGAGCACGGCCGCGCAGGGTATCGCTGTGCGCCGTAGGTTCTCGGGGCATGGTCGTCTCCCGCGTCCAGGTCTACAGCGACCCGCTGCAGCACGCCCTGCTCGCCGCGGCGGTCGCCGCGCCGCTGGTGCCGAGAGCCGGCCGCGGCGTGCTGGCGGCCGCGGTGGTCCCGGCGCTCGTGATCGACCTCGATCACGCGGTGGCGGCGCGATCGGTGCGGATCGCGGACACGACGGGCCTGGCCACGCGCCCGCGCAGCCACAGCCTGGTCACCGCGGCAGGCACCGGTGCGCTGATCGCCGCGGCGGCCGGGCCGCTGCACGGCTGGGCCGCGTTCGGCGGGCTCGTCTCGCACCTGCTGCACGACGCGGGCGACCGCGCCGCGCCGACCCCGGTGCTGTGGCCGTTCGCCCCGGCGCGCCAGCTCGGGCGGCGCCGGCAGCTCGCGGGGACCGTGGCGCTGGTGCTCGCCTCGGTGGCGATCAGCCGCGCCGCGGCAGCAGCTTCGCGACGCCCTTCCGCTGCTTCCGCTGGTGGTGACGGCGGAACAGCTCGCCCGCGAACAGCGTGAGGCCGATCGTGACGACCAGCTCCACGGCGCGGCGGCCGCGGAACGACGACTCGCCGTGCTCGCGCTGGCGCATGTGCACCGGCACCTCGATCAGCCGCAGCTTGGCGTCGGTGATGCGCACGAGCGCCTCGACCTCCGGCGCCTCGCACACGTAGGGATCGGCGAGCAGGGCGAGCGCGTCGCGGTTGACCGCGTACAGGCCGCTGGTGCCGTCGGAGATCGCCTGGCCGAGCCGCAGGCGCATGAGCAAACGCAGCAGCGAGGTGCCGAAGACGCGCTCGGGAGGCGGCTTGTAGCGCTCGCCGTCCTTGCCCGAGTCGGGCAGGAATCGCGACCCGATCGCGACGTCGCACTCGCCGGCGCGGACGAGCTCGAGCATGCGGCGCAGCTCCTCGGCCGGGTGCTGGCCGTCGGCGTCCAGCCGCCCGCAGAAGTCGTAGCCGCGCACGAGCGCCTGGCTGTAGCCCTCGGCGATGCCGGCGCGCAGCCCGCGGTTCTCCTCGAACGACACGACGTCCGCCCCGCCGTCGCGTGCGACCCGGGCGGTCCCGTCGGTCGAGCCGTCGTCGATGACCAGCAGGTCGACGCCCGGAAGCGCGCCGTGCGCGTCCGCCAGCACGCCGGGCAGCGCGCCCTCCTCGTTCCATGCGGGGATGAACACGAGCGTCCCGGCCACGGCGGGCACACTACCCTCGAATGCGGTGTCCGGGGTTCGGCTCACAGCCGACCGCCGTCGCGCGGTCGTTCGCCTCGCCCTGTTCGGGGCGGCGATCGCCTGCGCGTTCGCGGTCGTCGCGCTCGCCGGCATTGGGCCGTCCGATGCGCGCCGATGGGTCGACTCGGCGGGTCCGGCCGGGCCCGTCCTGTTCGTGCTGGCCGGCGGGGTGCTGGGCCTCGCGCTGTTCCCCGGGCACGTGACGGCCGCCGTCGCCGGGGTGCTGTTCGGTGCGCTCGCCGGGACGGCACTCGCGCTCGCGGCCGCCGTCCTCGGCGCCGCGCTGTGCGCCGTGGCCGCCCGGCGCGGCGGGGCCGACGCCGTCCATGCGGTGCTCGGCCCGCGCGGCAGGCGTTGGCGGTCCTGGGTGGCGGACAACGGCTTCAACGCCGTGCTCGTCAGCCGCCTGGCGCCCGCGACGCCGTCGGGCGTCGTCAACTACGTCGCCGGGCTCGCCGGCATCGCGCTGCGGACGATCCTGCTGGCCGTCGCGCTCGGCGCGCTGCCGAAGACGATCGCCTACGTCTCGCTCGGCGGTGCGCTGTCGGATCCGCTCTCCACCAAGGGTGCGGTCGCCGTTGCGCTGTACATCGCCGCGGCGGCCGGCGGGGTGCTGGTGGCCCGCAAGCTCCTGCGCTCACGGCCCGCCGCCGCGCCCGCCTGAACGCGCTCAGTGCCCGATGCGGGCGCGGAGCCGGTCGAACTCGGCGTCGGTGACGACGCCGCGGCGGCGCAGGTCGTCCAGCTCGCGCATCTGCGGCGCCGTCTGCTGCGGGAACGCCCCGCGGACCGTCTGCTCGGCCCAGCGCCCACCCTGCCGGTCGCCGAACCACGCGTTCACGTAGTCCGTGTTCCCGGTGATCGCCACGCTGCGGATCATCTGGCTCATCAGGGCCATCTCGCGCTCCTACTCCCCGAGCCGCCGCTGCCGTGCCTGTTCGGCGCGGAGCTTGGATTCGTGATCCTCGATCTTCTCGATCTGGGCCATCACCTGGCTCCAGATCTCGGGGTCGGTCCGCGGCGGGCGGCCCGGGCGATCGCCGTCTCGCGGCAGAAGTGCGCGACCGACGCGCCGACGTCCTCCGACCCCTGCTGGATCAGGATGTACATCCCGTCCGACACGCGGAAGTGGACGCTGCGCATCGTGCACATCGTCTCCCGCCTGCCACCAATGTGCAACACGCTCTCGCGCATCGTCCGGACGACCCCTAGGGTTCCGCGCGATTCGCGTCGCCCGGGCACGCCGGGATCGCTATGAGCAGCCGTCCTCGCTACTACGCCCTGCGTGTCCACGACCGAGCCGAGTCCTCGGAGTGGTGGGCGTCGGCACGGGCCGCGACCACATTGCCGCCTCCGGCGATCCGGGCGATCCTCGCGGGCCGCGGGCGCGTGGAGCTGACTGCCGACGAGGCGCTCGCCGCCATCAGTTGGGCGAGCGCCCTCGCCGGCTGGGATGCCGGCGAGGGCGCGCCACTGCGTGTCTATCCGGAGCTGCTCAGCTCACCGCCGGCTCGAGCGTGACGCTCTTGCTCTTCTTGTAGACGTTGCCGGCCGCGTCACGGACGCTGACCTTCACGGTGAGCTTGAGGCTCCCCTGGTCCTCGACCAGCTGCCGCACGCTGCGCTTGACACGGAGCGTCGCGGTCCGGGACTCGCCGCCATCGATCTTGAGCGACTTGCTCGCGACGTCGGCGCCCTTGCGGCGGAGCTTGACCGTGACCGAGCACTTCGCCTCGTCGGCGGGGCAGCGGAGCGTGAGCCGCACCTTGCCGTTCGACGCCATCTTCAGCTTGCGGGGCACGGAGACGCGAGGCGCCTTGTGGTCCGATCCCTGCACGCCGGCGATGGTGAACGACTTCGACGCGGTCCGCTGGTTGCCGAGCGCGTCACGCGCGCTGACCGTGACGCTGTGCGGGCCGGCGGCCAAGCCGGAGAACGACGCCGGGCTGGAGCAGGCGGCGAACGCCTTGCCGTCGAGCGAGCACTTGTAGCTCGCACCCGCATCGTCTGACGTGAACGGCACCCGCGCGGTCTTCCCGCTCGTGGTGATCGAGCCGATCGTGACGGCGGGCGCCGTGGCGTCGATGCGGAAGTCGACGGCGACCTTGGTCAGCTTCGGCGAGGTCACCACGTCGGGCGTCGTCAGCGTCGCCTTGTACTGCACGTACCGCCGCGGCGGCGCCGCGCTCGGCGTCACCCAGCCGGACCAGCCGGCGCCGCCGGCGGTCGGGGTCGGGCCCGAGCGGAGCTGGTAGGTGACCTGCGCCGGCAGGTCGGCCGTCGGCCTGAACGCCATGCTCGCGACGCGCGAGTCGCCGCTGTCGAGCACCTTCGAGGTGTACGTGCCCGTCTTGGTCGTGCGCAGCGCCATCGAGCTGATCGACAGCGGAACGGTCGCGGTGAAGTCACTCGCCTGCGGGAACATCGGCCCGGCCGTGACGATCGCATGATGCGCGACCTCGGTCCCGTCGACGAAGTACGTGACGCCCGTGGCGGCCCAGTCGATACGGAACTCGTGCGTCTGCCCCGGCGTCGCGGCCAGCACAGTCGTCTCGCTGTTCACGCCGTCCGTCGTGCGTGCCTGGATCTCGGTCTCCGTGCTGCCCGTACTGAAGATCGCCCATGGCTTGCCTGTGGTGAAGCCGGCTCCGAAACCGGCGTGCTGCGCGCCCTGCGCCCCGAACGTCGCGGTGAACTTCAGAGAGCTGCCTGGGCCGGCCGACGCATGGCTGTCCGCCAGCGCCGCGTCGACTGACATGGCGCTTCCGCTCACCGTCGCGGCGCCGCTGCCGCCGACGACCCACGGCGTGCTGGTCCAGCCGGCGGGCAGCGTGGTCCCGTCGAACCCCGTGTCGAAGGCGCCGATCGAGACGGCCCCGCCGGACAGGACCGTGTTCAGATGGGTCCCTCCCGAGAAGTTGTCCGTGACCGTGGCCGCCTGTGCCGTGCCGGCCGCGCCTGCGAACACGATGGCCGCCAACGCTGTCGAGAGTCTCCAAGTCCTTGTTCCGTGCATAACCGTCCCCCTTCGTGGGATCACTTGCCGGCGCCCTACTTCGGCGCCAGCAGCCGTACCGTCTTGCGGGTCACCGTCCGGGCGCCCGCAGCGTCACGCGAGACCGCCGTGGCGGTCGCGCGCAGCGCGCCTTCCTCGACCAGCTTCCGGCGCGCCGACTGGCGCAACCGGAGCCGGATTGAGCGTGTCTGGCCCTCCGGCCAGCTTGAAGGTGCGCTTGGCGAGCACCTTCCCGCTTGACCTCAGCGTGAGCTTCACGCGGCATCGGCCCGCGGCGCTCGGGCACTTGACCCGGATGCGGACCGTCCCCTTCGACGACACGCGCAGGCGCTTAATGGGGAGCCTGACGCGACGAGCCGAGGCAGGAGTGTTGCTCTTAGGCCCGGAGCCCGTAACCGTTGGCACGATCCCGTCGCCATACGTGGCCACGTAGCTGCCGGCGGCGGCGGAGAAGACCTTGTAGTCGATTCCCTTAACCCGCAGCGCCGAGACGGGGACGGCGACGCCGTTACGCGTCAGGCTCGTGAGCGGTCCAGAGGGCGCGCCGGCCGGCAGCATCGCCTGCAGGCCGCGCGACTTCGCGCCGCGGTAGGACGTTGAACCGCAGCCGCTCGTTGGCGAAGCTGACCCCCTGGAACGAGGAGCTGTTGCGGCCGTCGAGCCAGTCCAGCATCTGCGCCGCGGACACCACCGGGACGCCACGAGCCACGGCCTGGGCGACGATCGCGTTCGCGCCCGCGTGGTTCGACACGTCCGTGTGCATGTTGGCGGTGAAGACGCCGTAGTAGCCGTCGGGTCCCAGTGCTCCATCGATCAGGGTCTTGATGTGCGCCGGGATGGCCGTCGTCTCGTATCCCGACTCCCACTCGTCGGTGAGTTGTGTCGCCGCCTGGTAGACGTCGATCAGCGTCCCGTTGGTGTCGGCGAACCGCATGGGGAAGCCCGAGCCGGTGAACAGGCCCGGGTGGTCGAACGCCCAGGATCCCGGGAAGTAGTAGTAGTTCGTGTCGAGCCGCACGCCCTGCGCGCGCTCGGCCGTGGCCTCGCCGACCCAGTCCGTCCACACGATGCAGTGCGTTCGGTTCGTTCTCGGGGAGGCGATGCCGGGGAACGCCGTCTTCCAGGCCGGAGAGTTGGCGCGCCCAGCTCGCAGAGAGCTGCGCCGGCCGTCTCGTCATTGCAGTTCGTGGTCAGGTGCAGAGCGATCTCGAACCCCTTGTTCTGGAACCCGACGGCGCGCCGGTACCACCGCCCGGTCGAACGTGTACGACGTCGCGCGAACGCACTGCCAGTCGGCGACCGAGCAGCCGCTCGGGCTCGCGTCGTCGAAGCGCTGGAACTGACCGGCCGTCCCGTTGCTCCCGTGGTCGTCCCCGGTCATCACCACGGCGGCCTTCTCGCCGCGCGGCAGATACCAGAAGCGTGGGAGCGGCGCGCGATCGAGATTCATCTGGATGATCAGGTTCGCCAGCAGGCGCTGCTGCTCGTCGGCCTGCGGGATGCGGACCTTGCTCATGTCGAGCCAGGCGGTCGCTGGAAGAGGTCGTTGGACCGCAGCACGGCCCGCTGCACCGTCGAACTTCATGCCCGACCTGAGCCGGGTTGCCCTGCCGCGTGTAGACGACCGACCTCGCCAGGTCGTACGTGAACGCGGCGGCCTGACCGCCGCGCGTGCCGACGCCACGCAGCGTCACGGCCGGACCGGCCGCTGGAGGTCGCGGCGCCGGCGTACAGCGTCGCGACTGGCACCGCGCCGTTGAGGGTCCAGCGGTCCGCAGTGCCGTGGTACTGCATCGTCGCGCTGACGATCCCCACTCCCAGTCCGGCCGGGTGGACGCCGAGGTAGCCATTCGCGCAGGTCACCGCCGTCGCCACCGAGGCCGAGCAGCCCGGCGAGCTGCGCGCTCGGGCCGCATGGCGATCAGGTTGCCGCCCGTGCCGACCCAGCTCGTGAGCAGCGCGACCTGCGCGGCGCTGACCTGCCGAGTCGGCCGAGCACGACCACCTGGTAGCCGCTCAGCAGCGTCGCCGTCAGCGCGGACGTCGACCACCGCGAACTCGTTGAGGCCCTCCGCTCGCAGGATCTCGGCGTAGTAGCGGCCCGAACGGATTGCCGGAGCCCGCCGACCACCAGGACCGGACCCCCTGGACCCGCACCGGGCGAGCCGGTCTGAGCGGCGGCCGGCTGGGCCGCCATCGCCGTGGCGGCCGTGGCTAGTAACAGTGTTGCGCCGATCCGGCGTATTGCATTGCGCATGGTGTCCCTCCTCGCTGACAACCGAGTCATCACTTGCGCCCCCTCGGCGCCAGCACGGTGAGCCGCGTCCTCGTCACGGTTCGCCGTCCATCCACATCTCGCACCGACGTCACCGCGGTGAGCCGGAGCTTGCCCTTCCGGATGAGCCGCTTCCGATCGGCACGGCTCAACCTCAACTTCACGGTTCGGGTTGCCTTGCCGCCGACGGTGAACGTCCGCACGGCGATGTCGCGACTGCCGAGCCGGACCCGCAGCCGGACGCGGCAGCCGTCCTCACCGCCGGAGCAGCGGACCCGCAGGCGGATCGCGCCGCGCTTGTTCGCCCGCAGGCGACGCGGCGACACGCGTGCGCGCGCCGCGACCCGCGCCGGGTGGGCGATCGGCCCGTTCGAGCCGCCCGCCCCGGGGCGCCGAGGGCGACCCGGCGGGCGGGGCCGGCGGGCGGTCGAACTCGACGTCGGCCCAGTAGTTGGTCGCGTTGAACGTCTGGGTCGGGAAACCCGTCCCGTAGACGAACACGCCCGCGTTGGCCGCGCGCGTGCAGTGGCGGCAGCGTTCGAGCGGGTTCAGGAAGTAGTCCTCGGCGCCGCGTACGACGCCGTCGGAGCGCCGCGTAGGACGTCGACGTACGTCGTGCCGGCGCGTCACCGGGACGCGCGCGGGCAGCGCCGCGCGCTTCCAGCCGGCGCCGGTGGCCGCGGGCGAACTGCGACCTCGGCGAGCTTCGTGCCGTCGCCGCGCCACAGATGCCCGACGGGGCTGGGCCGTCCCGGCGGTGCCGTCGTAATACCAGAGAGCCGTGACCCACCCGTTGGTGTCGGGCTGGAAGCGGGTGCCGAGCTCGATCGGCGTGCCGTCGTCGGACGCGTGTCGCCCGAGAACTTGCCGCCGAACAGCGTGCACGGGCAGTTCCGGCCGCCGACATCGACCTTGACCGGCGCCGACGCGGCGCCGAGGTTCGCGCTGTCGTCGGCGGCCCGGGCGAGCAGGGTGGTGATGCCGGTCGCCGGCGGCGTCCAGTCGTAGCGCCAGCTCCCGCGGCCCTCGGCCGGGTGCC
Organism: uncultured Solirubrobacteraceae bacterium; assembly: GCA_963759375.1. Lineage (GTDB taxonomy): Bacteria > Actinomycetota > Thermoleophilia > Solirubrobacterales > Solirubrobacteraceae > DASSUW01. Next base: position 57,283 of record CAVWYY010000002.1, on the reverse strand, counting down.
AGGTCGCGCCGCCGTTGGTCGGAGACCTCGACCGCGCCGACCCGCCCGCCGACGTCGGACGCCGTGCCGGTGATCGTCACGACCGCCGGTCGAGACCGGACCCGACGCCGGTGCGGTGATCCGAGCCGTCGGCGCGGTGTGGTCGGCCGACAGGGCGGCCGCCTTGAGATCGGGCTGCCGCGTCGTCGGCTGGACGCCCATGTCAGCGAACAGGTTCAGCGTCGCCTGCTGCATGTCCGTGCTGATCACCGCGGAGCCGCGGTCGTGCGTTGGGTCGAGCCCCCACGCCCACTGGACCGTCCCGGCGCCGAAGACGAGCGCGTCCGCGCCGGCGCCGTTGGTGTCGCGATACAGCGTCAGATGGTGCGTCGCCGTGTCCGACGCGTAGCTCGAGCCCTAGTCCTGCAGCTTCTCGACGCCGCTCGCCGTGGTCGTGGACATGCGCACCAGGCCGGGTGGCCGCGCGCCGTTGTCCACGTCCTCGTCCCACTCGTAGCCGATCGTGCCGTCGCCGAGCGTCGCGGTCGCCCCGGCCGGCTGACTGGCCACCGCGCTCCCGCGCCAGAACCGCATCAGCCCGTCGGCGGCCGGACGCGCAGGTCGCACGGTGCCGGAGTTGACCGTGAAAATCGTGCCCGTCAGGGCGTTCTCGGGCCTGCCGCCCTGTGGGTTGAACGCGCGCGGGTCGCGCCACGTGCCGGTCCAGATCGACGCCTGGGGATCGAGCTTCGCGTTCTCGTGCGTCTCCTTGTAAGAGACCGAGCGTCCGGTTAGTTGTCCTCCCAGCGGGTCTTCCAGAAGACCTCGTTGCCGCTGAAGAACGCGAGGTTCACGCCCGCGTTGCGAGCGGCCTCCACGTTCGTGCGCTGCACGCCGGACCAGTACTCGTCGTGCCCGACCGACAGGAACACCTTGTGCTCGCGGATCTCGGCGCCGCGGCGATCGCTGTCGACGCCCGTCGTGTACGACACGTCGTAGCCGTTGCGCTCGAGCCAGCGGACCATCGGGTACTCGGCGTTGAACACGAAATCCTCGCCGCTGGCGTTGTCGCGCGTGCTGAACGGGGCGGTCGTAGGAGACCTTGTATGCGCGGTTCGGCCCGCTTCCCGGGCCGCCGGTGTAGAGCGAGTTCCCGCCGTAGGCGTTGTACGCCTGCCACGTGGTGTCGGATGTCTGGAAGAACAGGTTCGACGCGCCGTCGTCGTCTCGCACGACGAAGAAGATGTGGCTCTCGCCCGCCGCCGTCCTCGCGCACGAGGTGGGCGAAGTAGATGCCCGACACTGCAGTGGCCGGCACCGTCCATGACGCCGACGCTCGCCCAGTTCGCGCAGCTCGATCAGGCCGGTCGACGCGTTGCTGTTGCACGCCGGCTGGTTCTGGGCGCGGCGTGCCCTGAACGTCGTCGCGATCTTGCGGGCGCCCGTCGCCGCCGTACCAACCCATGCGGTAGATGTCGAGCCGGTAGGCGGAGGCCGGGCTGTCGACCTTGAACGAGATCGGATGCGCCCTGGTTGACGCTGATGTCAGTCGCGTAGCCCTGGATCGCTGCTGCTCGCCGGCGCCGCTGATGTCCCACTGGCCCTGGCGGCGTGCCCTGGAGGCAGTTCTCCGCCTGACGATCTCGTTGGCGCCGGCCGGAGGCGTGCACGACGCCATCCGCCCGCGGCGCGGTGATCCCCAGCAGCACGAGTGCGATAACGCAGGCTGCGGCGCCGATCGCCGCATGCCTCGTTGCTATTGCATGGCCGTCCCATTCGCGTCCCTCGTCGTGCGTACGAGAGGAACGGGGCGGCCGGAGCCTGCTTGCACGGCTACGCACCAATCGGTCACGCTTGTTACACGGCTTTCCGTTTGGCCAGGGCTCCGCCTCCCCGGACGGCTAGGCCGGGCTAGCGCCGGACGGTGATGGTCTTGGTGCGCGAGGCCCGCTCGCCACCGGCGGTGGCGGTGACCTTGATGCGATAGCGACCGGCGCGCAGGCGCAGCCGGACCGTGCCGTGGGAGCCGGCCGCGCGCGCCGTCCTGGCCGTCCGCCAGGAGCACTTCTTGCGGCGGCAGACACGGCGCTCGGCGGTGACCTTGATCGAGGCGGCGCGCGAGGCACGGAACTTCACGGTCACGCGTCCGGCGCGGCCGCCGGCCTTGACCGAGCCCATCCGGAGCCGCTCGGGCAGGCAGCCGAACGGGCTGCCGGGCGCGCGGGTGTCGGGGCACGCGTCGCGGTCGTCGGGCACGCCGTCGGCGTCGCGGTCGCGGACCGGCGGCTTCGGCGGCACCGGGCAGCCGGCGAGATACGCAGGGCCGGAGAGGGACGGGCACGCGTCGAGGTCGTCGTAGACCCCGTCGTGGTCGCTGTCGAGCGGGCAGCCGTGGTTCGACGCCGGGCCGCGCCGGGTCGGGCAGTTGTCGTCGGCGTTCTCGACGCCGTCACCGTCGCGATCGGTCCCCACGGCCGCGAGCGCCGCGTTCGCGTTCACGCGGCCGCCGCTCACGGACTCCAGGCCGGGCTTGTCCTCGGCCGTGTTCATGATCGCCGCCTTGAGCTCGGTCGGCGACAGGTCGGGGATGTTCGACAGCAGCAGCGCCGCGACCGCGGCGACGTTCGGCGTGGCCATCGACGTGCCGTCCAGGTACGCGTAGCCGCCGCCCGGCCAGGTCGAGAGGATGTCGACCCCGGGCGCGTAGACGTCGACGCCCGTGCTGCCGTAGTTGGAGAAGTACGCGCGCATGTCGTACTGATCGGACGCGCCGACGCACAGCACGTTGTTGGCCGGCACCTCGCACGGCGTGTAGGTCGCGAGGTCGAGGTCGACGTCGTCGTTACCGGCGGCGACCACGAACAGGGTGTTCGGGTGCGCGGCGACGACGTCGTTGACCACCGGGATCGAGCCGGTGCCGCCGAGCGAGGCGTTGACGATCTTGACGCCCCTGTCGCCGGCCAGGTCCCAAGCGTCGGCGAGGTCGGCCCAGTTGCCGTGGCCGGTGCCGTCGAGCACCTTGAGCGGAAGCACCGTGGCGTCGGGCGCCGTGCCGGTGAGGCCCTGGGCGTTGCCGTTGCGGGCGGCGATCGTGCCGGTGACGTGGGTCCCGTGCCCGTCGTCGTCGGCCGGGTCGTTGTCGGAATTGACGAAGTCCCAGCCGTCCGGGCGGAGCTGGCCGAGCAGGTCGGGGTGGCTCTCCTCCACGCCGGTGTCCGTGACGGCGACCGTCACGCCCGCGCCGGTTGCCGTCGCCCACGCGTCCGGGACGTGCATGGTCGGCAGCCCCCAGAGCTGCGACCACATCGGGTCGGTGGTGACCGCCGTCGCCCGCACCTCGCCGTTGCGCATCGCCCACCGCACGTCGGTGTCGGCCTCGAGCGCGGCGAGCGCGTTCGACGCATCGGCGGCGGGGACGGTGACGACCTCGGTGTCGGCCAGCCGCAGCCGGCGCTCATAGTCGACGCCCGCATCCGCGCGCACGTCAGCGCGCTCCGCGGCGGTCAGCCCGGGGTCGCGGCGGACGATGAGCTCTGTCGTGCCGGCGGCCTGAGCGGCGGCCGGGACCGCCAGCGCGGCGGTCAGGGTGGTGAGCGTGATGAGACGGCGAACCATGCCGTACTTAGGGTCGGCTCGGATCGCCGTGGCCACCAGCCCTCTGGACTGGAACATCCGTCCGCCTCCACGCTGTCGTACCGTCTCGGGCATGCGCTACCGCACGCTCGGATCCTCGGGCCTCGAGGTCTCGGAGATCTCGCTCGGATCGTGGCTGACCTTCTCCGGCGGCGTGGAGTTCGACCAGACCCGCGCCTGCACCGACGCCGCCTTCGAGGCCGGCATCAACTTCTTCGACACGGCCAACGCCTACGGCCGTGGCGCCGCAGAGTCCGCGTGGGGCGAGATCCTCTCCGGCCGGCCGCGCGACTCCTACGTCCTCGCGACCAAGGTGTGGGGCCAGATGTCCGACGACCCGGACGACCGCGGCCTGTCAGCGGCGCAGATCGCCAAGCAGATCGACGCCTCGCTCGCGCGCCTGCGGACCGACTACGTCGACCTCTACCAGGCCCATCGCTTCGACCCGGACGTCCCGATCGAGGAGACGCTCGAGGCGCTCCAGCAGGTCGTCGCCTCGGGCAAGGCGCGCCACCTCGGGTTCAGCGAGTGGACGCGCGAGCAGATCCAGGCCGCGATCGACATCGCCGGGCCGGACCTGTTCGTGTCCTCCCAGCCGCAGTACTCGATGCTCTGGCAGGCGCCCGAGGCCGAGGTCTTCCCGCTGTGCGCGGCCAACGGGATCTCGCAGATCGTCTGGTCTCCGCTCGCCCAGGGCCTGCTGACCGGCAAGTACCGGCCGGGCGAGCCGCCGCCGCCCGACTCGCGCGCCGCCCACAGCGAGATGGGCGCGCCGATGGCGCTGGTGATGACCGACGAGCGGCTCGAGGCCGTCGAGCGGCTGCGGCCGGTGGCCGACGCGGCCGGCCTCTCGCTCGTCGAGCTCGCGCTGGCGTGGGCGTTGCGGCGGCCGGAGCTCGCGTCGGCGATCGTCGGCGCAACGCGGCCCGAGCAGGTCCACGCCAACGCGGCGGCCTCGGGCGTCGAGCTCACGCCCGACACGCTCGCCGCGATCGACGAGGCGCTCGGAGACGCGCCGGTGAAGGAGCCAACGTTGGCGCCGTTCGCCAAGGCCGGCATCACCCACCGCTCGTAACGGTTGCTACGGTGAAAAAATGGCTGACCAGCCGCTATGGGAGCGTGTCGTGGGCGGCCACTTCGTTCTCGCGAAGCGCAGCTTCTGGCCCAACTTCTTCTCCCAGGTCGTGGCCCGGCTGCAGTGGGATCCGATGGCGATCGACCTCGGCGGCGACGCCCGCCAGTGGCCGGAGCTCGAGGGCGAGCGGCGGGACCGCCTCCTGACGATCCTGGCCGGCTTTTGCGTGGCCGAGGACGCGGTCGCCGAGCAGCTCACGCCGTTCGCCGACGCGGCCAGGAACGCGAAGCTGCCGTCCCAGGAGAGCCTGATGGCCTGGGTCTTCTTCCTGCAGCGCCGCGACGAGCAGCGGCACGCGAAGCTCTTCGACCGGATCGGCGCCGAGGTACTCGGCCTGCCCGGGGACACCCCGGAGGAGCGGCGCGCCGCGGCCCGGGCGCACGTGCCGCCCGCCATGCTCGAGCTCTTCGAGGAGCGGTTGCCGACGATGGCCGCGGAGCTCGCCGAGGGGCGGGCCGGCCTCGACGAGGGCGTCAGCCTCTACCACATGCTGCTCGAGGGAGTCGTATTCGATGCCGGGCAGCACGCGTTGCTCGACGACCTGGCCGACGGCGCGCTGCCCGGGGTGCGCGAGGGCATCGAGCGCGTCGAGCGGGACGAGCGCTGGCACGTCGGGTTCGGCCTGCGCTGCCTGGTCGAGACCCAACCGTCGGTGGACGTCCTGCGCGCCCTGCTCGAGCGGGCGGCCGACGCGGCCGCTGTCTGGGGCGACGCCGTGCCCGCCGCCACGCGCGACAACAGCGCGCGCAAGGTCGCGCACCGCCTCCACGCCGCCGGGCTCAAGGAAACACCCGCCCCGGTCTAGCCGCGCTCTCAGGAACCAGCGGCGCCCCATCGGCGACGAACGGCGCCTCTCCCCGGGCGAACGGCGCAGGGCTTCCAATTTGCTGCGAAAGCCGCGGCACGGGCATACGATCCGGTGGGTTGGGAGGCCTGCCGGCCTCCCGCGATCCCTTGAGCTGAGCGCTTGGGACCGAGTCCCAAAACGACCGGAGGAGAGCGGCGTTGAGCGATCTTCAGTTGGACAAACAGAACGGCACGACGCTCGGCCGGATCATCGGCCGAGGGAACGTCGGGGAGGCCGAGGAGGGATCCGACGGCGTCATGCGCGCCACGATCAGGATCCCCGAGGACGAGCTGGTGTACGACCCCGGAGTTGTCGTGATGCCACACGCCGGCACCCTCGAGCTAACGCTCATCAACGATGACAAGAACACGCACTGCGCGGTCCTGCCGAGCAACGGCGACTACAAGTTCATCTGGCTCGTGAACCATTCGAAGGGCAAGGCGACGCTCGAGCTCGACGGCCCGGGTTACTACTGGTACGGCTCCCGTTCGGGCAACGACGAGGGCCGCGGCCTGACCGCCGCGATCGTCGTGGGAGGCGACGCCCCTCCGGAGGCTCGCATCGACCGCCCGGCGCAGCCGCGCCCCTAGCCCGACCGCCCGGCTCAATCACGACGTCTTAGGAGTACTTGAATGGCAACTGACTACGTAGACGCAGGCGAGGCTGTCAACAACTCGACCCTCAGCGGCATCGTCGGCGAGGCGCCGCCGGTGACCGACGGCGTCACCTACGAGCGCATCCTCAACGCACGCTCGGAGCCGCAGAACTGGCTCACCTACTACGGCGCGTACGACGGCCAGCGCTACAGCCCGCTCGACCAGATCAACGTCGACACCGTCAAGTCGCTCACGCCCGTGTGGGTGTTCCAGTGCGGCTCGGTGGGCCTGCACTCGGGCAAGTCGACGTACTCGTTCGAGGCGTCACCGCTCGTCGTCGACGGGATCATGTACGTCTCGGGCTGGGACGGCTGGGTCTGGGCGCTCGACGCCCGCACCGGAAACATCCTGTGGCAGTACCGGACCGCGGGGGCGTTCGACGTATCGCTTTGCTGCGGCAACGTCAACCGCGGCGTCGCCGTCGCCGAAGGCAAGGTCTTCGTCACCACGCTGGCCGCGCACGTGATCGCGCTGGACGCCGCCACCGGCAAGAAGGTCTGGGACCAGACCTACGGCGACGTGCGGGCCGGCGAGAGCGCCACCGTCGCGCCGTTGGTCGTGAAGGACATGGTCATCGTCGGCAGCTCCGGCGGCGAGTTCGGGAACCGCGGCCACCTCGAGGCGTTCAACCGCGAGACCGGCGAGCGCGTGTGGCGCACCTACATGGTCCCGAAGCCGGGCGAGCCCGGATCCGAGACGTGGCCGGACGACGGTGAGGCCTGGCAGCGCGGCGGCGGCAACTGCTGGGTCACCAGCACGTTCGACCCGGAGCTGAACCTCCTGTACGTGGGCACCGGCAACCCGTGTCCCGACTTCGACGGAGCGGTTCGCGAGGGCGACAACCTGCACACCGACTCCGGTGTGGCCGTCGACGTCGACACCGGCGAGATCAAGTCGCACTTCCAGTACACGCCGCATGACGTGTGGGATTACGACTCGGTGATGGAGCACATCCTGTTCGACATCGACGGGCAGAAGCTGGCGGCCCACTTCGACAAGAACGGGTTCCTCTACATCCTCGACCGCACCACGATGGACCCGGTGCGAGTGGCGCCGTTCGTGGATCGCATCGACTGGGGCGAGGTGGACGAGAAGGGCAACGTGACGCCGAAGGTCTTCCCTGACAAGGAAGGCGACCCGGTCCACTTCTGGCCCGGGCCCGCCGGCGCCAAGGAATGGACACACGCGGCGTACAACCCGAACACCGAGCTCCTCTACTGCCCGGTGCAGGACGTCGGCGCGACCGCGACGCGGCGGCGGAGGGAGTTCAAGGAGAGCATCCCGTACTGGGGCGCGGGCGTCGCCGTGGACCTCGAGGACATGGCCGGGTCCGTGAGCGCCTTCGACCCGCGCACCGGCAAGGAGGCGTGGCGCTGGCGCAACGACATCCCGATGTGCTCCTCGATCCTGACGACGGGCGGCAACCTCGTGTTCGCCGGCGAGCCGACGGGCGAGTTCAACGCGCTCGATGCCAGCAGCGGGGATCAGCTGTGGCAGTTCCAGTGCGGCAGCGGTCACCACAGCAGCCCGTGCAGCTACAGCATCGACGGCCGGCAGTACATCGCCGTGCCGACGGGCTGGGGCGCGTGGACGGAAGGGTTCCTGCCCGGGATGCTCGGGGCCGGCCAGGGGAGCGCGCTGTTCGCGTTCGCACTGCCCGAGTGACAACTGATTACTGACAGAGTTACTAATCAGGTCTGAGGATAAATACTCACGAGCTCGCCGCGGCGCTCAGGCGCCCGGCGAGTTCGACGAGCAAGCGGACCCCGTACCCGGTCGCGCCGCGGCCGAAGGCGTCACCGCGATCCTCGTCGAGCAACGCTGTTCCGAGCATGTCCACATGCGCCCACTGACCCTCACCCACGAACTGCTGCAGGAACGTCGCCGCGACGATCGGGAAGCCGAACGACTTCCCGGCGGTGTTGCGCAGGTCGGCCACGGTCGAGTCGATCAGCGAGCGGTAGCGCGGGTGCAGCGGCCACGGCCAGGCGAGATCGCCGCTGGCGTTCCCGGCGTCGACGACCGCGTCGCGCCACGCGTCGTCGCTCGCGAAGACGCCCGCGTACATGTCCCCCAGCCCGGCGCGCATGGCGCCGGTGAGCGTCGCGAGGTCGACGATGTGCGTCGCGCCGTCGCGGCGCGTCCACCACAGCGCATCCGCGAGGATCAGGCGCCCCTCGGCATCGGGGTTGGTCACCTCGACGGTCAGGCCGGAGGCGGTCGTGATGACGTCCGTCGGCTTGATCGCGGTGCCGCTCAGCATGTTCTCGCACGCCGGCAGTACGCCGGTCACCGACAGCGGGAGCCCGAGCTCGGCGATGGCGCCCATCGCCCCGACGACCGCTGCGCCACCGGCCATATCGGCCTTCTGCCGGACGATGTCCGACTGCGGCTTGAGGAAGTACCCGCCCGTGTCGAACGTGACCGACTTGCCGACGAGCGCGAGCCGGGGCGCGTCGGGCGCGCCGGGCGGCTCGTGGCGCATGACGATCAGCCGGGGAGCGATCGGGCTGCTGCCGCCGACGGCGGCGAGCGCGCCGAGACCGGCCTCGGTGGCGTCGATGACCTCGGTGCGGAGGCGCGGAAGCGCCGTGACCCGCTCGGCGAGGCCCGCCGGCGAGACCACGTTCGCAGGCGCGTCGACGAGCTCGCGCGCCGCGTTGGTCCAGCGGCCGACGAGCGCCGCCCGCTCGGCCACGGACCGGAGGTCGTCACCGGCGCCGCAGATCACGAAGCGCTCGACGCCGGGCGGCAGGTCGCCGCTGCGCCAGCGACGACGTTCGTACGCGCCGATGACCGCACCCTCGGCCAGCGCCCGCACCTGCTCGTCGAGCGGGACGGGCAGCGACGCGTCGAGCGCCCAGGCCACGGTCCCACCTTCACGGCACGCACGCACGGCGCGCGCGGCGGCGGTCCTCAGCCCCTCGGCGTCGGGATCGGCCGTCACGACGGCCAGCGGGGCGCCGGCCCCGTACACCATCGCGACCGGATCGGCATCCCTCACCGCGCGGTCCGGGGCACCCAGCTCCGCCGCCCGCGCCGGGCCTGCGGCGATCAGATCTGCCCCGATCGCCGCGGGGTCCCCTGCCCTTACCTCGACATCCATCCGCACGACGTTATCGGTAAACTGTCACGCACTGATTGGAGGAGGCACTATGACGTGGGTAAAGCCCAAGTTTGAGATCGTCGACCTGTGTTCCGAGGTCACTTCCTACCTGTTCAAGCGGTAGCCGTCTGAAGCGTGACGTGGCCTCGGCCGGCGCTTGAGGCCACGTGCGCGTTCGCATTCTCGGCTCCGCCGCGGGCGGAGGCTTCCCGCAGTGGAACTGCCACTGCGAGGTCTGCGACGCCGCGCGCGCCGGCGTGCGAGCCGTGCCGCGGACGCAGTCGTCGCTCGCCATCCGCGGCGACGACGGGCCGTGGTTTCTCGTCAACGCCTCGCCGGACCTTCGCGAACAGCTCGAGGCGCTCGGTGCGCCACCCGTCGGGGGCGTCCGCACGCCGCCCATCGCCGGGGTGCTGCTGACCGACGCGGAGATCGACCACACGGCGGGGCTGTTGCTGATGCGCGAGTCGGCGGCGCCGCTCCGGGTGCTCGGCGCCGCCGGTGTTGAGCGCGCCTTGCGGGACGGGTATCCCGTCCTCGCGATGCTGGAGCACTTCTGCGGCGCCGAATGGCAGACGCTCGAGGCCGGGCGGCCGCAGCCGCTCGCCGGCTCGAGCCTCGTCGTCGAGCCGTTCGCGACCGGCGGCGACGCGCCGCGCTATCTCGGCCCGACCGCTGAGCTCGAGGCGAGCGGCTTCGCGTTCAGCGACTCCGGCGGCACGGTCACCTATGTCCCCGGGCTCGCCCGGCTGGACGACGGCGTGGTCGCCCGGCTCGCCGCCAGCGACCTCGTCCTGGTCGACGGGACGTTCTGGCACGACGACGACCTGGCGCGGCTGGGGATCTCGGACCGCACCGCGCACGACATGGGCCACACGCCGCTCGCCGGTCCCGGCGGGACCCTCGAGGTGCTCGCCGGACTGGACCGACCGCGCAAGGTGCTCGTCCACATCAACAACACGAACCCGATCCTGCTGGAGGACTCCCCCGAGCGGGAGCACGTCATCCGGGCGGGCGTCGAAGTCGCCTACGATGGCCTCGAGGTCGAGCTGTGAGCGACGAGTTCATCGGACGTCTACGCGCCCAGGGCGCGCGGTACCACAACCTGCACCCGTTCCACGTCCGCATGGACGCCGGGGAGCTCACGCGCGAGGAGCTGCAGCGCTGGGTGGCGAACCGCTTCTACTACCAGAAGTGCATCCCGCTCAAGGACGCCGCGATCCTGGCGAACTGCCCGGAGATCGAGGTCCGGCGGCAGTGGATCCAACGCATCGTCGATCACGACGGCACGGCCGAAGGCACCGGAGGAACCGAGTCCTGGCTGCAGCTCGGCGAGGCGCTCGGCGTGTCCCGCGACGAGCTGTTGTCCGAGCAGCGGGTCCTGCCCGGCGTGCGCTACGCCGTCGATGCGTACGTGAACTTCGCGCGCCGGCAGCCCTGGATCGTGGCGGTCGCATCGTCGCTCACCGAGCTGTTCGGGCCGGGCGCGATGCGTGTGCGGCTCGAGGCGTTCGAGCGCCACTACCCGTGGATCGACCCCGCCGGGCTGGAGTACTTCCGCACCCGGCTCGTGCAGGCGCCGCGCGACGCCGACTACGCGCTCGAACTCACCGTCGCGCGCTGCACGACCCCCGAGTTGCAGGACGCCGCCGTCGCGGCGCTGCGCTTCAAGACCGAAGTGCTGTGGGCGCAGCTCGACGCCATCGACCGCGGAGACACCCAGCCATGACGCGTCCCCGCTTGGTCACCGGCGCCCGCCTGCGGTACGACGAGGTGCGCGAGGAGCACCAGCTGCTGATCCCCGAGGGCGTCGTGCGGCTCAACCCCACCGCGGCGGAGGTGCTCGAGCTCTGCGACGGCGAGCGCTCGCTCGACGACATCGTCGGCGCGCTCTCGACGCGCTATGAGGGAGCCGACGTGCGCGACGACGTCGTCGGGCTCGTCGACGCCATGACTCAGAGAGGGCTCGTGGTCGATGCCGCCTAGACCGTCCACGCTGGTCGCCGAGCTCTCGTACCAGTGCCCGCTGCACTGCCCGTACTGCTCGAACCCGCTCGACATCGGCGCCGAGCACTACCGCCGGGAGCTCGAGACCGAGCACTGGATCCGCGCCTTCGGCGAGGCGCGCCGGCTCGGCGTCCTGCAGCTCGCGCTCACAGGCGGCGAGCCGATGCTGCGCCGAGATCTCGACGAGCTCTGCGCGGGCGCGCGCGACGCAGGCCTGTACTCGTCGCTCATCACGGCCGGCACACTGTTCACGCGCGAGCGCGCGGAGGCGCTCAAGGCGGCCGGACTGGACCACGTGCAGATCTCGATCCAGAGCCCGGACCCCGCGGACAACGACCGCATCGCGGGCAACCGGTCGTTCGCGAAGAAGATCGCGGCCGCGCGCTGGGCCCGGGAGCTCGACTTCCCGCTGACGATCAACTGCGTCCTGCACCGGGCCAACCTCGACCGCATCGAGGAGCTGCTCGACCTCACGCTCGATCTCGGCGCGCAGCGGCTCGAGCTCGCGAACACGCAGTACTACGGCTGGGCGGTCCCGAACCAGGAGGCGCTGATGCCGTCCTGGGACCAGCTCCGGCGTGCGGAGGAGGCGGTCCAGCGGTTCCGTGAGCGGGTCGGTCCCAGGGTCGACGTCCTGTGGGTGCTGCCCGACTTCTACGAGGAGCTGCCGAAGCCGTGCACGGGAGGCTGGGGCCGGACGGCGATGGTCGTCGCCCCGAACGGCGACGTGCTGCCCTGCCACGCCGCCTCCACGATCCCAGGGCTCGAGTTCGCCAACCTCCGCGACCACTCGCTGGAGTGGATATGGACCGAGTCCGACGCGTTCGCGCGCTTCCGCGGGACGGATTGGATGCAGGAGCCCTGCGCCTCGTGCCCGCTGGGCCGGCAGGAAGAGGACTTCGGCGGCTGCCGGTGCCAGGCGCTGCGACTCACCGGCGACGCGGCGGCCACCGATCCGGTGTGCCGGTACTCGCCCCATCACGACCGCGTCGTGGCGGCGCGCGAGCGGGCCGACAGCGACGAGTTCGTCTATCGCAGGATCGTCAGAGCCCCAGCGCGCGGCGCACGGGCGGGACGTTCCGCCGTGACACGGGAACCGCGTCGCGCTCCGGGCCATCCATGATCAGGGACAACTCGCCCTTCGGCCCGCGGTCGACGGCGCGGACGCGACTCAGGTTGACGAGGAAGCGCCGGTGGACGCGCACGAACTCGCCACCGGCGAGCTCCTCTTCGAGCTTGTCGATGCCATGGACCGCGGCCTGGAGGCGGCCTTCCTCGGTGACGAGCCAGACCTCGTTGCCGTCCGCCTCCGCGTAGCGGACCTCGGGGCGGCGCAGCAGCACCATCCGGTCGCCGCTCACGCCCACGACACGCGTCGTCGGGGTGAACCCGAGCTCGGACCGCACGCCCTCGACCGGGTCACCATGTCCGGATCCGAAGGCGACGAGCGTGCCGATCGGCTGGTCGGCGAGAAAGACCGGGCGCAGGGTGATCCGGCACGGCTCGCTGTCGAGCTCGGTCGCGATCTGCGTCGAGCCGATCCAGCTGCGGTCGAGCCGAGCCTGCTTCATGGCATGACGGGCGACCGGTTCGAGCTTGAGCCCGGTCTTCCAGCGGACCGCTGGGTCGAGGGCAGGCACTCGCGCGGGGACGCCGAGGAGCAGGCTCGCTCCCTCGTCGGCGATCACGATCCTCCCGCGTGCGTCGAGCGCGGCGAGCGACTCCCCGGACCGCGCGCGCGTCTGCGCGAACACCGCGGCCAGCTCGGCGCCGGTGTCGCGGGCGCGCTGGCGCAGGCCCGCGTGCGCGCCGGTGACCGACCGCGAGAGCCACCCCCCGGCCTCCGCGGGCAGGTTGCCGCGCCAGGCCGAGATGTCCAGCACGGCGACGGCGTCGTGCGTCACGGGGTCTCGGACGGCCACGCCGGCGCAGACCCATTCGTCGAAGCCCACGCACCAATGCTCAGGCCCGCTGATCAACACGGGTCCAGGCGCCTCGAGCGCCGTTCCCATCCCGTTCGTGCCCGTCGCCCACTCCGACCAGCACGACCAGGGCGCCATGTTGCTCTCCCGGGCGCGGGAGAGCGTCTCCTTGTCGCCCTGGACGGTCAGAATCCTGCCCGCGCCGTCCGTGACGGCGACGACGCCGCCGACGTTCTCCACGTCATTCGCGATCGACGCCGCGGCGGCACCGAGCTGCGCGAACACGATCTCGTGATCGAGCGTGTGCTCGGTGGATACCTCCTCCTGCGCGGACGCAGGCGGTGCCCTGTGGAGGCCCGGGTCGACGTGGTATTGCTCGCGGCAGCGATACCACGACGTGGCTACCTCGGGGCGGACGCCGCGGACACGGTCGTCGCCGGCGAGGAACCTTTCACGAGCCACGGTCACCGCCTGGTACCGCTCAGCGTCGCTCCTCCGATGGCGCTTTGCGGTCCGGCTCATATGTGCGTTCAAGGTTACCCGGAACCGGCCAGAATTCGCACGGGCTGGGGCTGCGGGAAGATCTCCAGGAAGCGGGCCGCGGCTCGCCGATCGCCGTCGATCGCGATGGCGCCCTCGCGCAGCGCGCCGGCGAGGTCGCGGTCGTTCCAGATCAGCGCGCTGAAGGTCGCGGTGTCGGTCGCGATGGTCGCGTCCGGGTCGGCGGCCGGACCGCGATCGACCTCGATCGCACCATCGGCGACACGCACGTTGAACGTGGTCTCGCCCAGGCGCAGCTCGTACCGGGCGCTGAGATCGCCGGCCGCTTCGGCGTCGAAGAACGTGCCGAGCGCCAGGATCACGGAATCGGTCCCGACGGGTGCGTCGCGGGGCATCGACGGCGAGCGGATGGCCCAGCTGCCGAGGGAGAGAACGATCGGCTTGAGCTCGCGGCCCCAGTCGGTCAGCTCGTAGATCCAGGCGCTGGCGGGCGGCTCGAGCTTGCGGCGCCGCACGATCGCGGCCTGCTCGAGGTCGCGCAGGCGCTGGGAGAGGACGTTGGGGCTGGCGTTGGGGAGCCCGTCGCGCAGGTCGGTGAAGCGCTTGGGGCCGAGCAGCAGCTCGCGCACGACGAGCAGTGCCCAGCGCTCGCCGACGAGGTCGAGCGCGTGTGCGATCCCGCAGCCGTCTCCGTACGTGCGCATGCGGCCAGTCTAGAACACGCTAGTCCTAGTGTAGGTATCCGTACTTGTTTTCTAGGACTAACTAGTACAGTTGCGCAATGAACTCCAAGACCGAATTCGAGCCGGACCCGCGGCGCTGGAAGGCGCTCGCACTCCTCTGCACGGCATTCCTGATGGTGATCCTCGACTCCGCGATCGTCGTCGTGGCCCTGCCGTCGATCGACGCTGATCTCGGGTTCTCCGACGGGGATCTGCAGTGGGTGCTCAGCGCGTACCTGCTCAGCTTCGGCGGGCTCCTGCTGCTCGGCGGGCGCGCGGCCGACCTGCTGGGCCGGCGACGGGTGTTCATGGCCGGCACGGCGCTGTTCGCGCTCGCGTCGCTGGGCGCCGGGCTGGCCGGATCGGTCACGGCGCTGCTCGTGGCCCGCGTCGTCCAGGGCATGGCGGCGGCGGTCATGACGCCGACGGCGCTGTCGATCGTGACGACCACGTTCCAGGAGGGCGCCGAGCGCAATAAGGCGCTCGGCATCTGGGCCGCGATCGGCGGCATCGGCGCCACCGCCGCGTGGCTGGTCGGCGGCCCCATCACCGACGGGCTCGGCTGGGAGTGGATCTTCTTCATCAATGTGCCGGTCGCGCTGACGGTGGTCGCGCTCAGCCCCGCGCTGCTCCGCGAGAGCCGCGACAACGAGCGCGGGCGCCGGTTCGACTTCGCCGGTGCGGTGACGATCACGGCCGCGCTGGTGGCGCTCGTCTACGCCGTCGTCGAGGCTCCCGACGCGGGCTGGGCCGGCGGCCAGACGCTCGGGCTGCTGGCGATCTCGGCCGCGCTGATCGCGCTGTTCGTGGCGATCGAGGCGCGCTCGGCCGCCCCGCTGGCCCCGCTGCGCGTGTTCCGCTCGCGCGCGCTGGTCGGCGGCAACCTCGTGCTGCTCGCGCTCGGGATGCTCGCCTTCGGGATGCCGTTCATCCTCACGCAGTACGCGCAGGAAGTCCTGCACTACTCGCCGCTGAAGTTCGGGCTCGCCTCGGTCGTCATGCCGGTGACGGCGGCCCTGGGATCGATCACCGGGCAGGCGATCGCGACCAAGGGCGGCCTGCGCGTGGTCGCGACCACCGGCCTCGCCCTGACCGGCCTCGGCTCCCTGCTCCTGACCCAGGTGTCCGTCGACGGCACCTACCTCGGCGACATCTTCTTCGGGCTGCTGGTCTTCGGTCCCGGGCTCGGCGCCGCCTACGTCGCCGGCTCGATCGGCTCGCTGGCCGGCGTCTCCGAGTCCGACGCCGGGCTGGCATCGGGGCTCAACAACTCCTCGTTCCAGATCGGCGGAGCCATCGGCGTCGCGATCCTGTCGACCGTCGCCCTGTCCCAGGCCGAGGGAAGCAGCCCGGCCGTCGCGCTGACCAATGGCTTCCAGTCCGCCTTCGCCACCGCGATCATCTTCGCCGTGCTCGGGCTATTGGCCGCGGTCGCGGTGCTCGGCAAGCTCCGCGCCCCGGCCGCGGCGCCCGCCGCCGCCAGGGTCGATGCGTGAGCTCACGCGAGCAGGTCGACGACCTTGTCCAGCGTATTCACGACGCCGTAGAGCAGCGCCGCCAGGACGAGGAACCACAGCGCGATGCCGCGCGCGGAGTCGGAGATCATGGGTCAGCTCCTTTCAGCCGTGACGGGGGCGGGCTCGCGGCGGAAGCGGCCGGTGCTCGTGTCCTCCTCGGCGGCCCGCTCCATGTGGCGGTCGGACACGGGTCGGATCATCAGGTTCGCGATGAACCCGACGATCAGCACGCCGACCATGATGTAGAGCGACAGCGTGTAGAGGTCGGCGCCTGACTTGCCGGCGGCCGTCTCCGAGTCGGCGATCGCGTTGACGATCAGCGGCCCGGCGACGCCGGCCGCCGACCAGGCGGTCAGCAATCGTCCGTGGATGGCTCCCACCTGCAGCGTTCCGAACAGGTCCTTCAGGTACGCCGGGACGGTCGCGAAGCCGCCGCCGTAGAACGACAGGATCAGGCCGGTCAGCAGCACGAACCACGCGACCGACGCGGTGCCCGTCGACGCGAGCAGGAAGTAGAGGATCGCGCCGACGCCGAGGTAGATCATGTACATCGGCTTGCGGCCGATCACGTCGGACGTCGACGACCAGCCGATGCGGCCGCCCATGTTGCAGAGCGACAGCAGCCCGACGAAGCCCGCGGCCGCCGCGGCGGTGACGGTCGCGAAGTGGTCCTGGATCATCGGCGATGCCTGCTCGAGGATGCCGATGCCGGCGGTGACGTTGCAGAAGAGGACGACCCACAGCAGCCAGAACTGCGGGGTCCGGATCGCGTTCGCCGCGGTCACGTTGCCGCGCGTGACCAGCGAGCGCTTTCCGGCGCGGTCCGGGTCCCAGCCCTCGGGCTTCCAGCCCGGCGCCGGCAGCCGGACGGTGAACGCGCCCAGGGTCATCAACACGAAGTAGATCGCGGCGAGCGTGAGGAACGCGGGAGCGATCGCGTCCGCGGGGTTGTCGCCGAACGTGGTGAGCAGCTTGTCCGACAGCGGGCCGGCGACGAGCGCGCCGCCGCCGAAGCCCATGATCGCCAATCCGGTGGCGAGGCCCGGCCGGTCCGGGAACCACTTGATCAGCGTCGAGACCGGCGAGATGTAGCCGATGCCGAGGCCGATGCCGCCGATGACGCCGTAGCCGAGGTAGACGAGCCAGAGCTGGTCGGCGGCGACACCGAACGCGCTGACGACGAACCCGAGCGACCAGCAGCAGCCGGCGACGAACATCGCCTTGCGCGGGCCGCTGCGCTCGACCCACGTACCGCCGACGGCGGCGGACAGGCCGAGCATCACGATCGCGATCGAGAAGATGATCGAGATCGGCGTCAGCTTGGTACCGAAGTGCTCGACCAGCGGCTCCTTGAACACGCTGAAGGCGTAAACCTGCCCGATCGAGAGATGGACGGCGAGCGCCGCCGGCGGGATCAGCCAGCGACGGTAGCCGGGCCCCGCGACCGTGCGCTCACGGTCGAGTATCGACAGCACGACAATCCTCCCTGCTTAGCCCCTGCAAACGTCTGCAGGGCTACCCGGACCGAAGCGATCGCCAACCTGCGTATGTCAGCTCACGAGCAGAACCCTGGCGTGTTCAGGTGCTCACGCCGAGAACGTTCACGGCCCGGGCAACGACGAGGATGACCACGGCGTAGGAGATCAGCGACTCGACGGCCATCAGGCCCTTGGCCCGCCGCGTCAGCGGCATCGTGTCCGTCGGGCTGACCGCGATCGCGTTGGTGAGCGACACGTAGAGATAGTCGCTCAGTCGCGGACTCCAGTCGGATCGCCCGCTGGCGTCCTGCGGGAACTGGAAGTCCGGGTCGGGCCGCCCGCGTTCGGCGCGGACACGCGGTCCGCCTTCGTCAAGCATCCAGAACAGCAGTCCGAAGGTGATGATGTTGGTGAGCCAGACGACCGCTCCATGGGCAAGCAGCTCGCCGGCACTGAGGCTCCCGGCGTCGCTCCCCGCGAGTGCGGCGAGGAGGATCCCGACCGCGACCGCATCTGCGGCGACCAGGAGTCCGAGCAGCGCGACGCTCGCGTTTCGCACCCGCCCCGGGCTCAGGTCGGCGAGGGGCAGGGCGAGCAGCAAGACCATGAGCAGCAGAGCCGGCGAGGCGAGGAGCAGCCACGACCACCAATGGAGGTCGATGATGTGCCAGTCCTTCGCCTTGTCGACGGCCGCCAGGCCACACAGAAGCGCCACATCGACCGCGAGGACGATGACCGCCTCGGTCCGGGCCTCCCGCAGCACCCGGCGGTCACGTGCGCTCAGCTCCGCGCCGGGGGCGCTGGACGTCGGGGGCGGCTGCTGCGGCGATTCGCTCATCTGACCGAAGGCGGAATTCGGGTTCGAAGCGCGAGTATCGGACCGCGCCGGCACGCCATCGTCACCCCGATCGCATGATGGGACGTTTCGCTGCGGCCGTGGACTCGATGCCAGCCGTAAGCGAAGTCGGGATGTCAGCCGTCGGTCCCGTCGACCGCGCGCAGGGCGCGCCCGGCGTCCGACTCAGAGTCGTCGAGCTCCGCGGACAGCGCTTCGCTCTCGAATCGGGCGAGCGCCTCCTCGCATGCCGCGACGGCCGCCGCGGCCTCCTCGCCCCCGGGCGCGTCGAAGTAGTCGCGCACGCGGATCGCGGCGAGCCATTTCTGATGGCGGGCGAGGTCGGCGTCGGATTCCTCCAGCTCGGTGTACGTGGCCCGGCCGCGACGGCGCTCGAGCTGGAGCTCCTCGTGGAACTGCCGTGTGCGCCCGACCACCTCGCGATACTCGTCGGTCCGCTCGCGCTGCATGGCGTCGATGACCGCTGCCTCCTGCCTGGAGTCCGTCAGCGCGATGCGAAGCATCTCGCCGTGCCCTCCCTCCGCGCGCAGTCGCGTGACGAGCCGGGCCACGGCGCGCGTGGTCCTCGGCGTCGCCGGCAGCAGGCACACGGACTGCTGCAGGTAGTGCGCGCCGAGACTGCGCAGATGACGCCAGGCGTAGACGCGCAGCGTCGAGGTCCCGCCACCCGGGGTTGAGACGGTGATCAGCAGCCAGTCACGCGCCACCGGCCCATGATTCCACACGCGCGAGATGTAGCATGCGTTACATGGCGCGCGCAACGCCGACGGCGCGTCCCGCGGATCGGGCGCCGATCGTCCCGGCCCACGCTGAGCCGCTCGCGGACCTTTGGGAGCGGACCGGCACTCGCCCGAGCGGCCTGACGGCCGAGGAGGTCGAGCAGCGGCGCGGCACGGCGGTTGTGCGCACCGAGGGCAGCCAGACCATGGCGGTGCTCGAGGAGCTGGTCGAGTCGGTCGTGGAGCCGCTCCAGCTGCTGCTGGTCGTGGTCGGCGTGCTGTCGGCGATCTTCGGGGAGCTGCGCGACGCGATCGCGATCTTCGCGATCATCGCGCTGGTCAGCGCCGTCGAGGCGATCTCAGAGGTGCGAGCGAAGCGCGCACTTCGGGCGTTGCGCGACCTGAGCGCCCCCAATGCGCTCGTCCGGCGGGAGGGCGCCGTAGCCTCGGTTCCGGTCGACGCGCTGGTCATCGACGACGTGCTGCTCGTCGAGGCCGGCAGCGTCGTCGCCGCCGACGCCCGCGTCGTGGAGGCCGACGGCCTGGCCACCGACGAGTCCAGGCTGACGGGCGAGCCAATGGCGGCCGCCAAGGGACCCGAGCCGGTCGCTGCCGACGCGCCGCTCGCCGAGCGGTCGTCACTGCTTCACGCCGGCAGCGCCGTGGTGGCCGGCGTCGGCGAGGGCGTCGTGGTCGCGGTCGGCACCGAGACCGAGATCGGCCGCCTCGGCCGGCTCGTCGCAGAGGCCCGCGAGCCGCCCACGCCGCTCCAGCGCGCGATGGCCGAACTGGCGCGCGCGGCTCTCATCGTGGCGGTGACTGCATGCTTTGTCGTGCCGCTCATCGGCGTGCTCCGCGGCCAGCCTGCACGCGAGATGCTGCTCAACGGCCTGACGCTGGCGTTCGCCACGATCCCGGAGGAGTTGCCGATCCTCGTGACCGTGCTCGTAGCGATCGGCGGTCTGCGCCTGGCGCAGCA
The DNA here is from genome assembly GCA_963759375.1 of uncultured Solirubrobacteraceae bacterium. GTDB lineage: Bacteria > Actinomycetota > Thermoleophilia > Solirubrobacterales > Solirubrobacteraceae > DASSUW01. Next base: position 37,226 of record CAVWYY010000002.1, on the reverse strand, counting down.
CGGCGTGCTCCTGCGCCGGCTGCGCGCCGCCGAGGCCGTCGGAGCGATCACCGTGCTGCTCGCCGACAAGACCGGGACGCTGACCAAGAACCGGCTCGAGCTCGAGCGCATCGACGGCGACCGCGAGCGCGTGCTGACGGTGGCGGCAGCGGCCCACGGAGCGGCGGCCGCGCAGGACCCGGTCGATCGCACGCTGGTCGACGCCGCCGGCGAGCCGGCGGTGAGCAAGCGCCTGGCTCGGTATCCGTTCGATCCGGCGCGAAAGCGCGAGAGCGCTGTGTGGCGCGATCCGCGCGGCTCGTGGGTGGCCGCGAAGGGCGCGCCGGAGGCCGTGCTCGACGCGTGCGCCATGACCGAGACGGAGCGGGCGTCCGTGCTCGCGCGCGTTGCGCAGCTCGCGGGCGACGGGCTGCGCGTCATCGGCGTGGCCGAGCGTCACGACGTCGCGGTTCCGCGGGATGCCGCGCAGGCCGAGCACGAGCTCACCTTCGTGGGATTGGCCGCGTTCCGCGATCCGCTTCGCCCGGGCGTACACGAGGCCGTGGCCGAGCTTGCCCACGCGGGCGTACGAACGATCGTCGTGAGCGGCGATCACCCGGAGACGGTCGCGGCAGCGGCCCGCGAGGCCGGCGTTCACAGTCCCGCGGTCATGCACGGCGGCGCGCCGCTCGACGCGCTCGACGACGACGAGCTCGCCGAGCGACTGAGCGGCGAGGCCGTCATCGCCCGCGCGACGCCTGAGGACAAGCTGCGGCTCGTCCGGGTCCTCCAGGACCGGGGCGAGGCGGTCGGCGTCACCGGCGACGGCGTCAACGACGCGCCGGCGCTCGCCGCGGCGAACGTCGGCATCGCAATGGGCGCGCGCGGAACCGATCTCGCCCGCGAGGCGTCCGATCTCGTGCTCGTCGACGACGCCTACCCCACGATCGTCGGCGCCGTGGCGGGCGGTCGCGGCCTGGCCTCCCAGTTGCGGCGCGCGGTCGCCTTCTACCTGGGGGCCAAGATCGGGCTCGTCATAGTCGTCGCCGTGCCGCTAATGCTGGGGCTGCCCGCCCCGTTCCACCCGGTCCACATCGTGATCCTCGAGCTGTTCATGGACGTCGGCGCGTCGGTGGCCTTCGTCTCCGAGCCGCCGGCGCCGGGCGCGATGGACCACCCCCCGCGCGATCCCGCGCGCCGGTTCCTCGACGACACGCAGCTGTCGGCCATCGGACTCACCGCCGTCGCGCTCACGGCCGCCGTGCTCCCCGCGTTCCTCGTCGTCCATGCGCGGTGGGGCATCGACATGGCGATCGCGGCCGCCGTGGCCGGATGGCTCGTCGCGAATGTGGCCATCGCGTGGACGCTGCGCGCCCGGCCGGCTCTCGCCTGGCGGCGCAACGTCGCTTTCCCGGCGTGGGCGCTGGTCGCCGTCGCCAGCGCGGCGGTTCTCTCCCTCACCTCGGCCGGGGCCACGCTCGGCGTCGACCCGCTCACCGCCGAGGCGGCCCGTATCACTGTCGGCATCGCAGCGGGCGGGGTCGCGATCGCGGCTGCCGGACGCGCCGCGCTGGCACTCTCCCGGCGTCTCTGACTCGCCCGGCCGCTTCTCAATATGGTGTGCCCGGTCAAGCCGCCGAGACGGTTGGGGGGACTTGCGGGCATGTCGTCGATCTTCATCTTCATCTCCGGCGCGACCTTGCTGGTCTACAGCGCGGAGCGGCTGATCGGCTCACTCGTCGGCGTGTCGCGCGGGCTGCGGATCTCGGTCTTCCTGCTCGCGATCATCTTCACCGGCATCGAGTTCGACGACATCGTCCTCGGCGTGGCGCTGAACCTCGAAGACGAGCAGAACGTCGCGCTCGGCCTCGTCCTCGGCACCGCGGTCTCGTTCACCGGCATCGTGCTCGCCCTAGGCGCGATCCTCACGCCCACGCAGTTCGACATACCGCGCGAGTACATCGTGATCTTCGCGGCCGCTCCGCTCCTGATGTTCGTGTTCGCGCTGCGGGACGAGGTCACGGCCGTCGACGCCGTCGTGCTGGTCGCCCTGTTCGTCGTGTGGATCGCGTACGTCGCTCATCGGGAGCTCCGCCGCGAGACGGCGACGTTCCGCAACCTCGAGATCGTCGAGGAGATCGAGGAGGACGACGAGGCCGACGCGGAGTCGATGCGCACGCAGGCCATCTCGACGATGAGCCCGTTCGGCCGGCAGAGCCGCTTCTCGGGCGTGCTCAACCTCGGCCTGGCCGTGCTGGCGATCGGCGGCATCATCATCGGCGCCGCCACAGTCAGCGAGGGCACCGACCAGATCCTCGACCGCTACGGCATCGAAGGCACCGTCTTCGGCGCCACGATCGTCACCGCGGTGCTGTGCATCGAGGACCTCTTCCTCACCGTCCAGCCGATCCGCAGGGGCGTGCCCGAGATCGGCATCGGTAACGTCATCGGCAGCCTCGTGTTCTCGGTGACCGGCAAGCTGGGCATCGTCGTCCTCGCCGGTGGGACCATCGCGATCGGCTCCAACGTCGTGCAGTGGCACCTCCCCGTGCTCGTGGTCATGACCGCCCTCGCCGCCTACTTCCTGTCCACCGGGCGGCTCAAGCGCTGGCACGGCTTCGTGCTGCTCGGGCTCTACATCGCGTACTGGATCATCAGCTTCGCCGTGTACGGCGGCGCTCCCGTCGACGACTGAAAACACCCTCGTGACGTAGGAGCACTCATGCAGATCACCCGCAGCAGCATCGAGACCCAGAAGGGCCCGGCGGACTGGTTCACCGGCGACGTCTACATCGACGCCGTCGCCGTCCCCGCCGGCACGTCGACGTTCGCCGCCGCGCTCGTCCACTTCACGCCCGCCGCGCGAACGGCGTGGCACACGCACCCGCACGGCCAGACGATCTTCGTGACCGAGGGGATCGGCGTGTGTCAGCGCGAGGGCGGCCCGATCGAGGTCATCCGCCCCGGCGACCGTGTCTTCTTCGAGCCCGGCGAGAACCACTGGCACGGCGCCTCACCGGACCGCTTCATGGCTCACGTCGCCATGCACCAGAACGACGACTCCGGCAGCCCGGTCACCTGGGGCGAGCACGTCAGCGATGCGCAGTACGCCGCGATCGGCGATCGCGATCAAACGATCGGCCCTGGCTCTTGATCTCTCGGCCCCGAATGCGCGATAACCGCGGAGCACCCGAGAGGAGGGGCCATGAGGGGGAAGTCTGGGCGCCTGGCGCTCGTCGCGGCGCTTGCACTGCTGGTGCTACCGACGGCCGCGCATGCCGGGCCGCCGAAGTGGCTCGTGCAGCTCGACGGCGCCCCGGTCGCGGACGGGACCAGCCGCTCGACGCTTGACGCCCAGCACAGCCGCTTTCGCACCGAGGCCAGAAAAGCCGGGGTCCGCTACCACCGGCGCTTCTCCTACTCGACATTGTTCAACGGCCTCTCAGTGTCCGCGAGCAAGGCCGCGGCCACCGAGATCCGTGATCTCGACACCGTCAAGGCCGTTCACGCCGTAGAGGCGATCCCGCTCGACGTCCGCACCGAGGCGCTCGCACCCGACCTCGGTTTCGCGCTCACCATGACGGGCGCCGACATCGCGCAGAGCCGGCTCGGCTACACCGGCCGAGGCGTCCACGTGGCGGTCATCGACTCCGGGATCGACTATGACCACCCCGACCTGGGCGGCTGCTTCGGGTCTGGTTGCCGCGTCACCAACGGCTACGACCTCGTCGGCGACGACTACGACGAGGAGGAGAGCGACCCGCAGTGGCAGCCGGTGCCGCATCCCGACCCGTTCCCGGACGACTGCCAGGGCCACGGTACGCACGTCGCCGGCATCCTCGGCGCCAACGGGGCGGTGCGCGGCGTGGCTCCCGACGTCACCTTCAGCGCGTACCGCGTGTTCGGCTGCAGCGGAGCGACGGCCACCGACGTGATGCTCGCCGCGATGGAGCGCGTGTATCGCGACGGCGCCGACGTGCTCAACATGAGCATCGGCGAGAACCGCAACGGCTGGCCTCAGGGGCCGGTCGCGCAGGCCGCCTCGCGCCTGGTCCGTCACGGCATCGTCGTAGTCGCCGCCGCGGGCAACGACCACCTCGACGGCCTGCACGCGGTCGGCGCGCCCGGCGTCGGCAGGGACGTCATCACGACCGCCTCGGTCGACAACCTCGTGAACTACCGCCTCGCCTTCGCCATCTCGCCCGACAACCGGCGGATCCTCTACTGGCCGGGCCTGGGCACACCGCCGGCCCCGGGCGGCACGTTCACCTTCGCGCGGACCGGGACGGCCACCACGCCGGACGACGCCTGCGCGCCGCTGCCGGCCGGCAGCCTGGACGGCAAGGTGGCCCTCGTCCGCCGCGGCGGCTGCCCCGGCATCACCAAGGGGATCAACGTGGCCGCGGCCGGCGCGGTCGCGATCGTCGTCTACAACGACGCCGGCCCGGCGTTCGGATCGCCGGCGGTGCCGGGCGTCCCGATCCCGCTCGCGTTCATCGACCAGGCCGACGGCGAGCTGATCGACGCGCGCCTCGCCGATGGGCCTGTGAGCCTGACCTGGGGCATCACGGCGGTGCCGAGCAACACCGCCGGGCTGCTCTCGGGCTTCTCGTCCGAGGGCCTCGCGGCGGACCTGACACTGAAGCCGGACATCGCCGCCCCCGGCGGGTTCATCCGTTCCACATGGCCGGTGGAGCAGGGCCGCTACCAGGTGCTGAGCGGCACGTCGATGGCGTCCCCGCATGTCGCCGGCGCCGCCGCCCTGTACCTGCAGGCGCACCCGCGCACCCATGCGCGCGACGTCGGCGCCACGCTCCAGAACAGCGCCGATCCGGTGGCGGCCGCGACCGGCGGCACCGAGCCGGTCGTGCGGCAGGGCGCCGGGCTGCTGGACATCGACGACGCGATCCTCGCCACGGCGGGGATCACGCCCGGCAAGCTCTCGCTCGGTGACGCGCCCGCGGCGAACCGCGAGCTCACGATCGCCAATCACGGCCGGCGCACCGTGACCTATGCCCTGTCAGCGATCGACGCGCCCGCCGTGGCGGGCCGCGACATCTTCACCGAGCACACCGAGCCGGCAACGTCGGCGGTCGCGTTCAGCCGCCGGAGCGTTGCCGTGCGCGCGCACGCCCGCGTGACGTTCGACGTCCGCATCGCGCCCGACCCGGGGCTGTCGGAGGGCGCCGTGTATGGCGGGTACCTCGTCGCCACGCCGGACGACGGCACCGCGCCGCTGCGCGTGCCGTACGCCGGCTACAAGGGCGACTACCAGGCGGTGCCGGCGATGACGCCGACGCTGCAGGGGTATCCGTGGCTGGCGCGGCAGATCGGCCTGACCGCCGGCGCGATCCACCCGGTCTACGCGCAGCAGGCCGCAGGCGCGGTGTTCACGCTCGCCCCGAAGGACTTCGGCCTGCGCACGGCCGCGGACGTCCCCGTTGTGCTCATCCACCTGCACAACTTCGCCCGCCGCGTCCGGGTCGACGTGCTCCGTCCTGGCCAGCGGCACAGCCTCGGCGAAGCGTTGCGGCGGGACTACGTGCCTCGCAACATCGTCGAGAACCTCCTCGCCCAGCCGTGGGGCCTGGTGACGGCGCTGCCCTTCGACGGCACGGTCCGGCGGGGCGACCGGCAGCTGCGACTGCCCGACGGGGACTACCAGCTCGTCGTGACCGTCGAGCGCCCGCTCGCCACGGACGACACGCCGGTCGAGTCGTGGACCTCGCCGGTCTTCCGGATCGATCGCCCGGACTAGGCGACCGGCTGCGCGTGGCTCGGCTCGGCCGGGAGCGCGGTCGCCAACTGGCTGCGCGAGCTGATGTCGAGCTTTCCGAACACCTTGCGCAGGTGATATTGGACGGTCCGCGGACTGATGAACAGCCGCGCCCCGATCTCCGGGTTCGAGAGCCCCTCGCGGGCCAGTCGCGCGACCTGGTACTCCTGGGCCGTGAGCTCGTCCGCCGTCTCGATGCTGCGCTTGCGGGCTGTCTCGCCGGTGGCCTGTAGCTCGCGCGCGGCGCGGTCGGCGAAGGCGTCGGCGCCCATCGCCGCGAACAGCTCGTGTGCGGTGCGCAGGTGGCCGCGGGCGTCGAGCCGGCGCCGTGCGCGGCGGAGCCACTCGCCGTACACCAGGTGTGCCCGCGCGAGGTCCACGCGCGCACGCGTGCGGGCGAGGCGCTCGATCGCCTCGCGGTAGCAGTCCTCCGCCTCCTCGCCGTCGCGCAGGAGCGCACGGGTGCGGGCCTCGACGCCCAGCGCCCAGTCGGTGCCGCCGGCTGACGTCACGTCACGCAGCTGCTCGAGCGCCGCCGCGGCGGCGTCCGGGCTGCCGCAGCGCACGCCGGCCTCCACCAGCTCGATGAGCGCCTTCTGATACGCCCCGCCCGGGTGATGCTCGGATGCGCGCCGCGCCGCCGCGAGCGCCGCGTCGTGCCGGCCGAGCGCGTTGTAGAGCACGGCGGCGGCGTACTCGGCCAGCGTGATCGCGCTCTCCTCGCCGCGCGCCGCCGCGTCGTCGATCGCGGCCTGGATGCGAGGGAGCGCCGCGGCCTCGTCGCCGCGCCAGCCGGCGAGCAGGAGCGACGCGTCGGTCAGCGGGGCGCTGCCGGCGGCGTCGGTGATCGCGTCGGCCTCGTCGAGCACGATCTGCGCGGCGGCGAAGTCGCCTTCCGTGACGAGGCTGGCGGCGTGCATCTCGAGCGCGAGCGGCAGAACCGTCAGCGCGCCCGCCTCGCGGGCCAGGGCGACGTGGCGGGCCGAGAGCACGTGCCAGCTCTCGTCGTCCCACAGGTTGATCGCCACCAGGCTCGCGTAGGCGAGCTCGCGCAGCTTCTCCTCGCCGGACAGCGGCTCGCTGCGGAACGCCTGCAACGCCCGCCGCAGCAGCGGAACGCCGGCGGCCGGGCCATCGGTGAGCATGAGGGCCTGGCCGGTCATCAGCAGCTCGACGGCGCGCGCCGGCGGCGGCGCGGCGTGAAGCGCCCGGCACGCCTCCTCGAGCCACTCGCGCCGGCCCGTCGTCAGTGCCGCCCCGAGTGCCTCCGTGTAGGTCTCGCGCGCGAGCGTCGCGTCGAGCCGCTCCAGCCGCCGGGCCGCCTGCAGCAGCAGCGGCGCCGCGTCGCCACCGCGGCGCTGCGCGAACGCCAGTCTCGCCCGCAACCGCTCCACGCGCGCACGCTGGAGGTCGTCGAGCTGCCCGAGCTCGGCGATCGCGAGCAACTGTTGCGCGGCGTCGGTCGCGCCGGCCTCGTACTTGGCCTGTGCGGCCGCGAGCGCGCGCTCCGAGCGCCGCCCGGGGTCGGCCGTGAGCGCCGCGGAGCGCTCCAGGAACGCGGCGGCTGCGGCCAGGCCCCCGCGCGCCTGCGCTCGCCCCGCCGAGTGCTCGAGCTCGGCCGCCACGTCCTCGTCCGGGCCGGCCGCCGCCTCGGCGCGGTGCCAGGCGCGGCGGTCCGGATCATGCACCGGGTCCGTGGCCTCGGCCAGCGCGCGATGCACCGCCCGGCGCTCGTCCGGGGTCGCTCCCCGATAGACCGCCGAACGCGCGAGCGGATGGAAGAACGCGACGCGCGCGCCGATCTCGAACAGCCCGGCGGCCTCGGCCGGGGCGGCCGCATCGGCCCCGATGCCCAGGCGCGCGCAGGCGCGCCAGAGCAGCGCGGCGTCGCCGACCGGCTCGGCGGCGGCCGCGAGCACGAGCCGGCGCGTGTGCTCCGGCAGCTTCTCGAAGCGCTGGCGGAAGCTCGCCTCGATCCGGCCCGAGAGCGGCGCGGCGGGGAGTGCGAAGCCACCGGCCAGCTCGGCCGCCGTCAGGCCGCGCGGGAGCTCGGTCAGCGCGAGCGGGTTCCCGCGCGTCTCGGCGAGGATGCGGTCGCGCACCCGCTCGTCGAGCGGACCGCCCGCGACCGAGTCGAGCAGGGCCCGGGCCTCGTCCTCGTCGAGGCCCTCGATCACCTGCTCCGGCAGGCCGGTCAGGTCGTCGGTGAGGTCACGCGTTACCAAGATCAGCGCCACGGACTCGGCGTACAGGCGTCGGGCGACGAAGGCCAGCGTGTCGACCGACGCGCGGTCGAGCCACTGGACGTCGTCTACGAGGCAGACGAGCGGCTGCTCCGCGGCCACCTCGGAGAGCAGGCTCAGGACCGCCAGCCCGAGCAGGAAGCGATCCTGCCCCGGTCCGGCCGCCAGGCCGAACGCGGTGCCGAGCGCGTCGCGTTGCGGCGGCGGGAGGTGATCGATCCGGTCGAGCATCGGCCCGCACAGCTGGTGCAGGCCCGCGAAGGCGAGCTCCATCTCGGAGTCGACGCCGGCAGCCCGCGCCACGCGTATCCCCGACGCCGCCGCGGAGGCGTACGTGAGCAGCGACGACTTGCCGACGCCCGGCTCGCCGCGCAGCACGAGGACGGCGCTGCGTCCCTGACGCAGGCCGTCGAGGATGCCGTCGAGCGCTGCGCACTCGCGACGGCGCCCGCGCAGCACGAGACGGTTTGCCACGGCCGGCCAAGCATAAATGGACCTGGGCGCACGTCATGAGCGCCCGAGCACCGGGATCGTCGCCGCGACGCGGGTCCCGCCTCCCGGTGCCGCGGTCACATCGAGCGTGCCGTCGAGTGCGTTCACGCGATCGGCCAGCCCGATCAGGCCGCTCCCGCCCGCGTCGGCCCCGCCGATGCCGTCGTCGTCGATCTGGACCCGCAGGACGTCTCCGTCGAGCGCCGCGGTCACGGCGGTGCGCTGGGCCCGGGCGTGCTTGGCCACGTTGGTCAGCGCCTCGGCGATCACGAAGTACGCGGTCGCCTCCACGGCGGCCGGCAGCCGCCCGATGGCTACGGCGACCGCGACCGGGACCGGCGAGCGCTCGGCCAGCAGCTCCACGCCGGCCTGCAGGCCGCCGCGCCTGAGCATCGGCGGCACGACGCCACGCGCCAGGTCGCGCAGCTCCGAGGTCGCCCCCAGCGCCTGATCGAGCGCTTCCTCGAGCAGTGCCTGGGCTTCGCGGTCGCCGCGCTCGAGTGCCTGCTGGGCGAGCTTGATGAGCACCACGGTGTGGACCAGCCGCTGCTGCGCGCCGTCGTGCAGGTCGCGGACCACGCGCCGGCGCTCTTCGTCCGCGGCCGCGAGCGTGCGTGCGCGGGCGGCGCATTCGACCCGCACCCGCACTCGATCCGCGATCAGACCCGGGACGTAGCTCGCCGTGAACGCCAGGCCGGTGGTACGGACGTCGAGCACGCCTGCAGTGTCACCCGGCGGACCTCCCGTTCGCATCCGCCACTGGCCAGTCCTCGCCGGTCACGGATCGAGTCGGTAGAACCGCCAGAAGTCGTTGTCGATCGGCAGGGTCTCGACGTGAGCGAAGCCCGCCGCCTGTCCGTACTCGCGGAGGGCGGCCGGGCGCATGACGGTGCCGGTGGCTGCCGAGTGCTCATGGTCCGCGCGGCCGACGGCCAGACAGTGGACGACGCTGAAGCCGTACATGAGGCGCTCCAGGTCGTCCCCGGGCGCGACGAACTCCTCCGCGACCCGCTCGTCCGCGACGATCATGGTGCCGCCCTCGCCGACCAGCCGTCGGGCGTTCTCGAGGGCCTCGACCGGACGGGCCATGTCGTGGAGGGCCTCGAAGATCGTGACGACGTCGTACGCCCCCTCGAGCCCGGGCTCGCCGACATCGCGCACGAAGAAGCGGACGCGGTCCTCGAGCCCCTCCGCCGCCGCGTTCGCCCTTGCTGCGGCGATCGAGGCCTCGTCGGTGTCCATGCCGTCGACGAAGACATGCGGATAGGCCCTCGCGATCGCGATGCTGGACCAGCCGGTGCCGCATCCGAGGTCCGCGACGCAGGCACCGGGCGGTGAGCCGAGCCGGGCGTGCACGTCGGGAATGGCCGGCAGCCAGGCCGACCCGAGCTCGTTGATGAACATCGCACGGTTGAGCTCGGCGATGCCGTCGCGGGTGTCCTCGCCGTACTCGGGATACGGCACTCCCCTGCCGGTCCGGAAAGCCTCCAGCAGCTGCGGCAGCGGACGCAGCATGCCGAGTGCCTGACGGGCGAGCGGCGCGATGTAGTTCGGGCTGTCGGCATCGATCAGCGTCTCGGCGTACGCGGCCGGCAGCGCGTAGCGGCGGTCCCCTGCGCCCGCGTTCACATCGTCGACCAGCAGCAGGCCGGTCACGGCCTGGAACTCGAGCCACTCGCGCGCGTAGCGCTCGTCGACGTTCGCGCGCTCCGCCAGCTCCCCGCTGGTCGCGTCGCCGCCGTCTCGCAGCGCCCGGTAGAGCCCGAGCTGCTGGCCGAGGTAGATCCCTGCGAGATCGAAGAGTCCGATCGTGGACGCGACCACCCGCTCGATCAGCGCTTCGCCGGTTGTGGCAGCTACTTCCGTCTGGCTCATGTGGCCTCCTTCGGTTTCGTGGACCGAAGGTACGTCTCGCGGGCGGCGCGGTCTTCGCCCGTTGCGGCCATCTGCCGCGAATGGCCCAGACCGGCCAGATGCGTCAGATCAGCCCGATGCGGGCCGCATGCGCGACCACCGCGGCGCGCGACCGCAGCCCGAGCTTGGTGCGGGCATTCGCGACATGCCGATGGACGGTGTGCGGACTCACGACGAGCCGGTCGGCGATCTCGGTGTTGTTGAGGCCCTGGGCGACGAGCCGGAGTACCTCCAGTTCGCGTGGGGTGAGCTCGCTCAGCGGCCTCGGCCGCGCGCGATCGGTCAGCGGCGCTTCGGCGCGCTCGGCCTCGCGCGCGGCACCGAGCGCCGCGAACTCGTCCCGGGCAGCCTGGGCCGCCGCCACCGCTGAGTCGTTGCGTCCGAGCCCGGCCAGCGCTCGTGCCAGTCCCAACCTGGCGAGTGCAGCGTCGTAGAGAGCGCCGACCTCGACGAACCGGTCGAGCGCGTCCTCGAACGCCCGCCGCGCCTCCTGCTCCCGGCCCCGTGCCATCCACAGCTCCGCCTGGGCGAGCCGCGCACGACCGTCCACATACGGTGTGCCGATGCGCTCGGCCGCCCTCTCGAACTCCTCGTACGCCGCGGCTGCGGCCTCCGGCTCGCCGAGCGCGGCGCGAGCGCGGACCAGCAACTCGAGCGCGGGAATGCGATTGAGGACGTTCCCCTCGGGCAGCCGTCGAAGCACGCGTTCGGCCGCATCGGCGGCCGCGGCACCGTCACCGGCCTCGAGTGCGAGCCTGCCCAGGCCGAGCACGGCGAGGCGATGACTGGCGGCGCGCTCGAACAGCGCGCGCGCCTCGTCGATCCGTCCCTGGCGGGCGCGAAGCTCGGCGAGCCGCACCAGTCCGCTGCCGGCCATGCCCGGCCGCGCCGCTTCGAGATCCGTGAGCGCCCCGGTCAGCTCGATCTCGGCCGCCTCCCAGTCGCCGCAGCACGCCAGCACCGTGCCGTAGGCGCTGCGGCAGATCGCCCGTGAGTGGTGGGCGCCCCAGCGTTCCGTGGACGTCCGCATCACCTTGCACCACTGGATGGCGCGTGGGAAGTCGCCGAGCCCCTCACATGCGGCGATGACGTAGCAGAGCGCCCAGCCGAGGGAGATCGGCAGCTGGAGCTGCTCGCCGGTGGCGATGGCGGACGCCTCGTCGAGCCGTCGCAGACCGTCCTGCACGCGCGCCTGGCCGACCATGGCGAGTCCCTCGAGCGACAGCCCGATCGCCTCGAGATCGGGCACGCCGTGTTCCCGCCCGATCCGCTCCGCGCGCCGCGCCATGGGCCTCACCCTGTCGAGGTCCCCCACGACGCCGAGCTCGAACGACCCTTCGATCACGGCGAGCCAGCCGTGCTCGGGCCCTTCGGGAACGCCGTCGAGCAGGCGATGCGCGCGCACCAGCCAGCCGCTGGCGATCGCGTCGTCGCCTCGGAACTCGAGGAAGTCGGCGGACAGCCACGCTGCCACCCGCCCCGCACCACGCACGTCTCCGTCGCCTCGGTACGTCTGGTACGCGCGCTCCCGGGCGCCGAGCGTCAGCTCAGCGTCGTGAAGCCAGTAGCCCGCCCAGCCGAGGCCTTCCCATGCCTCGCCGGAGTCTGCGTCCCGCAACGCGGCCTCGAACGAGACCCGGGCCTCCTCCCAGGCGGCACGTCTCAGCGCTTCTTGTCCGATCGCGATGCGGTCGCTAGAGGTCATCCCGCTCTCGGCCCGCCGGAGGCGACCGCCGACGTGGCAGCCTCGGCGAGAGCTGCCAGGAGGGCGGCCGTGGCCGGCGGGTCGGGCGGCTCGCCGTAGGTCGCCGCGTAGATGTGCCGCTCGTAGCCGGGCAGCTCGGTCGGGACGACGCCCTCGATGTGGTGGGCGCGCAGCGACAGGCCGGTCTGGGTCGCCACCCCGAGCCCGGCGGCGACCAGCGCCTGCATCACGACCATGTCATCGGAGCTGTAGCCGATCCGTGGGTCGAAGCCGGCGTCGGCGCACATGGACAGCAGGTGGCTGCGGCAGCGCTCGCAGCCGGCGATCCACGTCGCGTCGCGCAGGCCGCCCAGTGAGCGTTCCTGGCGTGGTGACAGGACGTAGACCGGATCGTCGAGCAGGTGATGAAGGCGGACCCCCGCCGGCTCGGGCTCGGTCTCGTCGTAGCGGAAGATGATCGCGACCTCGACTTTTCCGGTCCGCAGCAGCTCGATCGCCTCGGGCGGATGCGTGTCGGTCAGGCTGATCTCCAGGCCCGGATGCCTGTCAGCCAGTGCCGCCACCGCCGCCGGTACGAGCGATCCGATCGCTGAGGCGAAGCCGGCCAGGCGCACGCGGCCGGCGGTCAGCCCCACGTGGGCGGAGAGCTCGGCGCCGGCGGCATCGATCCGTCCGATGATCTCGGCGGCGCGGTCGGCCAGCAGCTCCCCGGCGGGGGTGAGCCGGATCCCGCGGCCGACCCGCTGCAGCAGCTGCGCGCCGGTCTCGGCCTCGAGCCGGGCGAGGTGGTGGGTGACCGACGGCTGGGAGTAGTGCAGTTCCTTCGCCGCAGCGGTCACCGATCCATGGCGCGCGACGGCGTCGATGACGCGCAACCGGTTGACGTCCAGCATGCATCAACTCTATCTATGAGTCAGCACGAAAGTTGGCATTGGACGTATGAGGCGATCGTGCGCAAGCTGCAGGCATGACCGCGACCCAGATCCGCCCCGCAAGCCGGCTGAGCTCACTCGTCACCGGTATCCGCACCGCCGTGGACAGCCATGCCGACTGGGCCGAGACGGCGCAGCTCGTCGCCGAGCAGCTCCGCCGGCACCTGCCCACCCCGGATGACGTCCTGACCGCTGAGCAGCAGGTCGGCTCACCCGACAGCTACGTCGGCCACACGCTGTACGTCGAGCCCGATGGATCGTTCTCGATCGTCGGCCTGGTCTGGCGGCCCGGCCAGCTCACACGCATCCACGATCACGTCACCTGGTGCACGTTCGCCGTCATCCAAGGCGTCGAGCACGAGGAGCTGTTCGACGCCGACCTCAACCTCGTCGGCGAAAGCGACAACCACGTCGGCGACGTCAGCGGCTTCGCGCCGCCCGGAGACATCCACCGCGTCCACAACACCGGCGAGGAGACCGCGATCTCGATCCACGTCTACGGCACGGACGTGACGCGCGTCGGCTCCAGCGCCCGCCGCTACTACGACTGACCCCCGATCAAAGGAGCACCAGCCATGTCACTCGCCCGCGTCCAGTTCTTCTCCGTCTCGCTCGACGGCTTCGGCACCGGCGAAGGTCAGAGTCACGATGCACCGTTCGGTCATGCCGGCGAAAGGCTGCACGAGTGGATGTTCAACACCCGGACGTGGAAGCCCGGCGGGAGCGGCGGCATCGACGACGCCTTGTTGCGGCTGCACGATCGTGGGGTCGGCGCCGAGATCATGGGTGCCGGGAAGTTCGGCTACGCCGGATGGCACGAGGATCCGGAGTGGAAGGGCTGGTGGGGTCCCAACCCGCCGTTCCACAGCCCGGTCTTCGTCCTCACCCATCACACGCGCCCGCCGATCGAGATGGAGGGCGGCACGACGTTCCACTTCCTCGACACGTCGCCCGCCGAGGCGCTCGAGGCGGCCCGCGAGGCCGCGAACGGCCAGGACGTACGCATCGGCGGAGGGGCGACGGTGATCCGCGACTTCGCCGCCGCCGGGCTCATCGACCACATGCACATCACGGTGGTCCCGATTCTGCTCGGCCGGGGCGTGCGGCTCTGGGACGGACTGGAGGGGCTCGAGAAGAACTACGAGATCGAGGCCACCTCCTCGCCCAGCGGAGTCACACACGTGACGTTCACCCGTGCGACTGCCTGATCTGAACCGCCGGCTAACACCCGGCGTATCGTTCGGCGCATGGAGCTGAGGCTGCTCCGGTACTTCGTGGCGGTCGCCGAGGAGCTTCACTTCGGGCGTGCGGCAGAGCGGCTGAACATCGCCGCGCCGTCGCTCTCGCAGCAGATCAAGTCGCTCGAGGCGAGCGTCGGCACGCCGCTGTTCGTCCGTGATCGCCGCCATGTCGAGCTGACGGCGGCCGGGAGAATGCTGCTGCCTGACGCGCGCGAGATCCTCGAGCTCAGCGCGAGTGCGCGGCGCCGGCTGGCGGGAGCGACCGGTGCGTTGCGGATCGGTTACGTCAGCTGGCTTCCGGATGAGCTCCCCGGCTCGGCGGCCTTGCACATCCGCGTCGACGAATGGGTCATGCCCAGCCACGTTCAGATCGGGCGCGTACTCGACGGCGGGCTCGACGCGGCTGTGGCGTGGGCCGGCTCGCGCGATGATCGACTGGACTTCCGCCTGCTCTGGCCCGAACCGCTCGTCGCCGTCACCGCTACCGGGCGCGCGGACAAGACCGTTCGGGCACGCAGGCTGCGCGTGCTCGTGGACACCGACCTGACCTCTTGGCAAGCGTGGAACGACTTCGCGACGGAGTTCGCCGAGGCGACTGGTGCACACGTCGTCCGCATCGACGACGGCGGCATCGCCGGCTCGGCGTTCCACGACCGCGCCCTTCGTCTCAACGCACCGGTGCTGATGTCGCCGAAGCGATACACCGACACGCTGCCGACACGCCTACGCACACTGCCGGTCGTCGATCCGTGCCCGCTCTGGTGCTGGTCGCTCGTCACACGCGCAGACGACGCCCGCGAAGCCACCGCCGCGCTACGCGAACACGCGAGCAACGTCGCGCGAACCGGCGGACTGCACGCCGTTCCCGCGGGGCCAACGTGGCTGCCCGCACGGGACCCGCACCGAGACGAGGTCACATCGCTGCCCGCATGACGATGCCTCAGGTAGTGCGCGCGGCTGCGGCGGCGTCGACCCGGCCAGGGAGCCGCGTCGTGACCTCCTGCACCAGCCAGACGTTGTCGTCGGGATCGTTGAAGGAGAAGAACGACCCGTAGCTGGTGCGCTCGGGATCGACGCCGGGTTGCCGGGCCTCGGGCGGGAACGGCGGGCCGTGCCACACGTCGCTCGCGTCGATGCCGCGGCCGACGAGTTCGCCGTGGGCCGCTTCGATGTCGGAGACGACCAGCCCGGCCACGGCCGAGCCCGGCGCGGCCGCGGTGAGTCCCTTGCCGAATGTGACCGAGGTCCCGGAGCCCGGGGGCGTGAACTGGACGATGCGAAGGCCATCCAGGGGGGCGGCGTCGTCGTCCAGCCTCCACCCCACGCGTTCGTAGAACTGCTTGGACCGGTCGACGTCGGACACGGGGATGACGTGGATCTCGAGCTTCATGTCGACCTTCGCGGTGTGTGCTTCGGTGATGCTCATGTCGAGCCGATGTTGTGCGGTGATGCGCGGCATGCTTGCGCTCCTTGTTGCTCGTTCAGGACACCGATGGTGGACCAGGTCGGCGTCCATCTCCACGACCAACGAGGTCACGCTGATAGACGCTGACTAACACCGTCGGCTACCGTGAATCGCGTGGAACGTGGGAGGACCCGGATGACGAGCTACGCAGTCGCCCGACTGGAAGAGATCGAAGAGCTGACTGACGGGCGCGAACCGTTTCGACCTGTCAGGCACCACTTCGGCATCACGTCCTTCGGTGTCAACGCGTGGACGGCCCTCGAAGTGGGAGACCGGATCATCAACGAGCACGACGAGTCCGACCCCGACTCCGACGAGGAGCTGTACCTCGTCGTGCGAGGGCGAGCGATGTTCGAGCTCGACGGCGACCGGGTGGCTGCGCCCGCGGGGACGTTCGTCTTTGCGCCTCCCGGCGTGAAGCGCACGGCGTTTGCCGAGGAGCCCGAGACGACGGTCGTCGCGCTCGGCGGCACGCCGGGGAAGGCGTACGAGCCCGACGGCTGGGAGCTCTGGGCCCCGCTGAACCCGCTCTATGAGGCAGGCGAGTACGCCGAGGCCGCCGATCGCGGACGCGACCTAGTCGAGGCTCATCCGCAGTACGCCGGGCTGCTCTACAACCTCGCCTGTTGCGAGAGCCTCGCGGGCCGGACGCGCGACGCGGTCGATCATCTCGGACTCGCGATCGACCGCTCGGAGCGGTGTCGCTCGTTCGCAAAGGATGATTCGGACTTCGATCCGATCCGCGCTGAGCCCGCGTTCAAGGAGTTGCTCGAGCGCAAGCCCGCCTCCTAGGCGGGCGTCATCGGCTGCCAGAGCTGGATGCCGTTGCCCTCCGGATCACGAACCTCGGCGAAGCGCCCATTCGGGTAGCGCTCCGGGTCCACGTCGACCGTTTCCCCCGCGCTTCGCAGCTGCTCGACGATCGCGTCCAGGTCATCGACGCGAAAGTTGATCATCCAGGTGTGCTCGGGCGGGCCGATCATGTCCGAGTCCTGCTGGAACGGCGCGAACACCGTCACGCCCTCCTCCTGGCGCCAGGGGTCTCCCCCATACGAACGTGGCGCGGGCTTCACCCCGAGCCGCTCCTCGTACCAGGTCGCCAGCGCCTCGGGATCGCGTGCGCGAAAGAAGAAGCCGCCGATACCGGTGACCCGCTCCACGACCCCGAGCTTACTTGCAGCGCGCGTGGACCGCTCGACTAGTGGAACGCGTCGAAGACGACAATGGGCCGGCCATCGTGACGCGTGCACTCCATCGTTCGCCGCGGCCGTCTGGGAGATCGTCCAGATTTCACGCCTGCCTTCCTTCCTTCGACCACGGCGCGTCTCAGGGGCGTCGGGCTGCGATGATTCGCCGGTGTCCGTGACTGCCCTCACGTCTGCGGAGATTTCGCTGCCGGCCGAGGCCGATGGCCAGCGGGTGAGTGATCGCATCGCTGTTCTGGCTGACACCGTCGATGTCGTCGGGTTGACCGACAACCACGCCGGCCAGCCGCGAATGTCGCCGTTGGCGGCTGTGGCTCTCGCCCGCGAGCAGGGCGTCGGGACGATCGTGCACGTTTCCTGCCGCGACCGCAACCGGCTTGCATTGCAGTCGCAGGTCGTGGGCGCCGCCGCGCTCGGCGCCGAGGGAGTGCTGTGCATGCAGGGCGATCCGGTGGCTGGCGTCGACCATGTGGCGGACATGACCGCGACCGAGCTGATCGCGAGGGCGCCGGGGTGGAGCGTCCCGCATTCGCTGGCTGTCGGGGCGGTCGTCAATCCGTTCGCCGAAGACCTGGATCGGGAGCTGCGGCTGCTGCAGCGAAAGGTCGCCGCGGGAGCAACCTTCGTGCAGTCGCAGATGGTCTTCGATCTCCCGAGGCTCGAAGCGTTCCTCGCGCGCGGCGAGGACATGCTCGCGGGCGTGCGCGTCTACGCGAGTGTGGCGTTGCTGCGCAGCGAGCGCATGGCAGAACGCGCCTGCGCGCTGCCGGGCGTGACGATCCCCGAGCCCGCCTGCGCGCAGATCCGTCGCGGTGGCGGGATCGAGCTCGCGCGCGAGCTGGCGGCCGGGCTCGCCCGTGTCTCGCGCGTGGACGCACTGCACGTCTTCCCGCTCGGGGCGGAAGCGGCCACGCGCGAGGTCGCCGCCGAGTTTCGGGTGACACGAGGCATCAACTCGCGACGTCGATAGCGCTGTGAACAACAACAATCCGATTCTCGCCGAGCAACTCGCCTACTATCGGGCTCGCGCTCGTGAGTACGACAAGTGGTTCCGTCGCGAGGGGCTCCATGACTTGGGCGAAGAGCACAATGCCAGATGGCGTCTTGAGCTCAATCGAGTGTATTCAGCACTCGATGCGTTTGCGCCTCGTGGAGACGTCCTCGAGCTTGCCTACGGCACGGGTGAGTGGACGATCCGTCTCGCGGAGGTGGCGACCAGAGTAGTCGGAGTCGATGCAGCGCCGGAGATGCGCGAACTCGCTCTGGCGAAGCTGCAGGATGCCGGCAAGAGCAACGTCGAGCTCCGGGTTGACGATCTCTTCAGCTGGCAGCCAGATCAAGACTATGACGTCGTCTTCTTTGCGTTCTGGCTTTCGCACGTTCCCGAGAGCCATACCGACCGGTTCTGGCGCAGCGTCCACGACGCGCTTCGCCCCGGAGGCCGCTTCTTCCTCGTGGATGCCGCACGCGCGGTCCCGGACAGGAACGTCATTCACGGTTCGCGACTGCCCAATCGCGAGAGCGCGACTGAGCTCAGGCGACTCGAGGACGGTCGGGAGTTTCGGATTTTCGAGCGTTCGTGCGATCCCGACCGGCTCGCGCGAGATCTTCGTGACCACGGCCTTGACGCGAGCTTTGTCGAGACGGGCGAGTTCTTCGTCTACGGACTCGGCCGACGTGCCTAGCCCGACCTGGGACTACTCACGCGGAGCCCGTGTGCAAGCAAGACATACGACCGGCCTCGAAGCATCAGTTTGTCGCCAATGAGTGGGGCTCCCGATCGTCGGAACGCTGTCGGCCCTCGTCGATCGATCTCAGTTTTCTTCGGGCGCAAGCGCAGTGATGGCGTCCACCTCGTCTGGCGTCAGTGAGATGTGAGCGGCGGCGAGGTTCTCCTTGAGGTGCTGGGTGCTGGTGGTGCCGGGGATGGGCAGCGCCTGCTCGGTGCGGTGGAGCTGCCAAGCGAGAGCGATCTGCTGAGGAGTGGCGTCGTACTTCTCGGCGATCGGGTCGATCGCAGCGTGGAACGGCTCGCCCTCGTGTCCTCGGGGGACGGCGCCCGGGTGCCACGGAGAGAAGACGATGCCGGTCTCCTCGGCGACCTGCCGCACGGCGGCGCCGAGGCGGACGGCGACGTTGTAGTGGACAGTCACGGCGGCGATGTCGGTGATCGACATGGCGGTGCGGAGTTGCTCGGCACTGACGTTGGACAGGCCGATGTGGTGGATGAGGCCGTCCTGGCGCATCCCCGCGAGCGTCTCGACGATCTCCTCGAATGGAGCGTCGGTCATCGTCGGCGTGTGCAGGTAGTAGAGGTCGATGTGATCCAGGCCGAGCCTGCGCGCGCTCATGTACGCCGCGTGTCGGAGGTAGTGCGGGTTCCCGACGGCGCCCATGTCGGTGTACTCGGGGCCGCTGCGGACGAACCCGCCCTTGGTGGCGATGACCAGCTGTTCTGGATACGGGTGCAGGGCCTCGCGGATGAGCTCCTCGTTGGAGTGAGGGCCGTAGGCGTCGGCCGTGTCGATGAAGGTCACGCCCGCGGCGACAACCTCCCGCAGCAACGCGACGCCCTTGTCATGGTCGGGGTAGTCGCCCCAGACCTTCGGTCCGGTCAACTGCATCGCCCCGTAACCGATGCGCCCAACGGTCAGGTCGCCGCCGATCGTCACGGTTTCATCGATGTGCGTGACTCGGGTCACTACGCGGCCACCCACTTCCGGTCCTCGGCGGACAGCAGCCGTAGCGGCGGTTCGTCGAGGTCGACGACGTCGAGGATGACTTGCGCGGCCCGGTCGGGGTCGCCGTCCTCCTGACCGTGATCGGCGCGCAGCCGCCGAATCAGGTGCTTGGTCATGGCGTCGATCATGCCCGCCGGCGGTCGACCCATCGTCCCCCACCGGGCGACTCTTTCGCATACCGCGTGTGGGGTAGGCGCCTAGGACAAGCTCGACGTCCGCGCCGAGCGGTGCTCGGCGACGCAGGAGAGCCTGGTCTGGACCATTGACATGGTCGCTCTGGTTTCAATGCAGTCACGCGATGCGCCGTCTCGGACGGAATATCGCGGGGTATCCGTACGTCGTTGGGTGTGAACGGGTGGACGGGTAGTGCGCTTTGCGCTGCTCCCGACTGCAAGGAGAAGGCTTGAGCACCGTCGCGATATCACCGAAACGTGTGCGCGAGGACCTCATCGGGCTCGTGCATCGTGGCCCCGACGTACGCGAGTTCGCGTTCGGTGCAGCTCGGATCCTTGCCCGCGCGATGCCGTTCGACGGCGTGTTCGTGGCCACGATGGACCCGGCGACGCTGATGCCGACAGGCACGGTGGCCGCCGAGAACGTGCCGCCGCCGGCGACGCACCCGCGGCTGAAGGAGATCGAGTTTCGCGGGGAAGACTTCAACGCGCTCCCCTCGCTCGCCCTGTCGGAGCGCCACGCGGCGAGCCTCAGCCAGGCTACCGGCGGCGTCCTCGATCGCAGCGAGCGTCACCGGGAGATCATGGGCCCGCACGGCTTCGGCGATGAGCTGCGCGCGGTGCTCGTCGACGACCACGCGACGTGGGGCGCGGTGTCGTTTCTGCGCGGGGCGGATCGTGCGCCTTTCTCGGCAGCCGACACGGCGCTGGTGGACGCGGTGACGGCACATCTCGCCGAGGGCCTGCGGCGGGCGGTGCTGCTGGACGGCGCCGCGCCCGGGCTGCCGGACGGTGAGGACGCCGCCGGCGTCGCCGTGCTCGCCCCGGACGGCTCGACCGCGTTTACGGACGAGGTCGCGGCATCCTGGATCGACGAGCTGGGCGGGAACGGGTCGGTCCCGCCGGTGGTGACCGCCGTCGCGACCCAGGCGCGGATCGTGATGGCCGCGCCGGTGCACGACGGCCGGATCGCGCGAGCGCGCGTGCGGACCGCGTCGGGACGCTGGCTGGTCGTGCGTGCCTCGGTGCTCGGAGATCACTCCGGCGCGCCGGTCGCCGTCATGATCGAGCCCGCGCGCCCGCACGATCTCGCGCCCCTCATCGCCGACGCGTGTGGCCTCACCGAGCGCGAACGAGAGGTGACCCAGCTCGTCGCCCGCGGCCTGCAAACCAACGCCATCGCCGCGCGCATGCACCTGTCCTCGTGGACTGTCCAGGACCACGTCAAGGCGATCTTCGAGAAGGTCGGCGTCGTCACCCGCGGCGAGCTCGTCGCGCGCGTGTTCTTCAACCAGCGGGCGCCCCAACTCTGACACCGCCCAGCGCGCCGCGCCCAGCGCCGGCCGTGTGCCACTCGGCTGACGCGCCGGACGCCCGAGCGCTGGTGGTCAACACCCCCAATTCCTGGGATGGTCGTGGCCGCCAACCGGCGGGATCCTCGGCCCATGACTATCGACCGCACGAGGGTCTCACGCGACGAGGCCGCCATCACCCACCGCCCGCTGCACCGCGCCGCCGGAACCGGCGCGATGTACGTGGGACCGGGCGATCTGTACCGGTTCCTGGTCACCGGGGCCGAGACCGGGGGCGCGTACTTTGCGATGGAGGCGATCGTCGCGCCCGGCGGCGGCCCGCCGCCCCACATCCATCTCCACGAGGACGAGACGTTCTACATCGTCGAGGGCGAATGCGGCCTCCTGCTCGGTCAGGAGTGGATCACCGCGGGCGTCGGCGACTTTGTCAACGTGCCGCGCGGCACGGTACACCGCTTCCAGAACCAGGGCACCGAGGCGCTGCGCATGATCGTGACCTGCACGCCGGCCGGCATCGAGAAGTTCTTCGAGGAGACGCTCGAACGCACGCTGGACCCGACGGCCCACCGCCGCGACAACGTCGACGCGGTCGCTGCCCGCTACGCGGCGGCGGCGCCCCGGTATGGGATCGAGTTCCTCACCGAGTAGCAGGGCGTCTACTGCGCATCAATCGCGCTGACACCGGAGCGGTTCGGCGAGGGATCGAGCCCTCGCCCGTCTCCATGACGGAATGTTCTTTGCCCTGACACGATGTGGGTCGCATGCGCGCTTCGGCAGCGACCGATGTGATCGTCGTGGGAGCCGGCATCGTGGGTGCTTCTGTGGCGTATCACGCCGCCCGCAGGGGAGCTTCGGTCGTGCTGCTCGATCGGCGCGAGCCGGCCTCGGGTGTGACGGGCGACTCATTTGCGTGGATCCGAGGCCCGGGCGGCGAGGTCGACGGCAGTACGCCGCTGCGGCAAGCAGTGCTGGATGACTGGGCGCGACTCGAGCGCGGCGTGCCAGGAATCCGGGTGCGCTGGAGCGGGTCGCTGACTTGGGGCGGGCAGGCGCTGTCGAACATCGGCGAACTCGGATCCAACGAGCGGGTCGTGGAGGCCGACGAGATCGCGCGGCTGGAGCCGAATCTCCGGTCGCCGCCGTACCGAGCGGTGCTCCGGCCGACCGATGGCGCGATCGACGCCGTCGCCGTGACCAGAGCGCTCGTCGACGCCGCTCGGCGCAACGGCGCGCACGTCCGGGTGGCTGAGGCGGTCCGGCGGTTACGCGTGCAGAACCGCGCCGTCGTCGGAGTCGAGACGTCGACGGGCTCGATCGCGTCCCGCGCCGTCGTGCTGGCGGCCGGGGTTGACGTGGTGCCCCTGTGCGCTGCGGTCGACGTGGACCTGCCCGTCGCCGCCTCTCCCGCCGTACTGATGCGCTTCAACGCCCCACCAGGCCTGGTCCGCACTCTCGTGAGCAGTCCCGAGATCGAAGTCCGCCAGACCACAGACGGACTGCTGATGGCGGCCGAGGAATACACCGGCGAGGTCGATCACAACGACCTGCAGCGCAGCGCATGCGCAACCCTGCAACGGCTCAAGCAGACCTTCACCGGCGCCCACGACGTCCGGCTTGTCGAGGCTCGTCTCGGGGTCCGACCAATGCCGGTCGACGGCCTGCCGATCATCGGGCCCCTGCCCAACCGCACCGGCGGCTTCGTCGCAGTCATGCACTCGGCCGTCACCCTCGCACCGGTCGCCGGCCGGCTCGTCGCCGCTGAAGTGGTCGACGGCCTCAACAGCAGAGAGCTACAGCACGTCCGCCCCCAGCGCTTCACCGCTTAGGCCTCGCAATCCACAGGCGCCGGACCGACATCCGATCCCGGCTGGCCCCGTCGATTGATGGGCGCAATCGCCAGTTACGACGTGGCGTTCGGCGGCCCGCCCTCCGCCTAGTAGGCGATGGCCCGGCCCCAGGCGCCGACCAGCGTTGGTGCCAGGAGCACCGCGCCGGCGTCCCGCAGCGCGCCGTTGATTCGCTCCTCCAGCGTCTCGATGTCGAGCTCAGCCTCCGTCGCGAGGCCCGCTGCGGTGATCGGTTTCGCGAGCGCGCGGACGACTTCTGCCAGCAGCCGTGCGCCCGGAGGCGTGTCCGGCGATAGGTATGGCTGGATCCCGAATGTCATCACGTCGGACAGGGGCCCGTCCCGCAGCAGCGGCGCGAGCCGCGCGCCGATACGTGGGTCGGCGCCCGCGCTGCGGAACGCCGTCTCGACCCATCCCAGAAGCGTCGAGACGAGCGCGACGCGCGGCTGCGCGCGCGCCCCGCCGACGTCGAAGTCCAGCGCGACCCACAGACCTCCAGGGCGCAGCCCCGCGGCATGGTGGCGGACCACATCGCGCGCATCGGGCAAGTGAAAGAGCAGCAGCCGCGCGACGACAGCATCGAACGGCTCGGCGTCGCGGAACTCACGCGCGTCCGCCTCGACGAAGCGCACGTTCTCGACACCGCCCGCGCGACAACGCGACTCGGCGACCGCGAGCAGCGGCGCCGCCTGGTCGATCGCCACCACCGATCCGCTGGGCCCGACAAGCGCCGAGAGCTGGAAGGCGACGTGACCCACGCCGGTGCCAAGCTCAAGCACGCGCATGCCCTCGCAAATCCCGGCAGCGCCCAAAAGCACCGCCGTCCCGGACCTGAGCGCCTCAGCCTGGCCATCAAGGCGCGCGACCTCCGGGTCGTCACTGCCCAGCAGATAGCTCGACGATGGGACCATCTCGCTCCTGCGACAACGCTACGCCGCCCGCTGCCACGCGTCCAGAGCTCGACATCGGCTAACAACCCGTGCACGAGCGACGAACGCCATCGTGTCTGCTCCGGCCTGACCGGTGCGACCTCGCTGCTGCTTTGCGCGCGAGTGCGCAAGCGCGGCGACCACCGACCGGAGTGTCGCCAATGCCTCAACGCAGCAGTCTGCGCACATGCGCAACCAAGACGGCTTGTGGATCGCCTCAGTGGCGTCGCTCCATGCGGATCGACGGCAAGGTTCTCACCCCACGGGAGCAACTCGCGCACAGCCGGCAGGAGGGGCGACCCGCTGACGGGTCGCCCCTCTCAACAGCGCGGGAGCTACGAGCTCTCGTGGTGCTCGTCCTCGGCGGCGCCGCCGTCGCTGCCGACGGTACCTTCGGGCCCGGCGGGTGCCGGGATGGTGAACTTGCCGGGCACCTTCGTGCCTGGCACGCCGTTCACCGTCTCGGTCGAGTACGCATACGTGAGCACTGCGAACGCGACCGCGTCGGAGTTGATCGCGAGCGCGTGCAGGCTGTTGTTGGCGAACGTGTCGCAGGCGAGGTGGTAGCACGGGTCGTACTGGGCCCCCGTGGTGCCGCCCCAGATCGCCTGCTGCTCGGCGGTCTTGCGTACCTCGGCACCGGTGAAGAGACCGCCGGCCGGGATCGCGTTGTTGATGAAGGCCTGGTAGTCGCTGCGACCGCTGAACTCGGCGTCGTCATACGGCTCATTGCTGAGTGTGTAGAACGACTCGAAGAGATCCTCGATGGCGATCGAGCCCGGCGGGACGGGGACCGGAGCCTCGAAGCCCGACTCGTCGCTGTCGTAGACCATCTGGATGTAGTTCGGCGAGCCGATCATGTCGAAGTTCAGGTAGAGCGCGATTCGATCTTTCTCCGCCTGACTCAGGCCGTTGACGTAGTTCGTCGAGCCGACGAGACCGCTCTCCTCGGCCCCCCACCAGGCGAAGCGCACGGTGTTGGTGGGCTTTACCTTCGCCATCTGGATCGCGGTCTCGAGGATCGCGGCGCTGCCCGAGCCGTTGTCGTTGATTCCCGGTCCCGCGAGCACCGAGTCGAGGTGCGCGCCGGCCATGACGACGTTGTTGTCGTTCGTACCGGTCTTCTCGGCGATGACGTTGTAGGTGGGCAGGGTCTGGCGCAGCGTGTTGGCGAAGACCCGCATCCGCAGCCCCGACGTGTTGGCCAGCGTCACGCCCAGCGCATAGGTGGTGCCGAGCACCGGGATGCCGCTGGTGTTGTTGGCCGTGAGCGTGACGGCTGGGATGTTGTTGCGGTCCTCGGCAGCCGTGTTGCCCTGGTTGAAGATCACGATCCCGACCGCGCCGGCCGCGGCGGCGTTCTCGGCCTTCTGCTCGAACGTGCAGGTGCCGCGCTGCAGCAGCGCGATGTTGCCGACAGGGAACCCCGCGAAGTCGGCAGTCTCACACCCACTGGTCGAGGTGTTGCCCAGGCCCAGCTGCAGGTCGACGGGGGTGACCGCCGCGGTCACATTGCCGGGGTCGGTCTGGGTGATCGCCCCGAAGTCGACGCCCTCGACGTAGGTGGTCGGCGTCGGTGCGATCTGCTGGAGGGCCGAGGGGCCGACGACCTCGTACGCGAGGTAGTCGAACGCCTGGACCTCGGGGTCGTAGCCGGCGGCCTCGAGCCTATCGACCACGTAGTCGACAGAGGCGTCGTAGCCCGAGAAGCCCGAGAAGCGGTTCCCGTCGTTCGCGTCGGCGATGCGCTGGAGCGCCGCCTGATGCTCGCGAACCCCCTCGACCCGCACGCACTCGAGCAGCTTGTCGTAGGTGTTGTTCGTCCGGTTCCCACAACCCGCCTGGGACGGGGCCGCCAGCGCCGCGCCGCCCGGCAGCGACGCCACGGCAGCCACGGTTACGACCCCCAGAACGCAGACACGCCTGCGGCGACGCGCACGAGTCGTCAATCGAAACATCCCACTCCCCCTCTCGCGGGCGGCGACCCTCTGTCATCCGCCCTCCTCTACGGGCAGAACTCCTCAGCGATCGGGAGGTTGGAGATTGCGGTAGCCGCGCTGCACGCTCGCGCTACGTTCCGAGCGTGGTAACACGACTCCGCGACGACGAGCCGGACACCAGTCCACGAGTGTCGACGCCTGGGACGCCGTCATCACGAGCATGTTCAGGCCCCGATCTCGGGCACGACCTGGCCGCCGTCGTCCGGCACCTGCAACACGAGCGTCGACAACGCGCTGTACCGCGAGCCGGGTGAACGCGGCGGGCCGCTCCGGGCTCTCGACGATCGGGTGCGCTGGTGGCTCGACCGCGCCGATTCACTGATCGATGTACGAGCGGTGACGCGGCTGTGGGAGGAGTGCCTGGAAGGGCGCCGCAGACGAGGTTGAGCCTGCACTGGTACACGGCGACCTGATCCCGGGCAACCTGCTCGTAGCCAACGGTCGTCTGACCGCGGTCATCGACTGGGGCGGCCTCGGAGCCGGAGATCCCGCCCAGGACCTGGACCCGGCGTGGTCGGTGCTCGACGCCGCCGGTGCCGCCGCGTTCCGCGAGGCGCTCGACGTCGACGAGCAGAGCTGGCTGCGGGGCCGCGGCTTCACCTCGAGCATGCCGTCGGGGGAGTCGTCTGCTACGTGCCGCACCGTCACCCACTGGGCGACGTCATGCAGCGCACGCTGGACCGACTCCTCTCGCGCAGGTAACCCCGGATCGACGCGGCCGGCCGAACTGCCTGCTGCCCCGACGCTTGACCTGCGGCGCGTGCGCGAAGGAGCATGGGACGTGCGGCTTTCGTCCCCTGAGGCTCCCGACCCGGGCGCGTCATCGGCGATTCGCGCCGATGGCGACCCACGGACGACGACAGTGAGGAGCAGCCCATGACCTCGGAGACCATTCCGCTACGAGGCGGCGACACAGCGTCAGAGGTCGCGGTTCGTGCCCGCGATGTCGCGCGCCACTACGGCGACGGCGAGACGGCCGTACACGCGCTGCGTGGCGTCGACCTCGACGTGGAGAGCAAGCACCTGACCGCGGTCATGGGTCCGTCGGGCTCGGGCAAGTCCACGCTGATGCACATCCTCGCCGGGCTGGACAAGCCGTCCTCGGGTGAAGTCGTGGTGGCCGGGATCGACATCGGCGATCTCGACGACACGGAGCTGACGAAGCTGCGCCGGGACCACATCGGGTTCATCTTCCAGTTCTTCAACCTGCTGCCGATGCTCACCGCGGCGGAGAACATCGTGCTGCCGCTCAGGCTGGCCGGCGGGAAAGCCGACCAGGAGTGGTTCGACGAGCTGGTGGAGAAGGTCGGTCTGGGGGATCGCCTCACCCACCGGCCGTCCGAGCTCTCGGGCGGCCAGCAGCAGCGTGTGGCCGTCGCCCGTGCGCTCGTGTCGCGTCCGAGCGTGATGTTCGCCGACGAGCCGACGGGCAACCTGGACTCGACCACGGGCGGCGAGATCCTCGCCCTGCTGCGCGATTCCGTCGACACGCTCGGCCAGACCACGGTGATGGTCACGCACGACGCGCACGCCGCGGCGATCGCCGACCGCGTGTTGTTCCTCGCCGACGGGAACATCGTCCAAGACCTCGGGCGCTCGACTGCACACCAGATCCTCGCGACGCTCGAAGAGATGACCGAGCGATGATCGCCGTCGCGCTGAAGGGACTCGCGGGCCGCAAGGTCCGCGCTCTGCTGACGGCGTTGGCCGTCGTGATCGGCGTGACGATGGTCAGTGGCACGCTGGTCCTCACCGACACGATCCAGAAGGCCTTTGACGGCATCTTCGGCGCGTCGTATGAACAGACCGACGCGGTGATCGCCGGCAAGGAGATCGTCAAGGGCTCCCAGAGCGGGGCCGCGACCGTTCCCGAGTCGCTGCTCGCGCAGGTACGGGCGCTGCCCGAGGTCGAGGCGGCCGGTGGGACGATCGCACCGATCGCGTCCAACTCGGCCAAGGTCTTCGGCCGCGACGGCAAGGCCGTCGGCTCCGGCGGCGCACCCCAGTTCGGACTCGGCAACGACGCGTCACTGCCACAGTTCAGCGCGCTCAAGCTCAAGACAGGCCAGTGGCCCGAGGGGTCTGGGCAGGTCGCCCTCGACGCCGACACGGCGGCCGGACAGAACTTCAGGGTCGGTGACACTGTCACCGTGGCGACCCTCGGAGCCAAGCACCGCTACGAGGTGACCGGCGTCGCCACCTTCGGCGGGGTCGACTCGCTCGGCGGTGCCACGATCGCGATCTGGGACCTGCCCACCGCCCAGAAGCTGCTGGACAAGGAAGGCCGCTTCGACAGCATCTCGATCGCCGCCAAGGACGGCACCTCGTCGGCCGAGCTTGTCCGTGCCGTCCAGCCGCTGGTCCCCGCGAGCCTGGAGGTCAAGGACTCCGAGCAGCAGGCCGCGGCGGACGCCAAGGACACCAACGTCATCGTGAACGCGATCCGCTACTTCCTGCTGGGCTTCGGCGGGATCGCGCTGTTCGTGGGCGCGTTCGTGATCTTCAACACGCTGTCGATCACCGTCGCCCAGCGCACACGTGAGTTCGCGACGCTGCGGACGCTCGGCGCCTCGCGCAAGCAAGTGATGCGCTCGGTCGTGATCGAGGGCCTGGTGATCGGACTGCTGGCCTCGGTGATCGGGCTGTTCGCCGGGTTCGGGCTCGCCAAGCTGCTGACCGCGCTCGGCGGCGACCTGCCGGAGGCGGGGATGGTGTTCGCGCTGCGGACGGTCCTCATCTCGCTCGCGCTCGGCACGGTGATCACGGTGCTGGCCAGCGTCGTGCCGGCCCGGCGCGCCACGCGGGTGCCGCCGATCGCGGCGGTCCGCGAGGGCTCGACGCTCCCGCCCTCGCGCTTCGCCGCCCACTCGCTCAAGACCGCCGTCGCCGTGGTCGCGGCTTCCGTAGCCGCCATCTGCATCGGGATCTTCGCGAGCGGGATCGGCGCTCTGGCGGTCGGCCTGCTGCTCGGGCTCGGGATCGTGGCGCTCTTCCTGGGCATCGCCCTGGCAGCTCCGCACATGGTCAAGCCGCTGACCGGCCTGGTGGGCCTGCCGGCGCGACGCGGCGGCGGCATCGCCGGCGACCTCGCCAGTGCGAACTCCGTGCGCAACCCGGGCCGCACGGCCTCGACCGCCGCCGCGCTGATGATCGGACTGACCCTCGTGACCGTCGTCGCGGTGCTCGGCGCCGGGATGCGCAGCACGGTCGAGTCGGCCGTGACCGACCAGGTCAATGCCGCCTACATCCTCAACGGGACCGACGGTATGCCGTTCGAGGCCGCCGAGGGCGACGCGCTCGCGCGCGTGTCCGCGGTCAACACGGCCTCGCACGTGCGCGTCGACAGAGCGCTCGTGGACGGCGAGGAGAAGGACGTCACCGGCGTCGACCCGGCCACGATCGCGCGCTTCTACAACTTCGACTGGACGGAGGGCTCCGACGCGACCGTCGCCCAGCTCGGCACCGACGGCGCGCTCGTGACCGAGACCTACGCCGACGACCAGGACCTCGCGGTCGGCGACCCGCTCTCGATCCAGACCGCGTCCGGTGACAAGCTGGCCGTCACGGTCAGCGGCATCTACGACCCGCCCGAGATCGACCAGATGCTCGGCCCCATCAGCATCGGCCAGCAGGCGTTCGACGAGGTGTTCCCGCAGCCCAAGAACCGGTTCACCTTTCTCGACGCCGGAGCGGACGCCAGCCAGGCGCTGACTGCTGCGTCGGCCGACTTCAGCGACGCCGACGTGCACACTGGCGCCGCCTTCGCGAACGACTACACGGAGGGCTTTGCCAGCTTCCTGAACTTCCTCTACGTCCTGCTGGCATTTTCGGTCGTCGTGAGCCTGTTCGGGATGGTCAACACGCTCGTGCTCAGCGTGTTCGAGCGCACACGGGAGCTGGGGATGCTGCGGACGATCGGGATGACCCGGCGGCAGGCGCGCCGGATGATCCGCCACGAGAGCGTCATCACCGCGCTGATCGGCGCCGCGCTCGGGCTTCCGCTCGGCATCTTCCTCGCAGTGCTGGTCACGCAAGCGCTGTCGCAGTACGACATCGCGTTCTCGATCCCCATCCCGGAGCTCGCGGCCTTCACGATCGTCGCCATTCTCGCCGGCCTCGGGGCGGCGATCCTGCCCGCCCGCCGGGCCTCGCGGCTGAACGTGCTCGACGCGCTGCACTACGAATGAGACTCACCAGACGCATTCCGGTCATAGACTCCGACCCGGGAGTCGCTGCAGTCCGAGAACGCGTCCGAGGAGCACAGAATCGTGACCGAGCAGACGCCGGCCATCGACTTCGAGAACCTCCCCGCCCCGAGCGAAGGTTTCGTCGTCACCCACTTCATCACCGTGCGGAGCGTCGCGCGGTCGCGCGCCTTCTACTCCGATGTCCTGGGTGGCCAGGTCGTGCTGGAGGAGAACCCGTGCATGATCAAGCTCTCCAACTCCTGGGTGATCATGAACCCGGGTGGTGGCCCGACCCCCGACAAGCCGGACATCTCGGTCGTCGACTACGAGGCCGGAAACACGGTCTCCACGTTCATGAACCTGCGCGTCGCCGACATCCAGGCGTGCTACGAGCAGTGGCGCTCGAAGGGCGCCCAATTCGTCACGCCGCCGATCGATCGCGGGGCCGAGATCCGCTGTTACATGCGCGACCCGGACGGCTACCTGATCGAAGTTGGCCAGTCCACCGGACTGCTCGCAGGCAAACTCGCCAAGAAGCGGCCCGAAGATCTGCCGGGGTAACGCGATCGGACGGGAGTCCTGCGCCGTCGATCGCTTTTAGCGCTCAGCGGATCGCGCGTTCCTGTTCCGCGCCGGCCGCCCAGCCGGTGCACTCAGGGTATGCGGAATATCGCTGTCCTTGCCCTCGTCGTCGCGGTGGCCGGCATTGCCTACGGCCTGGGCTCCCGGGGCGGCGAGGAGTCCGACGCCGTCGTGCCCGCGGCGCCTGTGGCAGCCCGCCCGGACGCGACAACTCCCGCTCCGCGCGCCGCCCTGGACGACGCGCGTTTCTGGGGGGTGGTCGCAGGCAGCCGCACGGCTGCCGACAACGACACCGGGCGCCAGTCGGAGCTGCTCGAGGAGCGCCTGCGCCGCCTCGAGCCAGTCCAGATCGCCGACTTCGAGCGCATCCGCCATCAGCTCGACCGGCGCGCCTACACGTGGGACCTCTGGGGCGCGGCCTATGTCATCGAGGACGGCTGCTCGGACGACTGCTTCCGCGACTTCCGCGGCTACCTGATCTCGCTCGGACCGCGCGTGTACGAAGCGGCGCTGCGCAACCCGGACTCGCTGGCGTCGGTCGTCCAAGATGCCGAGACGGGCGACTGGGAGAACGCCGACGACGTCGCGCCGGACGCCTACGAGAGCGTTGCCGGCGAGGACATCCCTACCGGCTCCTCCGACCTCTCTGGGCGCCCGCGCGGCACACCCTGGGACGACGACGACGTGGAGCAGCTGATCCAGCGCTATCCCCGCCTCGCCGACCGCTTCCGCTAGGGCAAGGGTCTCGGATACCGCGTCGGGCGCGGGGACCCGGGAGGCCCAGAGCAACGCCGGCGCGATGCCTCAGACGGTGTGGGGTCGCCACGGCTCGTGCTCGTGCGCGAGCCAGACCAGCTCGGGGTCGAGCGCAAGCACCCCTAGCTGGCCTTCGGTGTGCGGTTCGTCGAACTCGCCGAACCACACCGCCACGTCGCCGCCGACGACGACCGGACGCCCGCCAGTCTCGACGACGACCACCTGCATGCCGCGTGTGTGACCCGGCGCCGGGACGAGCCGGAGCCCGGGGAGCAACTCGAGCTCGCCGTCGACCGGCACGTACCGCACGCCGGGCGCCTCGACCCACTCGCGAATGGTGTAGCGGTCCTCGCTGCGCGCGTCGTCGAGCTCCTGACGCTGGACGTAGATCGGCCTGCCGGCGAAGAGGTGGTTGCCGCCGCAGTGGTCGGCGTGCAGGTGTGTGTTGACGACGATGTCGATGCCGGCGAGATCGAAGTCCTGCTCGCTCAGTGGCCGGAGGCGAGGATCGAGGTCGGCCATCAACGGGTGCAGCTCCGTCATGCCGGTGTCGACCAGAACGCGCGCATCGGGATGGTCGATAACGTGCACGTAGAGCGGCATCCGCTCGCCCTCGACGGAAAGGTCGGCAACGAAGACCGACGTGACGGTGATCGAGGCGGGGGCGTTCATCTCGTACCGACCGAAGCGCTGAGCGTGGCCGGCAGATCGAAGTGCTCGAACACCGCGCCGTCGAAGGTGACGATCTCGGTGACGGCCCCGTCCTGCACCCGCAGAACGTCGATCGCCAGTGGTTCGTACGCGGCATCGCCCGGCTTGCGCACGTAGCCCGCGACCGCGGGCTGACCGTTGGCGCGGGTGACCACGCACCGCATGCTGCCGAACGCCTCCGATCCGAACCCGCCGTCGATCCAGCTCTGCAAGACCGTGCTTCGGCCGGTCCAGACGCCGGGGTACGGCGGCATCGAGAAGCGGACTTCCTCGTGCATGAGCGCAGCCAGGCCCTCGGCGTCGGCGCGCTCGCTGTACTCGACGTAGCGGGCGAGCAGCTCCCGCTCGGCGGCGGTCGGCTCGGCGGCGTGTTGCCACGCCTCGCGGTCCTCGGGCAGGCTCTCGCGCAACCCAGCCCGCGCGCGCTGCAGCGCGGAGTTCACCGACGCCTCGGTCGTCTCGAGCAGCCGCGCGGTCTCCTTCGCCGAGCAGCCGAGGACCTCGCGCAGCACGAGCACGGCCCGCGGCAGCGGCGCGAGGTGCTGGATCGCGGCGATGAACGCCAGCTCGACGGTCTCCTTGGCGAGCGCCACGTCCTCCGGGCCCTCGCGCCGGTCGGGCAGCTGCTCGAGGAGCTCGTCGGGATAGGGCTGCAGCCACGCGACCTCGCCGCTCGCGCTCGGCCGCCGCGGGCGCTTGTCGAGCGCGTCGAGGCAGGCGTTAGTCGCGATCCGGTACAGCCACGCGCGAACCGACGCGCGGCCCTCGTACGTCTCGCGCCGGCGCCACGCGCGCAGGAACGCCTCCTGGACGAGGTCCTCGGCCTCCTCGAACGACCCGAGAAGGCGGTAGCAGTGGACGTGCAACTCGCGGCGGTGCGGCTCGATGCGAGCGCCGAAGGCCTGCTCGTCGAGCGGCCGGAGGTCGTCGGTGTTGGAGCTCATGGTGTGTGTGACGGCAGGCGGCCCGAAAGCTCATCACCCGGCGCCATGCAGCGTGTCGGACGAAGCCTGAACGTGAGCCCGCGCAGTGTCGTCGGTGCTCGATCAAGCGAACGGCGCCATCCGGATGCTCAGGTCGGTGACGGCGAAGCGGTGCAGGTACCACGCCCGGCCGCGAGGGACCTGCTTGGACTCCGCCCGCCACAGCGCGGCGAATTCGCGCTTGAAGCCCAGCCGCGGGAACTGCTCGACCACGCGCCTGCGGACCGCGTCGGGGATCTCGTTGCTGCGCGAGCCGAAGACGTCAACTGCCGCGCCGGCGGACATGAGATAGGCCTCGGGGCCGGACTCAAGGCCGACACCGGGGGTGTGATGCATGGCGATAGCGTTGGTCACCACCTCCCGGCTGTCGGCGGGCACTCCGTGGCGGTCGGCGAACTCGCGGACAAGCTCCGCGCTGCGCACCGTGAAGTCGACGTGCGGGACGGGGCTTGGAAGCCCAGTGTCGTGGAACATCGCGGCGAGGTACAGCAACTCACGGTCAAACGAGATCCCGCGTCGCGCGGCGATGGCGGCTGCCCAGGCGTAAGCACGATGGGAGTGGTTGCGCAGCACCGGCATGAGGAGGTCCTCGGCAGCCTCCTGCGCGTCTCGGGCCAGCGACGAGTCCGGGGGCGCAAGACGCGCCGGTTCGATGGTGGCGCGGCGTCCCGAATGCAATCGCAGAGCCATCGCCAACAGGCAGACCAGGATGCCGAGCTCTTCGCGCAGCAGCGGCCGGGCCAGCGTCACGCACTCGCGGGCGGTGAGCACGCCGCCGGTGCGCTCGGTCCATCCGATCGACCCGAGCGGGTCACTGGAGCCTGCCCGGCTGCCGCGATCGGCGGTGGTGGCCATCGGTCGATTCTCGGGGCCGGCAGGCCCCGGCTCCGGTGTGCCCGTGCTCATCGCTGCGGCGGCTGCGCGGCGAGCTCCGCTGCCGCCGGGGTCGTGCCGGTGCCGGCGAGGGTGGCGATGTGGTCGGCGATGTGCTGGGCGTCGTCCTTGACCCAGCCCAGCAGCGCTGAGCCGCGCGTGTGCTGCCACGGCATTCCGAGGAAGTACAGCCCCGGCGACGCGGTGACGCCGCGCTGGTGCATCAGCCGGCCGTCCGTGTCGAAGACGGGCAGTTGCACGAACGAGTGGTCGAGCTCGAAGCCGGTCGCCCAGATGACCGTGCCGGGATTGAGCCGGCCGCCGTCGCTGAAGCGCACCTCTGACCCGGACACGTCTTCGGTCCGGCCGCGCAGCTCGATGTCGTGCCGGCGTCGAGCGGCGCGAGGGCTTGAGCCGATCAGCGTCTCGCGGTGTTGCATGCGTTGGCCGATCCGCGACTCGATGGTCTTGCCCATCAGGCCGGTGGCTTCGAGGTAGCGGAACAGGTCGCGGCCCAGTATCCGCTGCGGCAATGGCGTCTGGCGGGCGCCGATCGACAAGTGCACCTTGTGGGTGCGGGCGAGCTCCTCGGCGATCTGATAGCCGGTGTTGCCGCCACCGACGACGAGCACCGGGCCGGCCGGCACGTCCTGTGGCCCGCGGTACTTGCTGCTGTGGAACTGCGTGATGCCCGGGTCCAGGCGCTCGGCGAGCGCCGGCACGCGCGGGATCTGGAACGGGCCGGTGGCGATCACGACCTGGCCGGCCTCGTAGCTGCGACCGTCGAGATCGACGAGGTAGCCGCGCTCGCTTTGGCGGACGGCGCGGACACGGCTGCTCAGCTCGACCGGGAGCTCGAAGTCGCGCGCGTAGTCGGTGAGGTAGGCGACGACGTCATCGCGGCCCGGGTAGCTGTCCGGGTCCCCGGGGAACGCCCGGCCGGGGAGGCTGTCGTAGCGGACCGGGGTGAACAGCCGCAGCGAGTCCCAGCGCTCGCGCCACGCCGCCGCCGGCGTGTCGGCCGCTTCCAGGATCGTGAACTGCCGGCCCTGCTCGGCGAGCAGGTAGCCGATCGCCAGACCGGCCTGCCCGCCGCCGACGACGACCACTTCCGCCGTTCGCTCCTCGTCATGGTGCTCAGTTATCATCGTCGTCACGTCGAACGTGAACATCATCCCGCTCTCGTGGTGTTCGGCGATGTGGCAGTGCGCCATCCACCGACCGACGTTGGTGACGTCGAGCAGGATGTCGACGGTCTCGCCGGTGCGGACGAGCACCGTGTCCTTCCACACCAGGTTGGGCTCGGCGACGTCGTCGCGGGCGAGCACGAGGAAGCGGCCGGCGCCGTGGACGTGGAACGGGTGGTGCATCGGATGGTCGCCGGCCATCTCGTTCAGCAGCCGGATCTTCACCTGGTCGCCGACTCGGAACTGCCAGTCGATCGCGGCGTTCTCCGCATCGGTCTCGCGGTCGATGATCTTCCAGCGCATGTTCGCCGGTGTCGTCAGCCGGTTGACCGCGACCATGTCGTCTTCCCACTCGATCCCGCCGGCCGCCGCGTGGTCATGGCCCGCGTGCTCGTGCTCGCCCGTGCGCGTGGTCGTGCCCTTCGTGCTCGTGGCCGCCGGCCTCGGCGACGAGCTGCGCCGGCAGCAGCTTCATGCCGCAGTCCGGGCAGTGGCCGGGCTGCTCGCTGACGACCTGCGGGTGCATCGGGCACGTGTAGGTGGTCGCCGGCGCCTCGACCGCGAGCAGCTTCATCCCGCACTGCGGGCAATGGCCCGGCTCCTCCTCGACGACCTCCGGGTGCATCGGGCACGTGTAGACGACCGGCCCGTCTCCCTCCGGCGCATCCATGTCCATCTCGGCGATGAACGCCACGGTCTTGTGCGGCTCGGCCGCCAGATACGGCGCGACGCGCTCACGCTCGGCCGCCATGTCGGGATTGGTGCGCAGGACCGCGAACTGCTCCGCGAGTGCGGGCTCGGCCGCCTGCTCGCTGACGGTGATCGCGGCCAGCGGATAGACCAGGTCCGGGGTGTGATGCTCCAGCGCGAGCTCGCCGGCGCGGTCGAACAGGACATCGACGATGACTCGCTCGGACGGAGCGAGGATCACCTCGTCGACGAACTGCTCGTGCTCGACGTGGCCGCTGTCGCCGCCGACGAGCTTCATCCGCGCGCCCGGCAGCTTGACCTTGAACACCCGCGTGTTGGCGGTGTTGGTCAGGTAGAGGCGCACCACCTCGCCGAGCTGCGCGGTCAGCGAGAGGTCCGGCTCACCGCTGACCAGCAGCACGTCGCCGAACCGGCCCATCGCCGCATAGGTCGTCTCGGAGCGGCTGAACGGCGCAACCCTGCCGTCTTCGAGCAAGATGTCGTCGAGCGTGAGCACCAGCTCACGGTGCGCGGGCGGCCAGTAGTCCGCGTCGGCCGGCTCCACCAGCACGTTGCCGTACAGGCCCATCTCCTGCCCGTAGTCCTCGCGGATATGCGGGTGGTACCAGTACAGGCCCGGATCCGGGAACGTGACGTGCGCGGAGAACCTTTCGCCCACGGCCATCGGCGCCTGCGTCTCGTGCGTTCCGTCGTAGCGGTTCTCCAGCCGCAACCCATGCCAGTGAACCGTGGCGTCCATGTCGCCCTGGTTCTCGACGTCGACGATGACCTCCGAGCCCTCCTGCACCTTCAAGATCGGTCCGGGAATCGACCCGTTGTAGGCCAGCATCCGGACCGTCGCGTCGCCCAGTCGCTTGGCGACCGGAGCGATCCGCAGATCCAGATGCTCACCGTCAGACAGCTCGACCAGCTCGGGCGCGCGCGCCTCGGGAAGCCCCGTCGCGTCAGTCGGGAAGCGATCCGTCGGCTCGGTATCGGTGTCGTGTTGCATCGGTCAGCGTCCTTCCTATGCGACTGGGCCGCGGCAAAGCCCCCGCCAACTGTCGGAGGCGGTCAGCAAGCTCACTCCGGGGGTACCGCATCTCGGAAGCGGACGTCGGCGAGGTCTCGCGCGGCAGTACGACTGCTCTGCACTCGATCCGATCCTCGCCAGCACGCCCCTACGAAGTCAAGGTTCGGTGGCTGACCACGGTACGCGAGTCCGGGCTCGCCAGTGGCCGGCGCTCATCGCCGAGCGACGACGTGACTTGAGCGACGATCGCCAATCTTTCGACCTACCGC
>CAVWYY010000001.1:0-575915 GCA_963759375.1 uncultured Solirubrobacteraceae bacterium | reverse complement strand
TCGGCCTCGGGGTCCGACGGGGGTCATTCCCGATAGGCGGCGCAAGCGCGGCGGAGGACGCTTCCGCCCATGTCACCGCTCGAGCACAGCACCAACCTCGCGGCCCGCATGGGCCGCTGGAGCGCCCGCCATCGCCGCACCGCGATCGCAGGCTGGATCGCGTTCGTCGTCGCTGCCGCAGCCCTCGGCGCCATACTCGGCACGGAGATCCGCGATCCGGACCGGATCGGCATCGGCGAGTCCCAGCGCGCGGAGCAGATGATCGACGCCGGCGCGTTCGCCGACGGCGCCGACGAGTCGGTGCTCGTCGCCAGCGCGAGCCGGACCGCGGGCGACCCGTCGTTCCGGGCCGTGCTCGCCGACGTGGACGCCGCGCTGGAGGGTCGCCCGGGCGTGTCCGACGTCGCCTCGCCGCTGATCTCGGAGGACCGCCACGCCGCGCTCGTGCGGTTCGAGGTCTCGGATGTCGACGAGCAGGCGACCACGCTCGTCGAGCCGGTGCTCGGCGCCGTGGCAGCGGCGCAGCAGCGCCACCCCGGGTTCCGCGTCGAGCAGTTCGGCGCCGCCAGCGCGCAGCGGGCGTTCGAGGAGTCGATCGGCAGGGACTTCACGCGCGCCGAGTACACGGCCGTCCCGATCACGCTCGCCATCCTCGTCGTCGTCTTCGGAGCCTTCGTGGCCGCCGCTGTCCCGCTGCTCGTCGGGCTCACGTCGGTGATCGCGGCGCTCGGCCTGCTCGCCGTCGTGAGCCAGGTCGTCGCGGTCGAGGAGGCGACGAGCTTCGTCGTGCTGCTCGTCGGTCTCGCCGTCGGCGTCGACTACTCGCTCTTCTACCTCAAGCGCGAGCGGGAGGAGCGCGCGGCCGGGAAGGGCAACGAGGCGGCGCTCGCGGCCGCCGCGGCGACGTCCGGGCGCGCGGTGCTGATCTCGGGGCTGACCGTGATCGCGGCGCTCGCCGGTATGTTCTTCGGCGGGTCGCAGGGGTGGACGGCAGTCGCCATCGGCGCGATCCTCGTCGTCGCCATCGCGGTAGCGGGCTCGCTCACCGTCCTGCCCGCGACGCTCGCCTGGCTCGGCGACCGCGTCGAGCGCGGCCGCGTGCCGTTCCTGCCGCGGCGGGACGGCGAGGCCCGCCTGTGGGGCGCGATCCTCGACCGCGTGCTGCGCCGGCCGGGCGTCTCGGCCGCGCTCTCGGCGTCCGTGCTGCTGGTGCTCGCCGCGCCCGCGCTCGTGATGCGCCAGACCGACGGCGGCATCGCCGACGCTCCGCGCTCGCTGCCGATCATGCACACCTACGAGCGCATCCAGCAGGCGTTCCCGGGCGGGCCGCTGCCGGCCGTGGTCGCCATCGAGGCGCGCGATGTCACCGCGCCCGCCGTGCGCGAGGGCATTGCGCGCCTGCGCGAGGAGGCGGTCGCCACCGGCCTGATGAGCGGCTCAATCACCGTCCGCACGAGCCCGAACCGGCGCGTCGCGCTCGTCTCGATCCCGCTCGCCGGGACCGGCACCGACGACGCCTCGGCCCGCGCGCTCGACGCGCTGCGCCACCAGGTCATCCCGAACACCGTCGGCGCGGTCGGCGACGTGGCCGTGACCGGTCAGACCGCGGTGTCGGAGGACGCGCGCGCCCTGATGGCGGAGCGGATGCCGCTGGCCATCGGCTTCGTGTTGGTGCTCGCCTTCGCGCTCCTGCTCGTCGCCTTCCGCTCGGTGGTGATCGCGGTCAAGGCCGTGCTCCTGAACCTGCTGTCGGTCGGCGCCGCCTACGGGATGCTCGTCGCCGTGTTCCAGTGGGGGTGGGGCGAGGCCCTGCTCGGCTTCGAGTCCCCCGGCGCGATCACGGCCGGCCTTCCGCTCTTCATGTTCGTGATTCTCTTCGGCCTCTCGATGGACTACCACGTGTTCATCCTCAGCCGCGTGCGCGAGGCCTACGACCGAGGGCTGCCGACCGCGGACGCGGTCGCCCATGGGATCCGGTCCACGGCCGGTGTCGTGACGGCCGCCGCGTTCGTGATGGTGGCCGTCTTCTCGATCTTCGTCACGCTGTCGCCGGTGATCCTGAAGCAGCTCGGCTTCGGGCTCGCAGCGGCCATCCTCATCGACGCCACGATCGTGCGCGGGGTGCTGCTCCCCGCGACGATGAAGCTGCTGGGCCGCTGGAACTGGTACCTGCCGTCCTGGCTGCGCTGGCTGCCGCGTCTCGAGCACGAGCGGCTCGCCCGCGAGCCCGCATAGCCTTCGGGCATGGGAACCGAGACCAGGCTCCTTCGCCGCAGCCGCGCCGACCGCACGCTCGCCGGCGTCTGCGCAGGTCTGGCCGCCTACTTCGAGATCCACCCTGCGATCTTCCGCGTCGCGTTCGTGGTCCTGACGCTGCTAGGCGGAGCCGGCCTCGCGATCTACCTCGCCGCGATCCTGGTCATGCCCGACGAGGGACAGGACGACTCGATCGCCACCTCGGTGCTGCGAGCCCGCCGCGACCGCCCGCTGGTGCTGATCGTGCTCGGCGTTCTCACGGTCGCGATCGGCTCGATGCTCTCGGAGGCGACGCTCCCGTGGGGCGACGTCTGGCTGATCCTGCTCGTGGCCGGCGGCGTGATCCTGTGGATCACCCTCGGCGTCGTCAGAGAGGGAGCGCACACGGCGCGGCGGCAGCTCGGCGTCGCGGCCGGGTCGATCGTCGCCGTGATGCTCGTCGCGATCGCGATCTTCTCGGCGGTGCTCGACGTGCATTTCCGCTACGGCCTCGGGGACCGCCGGTACGCGGTGAGCAACCCGCAGGACCTGCTCGACGAGTACCGCCTGGGCGGCGGCGACCTGCGGATCGACCTGCGCTCGATCCGCCTGCCACCCGGCAGGACGCGCGTCGTCGCACGTAACGACGTCGGCACCCTGCGCGTGATCGTTCCCGACGACGTCGCGCTGCGCGTGCGCGCGCGGGCGAGGCTGGGCCGGGTCGACCTCCTGGGGGAAGTGGTCGAGGGCTGGCATGTGGAGTCGCGGCTCGCCCAGCGCGGCGCCCGCGTGCTCGTGCTCGACACCGAGGTGGGCGTTGGAACCCTGGAGATCAGGGCCGTACGATGAGCCGCGATGGCGCTCGCCCCCTTCGCGCTGAGCTCTGACGAGCGCGTGCTCGCCGGGGTGTGCGCGGGGATCGCGCGGCGCCTCGGGGTCGATCCGACGCTCGTGCGCCTGCTCTTCGCGATGTTGGCGCTCGCGGGCGGCGCGGGCGTCGTCCTGTACCTGATGCTGTGGGCGCTGGCGAAGGCGCGGCGCCGGTGGCTGGCGATCACGCTCGCCATCCTGACCGCCGCGCTCCTCCTCGGCGCCCTCGGCTTCACCTCCGACGTCGTGGTCGGTCTCACGCTCGTCGTCGTCGGCCTCGCGCTCGCGCTGCGCCGCGGCGGGAGCTTCCGGCCGGATGCTCCGCTGTCGTACGGAGGACTGGCGCTGGCGGCGTTTGGCGTGCTGCTCCTGCCCGGCAGCGAGCCTGCGACGGTGCTCGCCCCGGCGGCCGTCGGCGGCACCCTGCTCCTGATCGTCGGCCTGCTCGCCTGGCGCCTGGCGCTCGACCGCGACGCCGAGCGTGCGGCACGCGTCAGGAGCGAGGAGCGTGCCGAGGTGGCGGCCCGCGTGCACGACTCCGTGCTCCAGACGCTCGCGCTGATCCAGCGCCGCGCGCAGGACCCGCAGCGCGTCGTCGCGCTCGCGCGCCGCCAGGAGCGCGAGCTGCGCGGCTGGCTGTACGGCGACCGGCCGCTGGCGGACGATGGCGCGTCACTCGAGAACGCGCTGTCGGCAGCGGCGGCCGACATCGAGGAGATCTACGACGTGCGGGTCGAGCTGGCGAGCGTCGGCGACTGCCCGGTTGACGACTCCGTCCGAGCGGTGCTGCTCGCCGCCCGCGAGGCCGTGACCAACGCCGCGAAGTTCGCCGGCGAGCAGGAGATCGCCGTCTACGCCGAGGTGAGCGACGAGGCCCTCGCCGTCTTCGTCCGCGACCGCGGCACCGGCTTCGACCGTGCCGCCGTGCCCGCGGAGCGGCGCGGCCTGGTCGAGTCGATCGAGGGCAGGATGCGGCGCGCCGGCGGGCGGGCGACGATCGTCAGCGCCCCGTCTGAGGGCACCGAGGTCGAGCTCTACATGCCGCGGAGGACGCCGTGAAGCCGCGGGTCGTGCTCGTCGACGACCACGCGCTGTTCGTCGCGGGCGTGCGATCGGAGCTGGGCGATGCGGTCGACGTGGTCGGCGAGGCGGGCACGGTGGCCGAGGCCGTACCGCTGATCAAGCAGCTCGACCCCGACGTCGTCCTGCTCGACGTGCACCTGCCGGACGGCAGCGGCGACGTGGTCATCAACGCCGTGGCGCCCGATCGCCCGGGCGTGCGGTTCCTGGCCCTGTCGGTCTCGGACGCGGCCGAGGACGTGATCGCCGTCATCCGGGCCGGTGCGCGCGGCTACGTGACGAAGACGATCTCGGCACCCGACCTCGCGGCGGCGATCGAACGCGTGACCGCCGGCGACGCCGTCTTCTCGCCGCGGCTCGCGACGTTCGTGCTCGACGCCTTCCGTGACGGCGACCGCGTGGCGCCCGACACCGAGCTGAACCAGCTGACCCCGCGCGAGCGCGAGGTCCTGCAGCTGATCGCGCGCGGGTACATGTACAAGGAGATCGCCGCCCGCCTGCACCTGTCGGTCAAGACCGTCGAGAGCCACGTCTCCAACGTGCTGCGCAAGCTCCAGCTCTCGACGCGGCACGAGCTGACTCGCTGGGCGACGCAGCACCGGCTCATCTAGCCGGGAATGTCGCGCGGACGCGGGTTCCGCCCCCGCGCGGGCTGAGGACGTCGAGCCGCCCGTCGAGCAAGTCGGCGAACGGGCTGGAACGCTGCATGTCGATCCGCGCTTCCGAGTAGATTCCCGGGCATGCCACGCAAGCCACGGAGGTCGGACCAGCCGACTGCCCCGAATGAGGGGGCAGATCGAACTGGGCTCGAACCACGAACACAAAAGGCCTGCAAATGCAGACCTTTTGATGGGCGATACTGGGCTCGAACCAGTGACGCTGGTCGGACCTCGCGCTAGGCGCGGCTGACACAAACCTAGCCGCGGTTCGTCTAGGACGAGCGTCTGCGACTGCCGCCCGTTTCGCTTCCGCAATCGGACCCGTTTCAGGCGTTGGGCGGCAGGCGGCGTTGTCAGTCGAGCGTGATGACGACCTTGCCGTTGGCGCGGCCCTGCTCGACGTAGGCCAGCGCGTCGAGGGTCTGGTCGAACGGGAACGTCCTGTCGATGAGCTCGCGGAGGTGGCCAGCGTCGTAGAGGGAGGCCAGCTCGCGAAGCTGGGCGCCGTTTGCCTGCATGAACAGGAACGAGTAGCTCACGCCGAGCTTCCGCGCCTGCTTGCGGACCTTGTGGCTCAGCAGCCCCATCACGACGCCGATGAAGTTCGGCGCCCCGAGCTGCTTCGCGAACCCGGGGTCCGGCGGGCCGGTGACGCCGATTGCCTGTCCGCCGGGCTTGAGGACGGTGAGGGACTTGTTGAGGTTTTCGCCGCCGAGCGAGTCCAGCACGACGTCGTAGCCGGAGAGGGTCTCGGCGAAGTCCTCCTTCGTGTAGTCGACGACGATGTCGGCGCCGAGGCTGCGCACCAGCTCCGCGTTCTTGCCGCTCGCGGTCGTCGCGACCGTGGCGCCGAGGTGCTTGGCGAGCTGGATGGCGGTCGACCCGAGGCCGCCGGAGCCGGCGTGGACGAGGACCTTCTGGCCGGGCTCTAGGTGGGCGCGGTCGACGAGGGCCTGCCAGGCGGCGAGTGACACCAGCGGCACCGCGGCCGCCTCGTGCAGGGTGAGCGACGCGGGCTTGGGCGCTACGTCGTCCTGGTCGATGGCGATGTACTCCGCGAAGGTCCCGATCCGCAGGTCGCGAGGCCGAGCGTAAACCTCGTCCCCGGCCTGGAAGTCGCGTACGGCCGCGCCGACCCTGGTGACCACGCCGGCGACGTCGTGGCCGAGTACGAACGGGGTCCGGTACTTCAGGAGCCGTTTGAACTCGCCGTTGCGAACCATCACGTCCAGCGGATTGATGCTGGCGGCGCTGACCTTGACCAGCACGTCAGCGTCGCCGACCTCGGGCTCGGGTACCTCGGCGGCGCGGAGCCCGTCCTTGCCGTAGTGCTCGACGACGAATGCCTTCATGACCGTTCCCCCGCTCAGAGGAACTCGAGAGCTCGCTTGACGAAGTCCTCGTGGAACTGGAACACGCCGCCGTGCCCGGCGTCGGGATAGACCACGAGTTGGCTGTTCGGGAGTCGTCGGTCGAGGTCGATGGTGTTCTTGGTCGGCACCATCTTGTCGCTCTCGCCGTTGAGGACGAGCACCGGCTGGTGGATGCTTGAGAGGTCGGCGGGCTTCTGCTGGCCCCAGCGGTGGATGGCCTTGAGCTGGGCGCGGAATGAGCGCACGGAGATCGCCTTGTCGCGGTCGTTCGTACGTTCCTCCAGCCGTGCCAGGAACTCCTTCGCGGCTCGGCGCCCGTTCGGAGTCCTGGTGAAGAAGAGGAACTGCTTGGGGTCCTGGCGGGTGAGCAGGCCGCGCGCGGTGTCGAGGTAGGAGATGCGGGTCACCTTGTCGATGCCTTCGCCGCCCGCGGGGCCGGTTCCGGCGATGATCATCTTGCGCACGAGCCGCGGCTCCTGCTGCGCGATCACCTGGGCGATCATGCCGCCCATCGAGAACCCGAACAGGTCGACCTGATCAAAGCCGAGGGCGCGGATGAAGGTCACGGCGTCGCTCGCCATCTGCTCGATCGTCGTCGGCGTGGACCCGCTGGAGGCGCCG
This sequence comes from uncultured Solirubrobacteraceae bacterium, assembly GCA_963759375.1. GTDB lineage: Bacteria > Actinomycetota > Thermoleophilia > Solirubrobacterales > Solirubrobacteraceae > DASSUW01. The sequence goes on along the minus strand of CAVWYY010000001.1, from coordinate 569,077 downwards.
ACGCCGCGGTTATCGAAGGTGATGACCCGATGCTCGGCGGCGATCCCGTCGGCGACTCGGGGGTCCCAGTTGTCCAGGACCGCGGCCAGGTGGGTGAGGAAGACCACCGGCACCCCACTGCTCGGGCCGAGCTGACGATAGGCGAACTCGACACCGCTGGCGTTGATGGTGTGCGTCGGCGCGGTCTTCCACGTCGTGTTCAAAGCCGCACCCGTCGGGGCCTCGACCGTCGTCATCGCCGACGCTCCTTGTGTGTCTCGTGGTTGCATTACGAGGCGGCGAGTTGGTTGGTCTTGCGGATCTGCTTGTCGAAGATCCGGGCGGGGACGAGGCGGCGGAGCATGCTGACGCGGCCGGCCCCCGAGCCTGCGGTGTAGCGCAGCTTCGGTTTCGGGTCGGTTGCCGCCGCGACGATCACCTTGGCGATCACGGCGGGGTCGTCGCCGGTCTTCATCCCCTCCGCCAGGATGGCTTCGAAGGTGTGCCGTCCTCGCTCGTAGATCGGCAGTGGGTTCTCACCCCGCACCACGCTCGCGTCGAAGCCGGTGCTCGTGCTGAAGGGCTCGACGAGCAGAACCCGGACGCCGTGCTCGCGAACCTCGTGGTCCACGGACTCGGAGTAGCCCTCGACCGCGTGCTTGGACGAGACATAGCTGGCCATGAAGGGCTGGGGGGCGAATCCGCCGACCGACGACATGTTGATGACGCGTCCGCTCCTCTGCGCGCGCATGTGGGGCAGGACGGCCTTGGTCATGCGGATGAGGCCGAAGACGTTGACGTCGAAGACGATCTGGTCCTGGGCGACGGAGCTCTCCTCGCTGGCACCGGATGAGCCGATGCCGGCGTTGTTGACCAGGACGTCGATGCGGCCGGATCGCTTGAGCACCTCGCGCACCGCACCGGCCACCGACGCATCGTCGGTGACGTCGAGCGGCAGGAACACCACTCCGTCTCGCTCCTGCCCGATCGCCGCCTTGCGGCTCGTCCCGTACACCGTGAATCCCGCACCGACGAGCGCACGCGCGGCCGCCTCACCGATCCCTGCCGACGCTCCCGTCACAAGCGCTACCCGATCTGTCCCGGGTGCCATGAGTCATTCCTTTTCTCGACATTGTATTACGATCATACTACAATAGTACGGCCATAATACAATGGGTCCAGGACACGGTCGAAAGTTCGACCAGAGAGAGGAGCGCTATGCGCTACGGCAAAGACCAAAAGCAGGCGACCAGGCAGCGCATCGTCGAAGCGGCCGGGCGGCGCTTCAAGCAAGACGGCATCGACGGCGCCGGCGTGGCGGCCGTGATGTCCGACGCCGGCCTGACCAACGGCGCCTTCTACGCGCACTTCACGTCAAAGGAGGATCTCGTCGCGAACGTCCTCGCCGACCAGCTCCGCACGCAACGCCACAGCTTCGACACCCAGCCCTCTGATCGCACCGGACTCGAAGCGATCATCCGCGCCTACCTGTCTCCCGAGCACCGCGACCAGTGCGCCGACGGCTGCCCATCGGCCGCGCTGCTCGACGAGATCGACCGCCGCCCCGCCGCCACCAGACAGGTCTACACCGACGAACTGCTCGCTATCGCCGATGACATCGCGGTCCGCCTGAACCCGACGGACGCGTCTCGAATCGACGCCCTCTCACTCTTTGGGTTCATGATCGGCACCCTGCAACTCGCCAGAGCGCTGACCGACCGCGACCTGTCCGATCAACTCCTCGCCCGCGGCGTGGAGACGGCCTTGAAGCTGATCGACGATCGCGTGTCATCCATGGGTTAGCGCCGGGCGGTGCCCCCTCATGTCGGCAGCGCCCCAGTAGAAGACTGCAGCGCCACTCGATCTACGCTTCCGAGTAGATTCCCGGGCATGCCACGCACGCCACGGAGGTCGGACCGACCGACTGCCCCAAACGGGGGGCGGATCGAACTGGTCTCGAACCACAGACACGAAAGGCCTGCAAACGCAGGCCTTTCGATGGGCGATACCGGGCTCGAACCAGTGACGCCGGATTAGGCAGCGCAGGTCTTGTACCGGCGCACTCCCGCGGCGTCGCCGCCCAGATGGCTCAGCGAGCGTGGAGGGGTGCGGCGACCGCGGCCTGTGCGGCGCTCGTCGGCCGTTGGAGCTCGTGAGTCTCGATCATCTGGCCGAGGGTGGCCACGACATTCGGATCGAACTGCGTACCGGAGCATCTGCGGAGTTCCGCGAGCGCGTCTGCGATCGGCATGGCTGTGCGGTAAGGGCGATCGGTCGTCATTGCGCTGAAGGCATCGCAGGCCGAACAGATTCTCGCCTCGATCGGGATTTCGTCTCCGGATAGGCCGTCCGGGTAGCCGGCGCCGTCGTAGTCCTCGTGTGAGGCCCTAACGATTGCGCCTACGTCTGCGAGAGCGCCACCGACGTTTTCAAGCATCCGCTGGCCGTCGATCGTGTGACGCTTCATGATGTCCCACTCGCCCGCGGTCAGCTTGCCCGGCTTGTTGATGATCTCCTTTGGTACCGCGATCTTGCCGACGTCGTGCAGCAAGGCGGCGAACTCCAGGTCGCGCAGGGTGTCTTCGTCGAGTCGCATGCGTCTGCCGACCTCGACAGCGAGTTCCACCACATCGCGGCTGTGCGAGCCGGTATAGGCGTCATCGCTTTCCACCACGTCGCCGAGGAGCATCGCGGTGCCCCGGTAGGCGCGTGAGAGCTCCAATGCGTGATCGATGCGTGATCGGCGCTCGTTGGCGAAGACGCGCAGCAGACCGGCCAGAGGCAGGAACACGATGGCCAGCGCCCAAGCTCGCCCGTCGGCGGCGATCGCCATCGCAACGCCGAGCGGCGCCAGCAGCAGATCGATGCCGTACACCCACGTCTCTGCGAGCGACGGCAATGCGAGACGACCGCCGTACGCAAGGCGTTGGAACACAATCGAGACGACGAGATCGGCAGCGATATAGGCGGCGAGCGCGACGCCGATCGCAGGAGCATCGGCCCACGACGAGACGGGCGGCGACGCGGCGAGCACGGCGGCGGGCGCGAGAACCGGCAACGATGCCTGCGCGACGGCCGGCACCACGCGCGAGATGTGCCGCGCGCCTCTGGCGGCATTGACCGCCGCGACCAGCGTTGCGCCGATCGCAGCGCACCACGGGATCGTGGCCGGCGGGAGCGTGACCAGCATGGCCGCGAGCGCGGGCAGGGTGCAGTCGGTGAACGCCGCTCCGACCTCGAATTCGACGAGCCCGGCGACCGCGTACAGCACGACGAAGGCGCAGACCGTAGCCACTGAAACGGCGCTCGGACCCGTGGTCGCGCCGAGGATGAGCGCGCCGACGCAGAATGCGGCGAGAAGCATGGCGCCGGTTCGTATCTCCGCGCGGTCCGACGCAGCGGGCAACCGCGCGCGGGTACGCGCGACTTCGAGATCGCCGGAGGCGCCGATGACGGTCCAATCGCTCATTGGCTCAACTAGCTGAGTCGGTCTCGCGGTCCGGCAGCTTGAGCGACCGCCGCCTCGATCATCTGTCCGTTCCGATAAGCCGCGGCTGAAACGATGCCGATGTACCGCTTGGCAAGGACAGTTCCAAGGAAGGGAAACCGAGTTGCACAAGAATGTGCGAGCAGCGCTCACCCTCGTCGGCTGCGGCGCCGGGCTGGTGCTCGTCGCGCCGGCGGCCCTGGCGCAGACTGCGGATGATCTGCAGCCCGCGGTCGACTCACCCATTCACGCCGAGGGCGGGACGGTGCTCGCTGAGACAGTGCGGCCCGAAGAGAGCGCTGCAGGCGAGCAGACGTGCAGGGCGCCCAATCTCTTCAACCCGCTGCTCGCGTTCAAGGATCGCCGGGACTACTTCGTCGCACCGGCTGGGGATTTCGAAGACCCCAACCTGCCCGGCTGGCAGTTGACCGGAGGAGCCCGGGTCACTGGAGGTGGCTCCGTGCACGCGGTGATCGGCGATGCGCAGGCGAACAGTCTGTCGCTCCCCCTCGGCAGCACCGCCACAAGCCCCGAGATGTGCGTCGACCTCAACTATCCGGTGTTCCGCTTCTTTGCCGCGCAGCTCAACCCGGACACCGACTCCGAGCTGGTAGTCGACGTGATCTACCCGGCTCTGAGCCGAAACAACGTCCGCGAAGCCAAGAAGTTCAGGCTTAAGGCGAAGGACGGCTGGGAGCTCAGCGACGACATCAAGCTCGAACCGCAGCGTCTCGGTAAGCGGGCGGGCTGGCGCAGAATCGCGATCCGCTTCAGAGTCGAGAGCGGCAAGAAATCAGCGGCCTACCGGGTCGACGACGTCCTCATCGACCCCCGTCGCTTCAACTGACGATCACGCGCGCGCGGCCCGAGGTCGCGCGCGCTTCGCGCCGCACAGCACCCGATGATATGGCCGGTGCACGTTACGGTCGCGTGGAGAAAACGATGATTAGGCTGTCGCTTGTCGTCATACAACGCAGGAGTCTGCGCCGGCGGGTAGATTTCCCGGGCATGCCAGGCAAGCCACGGAGGTCGGACCAGCCGGCTGCCCCCGATGAGGGGGCCGATCGAACTGGGCTCGAACCAGGAACACAAAAGGCCTGCAAATGCAGGCCTTTCGATGGGCGATACTGGGCTCGAACCAGTGACCTCCGCCTTGTCGAGGCGGCGCTCTCCCAGCTGAGCTAATCGCCCGGGAGTTCGGCAAGCGTAGCAATGGGATAGGACTCGATCCATGCGACGTCATCGGATCGCGGTCGTGCCCGGAGACGGGATCGGGCGGGAGGTCACCCCCGCCGCACTCGAGGTGCTGGAGGCGGCCGGGAGCGCCCATGGGTTCGCGCTCGAGACGACCGAGTATCCGTGGGGGTGCGACCACTTCGTGGAGACCGGGCGGATGATGCCGCCGGACGCGATCGAGCGGCTGCGGGAGAGCGATGCGGTCCTGCTCGGCGCCGTCGGGCGGCCCGACGTGCCGGATCACATCTCACTGTGGGGACTGCTGATCCCGATCCGCCGGCAGTTCCGGCAGTACGTGAACCTGCGGCCGGTCAAGCTGTTCGCCGGCGTCCCCTCTCCCCTGCGCGACCTCACGCCCGATGACGTCGACATGGTGATCGTGCGCGAGAACGTCGAGGGCGAGTACTCGGAGGTCGGCGGGCGGCTGCACCAGGGCACCGACGACGAGCTGGCGGTGCAGGAGGCGATCTTCACCCGCCGCGGGACCGACCGGATCATCGCCTACGCGTGCGAGCTGGCGGCGACGCGCAGCGGGCGGATCTGCAGCGCCACGAAGTCGAACGGGATCATCCACACGATGCCGTTCTGGGACGAGCGGTTCGCGCACGCCACCGCGCAGCACGCGGATCTCAAGGCCGAGCAGGTGCTGATCGACGCGCTGGCCGCGGCCGTGGTGCTCGACCCGAAGCGGTTCGACGTGATCGTCGCCTCCAACCTGTTCGGCGACATCCTCAGCGATCTCGCGGCGGCGGTCGCCGGCTCGATCGGCATCGCCCCGTCCGGCAACCTCAACCCCGAGCGCGAGTTCCCGAGCATGTTCGAGCCGGTCCACGGGTCGGCCCCGGACATCGCCGGCCAGGGCGTCGCCAACCCGATCGGCGCGATCTGGTCGGGCGCGATGATGCTCGAGCACCTCGGTGAGGCCGATGCGGCCACGGCCACGCTCGACGCGATGGCCGCCGTGCTCGCCGACGGCCCCCGCACCCGCGACCTCGGCGGCACGGCCACGACCGCGGAGGTCACCGCGGCCGTCGTGTCAAACCTCTAGCACTCGAGCTCGAGCGCGTCGCAGATGAAGATCACGAGCGGCATCGTGGCCTCGCACAGCGCCGTGTAGCGATCGAGGAAGCCGGGCGTCGTCGCGTCCTGCTCGGTGAGCTCGGCCCACCCGAAGTAGTCACGGCGCTTGAGGTCCTCGGCGAACTCGTGGTCGGCGTCGAAGCCCGTCGGCACCCGCTTGAGCGCGTTGTCGGCGCCCCCGAGATCGAGCCGCTCGCTGAACGGCGGCTCGCGCGTGACCGACCGCCAGCGCTCCGGGTCGGCCACGATCGCCTGCCGGATCCTCGTGACGGTCGGCGTGTCGGGATGCCAGATCCCGCCGCCGCCGAACACCTGGCCGGGCGCAAGGTGCAGGTAGAACCCCGGGGCGTGGGCGTCCTTGGCGCGCGCGTGCCGGAAGTGCATCCCGGTGTTCGTCTTGTACGGCGTCTTGTCCTTGGAGAAGCGCGTGTCGCGATAGATACGGAACAGCGAGCCGCCCGTCTTGCGCGGATCGGCCCGGAAATGCGGGCTGATCTGCTCCAGGCGCGGGGCGAAGTCCTCGATGAACGCGAGCGCCGGCTCGAGCACGTGCGCCTCGTACCGATCCTTGTTCGCCGCGAACCACTCGCGGTCGTTGTGAGCCTTGAGGTCGGTCAGGAACTCGAACAGCTCAGGATCGAATTCGCGGTCTACGTCGGGCGGCGCGGTCATGGGTCCGGTCTATCAGACCCGTCTACGATGTAGCCGCTCCGGCGCCGTGGCGGAGTGGCTACGCAGCGGCCTGCAAAGCCGTGTACACCGGTTCGATTCCGGTCGGCGCCTCTCAGTCCTTCGCCTTCCACCTCACGGTCCCCGAGTCACAGGTGTCGGTGACCGCGCCGGTCGCCGCGTGGTCGGTGGCCTTGAGCTGCCACTTGCCCGAGGCCTTCGTGCGCGCGGCGTTGAGCTTCCCGCTCATGCTGCCCTCGAAGTCGGTGGTCGTCCCGTCGTCGTTACGCACGGTGTCGGGTCCGAACGAGCCGCCGAACTTGCCCTTCTTGCTGACCTTCATGTTGCTGTAGACGTCGGGCAGGCTGATGATGCCCATCGACGGCGTGCACTCGAGCGTCACGCCGGCCGTGGCCCGGACGACCTTGGTCCCCTTCTTGTTGAGCTCGACCAGCACGGGCCAGCTCTGGCGGGTGACCCCGCCCAGCGCCTTCGCGGACGCCACCTCCGGCGCGCCGCCCGCGACCACCGCCGCCACTGCCGTACTGCATACCAAGAGGCCCCGCCGCATGACAGCCCACCTCCCCACCGGGCAGTACGCCCGATTGTTCGGAAGTGCTGACCGTCTCACATCCGGACGGCCGGATGCAACCCGCGCGGCCGTCCGTCAAGCTGCCCGGGGTGCACCCGTTCCTCGACGCCCCGCCGCCGCTGGCGATCGCCCACCGCGGCGCCGCGGGCGACGCCCCGGAGAACACGATCGAGGCGTTCGAGATCGCGGTCGATCTGGGCTGCCGCTACCTGGAGACCGACGCCCACGTCACGCGTGACGGCGTCGTGGTGGCCTTCCACGACTGCAGGCTCGACCGCGTCACGGACCGCCGGGGCCGCATCCGCAACCTGACCATCGCCGAGGTCGAGCAGGCCGACGCGGGCTTCAAGTTCCCCGGATACCGAGGCCGCGGCGTTCGGGTGCCGCGGCTCGAGGAGCTCCTCACGCGCTGGCCGGACGCGCGCGTGAACATCGATCCCAAGGAGGACGACTGCGTCGAGCCGCTCGTGACGCTGCTCGACCGGCTCGACGTCTGGGATCGCGTGTGCATCGGCGCCTTCTCGGACGCCCGCCTCAAGCGCGTGCGCCGGCTCGCGCGCGGGCGCGCCTGCACCTCGATGGGCCCGATCGCCGTCGCCACCGCCTGGCTGTCGGCCCGCGGTGGGCGGATGCCCAGGCTCGGAGCGAACTGCGTGCAGGTGCCGCGCACCCAGGGCCCGTTCCCGCTCGTGACGCAGCGGTTCGTCGACGCGGCGCACCACGCCGAGCTGCCGGTGCACGTCTGGACCGTCGACGACCCGGCGGCGATGCGCCAGCTGCTCGCGCTCGGCGTCGACGGGATCATGACCAACCGCCCGCGGGTGCTGCTCGAGATCCTCGGCGACGGAGCAACGGGACGGCGCGCGGGCGCGGAGTCGCGCGCCGTCCCACCCTTCCCCCCTTGAGCTTCCGGGGTGAGGGCAGACTGCCGGAAGCAACCGTTTTCCGCTACTGGACGATGGGGCAGTCTGGCACCATCCTGGGTCGTGGAGGTCATCTGGGCATGCACGATCTGGGCGCTGTTCTCGTGCTTCCTGTTGTTCCCCCTCCTCGGTATGCCGCGGCGGCTGCAGTGGGCGGCGATGACGCTGCTGACCTGTGAGCTGCTGATGCTCGCCGCCTACAGCTACGGCAACCACACGGTCTCGCGGATCGGGCGCGGCGCCGCGAGCCTTGACGTGCCGCTGCTGAGCGTCGCGCTGATCGCGCTTGCCATCATGCGCGGCGTGCGCGTCGAGAGCACCCGCCCGTGAAGGTCCTCGTCACTGGGACGCGCGGCAAGGTGGGCGCGGCGACGGTCAGCGCGCTCGCCGACGCCGGCCACGAGGTCACCGCCTGCGACCTCGGGCCGCCGGTCTTCGAGCGCGGCGACCCGCGGCTGACCTACCGGCGCGCCGACCTCACCGATGCCGGCGACGCGTTCGCCGTGGTCCGCGGTCACGACGCCGTGATCCACGCCGCGGCGATCCCGGACCCGCAGCACCACCCGGCGCACACCGTGTTCTCGAACAACGTGATGGCGACGTTCAACACGCTCGAGGCGGCGGTGCGCTTCGGCGTGCCGCGGTTCGTGAACGTCTCGAGCGAGACCGTGCCCGGGTTCTTCTTCCCCGAGCGCGAGTGGATACCCGAGTACGCGCCGATCGACGAGGAGCACCCGATCCGCCCGCAGGACCCGTATGCGACCGCGAAGCATTTCGGCGAGCAGCTGATGGACGCGGCGATCCGGCGCTCGGACATCCGCTGCATCTCGATTCGCCCCACCTGGGTCCAGTGGGAGGGCAACTACGAGCTCAACCTCGCCCCGAACCTACGGGATCCGGACGAGGGCAGCCCGAGCTTCTGGAGCTACATCGACGTCTACGACCTCGCCGACTCGCTCCGCCTGGCGGCCGAGAGCGAGCTGCCCGGGCACGAGGTGATGTACATCGCGTCCCCGGACAACTGCGCCGGACGGCCGCTGGCGGAGATGATCCGCCGCCACCACGGCGATGCCGTGGAGGTGCGGGAGTTGGATCGGGAGGATGCGTCGGGGACCTCGATCGCGAAGGCGCGGCGCCTGCTCGGCTACGCGCCCTCGCGGTCGTGGCGCGACTACCTCAGCGAGGACGGGCGGTTGCTGCCCGCGCCGGCTGAGCGACTCGCGCGCGGCGAGACGGGCGTGCAACGCGGCCGCGCCGTCGGCTGACCTTCACGGGGAGCGGCGCGCCCTCGGGGCCCGACCCTCGGAGGGAGCGCTGCATCTGGCGGGGGATGTCGACCGGAGTGAACATGCCTCCATGGTGCGACTCCAGCGCCATCATTTCAAATGATCGTTTCTACAGGCCGATAAGCCTGCGTTATGCGGTGACGGGCGGCCGGTCGCGGTCCACGCGGGCCGCCGCGTACGCCTCGTCCTCGTCCAGCGTCTCCGCCGCGAGCAGCGCCTCGGTGAGCGAGTCGAGCCGGTCGCGGTGCTCGCCGAGCAGCTGCGTGACGGCGGCATGCGCCTCGTCGACGATCCGGCGCACCTCGTCGTCCACGAGCTTGCGTGTGCTCTCGGACACCTCGGCCGCGCCCGGCAGCAGCGGGTTCTGCGCCTCGCTGGGGATCACCGCGATCGGGCCGATCGCCCGGCTCATCCCCCACCGCCCGACCATCTGCCGCGCGATCATCGTCAGCTGCTGGATGTCGGACTCGGCGCCGGCGCTGATCGAGTCGTAGACGAGCTCCTCGGCGACGCGGCCGCCGAGCGCGACGCGGATGCGCGTCAGCAGGTGCTCCTCGTCGTAGTTGGTGCGCTCCACGTCCGGCGCCGAGATCGTCACGCCCAGCGACATGGTGCGCGGGATGATCGAAACCTTGCGCACCGGGTCGGCGCCCGGCGTGAGCATGCCGACCAGCGCGTGGCCGGACTCGTGGTAGGCGGTGCGGCGCTTCTCCGCGTCGGTGAGCACGAGCCCACGCGGCGCGCCGAGGACGATCTTCTCCAGCGAGTCCGTGAAGTCGGCCTCCGCGACCTGCTCGTGGCCGCGGCGGGCGGCCAGCAGCGCGGCCTCGTTGGCGAGGTTGGCCAGGTCGGCGCCCACCATGCCCGGCGTCGTCGACGCGAGTCGGTCGAGATCCACGTCCGGCGCCAGCGGCAGCGAGCGCGTGTGCACGGCGAGGATCTTCTGCCGGCCGTCCTTGTCGGGCGGCGGGACCGTGACGCGGCGGTCGAAGCGGCCGGGGCGCAACAGTGCGGCGTCGAGCACCTCCGGCCGGTTGGTCGCCGCAACGACGATCACCGCCTCGCTGGACTCGAAGCCGTCCATCTCGGTGAGGATCTGGTTGAGCGTCTGCTCGCGCTCGTCGTTGCCGCCGAAGCCCGCCCCGCCCGACGAGCGCGAACGACCGATCGCATCCAGCTCGTCGATGAAGACGATCGCCGGCTGGGACTCCTTGGCCTGCTTGAACAGGTCGCGCACGCGCGAGGCGCCGATGCCCACGATCGCCTCGACGAACTCCGACGCCGACACGCTGAAGAACGGCACCCCGGCCTCGCCGGCGACGGCCCGTGCGAGCAGCGTCTTGCCGGTGCCCGGGCGACCGGCGAGCAGCACGCCGCGTGGGATGCGCCCGCCGAGCTTGCGGTAGCGGTCCGGGTTCTTGAGGAAGTCGACGACCTCGGTGAGCTCACCCTTGGACTCGTCGATCCCCGCGACGTCCTTGAACGTGACCTTGGTCTGCGCGCCCTCGATGCGCCGGGCGCGCGAGCGGCCGAACGAGCCGAGCGCGTTCATCTGCCCGCCGGCGGCGCGCCGCGAGATCCACACGAACAGCGCGACCAGCAGGATCACCGGGCCGAAGCCGAGGATCAGGTTGAGCAGGAAGCCGCGGCCCTCGTTGATCGGCTTGGCCTCGATCTGCACGTTGTGGTCCTGCAGCGTTTTGGACAGCGCGTCGTTGTTCGCGAACGTCGGGATCTGCGTCTCGAAGTTCGGCGCCGCGTCCTTGGCGTCCGACGGGTACTTGACCGCCTTCTTGAACTCGCCCTGGACCGCCTCGCCCTTAGTCGAGATCTTGGTGACGTTGTCCTTCTCGACCTGCTCGAGGAACGTCGGGTTGTACGGGATCGTCACCGACTTCTCGCGCCCGGGCGCGAAGATCGCGACGCTCAGGTAGTTGAGCACCAGCAGGACGACGACGAGCACCCAGAAGCGCCCGCCGACCGTCCGCCAGAAACTCTTCGGCTTGTTGTCGTCACCGCGCGGGAGCGGCGTGCGCGGACGTCTCTCGTGTGGCGACTCGTCGGCCATCGGAAGATTGTCGCAACTTGACTCGGCAACCGTTTGCCGGAGAGGATGGGACATGGCCGACAACATCACGCGCCGCGACTTCCTCGACGGCGTTGCGATCACCGCTGCGGGTCTGGCGGCCGCCGCAGCCGCTCCGCACCTGACCGGCGCCGAGGCCGCGCTCGCGGCCTCCCGGCACCACCAGCAGCACACGCCCTATCCGCCCACCGACACCGGGGTCGTCGGCCAGCGCAACGCGGTGATCCGCGACACGATGGCGTTCGACGGGCTTCCGAACCCGCGCGACGTGCACTCCACCAAGGGCGGCCCGGGCATCCATCCGCGGCACGTGCGCGACGTCGACGACACGTACGACCTGGTCGTGGTCGGCGCCGGGGCCAGCGGCCTCGCCGCCGCCAAGTGGTACCAGGACCGCTTCGGCGCGAACGCGAAGATCCTGCTGATCGATCCGCTGCCCGACTTCGGCGGGCACTCGCACCGCAACGAGTTCCACATCGGGGACACGACGCTGCTGCGCAACGGCGGCACCGTGAACCTCGACAGCATCGGCACGTGGAACCGGCCGGCGGGATCCCTGCTCGACATCCCCGGCTCCTACGGCCAGCCCGCGCTGGACATGCTCGCGTTCTGCGGGGTGACGCCGAACGTGTTCCCGAGCACGACCGGGCCGGGGATCCCGGCCTCCTACGGCCTGCGCCAGAACTACCTGTTCCCGCGCAAGGACTGGGGCAAGGACTACATCGTCCCGAATACGAGCGGCAGCGTCGGCCTCGCGGAGTTCCTCAAGACGACGCCGTACTCGGCCGAGGCACAGGCCGGGATCGTCCGGGCGATCGAGGATGAGGACACCGACTGGATCGCGCTCAAGCACGGCCCGAAGACCGACCAGGAGAAGAAGGCGATCCTCGCCCGGATCACCTACAAGCAGTACCTGAAGAAGTACGTCGGGCTCAACGAGCAGGCGACGGGCTGGTTCCAGCGCAACTCCCACGGTCTGTTCGCGGCCGGCATCCACGTCACCCAGGCCGGCGACATGTGGGCGCTGGAGGAGGACGGCTTCGCGGGCCTCGGCCTCGAGCCGACGATCTTCCCGGGGATCGGCCGCACGGCCCAGCAGGACATGCAGGAGAACGGCGGGCCCACCCGCGCGTGGCCGGACGGCAACACCTCGCTCCTGCGGCTGCTCGTGAGCAAGCTGATCCCGTCGGTGATCGGCGACGTCAACGGCGCCCGCCCGAACCAGGAGAACATCCTGATCGCCAAGGCGGACTACGGCGAGCTCGACCGGCGCGACCACAAGGTGCGCATCCGGCTCAACCACACGGTCGTCGACGTCCAGCCGGCGCACGGTCGGAGCAAGCTGGCGGAGATCGTCTACGTGCCGACCGGCGGCGACTGCCGCAAGGGCGAGCGCGTGCGGGCGAAGCACGTGGTGATGGCGTGCTGGAACCGCGTGACGGCCCGCCTGGTCGACGGGCTGCCGAAGAACCAGATCAAGAACCTCGACTACGCGCGCAAGGCGCCGCTCATCTACTGCCGCGTCGGCCTGAACAACTGGCAGGCGTTCGCGGACGCGAAGATCTCCAGCATCACGCCGCGGGGCAACAGCCTGTTCTGGGACTCGACGAGCCTGCAGGCCGGAGTGCGCTTCGGCAGCGTCTACGGGCCGACGCCGAACACCCCGGACAAGCCGGCGCTGATCAGCCTCACGTGTACGCCGGGCAGCCTGAAGGCGCGCTCGCAGCTCGAGTCGTACGAGGAGGGCCGGCGGACCCTGCTCGAGATGAGCTTCCGCGACTACGAGCGGGCGATCGTCGACGTGCTCGACCGGACGCTGAACAAGTCCGGCGGCGACTTCGACCCCGAGCGGGACATCCACTCGATCATGGTCAACCGCTGGAACTACGGCTACGCCTACGAGCTGACGTCGACCTACGACCCCTCACTGTTCGGGCCGGTGGCGGACCAGCCGCAGGTGAAGGGCCGCAAGCCCTACAAGAACGTGGCGATCGCCAACAGCGACTCCGGCGCGTTCGCCTACACGCACAGCGCGATCAACGAGGCCTACCGGGCGGTTCAGGACCTGCCTTAGAGCCACCCCGGCACGACGAAGATCAGCCAGGCGAGCAGTGGGGCGATGACGACCATGCTCATCCCCCACTGCATCAGCCGCCTGAACACGAAGTCCCGTTTCTCGGCGGGCGAGTTCGCCACCACCAGCGCGCCGCTCGTCGAGAACGGGCTCGAGTCCACGACCGAGGACGAGATCGACAGGGCGATGATCAGCGCCACCGCACCGATCGCCCCGGTCTCCAGGAACGGAACGGCAAGCGGGATCAGCGCGCCGAGGATGCCGGTGGTCGACGCGAACGCCGACACGGCGCCGCCGACGTAGCAGATCAGCAGCGCGGCGAAGAGCGCCGAGCCGATGCCCGCGACCTGCTCGCCGAGCCAGTCGATCGACCCCAGCGTCTCGAGCAGGCTCACGTAGGTGACCACGCCGCAGATCAGCAGCACGGTCGGCCAGGCGATCTTGTTCACGGCGTCCTTGCTCGCCGCGGGCATGATCAGCGACAGCACCGCGGCGATCGACAGCGCGACGAATCCGACGTCGACGTCGAACGCCAGCGCGACGACGATCAGCACGACGATGCCGACCAGCGTGAGCGCCTTGTCGCGGTCCAGCGTCGGCATCTCGCCGACGGTGGTCGCCGCGGCCGAGCCGCCGGCGATCGGCGTGCGCGCCCGCTCCTCCGACCGCTCGAAACGGCCTGAGGAATCGCCGGTGTCGACGCGGCGGCGCAGCAGGTCGCGACCGCCGAACAGCAGGAACACCACGACGCTCAGGCCGAGGTTGAAGACGAACGAGGAGACGAACAGCAGCATCGCGTTCTCCTCGAGGTTGGCCCGCTCGACGACGCCGTTGACGATGCTGCCGAACACGCTGATCGGCGAGAAGCCGCCGGCGCTGGCGCCGTTGACCACGAGCAGGCCCATGAGCACCGGGTTGATGCCGTAGGTCACCGCGAAGCCGAGCGCGATCGGTGCCACGATCGCCACTGCGCCGGGCACCACCGCGCCGGAGGCGGTCAGTACCGCGGTCACCAGGAACATCACCCACGGGATCGCGGCCGTCCGGCCGCCCACCGCTCTCACCGCCGCATGAACCAGCCAGTCCACCGTCCCGTTGTTCGACGCGATCGCGAACAGGTAGGTGATGCCGACGAGGATGATGAAGAGATCACCGGGGAACCCGGCGAAGATGTCGTCCTCCGACACCCCCATGGCGGTGCCGACCCCGAAGGCGGCCACCAGCCCCAGCACGCCCATGTTGATGGGCAGCAGCGTCGCGACAGCGAACACCGCGACGAGGATGAGTATTGAGATGAGCTCGTCGGACATCGGACCCCCCTGCAAGGTCTGTTACAGCGCCTCCCTCACGATCTGCACCGGGTGACGGGCCTCCCGACCCACCCCGTGCGCGATCTGCTGCCGGCACGACACCCCGGTCGCTGCAACCAGGGTGTTCGGGTCCTCCCCGCGCAGCGCGGGAAACAATCGCGTTTCGCCGATCTGCAACGACAGGTCGTAGTGCTCGCGTTCGAACCCGAACGAGCCGGCCATCCCGCAGCAGCCGGCGTCGAGCTCGACGACCTCGGCGTCAGGGATGCGACGCAGGAGCTCCACCGTGGCGCGGGTGCCGGCCAGCGCCTTCTGGTGGCAGTGGCCGTGGAACACGATCCGCCGCGGCAACGGCTTCAGCCGCAGATCGCCCGCGTCGACCGCTGCGACGAGCAGCTCCTCGACCAGCCGCGCGTGGCCGGCCACGGCCTGCGCGCGCTCGTCGCCCGGCTGCAGCGCCAGATGCTCCTCGCGCAGGGTGAGCAGGCATGACGGCTCGCAGCCGACGATCGGCACGCCGCGCTCGGCGTACGGGGCGAGCCGCGCGGTCATGTCCGCGGCCATGTCCCCCGCCTGGTCGAGCATGCCCTTGGAGATGCTCGCGCGGCCGCAGCAGCCGGCCGACTCGAGCCGCACGGCGTAGCCCGCCGCCTCGAGCAGCTCGATCGCCGCGCGGCCCACCGCCGGCTCGGTGAACGTGGTGAACGAGTCGGCCAGGAACACGACCTCGCGGCCGGTGCCCTTCTCCCGCCGCTCGTCCCAGCGGATGAGCGTGTTGCGGGTGAACCGCGGCAGCGGCCGGCGGCGGTCGATCCCGGCCACGCGCTCGAGCAGGCGCCGCGGTGCGAAGTTCGACACCGGCGCCAGCGCGGAGCCGAGGCGGTTGAGCCGCCGGATCGACCCGAACAGCTTCGAGCGCAGCGGTACCCCGTGGACGTCCTGGTAGTGCGAGAGGAACTCGGCCTTCAGAGACGCCATGTCGACGCTGAGCGGGCACTCGCTCTTGCACGCCTTGCACTCGAGGCACAGGTCGAGGATCTCGTGCAGCCGCTCGTCGCCGAGCGCCGCCTTCGGGTCCGGCTGCGAGAGCGCCCTGACCAGCGCGTTGGCGCGGCCGCGCGTGGCGTGCTCCTCCTCGCGCGTGGCCATGTAGGACGGGCACATGACGCCGGTGCCGGTCTTGCGGCAGGCGCCGATGCGCTGGCAGCGGTCGGCCGCGCCGCGCATGCCGCCGTGCTCGGCGAACGACAGCCGGGTCTCGATCGGGCCGGCCGGCGGCAGAGCCGGGTCGCGCAGGTCGGCGGTGATCGCCACCGGGTCGACCATCACGCCCGGGTTGAGGCGGTTGTGCGGGTCGAACAGCTCCTTCGTCCGCTGCATCGCCTCGTACAGGTCGTCACCGAAGATGCGCTCGTTGAAGCGGCTGCGCACGCGGCCGTCGCCGTGCTCGGACGAGTTCACGCCGCCGAACTCGGCCACCAGCTCCATGACCTCGGTGGCGACCGCCTCCATCGTCGCGATCCCGCCGGGCTCCGTGAGGTCGACGAACGGGCGGATATGGAGGCAGCCGACCGATGCGTGGCCGTACCAGCCGGCGGTCAGGCCGTGCGCGTCGAGGATCGCCTTGAAGCGCGCGACGTAGTCGTTGAGCCGCTCGGGCGCCACGGCGGTGTCCTCAACGAACGCGAGCGGCCGGCGCGAGCCCTCGCTGGCCGCCATCAGCAGGCCGAGGCCGGCCTTGCGGACGTTGGTGAGCGCGGCCTGCTCGGCCGCCGTCTCGGCCACGATCGTGTGGTACGCGTCCCACTCGAGGCGGTCGAGCTGCGCGCGTGCCTCGTCCTTGGAGTCCGCGAAGACCGTGACGAACAGCAGCGCGCCCGGGTCGCCCTCGAGCGTGTCGGCGAGCGAGCGGTACTCGAGCTTGGAGCGGGAGAGCTCGAGGATCGCGCGGTCGATCAGCTCGACGGCGGCGGGCTGCAACGCGAGCGCGGCGCCGGTCGCGGCGATCGCGTCCTGCATCGACTCGAAGTGGCCGACCGCGAACAGCCGCGCCTTCGGCAGCTCGACGAGCCCGACCGTGGCCTCGGTGATCGCCACCAGCGTGCCCTCGCTGCCCGTGACGAGCTTGGCCAGATCGAAGTCGCGCGCCAGCCGGTCGAGCCGGTAGCCGCCGGACTGGCGCCAGTGCTGGGGGTAGCCGGTGGCGATCGCGCCCGCGTGGTCGCGCAGGATCGCGCGCAGTCCATCGCGGATCCGCGGCGGCCCGGCATCGCGCCCGAGCGTGGCCCGCGAGCCGTCGGCCAGCACGACGTCGAGCTCCTGCACGTGGTCGACGGTCGTGCCGTAGACGATCGAGTGGCTGCCCGACGAGTTGTTGCCGATCATCCCGCCGATCGTGGCCCGGTTCGAGGTCGAGGTGTCCGGCCCGAAGCCGAGGCCGAGCGGCGCGGCCGCACGGTTGAGGTCGTCCTGCACCACGCCCGGGCCCACGCGCACGCGCCGGTTCCCGGTGTCGATCTCGCCGATCGCATCCATGTGGCGCGAGGTGTCGAGCACCACCGCCCCGGCGCCGATCGTCTGGCCGGTCAGGCTCGTGCCCGCGCCGCGGCTGACCACCGGGACGTCGAACCGGCCGGCGAGCGCGATCGCCGCGGCGACGTCGTCGGCGCCCCGCGGGAACGCCACCACACGCGGCTCGCGGGCGTACATACTCGCGTCGGACGCGTACAGATGGCGCGTGTACGCATCGGCGCGCACCTCGCCCGCGAGCTCGCGCCGCAGCGCGTCAACCAGTTCCTCCACGGGATGAATGTCTACCCTCATGCACCGGTGGGACGTCACTTCCTGCAGATCCCGGGGCCGACGAACGTGCCTGACCGGGTGCTGCGCGCGATCGACAACCCGACGATCGACCATCGCGGGCCGGCCTTCGCCGCACTCGGCCAGGAGGTCCTGGCCGGAACCCGCGAGGTGTTCCGCACCGATGGCCCGGTGGTCATCTACCCGTCGTCGGGCACGGGCGCCTGGGAGGCCGCGCTGGTCAACACGCTGTCGCCCGGCGACCGCGTGCTGGCCTTCGAGACCGGCCACTTCGCGACGCTGTGGAAGGCGATGGCCGAGCGGCTCGGCCTGGAGGTCGACTGGGTGCCGGGCGACTGGCGCCACGGCGTCGATCCCGACAAGGTGGCGGCGGTCCTGCGCTCGGACCCGTCGATCGCCGCGGTGATGGTCGTGCACAACGAGACGTCGACGGGCGTGACCAGCCGCGTCCCCGAGGTCCGCGAGGCGATCGACGCCGCCGGCTCGGACGCGCTGCTGCTGGTCGACACGATCTCCTCGCTCGGCTCGATCGACTACCGGCACGACGAGTGGGGCGTCGACGTGACCGTCGGCTGCTCGCAGAAGGGCCTGATGCTCCCGGCCGGCCTCGGCTTCAACGCCGTCAGCGAGAAGGCGCTGGCCGCCTCCAGCCGCGCGCGGCTGCCGCGCTCGTACTGGGACTGGGCGCCGATCATCGCCGCCAACGAGAACGGCTTCTGGCCCTACACATCGGCGACGAACCTGCTCTACGGGCTGCGCGAGGCGCTGGCCATGCTCCGCGAGGAAGGGCTCGAGAACGTCTTCGCGCGCCACCGGCGGCACGCCGAGGCCACCCGCGCCGCCGTCCGCGCCTGGGGCCTGGAGGTGCTGTGCGCCGACGAGCGCGAGCACTCGGCCGCGCTGACCGCGGTGGTGGTCCCGGACGGCGTCGACGCCGACGACGTGCGCCGGATCATCCTCGAGCGCTTCGACATGTCGCTCGGCGCCGGGCTCGGCAAGCTCGCCGGGCGCGTGTTCCGCATCGGCCACCTGGGCGACTTCAACGACCTCATGCTGGCCGGGACGCTGTGCGGCGTCGAGATGGGCCTGCGCATCGCCGGCGTGCCGGTCCGCCGCGGCGTCGAGGCGGCGCTCGACCGGCTCGCGCTCGAGCCCGTCGCCGCGTGAGCGCGCTCGCCGGGCTGCGGATCCTGGAGCTGACCCAGGTGATGGCCGGGCCGTTCTGCGGCCAGGTGCTCGCCGACATGGGCGCCGACGTCGTGAAGGTCGAGCCGCCGGAGGGCGACTCCACGCGCGAGTCGCTCGGCACCGCGGCCTTCCTCGCCGTCAACCGCAACAAGCGCTCCGTGGCGCTCGACCTCAAGACGCCGGAGCATCAGGCCGTGCTGCACCGGCTCGTGGCCGAGACCGACGTGCTGCTCGAGAACTACCGGCCGGGCGTGGCCGCCCGGCTCGGCGCGGACTGGGAGACGCTGTGCGAGCTCAACCCGCGGCTGATCTACGCGAGCGTCTCGGGCTTCGGGCAGACCGGGCCGTACGCGCAGCGGCCGGGATACGACCTGATCGCCCAGGGCCTGTCCGGCGTCATGAGCGTCACCGGCGAGCCGGGCGGCGACCCGGTCAAGTGCGGGATCCCGATCAGCGACCTCTCCGCGGGGCTGTTCTGCGCGGTCGCGATCCTGTCGGCCGTCGTCGCTCGCGAGCGCACCGGCCGGGGGCAGCGGATCGACACGTCGCTGTTCGAAGCGGCGCTGGCGCTGTCGATCTGGGAGACCGCGGAGCTGTGGGGCACCGGCCGGACCCCGCAGCCGCTCGGCTCCGCCCACCGCCTCAGCGCGCCCTACCAGGCGCTGCGCACCCGTGAGGGGTACATCACGGTCGGCGCCAACAACCAGCGGCTGTGGCAGCGGCTGTGCGACGCGATCGGCCGGCCGGAGCTGGCGGCGGACGAGCGGTTTGCGACGAACGATGCACGGATGGCCAATCGCGAGGCGCTCGAGGCCGAGCTGGAGTCCGCGCTCGCCGCGCGCTCGACCGACGACTGGGTCGCCGTGCTCTCCGAGGCCGGCGTGCCGTGCGGGCCGATCCACGACTACCGGCAGGTGTTCGAGGACCCCCACACGCAGGCGCGCGAGATGGAGGTCCGGCTCGACCATCCGGTCGAGGGCCGGATCAGCGCGCTGGGGATCCCGGTCAAGCTCAGCGAGACGCCCGGGTCGGTGCGGCGGCCGGCGCCGCTGCTCGGCGAGCACACGGCCGAGGTCCTGGGCGAGGCCGGGTTCTCCGACGCGGAGATCGCCGCGCTGTGAGCGTCGAGTGGGAGCGGCGCGGGCCGGCCGCGTGGATCACGTTCAACCGGCCCGAGGCGCACAACGCGATGACGTTCGCGATGTACGAGGAGCTGCACGCCCTGTGCGAGCGGGCCGACGGCGACGACGACGTGCGCGTCGTGGTGCTGCGCGGCGCCGGCGGCAAGGCGTTCGTGGCGGGCACCGACATCCGCCAGTTCGCCGAGTTCTCGTCCGGGGAGGACGGGCTGCGATACGAGGCGGACATCGACCGGGTGGTCGGCCGCCTCGAGGCGGTCCGCAAGCCGACGATCGCGCTCGTCGACGGCTTCGCGATGGGCAGCGGCCTGGCGCTGTCCGCCGCGTGCGACCTGCGCGTGTGCTCGCCGGCCGCGAGGTTCGGCCTGCCGATCGCGCGCACGGTCGGCAACTGCCTGTCGATGGAGAACTACGCCCGCCTGGCCGCGCTGATCGGCGAGGCGCGGGTCAAGGACATCGTGTTCACCGCACGCGCCGTCGAGGCCGACGAGGCGCTGGCGATCGGCCTGGCGACCGAGGTCGCCGACGACGCCGAGGCACGGGTCGCGGAGCTCTGCGAGCTGCTCGCCGGCCACGCCGCGATCACCATGCGCGTGACCAAAGAGGCGCTGCGCCGGCTGCGCACCGTGCCGGACGGCGACGACCTGATCCGCGAGGCCTACGCGAGCGAGGAGTTCAAGGCCCGGGTAGCAGCGTTCCTGCGGCGATGACCGACGCCATCGTGTGCAGGAAGCGCGGGTCGCCGTGGACGTCGCGCGGCCGGAATCCGGTCGGCGCGCCGCCCTCGAGGTCGGCGCGCAGCGCGGCGCGGATCTCCTCTGCGACCTCCGGGCGGGTCTGAGTCTGGGCGAGCCACGGCTCGAGCGAGCGCTCGGTGTCGCGGAACTCCACGTCGCTGCCGCCGACCAGCTCGGCCAGCTCGTCGAGCGGCAGCATCCGCGTGTGCGAGGGGTC
This sequence comes from uncultured Solirubrobacteraceae bacterium, assembly GCA_963759375.1. GTDB lineage: Bacteria > Actinomycetota > Thermoleophilia > Solirubrobacterales > Solirubrobacteraceae > DASSUW01. The sequence goes on along the minus strand of CAVWYY010000001.1, from coordinate 548,254 downwards.
GCGCAGCCGCTCCAGGTGGTTCTGGGTCTCGGCGATCTTCGGGTCGGGGTCGCAGACGAGGTCGGCGACGGCCAGCCGGCCGCCGGGGCGCAGCACGCGGCGCATCTCGGCGATCTGCACCTGCGGGTCCTCGAAGTGGTGCAGCGCGAAGCGCGAGACCACGACGTCGAACGCGCCGTCCACGAACGGGAGCGCGGCGGCGTCGGCCTGCATGAACACGACGTTGCGCAGCGCCGCGCGCTTGGCCTCGATCCAGCCGCGGTCGAGCATCGCCTTCGTGGCGTCGACGGCGACCACCGAGCGCACCTCGGGCGCGAACCGGCGGGCGACGTGGCCGGTGCCGGCCGCCACGTCGAGCACGATGTCGGTCGGCAGCAGCTCGAGCCGGTCGAACAGCCAGTCGGACTCGACGGTGAACAGCCGGTTGAACTCAGGGTTCTCGAACGCGGGCGCCTGCTGCGTGAACGCGCGCTGGATCGCCTCCTCGTGCTCCGCCACGGGTCTGAGCGTAGTCAGCCCACGCGCAGCATGCGGGACAGAAGGTCGGCCTGCTCGTCGAACCAGCCGATCAGCGCGAGATCCGAGGTGAGCGAGCCGGGCGGATCGGCGATCAGCGTGTCGCGGCCGATGAGCCACCGCCAGTTGACCTCGACCGGCGGTGTCCGGGGGTCGCCGTTGTTGAAGCGGAACTGCGCTAGCGGAACGTGTCGAAGCAGCCGAACTCGCGGGCGATGATCGTCGGGTACGACAGCGCGGTGTTGAAGATCGCGCCGCTCTGGAACCCGTGCGTGAGCGAGTCGCCGATCGTGACGAGCCGGGCGCGTCCGCGGCGTCTTGGTGTCGGGGACGATCACCGGGGGATCTCGACGACCATACGGCAGCCGGTCGGCTCGCGCGACTCGGCGCGGATCGCGCCGCCGTGGGCGTCGACGATCCAGCGCGCGATCGCCAGGCCGAGGCCGGTGCCGCCGTCGGTGCGGTGGAAGCGCTCGAACACGCGCTCGGCGTCTCCGGGCGGGATGCCCGGGCCCTCGTCGGAGACCGTTAACGTCGTGATGCCGGCGGTCGCGCCGTGGGCGCTGAGCCACACGCGGCCCTCGGGCGGCGAGTGGCGGACGGCGTTGTCGAGCAGGTTGGCCACGACCTGGTGGAGCCGCTCCGGGTCGCCGGTCGCCTGCAGATCACCGGGGTCGACCAGCACCTTCAGCCGCACCGGGCGGTCGCCGAGCGAGCACTCGCGGGCGGCCTGCTCGAGGAGTGCGCGGGGGCTGAACGGGACGTGCTTGACCTCCAGCGCCCCGCTCTCCAGCCGCGAGACGTCGAGCAGCTGGGCGACCAGCCGGCCGAGGCGCTCCGTCTGGGCGAGCGCGGTCCGCAGCTCGCGCGGATCGGGCGGCACGACGCCGTCGGCCAGGTTCTCGAGCAGCGCCTGCAGCGCGCCGAGCGGCGTCCGCAGCTCGTGCGAGACGTTCGCGACCAGCTCGCGCCGCTGCCGGTCGGTGTCGGCGAGCTCGGCGGCCATCGCGTTGAACGCACGCGCCAGGTCCCCGACCTCGTCGCGCGACGTCGCCCGCACGCGGCGGTCGTAGTCGCCGCGGGCCATCGCCGAGGCGGCGGCGGCCATCTCACGCAGCGGGGAGGTCATCCCGCGGGCGAGGATCTGCACGATCACCAGGCCGACGAGGGCCGCCAGCGTCGCGCGGAGCGGGAGGCTGAGCCCGGCCCGGTGGCCGACCGCCAGCAGCACGGCGGTGCCCCACACCGTGGCGACGATCACCACGCCGAGCTTGACCTTGATCGAGCGCAGGCGGTCGAGCGGCCTCATGGCTGGAGCGCGTATCCGATCCCGTGGACGGTGCGGACGAGCCCGGAGCCGAGCTTGCGGCGCAGGCCGCGGACGTGCGAGTCGACGGTCCGCTGCCCGGACCCGTCGCGCCAGCCCCACACCTCGGCCAGCAGCTGCTCGCGGGTGAACACCACGCCTGGCCGGGCGGCCAGGGTCCGCAGGAGGTCGAACTCGGTCGGCGTGAGGTGCTTCTCCTCGCCGTCGACCGTCACCCGGCGCTGGGCCGGGTCCACGGTCAGGGCGCCGTGGCGGATCGCGTCCCCGGCCGGCTCCGGCCGCCGCTCGACGCGGCGCAGCAGCGCCCGGATCCGGGCCACGAGCTCGCGCGGCGAGAACGGCTTGGTCATGTAGTCGTCCGCCCCCACGCCGAGCCCGACGAGGACGTCCGCCTCGTCGTCCCGCGCCGTGAGCATCAGCACGGGCACCGGCCGGTCGCGCTGCACGCGCCGGCACACCTCGAGCCCGTCGAGCCCGGGGAGCATCAGGTCGAGCACCACCAGATCGGGCCGCAGCCGCTCGCACAGCGCCACGCCCTCGAGCCCGTCGGCGGCGACCTCGACCGCGAACCCCTCGGCCCGCAGCCGCGCCGCGACCGCGCCGGCGATGACCTCCTCGTCCTCGATGACGCAGATCAGCGGAGCACCCACGCCGCGGAGTGTGCCAGCGCGATGTGGACGCGGCGGGCGGTTCCGGTGCAGGTTCGGTGCAGATCGCCGGAGGGCCGCCGTGGGCGGCCCTCCAACGCGTCTGGTGGTCCGGCGAGCCGAGCACATCGGCCGGCCATGGCCGCTCGCCGTTCGCCGCGTTCCCATCCTGGGTCCGTGGATTGATGAGAACCCAACCACAGATCGATCTACCGCTCAAGACCCTTGACTAGCCGAATGGATGGTGCGGCGGACAGACCCCGAATCGGGCGCTAGACTCTCGCGGCACCGCGCGGATGTAGCTCAGTTGGCTAGAGCGTCTGCTTGCCATGCAGAAGGTCGTGGGTTCGAGTCCCATCATCCGCTCTTCGTGAAGCCCCGCTCCGGGGGGTTTTCTGTTAGCCGAGCAGCTCCGCGAGCGTCCGGCCGCTGATCACCGACTCGGGCCGCTCCGTCACGATCTCCGAGTCGGGGCGCGCCTCGTCGTCGCGGCGCTTGATCAGCAGCCATTGCGGCTTGGCACCCGGTCGCGTGCGCTGGAGCGCGAAGCCGCCGCGCAGCTTCTCGCCGTGCAGGACGAAGACCGCGTGGCCACGCTCCAAGGCCTCCGGCCAGGCGACGCGGCCGCCCTGCTCGTAGGTGCCGCGGTCCCACACGATCACGCCGCCGTCGCCGAGTGTGCCCTCGAAGTCGTTGTGGTCCAGGCCGTGGTCCTCGACCTGCACGGCCAGGCGCTTGGCGGCGGGGTCGAGCGACGGACCCTTGGGCACTGCCCAGGACCGCATGACGCCGTCGACCTCCAAGCGCAGGTCGTAGTGGTGCGCGGTCGCCTGATGCTCCTGGACGACGAACACACCGGCGCTCACGCCGCGGATCGCGAACTGCTCGTGTCCCTCGACGCGCCCGCGCTCGGTCGGAACGCCTTCGCCGACGAACGCCATGAGCGCTTGGACAGCCTCGGGCGCGCCCTCGGCGTGGATCTCCCCCGTCGGCCGCACCCAGCCCATCACCCCCAGCTCGCGCGCCTTGGTCGCCACGGCCTCGGCGTCGATCTCGCCGCCGACTGCCGCGCGCAGCGCTTGGTCACGAACGGGAGACGGCATGGGGCGAGCGTAGCCGCAGCGCGAATCGAGTTTCCCGAGCAACTGAGCCGGGCAACGCCGGTGCATGGCAGCGCAGGGGGAGTCAGCACGGAGCGACGCGCTGGAGCGCCTCGCCAAGGTCGGGACCTATCGCACGCTCGGCGAGCAGACGCTGAGCCCGCAGGAGGAGCGCTTCGAGCGAGCGCGGCGCACGATCGGCCTGTTCCTGGCGCCGGTCGTGTTCCTCGTGTTCCTGCTCCTGCCGCTGGACATGGAGTCGAACCAGCAGCGGCTCGCGGCCGCGCTGCTGTTTGTCATCGTGCTCTGGATCAGCGAGGCGGTGCCGATCCCGATCGGCGGTCTCATGGGCATCGTGCTGATCGTGATGATCGGCGTCGCGCCGGTCGACGACGTGCTCGCGCCGTTCGGCTCGTCGACCGTCTTCGTCTTCATCGGCGCCTTCATCATCGCCCAGGCGATGCTGCGCCACGGCGTGGCGCGGCGCTTCGCCTTCCGGGTGCTCGCGGTCCCCGGCGTCGGCAAGAGCTCGAGGCGCACGATCGTCGCGTTCGGCGTCGTCACGTGCGCGCTGTCGGCGTTCGTGTCGAACACCGCGACGGTGGCCATGTTGCTCCCGACCGCCGTGGCGATCCTCGGCACGCTGGCCAACATCTACGACCGCAAGACCGACGACAGCACCGAGATCGACCCGACGCGCCTGCGCGTCGGCATCGCGCTGATGCTCATGCTCGCCTACGGCGCCAGCGTCGGCGGCCTGCTGACGCCGGTCGGCAGCCCGCCCAACCTCATCGGCCGCGGCCTGATCGAGGAGGCCACCGGCGAGCAGATCTCGTTCCTCGAGTGGGTCCTGGCCGCGCTCCCGATCTGCGCGCTCATGTTCGTCGCGCTGTGCGCGATCCTCCTGACGCTCAACAAGCCGGAGGTCAAGCGGCTCGATGGCGTCGAGGAGTACGTCGCCGAGGAGCGCGCGAAGCTCGGCCCGCTGTCGGTGAAGGAGCGCAACACGCTGATCGCGTTCGGCGTCGCCGTCGTGCTGTGGATCGCGCCGGGCTTCGTGGCGATCATCGCCGGCGACGATTCGAAGACCTACGAGGAGGTCACCAACCGGCTGGACGAGGGCGTCGTGGCGGTCCTCGCCGCATCGCTGCTGTTCCTGCTGCCGACCAACTGGAAAGAGCGCGAGTTCACGATCACGTGGAACGAGGCCAAGGACATCGACTGGGGCACGATCCTGCTGTTCGGCACCGGCATCATCTTCGGCTCGCTGCTGGCCGACACCGGTCTGGCCGAGACGATCGGCACCTGGGGCTCGGACACCTTGGGCGTGAACTCGGAGGTGTCGATCACGATCTTCGCGGTCATCCTGGCGATCGTGATCTCGGAAACCACCTCGAACACGGCGAGCGCGTCGGTCGTGGTGCCGATCATCATCCCGGTGGCGGCGGCGGCGGGCGTGGACCCGATGGTCCCCGCCCTGGCCGCCACGTTTGCGGCGTCGTTCGGCTTCATGCTGCCCGTCTCGACGCCGCAGAACGCGATCGTCTACGGCTCCGGCGTTGTGCCGATCACGCAGATGGTGCGTAACGGCTTCTTCTTCGACGTCGTCGGAGCCATCCTGATCATCATCGGGATTCCGGTACTGGTCAGCGCGCTCGGGATCTAGGCGAGCGCTGGCCCGGACATCCGGGTGCGCGTCCAGGAACCGCGCACCGGAGGCGATGCTCTGGATCACGACGTTGTCGCCGGGCCCGCCGTCCAGCACGTCGGTGCCGCCGCCTCCGAGGAGCACGTCGTCACCCTCGCCGCCGAGCAGCGTGTCGTTGCCGGCGCCGCCGAGGAGCACGTCGTCGCCGTCGCCGCCGGTGGCGGTCAGGAGCGCGGAGTTGGCGGCCAGGCCCGAGGCGTCGACGACGTCGTCGCCGACCAGGGCGTTGACCGTCACCCGGTCACTGCCCGCGATGGCCCCGGTGATCGCGACGCGCGCCGGGAGGCCGGTGACCTCCGCGGACGGGCCGGTGCCGGCGACCGTGACGGCGTCGTCGCCGTTGGTCGCGTTGACCACCACGTTGTCCGCTGCGGCGTCGTCGCCGCCGCCGGTCGCGGCCAGGTTGGCGGCCACGTCCGTGACGTCGGTCCCGGACAGGTCGTCGACGGTGAGCAGGTCGGCGCCGCCGAGCGCGTTGGCGACGATCGACTCGACGTCGTTGAGGTCCATGACGATGTTCGCGACGTCGCGGGTGAACCGGACGCGGTTGCCGTTGGCGGACGCCTGCATGCGCTCGTTGGCGTTGCTGCCGTTGAACCGCATCGCGTCGGTGCCGTCCTGCCCCTCGATCACGTCGCTGGCATCGCCGGGATCCCACTGGAAGGTGTCGTTGCCGGCGCCGAGGAACGCGACGTCGTCGCCTTGCTGGCCGTCGGCGAAGTCGTTGCCGTCGCCGCCGAGCAGCACGTCGGCGCCGTTGGAGCCGAGGAGGTTGTCGTTGCCGGTGCCGCCGTCGGCGGTGATCTTGATCAGCGCGGCCAGGTTGCCGGTGGCCGAGAAGCTGTCGTCGCCGCCGTTGGCGTTGAGGACGAGGTTCTCGGACGTGCCGATGTCGATCGCGAACGGGGCCGGGTTGAGGCGGTCGAACCGGACGCGAGTGCCGTTGGCCGTTGCCGTGAACTGCTCGAGGCCGTTACCGCCGTTGACCTCGACCGTGTCGGTGCCGGCCGCGCCTTCGTTGAGGTCCGTGTCGTCGCCGGGGTTCCAGATCATGCGGTCGTTGCCGCTCTGGCCGAACGCCTGGTCGTCGGCGTCGCCGCCGGTCAGCGTGTCGTTGTCGTTGCCGCCGAACAGCAGGTCGAAGCCGCCCTTGCCGAGCAGCGTGTCGTTGCCGCTCTCGCCGAACAGCTGGTCGTTCCCGGAGCCGGCGGTCAGGACGTCGTTCCCGGTGCCGCCGAACAGCTGCGCCGCCGGCAGGGCGCCGTTGACCTCGCTGATGGTGAGGGTGTCGTCGCTGCCCAGGCCGAACACCTTGATCAGCGCGGTGTTGGCGACCGTCGGTGTACCGCCGACGACAGCGATCGCACCGCCGTTGACCAGGATCGTGCCGGCGGCGTTGCGGCTGACGGCGATGTTGTTCGCCGCCGAGTCGCCGGTCACGCTCAGCGTGCCGTTACTGAACGTCGCGGTTGTCGCCGCGCTCGCGGGCACGGTCGTGGCGGCGAGGATCCCCGCCGCGAGTACGCCGCCGGCCAGCAGCCGGCGCGTGATATGTCGGGTGTGGTGTTGGGTCACACCCCTCGGACGCCGATTCGGCCGGGAAATTCCCGAATCGTTGGAGGCAGCCGTACTGACCCGCACGGGCGCGGCACGTAGTCTCGGCCGGACGATGCGCTCCCCCACGCTCGCCATCGAGGCGAACGGGCTCGTCAAGACCTTCGGCGAGACTCGTGCAGTCGACGGCGTCGACCTGGCCGTGCGCAGCGGCTCGGTCTACGGCGTCCTCGGTCCCAACGGGGCCGGCAAGACCACCACCATCAAGATGCTCACGACCCTGCTGCAGCCCGACGCGGGCACCGCGCAGGTGCTCGGGCACGACGTCGTGCGCGACGCCGACGCCGTCCGCGGCGCCGTCAGCCTCACCGGCCAGCTCGCGTCGGTCGACGAGGACCTGACCGGCCGCGAGAACCTGATCCTCATCGGGCGGCTGCTCGGGCTCGGCCGCGGCGGCGCCAAGGCGCGTGCGGCCGAGCTGCTCGAGGCCTTCGGGCTCGCCGACGCCGCGGCGAAGCTGGTCAAGCACTACTCCGGCGGCATGCGCCGGCGGCTCGACATCGCGGCGAGCATCGTCGTCACCCCGGAGCTGCTGTTCCTCGACGAGCCGACGACCGGTCTGGACCCGCGCTCGCGCAACCAGGTGTGGGACATCATCCGCGCGCTCGTCAGCGAGGGCACGACGATCCTGCTCTGCACGCAGTACCTCGAGGAGGCGGACCAGCTCGCCGAGGGGATCGCGGTGATCGACCACGGGCGCGTGATCGCCGAGGGCACGCCGGCGCAGCTCAAGGCGTCGGTCGGCTCGGGCGCCCTGCACATCCGCCTGCTCGATCCCGAGCAGCGGCCGGACGCCGAGCGCGTCCTCGGCCAGGCGCTCGACGCCGTGCACCGCGAGGCCGACCCGGCCGCACTGTCCGCGCCGTGCGCGGACGCCGACCGCGCGGCCGGCGCCGTCGCCGAGCTGTCGCGCGCGGGGATCCGCGTCGGCTCCTTCTCGCTCGCCCAGCCGAGCCTCGACGAGGTGTTCCTGGCCCTCACCGGCCACCTCGCCGAAGAAGAGGCCGTCGAAGAGGAGGCCGCCGCATGAGCGCCGCACCCGCGTCCGTGAACACCTCCGAGGGCGTGGAGGCCGAGGCCGTCCGCAAGGCCCTGTCGTCGACCGCGCGGCCGCCGCGCGCCGGCGCGCTCTCCGCCGCGCTCACCTTCGGGTGGCGCGGGATGCTCAAGGTCAAGCACGTGCCCGAGCAGTTGCTCGACGTGACGATCACGCCCGTGATGTTCACGCTGATGTTCACCTACCTGTTCGGCGGCGCGATCGCGGGCTCGACGAGCGAGTACCTGCAGTACATCCTGCCCGGCATCCTCGTCATGTCCGTGCTGTTCGTGACGGTCTACTCCGGCGTCGCACTGAACACGGACCTCACGAAGGGCGTCGTGGATCGCTTCCGTACGCTGCCGATCGCCCGGCCGACGCCGCTGATCGGCTCGCTGCTCGGCGACAGCGTGCGCTACCTGATCGCCGGCCTGGTGATCATCGTGCTCGGCCTGATCCTCGGGTACGACCCGGGCTCCGGCATCGGCGTCGTCGGCGCGCTCGCGCTCGTCGTCGTGTTCGCGTTCGGCCTGTCGTGGTGCTTCACCACCCTCGGCCTGCTCATGCGGACCCCGAACGCGGTGATGAACGCGGGCTTCATGGCGATCTTCCCGCTGACCTTCCTCTCCAACGTGTTCGTGGAGCCGGAGACGCTGCCGGCGGCGCTGGAGTGGTTCGTGAACGTCAACCCGATCTCGATCCTGGCCGACGCCTCGCGCGGCCTGATGGAGGGCAACCCCGACGGGAGCGACATCGGCATCTCCCTCGGCGTCGCCGCGGGGCTGACCGCGATCTTCGCCCCGCTGACGACGCACCTGTACCGGATCAAGTAACGCAGGTCAGCCATCGCGCAGCGCCACGATCCCGCTCGTGACGCCGAGGTACGCGACGCCGCCGCGCCCGAGCGCCAGGCCCGCGTAGTTGTTGTTGAAGCCGAGCCCGCTGCCCGCATAGACCCTCCACGCCGTGCGGCCCGTCCGCGCGGACAGCGCCGTCCAGAAATACGGCTGCTCGAGCGGCCCGGCCGGCTCGCGCGTGTACGTGTAGATCAGGCCGGTCTTCGTGGACAGCTTCGGCACCACCGTCGAGCCGCGGACGGTGCGGTTCGTCCACACGACGCGGCACCCCTTGCCGCCGCGCCGCACGTCCACGCGTGCGAAGCCCGGCTCGGTCACCGCTCCCGAGCTCGGCCCGAACGGGTCCTGGTAGCCGTAGTTGTTCTCGACGAACAGGGACCGCCCGGCGGTGATCAGCGAGTTCTCGGTGGCGCTCGCGCCCTTGCCGAACACCGGCGTCTGGCAGACGACCCGCTTGCGGCCGCGCAGGCGCTTCGCCGTCCGGTAGACGACGACGTCCATCGGGTCGGCGTTGTCGGTGATCGCGACGTAGCCGCCCTTCATGATCGTCGGCGTCGTGCCGGAGCCCGCGTCGGCCTGCCCGGGCTTGACGATGCCCGAGTTGCGATAGCGGACCTTCCAGTCGACGTGCGGGCGCCCGCGGCGCGCGCTGAAGCGGTACATGCGGCGGCTGGACACGACGTAGACGGCCCTGCGGCCGACCGTGAACGAGTTCTGGATGTCCTCCCCCAGCCGCCGGACGCGGATCCGCCGCGTGCGTGTGTTCAGGATCCCGACCTTGCCGTTCTTCTTGGAGACGAACCACAGGCGGCCCTGGAAGTCGGGCAGCGCCGAGCTGATGCGCTCGTCGGATGCCAGCACGGAGGTCAGGTCGTAGTCCCCGGTCTTCGTGATCGTGCGGCCGTCCGGCGACACCTGCAGGACGTAGATGTGCCCGGTCTTGGTCGCGCTCCAGATGCGGTCGCGGCGGTCGAGGAAGAAGTAGCCGCCGCCCGCGAAGTTCTGGTACGCCTTCGTGCCCGGCGGGTCCGGCGCGTTCGGCAGGTCGTAGGTGGCGAGCAGAGCGAGCGTGCCGGGGTCGATCACCCGCGCCTGCGGACCCGCGACGACCGACGGGCACACGCTGACGATGTAGCCGCGTGAGTGGAACGTGAGCGAGCCGCAGAGCGCCGGCGCCATGAGGCTCGACGACGCCTGCGGCGAGCGCCCGAGTGGTCCGCGGATCCGGTACGCGTCGGTCATCCACGTGTCGTTGTGGATGTTGCTGCGCGGGTCCTTGGCCAGGTACGGGTTCTGCGGCGCGACCGTGGGCCGCAGCGGTTGCGCCGTGGCGGGCGTGCCCTGCACATGCGGGAGCGTCGTGCCGATCGGATCCGGAATCGGCACGGCGAGCGCGAGCGCGAGCGCGACCGCGGCGATCATCCGCCCTCGCCCAGGAAGCGGTTCAGCGAGGCGGCGAGCTCCTGCGGCGCCTCCTCGGGGATGAAGTGCCCGGACGGCAACGGGCCGCCCCGGACGTCGTCGGCCCAGGCGCGCCACACGGGCAGCGGCCCGTCCGACATCGCGTCCTCCTCCGCGCCCCAGTGCACGAGCACCGGGCACGCGATCTTATGTCCGCTCCGCCGGTCGTCCTCGTCCATCGGCCGATCGATGTGGAACGACGCGCGGTAGTCCGCGCACACGCCATCGACGTTGAAGGCCGGCACGTACGGCTCCGCCTCGACGGCGCCGGGCGTCGCCGCCCACGCGCGCAGGACGTCACGCACGACGAACTCCGCGCTCGCCCCCACCACCCGCTCGGGGAACGGCGCCGGCTGCGCGAGCAGATACCACGGCCAGTAGTCGAGCGCCGCGTCGGCCGCCATCCGCTCGAACTGGTCGGCGGTCGGCACGATGTTCAGCACGGCGAGCCGCTCGACCACCTCGGGATGGTCGAGCGCCATCCGATAGGCGACCCGCGCGCCGCGGTCGTGCCCGACGACGGCGAACCGGCCGAACCCGAGCGCGGCCATGACCTCCACGAGCTCGGCCGCGCGCTCGCGGTTGGAGTAGCCCTCGCCGCGCGGCCCGCCAGGCGTCGAGCGGCTGGACCCGTAGCCCTTCAGGTCGCACGCCACGACCGTGCGCCCCGTGAGCGCGGGCGCGACCCGGTGCCAGCAGTGGTGCGTCTGCGGGAAGCCGTGGAGCAGCAGAACCGGCGGGCCGTCGCCGGCCACGCCCGGCTCGTAGGTCGTCGGCCCCGCCGTGACCGTCCGGTAGTCGAACCCCGCCACACGGGGATCGTACGTGTCACCCGGCCCGGGTGATGGCGGGTCACCCGGGCCGACCGGGTCAACCTGGCGATGGCCTTCCAATAGGCAGCCACTCGACGAGCTCGCGGACGTCGGGCGCGTCCGCGAGCTCGCGCTCGATCGCCGCGCGGCCCTGCTTGAAGTGCGACCAGCCCTCGTAGTGGATCGGGATGACGCGGCGCGGGCGGATCAGGCGAACGAGCTCGACCGCGTCGCGCGCGGTCATCGTGTAGCGCAACGGCCCGGTGACCGGGAACTGCACGCCACCGAGGTGCAGGATCGCCGTGTCGATCTGCAGGCGCACGACCTCGCGCACCCCGTCGTAGAGCACGGTGTCGCCGGAGATCCAGAGGACACCGTGCTCCTGCCCCTCCCAGCGCAGCGCGAAGCCGATCACGTCGCCGACGAGCGGGTGGCTCAGGGGCGGGCCGTGCCGGCACGGCGTGGCGATCACCTCGATCGCCGGCTTGCCGTCGGCCTCGAGCCGCGTCGACGCCCACGGCGCGAGCCCACGGGCGCCGCCGCCCAGCCGGCGGGCGCCGGACTCGGTGGTCACGACGACGTTGGCGGAGGGCAGGAGCGCGCGCCCGGCCGCGTCGAGGTTGTCGTCGTGGTGGTCGTGCGAGAGCAGCACCGCGTCGACCGGCCCGATGTCCTCGGCCGCGATCGCCGGTCCGTCGACCTTGTGCGACGAGGTCCCCCAGCCGAAGTTGTACTTGCGGCCGGGGGCGTCGAACGTCGGGTCGGTCAGCAGCCGCCAGCCGCCGACCTCGATGAGCAGTGTCGGCCCGCCGACGTGGGTGAGCCGGACGTCGCTCACCGGGCGTGCTCGAGCGCCCAGTCGAGCGCGTAGTCGGCGACCTCTTCCCACCCGTCCTTGGCGGGCAGCAGGTGCGGGCCGTCGAACTGCTTGACCTCCGTGAGCACGTTCGAGTTGTAGTGCTTGGCGTTGGACCGCTGCAGCGCCGGCGGCATCAGGTGGTCCTCGCTGCCGGAGATGAACAGCAGCGGCGCGCGGTCCTCGTTCTTGTAGTTCACCCAGCTGTCGTCCTTGCCCGGGTGGATGTTGGCCAGCGCGCTGCCCCAGAAGATCCCGCCGGAAGCGGGGATGTGGTACCGCTCGTAGGTGCCGCGGACCTGCTCCTGCGGGAACCCGTTGGCGAACGCGTAGTTCCACTGCTCGAGCGTGAAGCCGACGGCCTTGTGGCGGTTGGCCGGGTTCTTGAGCACCGGGAACGTCGCCTTGATCTGGGACAGCGGCACGCGCTTGACGCCCTCCGTCGGCGCCGAGTTGATCGCGACGCCGGCCGCGCCGTACCCGTGGTCGAGCAGGATCTGCGTGAACACCCCGCCCGCCGAATGGCCGATGAGGATCGGCGGCTTCTCGAGCGCGCCGACGACCGACTCGAGGTGCTCGATGATCGCCGGGACCGTGACCTGCTCGATCGGCGCCGTGTCCTCGTTGAGCGCCTCGACCTCGACCTCGAAGCCGGGGTACGCGGGCGCGAGCACCGTGAAGCCCTTGGCCTCGTAGTGCGCGACCCAGTGCTCCCAACTGCGCGGGGTGACCCAGAACCCGTGGATCAGGACGATGGTGTCGGGCGCGCTCACGCGGCAACTCCTTAATCGGTTTGAATTACCAACTGACCGGGGACGGTGGCGAAGCTATCAGAGAAGAGTCCGCTCAGAGGGTTTGCTCGATCACCGATGCGCTGAGCATCGTCGGCGACCGCTACGCGTTGCTGATCGCGCGCGAGATCCGGTACGGCAACACGCGCTTCAACGCGATCGCCGCGGCCACGGGCGCGCCGCGCGACGTGCTCACCGCACGGCTCCGCAAGCTCGAGGCGGCGGGGATCGTCGAGCGCCGCCGCTACTCCGAGCACCCGCCCCGCCACGAGTACCACCTGACGCCGGCGGGGCACGAGCTGCACCCGATCCTCCTGCAGCTCAAGGAGTGGGGCGACCGCCACGTCAACCCGGGCGCGGAGCCGGTGATCTTCACCCACACCTGCGGGGCGGAGTTCCACGCGCTGACCGTATGCGCGGCGTGCGGCGAGCCCGTCGGGATGAGCGACCTGACGGTGACCGGCGGGACGCACCCTGTCGACGCCACGCTCTAGACCGGCGTCAGGTAGAGCCGGGCGATCACGGGGAGCTCGCGCGCGGCGTCTTCACGGATGCGCGCGAGCACCGAGGTCACCTCGTCGCCGCTGAGCCCGTCCTCCATCCGGATGTCGGCGGCGACGAGGACCTCCCCGGGCCCGAGGTAGACCGCCTCCAGCCGTGGTACCCCGACGATGCCAGAGGTGGCTTCGAGCCGCTCGCGCAGCTGGGTCACGTAGCGCTCGGGTACGCCCTGGTTGGCCAGCAGCTGCCGGTTGCGGCTGGTCAGCTTGAGCGCCACGTAGCCGAGCATCACGCCGATCACGATCGTCGCCAGCGCGTCAGGAATGGCCGAGCCGGTGACGCGGTGCAGGATCAGCGCGATGAGCGCGAGCCCAGCGCCGAGCACGTCGATCGAGTCCTCCAGATAGACCGTGACGACCGTCGGGTCGGCCGTCTCGCGCAACAGCTGCTTGACGGTGATACTCCCGCTGGGCGGCGTCGCGCCGCAGCTGGCGGATGGCCACCGTCCGGCTCACCGAGTCGAGCACCAGCGCGATCACGAGCACGATGACGCCGGCCCAGAACGCGTCCAGCTCCGGCGGGTCGATCAGCGCGCGCACGCCCTCCCAGATCGAGAGCGCGCCGCCGATGACGAACATCCCGACGGCGGCCAGCAGCGCCCAGTAGTAGCGCTCCGGCCCATAGCCGAGCGGGTGCGTCGCGTCGGGCGGACGGCGCGAGCGGCGCAGCGCGATGAACAGCAGCACTTCGTTGCCGGCGTCGGCGATCGTGTGCAGCGTCTCGGCGAACAGCGCCGGCGACCCGGTCAGCGCCGCGGCCGTGCCCTTGGCGATCGCGATCGTCGTGTTAGCCGCGAGCGCGGTGGCGATGCTGACGAAGCTCTGGTCGCGTTCGGCGCTAACCGGCCGTACGGTACACGTGAGGTCATGCAGATCGATCTCTCGGGCCGGACGGCATTCGTCAGCGGCTCCACGCAGGGCATCGGGCGGGTGATCGCCGCGCGGCTCGCCGGCGCGGGTGCGGCGGTGACGATCAACGGCCGCGGCGCCGACCGTGTCGCCGCGGTCCTCGAGGCGCTGCGCGGCGAGCTGCCAGGCGCGGCGATCGAGGGCGTCGCCGCCGACGTGTCGACCGCCGACGGGTGCGCGGAGCTGTTCGCCGCGCTGCCGTCCGTCGACATCCTGATCAACAACCTCGGGATCTTCGAACCGCAGCCCGTGCTCGAGATCGACGACGAGACGTGGCAGCGCTATTGGGACGTCAACGTCATGTCCGGCATCCGGCTGTCGCGCCAGTACCTGCCGGGCATGCGCGGCCGGGGCTGGGGCCGCGTGCAGTTCATGGCCAGCGACTCCGCGTTCGTCATCCCCGAGGAGATGGTCCACTACGGCGTGACGAAGACTGCGCTGCTGGGCGTCTCGCGCGGGCTGGCCAAGGCGATGGCCGGCACCGGCGTGACGGTCAACGCGGTGATCGCCGGGCCGACCGAGACCGAAGGCGTCGAGACGTTCGTGCGCGAGCTCGTCGGCGACGACCTGCCGTGGGACGAGGCACAGGCCGAGTTCATGCGCAAGCACCGGCCGACCTCGCTGCTCCAGCGGCTGATCCGCCCCGAGGAGATCGCGAACATGGTCGCCTACCTGAGCTCGGAGCACGCCTCGGCGACGACCGGCGGCGCCCTCAGGGTCGACGGCGGGTACGTCGACCACATCCTGCCGTGATCACCCGGCGGTGAGGTACTCGACGACCATGTCGCCGACCATCGTGCGGTAACGGTCGCGGAGCGCGGCGTCGGTGAGGTCGCGCCCGAACAGCGTGCCGAACGTGTGCCGGTTGGCGATCCGGAACACGCAGAACGCGCTGATCATCATGTGCAGGTCGATCGCGTCGACGTCGGTCCGGAACGCGCCGTCGGCCCGGCCGCGCTCGAGGATCCGGCCGATCACATCGGTGGCCGGCGAGCCGAGCCGGGCGATCGCCTCGGACTTGGCCATGTGCTCGGCGTGGTGGATGTTCTCGATGCTGACGAGGCGGATGAAGTCCGGGTGCGACTCGTGGTGGTCGAACGTCAGCTCGGCGATCCGGCGGATCGCGGCGGGCGGGTCGAGGCCCTCGACGTCGACCGACTGCTCGGCCTCCCGGATCTCCGAGTACGCGCGCTCGAGCACCGCGACGAACAGCTGCTCCTTGCTGCCGAAGTAGTAGTAGATCATCCGCTTCGTGGTGCGCATGCGGGCGGCGATCTCGTCCACGCGCGCGCCCGCGTAGCCGCGCTCGGCGAACTCGCCCGTGGCGGTCTCGAGGATCTCCCGCTTCGTGCGCTCGGCGTCGCGCTGTCGGTTTACGGCGTCGGCCATCCGGCAACTAACGTACTAGTTCGTTAATTAATCCCTGGGGGGAGCATGGGGACGGACGGCTATCACATCGTCGGACTGATCGGCGCGGGCATCGGCACCTCGCTGAGCCCGGCGCTGCACGAGCGCGAGGCCGCCCGCCAGGGTCTGGACTACGAGTACCGGCTGCTGGACGTGGACGAGCTCGGCCGTTCGGCAGGCGAGCTGCTGGCCGACGCGCACACGGCGCGGCTTCACGGGTCTCAACGTCACCCACCCCTGTAAGCGCGCGGTCGTCGAGCACCTCGACGAGCTCTCGCCCGAGGCCGAAGCGCTCGCAGCCGTCAACACCGTCGTGTTCGAGAACGGGCACGCCGCGGGGCACAACACCGACGTCAGCGGCTTCCGCGCGAGCTTCGAGCGCGGGCTGGCCGACGTTCCGCTCGACCGCGTCGTCCTCCTCGGCGCCGGCGGCGCGGGCGCCGCCGTCGCGCACGCCGTGCTGGGCCTCGGCGCCGGGCAGCTCACGATCGTCGACGTCGAGCCCGCGCAGGCTCGCGCCCTCGCCCGCCGGCTGGACGACGACCGCGTCGCGGCCGGCGACCTCGACGCACTCGCCGACGCCGACGGGCTGATCCACGCCACGCCCACCGGCATGGCGGCGCACCCCGGCCTGCCGCTGCCCGAGGAGCTGCTCCACGAGCGGATGTGGGTCGCCGACGTCGTCTACCGCCCGCTGGAGACCGAGCTGCTCCGGCAGGCCCGCGAGCGCGGCTGCCGGACGCTCGACGGAGGCGGCATGGCCGTCTTCCAGGCCGCCGACTCGTTCGCGCTGTTCACCGGCCTGGAGCCCGACCGGCAGCGGATGCTGCACGACTTCGCCGAGCTCGGCTGATGCGCCGCTCGATCGCCACCGTGTGCCTGAGCGGCACGCTCGAGGAGAAGCTCGCCGCCGCGGCCGCCGCCGGCTTCGACGGCGTCGAGCTGTTCGAGAACGACCTGATCGCCTCCCCGCATCCACCGGGCGAGGTGCGACAGCGCGCCGACGACCTCGGCCTGACCATCGACCTCTACCAGCCGTTCCGCGATCTCGAGGCCGTCCCGGCGGACGTCTTCGCGGGCAACCTGCGCCGCGCCGAGGCGAAGTTCGCCGCGATGGAGGAGCTGGGCGCGCCGGCGATGCTGGTCTGCTCGAACGTCTCCCCCGCCGCGATCGACGACGACGCGCTCGCCGCGGAGCAGCTGCACGCGCTCGCCGACCGCGCCGCCGGTCACGGGCTGAAGATCGCCTACGAGGCGCTGGCCTGGGGCCGCCACGTGAGCGAGTACGACCACGCGTGGCGGATCGCGGAGATGGCCGGCCATCCGAGCCTCGGGGTCTGCCTGGACTCGTTCCACATCCTCTCCCGCGGCACCGACCTGGGCGCGATCGCGCGGATCCCGGCCGACAAGCTCCTCTACCTGCAGCTCGCCGACGCGCCGCGACTGGCGATGGACGTGCTCCAGTGGAGCCGCCACTACCGCAACTTCCCGGGCCAGGGCGGATTCGACCTCGTCGGCTTCACCCGGCGCGTGCTCGACGCGGGCTACGCGGGGCCGCTCTCGCTCGAGGTGTTCAACGACGTCTTCCGCCAGGCCGACCCCGGCCGCACGGCGGTCGACGCGATGCGCTCGCTGCTGGTGCTCGAGGAGGAGCTGGGCCTCTCGACGCCGCCGCAGCCGGCCGCGCTCGACGGCTTCGCGTTCGTCGAGCTCGGCGTCGACGCCGACTCCGCCCCGGCCACCGAGGCGCTGCTGAGCGCGATGGGGTTCACGCACGTCGGCCCGCATCGCAGCAAGCCCGTGCACCTGTTCGAGCACGGCGACATCCGGGTGGTGCTCAACCACGGCGCGGGCGCCGACGACCCCGAGGTCGTGGCTATCGCGGTCGCGAGCGACGACCCCGCGAGCTCCGCCGAGCGCGCGGAGGCGCTGCTCGCGCCGGTGCTCGCGCGCCGCCGCGAGCCTGGCGAGGCCGACCTCGCGGCCGTGGCCGCGCCGGACGGCACCTCGGTGTTCTTCTGTGGCGACGGCTGGCTCGGCGACTTCCTCGCACTCGGCGCCGGTGCGCCGGAGCGCGCGCCCGTGCCGATCGACCGCGTCGACCACATCACGCTCGCCCACCCCTTCGAAGCGTTCGACGAGGCGGCGCTCTTCCACCGCGCCGTGCTCGATCTGCGGCCGCGCGAGAGCCAGGAGCTCGCCGCACCCGACGGCCTCGTGCGCAGTCGCGCCGTAACGAGCGCGGACGGGCGCGTGCGGGTGGTGCTCAACGTGCCGGCGCTCGCAGCGCCGCTGCACGGTCACGCCGAGCTGCAGCACGTCGCCTTCGCCTGCGCCGACGCGCTGGCGGCCGCGCGCGCGATGCGCGACCGCGGCCTCCCGCTGCTGGCGATCCCGGGCAACTACTACGACGACCTGGCGGCGCGGCTCGAGCTCGACCCGGCGCTGCTGGCCGAGCTGCGGGAGCTCGATGTGCTCTACGACCGCGAGGGCGACGGCGAGCTCCTCCACTTCTACACGGCGCGCGCGGGCGGCCGGGTGTTCTTCGAGGTGCTCGAGCGGCGCGGGGGCTACGACGGCTACGGGGCGGTCAACTCACCGGTGCGGATGGCGGCGCAGCGCGCGTCGGCCGTGCCGGTCGGATAGGCACGACGAGGGAGGAGACGATGCACGTGAGCGAGGTCGGCGAACGGGGCGCTGCGGCGCCGGTCAAGGGACGGTTCACGCGCGCACCCGCCGAGGAGCGCGACCTTCCGGACGCGCCGCCGCTGCGCAAGCTGGTCGGCCCCAGCGTGATCCTGATCGGCGTCGGGATCGCCAGCGGCGAGTACATCCTCTACCCGTACATCGCCTCCCAGGCCGGGCTGGCGTTCCTGTGGGCGGCGGTCGTCGGGATCCTGCTCCAGTTCTACATCAACATGGAGATCGAGCGGTACACGCTCGCGACCGGCGAGACCGCGCTCGGCGGGTTCCAGCGCCTGTGGAAGCCCTGGGGCGCGATCCTCGCGATCGGGGCGCTCCTGGCGACGATGTGGCCGGGCTGGGCGACGGCCGCGGCCACGATCACGACGTTCGCCGTCGGCGGCGGCGACCCCAACCTGATCGCGATCGTCGGGCTCGTGGTGATCGGCGCGGTGCTCACCGCCTCGCCGGTGGTCTACCAGACCGTCGAGAAGCTCGAGATCATCAAGATCGCCGCGGTCCTGGCGTTCCTGGTCATCGCCGTGTTCGCCGCGGTCAGCGGCGACGCCTACCGCGACACGACCCAGATCGTCACCAGCGTCGGCACGTTCCCGGACGCGATCCCGCTGGCGATCCTCGTCGGCGCGCTCGCGGCGTCCGGCGCCGGCGGGGCGAACAACCTCGTGCAGAGCAACTGGATCCGCGACAAGGGCTTCGGCATGGGCCGCTACGTCCCGCGCATCGTGTCACCGATCACCGGCCAGGAGGAGGCGGCGCCGACCAGCGAGCGCTTCAGCTTCCCGGTGGACGAGGCCAACATGAGCCGCTGGCGCGTGTGGTGGCGGCGGGCGAACCTCGAGCAGTTCGTGTCGTTCGTGATCGTCGGCGCGATCGCGATCATCGTCTTCTCGCTGGTCGCCTACTCGACCGTGTTCCAGAACCCCGACCTGCCGGACTCGAGCGGGTTCGACTTCATCGCGCTCGAGAGCTCGGCGCTCGACGCGCAGGTCGGCTCGTGGTTCGGGACGCTGTTCCTGGCCATCGGCGCGGCGAGCCTGTTCGCCGCCGCCCTGGGCATCGTCGACTACGTGGCCCGGCTCGTCGCCGACGTGCTGTACGTCGGCTACACGCGCGGCGGGCGCTGGACCGAGAGCCGCCTGTACTTCGCGGTCGTCTGGTCGACGATCGCGTTCGGCTGCACGATCCTGCTGCTCGGGTTCGACCAGCCGCTCGTGCTCGTGACGATCTCGACGGTGCTGGGCGGGGCGATCATGGTCGTCTACACCTGCCTGCTGTTCTTCACGAACCGGCGCTACCTGCCCGGACCGATCCGCCTGCGCGGTCACCGGCTCGCGGTGCTGGCCTTCGCGGTCCTCCTGCTCGGGACGACGACGGCGATCGTCGCCGTCGACCAGTTCAAGATCCTCTTCTGAGACGAGGCGACGACGAGCACGGCGATGACGGCCGGCACGAGCAGGAACAGCCCGGAGAAGGCGAACACGACGGTGACGGCGGCGAACGCGATCGCGGCCGCAACGCGAGCGCCGCCGGCGAGGAGCCGCGCGCCGGCGGCGGTCGCGAGCACGTAGACCGCGACGAAGCTGGCGCTGCACGCGCGGATCAGGGCGTCGACGTCGAGCAGCCCGGCCGCGAGCGGCACCAGCAGCGTGCCGCCGACCGCGGCGAACAGCAGGATCGCCCGGCGCGGTGCGGCGAACGCCGCGGGCGCGGAACCCTCGGCGGCGAGCGCGCCGGCCAGCTTGGCGGCGCCGGCCACGTACGCGTTCATCGCGCCCATCGTGAGCAGCACGGCGAGCACCGCGGTGATGCTGCGGCCGGGGGCGCCGAGCCCGGCGCCCATCAGGTCGGCGAGCGGGACGTCGGACGGCGCGGCGGTGCCGAGCACGCCGACGGTGGCGACCGCCAGGCCCAGGTAGAGCACGACGACGATGCCGAGCGCGGCGAAGATCGCGCGCGGGAGCTGGCGGGCCGGGTCGCGCAGCTCGCCGGCCAGATGCGAGACCGCCTCCCAGCCGATGAACGAGAGCATCAGCAGGCTGGCGGCGGTGCCGATCGCCGCCCAGCCGTGCGGGGCGAACGGCGTCCAGTGGTCGGCCCGGCTCTCGGGCAGCGCCGTGAGAACGGCGACGAGGACGAGGGCGGCGAGCAGGCCCGCGAGCGCGAGCTGGAGGCGGGCCGTGGCGTGCAGGCCGGCTGCGTTGGACGCCATGACCACGGCCATCATGCCCGCGGCGGCGACGACCGCGCCGGCCTGGCCGGTGCCCAGCAGGTCCGCGACATAGGCGCCGCCGATCATGGCGACGGCGGGCGCGCCGAGCACCACGCCGACCAGGAACCACCAGCCGGTGACGGCGCCGGCGCGGCGGCCGAACGCCGTGCGGGCGTACGCGGCGGTGCCGCCGGCCTCGGGGAGGCGCACGCCGAGCGCGGCGAACGTGGTGGCCAGCGGGACCGACAGCGCGAGCAGGGCCACCCAGGCGATCACCGACGCGGGCCCGGCCGCCTCGGCCGCCAGCGCGGGGAGCAGCAGGACGCCGGGGCCGAGCACGGCGCCGACGTACATCGCGATTCCGGTCCGGGTGGTCATGGAGGCAGTGTTGCGCGGAACGCGGGGCATTTGGTGCTCACTTGCACCCCGCAGGCCACCCTGTTGAGCAACAATCTGCCAATGGACACCGTCGATCGGCAGATGCTTGCCATCCTCCAGCGCGACGGGCGGATCTCGAACGCCGCCCTCGCCGAGAAGCTGCACCTCTCCCCCTCGCCGTGCCTGCGCCGGCTGCGCGCGCTCGAACACGACGGCGTGATCACCGGCTACCGGGCCGAGCTCGACCGCCAGACGCTCGGCCTCGGTCTCACCGTGTTCGTCGAGCTCAAGGTCGACGGCCATTCCGACCGCAGCGCGGCGGCGATCAGCGAGGCGCTGGTCGCCGCACCCGAGGTCGTGTCCGCCCACATCGTGTCCGGCTCGGCCGACTTCCTGCTCGAGGTCGTCGTGGCCGACCTCGCCGCCTACGAGCGCCTGATGTTCGAGACGCTCCTGCGGCTGCCGAACGTCAGCGACGTGCGGTCGAACTTCGCGCTACGGATCGTGAAGAGCCATGGTCCTCTGCCGACCTGACCGCTACTCGGGGGCCGTGATCGGGAACGCGACCGGGCTGCGATTGCCGTCGCGGTCGATCGCCCGCACGCCCACCTGGTTGTCGTCCTTGCTGAGGTTGTCGATCGTCGCGTCGGTGACGTTGCCGACACGGCGCGAGTGCTGCCACAGCGGGCTGGTCGAGTTGCGCCACACGATCTCGTAGTCGGCGATGTCGGACTCCGGGTTCGCGTCCCAGCGCAGCTGCGTGTCGTAGGACAGGTTCGCCGTGATGATCCGCGCGTTGCGCGGCGCCCGCGGCGAATTCGACAGCGCGGCGAGTGACGAGCCGACGACGCGCGTCACGCGCGCCAGGTAGTCGAAGTCGACGAACTGAATCAGGTCGCCGATCTGCTTGCCGTTCTCGACCCGCACGTCCTGGTGCTGGTGGTCGAAATCCTCGTTGGGCTCGGTGAACCGCACACCGGGATAGCCGCGCAGCAGGAACGAGATCTGGTCGCCGCCGCGGAGGAAGCGGTCGCGCCGCCAGATCAGCTTCACGTTCATGCCCGTGGCGCTGTTCTCGCCGGTCTCCTTGACATACCGCGCGAGCTGGCGCGACACGCCGTCGTTCTCGCCGCCGTTGGCGATCCGGCGTCTCTTCTGGTCGTCGGTCTCCGCAGTCGGCACGCCCTCGGAGAAGAGCCGGATCGTGCGCGGGTCGCGCACGCCGTTGCCGCCGTTCGGGCTGCCGATGATGTCCATGTTCAGGTTGCCCTGGACGTTCCAGCCCTGGTCCTTGGCCATCTGCGCGAAGTGGTCGGAGCCGTAGAGCCCCTGCTCTTCACCGGCGAACGCGGCGAACACGACGGTCGCCTCGGGCGGGTGCTTCGCCATGACGCGCGCGAGCTCGATGACCGCCGAGGTCCCGGACGCGTCGTCGTTGGCGCCCGGCGCGTCGTCGGTCCCGTTGAGCGGATCGGTGACCCGCGAGTCGTAGTGCCCGCTCACCACGTACACGCGGTCGGCCGCCGTCGGGTCCGTGCCCTTCAGCGTGGCGTACACGTTGGTGATCGTCGTGGGCTGCGGGACGCGGTCGGACACCGGCTGGACGAAGCTGTCGAGCGCCGTGGTCATGCGGCCTCCCGACGTGGCCGCGATCTTGTCGAGCTCGCTCTTGATCCAGTCGCGCGCGGCGCCGATCCCACGCGTCGGGCTCGTCTGATCCGACAGCGTGTGCCGCGTCCCGAACGAGACCAGCTTGCGGTCGTACTGCTCGAGGCGCCTGGCGCTGACGTCGCGCAGCATCGACCGGACGTCGGCCGGCGGCTTCCACCACCGCTGCGGCGCGTCGTCGTGGCCACGGCCTCGCGCAGCCGGCTGGAGCAGGCTGAAGAGCGCCGCGGTGGACAGCAGCACGCCCACCAACACGGGCGCGAACGTACGAACTCGTTGCATGAGAAACCTCCCCGGCGAAGTGCGTACCCCCGGGCTCGCGACGCGTAACGCCGTTGCTAGGGTCGCCGGGAGACCTAGGGCAAGGGAGGTCCCCATGAGCAGACCGTCGGCGGGACGGTGGCTTTGCGCTGCCGTCATCTGCGGCGCGGCGCTCGCTTTCGCAGCACCTGCGAGCGCCCAGCAGCCGATCCTCGGCTTCACAGACAGCCACGCCGAGCAGCAGCAGGCGTACGAGGGTCAGTATCAGAACGGCGTCCGAGCGGACGTCATCGGTCGGACCAGCCGCGCGCTCAGCGTGCGCCCGCAGCTCGTCGGCACGGCCGGCGCGCGGCGCTCGTTCGAGTACTCGGTCGACCGGCTCCGTTCGTACGGACTCGACGTGTCGACGCGCCAGTACGGCGTCTACTCGTCGAGCCCGAACGACGTGAGCGTGACGATGACCGCGCCGTACCGGCGCGAGCTCGCCACCAAGGAGAACGGCGGGTTCCCGTGGCAGAAGAACTTCGACGACGTCGTCGAGGGCTACAACGCGTTCTCGCCGTCCGGTGACGTGTCCGGCGAGGTCGTGTACGCGAACTACGGGCTGCCGGACGACTACGCCGCGCTCGAGGAGCTCGGCGTCAGCGTCAAGGACAAGATCGTGCTCGTGCGCTACGGCAACTCGTTCCGCGGCGTCAAGGCCCAGCAGGCCGAGAAGCGCGGCGCCAAGGGGCTGTTGATCTACTCGGATCCCGAGGACGACGGCTTCCAGAAGGGCGACGTGTACCCGAAAGGGCCGTGGCGTCCCGCGGACGGGATCCAGCGTGGCTCGATCCAGTACATCTTCCAGTACCCGGGCGATCCGCTGACGCCGGGCAAGCCGGCCGTGCCCGGCACGCCGCGGCTCGCGCCCGAGGACGCGGACGACCTGCCGCGCATCCCGACGACGCCGATCTCGTACGGCGAGGCGCAGCCGCTGCTCGAGGCCCTCACCGGGCCCGAGGCGCCGGAGGCGTTCCAGGGCGGGCTGCTCCAGGGCGGGCAGCCGCTCACGTACCACGTCGGGCCGGGCGGCACGAAGGTGCACCTCAAGCTCGACATCGCGTACGACCAGACGCCGGTCCGCGACGTGCTGGTCACGGTCCGCGGCGCGACGAAGCCCGACGAGAAGGTCGTGCTCGGCGCGCACTACGACGGCTGGACCTACGGCACGAGCGACGACACCAGCGGCTGGACGACGATGATGGAGGTCGGCCGCAACCTCGGGCGCGCGCTCAAGCAGGGGTGGCGGCCTGACCGCACGATCGTCATCGCGGGCTGGGACGGCGAGGAGTACGGCCTGTTCGGCTCGACCGAGTACGCCGAGGAGAACCGCCGCGACCTGATCAAGAACGCGGTCGCGTACGCGAACCTCGACGGCGCGGGCGGCACGAGCTTCGACGCCTCCGGCGTCCCGCAGCTCGACGACGCGATCGTCCAGGCCACGCAGCAGGTGAACGACCCGCGCACCGGCGCGCCCGTCTACGACACGTGGAAGGGCGGCGGCGAGGCGCCGGAGGTCGGCCGCCTCGGCAGCGGCTCCGACTACACCGCGTTCCTCGACCACCTCGGGATCCCATCGTTCGAGGCCGGGTTCACCGCTCCCGCGAGCAGCGGGACGTACCACTCGGCGTACGACGACACGTACAACATGGAGCACCACCTCGACCCCGGCTACCTCGGCCATGCGGGCTCGGCGAAGCTCGTCGGCACCGCGGCGCTGCGGCTGGCCAACTCCGACGTGCTGCCGTTCCACTACTCGGACTACGCGGCGGCGGTCGGCTCCTACGTCGAGGAGCTCCAGCAGATCCAGGCGGAGAACCCGGACGCCGCGCAGGTCCGCCTCAACCGGCTCGCCCGGGCGGCGCAGGGCTGGGGCGACGCGTCGTCGGCGCTCGAGGCGCGCGCCGACGCACTGCTGGCGGCGGGTGACACCGACGGCGGCAAGGCGAGCCGCGCGATCGCCAGGATCAACGCCGCGCTCATGAAGCAGGAGCGCGCGCTGACCACCCGGCGTGGCCTGCCCGGCCGGCCGTGGTTCCGGCACCAGGTGTTCGCACCCGGGCTGGTGACCGGCTACGCCGTGCAGTTCCTGCCCGGCATGCGCGACGCCATCGACCAGGGCGACGAGAAGACGGCGCGGACGTATCGCGACCTGCTGATCGACTCCCTGCGCACCGCGGCGCGTCTCGCCAAGCGCGCTACATAACGCCGCAACTCCCCCGGTCCGGCTGCGTTCTGGATCGAAATAGACCGTTGAACCGGTCGGGCCCAGAGCCCGGCCGGCCGGGGGAACCATCGGGGGACTTCCGTCCGCCAGGGGCGAATCGCCGGCAGTGCCCGGCGTAGCGCAGCGACTTCCAGCGCGAGCCCGTCAGCTCACCTCGGAAGCGACTGGAAGGAGCACCAACCATGGCTCGGAAGCGCCGATGGCGCAGTGCCTGCGCCCTTGCGCTGGCAGCGCCCCTGATACTCACCGCCACGCCCGCGCAGGCCTCGTTCGGCGACCGCACTCTGCACCTGGGGCACCGCGGCGGCGACGTGCGCGTGCTGCAGTCGCTGCTCACGCGGCTCGGACAGCCGACGAGCATCGACGGCGTGTTCGGCCGCGGCACGCGGCGCAGCGTCCGCCGCTACGAGCGCACCGAGGAGCTGCGCGTGGACGGGCGCGTCTCCCGCGTGCAGGCGCGCGGGATGAAGCGGCGCGCGCAACCGGTGGCGCCGGCGCAGGAGCTCCCGCGCGCGACGCTCTCGGCCGACGGGCGTACCGCGGTCGCGCCGGCCGGTGCTCCGCCGCAGGTCGTCGACGCGATCGCCGCCGCCAACCGGATCACGCGCAAGCCGTACCGCTACGGCGGCGGGCACGGGCGCTTCCGCGACTCCGGCTACGACTGCTCGGGCGCGGTCTCGTTCGCGATGCACGGCGCCGGGCTGCTCGCCTCGCCGCTGGACTCGACCGGCTTCATGTCGTGGGGCCGGCGGGGTCGCGGCGACTGGATCACGGTCTACGCCAACGGCGGCCACGCCTACACGGTGATCGCCGGTCTGCGCTTTGACACCTCGGGGCGCGGCGAGCGCGGCCCGCGCTGGCGGCCCGAGAGCCGCTCACCGCGACGCTTCGTCGCCCGGCACCCGAGTGGGCTCTAGGTAGCCGCCGAGCTCGGCCTCGATCCGCAGCGCGGCGGCGAGCGCCACGTCGTCGCGCCACGGGCGGGCGACGACCTGCACGTCGATCGGCAGCCGTTCGGGCGACGTGCCGGCGCGCACCGTGGCGGCCGGCCAGCCGCTCAGGCTGTGCGGCGTGGTGAAGCTCGTCGGGTCGATCGCGCCCGGCTCGTTCATCGTGCCGTGCAGCCGCGCCGGCCCGGGGAACACCGGGCACACGACGAGGTCGTAGCGCTCGGCGAACGCCAGCATCTCCGCGCGGAACGCGTCCCAGCGGCGCAGCAGCCGCCACAGGTCGGCGGCGGCGACGCCGTCGCCGTACGAGCGCCAGACGTCGATCGTGATCGCGTGGCCGCCCTCAGGGTGTCGTGCCTCCTCGACCGCGGCGCCCGCCGCCCGCAGCGCCGCCCCGGCTGTGGCGACCGTGTCGGCAGTCTCCGCCGTCGGCGCGTGGTGCTCGTTCGCCGTCTGCACCGCCACCCGGAGCCCGCGCAGGTCGACGTCCCGCGGGTCGCCGAGCGGGACCGGGGCCAGGCCGCCGTCGCGGCCGTCCGGGCCGGCGACGACATCGAGCAGCAGCGCGACGTCGCGCACCGAGCGCGCCACCGGTCCGACCTGCGTGCGCGGATCGCCGAGCGTGCCGAGCTGGCCCTCGTCGTCGATCACGCCGGTGAGCGGCACGCGGCCGGCGCTCGGCTTGATCGAGGCGAGGCCGCAGAAGTGCGCGGGCAGGCGGACGCTGGCGCCCGAGTCGGTCCCCAGCCCGCACGGTGACTCGCGCGCGGCGACGGCCGCGGCCTCGCCGCCGCTGCTGCCGCCGGGCGTGCGCGCGAGGTCGTACGGGTTCGACGTCCGGCCGTAGACCGCATTGTCGGTCTCGATGCCGCCGCCGTAGACCGGGCAGTTCGTCTTGCCGACCAGGATGCCGCCCGCGGCCTTGACCCGGGCGACGACCGTCGCGTCGGCGTCCGGAACGTGGCCGACGCGCTCGGGCGCGCCCATCGCCATCTCGATGCCGGCGGCCGAGATCGTGTCCTTGACCGTGAACGGCACGCCGTGCAGCGGGCCCCACGGCTCGCGCGCGGCGTCGGCCTCGCGAGCCCGGGCCAGCGCGCGCTCGGCGTCCACTTGCACGAGCGCGTTGACCTCGCCGTCGACCTCCTCGATCCGCCGCAGGTGGGCCTCGACCACCTCGACCGCCGTCACCTCGCGCGCGGCGATCAGCGCCGCCAGCCCGGTGGCGTCAGTGTGCGACGTCGACGACAAGCCGGGTGGGAGCGGTGAGCCGGAAGACGCGGAAGCCCGTCTTGCGGCGCAGCCCGAGCCCGAACGTCACGATGCCCTCGAAGTCGCCGGCGACCTTGACCTGCCGCAGGTTCGGGCAGTGGGGCGTGATGACGTTGCGCAGCAGGTTCGTGCCGCCCTGCGTGTGCCCGCGGGCGTCGCGGACGATCACGCGCAGGCGCTTGCTGCCCTGCAGGTTCACGGTGGCGCCGGAGCCGTCCGCGATGATCTTGCGCACGTACCGCACGCGGTAGCTCGGCGTGCCGAAGCGCGCCGTGAAGACGAAGCGGTCGAACGTCGCGTGGCAGCCGGTCCGGTTGTTCGAGAGCTGCACCTGGCCTCCGCTCCCCGGCGCCGACTTCGGCGCGGTGGTGAACGGCGGGAGACCGAGCGCGGCCGTCGCCAGGCAGAGACTTGCTGTGAGCGCGGCACCCGTGGCCGCCACCGCCTTCCGCGGGCACACCATGGGTGTCAGGTCTATTCGATCGCGCAGTGCCGTGTCAACCGAGGACCTGGTGGGCGAAGCGCACGGCAAGCGCGCCGTCGCCCACCGCACCCGCGACCCGCTTGGTCGCCCCGGCGCGCACGTCGCCCGCCGCGAACACGCCGGGCCACACCGTCTCCAGCATGTGCGGCGGCCGGCCGCTCTCCCGCCAGCGATTCGGGCCGTCGCAGTTCGCCGCGCCCTCGCCGCAGCGGATGTAGCCCGCCTCGTCGAGCTCGAGCATCATGTGCACCGCCTCGGTACACGGCTCGGCGCCGATCATCACGAATATCGCCGACACCGGCACGCGCTCGACGCTGCCGTCGGCGCGATCGCGCAGGTCGGCGTGCTCGAGCCCGTCGTCGCCGTGGACGGCGCTGATCTCGGTGCCGGTGACGATCTCGATGTTCGGGCGCGACTCGAGGCGCTCGAGCAGGTAGCGCGACATCGTCGCCGCCAGGCCGTCGCTGCGGACGACCACGCGGACGCTGCGTGCGCCGTTCGAGAGGTGCACCGCCGCCTGGCCGGCCGAGTTGCCGCCGCCGACCACGATCACGTCCTCGCCGCGGCAGCGCTCGGCGTCGGTCGCCATCGCCGCGTAGTAGATGCCGGCGCCGGCGAACCGCTCGGCTCCTTCGGCGGAGAGCGTGCGCCAGCGCGCGCCGGTGGCCACGACGACCGTGCGAGCGAGCGCGTACTGGCCGTCGTCGAGGTCGATGCGCACGAGCCCCTCAGGCCCGCGCGCGAGCTCGACCGCGCGGTGGAAGCTCGACAGCACCGCGTCGAACCGCCGCGCCTGGAGCGTCGCCTTGCGGGTCAGCTCGGTGCCGGTGATGCCGGTCGGGAAGCCGAGGTAGTTCTCGATCCGCGTGCTCGTGCCGGCCTGGCCGCCGGGCGCCCACGCCTCGGCGACCAGCGTGCGCAAGCCCTCGGACCCGCCGTACACCGCGGCGGCCAGCCCGGCGGGGCCGCCGCCCAGCACCACAAGGTCGTACCGCTCGCCGTCGACGTCGGCGCGCAGCCCGAGGTCGCGCGCGACCTGCGCGGCCGACGGGTTGCGCAGCACCGACGTGTTGCGGACGAGCACCGGTGTCTCCTCGCGCGGGATCCGCAGCCAGTCGAGCATGGCAGTGCTCTCGTCGTCGGTGTCGACGTCGTACCAGCGGACCGGGATGAGGTTGCGCTCGAGCAGGTCGCGCACCTCGAACGCGCGCCGCGAGCCGCGGGCGGCGATCAGCCGCATGACGCCGTAGCCGTTCGCCACGTGCCACTCGCGCCGCGCCATCATCGTGCGCAGGACGAGCTCGGCCATCTCCGGCCAC
This sequence comes from uncultured Solirubrobacteraceae bacterium, assembly GCA_963759375.1. GTDB lineage: Bacteria > Actinomycetota > Thermoleophilia > Solirubrobacterales > Solirubrobacteraceae > DASSUW01. The sequence continues at coordinate 519,140 of CAVWYY010000001.1, read as the reverse complement.
GCGGCCAGCATCCGCCGCAGCTTGGGGCGCGAGAAGGAGATCACGTCGGTCGGCTCGTCGGCGACGGCCTCGGCGATCGCCGGCTCGCCGGTGAACGTGGCGATGTCGCCGAGGAACGTGCCGGCGTCGGCCTCGGCGACCCAGATGTCCTTGCCCGGCTTGCGGTTGAGCAACCGCACGTGCCCGCGTTCGATGACCATGAACGGCGCGTCGCGGACGCCCTGCTCGTACAGCGTCTCGCCGGGCGCGAACGACCGGCGCGTGCCCATCTCGGCGAGCTTCGCGATCTTCTTCTCGGACATGCGCGGGAACATGACCTCGTCGCCGAGGTCGGGGAACGTCTCGGCGCGGATGAACGTGGGGGTCGTCTGCTCGATCGCCATCGTCAACGAAGGGTGGCAGACACCGCCTCCGCGAGCCGCTTCACGCCCCTCGGCACTTCAGTGTCGCGCGGGCCTGAGGCGCACGGCGGACCGCGCGGAGACCGAGCCGAGGCGGACGGCGAGGCGGTAGCGGCCCGCGCGCAGCTTGCGCTTGCCCGCGAGCCGGACGCGCACGGTGCCGGGGACGCGCACGCGCAGCGACCCGCGCGCGACCGTGCGGCCGTGGCGAACGAGCCGGGCGCGCAGGCGCGGCGAGCCGACGAGCGCGCTCACGCGGACCCGGCACGACACCGCGCGCCGCGACGGCTTCGCGCGCCGGCAGCGGCCGGCGACGACGGTCATCGGCCCCGCCGGCGAGGTGCTCGGCGGCGGGGGCGGCGGCGGCGCCGGCGGCGGGGGCGGCAGCGCCGAGCCCGCGTCGGCGACCGAGCCGAAGTCCTGCGTCCACGACAGCCTGCTGCCGGAGCCGGCGACGCCGACGCCGATGGCGGTGAACTGCGGCGACTCGATGTTCTCGCGGTGGCCCTGCGAGTTGAGCCACCCCGCCATGACCTCGTTCGGCGTCCTGGCGCCGATCGCGATGTTCTCGCCGGCGTACGCGTTCAACGGGTACGCGCAGGTGTGGACGCGGTCGATCCACGTGCGGGCCACCGGTGGCGCCGGGTCGTCGTGGGCGATGTAGTTGTACGCGGCCATGTGCCGCGACTTCCACACCGCGGCCCGGGTCAGCGTCGGCGACACGAGCAGCGGGCCGAGGCCGATCGACGCGCGGTGCTGGTTGACCAGCCGGACGACCTCGGACGCTGGCGTGGCCTGCGCGGCCGGCCAGGCGCCGGGCACGCAGTCGCCCGTCGCGCGCGCCGCGCTGGGCGCCACGAGCAGGCCGAGCACGGCCGCCAGGACGATCAGATGATGTGTACGGCGCAGGCCGAGCACGTTCCCCCGGCCGCAGAGGCTGTCACATCGGCGCTCGCTCACGCGTCTTCCTCTTGAAGCCGCGACGAAGGAGGTCACCGTGACCGACAAGAACACCGCCGACCGCCGGACGCTCGACGAGCTCCTCGAGCTGAGCACCGGCCTGGGCATCCTGCTGCTGCCGGTGTCCGCGATGGTGGTGCCCGGGCTGCTGCTGTTCGTCGTCCTGCCCGCGGCCTTGCTGGCGATCCCGCTCGTCATCCTCGCGGCGATCGTCCTGCCGCCCGTCGTCCTCGCCCGCCGACTCCTGCGGAAGTCACCGGTGTAAGATCGACGGTGGTGACGGCCGTTGCGGTAATCGGAGCCCCTACGAGCATGGGCGCGCACGCGCCCGGCCAGGAGCGCGCGCCGGAGGCGCTGCGCGCCGCCGGACTGCTGGAGCGCTTGCCCGATGCCGTCGACCTCGGCGACACGACGCTGCGGCGCTGGGCGCCCGACCGCGACCATCGCCGAGCGCAGAACGCGGACGGGGTAGTGGCCGCGGCCGGCGAGGTGCGGGACATCGTGCGGCGGGCGCTGGCCGGAGGCCGGCGGGCGCTGGTGCTCGGCGGCGACTGCACCGTCGAGCTCGGGGTGGTCGCCGCGGCGGCTCCGGCCGGGCTCGTGTACTTCGACATGCACCCGGACCTGAACACGCCCGAGACCGTGCCCGGCGGCACGCTCGACTGGATGGGCGTGGCGCACATGCTGTCGCTGCCGGGCACCCACCCGGACGTGGCCGCCGTCGCGCGGATCGCGCCGGACGACATCGTGCTGCTGGCGGCCGATGCGACGCAGATGACCGAGGCCGAGCGCCGCACGGTCCTGCCCACCGTCCCGATGGCGGACGTGGCGGCGGACCCGGCCGCCGCCGCGCGGCGCGCGCTCGCGGCGCTGGGGCACGAGCGGCTGCTCGTGCACTTCGACGTCGACGTCGTCGACTTCGTCGACCTCCCGCTCTCCGAGAACACCGGGCACAACATCGGCCTGTCTTTCGCCGCCGCGCGCGCGGTGCTGGATGTGCTGCTGGCCGACCCGCGCGTGGTGGCGCTCACCGTCACCGAGCACAACCCGCTGCACGGAGCCGCGGACGGCTCGACCACCGCGGCACTCGCCGAGGCGCTGGCCGCCGTAGCCTGCGCCTGATGGCGCCCGACATCCGAGTGGTCACGTTCAACTGCGCCGCGGGCAACCCGCGCATCACGACGCCGCAGGAGGCGTTCCTCGAGCTGCCGTTCTACCGCGAGGCGTTTGCCGGCGGCCCCGAGGCGCCGCTGCTCGCGCTGCAGGAGGTCGGTGACGTCCAGGCCAAGGCACTGCGCCGCGGCGGGGGCACGGCGACGGTCCTGCAGCGCCGCCGGCCCGGGCTCGGCAACGCCCTCGTCATCCCCGACCGCTACGAGGTCGTCTCCCGCCGCAGCAGCTACTACGCGCTCTCGCACCTGCGCGGCGTCGGCCACGGCCTGCGCGCCGGGCGGCGGAACTGGCGCCAGTACGGCGAGCTGCGCATGTGGATCCGTGCGCGGCTCCGCGACCGTGTGGCCGGCCGCGACCTCACGATCCTGACCACGCACACGTCCGCGGACGGCGACCTCAAGGTGCCGCAGATCGCGGCGGTCGTCCGCCGCGCACTGGCCGCGCCGACGCCGGTCTTGCTGACCGGCGACTTCAACGTCCCGAAGGGCCGGGAGCACGGCAGGGACGTCGCCGCCGGCCGTCTGCTCGCGCAGCTCCGCGACGTCGGCACCGCGCCCGAGGGCCGCGAGAACATCGACTACGTGCTGGCCGCCGGTTTCGAGCCGGTCTCCGCGCGGATGTGGATGGAGCTGGTCGAGACCGGCGTCAGCGACCACGCGGCCGAGGACGTCGTCCTGCGCTACGGCTGATCGCGGGGGAATAAACATCCGACCCGGGAGGTCCGTTCTGACCATGATCCTCCCCTCCCTTCCCCTGCGGATGCTCCTGACGACCGACGGCAGCGTCACCGCGCTGCTCGAGGCGTCGTTCCGCTCGCCGGTCGCGGTCGAGACCGTCACCAACGCCGTCGACGGCGCGCGACCCCGGTCCCTCCGCCGCACCGCCGTCCTGCGCCTCGCCGCCGACGGCCGGCCGCTCCTGCGCGCGCGGTCCGTGCTCGCCGTCGACCGCCTGCCAGAGGCGGCACGCACCGCCCTGCTCGACGGCGACGCGCCGATCGGCTCCGTCCTGCGCGACGCCCGGCTCGAGACCCGGCGCGAGCTGGGCCCGTACGTCGAGGACACGGCGACGGCGGACGATGCCGCTGCGCTCGGCGTCGACGAGGGCTCGCCGGTATTCGAGCGCACGTACCGGATCATGAGCTTCTCGCGCGAGCTCGCCGTCGTGACCGAGCGCGTTCCTGCGTCGCTGTTCGACGCGGTGCCGGCATGAAGCCGTTCACGCTGATCGCCGGCCCGTGCGGCGTCGAGTCGCACGAGCAGACCTTTGCGGCCGCCCGCGCCGTCGCCGCCGGCGGCGCGACGATGCTCCGCGGGGGCGCCTTCAAGCCGCGTACGAGCCCGCACAGCTTCCAGGGCCTCGGCCGCGAGGGCCTGCGCATCCTCGCCGAGGCGCGCGCCGCCACCGGTCTGCCGGTGGTGACCGAGCTGACGGATGTCCGCCAGCTCGACGCGGTGCTGGAGGTGGCCGACGTGATCCAGATCGGCGCGCGGAACATGCAGAACTTCGCGCTGCTCACCGAGGTCGGCCGCTCGGGCCGCCCCGCGCTGCTCAAGCGCGGCGCCGCCGCCACGATCGACGAGCTGCTGTCCGCCGCCGAGTACCTCCTGGTGGAGGGCAACGAGGACGTGACGCTCTGCGAGCGCGGCATCCGCACGTTCGAGCGCTCCACTCGCTACACGCTCGACGTGGCGGCGGTCCCGGTGCTCAAGGAGCGCACGGACCTGCCGGTGATCGTCGATCCGAGCCATGCCGCCGGGCGGCGCGAGCTGGTCCGGCCGCTCAGCCTGGCCGCCGTCGCGGCGGGCGCCGACGGGCTGATCGTCGAGGTCCACCCGGACCCGGCGACGGCGCTGTCCGACGGCCCGCAGGCCCTGACCACCGAGGAGTTCCCCGGCTTCGCGGCCGACGTCCTCGCTCTCGCCGACGCGCTCCGGCCGGTCCCGCAGCTCGCTGCCGCCTGATGGCCGCGTTGTCGGCCCGTGCCCGCCGCGCGCTCGTGGCGGGCCCCGGCCTGATGATCTCGGGCGTCCTGCCGGCGTTCCTCACCGCGAGCCTGGCGTCGCGGATCCCGGACGACTTCGCGTTCGGCGACTCCGGCGTCGGCCTGGCGATCGCGGTCTTCCACGTCATGTGCGCGCTGGTCTCGACACCCGCGGGACGCCTCGTCGAGCGCATCGGGCCGCAGGCCGGGATGCGGATCGCCGCGACGCTCACCGCGCTGTCGTGCCTGGCCATCGCGGGGCTGGCGCAGTCGGCGCTCAGCCTCACCGCGCTGCTCGTCGTCGGCGGCGTCGCCAACGCGTTCGGCGGGCCCTCGGTGGCCGCGTTGCTCCGCCGCGAGATCGCCGGGCACCGGCAGGGTCTGGCGTTCGGCGCCCAGCAGTCCGGCGCCACGCTCGCGTCGCTGCTGGCCGGGCTCGCGCTGCCGCTGGTCGCGATCCCGTTCGGCTGGCGCTGGGCGTTCCTCGCGGTCGCGGCGCTGGCGCTCACGTCCGCCGCGCTCGCCCCCGCCGGCGCCACCGCGCCCCCGGCGGCGTTCGTGCGCCCCCGCGGGCTGACCTCGGTGCACGCGCTGGCGGTCGCCGCCGCGTTCGCCAGCGCCGCCGGCGTCGGCTTCATCTCGTTCCTGATCCTCTACGCGGAGCGCAGCGGTATGAGCCAGGCGGCCGCGGGCCTGCTGCTCGGAGCGGTGAGCCTGGCGGCGACCGTGAGCCGCATCGGCGTGGGGTGGCTCGCCGACCGCCGCGGCCAGGAACCGTTGAGGACGGTGGCCGCGATGCTGGCGCTGAGCGTCGGCGGCTACCTGCTGCTGATCGCCGGCGAGCCGGCGCTGATCGTCGTCGCCGCGCTGCTGGCCGGGAGCGCCGGCTGGGCGTGGCCCGGCGGGCTGACGCTCGCGGTCGTGCAGCGAAGCCCAGGCGCCCCGGCGTGGGCAGTCGGCGTCCTTATGGCCGGCCTCTTCACCGGGGCGATCCTGGGCCCGCTCGCCATCGGCATCCTGGCCGAGCACGAGCGGTTCGCGGTCGCGTGGGGTACGTGCGCGACCTGCGCCTTCCTGGCGGCTCTCACGGTGTGGGCAACGCGACGGCGGCTTCCTCTGCCTCGGCCTCGGCCGTGACGTCGCCGATGTTCTGCTCGATCTCCTGGCGCGGGAGGCGCATCCGCACCGCCACCACGTAGACGACCAGGCTGAACACGGCCATGACCAGCACGTCCCAGCCGAAGTGCAGGTCGTTGGTCGGGCCGTGCAGCCCGAGCACCGAGCTGGGCGTACCGGTGTCGAACGAGCTCAGGTACGAGATGACCGCGAGCCCGATGAGGTACGGGACCAGCCAGGTGCCCGCGCGCCACTCGATCGCGGGCCGGTGCTCGGGCGCCGACGTCGCCGCCGAGATCGCCAGCAGGGCGAACCCGATGAGGATTGCGACGATCAGCTTCCAGACGACAGCCCAGCCGGAGAAGAGGATCAGCTCGTTGGCGACGATGAACGCCGCCGGCGCGAGCACCACGCCGCCCGGGAGCCGGAACGGCCGCGCGTGGTCGGGCACCTCGCGGCGCAGCGCCCCGAACGCCAGCGGCGCCGTCGCGTAGGCGAGCACGGTGGCCGACGTGATGAACCCGACGAGCTGCTGCCAGCCCGGGAACGGCAGGAACACGATCATCCCGCACAGGAACGAGAAGGCGATGGCCAGGAACGGCACGCCGCGGCCGCTGAGACCGGCGAACTGCCGCGGGATGTAGCGGTTGCGCGCGAGCGCGAACGAGACGCGCGAGCTGGTGCCGACGTACAGCAGGCCGGTGCCGCCCGGCGAGATGATCGCGTCGATGTAGAGGAGCGTCGCGAGCCAGCCGAGCCCGAGGGCGGTGGCCAGGCCCGCGAACGGCCCGTACGTGGCCCCGTTGCCGCTGAACGCGACGTCGGTCCAGCCGTGGCCCAGGCTGTCCGGATTCAGGCCGCCGAGGAACGCGACCTGCAGCAGGATGTACAGGACGACGCCGAGGATCATCGAGCCGATGACGGCGAGCGGGATGTCGCGGTGCGGGTTCTGCGACTCGCCGCCGAGCTGGATCGCCTGCTCGAAGCCGAGGTAGGCGAAGATCACGCCGCCGGAGGCGACCGCGGTGAACACGCCCTTCCAGCCGAACGGCATGAACCCCCCTCCGGCGGAGAAGTTGGAGGTGTGGAACGCCGACAGCACGATCGCCACCACGGTCAGGACCGGGATCGCGATCTTCCACCAGACCGCGACCTTGTTCGTCTCCGACAGCCACTTGACGCCCATCACGTTGATCGCGGAGAACAGGAGCATCAGCCCGGCGGCGACCAGGTAGCCGGTGCTGGTGAGCACCGGCGTGCCGTTGCTGAGCTTGGTGAGCCCGTTGACGTAGTTGCTCGAGTACTGGATCGCCGCCTCGACCTCGATCGGGGCGGTCGTGACGGCGCCCAGGAACGCGAACCAGCCGCCGGCGAACCCGGCGAGGCTCCCGAACGCGTAGTGCGGGAAGCGCGCGCTGCCGCCGGCCACCGGGTACATCCCGCCGAGCTCGGCGTGGACAAGGGCGAGCAGGATCATCGCGGCTCCGCCGATGACCCACGACAGCAGGGCGGCCGGACCAGCGATCTTCGATGCGCTCAGCGCACCGAACAGCCAGCCCGAGCCGATGATCGAGCCGACCGAGGTGAACAGCAGGCCGACGACGCCGATCTCGCGCCGCAGGCGGCGCCTGCCCGGGGCCGCCGAGGCGGGGAGCGGAAGGTGTGCGGTGGCCATGCGCCGCACGTTGCTGGAGTCACGAGCGGCGCGTGGTCGTCCACCGGGCGGTTACGTCGGATGAACCCTGGGTCGTTCGATCGCCGGACAGGCGCTGCCCGTGCTGCCCGCCGCGCAGGGGTAGCTCCGGCGAACGTCAACTGCGGCTGGGTGGGGAAGCGACGATTTACCAGTTTCGCGTGGGTCGGGAAACGTGCGCTATGCGAGCATAAACCGCCCCACGCGAAACCGGTGCGTTGGATCCCTGACTCCCTACCCAGCCGCAGTTGACGTTCGCCGAGATCACAACGCCGCAGCGAGCACACGCCGGGCGACCGGCGCAGCGGCGGTGCCGCCAAACCCGGCGCCGACCAGCATCACGGCGACGGCGACGCGCGGCTTCTCGGCGGGCGCGAACGCGACGAACCAGGCGTCGGCGTCCTTCGGGTCGCTCGAGTTCGGGCGCAGCTCGGCGGTGCCGGTCTTCCCCGCGACGGTCACGCCGGGCAGCGCCGCCGCCGTGCCGGTGCCGCCGCGCACGACGCCGATCATCATGTCGGTCACCTGGCCGGCCACGCGGCGCGGGATCACGCGACGGCGCTCGACCTTGTCCAGCGTGGTCACGCGCGGGCGCGCTCGGCGGCCGTCATTGGCGATCGTGGCGCCGACGCTCGCCATCCCCAGCGGCGTCGCCAGGTCGCGGTCCTGCCCGATCGCCGCGGCGCCGACAGCCAGGTCGTCCTTGAGGTTCTTGGACATCGTGTTCGGGAGCGCCGCCGGGATCCGCGGCTTCTCGTTGAAGCCGAACGCCTCGGCGGCCTTGACCAGCCGGCGCGAGCCGACCTTGGCGCCGAGCGGCGCGAACACCGAGTTGCAGGACTCGACGAACGCCTCGTACAGCGAGCCGCCGCACGCCTCGCCGCCCGCGTTGCGCAGGCTGACGCCCGACAGCGTGGCGGCGGTCCGCACCGGGAAGCTCGTGTCCGGCGTCGCCACCTTGTGGTCGAGCGCCGCGGCGGTGGTGATGATCTTGAACGTGGAGCCGGGCGGCTGCGGCGCCGACACCGCGAGCCCCGCGAGCGCCTGCACGGCGCCATCGCGCGGCCGGATCACGGCGACGCCGCCGAGCTTGCCGCCCAGCGCGTCGTTGGCCGCCGCCATCAGCCGGGGCTCGAGCGTGGTCCGCACCGGCCGCCCGCCGACCGCCTTGGTGCGGGCGATGACCCGATCGCCGAACAGCAGGCGCGCGGACGGATGGCCGCCCAGCCGGTCGTCGAACTGGCGCTGGAGCCCGGTCGGGTTGTCGCCGCTGCGGCCGGCGATGTTGGCGCCGATCGGCGTCGCGTCGAGCGCGCTGCCGTCGGCGGCCATGATCATGGCGCGGCGGGGCTCGCGGCCGGCCCGCCGGACCACCGCCTCGTCACGGCCGAGGCCGGGCAGCCGGAGCGAGAAGTTCCAGTCGACGCCGGCCTCGTCGCCCTTGCCGGACACCGGGACCTGCATCGTGCCGGTCAGCGTCTTGAAGATGTCGGTCCTGACGCGCACGGGCACGGCGATCCGCCCGTCGCGCTCCTCCCCCAGCCGGCCCGCCCTGACGACCTCGACCCCGGCCGCCCGGTCGGCGTTGGCGTAGGCGGTGACGAACCGGCGCTCCGGGGTACTGCGCTGCGCCTGCGGCGTGAGCTCGCGCCACATCGCCTTCTCGTCGCCCTTCGTCCAGGCGGCGACGAACCGCTGCGCCGCGTCATGACGCGCCTGGACGGCGTCCTCGCGCGCCCGCCAGAGATACACCCCGTAGCCGATCCCGCCGAGGATCGCGAGCGCGAGCATCCAGCGGAACAGGCGGCCCCAGCGGAACCCGCCGCCGCGTCCGTAGCCGCGCCGCCGGCGGCGGCGCCGACGCACGCCGCGCGTGTCGAGCAGCACGGAGCCGGCCCGTGGCCCGGGCGTCGCATAACGGGAACGGCCGCGAGGCATCCCCCACTGTTCTAGCCGACGAACTCGACGACCGGGAGGGCGCCGGGCGAGATCAGGCCGATCAGCCGCCGTCCCTCGTCCTCGATCGCCTCCCGTGTGGCGGGCGGATCGCCGGCCACAGGGGCGAACCGGTCGATCGTCAGTGTGCCGCCCTCGACGCGCCAGTTCGCCCGGTAGAAGCCGTCGACGAGCAGCGTCCCGATCCAGCTCCCGCGCGGGAACGGGAGACCTGGGCCGCGGCCGTCGAACATCCGCGAGCGGTCGGCGTGGCCGAGGATGACGTTGTCGTACTCGGGCAGGAACCGCGGCGCGGCGGGCGTGTCCGGGTCGGGCAGCAGCCCATCCTCGACGTCGAGCAGCTCGGCACCGCGCTCGTCGGTGAAGCTGCGCAGCCGCGGACGCACCCGCGCCACCGCCTCGCGCAGGCCGGTGAGCCCGGACCACGTGCGGATGTCGGCTGTCGTGGCCGGGCCGAAGGCGCGCAGGTAGCGCAGCACGAGCTCGTCGACATCCGGCTTGGCGCCGTTCTCGACCAACGCCCAGCGCGCCTGCCCGCGCCCGCCCCACTCACCGCGCGGCGGCGTCTGGATCAGCGGCGAGAGGTACGTCACGGCCTGCCCGAGGTGGCCCGGGTCGGCCGCGGGCCAGCGCGGCGCGAGCAGCGTCGCCAGCTCGGCGCGCGTGCGCGGCTCCCCGCGCAGCAGCGCCTGGCCGGCCGCCGCGACCGTCTCGCCCGGCACCGGCAGCCGGCGGCTGAACTGGCTCTTGAACGTGCGCGCAAGTACGTCGGCGGTGACCGGAGCGATCGCCGCCCGGTCCCGCTCGGTGACGAGGTGGATCGTGGCGCGCATCAGCTGCGCCCGCACGGCGCGCCCGTCGGCGACCGCCGCGCTCAGCTCCCGCGGGTCGAAGTCCGCGATCCGCGCGTGCAGCGCCACGTACGGGTTCTCGGGCACCTGCGCCTGCATGCCCACGAGCCGCTCGACCATGGCGAGCGCCGGCGTCCGCGCGCGCTCCAGCAGGCCCTGGCGGGCGAGCAGCGCACGGTTGAGTTGCCGCTTGCTGAGGGCGCGCGCCCACTACCCGCTCGCGACGAGCGCCCGCAGGCGGTCCCGCGCGGCGCCGCCGAGCGACTCGAAGCGCAGCCCGTAGACACGCGGCGACGGGTGCCGGAGCACGCGCGCGCGGCCGGCGACGTCGGCCTCGCCGATCACGAAGTCGACGGTCTCCTCCTCGCGCAGCGGGCGCGAGGCGCGCACGCTCATCCCTCCCTCGCCGAGGTCGATCGTCTCGGCCCAGATCGGCGAGCTGGTCGGGCGGCTCAGCTTGCATGGGAGCGCGAGCCGTGCGCGGCGGGACGTGCGGCGCTCAGTGGTCATGCGCCCCTAGTACCCGCCCGAGGGGGCGGTTCAGCCGATTTGGGGACCGCTGAGCTGGGCGCGGAGAACGGCGATCTCGGTCACGGCGAGCCCGATGAAGAGCGAGCGCGAGGCCTCGATGTCGTTCTGCAGGTCGTTCATATAGAGCGCGTTGTCGCCCAGGCCCGCCTCGACGGCGTCGAGACGCTCGGCCTGGAGGCGCTGGAGCTGGGTTCGAGCGTCGGTAGCGGTCATGATGGATGCAATCTCGCACCGCCCCGGCCCTGCTCCAATGCGGGCAGGCCCGACAGCTTGCGACGGGGAGCGCGAGTCGTGGGGTGCGGCTTTCCGTACAGAGGCCGCGTCAGCGTCGATGCGTGTGGAACCACGTGCCCACCGCCATGCGGATCGACTTGTCCTCGGGCCGCTTCATGTGCGGGCGGTCCTCGGCCCCGAAGATCGGCCCGAACACGATCGCGAGAACGAAGAACACGGTGAAGAACCAGGCGAGGAACGACATGGTGCCCTCCCGGTGTGCGGGGCCGATTGCTCTGCGATGCCGATCGTACGAACGGTCTATGTCCAGGACATAAAGCCCGTTGAGGTCCAGGAGTACCATCGGTCGTAGGAGACCTGGTCCGCATGACCGCCCTGATCGTTGCGCTCGTGGTGCTGGGCGCCTCGCTCTTGATCGCCGAGGCGCACGTGGTCTCCTACGGCCTTCTCGGCTTCGCCGGGGTCGCCGCCCTCGGGCTCGCCGGCGTGCTCGCGATCGAGGCGCTCGGCGGCAGCGCGCTGCTCGGCCTCGTGATCATGCTGCCCGCGGTCGCTGTCGCGGCCTGGGCGCTCGTGATCGTCGCACGAAAGGCGCTGGCCATCCGCGGCCGGCGCCCACGCAGCGGCGCCGAGCAGCTGATCGGGCGCATCGGCGTCGTACGGCACGGCGACGTGTTCGTCGACGGCGAGCTGTGGCGGGCGCGCCGCTCGTGGGCCGACGAGGCGCCACGCACGCTCGACGAGGGTGAGCAGGTCGTCGTGGAGCAGGTCCAGGGCCTGACGCTGTCCGTGCGCCGGGCCGAGGAATGGGAGGTGTTGTGATGGATGTCTTCGGTGCAGCGCTGCTGGCGCTCGTCCTGGTGATCGCCGTTGTGGTGACGATCGCCGCCTCCGCTATCCGGATCCTGCGCGAGTACGAGCGCGCGGTCGTGTTCCGTCTCGGTCGCCTGCTGGGTGTCAAGGGCCCCGGGCTGGTGCTGCTGATCCCGGGCGTGGACCGGATGGTCCGCGTCGACCTGCGGACGGTGACGCTCGAGGTCCCGACACAGAACCTGATCACGCGCGACAACGTGCCGGCCCGCGTGAACGCCGTCTGCTACTTCCGCGTCGTCGACGCCGGCCGCGCCGTCGTGAGCGTCGAGCGCTACACCGCCGCGACATCGCAGATCGCGCAGACGACCCTGCGGTCGGTGCTCGGCAAGGCGGACCTCGACATGCTGCTCGGCGAGCGCGAGCAGCTCAACGAGGCGCTCCAGCACATCATCGACGAGCACACCGACCCCTGGGGCATCAAGGTCACGACGGTCGAGATCAAGGACGTCGAGATCCCGACGGCGATGCAGCACGCGATGGCGCTGGGGGCCCAGGCCGAGCGGGAGCGGCGGGCGAAGATCATCCACGCCGAGGGTGAGTACCAGGCCTCCGAGCGCCTGCGCGACGCCGCCGACGTGATCTCCGGCAACCCCGCCTCGCTGCAGCTGCGCTACCTGCAGACGCTGACCGAGATCGGCGCCACGCAGAACTCGACGGTCGTGTTCCCGCTCCCGATGGACGTGATCAAGCCGTTCCTCGAGGCGCTTCAGCCGTCCGACGGGCGGACCGTCAACCGGTCCGGCTCCAACGAGACGATCTCGACCTCCTCGTCGCCGAGCCTCACGCGCCCCGCGCCGGACGACTCCCAGCGGCCGGTGGTGGCCTCCGGGCGGTCGGTCGCGCCCGGGCCGTAGACGAGCAGCTCGCCATCGGGCCGTAGCTCGAAGCCGCGGCGCCCGCGCGCGGGCGGGAAGTCCCAGTCGTCGGGCCGGTAGACGCGGACGTCGTCGGCGTCCTCCTCGCGCGAGTGCGTCCAGTGCCGCATGAGCTCGTGGGGAAGCTCGGTCACGTGGTCAAGCCTACCCTCCCCTTGCACGCGCACCCGCGGCGTGTTTAGGGTCGCCACGACGGGAGCGAGCGACCAGGAGGCCCGATGGCGACGGATGCACCCCCACGCCGGCACTGCGCGACGAGCGAAGTCCACCGGCTGCTGCTCAACACCGACCCCGAGTACGCCCGCGCGCGCTCGGAGATCGAGGACCTCACCGACGCCGAGACGGCGCGCGGCTTCGCGGCCCTGGCGCCGCGAGTGCGCACGGTCCAGACCGTCGTGCACGTGGTCCACAAGACCTCCGCGCAGAACATCTCCGACGCTCAGGTCAAGAGCCAGATCAAGATCCTCAACGACGACTTCCGCAAGCTGAACGCGGACACGAGCAAGATCCCTGGCCCGTTCAAGCCGCTCGCCGCGGACTGCAACATCCAGTTCAAGCTCGCGACCAAGGACATCTTCGGCAACTCGTCGTCCGGCATCACGCGGACGAAGACCGCCAAGGCGTCCTTCAGCTTCGACGACAAGGTCAAGTCGAGCAAGACCGGCGGCGCCGACCCGTGGCCCGCGCGCCGCTACCTGAACATCTGGGTCTGCAACCTGGGCGGCGGCCTGCTCGGCTACGCCCAGTTCCCGGGCGGCCCGTCGGCGACCGACGGCGTCGTGATCCTGCACAGCGCGTTCGGCAACACCGGCACGGCGACCGACCCGTTCGACCTCGGCCGCACCGCCACCCACGAGGTCGGCCACTGGCTGAACCTGTTCCACATCTGGGGTGACGACGGGACGGGCTGCAAAGGATCCGACCTCTGCGCCGACACGCCGAACCAGGCGAGCGAGAACTACGGCAAGCCGACGTTCCCGCACGTCTCGTGCAAGAACGGTCCGAACGGCGACCTGTTCATGGACTACATGGACTACGTCGACGACGACGCGATGGTCATGTTCACCACGGGCCAGGCGATGCGCATGAACGCGGCGCTGAACGGCCCGCGCAAGCGGCTGTTCCAGGCCGTTCCGAAGTTCCCCGGCAACCTCGGTCCGAGCAAGACCAAGAAGGCCGCCGTGAAGAAGATCCAGGTCGAGCTGCGCGACCGCTTCAAGCACCCGACCCTCAAGGCCGACGGCGTCTACGGCCCGAAGACCGAGGCCATCGTCCGGGGCTTCCAGGAGAAGCGCAAGGGCGACCCCTGGAAGCTCCCGGTCAACGGGAAGGTCGGCAAGAAGACGTGGATCGCGATCCTCGCCTGACGCCTCCTACAACCTGATCGTCACGACCCGATGGGCGCTCTTGAGGCGCCCATCGGCGTAGCGGACAATCACCGTCAGCGTCGCCTTCACGCTCTTGCGGTCGTGCCGGCGGATCGCGCGCTTCGCGCGGCTCGAGAGCTTGACCGTCAGGCGCTTGGACGAGCCGGCGGCGAGCGTGCGACGGAGCGTGCCCACGGTGCGCTGCTTCTTGAGTCCGAGCCGCTTGGCGAGCTTCTTCGACAGCGTCAGCTTCGCCGTGGTCGTGCAGCGTGCGTCGCAGCCCGCCCGGAACCTGACGCGGCCCTTGGTGCCGCGCTTGGGCAACGTGCCGACGTGCGGCGCGGTGGTCACGTGAACCTTCACCGTGCCGGTCCCGGCGCCGCCGCGGAAGTCGAGCACCTGGACGCGCGCCGTGTAGTCGCCGCCACGCGAGTACGCGAACGACGTGGTCGGCGTGGTCGTCGCCCGATCCACGGTCCCGTTGCCGTCGAAGTCCCAGCGGTAGCCGGTGATCTTCGAGTCGGCGTCCGTGAACGACGCGCCGAACAGCACCGCCTCGCCGGGGTTCACGCGCGGCTTGCTCACGTGCAGCACGCCCTTCGGCAGCTGGTTACGCGGGCCGCCGAACACCTCGAGCTCCGAGAAGTCGATGAAGTCGACCCCTGACTCGCCGGGCTCCGCGCTCTGCGGTGAGAGCAGGGTCAGCCGCACGTAGCGGACGCCCGTGGCGTTCGCGGTCGGCTTGACGATGTTCAGCGTGCCGGCCTGCTCGGGTGTGAAGCTGCCGGCCTTGGCGGTCGCGAAATGCACGCCGTCGGCCGACGTCTCGACGCGGTAGTCCTTGGTGGTCGACGACGGGTCGTCGCCGCACGTGTTCGACGGGTCCATCCCGAACGCCGTGATGTCGATCGCCTGCGGGAGCCTGATCACCGCCGTCGGCGGCCCGGCGTCCGGGTTCTCGGGATCGGCGCTCGCGGGGTTGAACGGCGACCAGCCGACGCCCTGCGACTGGTCGATCAGCTGGTCGACACCGCAGCCGAACGGCCCGCCGGTGTCGTCGGACGCGGCCGTCACCGCCGCGCCACCGCGCGAGGCGGCCCAGTCGCGCCGGAGCGCGAAGTTGAGCGTCCGCGTCCCGTTGGCCGGCACGTTGACCGACCGCGCGGTCACGCGGTCCCACCCGGGACGGTCGTACACCAGGCCGCCGTACGTTCCGGCCGGCGCCTGCAGCGAGTACGCGCCGGTCGACGCGCTCGTCGTCGGCGCGACGTAGTCCGGGAACGCCGGGTCGGTCGTGAGCCCGCCGAAGCCGATCTTCACGCTCGGCATCGGCAGCCCGTTGTCGGCCGACGTGAGCGTGCCGGCGATCCGGCCCTTCGGCGCATTCGGCGCCGGCGGCAGGTTGAAGTCCTCGGCCGGTGACGTGTCGCTCGAGTCGGCGACGCCGGCGAAGAAGCCCATGCCGCGGTGCGCGAACACCTGCCAGATCAGGCTGCGGTGCGTGCTCCCCAGCCCGGCGTCGGCGGCCAGGATCGCGTTGCGCATGTCGAGGAACGAGGGCTCGGGCGGCGACAGCCGCATGCCCTGCGTGATCAGCTGCTCGGCGGCGTCGGAGCCGTCCTCCTCGCCGAGATCGGCCACCAGCTCGCTGCGCAGCTCCCACAGCGTCTGCGTCCAGATCTCGCCGTCGGAGTGCACCTCGGGGCCGACGTAGACCTTGCCGAAGTCGCCGAACGTGTAGCCACCGGTGCCGGTGGCCACGCCGCCGGGGCAGTGCTCGTCCTCGTCGTCCTCGGGGACGCAGTCGGCCGGCTCGAAGCGCGTCGACGCGAACACCGCGTCGGAGTAGACGCCGATGTCGACCTGTCCCGGCCCGGGAGCGTCGATCTCGAGCCCGCGACGGTGCAGCAGGTCGAGGGCGTACCAGTCGCTCCATGCCTCGCCCATCGCGCCGGTGTGCGGGCTGGCGGTGGCGCCGGACCCGTCGTCGTGCGTGATCAGGCGGTTCGAGAGGCCGTGCGTGTACTCGTGCCAGACCGTCGACGCGTCGTCGCCGCCGTTGATGTTCCGGAAGTTGAAGAACGCGTCCGGGTCCTCGTCGTACCGGAAGAGGTACATCTGCATCGTCGGGCTCTCGCCGTCCGGCGGCGTCGACATGTTCGCGTTGTTGACGTGGTCCTCGTCCGGCCCGCCGTCGGCATCGGTGTCGGCACCGTCGTCGGCGTTGACCTCGACCGGGTCGTCGTCCTCGAAGTTGCCGCTCGCGACGTCGAACCCGATCGGCGCCGACTCGAGGTGCTCGTGGAACGTGTTGACGAGGTAGAACGCCTGCACGCCGTTCTGCTCGCGATTGGTTTCCCACGAGTCGGGGTCGTCGGGATCCCAGGCGCAGTCGGCCGTGGTGCCGATCGGGTCGGGCCAGTCCGGGATCGCCGTGGTGAAGTCGCATGCGTTGGTGCCGGGCTTCGGGAACGGCGTGAACGTGTCGTTGAAGTCGGACGCGTCGTCCGCGCGCTCGATCTCCTCCGCGTTCTGCGCGACGTTGTCGTCGTTGACGTCCGAGAACGTGTGGGCGTTCGGGCCGTCGAGCGTGGTCTGGTCGTCGAGCCAGTCGTTGGCCTCGAAGTTCACGGCGATCTTGGCGTTGGCGGTGGCCTTGTCCGGATCGGGATCGCGCTCGGCGCCGGGGTAGTTCGGGAACACCTGCTGATCCGCGTCGAACTTCGTCAGGTTCTGCCGGAACAGCACCGCGCCGGTCGTGGCGTCGACGACCGCGTCGTAGAGCGCCAGCGAGTTGGCGCGGTAGAGCACGTGCCAGGCCAGTCGGACGCCGTCGGCGCCGTCGAACAGCACCAGCCGCGCGAAGTCGCCGCGCGCGAAGCGCGTGACCTGGCGGGCGCCGGCCGGGCCGGACTGCACGTCGATCGCACGCCGCACGCCGACGTTGCCCTGCAGCGCGCGCAGGGCATCGCCGCCGCTGAGCCGGGGCGTCACGGACGGGACGCTGAGGCCGGACACCGGAGCGCCGGTCACGTTGAGGATGCGGCCGCCGCGGTCGAGGTTGACGCGCAGGCCGCCGTCGAAGGTGGGGATGCCGCGGTAGGACTGGCGGTAGCGCAGGTACGTGAAGCCGGATCCCTTGTCGACCGTGCGGTCCGACAACGTCATCGCGCCGACGTCCGCCGCCGTGAGGCCGAGCGCCGTGCGGTTGGCCTGCACCCAGCGCATCGCCACGTCCGCCGCGGTCGCCCGCCGCCGGGCCGGTGAGCGCGCCGTCGAGCTTCTGCACGCTGCGGGCCGTCCCGCTCAGGGCGTCGACCTGGACCGCGGCCCCGAGGCGGTTCTCCAGCCGGGCACGCGCGGAGCGCTCCGCCGCGCTGCCGACCGCTCCGGCGCGTGTGGCCGCGCGGCGCGCGCCCACACGGGAGTCGAAGAACGGCTTGGCGGCGTCCGGCGCTGCCTGGCGCTCCCGTGCCTGCCGTCCCACGGCTGAGGCCCCGGCCGGCAGTGCCAGCACGGCGCTCGAGACCACGACGATCGCGATGGCCCGGCGCCTGCCCACGCCTGCCCGTCCCCACTCATGCATAGTGTCCTCCTGACTGAGGCCCGGCAGAGTAGCCACGGAGGACCCCAAACGGAAGTCCGTTCGTTTGCCTAGTGTCCGGCCCCTCGGCTAGTGTCGTCCAGCGCGTCCGGAGCGTGTAAGGAGGCGGGAAGCCTGTCACCCGCGGAAGTGACCATCGAGCTGTGTGGCCAACTGTCGGTCTCGGTCGATGGACGCCGATGTGAGGGCGACCTCCCCGGTCGTCAGGGCCGTCTCGCGCTCGCCCATCTGGCCCTCCACGTCGGGCGCCCGGTCACGCGCGAGCGGCTGATCGCCGCGCTGTGGGGCGAGGACGCTCCGGCCGGGCACTCGCAGGCGCTCAACGTCGTGCTCTCGAAGCTGCGCCGCGCCGTCGGCGCCGGCGTCGTCGAGAACGCCGGCGAACGGGCGGTACAGCTGACGCCGATCGCGAGGGTCGACCTCGAGGAGGCCCAGCCGGCGCTCGACGGCGCGTTCACCGCGCGCGACGCCGCGGACTGGCCGGCCGTCGCCGAGGCCGCCGGCCGCGTGGCCGGGCTCGCCGACGCCGGGCTGCTGCCCGGCTACGAGGCGTCGTGGCTCGAGGAGCCGCGGCGCCGGCTCGAGGAGCTCGGGCTGCAGGCGCGAGAGCTGCAGGGCGACGCCGGGCTCGCGCTCGGCGGGGCCGAGCTGGCGCAGGCCGAGCGCGCGGCACAGGTCCTGGTGGAGCGAGCGCCGTTCCGCGAGAGCGGCTACCTGCTGCTCATGCGCGTGCGCGAGGCGCAGGGCAACCTCGTCGAGGCGCTGCGCGTGCACGAGCGGCTGCGCACGCTCCTGCGCGATGAGCTCGGCGTCGCGCCCGGCCCGCAGGTGCAGGCCGAGTTCGAGCGGCTGCTCAAGGCCGAGCAGTCCGAGGCGGCCACCCCGGCTCCCACTCCCACTCCCGGTCCGCCGGTGCCGGCGCGGCCGGCGGAGCCGGAGCCCGAGTTCTTCGCCACCCGCAGCGGCGCCCCGTTCGTCGGCCGCCGCACCGAGCTCGAGCGCCTTCAGAGCTACTTCACGAACACCGCGGACGGCCACCGCCAGCTCGTGCTGCTCGAGGGCGAGCCGGGCATCGGGAAGACGCGCCTGGCGCTGCAGTTCATGGCGTCGTGCGAGGCGGAGGGCGCGGTCGCGCTCTACGGGCGCTGCGACGCCGAGACGCTCGTCCCCTACCAGCCGTTCGTGGAAGCCCTGCGCCGCTACGCCGCGCGGACGCGACCCGGACCGGCTGAAGCCCTGGAGCGCGGAGCTCGGCCGCGTGATCCCGGAGCTCGTGCGCGACGGCTCGGCACCCGCGCCGATCGAGCCGGCCGAGCGCTACCGGCTGTTCGACGCGGCGTCGGAGGTGCTGACCGACATCGCGCGCGCCCAGCCGGTCGTGCTCGTGCTCGACGACCTGCACTGGGCCGACACGCCGACGCTGCTGATGATGCGTCAGCTCGCCCGCGCGGCCGAGGACGAGCCGGTGCTCATCGTGGCCAGCTACCGCGACACCGAGCGCCCGCCCGGGCTGGTCGACATCCTCGTCCCAGCTCCGCCGCGAGCAGTACCTGGAGGCGATCGAGCTGCGCGGCCTCGACGAGGCGGACACGACCGAGCTGATCGTCGAGTTCGGCGCCGAGTCGCTGCCCGAGCACATCAACCGCGCGCTGTTCCAGGAGACCAAGGGCAACCCCTTCTTCCTCGAGGAGATGGTCCGGCACCTCGGCACGGGCCGGAGCGGCGAAGGCAACGGCGCGCCGTGGCCGAACGAGCTCCCCGAGGGGATCCGCGAGGTCATCGAGCGGCGGCTGGCGACGCTGTCGGACACCGCGCGCGACGTGCTGTCGACCGCGTCGGTGGTCGGCCGCGAGTTCCGCATCGAGCTGCTCGAGGCGCTCGGGTCGCACGACGAGGACGCGCTCGACGAGGTGGTCGAGGAGGGCGTCGGCGCGCACATCATCACCGAGGTTCCGGGTGTGTACGGCCGCTGCAGCTTCACCCACGCGCTGATCCGCCAGACGCTCTACGACGGGCTGACCGGGATGCGGCGGGCGCGGCTGCACCTGCGGGTCGGCGAGGCGCTCGAGCGCCTGGAGGCGGACGGCGCCGAGCCGCCGCTGGCCGAGCTCGCGCACCACTTCTGCCTCGCGCCGCCGGCGCGCGGCTCCGCCAAGGCCGTCGAGTACGCCGAGCGCGCCGCCCGCCAGGCGTCCGCCCAGATGGCGTACGAGGAGGCCGCGCGCCACTACGAGGTCGCGCTGGCCGCGCTCGGGCAGACGGGCAGCGACGGCGCGCGCCGCTGCGAGCTGCTGCTGGCGTGCGGCGACGCGCAGACCAAGGCCGGCGACGTGATGAAGGCGCGCGGGACGTTCCGCGAGGCCGCCGACTGCGCCCGGGCGCTCGGCTCGGCCCGCCACCTCGCCCTGGCCGCGCTCGGCTACGGCGCCGCGCACCAGATGGCCGGCGGCGTGGTGGACGAGGCGGTCGTGCGCATTCTCGAGGAGGCGATGGCGGCCGTCGGCGAGTCCGACCCGGCGCTGCGCGCCCGGCTCATGGCGCGCCTGGCCATGGAGCTGAGCTTCTCCGAGCAGCGCGAGCGCCGCGCCGACCTCAGCGGCGAGGCCGTCGCCATCGCCCGCCGCGTCGGCGACACCAGCGGGCTCGGCATGGCGCTGGTCGCGCGCCACTGGTCGCTGTGGGGACCCGGCAACGTGCAGGAGCGCCTGCAGGCCGTCAACGACCTCCTCGGACTGGCCGAGAGCTCGGGCGACGAGCGGCTGGCGCTGCAGGGCCACCGCTGGCGGATGATCGACCTGCTGGAGCTCGGCGACATGGACGCCGTCGACATCGAGATCGACGCGTACATGCGGATCGCCGCCCGCCGCCGCCGGGTGTCCGACGACCTGTACGTGCACATCTACCGCGCCATGCGGCTGCTGTTCGCCGGCGAGTACGACGAGGCCAACGCCGAGGGCAACTTGGCGGCCCGCGTCGGCGAGCGGGTCCAGGACACCAACACCGGCAACGCGACCCTCCTGCAGGCGCTGATGTATCGCCGCGCCCGTGGGCGGCTCGAGCGCCTGGAAGGCCCGGTCCGCTACTACGCGGAGCGCTTCGGGACGATCCCCGGCTGGCGTTGTGTGCTGGCCTGGCTGCTGGCCGAGACCGGCCGCGCCGACGAGGCGCGCGAGCTGCTCGACGCCTTCGCGGCCGACCGGTTCCGCGGGCTGCCGGAGGACGGGATCTGGCTCGGCGCCGTCGGCTACCTCGCCGAAACCGCGGCCGCGCTCGGCGACGCGACGCACGCCGAGGCGCTGCACGACCTGCTCGTCCCGTACGCCGACCGCAACGTCGCGATCGGCTGGGCGTCGACGTGCGCAGGCTCCGCGTCGCGCCACCTCGGCCTGCTCGCCGATCTGCTGGGGCGGCGCGACGAGGCGATCGAGCGGCTCGAGACCGCGCTGGCGATGAACGAGCGGATGCGCGCGCGGCCATGGGTGGTGCACACGCAGCTTGCCCTCGCCGCCGTCCTCGCGCAGGCGCCGGCCGACCGCGAGCGCGCCGCCGCGCTACACGAGTCGAGCCTCGTCGAGGCGCGGCAGCTCGGCATGGCGCGCGTGATCGCCGAAGCCGGTCACGGGCTGACCACGGTCCAGGATTGACTAGCCGATCGGGGCGCACGACGGCGCATCCCGGCACCGCTTGCGCTAAGACAGTGCGCGTGCAAGCAGGTTCTTCCGATCTCCGCGCGGCGGCGGCCGCGCTCCGCTCGCGCCTGCCGGCACCGCTCGGCGCGCTCGCGGACATCGCCTACAACTACCGCTGGTCGTGGACGCCCGGCGGCCCTGAGCTGCTCGCGTCCGTCGATCCGCGGCGCTGGGAGCTATGTCTCGGAAATCCGGTGCGTCTGCTCGAGGAGGTGCACCCCGAGACCCTGGAGCGGCTCGCCGGCGACGAGGACTTCCTCGCCCGTCTGGGCGCGCTCGAGCGGGCCGTGGCCGAGCGCCTGGACGAGCCGCGGCTCTCCGAGCCGGTGACCGAGGACAGTCCGGCAGCGTTCTTCTGCGCCGAGTTCGCGATCCACAAGTCGCTGCCGGTCTACTCCGGCGGGCTCGGCGTGCTGGCCGGCGACATCCTCAAGGAGGCGTCCGACATGGGCCTGCCGCTGGTGGCGGTCGGCCTCATGTACCGGCACGGCTACTTCCGCCAGCGGATCGACGCGTCCGGCTGGCAGCACGAGTACTGGGTGGAGACGGATCCGGACCGCGTGCCTGCCGCGCTGATCACCGGCGACGACGGCCGCCCCGTCACCGTGACCGTGCCGATCGGCGACCGCGTGGTGGTCGCGCAGATCTGGCGCGTCGACGTCGGCCGCGTGCCGCTCCTGCTGCTCGACGCCGACCGCCCGGAGAACGACCTCACCGATCGCTGGATCACGTCGCGCCTGTACGTCGGCGACGCCGGGATGCGGCTCGGCCAGTACGCGCTGCTCGGGATCGGCGGCGTCCGTGCCCTGCACGCGCTGGGCATCGATCCCGGCGTCGTGCACCTCAACGAGGGCCACGCGGCGTTGGCGTGCCTGGAGCTCGCTCGCGCCGAGGCGTCGAACGGCGGCTCGGTCGAGGACGCGTTCGAGGCCGTGCGCCGGCGTACCGTGTTCACGACCCACACGCCGGTCCCGGCAGGCAACGACACGTACCCGGGCGAGCAGATGGCCGACGTTCTGGCCGGCATCGCCCGCGAGCTCGGCTGCGACCCGGAGGCGCTCGTGCGCCGCGGCCGCACGCACCGCGACGAGGACGCCGAGCCGTTCGGCGTGACCCAGTTCGCGCTGCGCTCGAGCCGGGTCGCCAACGGCGTGAGCGCCCGCCACGGCGAGGTCGCGCGCGAGATGTGGCAGGGCATGTGGCCCGACCGCGACATCGAGGACGTGCCGATCACGTCAGTCACGAACGGCGCCCACATCCCGACCTGGATCGGCAGGCCGATGCGCGACCTGCTCGACCGGCATCTCGGCGACGGCTGGACCGACCGCGCCGTCGATCCGGCGACCTGGGACGCGCTCGACTCGATCCCGGACGCCGAGCTGGCGGGCGCCCGCGCGGCACAGCGGCGCGACCTGATCGACGTCGTGCGCGAGCGGTCGGTGATGGACCGGCTCGGGCGCGGCGACACCGGCGAGTACGTCCGCGCGGCGGTCAACGCGCTCGATCCCGACATGCTCACGATCGGCTTCGCCCGCCGGGTGGCGACGTACAAGCGGCTCGACCTGCTGCTGCGCGACGTCGACCGCGCGCTGGCGCTGCTCGGTGACGAGTCGCGCCCGGTGCAGCTGATCCTGGCCGGCAAGGCGCACCCGAAGGACGACGACGGCAAGCGGCTCGTCCAGCGCCTGTTCGAGATGAAGTCGCACCTCGAGGTCGGCCGCCGCGTGGTGTACCTCGACGACTACGACCTCGCGCTCGGCGCCGCGATGGTGCGCGGCTGCGACGTGTGGGTCAACGTCCCGCGGCCCCCGCTGGAGGCGTCGGGCACCAGCGGCATCAAGTCGGCGATGAACGGCGGCCTGCAGCTGTCGGTCCTCGACGGCTGGTGGCCCGAGGCCTACGACGGCACCAACGGCTGGGCGATCTCCGGCGAGGTCGACCACGACCACGGCGCGCAGGACTGGCGCCACGCCGCCGAGCTCTACCGCCTGCTGCAGGAGGAGGTCGTGCCCGAGTTCTACGAGCGCGACTCCCAGGGCTATTCGGCTGCCTGGCTCGCGCGTGTCCGCTCTTCGCTGCGCACGATCGGTCCGGGCTTCGGCGCCGGCCGGATGGTGCGCGACTACGCGGAGAAGATCTACCCGGCTCACGTGGTGGCGCCGACGTAGGCGATGTGCCTGCGTACTGGCTCAAGGCCGTAGGCCACGCCCGCGGGCCGCTGTCCGAGCGGTGGCTCGACGAGCGGCCCGAGCTCCTGCATCGCACCGGCTTCCCCCGCCGCCCGCGGATCACGGCGGGGGATCGCCTGGTGCTCTACGCGTCCGTCTGGCGCCGTGTGTTCGCGCTCTGCGAGGTGCTCGGCGAGCCCGAGCCGCGCGACCACCCGCGCTGGCCGTGGACGATCTCGATCGAGACGCTGCTCGTCGTGCCGGTGCTCGACGCCGCGCCGCCGGTCGAGGCGATCGGCGTCGCCGCGCGGTCGATGAGTCAGCAGTCGCACATCCGGATCACGGCCGAGCACTACGACCGCGCGGTCGCTGCCATCACCTCCGTCGCTGCGCTGCGTTAGCCGGCGGTGGGCCTGGGGCGCCTACCGGCGCCCAAGTGCCGGCGCGTCGGCGTTTGGCGGGCGACGCGATCGAAGCGTCATCAGTGCCGCGCGGCACAGCCATCCTTATCGAGCGCCGAACGTGCGTAGGACGTGCTCGAGCGTCGAGGCGAGCACCTCTTGCGTCGCTTCGCGGGTGGCCTCCCCGTTCAGCCAGCGTCGCGTCGCGGCGCGGTTGAGCCCGGTCCAGCACTCGAGCGCGAAGCGCAGGCGCGGCGAGTCCTCGGCGATGTCGGCGTGGTGAGCTCGCGACCAGCGCGACGGCGCGGCGTACGAGATCGGCGACCACGCGCCTGACCTCGGGGTCCGCGATGTCCTCGCCGTGCGCCATCGTGGCGAGCCAGACCCTGCGGTTCGCCTCGGTCCAGTCGAGCCAGCGCGAGACGCTGTCCGCCACCCGCGCACTGGCGGTGCTGCCCACCGGCAGCGGGATCTGGTCCTCGCGCTGGGCGCCGATTCGCTCGAGCAGCCCGATGTAGACGTCCTTGCGCCCGCCGAAGTAGTGGTGCACGAGGCCGCGGGTGACGCCGGCCGAGCGCGCGATGTCCTCAACTGAGACCTCGTCGTAGGGGCGCTCGGCGAACAGCGCGTTCGCGGCGTCGAGGATCTTCTCGCGCCGCTGCTCGGGGTCCAGGCGGCTGAACTTCGGCGAGTTCATAACGGCAGTATAAGAGTTGTTGGCGATCCGTCAACTGCTTACTAGCATGTCGCCAACAAAGAAGCGAGACACCACCACCCACAGAAAGAACAGTCGATGAAGCACGTCAAGACCATCGCCGCCTGCGCAGTCGTCGCACTCGGCGTGGGCGCTACCAGCGCCACGGCCGCCAGCATGATCGACGGCGGCGACATCAAGAACGGCACGGTCGCCATGGCGCGACCTCACGCCGGGCGTCAAGGCGCAGATCGACAAGCGCAACAGCCGGGTCCGCAGGGCCCGACCGGCCCCAACGGCGCGACCGGAGCCACCGGCGCGAAGGGCGCCACCGGCGCGCAGGGCGTCCGGGCAAGCCGGGCGACCGCGGTCCGGAGGGCGAGCAGCGGCATCCCGGGCGCGACGGCCATGACCGGCTACGAGGTCGTACGCTCGACTACATCAAGGGCGACGACCGGCTACCCGGGCGTCGGTCCGGGCGACGGTCGCGAGCATCGCCTGCGCGGACACCGAGGCCGACTCGATCAAGAAGGTCGCCGTCAGCGGTGGCTACTGGATCCGCGGCGGCGACGCCGATGAGCGCCTGGACGACGACGTGACCGGCCTGCACAACGGCGTCAGCGTGATCGCCTCGCTCCCCGGCCGGATGGACTGGCCGAAGGGGCAGCCGAAGCCGGGCCGCGCCGACGGCTGGATCGTCCGCTTCAACGAGAAGCCCGCCGAGAGCCTCACGATGTACGCGGTCTGCGTCGACAAGGCGTAGGTTCGCCGGATCAACATCACCAGCTCGACACGGAGCGCCCCGCCTTGTGCGGGGCGTTTCGTCGTTCTCGACGGGTTTACGCCTTTCTGAGAGGCCCACAAAGGCCTGTGGAGGGCCGACGAGGGAGGAAGGAAGACATGCACCCGCTCCACGTAGGCCCGCAAGTAGGCGGCTGCGAGCTCGCGCACGGCATCCTCGGGTAGCGCCTTCTGCCAGCCCATCAGCGCGAGGCTGGCAACGAACCGGCGAAGGTCCCACGAGAAGTGCCCCACGTAGGCCTCGTCGAAGTCGTTGACGTCGAACGTCAGGACGCCTTCGGAGTTCATGTAGGTGCCGAAGTTCTCCGCATGCAGATCGCCGTGGATCCAGACGCGGCTCGTGCGCTCGTCCGCCCAGCGGTCCTCGAGCTCGCGCATGTCGGCATAGAAGACGCAGGCGCTCCCGCGATAGAACGCGAAGGGGTCGGCCGCCATCTTGCGGAACTTCGTCCGAAAGGCCTGGGCGTCCGCCTTCATCAGCGGCTCGAACGCGTCGGTGAGCGTCGTGAGAATCAGCTCGGTTCGCTGCTCGGAACTCTCCATTGCTCATCCTCGATCGCAAGGCCCGAGTGGCGGACTCTAACTGCGTCGGGCGCACACGCATCTCGTGCGAAGCGGGTAGTGTCCTGGCGTGTCGCCAAGGCGCCACCGAGTACGCCTCGCCTTTGTGTTGGTCGCGGTGCTCGCGATCCTCGCGCTCTTCGTGCTTGATGGTGCCGCCGCCGGCGTGGCAGCGTTCGCCACGATGCTGACGTTCATCCTGGCCTGCATCGCCGCGTTGGGTGGTGCGAGTCCGGAAGACCGTCAGCGCAGTGACAAGACCGGTCTCGTCGGCTGGATCGGCAACTACTTCTAGACAGACGGCGGACGGTTGGCCGGCGCCGGTCCTAGCATTGCGTCGGTGTCCCCGCCGACGAGCTTGGACTTCTACGACAGCGAGCTGCGCGCTCACCACCAGCACTTTCGCGCCGCCTACGGGATCAGCACCGGTGACCGGGTCCTCGACATCGGCTGCGGAACCGGGCTGACGACGCGCGAGGCGGCGCGCGCCGCGACGCCGGGCCGCGTGGTCGGCGTCGACGTGTCCGAGCGGATGCTCGAGCGCGCCCGCGAGGTCACGGCGGCCGAACGGCTCGACAACATCCGGTACGAGCTGGGCGACGCGCAGGTGCATCGCTTCGACCCCGGCGGCTTCGACGTGGCGATCAGCCGCTTCGGGACGATGTTCTTCTCCGATCCCGCGGTCGCGTTCGCGAACATCGCCGCCGCTCTCCGACCGCAGGCGCGGCTCGTGCTGCTCGTCTGGCAGCGACGCGAGGTCAACGCATGGATGCGGGCGATCGACGCCGCGCTGGGCGACGCGCGGCAGCCACCGCCGTCGGCCGGGGACGCGTTCTCGCTCGGCGACGCCGACGCCACCGAGCGCCTCCTCGAGCGCGCCGGCTTTGCCGACGTGCGCTTCGAGGACGTGAACGAGCCGGTCCTCTACGGACACGATCTCGACGCCGCGCTGGCGATCGTCCGTGGCTTCCAGGACACGAGCGGAGCGCTCGCGAGCCTCAGCGACGACGAGGCGGCCCGTACCGTCGAGCGGCTGCGCGAGATGCTCGCGGCGCACTACAGCGACGAGCGCGGCGTCGTCCTCGACTCGCGGTCGTGGCTGATCACCGCCCGGCGACGCGGCCACGACGTCTGACACACACGCCGTTCGCGGGTAGGCTCAAGGAGATGAGGTCCTTTCACGAAGGCCAGCTAGTCACGCTCGTCGAGGAACCTGAGGCGCTCGAGGGCATCGTCGTGCACGCACCGAGCCTGGTGAAGATCGAGGTCGCGGTGCCCGACACCGGGGAGGGTCGGGTGTTCCGCACCGTTCACCCGAAGCTGCTGCGCGAGCGCAGCGAGCCCGGCGAGCACGACGACGCGTTGCGCCGGCTGATCCGCCGCACGGGGTCCGCGGGCCGTGGCGGCCCGCGCAGCGGAGCGGGCTCCGCGCGTCGCGGTCACTCGCAGCCGTCGGGGCACCGCACAACCGGCAAGTGACGGCTGGCGGCGCACCACGATCAACGAGCTGTCGCGCAAGCACGGGCCGCCTGCAGCGACTCTCCAGGCGCTCGGATTCGAACGGGCGACCGACGTCATCGGCGGTTTTCAGGCGGGGCGAGCGGCGGCCTACCGGTCACTCCTTCCTGATCGCCGGGAGCACACAGCCGCGAGTGAGACGCGAGACTGTTCAGTGTGGGCCGGAGCGAGGCGACGGATCGTGAGCTCGTGCGCCTGCTCGACGAGCAGGCGGCGCTGCGGCGAGTCGCGACGCTCGTGGCGCGTGGCACCGACCGTCTGAGCGTGTGCGCGACCGTCACCGAGGAGGTCGGGCTCCTGCTCGGCGCCGACGTGGCGAGCATGATCCGCTACGAGGGCGGCCACGGCACGATCGTGGCCGGCTGGAGCGGCGGATCGACGCCGCCGATGACCATCGGCTACCGCGTCGTGCTCGGGAAGGACTCGACCGCGGCGCGGATCCACCAGACGGGGCTCCCCGCGCGCGTTGACACCTACGACCAGCCGGGAGAGGCGTTCGCGACGTTGCGAGCGCTGGGAGTGCGCGCGTCGGTGGGCGCTCCGATCGTCGTCGATGGTGAGCTGTGGGGCGCCGTGGTGGTCGC
Source organism: uncultured Solirubrobacteraceae bacterium (assembly GCA_963759375.1). Taxonomy (GTDB): domain Bacteria; phylum Actinomycetota; class Thermoleophilia; order Solirubrobacterales; family Solirubrobacteraceae; genus DASSUW01. The sequence continues at coordinate 491,106 of CAVWYY010000001.1, read as the reverse complement.
CTCCACGCACGAGACCCCGTTTCCTGCCGGCGCTGAGCAGCGGGTCGCCGGCTTCGCCGAGCTGGTCGCACAGGCGCTGGCGAACGCAGAGGCGCGCGAGCAGCTCGCCGCTTCACGCAAGCGGCTCGTCGAGGCGGCGCAGGTCGAGCGCCGACGGCTCGAGCGCAACCTGCACGACGGCGCCCAGCAGCGCCTCGTGGCCATCGCCCTGACCCTTCGGCTCGCCGAGCGCCAGTTCGAGCGCGACCCCCCGGCGGCACGCGACTCGCTCGCCAGCGCGAACGCCGAGCTGGTCGAGGCGCTGGAAGAGCTGCGCGAGCTCGCGCGCGGCCTGCACCCAGCCGTCCTGACCGATCACGGCCTCGAGGCGGCACTCCGGCCCCTGGCGGCTCGGGCGCCCTTGCCCGTCGAGCTGACGTTCGACCTCCAAGCCCGCCCGGACGAGCCGATCGAGGCGGCGGCGTACTTCATCGTCGCCGAGGCCCTCACCAACGTCGCCCGCTACGCGTCCGCCTCGGCGGCGGCGGTGACCGTGCGCCCGGACCAGGACAGCGTGCTCGTCGAGGTGACCGACGACGGCGCCGGGGGCGCAGACCCGCGCGCCGGCAGCGGCCTACGCGGCCTCATCGACCGGGTCGAGGCACTCGGCGGCCGGCTGGAGGTCGAGAGCCCACTCGGGCAGGGCACGACTGTCCGCGCGTGGTTCCGGTGCGAACCCCTGGGCTGAGGCGGAGCAGGAATCGAGAAGCGCGGCTCGCCGCGTCTGGCTAGCGTGATGGCGATGAGCACGATTGCCGACAGCCACGACCTGATCCGCGTACACGGCGCGCGCGTGAACAACCTCAAGGACGTCAGCGTCGAGATCCCGAAGCGCCGGATGACGGTGTTCACCGGCATCTCCGGCTCGGGCAAGAGCTCGCTGGTGTTCGGCACGATCGCCGCGGAGTCGCAGCGGCTGATCAACGAGACCTACAGCGCCTTCGTGCAGGGCTTCATGCCGACGCTGGCGCGGCCCGAGGTCGACGTGCTCGACGGGCTGACGACCGCGATCAGCGTCGACCAGGAGCGGATGGGGGCCAACCCGCGCTCGACGGTCGGCACCGCCACCGACGCCGACGCGATGCTGCGCATCCTCTTCAGCCGGCTCGCGCAGCCACACATCGGCTCGCCCGGCGCGTACTCCTTCAACGTCGCCTCCGTCCACGGGAGCGGCGGGCTCACCGTCGAGCGCGGCGACAAGACCATCACCAAGAGCGCGAGCTTCAGCCGCACCGGCGGCATGTGCCCGCGCTGCGAGGGCCGCGGCGCGGTGAGCGACTTCGACCTGTCCGCGCTCTACGACGACAGCAAGTCGCTCAACGAGGGGGCGCTGACGATCCCCGGCTACAGCATGGACGGCTGGTACGGCCGGATCTTCCGCGGCTGCGGGTTCTTCGACCCGGACAAGCCGATCAAGAAGTTCAACAAGCGAGAGCTCCACGACCTGCTCTACAAGGAGCCGACCAAGATCAAGGTCGACGGCATCAACCTGACCTACGACGGCCTGATCCCGAAGATCCAGAAGTCGATGCTGTCCAAGGACGTCGACGCGATGCAGCCGCACGTCCGCGCGTTCGTGGAGAAGGCGGTGCAGTTCACCACCTGCCCCGACTGCGACGGCACGCGGCTCAGCGAGGCGGCTCGCTCGTCGAAGATCGACGGCGTCAGCATCGCCGACGTCTCCGCGATGCAGATCACCGACCTCGCCGAGTGGGTCCGCGGGCTCGACGAGCCGTCGGTGGCGCCGCTGCTCCAGGCGGTGGGCGACACGCTCGACTCGTTCGTGGAGATCGGGCTGGGCTACCTCTCGCTCAACCGCCCGTCGGGCACGTTGTCGGGCGGCGAGGCACAGCGCACCAAGATGATCCGCCACCTCGGCTCCTCGCTCACCGACGTCACGTATGTGTTCGACGAGCCCACCACCGGCCTGCACCCCCATGACATCCAGCGGATGAACGACCTGCTGCTGCAGCTCCGCGACAAGGGCAACACGGTGCTCGTGGTGGAGCACGAGCCGCAGGCGATCGAGATCGCCGACCACGTTGTCGACCTCGGCCCCGGCGCCGGGACGGCGGGCGGCACGATCTGCTTCGAGGGCACCGTCGAGGGGCTGCGGGCCGGCGACACGGTCACCGGCCACCATCTCGACGACCGGGCCGCCCTCAAGGAGACGGCGCGGACACCCACCGACACGCTGGAGGTCCGCGGCGCGAGCCTCCACAACCTGCAGGACGTCGACGTCGACATCCCGCTCGGCGTGTTGGTCGTGGTGACCGGCGTGGCCGGGTCGGGCAAGAGCTCGCTGATCACGGGCTCGGTGTCCGGTCGGGACGGGGTCGTGTCGGTCGACCAGACGCCGATCCGCGGCTCGCGGCGGAGCAACCCGGCGACGTACACCGGACTGCTCGACCCGATCCGCAAGGCGTTCGCGAAGGCCAACGGCGTGAAGCCGGGCCTGTTCAGCGCCAACTCCGACGGCGCCTGCCCCAACTGCAACGGAGCCGGCGTCACGTACACCGACCTGGGGATGATGGCCGGCGTCGCCACCACCTGCGAGGAGTGCGAGGGCAAGCGCTTCCAGGCGTCGGTGCTGGAGTACCACTTCGGCGGCCGTGACATCAGCGAGGTGCTCGCGATGTCGGTGACCGAGGCCGAGGAGTTCTTCGGCGACGGCGAGGCGCGCACGCCGGCCGCGCACAAGGTCCTCGAACGGCTCGCCGACGTCGGGCTCGGCTACCTCACTCTCGGCCAGCCGCTCACGACGCTGTCCGGCGGCGAGCGGCAGCGGCTCAAGCTGGCCACCCACCTGGGCGACAAGGGCGGCGTCTACGTCCTCGACGAGCCGACCACCGGTCTGCACCTCGCCGACGTCGAGCAGCTGCTCGGCCTGCTCGACCGGCTCGTCGAGTCCGGCAAGTCGGTCATCGTGATCGAGCACCACCAGGGCGTCATGGCGCACGCCGACTGGATCATCGACCTCGGGCCGGGAGCCGGCCACGACGGCGGGCGGATCGTCTTCGAGGGCACACCGGCCGACCTCGTCGCCGCGCGCTCCACCCTCACCGGCGAGTACCTCGCCGACTACGTGGGCACCTGACCGCGGCTCAGGGGTCGTCGAGGCCCAGCGCGCGGGCTCGCTCGCGCGCGGGGCCTGGGTCGAACGGCGCGCGCTGCCACGTCGCCGTGCGGCGCTCGAGGTCGAGCAGCAGCCAGTAGGCGCCGTCGGCCGCCTGGGCGTCGAGGCCGCCCCACCAGCCGAGCCGCGACGGCTCGGGGGCGCCGACCGCGCCGGGGTTGAGCAACCACTTGCCGCCCGCGAGGTCGAGCGGCTCGCTGACGCGGATCCTCGCCGCGGTCGCGCCGCGGGCCGTGCGGCACCAGGCGGCGGGGACATGCGTGTGGCCGACCAGCCCCAGGTCGGCGCGCTGGACGTCCAGGCACGCGGCCGCGTTGCCCTTCCCAACGTACTCGTGCACCGCGTTGCGGGGACCGCCGTGCCAGCACTGCACGGCGCCGCGGCGCGCCGCCGGCTTGCGCGAGCGCATCCAGTCGATGTCGGCGGCGCTCACCCGGTCGCGTGCGAGCTCGATCGACCGCACGGCGGGCGAGCCGGGCGCCCCGAACCGCTCGGGCTCGGCCGATCCCGTGGCGCCGTAGTCGTGGTTGCCCATCAACGCCACCGTGCAGCGCTCACGCGTACGCACGACCACGTGCTCGGGATCGGGGCCCCGGCCGATCATGTCGCCGAGCGACCACAGCTCCTGCGCCCCGCTCGCGGCCGCTGCGGCGATCACCGCGTCGAACGCCTCCGCGTGGGCGTGCGCGTCGGCGAACACCGCGACGATCACGGGCTCGCTACTGCGCCGCGAGCAGCGACCGAAGACGCGTCACGAGCGCATCCTCGTCCTCGTCGAGCTCCACACGCGGATGGGTGAAGTCGCCGGCGGCGACAATCGCCGTGGCCTCCTCGGCCGACAGGTCCGTGGCGGCGGTGCCGCCGTAGTCCCCGTGGCGGATCGGCTGGAGCCGCTCCCACAGCGTGACGTCGACGGGCGACCACTCGCCCTTGAGCTTGACGAACCACAGGAGGTCGCACGCGACCTCGATCTCGTCGTTGTCAAGCGCGATGCGATCGGGCATGCGGCTAGCGATCGAGCACGGCGACGGCACCGGCCGGCCCGCTGGCCCAGCAGGTGCCGGGCACGCAGTCGACGGCGTCGTAGGCCGCCGTGTCGAACGGCTGCCAGCTCCGCGCGCCGTCGTAGCTGATGTCCGAGCCCGTCGGCCCGACGGCGATCAGCGTCGCCCGCGAGCCGTACACCCAGTCGACACCGGAGCGGTAGCCCGCGAGGTCTCCCCCGCCGCGCCAGGTGCGGCCGCCGTCGCGCGTGAAGCCGGAGGCGTCGACGCCGTTGTCGGGCACCGTGAAGTCGCCGCCGACCATGACGCCCTGCCACGGGTTGCGGAACGCGAGCGAGAACACGCCGCCGGCCTCGGCCGCCGGGATCGGCGCGTCAGTGACCTTCCAGGTGAGGCCGCCGTCGCGCGAGTGGAACACGCGCGCCGCGCCGCCGCCGCTGGCGAACCAGGCGTCGCGCCCGCTGGTGACCAGGCACGTGCCGCTGGCCGCGAACGCGAACTCATCCGCGACGGCGTCGGGCATGCCGTCGTTCGGGAGGACGTGCCAGCTGCGGCCGGAGTCATACGTGGCGGCGATCCGGAACTTGCCGCCGACCGGATCGCTGAGCGCGAGGCCGACGCGGCCGCCGGCGTAGAAGTCCATGCAGTCGTAGAACGCCGCCGGATCGTCGTTGACGAACGCGAGCTTCCAGTGGCGGCCGCCGTCGCGCGTCGTGTAGATCCGTGACGCGTCGCCCTCGCCGATCGCCAGCACGCTCGCGCGGCGATCGTCCTGCGCCTCGACATCACGGAACAGCAACCCTTCGCTGTCGGGCGGCGAGACGTCCTTCCAGCGCTTGCCGCCGTCGGTCGTGCGCAGCACCTCGCCCGCGCTGCCGCCAACCCAGGCGACGCGCTTGCTCACCGCGTCGAGCCCGCGGTACTGCTGATCCGAGCCGGTCGGCACGGGGGTCCAGCGTGGCGCCTTGCCGTGCGCAGCCGCGCTTGCAGGCAGGACGCACACCAGTGAGATCATCAGAACGATGGTGCGGCGCATCCCGGCGCACACCTTACCCTCAAGGAGGCGGCGATGAACGAGTCGTATCCGGTGCGTTTCGCGGTCGACTATCCCGACCGCGACCTCAACCGCCTGACGGTCTTCTTCCGGATCTTCACGGTGATCCCGATCGCCATCGTGCTGGGCGCGATCGGCGGCTACACCAGCGAGTGGGGCCACGCGGACGCCGAGACGTCGACGGTCGTCGTCGGTGGTACCGGGCTGCTGTTCATCCCGCCGCTGCTGATGATCCTGTTCCGGCAGAAATACCCGCGCTGGTGGTTCGACTGGAACCTCGAGCTGCTGCGGTTCACCAACCGCGTCGGCATCTACGTGGCGCTGATGGACGACCGCTACCCGTCGACCGACGAGCACCAGTCCGTGCACCTCGACACGCCGTATCCAGACGCCGCCGGCGACCTCAACCGCTGGCTGCCGCTGGTCAAGTGGCTGCTCGCGATCCCGCACTACATCGTGCTCGCGTTCCTGTACATCGCCGTCTTCTTCGTGGTCGTCGTCGCGTGGTTCGCGATCCTGTTCACAGGCCGCTACCCGCGCGGGTTGTTCGGCTTCGTCGAGGGCGTGATCCGCTGGCACAACCGCGTCGTCGGCTACGCGCTCATCCTCGTCACCGATCGCTATCCCCCGTTCCGCTTGTCCGACTGACCGCAGCGTGGCGGGCAGCCGGGCCGCCCGGCTGCTGCGGGTCGGCGTGCTCATCGCGACGTTTCTGCTCGGCAGGCTGCACGAGGCACTGTCCCCCCACGCCTACGTGTGGCTGCTGGCCGGCTGGACGGTGATGTGCGCGTTCCTGACGAGCCGGCAGTCGGAACACACCGTCGAGGCACTCGAGCGCCGCTTCCGCGGCTAGCCGGCCTCGTCCAGGAACGCCTTCGCCAGGCGCTTCGGCGCCCGGACGAGCCACGCCTCGACGATCAGCTCGCGCAGGTCGTCGACCGAGATGTTCTCGAGCTGCACGAGGATCGCCGGGTAGCCGTCGAAGTGCGGGGTCGTGAAGTAGACGTCCGGGTCGTCGGCGAGCAGCGCCTCCTTCGCCATCAGGTGCTCGACGCGCGCGCCGAGTATCGGGCCCTGCGGCGCGCTGTCGCCCAACGCGTCGTGGTCGGCCCGGCGCAGCGGGCGTTCCCACACGAAGCCCTTGTCCTTCACGCGCCACTGGCGCAGGTCGCGCGAGATCTGCTCGCTCGTCTCGGGCAGGGCGAGCGCCAGGCGCGCGACATCGTCCCACGTTGCCATGTACGAGAAGATATTGGCGACACCCAGGAGGAGGGCAACGATGCGAGTTCTTCTGCCGCTCGCGGCGACGCTGATCTTCGCCGTCTCCGCGGCGCCCGCGGCCGCCCACCACGGCGTCCGCGTCAAGACGATCGCCACTGATCTGGACAATCCCCGGCACGTGGCGGTGACGCGCGACGGTGACGTGTACGTCGCCGAGGCCGGACAGGGCGGCGATCCTGCGACCTCGAAGTCGTGCTTCAACAGCGCGGAGGGCCCCTCGTGCACCGGCGCCACCGGCGCGGTTACGAAGATTTCCCGGCACCGCGGCCACTTCCACCAGGACCGCGTGCTCAAGGGCCTGGCCTCGTTCGCCCCGGCGAACGGTGAGAGCGCGATCGGCCCGCATGGCGTCTTCGCGACGCACGGCAAGGTCTACGTCACGAACGGCGGCCCGACCGCGCCGTGGCGCGGCATGGACGACACGGCCACCGTGCTGCGCGATCCGACGCTGGTCGCCGAGGAGCCGATCTCGCGCCTCTATGGCACGCTGCTCGAGCTCAGGAAGCACAAGCGGTTCGACGTCGTGGCGGACCTCTGGCGCTTCGAGCGCGACAACAACGCGGACGGGCAGGTCGGCAACCCGCTGATCGACAGCAACCCGGTCGACGTGTACGCCGCCCACGGCCGGCTGCTGGTGGCCGACGCCGGCGGCAACACGGTGCTCGAAGTGTCCAAGCGCGGGCGCGTCCGCGTCCTCAGCCTGTTCCCGAACATCCCGACCCCCGGGCCGCCGCCCCCTTCCGGCGGGGAGCCGCCGATCATCCCGATGAACGCGGTGCCGACCGGCATCGTGGCAGGCCCGGACGGCGCGTTCTACATGAGCCAGCTGACCGGCTTCCCGTTCCCGCTCGGCGGCGCGAAGATCTTCAGGATCGACCCGCGGAGCGGCGCGTACACGACCTACGCGTCCGGCTTCACGAACGCCATGGATCTCGACTTCGGGCGGGACGGCACGCTGTACGTGCTGGAGATCGACCACGACTCGCTGCTCGGTCCCTCGAAGGCCGGCGCGATCCTCGCGGTGCCCCCGGGCGGCGGCACGCCGAGGCAGATCCCGCTGCCGGCCGGGACGCTGACCGAGCCGGGCGGCCTGGCCGTGGCCGGCAGGCGTACGCTCGTCGTGTCCAACCACGGCCGCGAGGCCGGCGAGGGAGAGGTGCTGGAGATCAGCTGGTGATCGCGAGGATCTGGAAAGGTGCCGTCCGCCGCGCGGACGGCGACGAGTACGCGCAGTACGTCAACGACACCGGGTTGTCCGCCTATGCCGAGACGGCGGGCAACCGCGGTGCGTGGATGCTGCGTCGCGACGTGGGCGACAGGACCGAGTTCCTGACGTTCTCCCTGTGGGAGTCGCTCGACGCCGTCAAGGCGTTCGCCGGCGAGGACTACGAAGCGGCCGTCTACTACCCGGAAGACGACCGCTTCCTCGTCGAGCGCGATGAGACCACCGCGCACTACGACGTCGACCCGCTGTCACCCAGCGGCGGCGCCGAGCCCGCCCGTTAGTCGTCGCGGTCCGCGAACGAGCCCTCGTGCTCGTGCGGCTCGGTCTCTTCGCCCTCGGCGAACGAGCCCTCGCGCTTGTCACGCGGCAGGGTCTCCTCGCCCTCGGCGAACGAGCCTTCCTCGTCCTTCTCCGGCTCCGTGCGCTCGCCCTCGGCGTAGTCGCCGTGCTTGCTCGAATCGGACTCCATCTCGCTCCCTCCGTTCGCTCGGTCCGCGCCCCCCGGGGCATATCGTCGCACTTGTGCGGATCCTGTTCACGTTCGTCGGGGGCGCGGGGCACTTCGTCCCCCTTCTCCCGGTCGCCCGTGCGGCCGTCGCGGCCGGGCACGCGGTCGCGTTCACCTGCGGCGCGGGCATGGTCCCAGTGGTCGAGCGCCACGGGTTCGCGGCGATGCCGACCGATCCCGACGACGTCGCCGAGCCGCCGGAGCGCAGGCCGCTGCTGCCGGTCGACCGCCGGCGCGAAGTCCGGCAGCTGAGAGAGCGTTTCGCGTCGGGCTTCCCAGAGGAGCGGGCCGGCAGGATCGCCGACCGCTGCTCCGAGTGGCGGCCGGACGTGCTCGTGTGCGACGAGGTCGACTTCGCGTGCCCGATCGCAGCCGAGCGGCTCGGGCTCCCGTTCGCGCCGGTGCAGCTGTGCGCCGCCGGGTTCATCCCGGCGGACCTGGCGATCTCGGCGCCGTTCGAGCTGTCGCCGTTCCCGGAGAGCCTCCGCCCCGGCGACGCGCACCGCTTCCGCGCACACGACGCGCCGCTCGCCGACGGCGGGGCGATCTACTTCACGCTCGGCACGATCTTCAATAACGAGAGCGGCGACCTGTTCACGCGCGTGCTCGACGGCGTCGCGCCGCTGGGCGCCGAGGTGATCGTGTCGGTCGGCCCCTACGTCGAGCCCGACGAGTTGGGGCCGCAGCCGCCGAACGTGCGGGTCGAGCGCCACGTCGACCAGGCCGAGGTCCTGCCACGCTGCGGTCTCGTGATCTCGCACGGCGGGTCGGGCAGCGTGCTGGCCACGCTGGCGCACGGGCTCCCCTCGCTCCTGCTGCCGATGGGCGCCGACCAGCCGTGGAACGCCGACCGCTGCGAGGCGCTCGGCGTCGCGTGCGTGCTCGATGTGATCGACCCGACCCCCGCGGACATCCGCGCGGCCGTCGCCGGGCTCGACGGGTTGCGGACGGCAGCCGCACGAGTCCGGGACGAGATCGCGCGGCTGCCCGGACCCGAGCACGCGATCGGGCGGTTGGAGGCCTTTGGGTAGCGCTGCCCGCACTCGGGGACTGGGGATACCCCCGATGCGAGCGGGCCGCCGGGGCGGGAGTATCCATGACATGAGTCAGACGATCGAGACGACGACGTCCGTGACGGTCATCCACGGGGCGATGCTGAGCTTCGAGTCGATCGGCGCCACCACTGCCGCCGACGCCCCGCTGCGCCTCCGCCAGTACCACGAGACGCTCCTGCGCGTGATCGAGGGCACCGTGACGCTCGAGATCGAGGGATCCGAGCGCGAGATGACGACCGAGGACGAGGCGCGGATCGCGCCGGACGTCCCGCACCGCCTCTGGAACGCCGGTATCGGCGAGGCCAGGACGGTGCAGGAGCTGCGCCGGGCGCGCTGACGCGTCAGCGGCGGACCTTGAAGTCCGCCTTCCGGCCGATGCCCGTGACGAGGAGCCTGCCGGTGCGGCTCTTGCGCCCGCCGGCGTCGGACAGGTAGTTCCACGTCACCCACGGCTGACCGTCGTAGGCGCGGTAGACGTCCAGCGCGCCCGGTCCGCGCTTGTTGCCCGGCAGCCGGTACTTGCGCTGCTGCTTGGGGAGCCCGGTCGGCCCGGCGTAGGCGAACCACGCCTTCTTGCCGTTCGGCTTCGGCTTGCACAGCCCGTCGTCGAGCTTGGCGCCGCAGAAGGCGAGGCCCGTGGCGTAGCGGTCCTCCGGCCACGAGTTGCCGGAGTAGAACAGGTACCAGGAGCCCTGGTTGTAGAACGCGCTCGGGTTCTCGATGACCGTCACCCCGGTATCGCCAGTGTGTGCCCAGGCGAGCCGGTTGCTGCGCAGGATCACCCTGGGGTTCGATCCGCGGTCGACGTTGCCGTTCCTGCGGAACTTCAGGAGCATCGCCGAGAGCGCGGACTCGGGGCCTTGAGCGCGCTGGCCGTCACGCCACGTCATCCAGACCGCGCCGCCCGGCCCCTGTGTGACATCGGCGTCGATCGCCCACCGGTCGCCCTTGTTCGGGCACACGAGCGGCTTCGCCTCGGCGAGGTAACCGGTGAACGGCTGCGTCGAGTGCGCCACGCCGATGCACTTGCGGCCGCCGGACTTCTTCGCGGTCGCCGTGTAGAACAGGTAGTAGCGCGTGACCCCGGCCTTCACGAAGCGGAACGCGCCCGGCGTCCAGATGCCCGACGCCTTCGTCGCCCACTTGCCGCCGCCGTTCGGCAGCGCGTCGCCGCCGATAGTGGGCGAGCTGCCGACGGTGCCGCCGCTGCCGTGCTGGGCCCACGGCACCTTGTAGCCGCTCACGCTCGCGCCGAACGTTCCGTAGGTGCTCCCAGCGTCGTACAGGGGGATCGTGTCGGCCCCCGGGAACGGAAAGTCGTTCGCCTCACTGTCCTGAAGCGCGGCGGCGCCCGCGGCGGCCGGCGCGACGGCGGCGGCAGTCGTGACGAGGGCAGCCACGAAGACTGCTCGGAGCGATGCGTTCACTGCGGTCCTCCCCTGCGAGTGGCAGTACGTCGTACTCAGGGCGGGGAACCCCGCGCGGCCGGCGGAGTTGCGGCTAGGGCAGCGGCGGCAGGCCGCGCTGCGCGCCCTCCTCGACCAGCTGCTCGCGGGTGACGGCGCCGCCGACCCCCGTGTGCGAGCCGATCGAGAGTCCCGCGTAGAGGTTCGCCCAGGGGAGCGAGACCTCCGGATCGGCCCCGAGCAGGTCCGCCCACGCGAGGGCGGCCGCGAACAGATCGCCGGCGCCGGTCGTGTCCACCACTTGGGTCGTGTTCACTCCGTCCACCGCGACGGTGCGGTCGGCGACCCGGGCGACGGCGCCCTCCGGCCCGAGCGTGACGACCGCGATCTCGGCCACCGAGGCCAGCTTGGCCGCGCCCTCCTCGGGCGTGGACTCGCCGGTGAGGATCTCGGCCTCCCGGCGGTTGACGATCAGCGCGCGCATGCGGCGCGCGGTGCGTGGGAGCCGGCCCGCGAACGCACGCGCATCATCATCGCCGCAGGTGACGAACGTGCATAAGTCGCCTGGCAGCAGGTCGATCTGCTCGAGCGTCGCGGCCACGGCGCGCGGCGACAGTGACTCGAGGTCGCTCGCGCGGGCGCGCACGCCCGGGTCGACGGTCACCATCGACCGCTCGCCGGCCACCGGCATCACGACGGTCGTCGGCGTCCGGTTGCCGCGCGGCTCGCCGACCTCGATGCCCTCCTCCTTGAGCGCGTGGCGCACGAAACGCCCGGCCAGGTCGTCGCCCAGCGGCGCCACCAGCGCCGTCTTGAGCCCGAGGCGCCGGGCGCCGACGGCGGTGATCGCGCCGCCGCCGGGCGAGCGCAGCATGTCGCCCGCGAAGCGCTCCTCCCCGGGCCCGGGCAGGGACTCGAGCCCCACGAACGTGTAGTCGAGGTAGGCAGGGGTGACGACGGCCAGGTCGACATTCATGCGAAGCGCTCCTCGAGGACGGGCAGGCGCTGCCGGTACTCGGCGAAGATCTCGCGCGCCGCGGTGACGGACGGGACGAGCGGGTGCAGGGCGAGCGCGCGGACGGCCAGCGCGGTCGACCCGGTCAGCGCCGCCTCGATCGTGGCGCGCTCGACCGCCTTGATCGTGTCGACGAGCGCCCGGGCGTGCTCGGGCACGGAGCCGACCGCCAGCGGCTGCGCGCCCGCCGCGCCGACCAGGCACGGCACCTCGACGACCGCCTGCTCGTCCAGGAACGGCAGCGCCGAGCGATTGGCGACGTTGAGGATCTGCACGGAGCCGGCGTTGGAGGCGATCGCCTCGACCACGGCCATCGCCTCGGCCTCGTAGCCGCCGGGTTCGTCGTCGGCGGCCGCCGCGTGCTCGTGGCCGTCGCGGGCCTCGGCCATGTACGTGCGGTCGCGCTCCTCCTTAGTGGCCTTCCAGTCGGCGAACGCGGTTTCGGGCGAGTCCGGCCGCGAGGCGTAGAACCCGGCCTGCTGCTCGAGCAGGTACTGGCCGCGCGGCTTCTCGCTCAGCGCGCTGACCGTGTGATCGGAGAAGTAGAAGTAGGAGAGGTACTCGTTCGGGATCATCCCGAGCGAGCGCAGCCACTCGGCGCCGAACACCTGGCCCTCCTCGAGCGCTGCGAGCGCGGCGTCGTCCGCCAGCAGGTCGGGCAGCAGCTCGCGACCGCCGTCGCGGACGCCCCTGAGCCAGCCGAGGTGGTTGAGGCCGAAGTAGTCGAACCACAGCTCCGACGCCGGACGGCCGACTGCGGCGGCCACGCGGCGGCACAGGCCCGACGGCGTGTCGCAGATGCCGATCGCGCGATCGCCGAGCACCTGCTGCAGCGCCTCGGTGACCATGCCGGCGGGGTTCGTGAAGTTGACCAGCCAGGCGTCCGGGGCCCGGCGGGCCACGTGCTCGGCGAGCTCCACCATCGCCGGGATCGTGCGCAGCGCGAAGCAGATCCCGCCGGGGCCGATCGTCTCCTGGCCGAGCACGCCATGGCCGAGCGGAACGCCCTCGTCGACCGTGCGGCCCTCGAGCCCGCCGACGCGGATCGCCACGAACACGAAGTCGGCGCCCTCGAGCGCGTCGTCGAGGTCGTCGGTGGTCCGGAACGGTACCCGGTCGCCGTGTGCGGCGGCCTGGCCTTCGAGCACGAGCGCGATCCGCTCGAGCCGGTCGAGATCGACGTCGTGCAGAACGACGTCGCTGAACCCCTGCGAACGGAGCAGGGCGCCGTAGACGAGCGGGACGCGGAACCCTCCGCCCCCGATGATCGCGAGCCTCACGCGGCCAGGATATCCGCGATCCCCGCAGCCGAGAGCTCGGCCTTGGGGACGAAGCCACGCGCGGGCGTGCTGGCGAGGCAGGGACCGTAGTCACTGCGGTCGCGGGATGAGGTGAGGACGATCTGGGGTGCAGCGGGATCGGTGCACAGACGCTCGGCTACCTCGAAGCCGTCCACGTCCGGGAGCTGCACGTCCAGCAGGATGAAGTCGGGACGCAGCGTGCGCGCCGCGGTGATCGCGGTGAGGCCGTCCTCGGCCTCGCCGACTACGTCGTACCCCTCGAGCTCGAGGAGACGACGGGCCGCCGCCCGGAAGGCGGGGTGGTCGTCGACGATGAGGACGGTTGCAGCCATAGGGAAAGTTTCGTGCCCGGTACCCAGTTGCCCAAGGTGGTCACCCTGTTAACCGAAGGACGGGCAACCGCACCATCGCGGTTTCACGATGCGACCGACTGGGCCCGGGTCTCGGCGCGTTGCCGCTCGTTCGCCCCGGCAGAGTGCGCCTGTGACGGACGTCCCCGCAGGCCCCGACTACCAGGGCGTGGCCATCTGCAAGTCCGACGACCCGGGCTGGCAGCTCCCCGACTGGGATGCACTCACCGACGATCTGCTCCCGCAGACGCACCTCGTCAAAGTCGACGAGATCCTCGTGGCGGGCGACGCGGATCCCGGCCCCGATCCAGCCCAACGCGATCTACTGCACGCAGGGCCTGCGGTCGGTCACCGTGGGGAGCGTCGCCGGGCCGGGCGATCCCGTTCCGTGTGGCGCCGCGCTACCAGGGCGCCGGCTCCGAGGCCGCGCCCGCCGAGCCGCCCGAGCTCCCCGCGTCCTCCGGCCGCGAACCGGCAGGAAGCGACCCGCCGGATCGACATCGGCGTGATCGACACCGGCATCGCGCAGGTCGTCATCGGCCGCTCGCTGTGGACTGCTAAGTGCCAAGCGCGAGAGGGTGTCCGCTCACGTGGCGCAAAGCGGCGGTGATGACCGTCCGTCAGCCGGGAAGTGCGCCGATCTGCTGCAGCAGGGCGAGCACGTCGAGGTGATGGTGGATCTCCTGAATGCGGTCGCCGTCGTACTGCGCCCAGAACGTCGCATCGACCGCAATCTGATGTCCGGACGCCGGAACCGGACCCGCAGGTGTCTCGAGCGGCCCGGTGTGCGTCCCCACCCAGCGGATCTCCAGCGCCGCGATGGCATCGCCGGCGACTGCGTTGGTCACCGTTCCCCTAACGTCTGAAAACGCCTCCTTCCAGCCTTCGCACAACTTCAGGTAGGCGGCGACCCCCTCCACTCGCCGTGCCGTCCCGGTCTCGGTGTAGAGAACATCACGAGCCAGGTGGCCCTGCAGCCGGTCCCAATCGGCCTCGTTGAAGGCATCGATGAGATCGGCGGCCCGTCCAAGCGCGCCTGCTTGCGTGGAGGACATCGCCCCTCCTCACGACGAACAGTGATACACCGACCCTAGCTCCCGCCCGCGCCACGGTCTAGATCACTCACAAAGGTCGATCGATCAGCCTGGAAGGCCGAGCCCGACCCGTGGGAACTCCTCCGCCATCCTCGCCCCGACGAGCTCGACGGCCGAGGCCGGGCGGATCATCACCTTGAGCTCGGTGATCAGGTGATGCGACGGTTCTGCGGCTCGCGGTCGCTTACATCGCTGGGGCGGGTGTCACCGGCCGCGGCTCAGGCGGTTGTGCGCCTGCGCGGAGGCGAGCCGCGTCGCGGCCCGGAGCGAGCCCGAACTGCCGTCGGTACTCGCGGCTGAACTGCGATGCGCTGTCGTACCCCACCCGGTATCCCACGGTGGCGACGTCGTCCGCCCCGGTGAGCAGCAGCAGTCGCGACTCTTGCAAGCGGATCTGCTTCTGGAACTGGATCGGGCTGAGCGCGGTGACGGCCTGGAAGTTGCGGTGGAAGGCTGACGTGCTCATGCCGCAGGAGCGAGCGAGGTCTTCGACGCGGAATGGCTGGTTGAAGTGCTCGCTGATCCAGCGGACCGCGCGGCTCACGTGCGTGAGGCTGCTGTCGGTCAGTCCGATCTGGCGCACGCTCTGACCCAGGGGACCGTTGATCAGCCGCCACAGGATCTCGCGCTCGATCATCGGTGCCAGAACATCGCGGTCGTCTGGGCTGTCGAGCAGCCGCACCATGCGGACGACGGCGTCGAGGAGCTCGGGCGAGGCGTCGGCGACGCCGATCCCAGGCGGCGCGGGCGCCGCGTCGGCGTTCAGGACCAATGGCGCGATGGCCGACGGCCGGAGGATGAGGCCGAACCCGAGGGCCGGCTCGTCCGGCGATGCATGCGTGTAGTGCCCGGTGATCGGCAGGTCGACCGAGGCGACCAGGTATTGGCCGGGCCGGTAGTCGTACACGCGGTCGCCGATGGCCAGGCGCTTCGCACCCTGGGCGATGACCGCCATGACCGTCCCGGTGGTCGACGCGCGCGGCTCGCCCGGCCTGCCGGCGGCCGAAAGGAGGACGCCGTCAATCGCCGTCGTCTCGTCGGGCCGGGCATGCCGGGCGATCAGCGCTTGCAGCTCATCGATCGCGCCCACGAGCAGGAACATACATGTCGCACGCGGTACAGCGCGGCCGGTGTGTGGCCAAAGCGGACGATCGAGCAGGATTGTGCATCGACGCGGCAGTTCTGTTCTCACGCTCCATGCCCACGGACTGATTCGCTCGATGCATGCCAAACAACGACTCCACAGACAACAAGATCGCGATCGTCACCGGCGGCAGCTCGGGTATCGGGCGGCACGCCGCCATCCGACTCGCGGAGCGCGGCGCCGGCGTGATCCTGACCTACACCACCAATCCCCAGGGCGCTGAGGAGACCGTCGCGACCATCGAGCAGCACGGAGGCACAGCCGTCGCCCTGCAGCTCGACGTCGGCGACAGCGACACCTTCGAGGTCTTCGTGTCGCGGGTGGCGGCCGAACTCAGCGACCGCTGGCAGCGCACCTCGTTCGACTACCTCGCCAACAACGCCGGCTTCGGGCAGATGTCGATGTTCGCCGACACGACCGAGGAGCTATACGACCGGTTCCACCGGGTCATCCTCAAGGGGCCGTTCTTCCTCACGCAGAAGCTGCTGCCCCTTCTCGCCGACGGTGGGGCGATCGTCAACACGACCAGCAACTCGGCGCTGCCCAACAGCATCGAAGCCGGCTACTCCGCGTACGCCAGCATGAAGGGCGGCCTCGCGGTCCTCACGCGCTACCTCGCCAAGGAGCTCAGTCCGCGCGGGGTCCGCGTCAACTCGATCGCGCCCGGTCCGACCCGGACGCGGATGATCTCCGACGACGTGGTCGAGCGCTTTCCCGAGGTCATCGCCTCGCTCGTCGAGCGCACCGCGCTCGGGCGCCTCGGCGACGGCGACGACATCGGCAAGGTCATCGCCGCCCTGCTGTCGGACGAGTGCGCGTGGATCACCGGCGAGAACATCGAAGCGTCCGGAGGCTTCAACCTTTAACGGCAGCGATCGCGTCCACCGACCTCGCCGGCTGCGGCGCGAACCGTCGGTGCGGTCTCGCATCCGAGCCCGAGCGCTCATGACGTCGAATCCGGTCCTGCCTCCCGCCCGCCGCGCATTCCTCGGACGAGAGCGGGGGTTCAGCGACTCGAGCGAAGTGCCGCTTCTCGCGCAAAGCGGGAGCGACCGTGCGGCGGGCAGGACGATCGGATCCCGGCGGCAGCGGCACTCGTCGTGAGCTGCGCGGCAGATCCGCTGCTCGTCCACCGTCAGTCAGCGACGGTGTCGGCGTGGCGGTGAGCGACCTTCCACTCGCCGTCTTCCCGCCGGTACACCTGGGTGGCCCGCAGGGTGTAGGTGCGCGGCTCACCGTCGACGGAGGCCGATGTGTGCTCCAGGCCGGCGGTATACGCCATCTCGCCCACGACATCGAACGCCTGCAGCTCGAGCGAATAGGACGTGCAGTCGGAGAAGCTCCTCCCGAGTGCCGTAAAGAGCTCATCTAGCTCCTCCTGCCCACAGGCGTTTCGCCACGCCCCAAGGACGCTGACGGGCTCGCTCCGGGACCACAGCGCCCGCCGAGGTCCTGCGTCGCCGTTGTGCAGCGCGCGTTCGACGTCGTACAGGGAGCTGTTGACCCACGTCAAGAAGTCATCGCGCTCGGACATGACGTCATCATGCCGTGAGACGAGCACGCGCACCCGCCTGGCCCACGAGTCGACTGCTTGCTGTTTGGATCCCGCGGTGACGTCCCGGCGTAGAAAGGAGTCGGACCGGGCGAGCTGACTCGCTTTCGGGCTGCCCTCGACTGACCAGGTTGCGGGTCGAAAGCCTCGGGTGAGATGGTGGATCGCGAGCATGTGGCGTGTTGCGATGCAGCGCCAAAGGCGTGAATGCGGCTTCAGGTCACGTGCATCAGTCGGCGTATTGCGGGCGCCCGGTCGGCCGGTAGACCTGGATGATCACCCCGCCGGAGGTGGCCCGCGAGTCGGCCAGTTCAAGTGCTGTGTCCTCACCGGTGGCGGGGAACAGCCGCGTCCCCTGGCCGACGACCACGGGATAGGTGAGCAGGGTGATCTCGTCGACCAGGTCGTTGTCGACGAGCCAGCGGACCAGGTTGCCGCTGCCGTGCACTTGCAGCTCGCGCCCGGGCTTGGCCTTCAGGTCGCCGACGGCGGCCGCGACGTCTCCGGAGAGGACGGTCGTGTCCGCCCACTGCGGGTCGGTGAGCGTGGTCGATGCCACGTACTTGGGCCGCGTGTTCAAGGCCACTGAGATCGGGTTCTTGCCCTGATCCGCTCCCCAGGAGCCGGTTCCCCAGGAGCCGGCAAAGATCTCGTATGTCCGTCGGCCGAACAGGAACGCATCGGCGCGTTGGAAGACCTCGGAGAGGAACCTCTCGGCCTCGTTGTCGAAGAGCGGCAAAGCCCATCCACCGCGCTCGAATCCGCCTCTGCGGTCCTCATCCTGCCCGCCGAGGCCCTGCATCACGCCGTCGACGGAAACGTGGGTGATCGTCGTCAGTTTCATGCTCGCGGGTCCTTCTCGTTGCGTTGGCCGTCGTTCGGTAAAGACCGGACGGCCGAATCGAACTCATCGGTCATGGCAACGAGCCAGCCGCGATGGCGAATAGTCGCCGGCTACCGCCCGCGTATCGCGCGGAGCGACAGCGATCGACTGCGTCGCACGACGACGCGAGTGTCGAGTCGCATGGATAGACGTGGCGTTGCCTTCGCTGCCCGTTTCGAGAAGGCACGGATCTTCAGCTCGACACGCCACACTGTCGCCGTGGACTGGACACGGGCCGCCGATCCCGAGTTCGTCCGCTTGCTTGAGGAGCAGGCGGCTCTGCGACGCGTCGCGACGCTGGTGGCGCGCGGCACGGACCGCCTGAGGGTGTTCGCGGCCGTCGCCGAGGAGGTTGGGCAGCTGTTTGGCGCCGACGTGACCAGCATGATCCGTTTCGACGATGGCCACGGAACGATCGTCGGCGGCTGGAGCGGCGGACGGACGCCCGCGGCGCCCATTGGCTTCCGCGTGTCGATGGAGCAGGACTCGACCGCCGCCCGCGTCCACCGGACGGGGCGCCCGGCGCGAGTCGACATCGACGACCTGCCCGACGAGGCGTTCGAAGCGCTGCGCGAGCTGGGAGTGCGGGCGTCGGTCGGAGCTCCGGTCGTCGTCCACGGCGAGCTCTGGGGTGCCGTGGTCGGCGCCACGATGGACGCGTCGTTCCCGCGCGGCGCCGAGCAGCGCCTGGCCGCCTTCGCGGAACTCGTCGCGCAGGCGCTGGCCAACGCCGAGGCACGCGAAGAGCTCGCCGCCTCGCGCAAGCGGCTCGTCGAGGCCGCGCAGGTCGAGCGCCGCCGGCTCGAGCGCAACCTCCACGACGGCGCCCAACAGCGCCTGGTGGGGCTCTCTATGACCCTGCGGCTCGCCGAACGCCGGCTCGAGCGCGACCCAGAGGCGGCGCGCGATGCGCTCGCCCACGCAAACGCCGAGCTTTCTGAGGCACTGGAGGAGCTGCGCGAGCTCGCCCGCGGGCTGCATCCCGCCGTGCTCACCGACCATGGCCTCCAGGCGGCGCTCGGAGCGCTGGCGGCTCGCGCACCGCTGCCCGTGGAGCTGAGCGTCGACCTTGACGACCGACCGGCCGAGGCCCTCGAGGCGGCGGCCTACTTCGTCGTCGCGGAGACACTCACGAACGTCGCCCGCTACGCGTCCGCCCGCGCCGCGTCCGTGACCGTGCGCCGCGAGGCGGACGATGTGCTCGTCGAGGTGACCGACGACGGAAGCGGCGGCGCGGACGCTGACGCGGGCACCGGCCTGCGTGGCCTCATCGACCGCGTCGAGGCACTCGGAGGACGACTCGAGGTCCACAGCCCGGTCGACCGCGGTACGACGGTGCGGGCCTGGCTGCCCGAGATCTGACATGGACTTGGGCTCCCACGCGATCGCTGCCTTTCGCGCAATGCAGCACTCAGCGGGCGATCGCCGGCGCTATCGCGTGCAGGCGGATGCGGAAGTCGTCTGCGGTTGGTCGGCCTCATGGGCCGGCCCTCGACCACCAGCTTCGCGGCCTCGCTGATGATTTCGGCCTCGAGGCGGCCAATTACCCCGGCTTGCCCGCCATCGCCCAGACGGCGACGATGTACAGCGCAAGCAGCACGAGGGCGATCACGCCGCTCGCTCGCACCAGGCCGTCGCCACCGCCACGGCGCGAGCGCCGCAGTCCGATCCCGCCGACCACGAGGGCGATCAGCAGCAGGAGCGCGCCGAGGTCCGACGTGCCGAAGCCGATGCCGATCCAGGCCGGATCGTCATCGCCGGTGAAGCCCTCCTTGTCGTAGAGCCACTGGGCGCCCGCACGCATGACGATGAACCCTGGCAGCGCGATCGTGGCGAGCGTGAGGTAGGAGAAGCGGATGAGCGCGCCCGTGTCGTCGCGCCTCGCGAGCGCCGCCGCGCCGCCGGCAGTGAGCAGCCCGCCCACGAGGATCATCGCGCCGGCGACATGCACCAGCAGCGCCCAGTTCCAGCTGTCGGGACGGATGGTTGCGAGCAGGCTCATGCGCCGGGCTTGAAGACCATGAGGACGAGGATGATCGTGAACGCCGCGACCGTGAGCACATGCAGGGTCGCCACCCGGCGATTGCTCAGCTCGGCGGCCAGTTCGGAGCTCGGCTCGTCACCGGCGCCCTCGAGCCGCTTCGCGAGTTCCTGAGCGCCGGCGTAGTGCGCACCGACGCGCGATCCTGTCGCACCGCCGATCATCCACAGCACGATCGAGATCAGGATCCACGCGTCCCACACCCGGTATTCGTCGAGGTCGATCGCGAGCGCGATCCCGAACAGCAGCGCCAGCCCGGCGCCCGCGCCGACCAGCGGGCCGCCAACCGCGGCCAACCGACTGAAAGCGATCGCGCGTCGCGGCCGGTCCACCGCCCAGCCGGCCACCATCACCGCGCTGAAGAGCACGAGCGCCCCGATCAGCGCGAAGGCCGCCAGCACGTGCAGTGCGAGGAGCCAGTCCGAGAAGTCCACGCGCGCACAGTACGCGCTCGACCGGCGCCGACGCCGCAGCTCCGTCCGAGGCTGCTGCTTGCCGGCGAACGAAAACGAAAGTCGCGTCGGCCCTTGCCAACGCAACGCTACGGGTGATGCACCCGAGGTGACCCGAGACGTCGGACACGTGACGCGAGCCACACGAGTGCGGCACCGGCGGCGATCAACACGACCTTCTCAAGGATGCCGGTCTGCTCGGCCGCGACCGCGACCACCAGTGAGAGCAAGAGGAAGAACAGAACGACCTGGAGCGCTATGCGGAGCAGCCCGACCATTGAAACGACTCTACCTCGACACGTCGCACCGAGTCGAGTCCATCGCGCACCGCATTGAGACGCGAGCGGCGCTCGTGGCCGACCTAGCGCTTTCGCAACTCGCACAAAGCGATAGGCGCCGGGCGACTTCGCCGGCTAATCGCCTGCAGGCGAACGCAGAAGCGCGCAGACGACGATCGTGCGCGACCTCCGGTCGACCAGCCGTCGGTCTTACGCGGCGAGCCCGGCGGCCTTCAGGGCGGCGTCATGAGTCTCGAACGGTTGCGACCTGAGGATCCTCGCGGAACCAGAACACCCCCGCGCTCTCGGACTCGTGCGCGATCTCCCCCCGCGCACGACCGCGCCGCGGCCATGGAGATCTCGATGCTGTTCGTGCACCCGTCGACGCAACGCAAGGGCATCGGCACCGCGCTGCCTCGGCACGTCTTCGCCGTCACTCGCGCGCAAGAGTTTCGCGAGTGCAAGTGTGGACCGACAACCCACAGGCTCAGCAGTTCTACCGCAGCCTCGCGAAGATCCCGACCGGCCGGCGCGTCCGGGGAGCTGGCTTAGCGCGAATCCGCCGATGAGCGATGAATTCACGCGATCGGGTAGGTCTTTACCTGCATGAGCGATCGAAAAGTGATTCTCAAAATGGTCATGTCTCTCGACGGTTTTGTCACCAGCACTGACGGGACCCATGAATGGATGTTCGAGTGGTTCGGCGACGACTCGGGCGAGTGGAACCGCCGCGCCCTCGAGGAGGCCGGCGTTCACGCGATGGGCCGCCGCAGCTACGAGATCATGGGCCCGCACTGGGCCGCGTCCGAGGGGCCGATCGCAACCGCGATGAACGAGAAGCCGAAGGCCGTCTTCTCCCATACCCTGAAGAAGGCGGAATGGGGACCAGTCGAGATCTTCGGCGGGGACCTAGGCGCAGAGATCGCGGACCTGAAGGGTCGGGACGACGAAGGAACGGTCCTGGTCCACGGCGGCCCCGACTTCGCCAAGTCGCTGACCCGCCTGGGCCTCGTCGACGAATACCAGCTGACGACGGTCCCGATCGCTATCGGCGCGGGCCGCAGCCCATTCGCGGAGCTGGGAGAGCACCTGAAGCTGGACGTCGTCGAAGAGGAGCGCTTCTCGAGCGGCGCCCTTGCGCAGATTCTGGTGCCGAAGCGATAGCCACGCTGGCGCGGTCACCGACTACGCGCAACGAGGGACGGACTCGGCTTAGCTCAGAGCGGATGCAGCTCGAACTCGCGCTCACGGCCCCAGCTGCCTCCCGGCAACAGCGCTAAGCACCTGCTCGGCGCAGCTAGTAGCGAACTGCCCACGGCAGGACTTGATCCTGAGAGCCGCTTCTCGCGCAAAGCAGCAGCGCGGCGCACTCGACGGTCGGTGCCGCTAGCAGACGATTGCGAAAGCAGAGGCGGTGAGTGGGAATGCGGCGCGGCCGGGGTCGGAGCGCCCACGCTGTGCCTAGCACGACGCCGGGACTGGACGGCTGGCGGCGCAACCGCTCGTCGTCCGGGGCGAGCGTCTGATGGCTGGGCTCGGCAGCCTTTCCCCGCCGCAACCGAATTACTGTGTCAAGACACGAGCAGCCGACAGGGTCTGACTGCAGTCGCGGCCCGCCGGGTATCCCTGACTGTCCACGGGGCGAAGGGAGGGGCTCAATGCGGGTCTTCATACGCGGGTTGTTGGCCGCGGCGATCGTCGCGGTCGTGATGGTGCCAATGGCACCAGCGAGCGGCCATCACGGCCATAAGGGACACCGCCACGGGGAGTACTTCAAGGCGCTGATCTTCTCGAAGACGGCGGCGTTCCGGCACACCGAGTGCATTCCGCAGGGCACGACCAGGATCGCCCAGATGAGTGCGCGGCGCGGCTTCGATGTGGATGCGACCGAGAACGCAGCGTTGTTTACGGATGAGAATCTCGCCAAGTACGACGTCGTGATCTTCCTGTGCACGACGGGCGACGTGCTCGATGCCGCGCAGCAGGCGGCGTTCGAGCGCTACATCCAAGCGGGCGGGGGCTACGCCGGCATCCATTCGGCGTCGGACACCGAGTACGACTGGGCGTGGTACGGCGGCCTGGTCGGGGCCTACTTCCGCGACCACCCCGGGGTCCCCGGGGTGAACGCGCAGTTCCAGGTCGCCACGATGAACGTGGAGGATCGCCGCAGCGCGGCCACCAGGCACCTGGGGCGGACCTGGACCCGCGAGGAGGAGTGGTACAACTTCCGCACCAATCCGCGCGACACCGTCCACGTGCTGCTGTCGGTCGACGAGAGCACGTATGACCCGCGGGGGTACAGCGTTCCGGGCGGCTCGCCGCCGATGGGCGACCACCCGATCTCGTGGTGCCAGCCGTATGACGGCGGCCGCTCGTTCTACACGGCGCTCGGACACAAGGGCGTGTACTGGGACGAGCCGCTGCTGTTGCGGCACGTGCTGGGCGGCATCGAGATGGCTGCCGGCGCCGCCCGGTTCAACTGCGGCGAGCAGGACGACTGACGCACGTCGAGGAGGGGGCGCCCGGCGCCCCCTCCTCCGCGGTGCGCATCGCCAGCTGACGCGCGGTGCGGGATAGTGTGGGCCGATGGGAGCTAAGCCCGCGCCCCTCGGGTTCTCGGCAACTAGCGCGCCGTCCGGCACACAACCTCGGTACGAAGTCCCGAAGCCGCGTGGACGCGCGCACGCCTGGGACGACCAGCGGAAAGTCCCACTCGGCCTGAGCCGCTGCATCCGGGTGCATAGGCACGACGTGCGCGCGCGATCGGAGGAAGCTCGCGCAGCGTCGCTCTCACGATGAGGCACGAGGAGCAGCGCGCAACGTCGCCCTCAAGACCGGTCCTGCCAGGGCGAAAGTAGAAGCCGCGCGGTGAATGGCACTGCGCGTGACGGCAACTCTGGCGCCGAGGCGGCCGAGGGCGCGGCCGAGCCCGCCGTTGCCAACCGTAACGAGCGCGCCGCAGGACCTTCGGGATGTGTCCGCAGTTATGCCGGTTCCTCGCTTACCTGCGCGGCCTCGCGCAGCCGCGCGACGGCTTGCCGCAGCAACCGCGAGATGTGCATCTGCGAGAGGCCGACGCGGTCGCCTATCTCTGACTGCGTGATGTCCTCTTCGTAGCGCAGCCTCAGGATCTCCCGCTCGCGGTCGCTGAGGACCGACGCCATAGACGCGACGGTGGCGGAGTCCTCGGCCTGACGGTAGCCCGGCTCGTCGCCGCCCAGCGTGTCAACGACCCGCGTAGCGTCCTGGTCGGCGTCGGAGACGGGGCGATCGAGAGAGTCGGCTCGGTGGGCGGCTGCCGCCTCGTGCGCTTCGAGCACCTGCTCGATGGTGACCCCCACCTCGTCAGCGATCTCGGACGGAGTCGGTGCGCGCCCGAGCTTATGAAAGAGGGGATCGGTCGCGCGGTCGACGCGCAGCGCCAGTTCCTGCAGGTCGCGCGGGACCCGAACAGCCCAGCCCTTGTCGCGGTAATGGCGCTTCAGTTCTCCCGCAATCGTCGGTACGGCGAACGACGAGAACGCGGTGCCGCGTGCGGGGTCGAACCGGTCGATGGCCTTCAGCAGGCCCACGGACGCGACCTGAACGAGGTCGTCCAGCGGCTCGTTGCCCCGGTGGTAACGTCGCGCCAGCTGCGTGGCGAGTGGGAGAAACCGCTCCACCAGCGCGTCGCGGGCCGCCCGATCGTCACGCTCGCGATAGCGCGCGAACAGTCGCCGCTCGTTGAGCGTGCGCGCCAGCCGGTCGTCGCCGGCGCCGTTGCGGCGGCCGTCGTTCGCTGCGCCCCGTCGCGACCGCACATTCCTGCTGGAGACCACGGGAACTGGAGCGCCCGGCCATCGTGCGCTCACAACCATAGACGGTGACTTCTGTGTCGTTGTCATGGAGTCCATGGCGAGTCCTCCGGTTCGTAGGGACACGGGATGGCACGCTGACGCTCGCGTGCGGCTCACGCACGACGCGAACCCAGCCAAGGTCCGGTAGAGTACCGCAATAGCCATTGCAGCAATAGGGATTGCCGCAATAGTCGTTGCTCACCGCCCCGTTGTCAACCGCCCCTACGAGACTGGATCCATGGCCCAAGACCCATTCCTTGAAGCACTGGCGGCGCTCGAGGACACGCTCGCCGACAACCAGAAGCGGACAACGCTGATCAAGAAGCGAATCGCCCAGCTCCGGCGCTTGCGCGCGAAAGGCGCGTCGTACACCGAGAGCGTCTCCAGAAGCGACGGCCCGCTCATCGTGCAGCTGCTCACCGAGAGTTCAACGGCGCTCGACAGGAGTGGAGCGAACGTACGCCGGGCCGAGGCGCGCGCGCTCTACGCCGAGGGCCTGACGATGGAGGAGATTGCGGAGCGCTTCGGCGTCACACGGCAACGCGTCTCGACCCTCCTGCGCAAAGCCCCAGAATGATGCGCACTAGCGTTGCTGCGTTGCTGCCCGGCGTCCGGGCGACGCGTCGCGGAAGCCATCGATCTTCGTCGCCTTCGCGCCTAACAGGAGTGCGACTCGGCCGAACCCGGCGCATCCGATGCACGGGCACGATGTCCGCGCAGCGCGGCTTGCCATCGGACCGAGCTCGAGCACCGTCGCTGTCGCAACGAGGCATAGGCAGCACTCGAGTTGGCGTCGTACTAGCTGCTGCGTTTCGCGCAAAGCGCAACTCCGCGACCCGGGCACATGCGCTCCTGGCAGGCGATGCAGAGGCGCGCGATGCTGGAGCCAGCCCAAGTCGCGGCGGTAGGGACGGCAGCGGGCTCATCAGGGGATCGACCAGGTCCAGGCGTCGGTGAGGAGCTCCATGCTGCCGTTGCCCGACGAGCGCGCGCCGCCGAACGCGACCACGTGGCGGCCTGCGGCGACCAGCGCGCGCCCGCTCACGAGGCTGTCGCCGCCCCGGTCCTCCAGCCGGGGGACCGGGATCCACTTGCCGACAACGGCGTCGAGGATCCAGTCGCCCACCCCGAACACGTCGGCCCGCTCACCGGCCACGGTGCCGGCGGCGAACTCCTCGTCGCCGTCGGGGCCGTCGGGCAGCGGGAGCCAGCGATCCTCGTCCAGGTCGAGGATGCCGCCGTTGGGGTACGTCCGGCCCCAGTTACCGGTCTCGCCGCCGTCTGCGCCACCCAGCGCGGGCAAGATCATGCGCCCCTCGTGGGTGAACCAGCGGCCGCCGCCGCCCAGGATCTCCGAGTCGCGCAGCCGCCGCCACGAGCCCGCGCGCGGGTCGAACGCAGCGGCGATGAGCACGGACGGTTTCTCCGCGCCGGGTTGCGCCACCAACTCGGCGGCGAACAACACGAGCTCCCGGCCGCTCCAGGCCATCGTCCGCCCGTAGGTCGGGGGAAGCGGGTCGTCGGGCAGCGCCGACCACTCCTTACTCGCCGGATCGAACGCCATGTCCTTGACCGCGTCGCGCTCCTCCGACTCGGCGTACGCCACGAGCTGCCTGTCCGTCGCGACAAGCGACCGTCCCCGAGCGTCCGGCGGCAGCGGCAGCTCCTTCCAGCGGTCGGCGCGCCGCTGGTAGCGCAGGAACGCGGGCGGCGCGTCCGGCCGTCCCTTCTCTCCCGGGATCAGGAGGTAGAGCGCATCGCCGAGGACCGCCGTGTAGGCCCAGCTGAAGCCAACGGGCGCCGAGGCGATCCGCTCCCACGTGCCCGCTGCGGGATCGAAGGCGGCGCCATCGCGCAGCGGCGGCTCGCCGGGAGCGACACAGTCGGCGTTAGGCGGACACGGCGGCGCGTCGCTGCCACCCAGGAACAGCGCCTCGCCGCCGACCGCGACCGCCGTCGCGGCCTCGCGAGCGCTCAGCGGCGGGTCCGACAGGCGCCCCCACGCGCCGCTCGCCTTCCCGCCCGTCCCGGAATCGCCGCACCCGGCGAGCAGCGCGACCACCAGGAGGAACACCGCGCGCGAGAGCCGGCTCATGCCTCCACTACGCCAGCGCGCCGGAATCGTCACAACGACAGGTCCTCCCGATCATCGAGGACGCCGGATCCCGCATCCCACCACGAGGCAGATCCAGAAGCGTGGACGGGCCGTACTGGCGAGCGCTCCCTTCGCGCAAAGCGCTAGCGGCGACTGGACTGCTGCGTGTCGCATGGAAGCAGCGGCCGATCAACGCACCGCGCCCCGACGGTTGGGTCATGTCGTCGGACGTTCCTTGATATGGCCTGACGGGCCTGTCCGTTGATCCGTTCCTGATCTTTAGAGACGAAGGCAACACTGCGACCGGTCCGGACGCGGACCGCGCCCAGATGGCCGCAGTGCTCGACCGCGTCGACAACACGTTCGGCGCGAGCATCGTCCACACGATCGGCCGGCTGTCAGTGCTCGTCGGCGTCGTGCTCTTGACGATCGGCCTGATCCGCGGCCGCCGCGCGCCGGCCTGGGCGGCGATCGGTCTGCACGTGGCGTGCGTGGTGAACATCGTGGGCTTCGGGGCCGCCAGCAACCCGATCGTGGCCTTGAGCTGAGCGCTGCTGCTGCTCTCGATGGGCGCGATCGCGTGGCAGGGCCAGCACCTCGACGCTCGGATGGTTCGACCGGTCGAAGTGATGTAGCGTCGGCACGTGGCGCGCCTGGCTCTGGCCTGCGTCGTGCTCGTCCTCCTCGCCGCTTGCGGAGGATCGGACAAGGACGGGGCGGCGCGAGCGCCGGGCGTGCAGTTCACGCCTGCGGCGGCCCACCGCCTCGACGCGGCGCTGGCGAAGAAGGTCGCCGATACCGGCGTCCCGGGCGCGTCCGCCGCGGTCGTGTTCGCGGACGGGCGCGAGTGGTCGGGCGCGGCCGGCGACGCCGTGCTGCACCCTCGCCGGCCGATGACCACCGACACCGCGATCCCGTTCGACAGCATCACCAAGATCGTCACCGCCTCGACCGCGATGCGGCTCGTCGAGCAGGGCCACCTGCGCCTGGACGATCCGATCCGCCGCTGGTACCCGGCCTGGCGTGGCGACCCGAAGGCGACCGTGCGCGACCTGCTCGGCCACACCTCAGGGATGGGTGACCCGCCCGACGCGTTCTTCTTCCGGGTGTTCGACCACCCGCGGGTGACGCCGACCCGGCGGCAGTTCGTCGCCGCCGCCGGGAAGCCTGGCCCGCGCACCGAGGGCGCTGAGTACTCGGACGCCGGGTTCGTGCTCGCGGGGCTGATCCTCGAGCGCGCCGGCAGCGCGCCGATCGCGGCGCTCGCCCGCCGCCACGTGCTCAGCGCGCCCGGCGGCGACGGCCTCGCGCTCCAGCCCGGCGAGCGCCCGGCGCCGCCGCACGCGCACTCGTACTGGTACCCCAACGGCCTGGCCCGCCAGGTCGACTTCAACGACCGCAGCGGGCTGCTGCCACGCCGCTCGCTGACCACGATGTCCTCGGGCGCCATCGCGCTGGCCGGCGACGTCCCGTCGCTCGCTCGCTGGGGCCGCGAGCTGCTCGGCGGCCACGTGCTGGAGCCGTCCTCGCTGCAAGAGATGCAGGACGTCCATCACGGCGGGTTCTGGGCGGGCTACGGCCTCGGCCTCGCCAAGTGGTACGTCGACGACCACGACCTATGGGGCCACACCGGCGACGGCATCGGCACCCACACCGAGCTCTGGTACCTGCCGAAGGAGCGCGTCACCGTCGCCGTCGCCTGGAACGACGACGCGATCGACAACGACGGCGGGATCTTCCAGGCGCTCGTCCGCGCCGCGGTCGGGTCAGGCTAAGCGCGGGGCCACGAGCAGGGACTGGGCGCCGTCGGCGACGACGCCGTCGTCGTGGACAACGTCGAGGTGACGAGGCCGGCGCGCGGCCCTCCGCGATCGCGGTCTCGGCGCCGAGACAGATCCACTCGCCGCGCGGCTCGCAGCGGAAGTGGACGGTCAGCCCTTTCTGACCAGAATCCACCCGCACCCCAGCACCTGGTGACGTTCGGAGGCGCCCTCACAAGGCGCCTCTCGTCTTGTGTGACGCGGCTCACACAACGCGAGGGCGGAGAGGCGCGCGCGCCTCAAGGCAGCGCCTGGCCCGCCGATTCCTGACGCATGCGGGTCGTCGCCTACAACCAGAAGGATGGCGCGTGATGCTTCCCGAGTGGCTCGGCTGGATCATCGGCGGCGCGGCGTTCATCTTCATGCTCACGTTTCCCGCGGGCGTGACCGTGGGGTGGTCCAATGACCTCGGCCATAAGCCGATGCCGCTGCGCTCCCCGGCGACCGTGTTCGTACTGATGGTGGGCGCCACGATCCTCGGTTACGCCGCCCTCCTGTGGATGATCTGACGCCGGTGTCCGTAGTGAACGAACCCGCGCCTTACCTCGACGTCGCCGTGCGTGTGGACGCCGACCGGCGGTGCATCGACCGCGGTTGGCCGGAATTTCGGCGTCGGCACGCGGGAATAGCGCGCAATGAGCAACAAATTTCCGGCGGCAGGAGGCTCGAAGGCCTCGGAGCGGGTGTCAGGCGGAGTGCGCCAGGTACGACCTTCTTGGACATGATGAGACTGCTGGCAGGCCAAGTGTGGACGGCTCAGAGCTTGCTCCGTCCCAGACGCAAGAGGAGTAGGCGTGCCTGACGACCATCGTGGGCTCCCTTCTGTAGGCGGCGGCCACGGACTCGGTCGGCCGCGAGGCGCGCTGCCAGTGCGCGTCGACCGCGAGCACACGGTCTGCATCACGGGCAATGCAGCCGAACAGATGTGCGACGCCCTCGGGCGCGCGACACGCGAGGGACTCCGTCTGGCGCGGAAAGCGCGCCCTGGTGACGTGTTCGAGCTTGTCCCACCCAAGGACCTGGCCGCCGGCATCCGAGACGGGACTCTCCGAGCTGCGACGCCCAAGCGCGGCGATGCGTCAGTTCTGGTCAAAAACGTCAAGGACGGACAAATCGTTGGCAAGTCGGACCTTTTCCAGGTCAAGCCGACGCCCCTAGACCTTGTCGGTCCGGCGGCCTGGCAGGCAATGGCCCTTGCGACGCAGCAGCACTACCTCGCAGAAATCTCGGAGAAGCTCGACGGCATCAAGGCAGGCGTCGATGAGGTGCTGGCACGTCTCGATGACGATCGCATCGGCGCGCTCAAAGACATCAGCGAACTCGCCGCAAATGCTCAGGCTGCTGCCCGCCGTGACGGCCGGCTCTCAGACGGCCGCACGCACGACCTGCGGCGCGCCGCTGTCGACGCTAAGCGTCTGTGGCACCAGATTGAGAGCACAGCCCGGCGCCAGCTGGGGCAGTACCGAGACGGCAAGCTCGCCGCCGCCGACGTCGAGCACACCTTCGCCATGCTGACGCACGCCACGAGCGTCCTCGCGCAGTGCAGCGACGCCCTCGTGGCGGTTCCTCAGGGAACCGCTGCGGAACTCCAGGCGGCCGTGGCGGAGGAGCAAGACCGCCTGCATCCCGCTCTACCAGAGTTCTTCGGCCTTTGCGGCGAGCTGCTCGAAGCGAGCGACGAATGGCGCGAGAGCCATGACGAGTACGAGGCCAGCCGTCCAAAGAACCGGGTGGCACGCCGTCTTCGGGTTCCGCCGGTGGACATCAAGCGCTACAAAGGCCGCCTCGACATCGACGTTCGCTTCCGTCCTGAACAGGAGCCACTTGCACACGAGCAGGAGGAGCAGCTGCGGGGACTCGTCGGCAGCGGACCTTCAGAGTCGCTCGCGCTTGTCGTCGAGGTCCAGGCTGAAGGGACAGTCCTACTCGGTCCCGCGCAGCCGGGCGCAGCTCGCCCAGACGCCTTCGGTCCTGCTGACTGATGTCGGAACCGTCAGCGGTGCCCGCCCACCGGACCCGTCGCACCGGCGCTGTCGGAATGAGGCCTAAGCGGTAGCCGAAGCGGGACTCGCCGGGGCTACCGGTCTGGACGAAACGCGATTGTCCGCGAGCGGCCGCACGGCGCCGATCGCGTCCAGGCGGAAGCAAAAGCGCGCCAGCGAACGCGACGACGCTCGCGTCTCGTCCATTCCGGTCGTGAGACGGCTGCCCCGCAAGACGCTCGCAACAGGTGAGAGCAG
Organism: uncultured Solirubrobacteraceae bacterium; assembly: GCA_963759375.1. Classification (GTDB taxonomy): domain Bacteria; phylum Actinomycetota; class Thermoleophilia; order Solirubrobacterales; family Solirubrobacteraceae; genus DASSUW01. Next base: position 460,297 of record CAVWYY010000001.1, on the reverse strand, counting down.
GAGCGCGCCGGGCTATGTCGACGCACGACCGCAGCGCGTCGAGTCACATTGAGAGCAGCGGCGCGGATCGTGGGCGTTGCCCGAGGTTCGGCAGACTGCGCGTCGTGATCGTTGACGCCCATACCGACGTGCTGCTCGAGTTGCTCATCGCCGGCGGCGATGAGCCGTCGCTTGAGCTCATCTTGCGCCGAGGCGACGATCGTTTGTTCGAGCGGTATTGGTTGCCGAGACTCGAGGCGGGCGGCGTCGGTGTCCAGATCTGCCCGTTGTACGGCGCGTGTGCGCCCGGGGACGGGTGGCGTGGACGAGCGCTGGCTCAGGAGGCCGAGCTCAGGCGCGCGGTCGAGGCGAACGCGGAGCGGGTGTGCCTGGTCCGCGCACGCCAGGAGCTCGAGGACCGGCGGCTGCGGCTCGTGCTCTCGATGGAGGGAGTTGAGCCGCTCGAGGGCGATCCCGGCGCGTTCGAGGAGTGGTACGAACGCGGGGTCCGCTCGGCGGGTCTGACGTGGAACCACCCGAATGAGTTCGCCGGGGGGATCGACACACCCACACAAGGGCTGACCGAACGGGGACGCGCGCTCGTGCGCCGCTTCGCCGAGCTGGGCGTCGTCCTGGACCTAGCACACGCGTCTGAGCAGACCTGGCGTGACGTGCTGGGGGAGGAGGTGCCGTTCTCAGTCACGCACGCGGGCTGCCGCGCCGTCTGCGATCACCCACGAAACCTCGCCGACTGGCAGCTTCAGGCGCTCGCTGAGTGCGGAGGCGTGGTCGGGATGATGGCGATCCCGTTCGTCGTCGACCGGGAGGCTCCGACGTTGCGCCGTTGGCTCGATCATTTCGATCACGCCGTCGGGGTGACGGGGATCACACACGTCGGGCTCGGGGCCGACTTCATCGATCAGGCGGCACCTACCGAGCATGGAGACGGCCTCGACGACGCACCGAACGCCGAGACCGTCGCGCTCAGGAAGGCGCGCCTGGCACTCAAGGGCTTCGCAGGGCCAGAGGACTACCCGGCCCTCGTGAGCGCTCTCCGAGAGCGTGGCTACGACGGCGAACGGCTCGACGCGATCCTGAGCGCGAACTGGCTCAGGATCCTTCGCGCGGCGCTCCCGGCGTGACGGGCCTTGCGGCCAGCTGGAATGGAGAAGGCCGCGCATTCGATCGCCAAGCCGTTGAAGTCGTCCGCGGCGCGCCCGACCGGCGCCAGGCCCGCTCTCGCATTCGCGTGACCGCGGCGGCGCCCAATCAACCTCGGCGGCTTTGCTGCGCGGACCCGGATGACTCTTCAATCGCGTCGCCCGCCAAACGCTCACGCGCCCAGGCCCTTGGGCGCCGGTAGGCGCAGCGATCGTTGATCGGGCGCCGGCCGGCCACAACCAAACACGGACGACCAACACGGGCGCCTCCGGCCGGCGTCTATTCCGATCGCGACCTTCTCTGTGCATATGGCCACGGCCAATGCTGAGGGCTCCCTGATGAGGCCGCGCACGTAGAACAGGCCGAGGCCATGGGCGTGACCGTGGACGGGGTGTGGCCTGGCGTCTCGGAGCGCTCGGGCGCGAGCCTGCGAGCGCTGCTCCGGGACGGCAGGACACGCCCCGGCCGCACACGCGACTCGCGCAACGTCGTCTAACCGGCGCCGAAGCAGACGAACGCAGCGGCCGACGGCAGCTCGGCCTGGCACTCCGCCAGCGCCTCGGCGGGCGAGCGGCCCGCGCGCAGGCGGCGGTGCAGCCGCACCATCAGGTCGCGGGTGTGGTCGTCGCGGACCGGCACCACGCTACCGACGACCGTGCGGGTGCCGACCGTGAACAGCGTGGCCAGCAGCCCCATCAGCTCCTGGCCGGCGACGACGGCGCCGAGCGCCGAGTCGCAGGCGGACAGGATCAGCCGGTCGGGCACGCCGCCGGCCGCCTCCAGGTCGTAGACCGTCAGCGGCCCGTCGCCGACCTCGAGCGCCGAGAACAGCGGGTTGTCGCCGCGGAAGCGCCCATGCGTGGCGAAGTGGACGAGCTCGGCCTGACCGAACGCGGCGATGACGGCCTCGGCGGTCGCTGCCTCGCCGACCAGGCAGACCGCGTCCGGGTACTGGGCGCTCAGCTCGCGGACCTCGTCCGCCGCCTCCGGCAGCCCGGGGCCGGCGACCAGCAGCGGCGGGCCCGGCGTGCGGCGGCCCGCCGCGTCGCTGCACCGGAACCAGAGCGTGGCCGATGGCGCGACGGTCACCGGCCGACCGGCGCACGACGCGAGCTCGGCCCACGGCGTGGCGTGCAGCGCCGCCGTCGGCACGAGCACCAGCGGACGGTCGCCCAGCTCGCCGGCGAGCGGCGCCAGCAGCAGCGCGTCCAGCCGGCGCGCGGCCTCGGTGGCGCTGTCGGCCAGCGCGCGCATCGTCGCGGGGCGCCCGTGGCCGGCGGCCATCCGCCGGAGCGCGAAGGTCAGCGTGGCGAGCTCGTGCCCCGGCACCTCGGCGGGCCCGAGGTCCCGCAGGCGCGCGCGCCCGCCGGCGAGCGCGACCGCGACCAGGCGCCCGCCCGCGTCGGCGTACGAGACCAGCGCGCGGTCGCCGAGCCGATCGATCAGCTCCTCGGTAGCCGGGATCGCGCTCGCGCGCGCGGCCGCGCCCCCGCGCGCATGATGGGACCGGCGCCGGACCGCGGTCTCGAGCTGCCACTGCCGGTGCAGCAGCGGCGCCGGGTCTCCCCCGTCGAGCACGGTCGTGCGGATCTCGCCGGCGAGCCGCCGCAGCTCGGCCAGCTCGGCGGCCAGACCGCTGTCGAGCGGCGGACGCGGTGGTCGCACCTCCCACGTGCCCGCGCCCGAGCGCTCCGACGCGGCCAGTACCGAGCGCGCGCGCCCGGAGTCGACGGCCAGACGCAGGCCGATCGCCGCCAGCGCGGCGGCGTGCACGGTCGCCTGTGCGCGCAGCTCGGTGGCGCCCAGCGCGGCGCGATGGGCGTCGACGACCCGCAGGCCGGCCGCCACGGCCGAGCGGGCGCCGGCCGTGTTGCCGCGCGCCGCCCGCAGCAGCGCCTCGGCGTGCCAGGCCGCCACCCGCAGCCGGACAGGACCGCGGCGCCGCGCGGCGCCGGCGCGCCCGAGCTCATCGGCGGCGACCGCGTCCTGGCCGAGCTCGAGCGCGGCCAGGCCGGCGATGATCCTGGCGTCGAGCGCCTCGTCGGCCCAGCCGCGGGCGGCGAGGTCGTCGGCCGTGCGCCGCGCCGAGCGCAGCAGCGCCGCCGAGCGGTCGCCGCCCGCCCACGCGGCGCGCAGCGTCGCCGCGCGCGCCAGCGACGCCCAGGCGTCGCGGCCCTGGCGGGTGAACGCGCGGTCGGCGATCCGCGCCTGCTCACGCGCGGTGCCGGGATCGCCGTCGAGCAGCGCGGCATGCGACAGGGTCAGCCGCGCCTCGGGAAGGTCGGAGTCCAACTGGGAGCGCTCGAGCTCGGCGACCGCCTGCTCGGCGGCCTGGCGGCTCTCGGCCACGAGGTTGACCGACAGCAGGACCTCGCAGCGGTCGTGCAGCAGCACGCCGCGGTCCGAGCCGAGGCGGCGGTACTCCTCGTCGGTGGCGTCGTAGAGCGCGAGCGCCTTCGGAGCGTCGCCGCGGCGGGCGGCGAGCCACGCGAGGTTGTGGTGGATGTGCGCGGCCTGGAGCGGCCGGCCCGCGTCGGAGTGCAGCGTCTCCGCGCGGCGGAGGTCGGCCTCGGCGGCGGCGAACTCGCCGCGGAACGCGTGCAGCACGCCGCGGTTGCAGAGCAGGCGCGCCTCGTACTCGCGGTCGCCGGCACGGCGCAGGTAGACGAGCGCCTGGCGGTAGCCGTCCAGCGCCTCGCGGTACAGCCCGCGGCGCTGCAGGATCAGCGCCCGGCGCATCAGCGATCGCGCGGCGGCGGGGCCCTTGAGCACGGTCCGGGCGCGCTCGGCCTCGGCCAGGCCGCTCTCCGGGCGCCCGTGCAGCATCAGCGCGGCCGACAGGTCGAGCCGCGCCTCGGCCGCCTCGGTCTCCATCCCGGCCGAGTCGGCGAGTCGCACCGCCCGCCGCAGGTGGCGCACGGCATCCGGCATCCGGCCGAGCTCGATTCCCACCAGCCCCAGCGCGCGCTCGACCACCGGCGCGGCGCACGGGTCCGGCGCGGACCGCAGCGCGGTCTGCGCCTCGCCGGCGAGCTCGAGCGCACGACGCGAATCGATCGCCGCGAGGCGCACGGCCTCGGCGGCGACCGACGCGGCGCTCATGCTCAGAGCTGCGTCCATTCGGTCTCGATCTCGGCCCCGTCGGCCATGCGACATCGCACCCGCGCAGGCCCGGGTCGCAGCCCGTCGACCACGAATCGGCCGAGCTCGTCCGCCGCCGCGTCCACGTGACCGCCGGCATGATCGACCGCGATTACGGCCGGGCCCGGCGGGACGAGCTGCCCGACCAGCCGCCGGCCCTGCTGCCCGAGGTCGGCGACCTCGAGCTCGACCGACAGTCGCGGCGACTCGAAGCTCAGCATCCGCGCGCCCTCGACGCCCCGAACGCCGGCCGGCATCTCCTCCAGCAGCGAGTCGCGCGTCAGCTCGGCCAGCTCAGCATCGATCGTGCGCCACGTGAAGGCCGCGCGTGCAGCCTCGTCCACGGCCTCCGGAACCGGGTCGAGCCGGTTCACCAGCCGTTGCAGCTCGACGAGCAGAAGCTCGCCCTCGTCCTGTTTGCGATCGTCCGGATCCATTGATCCTCCCCGTCACCCTGTTGAGGTTCCCGCCTCGTGTGACAACCCCCCGGCTGCCGCACGCTGCCTCAGCTTCTCGAGACAGCGAGCCCGCGTCGGGCCGATGCTTCCGATCGGCCGGTCCAGCGCCTCGCTGATCTCCTGATAGCTCGGAGGCGGGTCCGTGACCAGCAGGCGCAGCAGCACCTGACAGTCGGGATCCAGCCCCGAGAATGCGCGCCACAAGGCCGCGTCGCGCTCCTGCGCGAGCAGCCCGGCGTCCAACGCCGCGTCGGTCGCCACCACCGGCATCTCGTCCGGTGCGGACGGCACCTGTCGTGCCGCACGTCGCAGCGCCTTCAGACTCTCGCGGCGCGCCGTCGTCGCCAACCAGCCACCGACCCGTTCCGGGTCGTCCAGGCGATGCAGGTGCTCCACGAGTCGCAGCCACGTCGTCTGCACGACGTCGCCGGCATCGGCCCGTGAGAGCCGATGCGCTCGAGCGACTGACCACACCAGGCCGTCGAAGCGAGCTACGAGTGTGTTCCACGCTGACTGATCGCCGGCTGCCGCGGCGCCGACGAGCGAGCTCAAATCGGGCACGGACACCGAACGTACCAGGACTCAGAGGGTCGACGCGGCTCATGCACGGAACAAGAGCGCCGGCCCGAGCCGGTGATACATCGTGTTCTCAGCGAACGAGGCTCGCGTAGACCTCCGAGGTCTGGCGGGCGATCGCGCCCCAGTCGAACTCGGTCACGGCCCGCTCGCGCCCCGCCCGGCCCATCGCGCGGGCGCGGTCGGGATCGGCCACGAGCGCGTTCACGCGCTCCGCGATGCCGGCCACGAACCCCTCGGGGTCGCGCGGCACGATGTCGCCCTCCGCCTGCTCGAACGGCACGAGCAGGCCGGTCTCCCCGTCGACGACGACCTCGACGATGCCGCCGGTCGCCGTCGCCACCACCGCCGCCTCGCAGGCCATCGCCTCGAGGTTGACGATTCCCAGCGGCTCGTAGATCGACGGGCACGCGAACACGGTCGCGTGGCTGAGGAGCTGGATGACCTCGGTCTTCGGCAGCATCTGGTCGAGCCAGATCACGTTCCCGCGCTCGGCCCGCAGGCGGTCGACCTTCTGCTCCACCTCGGCGGCGATCTCCGGCGTGTCGGGCGCGCCCGCGCACAGGACGAGCTGCGCGGAGTCGTCGAACTGCAGCGCGGCGTCGACCAGGTACGGGACGCCCTTCTGGCGCGTGATGCGCCCGACGAACACGACCGATGGGCGATCCGGGTCGACGCCGTACCGCTCGAGCACGTCGGTGTTCCGGTCCGGTGTGTACTGCGCCGCGTCGATGCCGTTGTAGATGACCTGCACGCGCGCCGGGTCGATCGCCGGATAGCAGGCGAGGATGTCCTCGCGCGAGCCCTTCGAGACGGCGATGATCGCGTCGGCGCTCTCCAGCGACACGCGCTCGCACCAGCTCGACAGCGCGTAGCCACCGCCGAGCTGCTCGGCCTTCCACGGGCGCATCGGCTCGAGCGAGTGCACGGTCGCCACGTGCGGGATGTCATAGGTGAGCTTTGACAGGTGGCCGCCGAGGTTCGCGTACCAGGTGTGCGAGTGGACGACCTCCGCGCCCTCGACGCCCTTGGCCATCGACAGGTCGATGGACATCGCGCGCAGCGCCGCCAGGTGCGGGGCGTCGCCGCTCAGCTCGTCCCAGGCGCGGTGCACGACGGCGTCGCCGCCCCAGGCGTGCACGGTCACGTCGTCGAGCGTGGCGAGCTCGCGCGCGAGGTACTCGACGTGCACGCCGGCGCCGCCGTAGACCTCGGGCGGGTACTCGCGAGTGAGCAGCGCGACCCTCATGCCTCGACCACCTCGCCCTTGCCGATCACGACGACACCGCCGTCGGAGATCGTGAAGCGCTCGCGGTCGGCGGCCGGGTCGACGCCGATCTGGGCGCCCGGCGCCACCTGCACGTTCTTGTCGAGGATCGCCCGCCGCACCACCGCGCCGCGGCCCACGTCGACGCCCTGCATGAGGACCGCGTCCTCCACCTCGGCGAACGAGTGGACGTGCACGCCCGGGGACAGCACCGCGCGCCGCGCCGACGCGCCGGAGATCACCACGCCGGCGCACACCATCGAGTCGACCGCGTGCCCGCGGCGGCCCTCTTCGTCGAACACGAACTTGGCCGGCGGCAGCGGCTCGTGCCACGTGAGGATCGGCCACTCGGTGTTGTAGAGGTTGAAGACCGGGTCCACCGAGACCAGGTCCATGTGCGAGTCGAAGTACGCGTCGAGCGTCCCCACGTCCCGCCAGTAGCCGTGGTCGCGCTCGCTCTCGCCCGGCACGACGTTGCGCGAGAAGTCGTAGACGTGTCCGGCGCCGCTCGCCACCAGCATCGGCACGATGTTGCCGCCCATGTCGTGCTTGGACTCGTCGGCGCCGGCGTCGCTCGTCACAGCCTCGATCAGCGCGTCGGTGCTGAACAGGTAGTTGCCCATCGAGGCGAAGACCTTGTCGGGCGCGTCGGGCAGCCCGACGGCGTCCTTGGGCTTCTCGCGGAAGGCGGTGATCGTGTGCCCGTCGGCGCCCGCCTCGATCACCCCGAACTGGTCGGCCTGCGACAGCGGCGCGCGCAGCGCCGCGACGGTCACGGCGGCCCCGGTCTCGATGTGCTGGGCCAGCATCTGCCCGGGGTCCATCCGGTAGATGTTGTCCGCGCCGAACACCGCGACGTAGTCGGGCCGCTCGTCGTGCAGCAGGTTGAGGTTCTGGTAGATCGCGTCGGCCGATCCGGAGAACCAGTACGGGCCGCGGCGCATCTGCGCGGGCACCGGGGTGACGTAGTTGCCGAGCAGGGGTGACAGGTGCCAGGTCTGCGCGATGTGGCGGTCGAGCGAGTGGCTCTTGTACTGCGTGAGCACGACGATCCGCCGGAAGCCGCCGTTGACGAGGTTCGACAACGCGAAGTCGATCAGCCGGTAGTTGCCGCCGAACGGAACCGCGGGCTTGGCGCGATCCAAGGTCAGCGGCATCAGGCGCTTGCCCTCGCCCCCGGCGAGCACGATGCCGAACACGTTCGCCACGGCTACCTCCTCAGCGCGTCTTTGACGATGTCCCGGGCCTCCGTGAGGATCCGCTCGAGCCGATCCTCGCCGTCCAGGCTCTCGGCGTACACCTTGTACACGTCCTCGGTGCCGGACGGCCGCGCCGCGAACCAGCCGTGCTCGGCGACCACCTTCAGGCCGCCGATCGGCGCGCCGTTGCCGGGCGCGCTCGTCAGCTTGTCGATGATCGGCTCGCCGGCCAGCTCGGTGCTCTCGACCTGCTCGGGCGAGAGTTGCTTGAGCACGTCCTTCTCCTCCGGCGTCGCCGCGACGTCCTCGCGCCGGTAGACCGACTCGCCGAAGCGCTCGGCCAGGCCGCGGTAGGTCTCCCCCGGGTCCTTGCCGGTCGTCGCCGTCATCTCGGCGGCCAGCAGGCACGGGATCAGCCCGTCCTTGTCGGTGCTCCAGGCCGTGCCGTCGCGGCGCAGGAACGAGGCGCCGGCGCTCTCCTCGCCGCCGAAGCCCAGCGTGCCGTCGACCAGCCCCTGCACGAACCACTTGAAGCCGACCGGCACCTCGACGAGCCGGCGGCCGAGGTCCTGGGCCACGCGGTCGATGATGCTCGAGCTGACCAGCGTCTTGCCGATCCCGACGTCCTTCCCCCAGTCGCGCCCGCCCCCGAACAGGTAGGCGACGCAGGCGGCGAGGTGGTGGTTGGGGTTCAGCAGGCCGGCCGACGGCGTGACGATGCCGTGGCGGTCGGCGTCCGGGTCGTTGGCGAACGCGACGTCGAAGCGGTCGCGCATGTCGGTCAGCCGTGCCATCGCGTACGGCGACGAGCAGTCCATGCGGATCTTGCCGTCCCAGTCGAGCGGCACGAACCGGAACGTCGGGTCGATCCGGTCGTTGACGATCTCGAGGTCGAGGTGGTGGCGCTCGGCGATCGCCGCCCAGTAGGCCGCGCTGGCGCCGCCCAGCGGGTCGACGCCCAGCCGCAGGCCGGCCGCGCGGATCGCGTCGAAGTCGATCACCGCCGGCAGGTCGTCGACGTAGGCCCTCACGTAGTCGTGCGGCGTGGGCGCCGGGTCGGCGCGCCTGACGCCGTCGAGCCCGGCGTCGAGCAGCGCGTTGGCCTCGCGCTCGATCCAGCCCGTGACGTCGGTGTCGGCCGGGCCGCCGGACGGCGGGTTGTACTTGAAGCCGCCGTCCCCGGGCGGGTTGTGCGACGGCGTGACGACGATCCCGTCGGCCGTCCCCGCGCCGCCGCTGTTGTGGGTGAGGATCGCGTGCGAGATGACCGGGGTCGGTACCGCGCCGCCGCCGGCGTCGACGCGCGCGTCGACGCCGTGGGCGGCCAGGACCTGGAGGATCGACTCGACCGCCGGGGCCGACAGCGCGTGCGTGTCGGCCCCCAGGAACAGCGGTCCGTCGATCCCCTGGGCCGCGCGGTAGCGGCACACCGCCTCGCTGATCGCGAGCACGTGCTGCTCGTTGAACGTGCCGGCGAGCGACGTTCCGCGGTGGCCCGAGGTGCCGAACGACACGCCGGAGCGCGCCGGGTCGCCGTAGGCCGCGAGCAGCGCGTCGACGTCGATCAGGTCCGACTCCTCGGGCAGCGTTCCCGCGCGGGGGTCGGTGCTCATGTGCGCCCTGCGGCGAGGATCAGGGCGCCGATGATGATCTGCAGGTAGAAGGCGTTCACGGCGAGCAGGTTTCCTCCGTTGTTGAGGGTCGCCACGATCAACGCACCGGCTGCCGCCGAAGGCGCCGCCCTTGGCCCCGAACAGGCTCGCTCCCCCGATCACACAGGCGGCGATCGCATTTCAGCAGGTTTGGCAGTCCGAGGAAGTCACCGTTGGCGATGTCGCCGAAGGTGTCCGCAAGTGTCAAGAGATTACGTTTTCTTGACAGTGCGGTACAGTGCCGCATTCATGCGCGCGAGCCAGCCTGAAACGTTTTCTCGGCGGCCCACCATGAAGGAGGTCGCCACCCTGGCCGGCGTCAGCCTCGCCACCGTCTCGCGGGTCGTCAACGGGGACGGCAAGGTCCGCCCCGACCTCGCCGAGAAGGTCCGTGAGGCGGTCGCGCTGCTCGGCTACCGGCGCGACCTGACGGCCACCAACCTGCGCCGCGCCGACCGCCACTCGGCGAGCCTCGGGCTGGTGTTCGACGACGTCGCGAACCCGTTCCACGCCGCGCTGCTGCGCGGCGTCGAGTCCGTGGCGCGCACCCGCGGCGTGCTGCCGCTGGTCGGGAGCTCGGACGAGGACCCCGCCCGCGAGCGCGAGCTCGCCGAGGCGTTCCTGGCCCGGCGCGTCGACGGCCTGATCGTCGTCCCGGCCGGGTCCGACCACTCGTACCTGCGGCCGGAACGCGACGCGGGAGTGGCGCTCGTGTTCGTCGACCGGCCGCCCGCGTTCATCGACGCCGACTGCGTGCTGTCCGACAACGCCGGCGGCGGCTACGCCGCGACCGCGCACCTGATCGCCCGCGGGCACCGCCGGATCGCCTTCCTCGGCGACCAGGAGCAGATCTACACAGCGGCGGAGCGCCTGCGCGGCCACCGCGAGGCGCTGTTCGCGCACGGCGTGCCCCACGACCCGGCGCTCGTGCGCATGGGGCTGCACGACAGCGGCTCAGCGGCCGCCGCGGTCGAGGACATGCTCGGCGCGGAGGATCCGCCCACCGCGGTGTTCAGCGCGCAGAACCTGATCACGATCGGCGCGATCGAGCGGCTGCGTGCGCTGGACGCGCACCATAGGGTGGCGCTCGTGGGGTTCGACGACCTGACGCTGGCGGACGCCGTGGAGCCCGGGCTCACGGTCATCGCCCAGGACCCGCACTACGCTCGGGCGCCTGACCGCGGAGCTGCTGTTCGCCCGCCTCGACGGCGACGGAGGGCCGACGCGCCGCACCGAGGTCCCGACGCGCCTGATCGAGCGCGGCAGCGGGGAGATCGCGCCATGATCCTCGTCGGCGGAGAGGCGCTCTACGACCTCGTCCTGCAAGGCCCGACCGACGATCTGCACGGGCACCCGGGGGGCGGTGCGTTCAACACCGCGCGTACGATCGGCCGGCTCGCGCAGCCGGTCTCGTACCTCGGGCCGCTCTCGCGCGACCGCTTCGGCGAGCGCCTGCTCGGCCTGCTCGAGGAGGACAGCGTGGGCCTCGCCGCTCTCGAGCGCACCAACGATCCGACGACGCTGGCGCTCGCCGAGGTCGACGACGACGGCGTCGCGCGCTACCGCTTCTACGAGCGCGGCACCTCGGCGGTCGGGCTGACGCCGGAAGCGGCGCTGGCCTCGCTGCCCGACGGCGTGCGGTACCTGCACGTCGGCACGCTCGGCCTGACGCTCGAGCCTGTCGCAACCGCGCTCGAGGCGGTCGTCGAGCACCTCGCCCCCACCGCGCTGATCGCCGTCGACCCCAACATCCGCCCGTGGGTGATCGGCGACGCGGACGCCTACCGGGCGCGCATGCGGCGCGTGCTGGCGAACGCGCACGTGGTCAAGGTCAGCGAGGAGGATCTCGACTGGCTGTACCCGGACGCCCCCCACGTGGAGGCGGTGCGCGAGCTGCTCGCGCTCGGGCCCACGCTCGGGCTGCTGACCCGCGGGCCCAACGGCGCGCTGGTCGTCACGCGCACCGCCGAGGTGGCGGTGCCGGCCCCGCGCGCCAAGGTCGTGGACACGATCGGGGCCGGCGACGCGTTCGGTGGGGGCTTTCTCGCCTGGTGGAGCGAGCGCGGGCTGGCGCGCGACGACCTGGGCACCATCGACCTTGCGGTCGAAGCCACGGCATTCGCGTGCCTGGTCGCCGCGCGCACGTGCTCGCGTCCGGGGGCGTCGCCCCCTTACCGATCGGAGCTTCCCTCCGCCTGACCGAGCGGCCGCGGCGGATGGCCGAAGTGCTCGCGCCGGATCTCGCTCGCGATGTCGGTGCGCGTCCTTTGCTGCGCCGCCGCCACGCTCTCCAGCCGCCGGCTGAGCAGGCGCTCCTCGGCGGCCGCGGCGCGGATGATCAGTTCGAGCGAGCGGGCCCGGTCGCGAGCGCTACTGGACATGCCGGGACGCCCGCAGCGGGAGGAGGGTTCGCTCGTACGTGGAGTTGATCAGCGCGGCGAACGCTGCATACAGACCGGCCGCCGCCGTCGCGATCCCGAACCAGCCGCCGATCTTGATCAGCTCGCTGTGCGCACCGGCCTCGCCGATGCCCAGCAGCAGGAAGGTGACCGTCAGCAGCGCGAGCATCAGGCTCACGGCCGCCGTCGTCCGCACGGACGCGACCCACAGCAACGCGCTGAAGATCGCCCACGTGATGAAGAACAGGGCGGTCGCGGCGCCGACCTCGCCGGCCGGGATCTGCTTGACGAAGAACTGCTCCAGTGCCCAGTAGGACAGCCAGAACGCGGCGTAGGACCCGAAGGTCATCGCGCCGAACGTGTTGCCGCGGCGGAACTCCCACATGCCTGCGAGCAGCTGGGCGATACCGCCATACGCAACGGCGACTCCCAGCACCACCGGGAAGCCCGAGTGGTTGAGCAGGCCGGCGTTGAAGACGCTCAGCACCAGGGTGCTCACGGCCAGCGCTGCCAGCCCGAGCGGGGCGGGGTCGGCCGTCGCCGCGACGGGCCGCGCCACCTTGTCGATACGCGCGGGGGCGCGCATGGGATCGTCCTCGATGACCAGCGTCACCGGGTCTCTCTCGACATTCACTGCCATGTCGTTGCTCCTTCGTGTCGAGGTGCGCTCCGAGCGTCGCGCGCGCAGGGGCGCGTCACCATCGGGCGTCCGCACGACGTCGGGACGACAGGCGGGTCATCCGGACGACGGGCCGATCGCCCGATGGCGCGCGGCGCGCGGCGGCGCCACCCTCCTCCTCCACCGTGCCGCACTCCGCCTTCACCGTGCAGCCGTCGCCGCTGCGCCATCATTCCTCTATGCCGCCGGACCGCGTCAGGGTCGTCGTCGCCGACGATCACCCGCTGTTCCGCGAGGGCATCGAGCGCGCCGTGCGCGAGCGCCCGGAGCTCGAGCTCGTCGCCGCGGCCGCCGAGGGCCGCGACGCGCTGGCGGCGATCCGCGACCACGAGCCGCACGTGGCCGTGCTCGACCTGCGGCTGCCCGGTCTCGACGGGCTGCAGATCCTCAACGCCGTCGTCCGTGACGGGATGCCCAGCCGCGTCCTGTTCCTGTCGGCGTCGGGCGACCCCGAGCTGGTCTACCGCGCCGTCCAGATGGGCGCTGCCGGCTACTTCCGCAAGGAGGCCGACCGCGAGGCGATCCTCGACGCGATCGCGGCGGTCGCGCGCGGCGGCACGGTGATCGACCCGGCACTCCAGGGCGGCGTGTTCGAGCAGGTGCGGCTACGCGGCACCGGCGACGACCGCCCGATCCTGACCGCCCGCGAGCGCGAGGTTCTCACGCTCATGGCCGAGGGGCTCACCGGGCCGCAGATCGCCGAGCGCCTGATCGTGGCGCTGCCGACGGTCAAGACCTACCAGGCGCGCTTGTACGAGAAGCTCGGCGTCTCCGAGCGCGCCGCCGCCGTCGCGGAGGCCATGCGGCGCGGGCTGCTGGAGTGACCGGCCTCGCGCTGCTGCGCGCAGCGCTCGTCCCAGTCGTCCTCCTGGGCGAGCGGCTCGTCGACCACCCATCGGTCCACACCACCGCCTTCCCGTTCCTGCTCGCCGCCTTCGGCGTCTGGGCCGCCGCCCTGCTCGCCCTGCGTCTGGCCCGGCGGCCGACGCCCGAGCTGCTCGATCGCGCCGAGCCGTTCATCGACCTCGCGTGGATCACCGCGCTCACCTACGCCTCCGGCGGCCCGTTCTCGGAGACCGCGATGGCGTTCTTCGCACTGCCGGTGCTGGCGGCTGTGCGCCTGCAGCCGCGGCTGACCGCCGGCTGGGCGCTCGGCGCCATCGGCGCGTTCGTCGGGCTCTCGGTCGTGCACCCGACGGCCGGCGAGAGCGAGGCCACCGAGCGGATGATCAGCCAGGTCGTCTACCTCGCCTGGGTCGGCGCCGCCGCGACGCTCGTGTCGGCGGTCCTGCACCGTCGGGACGCGGCGATCGCGCGGCTGGCCACCCAGCGCGAGCGGCTTGCGGCGCACGCACTCGCCGCCGAGCAGCGCGAGCGCCGCCGCCTGGCCGAGAATCTGCACGACGCGTCGATCCAGACGCTCTCGCTGGCCCGTCAGGAGCTCGCCGACTTCAAGCGCACGGGCCGCGAGGACGCGTTCGAGCGCACGCGCGACGCGCTCGACGAGACGCTCACGCAGCTGCGCGGCGAGATCTTCGAGCTGCACCCATACGTGCTGGACCACGCCGGGCTGCCCGCCGCGCTGCGGGCGATCGCCGACCGCACGGCCGAGCGCCTCGGCGCGGAGGTCACCGTGGCGGTCGACCCCGCGGCCGTCGGCCGCCACGACGAGCTGATCGTCGTCATCGTCCGCGAGCTCCTGACCAACGCGGTCAAGCACAGCGGCGCCCGCCACGTGGTCGTGACGGTGGCGGCGGACCACGAGCGGATCGAGCTCGAGGTCCGCGACGACGGCGAGGGGTTCGATCCCGGGCGTCGCGAGCTCGCGCTGCGCGACGGGCACGTCGGGCTGGCCTCGAGCGAGCAGCGTGTGCGGTCGGCGGGCGGCGAGCTGACCGTGACCAGCGCGCCGGGCTCCGGGACGGTCGTGCAGGCCGTCCTTCCGCCGGACGGATGACAGGTCGGACGACCGGACCGTCATCCGCGAGATCGCGCGCGCGACCGATGCCGAGGAGGACGGGAGGGGACGAGCATGGACGACATGTCACGTACGCTCCCCATAGCCCTCATCGCCCTCGTGATCGGCGCCGTCGCAGGCGGCATCGCGGGGGCCGTCACCGGCGGCAATGACTCGAACGCCGCCGCCCGGGCGCCCGCCATACCCGCCACCGCCGCGAGCTCGACGACCGACACGCTCACCCCCGCGGCGCTCTACAAGCGCGATGCCCCCGGCGTCGCCGTGATCACCGCCACCGAGACCAAGAAAGTCGCCGGCTCGCTCTTCACCCCGCCGCAGACCGAGAAGGTGCAGTCGCTCGGCTCCGGCTTCGCGATCGACAAGCTGGGCGACATCGTCACCAACGACCACGTCGTCGCCGGCGCCTCCGGCATCCGCGTCGGCTTCGGCAGCGGCTCCACGTATCCGGCCAAGGTCGTCGGCGCCGACCCGGGCTCGGACCTCGCGGTCGTCCACGTCGCCGCCCCGTCGTCGGCGCTGCATCCGCTGTCGTTCGACAGCTCGAGCGGCGCGGTCGCCGGTGACCCCGTCTACGCGATCGGCAACCCGTTCGGGCTCGACCGGACGATGACCGCCGGCATCGTGAGCGCCACCGGGCGCGACATCCAGGCCCCCAACGGCCTGACGATCCCCAACGCGATCCAGACCGACGCGCCGATCAACCACGGCAACTCGGGCGGCCCGCTGCTCGACGCGGCCGGTCACGTGGTCGGCGTGAACGCCCAGATCGAGGGCGGCACGGTCGACGCGAACGTCGGCGTCGGCTTCGCGATCCCGTCCGACACGGTCCGCACCGTCGCCCAGCAGCTGATCAGCAAGGGCAAGGTCGAGCACGCGTACATCGGCGTGCAGGTCGAGACGATCCCGCAGGGCCTGTCGAAGCTCGTGAAGGGCGTGCCGAGCTCCGGCGTCACGATCGCCAAGATCACGTCCGGCAGCCCGGCCGCCAAGGCCGGGCTGAAGGCCGCCACGCATCAGGTGACGGCCGACGGCGAGACCGCGCTGCTCGGCGGCGACTCGATCACCGCCATCAACGGCAAGCCGATCCGTGAGGCCCAGGATCTCGCCGACGCGGTCGCCCAGCTCAAGCCGGGCGACCACGTCAGCCTGACCGTCGTGCACGGCGGGTCGACGCGCACGGTGTCGCTGGCGCTCGGGACCTCTCCCCAGTCCTAGGCGGCCGCGACCTCGGGGTGCACCGCCGGCGAGCGGCCGGCGAGCACCCCGCCGTCGACCGGCAGCGTGGTGCCGGTGATCCAGCCGGCGCCGCCGCCGGCCAGGAACAGGACGGCCTCGGTGACGTCGCCGGGCTGGCCGCGGCGGTTGAGCGGGTGGAACGGCGAGACCGAGTCGAGGACCTCCTGGGCGGTCTCGCGGTCCATGAAGCGCTCGTAGGCGGGCGTCTCCACGAACGCGAGCGCGACCGTGTTGACCCGGATGTTGTCGGCGGCCAGCTCGATCGCCAGGTTCTTCGTGAGCACGTGGCGGCCGGCCTGCGCGGCGGAGTAGGCGCTGGTCGGCGTGGTGGCGATCGCGTCGACGGCCCACATCGAGCCGACGTTGACGATCGCCCCGCCGCCGCGCTCGCGCATCGAGGCGACAACGGCCTGGGAGACCCAGAAGGTCGGCCGCAGGATCGAGCCGAGCGCCTCCTCGAAGTGCTCCTCGGTCTGCTCCTCGAACGGGACGGGGCGGAAGATGCCGGTGCTGTTGACGAGCACGTCGACGCCGCCGTAGCGCTCGACGGCGGCGGCCACGAGCGCCTGCGCCTGCTCGCGGTTGGCGATCTGGCCGGGGACGATCAGGACGCGCTCGCCGGAGGGATCGAGATCGGCCTGCACGGCCTCGAGCTTGTCGCGGCGCGTGCCGCTGAGGACGACGTTGGCGCCCTCCTCGAGGAATCGCTTGGCGGAGGCGCGGCCGATGCCGCCCGCGCCGCCGGTGATCAGGATGGTCTTGTCGGAGAAAAGGTGCATGTGCATCAATATACATGCATTGACACCTAATGCAAGCGCAGTAATACTCCGCGGCGTGCCGGAGCTCGACGACGACACGCTCGCCACCTGGCGCGCCTTCCTGAACGCCCACGCCCGCGTGACGCGGGCGATCGGGCGCGACCTGGCGGACGCCGGGCTGCCCGATCTGACGTGGTACGACCTGCTGTGGACGCTGTACCGCGCGCCGGGCCGCGCCCTGCGCGTCAACGAGCTCGCCCGCGAGGTCGTGCTCTCCCCCACGGCGATGAGCCGGTTCGTCGACCGTGTCGAGAAGGCCGGCCACGTGCGCCGCGAGCCCGATTCGGCGGACCGCCGGGCGCTGCAGGTCACGCTCACCGACTCGGGGGTCGACCTGCTGCGGCGGATGTGGCCGGTGTACTCCCGCGGGATCGAGGAGCACTTCGGCCGCCAGAGCGCCGCCCTGCGCGACGCGCTCGAACGGATGGGCTAGAGCCGGGCCAGCGCGTCCATCAGCCGCTCGGCGCCGATGCCGTGCGCGGTCGCGCCGTTGCGGCCGGTCATCGTCTCCCCCGCCAGCAGCGCGTTGACGATCGCGGCCTCGGTCGCCTCGACCGCAGCGTGGAACAGCTCGTCCAGGTACGGGTCGACGACCATCGTCACCGGGATCGTGCGCGGCAGCCCGGGCTTGATCTCCTCGGCCGCCGGAACGCCCTGGCGCAGCGTGCTGAAGGCGAGGATCAGGTCGCCGCTCGAGGTCTCCCCCGCGCCGCCCGTGCGGCCGATGCCCAGCGCGCACCGCTGGGCGAGCCGCTCGCACTGGTGCGGGAGCAGCGGCGCGTCGGTCGCGCACAGGACGATGATCGAGCCCGACCCCTTCCGCCCACGGCAGCGGCACGACGTCGGGGCCGAGCAGCGTGCCGACCGGCCGGCCGTTGACGGTCAGGCGCGACCGGCGGCCGTGGTTGGCCTGCACGAGCACGCCGACCGTCCAGTCGCCCGCACGGCGCGACGCGGTGCCCAGACCGCCCTTGAAGCCGTGGCAGATCATTCCCGTGCCGCTGCCGACGCCACCCTCCTCGACGGGGCCGCCGCCGGCCTTGGCGAACGCCTCGTGCACGTGCTCGGCGCGCACGTGGAAGCCGTTGATGTCGTTGAGCACGCCGTCCCAGGTCTCGCCGACCACCGGGAGGCTCCAGTAGACCTCGTCGGGGTCGCGGCCCGCGACGTCGGCCGCCACGATCGCGTCGCGGACGACACCGACGCTGTGCGTGTTGGTCAGCCCGATCGGGGTGGTCAGGCAGCCGGCCTCGCGGATCCACTGCAGCCCGGTCAGCTCGCCGTTGCCGTTCAGCCGGTGAGCGCCCGCGAACAGCGGCTCGCGGCCGTCGTGCGGGACGACGACGGTGACGCCGGTGCGAACGTCGTCGCCCTCGATCAGCGTGACCGAGCCGACGCGGACGCCGTCGACGTCGGTGATCGCGTCGAGCGGGCCCGACGGCAGCGTGCCGATGTCCAGCCCGAGGTCGCGGGCCCGCGGGCCGCTCACAGCAGCGGCCTGACCTCGGCGGCGAACCGCGCGAGCTGGTCGGCGCGGTCCTCGTGCCGAGGGACGAGCACGACGCTGTCGGCCCCGGCGGCCCACAGCTCGCCGATCCCCCGGGCGCAGTCGCGCGCGTCGCCGGCGATGGCCAGGGCGCGGAGGCGGTCGTCCTCGAGGTCGTCGGCAGTCTCGTCGGTGATCCCGGCGTGCTCGCGCAGCGTCCCGTACTGCCCCGCGAGCCAGCTCGTCAGGCCGGGCCGCAGCGCTGCTGCCGCCGCGGCGCGGTCGTCGTCGAGGCTCAGCCAGGCGTAGACGACGGTCGTGCCGGGATCGCCGGCCTCCTCGCGCGCCCAGCGCACCGCGGCGGGCACGCTGCCTTCGGGCAGCAGGACGCCCTCAGCCGCGCGGCCCGCGGCCCGCAGCGCCTGCGGGCCGGTCGTGCCGATCAGGATCGGCGGCGCGGTCTCGGGGACGTGTGCCAGCTTCACGTCGTCGAGCAGGACGTGGCGGCCGCGCGTGGTGACGGTCTCACCGGCCAGCAGCGCGCGGACGGCGGTCACGGTCTCCTCGAGCGCGACGATGCGATTGGGCGGCCGGGCGCCGATCTGCCGCATCCAGGCCTCGACGCCATGGCCGAACGCCACCGTCAGGCGGCCCGGATGCAGCCGTGCGACGCCGGCGATCTCCATCGCCGCGACGGCCGGGTTTCGCATGGTGACCGGCAGCAGGCCGATGCCCACCGTCGTGGCATCGGTGACCGCGAGCGCGGACGCGGCCATCGTGAGGCCGCCCGTGAGGAAGCAGTCCTCGACCAGCCACAGCTCCTGGAAGCCGTCGCGCTCCATCCCGCGCGCGAACGCGGGCAGCTCCTCGGGCGGCCACTCGGGCCGGAACATGACCCCCAGCCGCTTCGCCATCGGATGCGGTGCGCCGCGCCTAGAGCAGGCCGCGGCCGGCCAGCTCGGCCACCACCGCGCGCCGCTGCCAGGCCTTCGCGTCCGCGAGCCTGCGAAGCGCTCGACGCGCCTCGTGCTCGCCGGCACGGGCATCGGCGGCGACGCCCTTCAGGCGGTCGAGCTGGGTCTCCAGCTCGGAGTTGTGATCGCGCAGCTGCTCCAGCTCGGCCTGCTCGTCGGTCGTCCACTCCCAGGCCGGCTCCTGCGCCGGG
This sequence comes from uncultured Solirubrobacteraceae bacterium, assembly GCA_963759375.1. Classification (GTDB taxonomy): domain Bacteria; phylum Actinomycetota; class Thermoleophilia; order Solirubrobacterales; family Solirubrobacteraceae; genus DASSUW01. Next base: position 441,103 of record CAVWYY010000001.1, on the reverse strand, counting down.
ACCTGGGCCATCAGCGGGTTCGGCCGCGACCGGCCGTTCTGGGCGAGCGCGGCGCGCAGCTCCTGCCCGGACACATGTGGTTCGTGCTCGCTCATACCGCCGGGGTTCGCTGACCGGTGGGGGGTTCCTCCCGCCTGCAAGGACGGGTTCAAACCGTGCGGCCGACCGCGACGCGGAGCGCGGAGCGCGCCTCCTCCCACATCCGCGTGACGAGATCGGCGGCCGGGACGTCGACAGCCAGCGTGTGGGCCTGGCCGGCCCACAGGTGGAACCCGTCCGGGTCGCCCTGCGAGCGGGCGGCAGTTCGGACCTTGGCGGTCACGTGGTGCACGTCGGGGTAGGCGCTTGGCGCGTCGCCGTGCTCCAGCATCCAGCGGTTGACGATGCCGCGGGCGGTGCGGCCCGTGAACGCGCGGGTCAGCGCGGTGGCGCCGTCGGCGGCGATCGCGTCGCGGTGCGGAGACGAGGTGGCGGACTCGGGGCAGAGCATGAACGCGGTCCCGAGAGAGGCCGCCGACGCGCCGGCGGCCAGCACGGCGGCGATCCCGCGGCCGTTCATGATCCCGCCGGTGGCGACGAGCGGCAGGTCGACCGCAGCGCCGACGAGCTGGAGCAGCGCGATCAGGCCGATGTCGCCGGGCGCGGCGTCGTCGAACGTGGCCCGGTGCCCGCCCGCCTCGGTGCCCTGCACGACGAGCGCGTCGGGGCCGGCCGCGGCGGCGGCCACGGCCTCGGCCGGCGTCGTCACCGTCACCCAGACGGCGGCGCCGGTGCGCTGGAGGTCCTGGACGTCGCCCGCCGCCGGGCAGCCGAACGTGAACGAGACCACCGGCACGCGGAGCTCGGTCATCAGCGCGAGCTTCTCCGTCCAGCCGTCGTCGTCGTGGCGCGGCTCGCCGACCGGCGCGCCGTAGCGGTCGGCCTCGGCGCCGCAGCGACTCCGCGAATCGCCCGACCGCATCGGGGTCCGCGACCGGGGTCGGCGGCGCGAACAGGTTGACGCCGAACGGCTGGGCGGTCAGCTCGCGCAGGGTGGCGATGTCCTTCCGCACCGCGTCGGGCGTCTTGTAACCCGCGGCCAGGAAGCCGAGGCCACCTGCGCCCGCGACCGCGGCGGCCAGCGCCGGGGTCGAGGCGCCGCCGCCCATCGGCGCCTGCACGATGGGGATCCTCAGGGACGTGAGCGCGAAGCGCGACACTTCGTACAGGATGACCGACTCACCCCGCCTCATAGGCATCAACCACGTCGCGCTCGAGGTCGGCGACCTCGACGCGGCACTCGATCTCTACGGCCGCCTGTTCGCATTCGAGCTCCGCGGCCGCGCTCCGGGCATGGCGTTCATCGACATGGGCGACCAGTTCCTGGCGCTCGCCGAGGGCCGCACCCAGCCGCCCGACGACGGCCGCCACTTCGGCCTCGTCGTCGACGACAAGGAGGCCGTGCGCGCCGCCGTCGAGCGCGAGGGCCTGCGGGTCATGCCCGGCCGCCGCCTGGACTTCTTCGATCCCTGGGGCAACCGCTTCGAGGTCGTCGCGTACCAGGACATCCAGTTCGACCGCGTCGCCGGGGTCAAGCGCAAGCTCGGGATCGAGGGGCTTGGCAAGTCCGGACGCTGCGATGGACGAGATTCGTGAGCGTGGCCTGGGTGGGTGAACGTACGTCAACTGCCTGCTGGGTAGGGAGGCGGGGGTGCCTGCGGCTGTGTGCATTTCGTCGCACGCATCGCGCCGGCGTCGATCCGTGCGACGTTCCGCACCTCTGGTGTGCATTTCGTCGCACGCATCGCGCGGCCGCGTGTTCGTGCGACGTTTCGCACACACAGCCAGCATTTCGTCGCACTCGTCGCCCGGCGGCTCGTTCGTGCGACGTTCGTCCCCTATAGCCAGCATTTCGTCGCACAAATCGGCGCCGGCGTGGTCGGTGCGACGAAATGCTGCCATCGTGCGCGAGCGCGCGACGCTCCGCCACGGAGTTTCGTCGCGCCGCAGCCGACGACCGCGACGAAACCCACGCCGGCGCACCCACCTCCCTACCCAGCCAGCAGTTGACGTTCGCCCGAGCCCGGCACCAGGATGACCTTGCCGGCAATACCGCCCTCCTCGGCGTAACGCAATGCGGCGGCCGCCTCACTCAACCGAAACCGCCGAGCGACCTGCGGCTCGATCACGCCTGCGGCAACGAGCTCGAACACGGCTCCGAGATCCTCGCGCAGCGAAACGCGAAAGCGGCCGGGGCGCAGCTTGCGGCCCGCCCAGAGGTTGAAGAACGTCGCGCGGCGCCCGTTGGGCAGCAGCCGCCACGCGGTGAGGCGGGCGAGGAGCTTGAGGACGGGCAGGCGCGGGTTGCCGGGCACGTCGCGTGTGGACGCCGTGCCGTAGGAGACGAGGGTGCCGCCACGGGCGAGCATCCGCCACGAATCGACGATGCCGGAGCCGCCGACGTGGTCGAACACCGCCGCGACGCCGTCGGGCGCCAGTTCGCGCACGCGGGCTGGGACGTCGTCGGCGCGGTAGTCGAGCGGGATGGCGCCGAGCTCGCGCAGGCGGTCCTGCTGCGCGGCGCCGGCCGTGCCGATGACGCGGATCCCCGCGTGGCGGGCGAGCTGCACGAGCGTCGAGCCCACGCCGCCGGCCGCGCCGAGCACGACGATCGTCTGCCCGGAGCGCACGCGCGCGCTGCGGTACAGCATCCGCCAGGCCGTGACGCCGTTGACCACGACGGTCTCGGCCGCGACCGGATCGAGGCCGTCGGGCAGCGGCACGAGGTCGGCGCCGTCGAGCACGACGCGGTCGGCCCAGCCGCCGACCTTCGTGAGTGCGGCGACGCGCCGGCCCGCCAGCGGGCCTTGCTCGACGGTGCCGACGAGGTCGTAGCCGGGCACGAACGGGAATGCCGGCTGGTCGTAGTACTTGCCGCGGCGCATCTGCTGCTCGGCGAACGAGACGCCGGTGGCCTCGACGCGGACGAGCGCCTGGCCGTCCCGCAGCGGCGGGAGGTCGCGGGTGCGGATCTGGAGGGACTCGGGCTCGCCGACGCCCGGGAGGAGGATCTCAGTCGCTGTCGTCATAGTTAGAGATTATAACAGAGTTAGATGCTCTAAGCTAGCTGGCGTGCCGACCCGACGTGAGCTCAACCGCGAGCGGACGCTCGCCGAGATCAAGCAGATCGCCCTGCGCCAGCTGGCCGCGGGCGGCGTCGAGGCGCTGTCGCTGAACGCGATCGCCAAGGAGATGGGCGTGTCCGGGCCCGCGCTGTACCGCTACTTCGCGGCGCGCGACGATCTGCTCGCCGAGCTCGTCGTGGAGGCGTACGAGGCGCTGGCGGACGCGCTCGAGGCGGCCCCGCGCGACATCGGCGCTCTCGCCGACGCCTACCGCGAATGGGCGCTCGCACAGCCGCACCGCTACCGGCTCGCGATGGCGACGCCCCTTGGCTCCGGGGCGCTCGCGCCCGACCGCGTCATCCCAGCAGCCCAGCGCAGCATGGACGTGATCCTCGCCGCGCTGGCCAAGCGACCGCCGGCCCCTCCCCCGCCCGCCGCGCTCGCCGAGCAGCTCCGGGCCTGGGGCGGCAGCGAGCTGCCGCCGGAGCGGCTCCAGCGCGGGCTGACCACGTGGTCTCGCCTGCACGGCCTGATCATGCTCGAGCTCGACGGGCACCTCGGCGAGACCGGCGTGGACCCGGCGCTGCTGTTCCGTGCCGAGGTCAGGGCGCTGTGACGCGCCCCTCCAAGTGCGGCGCCCCGCTGCGGGCATCGTGCACCGAAAACGCGCCGTCCGCGTACGAGAACGCGGCGCGGGCCGGGAGCCGCAGCGGCAGCTTGAAGCGCACGTCGACCGCGTACGCGTCCGGGAGCTCGCCCTCCAGCGCGGCCAGGCAGCGCGCCTTGGTCCACATGCCGTGGGCGATCGCGGTCGGCTGCCCGAGCGCCTTGGCGGTCAGCGGGTGCAGGTGGATCGGGTTCGCGTCGCCCGACACGCGGGCGTAGCGCCGGCCGATATCCCCGGGCACGCGCCACACGGCGCTCGGCGCTGGGGGCGACGTCCGGCGGCTGGACGAACCGCCGCCGCCCTTCTCGCGGTGCAGGTACGTCGAGCGGTCGCGCCAGACGACCTCGCCGTCCACCGCCGCCTCGCCGACCACCTCGAACTGCGTGCCGCGGTCGTGCGGCGCCAGGCCCTCCGCCCACACGCGCAGGTCCAGCGGCTCGTCGGCCCGCAGCGGGCGCAGCTGCTCGATCCGGTTGCCGACGTGCACGAGGCCGAGCGGGGAGAACGGGAACGCGCCCGAGGACATCAGGTCCATCGCCAGCGGGAACGCGAGGACGTGCGGGTACGTCGCGGGCAGCTCGTCGCGCAGCCGGAAGCCGCACACGCGGTCGTACGCCGCGAGCGCTTCGCGGTCGACCTCGGCGGTGCGGCTCAACACGTCCGCCGGCAGCTCGTCGGGCCGGCGGCGCACCGCGCCCAGCAGGATCCGCGCGTACAGCCGCTTCATGCGCCGAGCAGGCTCTGGCCGCAGACCCGCACGACATTGCCGTTCACGCCGGCCGAGCCCGGCGAGGCGAACCAGGCGACCGTCTCGGCGACGTCGACCGGCAGGCCACCCTGGGCGAGCGAGTTCATGCGCCGGCCGGCCTCGCGGGTGGCGATCGGCATCGCGGCGGTCATCCGCGTCTCGATGAACCCCGGCGCCACCGCGTTGATCGTGGCCTGCCGCTTGGCGAGCTCGGGCGCCAGCGCGTCGACGATCCCGATCACGCCCGCCTTGCTCGTCGCGTAGTTGGCCTGGCCGCGGTTGCCGGCGATCCCGGAGACCGACGAGACGCAGACGATCCGGCCGACGCCGGTCAGCGCCGCGTTGATGCGCTCGATGCTCTCGAGGTTGACCGCGAGCACGCTGTCCCACTGGTCCTCGCTCATCCGCGCCAGCGTCCGGTCGCGCGTGATGCCGGCGTTGTGGACGACGATGTCGGCGCCGCGCTCGGCGATCGCCTCCGGCGCGCGCTCGGAGGTGATGTCGAGCTGCATCGCGGACCCACCGACGCGGTTGGCGATCGCGGCGAGGTCCTCGCCCTGGGCGGGCACGTCGATGCAGATGACGTCCGCGCCGTCCCGCGCCAGCACCTCGGCGATCGCGGCGCCGATGCCGCGCGACGCGCCGGTCACCGCGGCGGTGCGGCCGGCCAGCGGCCGCTCCCAGTCGTCCGGCGCGTCGCGCACGGCCTCGCCGACGCGGATGACCTGGCCGGAGACGTAGGCCGAGCGGCCGGAGAGCAGGAACCGCCAGGTCGACTCGAGGTCGGCGCCGGGCGCGGCGTAGACGAGCTGCGCGGTCGCCCCCGCACGCACCTCCTTGCCGGCCGAGCGCACGAAGCCCTCGAGCGCGCGCTGGGCGACACCGTCGCCCGTGCCGACGACGACGAGCCGCCCGGACGGCGCCAGCCGCGCGATCGCGTCGTGGAAGAAGTCGTAGAGCCCGCGCAGGTCCGCAGTGCGCGCAACGCCGGTGGCGTCGTAGATCACCGCCCCGTAGCTGGACGCCGTCGCTCGGCCGGTCGTGCACTTCGAATCGCGGCGGCAGGTGCAGCGAGCCCTCGACGAGGACCGGACCCGGAATCGGCTCGGGCCCGCGCCGCAGCACGGCGGGCCGCGGCAGGCCGAGGCGGCGGACCATGAAGCGCCCGGGTGGAGAGTCGGCGAACTGCTGGTATCGATCGGCCATGTGTGAGCGACTACCCGATTACAATCTCAGATGAACGGGAACGTTCGTACACACGATGGCAGAGAAGATCGCGATCCTCGGAGGCAACCGGATCCCGTTCGCCCGCTCGAACGGCCCGTACGCCCGCGCCTCCAACCAGGACATGCTCACCGCCACGCTCGACGGGCTCGTCGCACGGTTCGGCCTGCAGGGCGAGCGCGCCGGCGAGGTCGTCGCCGGCGCGGTCCTCAAGCACCCGAAGGACTTCAACCTCACGCGCGAGTGCGTGCTCGGCTCGGCGCTCGACCACTCCACCCCCGCCTACGACCTCCAGCAGGCGTGCGACACCGGGCTGCAGGCGGCGCTCGCCGTGGCCGGCAAGATCGCGCTCGGGCAGATCGAGTGGGGCGTCGCCGGCGGGGTCGACACCACCAGCGACGCACCGATCGGCGTCAATGAGGACCTGCGCCAGGTCCTGCTCGAGGCCAACCGGACCAAGAGCGTCGGCGGCCGGTTGAAGCTGCTCGGCCACCTGCGGCCGCACCATGTCGTCCCGCAGATCCCCCGCAACGCCGAGCCGCGCACCGGGATGTCGATGGGCGAGCACCAGGCGATCACCACGGAGCGGATGGGCATCTCACGCGAGGACCAGGACGAGTTGACGGTGGCCAGCCACCAGGGCCTCGCCGCCGCCTACGAGCGCGGGTTCTTCGACGACCTCGTGACGCCCTACCTCGGCCTGAGGCGCGACCAGAACCTGCGCCCGGACTCGAGCACCGACAAGCTGGCGAAGCTGAAGCCGGTCTTCGGCGACACGATGACTGCCGGCAACTCCACGCCGCTGTCGGACGGCGCGGCGCTCGTGCTGCTCTCGAGCGACGCGTGGGCGCAGGAGCGCGGCCTCCCGGTGCTCGCCCATCTCACGCACTCCGAGACGTGCGCGGTCGACTACGTGCACGGAGACGAGGGCCTGCTGATGGCGCCGGTCCACGCCGTGCCGCGCATGCTCGAGCGCGCCGGACTGACCCTCCAGGACTTCGACCTGTACGAGATCCACGAGGCGTTCGCCGCCCAGGTGCTGAGCACGCTGAAGGCCTGGGAGGACGACTCGCTGGGCGCGATCGACCGCTCGCGGCTCAACGTCGCGGGCGGCTCGCTGGCCGCCGGGCATCCGTTCGCCGCCACCGGCGGGCGGATCCTGGCCACCGTCGCCAAGCTGCTGGCCGAGCGCGGTTCCGGCCGAGCGCTCGTCTCGATCTGCGCCGCCGGCGGCCAGGGCGTCGTGGCGATCGTGGAGCGTGAGGCATGAGCTTCGGCATGACCCTCACGCCCGCGCAGCAGGACCTCGTCGAGCGCACGCACCGCTTCGCCGAGGAGGTCATCCGCCCGGTCGCCGACCACTACGACCGCGAGGAGGAGTTCCCGTGGCCGGTGCTCGAGGCCGCGGCGCGCGAGGGCTTCTACAACCCGCTCTTCTACCGCGACCTGATCGGCGACCCGACGGGACTCTCGCTGCCGCTGTTCATGGAGGAGCTGTTCTGGGGCTGCGCCGGCATCGGCCTGGCCGTGGTCATGCCCGCCCTGGCGCTGTCGGCGATGGCGCAGGCGGCGACGCCCGACCAGCTGATGCGCTGGGCGCCCGAGTGCTTCGGCGAGCCGGGGGACCTCAAGCTGGCCGCGCTGTGCGTGTCCGAGCCCGAGGGCGGCAGCGACGTGCGCAACCTGCGCACCCGCGCGCGCCGTGACGGCGACGAGTGGGTCATCGACGGCCACAAGATCTGGATCGGCAACGGCGGCATCGCGAACGTGCACGTGGTCAACGCCACCGTCGATCCCGAGCTCGGGCACCGCGGGCAGGCGCTGTTCGTCGTGCCCGGCGACACGCCCGGGCTGCACATGGTGCGCAAGCTCGAGAAGCTCGGCTGCCGTGCCTCGCACACCGCCGAGCTGCGGTTCGAGAACTGCCGGATCCCGGCCGAGAACCTGCTCGGCGGCGACGCCAAGCTCGAACACCGGATGCAGAAGGCGCGCGACGGGGTGAACGGCCGCTCGTCGACCCTCGGCGCCTTCGAGCAGACCCGCCCGATGGTCGCGGCCCAGGCGCTGGGCATCGCCCGCGCCGCGCTCGAGTTCGCCTGTGACTACGCGTCCAAGCGCGAGGCGTTCGGCGAGGCGATCCTCGAGAAGCAGGGCATCGCGTTCCCGCTCGCCGACCTGGCCGCCGACCTCGACGCTGCCCGGCTGCTCACCTGGCGCGCCTCGTGGCTCGCGGCGCAGGGGCACCCGTACCACCACGCCGAGGGCTCGATGTCCAAGCTCAAGGCGTCCGAGGTCGCGGTCCGGATCAGCGAGCAGGCGATCCAGACGTGCGGCGGCTATGGCTACGTGCGCGACCTGCCGGTGGAGAAGTGGTACCGCGACGCGAAGCTCTACACGATCTTCGAGGGCACGAGCGAGATCCAGCGGGTCGTCATCGGCCGCACGCTCGCCGACCCGGCGCCGCCGCTCCACCACCGGCTGCCGGCCGAGGGCGCGCCGCTCAGCCGGACCCTCGGCCGGGGGACCAGGACCCGCTCGCTGGTGGCCGGCAAGGCGATGCGCGTGGCCGCCAACGCCCCGCCGGCGCTGATGCGGCTGCCGATGAAGGTGATCGCGCCCGATCAGACCTCGCGGTCGAAGTAATCCACGCCGGTCTCGCGCCGGAAGAAGCCCTCGGTGACGCCGGGGGCGCCGAACACGCCAACCTTGTCGCCGTCGAGGTAGACGGAGACGGCGGGGTCGCGCCGCGTCGAGAGCATGAAGACACGGAGCGGCTCGTCCGTGTCGTTGCTCACCTTGTGGGCGCCCGCCGGCCCCTCGGGGAAGCAGACGGTGTCGCCCGGGCCGAGCTCATCGGTTCCCTCGGGATGGCGCACGCTGGCTCGGCCCTCGAGCACCATCAGCCACTCCTCGTCGCCGTACTCGAAGTGGTACGGGCAGATGCTCTGGCCGGGCGGCACGTCGTACACGCTGCCGCCGAGCCGCTCGGCTCCGATCTTCGAGCCGAAGCGGTCCATGCCGGCGCGGTAGCCCTCGGGGTCGGCGTCGTCGTAGCCGAACTCCGGGGCGAACAGGTTGAAGCGGCGGATCACGCCTCCCCCTTCCAGTAGTCGACCGCGCTCGAGCGCTCGACGAGCAGCGGCCCTTCGCCGTTGGTCCACACCCCGACCTTGCCGCTGTCGGGGAATACCGCCACGGCCGGCCTGGCGAACGTCGAGATGATCATCACGCGCGCGGTCTCGTCGGCCTGGTTGGTGACCTTGTGGGAGCCGTCCGGCCCCTCGGCGAAGCAGATCGTGTCGCCGGGGCTCAGCACGTCCTCGCCGTCGGGGTGGCGCAGTGTCGGCGTGCCGGCGAGCACGACGAGCCACTCCTCGGCGCCGTACTCGTAGTGGTACGGCCAGGTGCTCTCGCCGCTGGGCAGCTCGTAGACGCTCGCCGAGATCCGCGACGAGCCGATGACGGGGCCTAGCCGCGCCGCTCCGGAGCGGTAGCCCGCCGGCTTGTCGGGCGCATACGCGCAGTCGGAATCGAACACGTTGAAGCGATCCATCGAGCGATTATCGTGCGGCTCGACGATGCGTGTCCTCGCGCTGGCGGACAAGCGCCCCATGATCGATCCCGCGACGATGGCTCGCCAGCGCCGCGTCGACGCCGTGCTCTGTCTCGGCGACCTCGACCGCGCCTGGATCGAGTCGCTGATGTCCGTGCGGGTCCCGCGCTTCGGCGTCCACGGCAACCACGATCCCAGCGATCTCCTGCAGGACCTGGAGATCGAGGATCTGCACATGCGCCGCACGCAGCTCGGCGACGGGATGACCATCGCCGGGTTCGAGGGGTGCGTTCAGTACCAGCGCGGCGGGACGCACCAGTACTCGCAGAAGAAGGCCGGGAAGCTCGCAAAGCGGCTGCCGGGGGCCGACGTGCTGATCTGCCACTGCCCGCCGCTGGGGATCAACGACGACCCGGAGGACCCGGCGCACATCGGCTTCGAGGGACTGCGCGAGTGGGTCGACCGCTACGAGCCGCGCCACGTGCTGCACGGCCACACGCACCCGTTGCCGGGCCAGATCGTCCACCACTACGGCGACACCGCCGTGCACTACATCTCAGGCGCGAAGATCCTCGACCTGCACTAGAGGGTGGCGAAGTAGGCGCCCCAGTCGGGGCGCGCGCCGTCCACGTCCGTGAAGCGGTATTCGTGTGCCAGGTCCCACGAGCCCACCGCCCGGCCGGCCCACCGCTCCTTGTCCGGGTCCGCGGCCAGGGCGGCGACGCCGCGGCCGACGAGACGCGGCGTCTCCGAGTGGGCGAAGTGACTGTCCTTGGCGATGCCGTCGCGCCAGGTGTCGGCGGTGACGCCGAAGTGGTCGAGCACCGCCTCCGAGCGCAGGAAGCCGGGCGAGACGGCGACGACGGTGATGCCGCGGTCGCGCAGCTCGGCGTCCATCGCGGTGGCCAGCCTGATCGCCGACGCCTTCGCGAGGTCGTAGAACAGCGATCCGCGGTAGCGCTCACCCACTCCGTCGGTGACCTCGACGACCAGGCCGCTGCCGCGGGCGACCATGAGCGGCACCGCGGCGTGCGCGGTGATCACGTGCGACCAGACGGCGTGGCGCTGCATCTCCAGCCCGTCCTCGAGGTCGTGCTCCCAGAACGGCACGTTCCAGTTCGTCAGCCGGTCGCCGCCCCAGATGTTGTTGACCAGCACGTCGAGGCGGTCGAGCCGCGCGACCAGCTCGCGCACGGCGGCCGGGTCCGTGTGGTCGCACGGCACGGCGATTCCGTGCCCGCCGGCCGCGTCAACCAGCTCCGCGGTCTCCTCGATCGTCTCGGGCCGGTTCATCGGCGAGCGGTGACTGCGTGTGCTGCGGCCGGTGACGTATACCGTCGCGCCGAGTGCGCCGAGCTCCACCGCGATGCCCCGTCCGCCGCCCCGTGTAGCGCCGGCGACGAGCGCGACGTGTCCTTCCAGGTCCATGCCGCATACAATACCGAATATGCATTCGGAAATTCAGGCACGCCCTCGAGGCCGGCCCCGCACGCGCAGCGACACTGACGTGTTCGCCGCCACGCGGCGCGTCGTGGCCGAGCGCGGGTTCGCGCGGCTGACGCTGGCCGACGTGGCGCGCGAGGCGGGCCTGGCGCCATCGACGCTCGCGGAGCGCTACGGGTCCAAGCGCGCGCTGCTGCTCGCGGCGGTGCAGGACGCGCCGGACGGCGCGACCGCGGCGTTCGCCGCCGCCCGCGCCGAGCACCCCTCCCCCCTCGCCGCGCTGCACGCGGCGCTGGCCGCCCTCGCCGGCCCGGTCGCCACGCGTGAGGCGTTCGCCAACCACCTCGGCATCCTCGTGCTCGACGTGGCCGAGCCGGCGTTCCGGCAGGTGTCCGAGCGCTGGTTCGGGCGCACGCTCGAACAGCTCGAAGCCCTGCTCGCCGAGGCGCGGGCCGCAGGCGAGCTCAAGCCCGCCGCCGACCCGGAGCGGCTGGCGCGCGCCGTGCTCGTCGCCTACAACGGCGCACTGATCCTGTGGTCGGTCGCCGGCGACGGCCCCCTCGCCGACGGCCTGCGCGACGACGTCGACGCCGTGCTCAGCCCGTGGCGTTGAGCCCGCGGGCCGCGCGGTCGAGCCCGTGGCGGCGGCAGAGGTCGGCCAGCGCGACACGGGCGCCCGCCGGGTTGTCGGGCAGCACCTCGAACGCCAGCAGACCCTCCCGCAGGTCCTCGATCCGCACGCTCGGCACCTCGAGGCTGAGCCGCGCGAGCCAGCGCACGGCGGCGCGTTCGTAGCGCCCGGCGTCCTGCTCGGAGATCAGCATGCAGATCGACAGCGCGTCGTCGAGATCGATCCGCGGGAGCTCGGCGGCGGCGGCACGCACCATCGAGAGCCGGCCGATGCGCAGGGCGCGCTGGAAACGTGCATAGGGACTGCCGTCGCTTGTCATGCGAACGTATGTTCGCATAGTGACCAGACGGGTGCGGAAGGTGCGCGCGCCAGGTTCCGCGAAGATGCCTGCGGTGCCGTACGTCTACCTGCTCCGGTGCGCCGACGACAGCCTGTACTGCGGCTGGACGACCGACGTCGAGCGCCGGCTGGCCGCCCACGCCGCCGGCACCGCGAGCCGCTACACGCGCAGCCGCCGGCCGGTCGCGCTCGCCACGGTGATCGAGGTCGCGGACCGCTCGGCGGCGCTCCGGGAGGAGGCGCGCATCAAGCGCCTCCCCCGCGCCGCGAAGCTCGAGCTGGCCGGCGCATGACGCTCGCGCAGGTGACTGCGGGCGGCGCGACCTACGAGATCCGGCGCGCCCGCGGCGAGGACGTCGGACCGATCGTCGAGCTGATCGCCGCCGACCAGATCGGCGCGACCCGCGACGGCGGCGACCTCGCGCCGTACGAGCGCGCGTTCGCGACCATCGACGCCGATCCGGCGCAGCTGCTCGTCGTGGTCACCGAGGCCGGCGGAGCGATCGCCGGCACGCTGCAGCTCACGTTCATCCCCGGCCTGGCCCGCCGCGGCGGCCTGCGCGCGCAGATCGAGGCGGTGCGCGTGCGCGAGGACCTGCGCAGCCGCGGCCTCGGGCACGAGCTGTTCGCCTGGGCGATCGCCGAGGCCGGCCGCCGCGGCTGCGCGCTCGTCCAGCTCACGAGCGACGCGCGCCGCGAGGATGCGCAGCGGTTCTACGGCCGGCTCGGCTTCGTCCCCTCGCACGTGGGGTTCAAGCTCCAGCTCACATGAGCCTGCCGCTCCCCGACGACGCGAGCGAGCCGCGGCTCGCGCCCGAGTACGCCGCGGCGCGCGAGCGCGAGGGCCGCGTCATGGCCATCCTGCGCGCGATGGGTCCGCGGCCCGAGATGGTCCGCGCGTTCGTCGCGATGGCCGACGCGGCGCTCTACGGGCCGGCGGCGCTCAGCCGCCGCGAGCGCGAGGTGCTCGCGCTCGCCACTTCGGAGGCCAACGGCGCGCGCTACTCGGCCGAGATCCACCGCGAGCTACTCGCTGGGCTCGGCGCGCCCGGGCCGCGCGACGAGGCGCTCGCCGCGTTCGCGCGCCGCCTGACCACCGCCCCGGCCGAGGCGCCCCAAGCGGTCGACGACCTGCGCGAGCACCTCACCGACGCCGAGGTCTATGACGCGATCGCGGTCGTCGGCCTCCTCAACCTCGCCAACCGCGCCGCGCTGGCCACGGGGATCACTCCGGCCGACGATTTGCCCTAGACGCGGCGAACGTCAACTGCGGCTGGGTAGGGGAGCGAGAGCGCCCGCGTCGCCGGCGGTCCCTTGGCGCGTTGGGGTCGATATGCGACCCAAAGTCGCCAGACGGCTGGCGACTTGACCACATCTGAGGTGGTCAACTCGCCAGGGACCCCCGACACCGCCGACCCCTCGGCCTCCTTACCCAGCAGCAGTTGACGTTCGCCGGCGGCGCCGAACGCTACGCGCTCTGAAGCTCGGTGATGAGCTTCGCCAGCTCGCGCACCTCGGCGGCGCGCTCGGCCAGCTCGCGCTCGGCGCGGCGACGCTGCAGGAACTGCGCCAGGTGGGCGCCGATCGTCTGCAGCAGCCGGGCGAGCGCCGGATCGGGCTCGCGCTGCTCGCGCGAGAAGAAGAGGATCGTGGCCAGGACCTCGAAGCCGCCGCGGAACACCGGCAGCGCCAGCGCCGACTGCAGGCCGGCGGCCGCAGCCGCCTCGCCGCGCCGGAACAGCGGGTCCTCGTCCAGGCCCGTCGCCCAGATCGGCGTGCGGCGCGCCCAGGCCTGACCCTGCAGCCCGTCGCCGACCTCGAACGTCTCGCCGTCACGGGCCGCCTCGAACGCCTCGAGCCCGCTGCGGCGCTCGCCCCAGGCGTCGGTGCACCCCAGCACCTCGGTCTCGGCGTCGAGCGTCCACAGCTCGGCGAGGTCCCAGTCGAGGTGACGGCACAGCACCTCGAGCAGCGCGACCACGCCGCCCTCGATGTCCTGCGCCTGCGCGAGCACGTCGATCACCGCCTGCTCGGCGGCCTCGTACTGCTTCGTGCGGTGGCGCTCGGTGACGTCCTCGATCACGCCGGCGATGGCCAGCGGCCGGCCGGCGGCGTCGCGTGCCAGCGACGCACGCACCTCGGCCCAGCGCGTCACGCCCTCGGCGGTCAGGTAGCGATGCCGCAGCAGCACCGAGTCCACCTCGCCCGCGATCAGCGGCGCGAACGCGCGCGCGTGGCCGGCACGGTCCTCGGGATGCACCAGCTCGTAGGCCGGGCGGCCGAGCCCATCCTCGACCGGGTAGCCCGTCCAGCGCGACCAGCTCTCGTTCATGAACGCCCAGCGGCCCTGCAGGTCGGTCTGGAAGACGATGTCGCCGACGCTCTCGATCACCGAGCGGTAGCGCTCCTCGCTGGCGCGCAGGCGATCCTCGGTCTCCCGCCGGCCCGTCACGTCGGCGACCGTCGCGACCGCGCCGAGCGGCCGGCCGTCGGCGCCGACCACCGGGCGGGCGATCGACACCAGGCGGCGCTGCTCCTCGCCGGGCCGGCCCACGACCAGCTCGGCGTCGGTCACGACCTCGCCCTGGAGCGCGCGGAACAACGGCACCTCGGCCGCGGTCAGCGGCGTGCGGCCGTCGGGGCGATACAGGTTGAAGTGCTCGGCCCAGTCGAGCGGCCCCGGACCGTCCTCGGTGTCCGGCTGGAGACGGCCGTCGGCGTCGCAGACCACGACACGATCGGAGAGCTGCTCGAGCACGCCGTCCAGGAACGCGCGGCCGGCGGCGGCCTCGCCGCGGAGCTGCTCGGCCGCGGTGATGTCGCGCACGACGAGCAGGCCGCCGACGACGGCTCCCGAGGAACCGAGCAGCGGGCGGTGCACCGCGCGGTAGCGGCGGCTCCGGTCGCGGGCCCCGATCCAGTCGTGCTCCGACGTCTCGCCGCGCAGCGCGGCCTCGCAATGCGGGAGGAACTCGGCACGCCGGTCGGCGGGCACGACCTCGGAGATCAGGCGGCCCTCGATGTCCTCGCGCCGCCAGCCGTGCGACTGCGCCATCAGGCCGCCGAGGGCCGTGTACCGCAGCTCGCGGTCGTAGACCAGGATCGTCACGTCGGGCAGCTGCTCGCAGACGGCCTCGTAGCGGGCACGGGCCTGCTCGGCGGCGCCCACGGCCCGGCGCGCGCGGCGGGCGTAGAGCGCGGCGCAGATCGCCGCGATCGCAACCACGGCGGCGGCGACGATCATGCGAGCGCAGCCCGGATCGCGGCCTCGGTCGGACCGAACGCGCCGTCGAGCTCCGCGACCGTCCGCGCGTGCTCATCCGGCTCGGCGGTCTCGAGCGTCTTGCAGAGCGTCGCCATGAACGTGGCGCCGATGTTCTGGCAGCTCCCCTTGAGCTTGTGCGCGGTGCGCTTGAGCTCGTCGCCGTCAGCGCCGTCGAGCGCGGCGCGGATCTCCTCGATCAGCGGCGGCGTGCTCTTCACGAACAGCTCCACGAGCTGCTCGACGATGTCCGGGTAGTCGTCGCGGAACGTGCGCATGCGCGCCTCGTCGATCAGCGCGTCGATGGGCTCGACGACGGCCGGAGCGACAGGCTCGTCCTCGATGTCCGGCGCCAGGCCGAGCCAGCGCTCGAGCACGGCGTCCAGCACCTCCGGCCGCAGCGGCTTGGACATGTAGTCGTCCATGCCCGCGGCCAGGCAGCGCTCGCGGTCGCCGGCCATGGCGTGCGC
Organism: uncultured Solirubrobacteraceae bacterium; assembly: GCA_963759375.1. Taxonomy (GTDB): domain Bacteria; phylum Actinomycetota; class Thermoleophilia; order Solirubrobacterales; family Solirubrobacteraceae; genus DASSUW01. The sequence continues at coordinate 425,662 of CAVWYY010000001.1, read as the reverse complement.
GGTCATGGCGATCACGGGCAGGCGCTCGCCGTCGCGCTCCTGGGCGCGGATCCGGCCGGTCGCCTCGTAGCCGTCGACGTGCGGCATCTGGCAGTCCATGAACACGGCCGCGTACGTGCCGTGCGCGAGCTTGGCCAGCGCCTCGGCGCCGTCGCCGGCCACCTCGACGTCGAAGCCGCGCTTGGTCAGCATCGTCTCGATGACGAGCTGATTGACCTCGTTGTCCTCCGCCACGAGGACGCGGACGCCGGTTGGCAGCGGGATGTCGGCGGGCAGCGGCGCGACGGCGACCGGCTCGGTCTCGCGGGCGACGTCTGCCACCGCCTCGAGCAGCCGCGCGCGGCGGACCGGCTTGGTCAGGTACGTGGCGATGCCGAGCTCGCGGGCGCGCTCCCGATGGTCGCCGGTCGAGGTGAGCATGACCAGGCGCGTGTCGCGCAGGCTGGGCGCCTGGCGGATCGCGGCCGCGAGGTCGAGCCCGTCCATCTCCGGCATGTGCGCGTCGAGCACCACGACGGCGAACGGCTCGCCGGCCCGGGCCGCCGCGTGCATCACCGTGAGCGCCTCGGCGCCGGAGCCGGCGGTGACGCAGCTTGTGTCGCGCGAGCGCAGGTACGTCCCGACGATCTCGAGGTTCGTCGCGTTGTCGTCGACGGCGAGCACCTTCAGGCCGGCAGGCACCGCGAGGCGGCTGCGCCGCGTCGGCCGGGCCGTCTCCGGTGCCCGCAGGCGAACGGTGAACGTGAAGGTGCTGCCGGCGCCGACGGCGGACTCGACGCCGATCTCGCCGCCCATCAGCCCGACGAGCTGGCGCGAGATCGCCAGGCCGAGGCCGGTGCCGCCGTACCGGCGGGTGGTCGACGTGTCGGCCTGGGAGAAGGACTCGAACAGCGTGCCGAGCTTGGCCTGCTCGATGCCGATACCGGTGTCGGCCACGGCGAAGCGCAGCGTCGCCTCGTCGCCGCTGCGCCCGGCGAGCTCGACGCGCACCGACACCTGCCCGCGGTGCGTGAACTTGACGGCGTTGGAGACCAGGTTGGTGACGATCTGGCGCAGCCGCCCGCGGTCGCCCTGCACGGCTGTCGGCACCTCGTCGGCGACGAAGGCGGTCAGCTCCAGCCCCTTGCCGTGGGCCTGCGGGGCGAGCATCTCGCAGACGTCCTCGACGGCGTCGCGAAGATCGAAGTCGTGCTCGTCGAGCTCGAGCTTGCCGGCCTCGATCTTGGAGAAGTCGAGGATGTCGTTGATCACGCCGAGCAGCGCCTCGCCCGACGACGCGGCGGTCTGCGCGTACTCGCGCTGCTGGGGCGCGAGCTCGGTCTGCAGCAGCAGCTCGGCCATGCCGATCACGCCGTTGAGCGGCGTGCGGATCTCGTGGCTCATGTTGGCCAGGAACTCGGACTTCGACCGCGAGGCCTCCACGGCCTCGCCCAGCGCGCGCTTGCGGTCGGACACGTCGGTGGCCATCGTCGCGACGGCGTAGACCTCGCCCTCGTCGGTCTTGAGCGGGAACTTGACGGTCAGGAACGTCACCGTCCCGTCGGGGCCGATCGCCTCGCGCTCGTACTCCATGACCTCGCCGGTTCGGATCACCTGCATGTCGGCGGCGCGCGACGGCGCAGCCTGGCGGCCGAGCATCAGCTCCGCGTCGGTGCGCCCGATGACGTCCTCGGCGCGCAACCCCACCGCGTCGAGCCAGCGGCGGCCGACCAGCAGGTAGCGGCCGTCCGCGTCCTTGATCGAGATCAGCGCGGTGGCGTGGTCGAGGATGCCCTGCAGGCGGTCGCCGGCCACGCGGAGATCCTCCTCGCGGGCGCTGAGCGCGGCGGCCATGTGGTTGAACGACTGGGCCAGCAGGGCGATCTCGCCGCGACCGGCGACGCGCACGCGGGCGTCACGCCTCCCGTCGGCCAAGCGCCGGGCCGCGACGGCGACGCGGCGGACGGGCCCCAGGACGGCCACGTTGAGGTAGAGGGCGAGCAGGAGCAGGACGAGCGCACCGCCGGCCGCGCCGGCGGCGGCGATCACGACCGAGCGGTTGCCGCGCTCCTCGGCGCGCGAGCTGCGGATCGTCGCCAGCCGCTCCTCGGCGCGGTTGAAGCCGTCGAACGTGCGGCGCAGTGCGTCGAGCCGGCGTTTGCCGTCCTCGCTCGCGGCGACCATGTCGGCGTGGGAACCGAGGAGACCGGATGCGCGCAGCGGCACGGCGTAGGACTCGACGTACGCGTCGGCCTCGCGGCGAAGGGCGCCGAGGCGGCGGCGCTGCGCCGCGTCGGTGATCAGCGAATCCATCTGGGCGAACCTCGCGCGATAGCCCAGCCGGCCGGCCTCATAGGGGTCGAGGTACTCCGCGTCGCCGGTCAGCAGGTAGCCGCGCAGTCCGGTCTCGACGTCGACGATCTGGCGCTCGGCCGCCGCGGACTGGCTGAGGATGCGCTCGGCGCGGTGCGCACCGGCTGCGCCATCATGGAACCCGCGTACGCTCACGAGCAGGGCGCCGAACGTCCCGGTGATCAGCAGGATCACCAGGGCGAAGGCCGCGGCAGCGGGGGCGCTCAGACCTCGGAGCAGGCGGTGCGGGACGGATTCCGTCATCACTCTCCGGGGAAATCGGCCGATTGCGACGCGCATTGACCCCGATCTCCGATAAACGTCTGGTCCCGAACCCATGACCTCATGCATGTACTGATCGCCGACGACGACCCCGGGACGCGCCTGGTCGTCAGCGCCGCCGTCGAGCGGCTGGGCCACACCTGCACGGTGGCCGAGGACGGCGACGAGGCGTGGCGGCTGTTCCGCGAGCAGGCGCCGCACGTGGTGATCACCGACTGGCAGATGCCCGGCATCGACGGGACGGCGCTGTCGCGGCTGATCCGCGATCAGAGCGCCGGCGAGTACGCATACGTGATCGTCCTCACCGGCGCCGCCGACGAGGAGGCGGCCCGCCAGACGATGGAGGCGGGCGCCGACGACCTGCTGCTCAAGCCGTTGGAGCCGGCGCACCTCGAGCGCAAGCTGATCGCCGCCGCGCGCGTGACCGCGCTGCACCGGCAGATGCACGACGACGCGCGGCACGACGCGCCGACGGGCCTGGCCAACCGCCTGCGGCTCGCCGAGGACCTGGAGATCCTGCGCGGCCGCGTTGTGCGCTACGGGCACTCGTACTGCTTCGCGCTGTTCGACATCGACGACTTCAAGGGCTTCAACGACGGCTCGGGCCACGCCGCCGGGGACAGCGCGCTGCGCGCCGTCGCCGCCGCCCTGCAGGCGGGCATCCGCACCGGCGACGCGATCTACCGCTACGGCGGCGAGGAGTTCCTCGTGCTGCTGCCCGAGCAGTCGCTGGAGACCGCGGCCGCCGCGGCGGAGCGTCTGCGCATCGCCGTCGAGGAGCTCGGCATCCCGCACCCGAAGGGCGGCGCGCTCACGATCAGCGCCGGAGTCGCCGGGCTCGACGACAAGGTGATCGGGCCGGACGAGCTGTTCGAGCTCGCCGACCAGGCGCTCTACCGTGCCAAGGGCGGCGGCCGCAACCGCATCGAGGTCTTCCGGCCGGAGGGCAGCGAGTTCGTGGAACCCGGCGTGCGCGTGCTGGTCGCCGATGACGACGCGATGCTGCTGCTCACGCTGTCCGCGCTGATCGAGCGCGAGCCGGGGCTCGACCTCGTGGGCCGCGCCGAGGACGCCGACCAGGCGATCGCGCTCGCGGCCCGCAACCGGCCCGATGTCGTGCTGCTCGACGTCAACATGCCGGGCGGCGGCGGGCTGCGCGCCGCGTCGGCGATCCGCGACGCCAACCCGGCCGTGAAGGTGGTGGCGATCAGCGCCGACGACAGCCAGATCTCGCAGTACGACATGACGCGCGCGGGCGCCGTCGGCTACATCGTCAAGGGGTCGCCGGACGAGGAGATCGTCCGCGTGATCCGCAGCACCGCCCGCTGGTGATCACAGCTCGGCCCTGACCTCCCAGAGCTCCGGGTAGAAGCGCTTGCCCTGGGTGCCGCGCAGATACTCGACGCCGCGCGACCCGCCCGTGCCGTGCCGGCTGCCGATCTCGCGGGCCGCCATCAGCGTGTGGTGGTGGCGCCAGCGGGCGATCAGCTCGTCGTGGTCGAGCAGCCGCTCGGCGAGCTCGTAGAGCAGCGACCGGTGCGCGTCGCCGAGGTGGTCGCGGTAGAGGTCCGCGAGCGCCGCGACGCGTGCGTCGTGATCGTCGCCGAGCTCGGCGCAGGCGGCGAACGCGTCATAGAGGCGCGGGCTCTCGGCCTCGATCATGCGGAACTGGGTCGACTGGAAGCCGGAGGCGGGCGCGAGCGGGTCGCGGAACTCGAGGAACCCGTCGGGTCCCATCGTCTCCAGCACGTCGAGGTGCTCGAGCAGCAGGCGGTCGATCGCGGCGATCCGCTTGAGCGGGCCGAGCGCCGCCTGCGGCCGGCCGGACTCCATCTCGGTCTGGGCCTTCGCGATCTCGTGCAGGGTCAGCTTGAACCACAGCTCGTACGACTGGTGGACGATCACGAACAGCAGCTCGTCGTGCGCGCCGGGCGTGAGCGGATGCTGGAGCCGCAGCAGGTCGTCGATGCGCAGATAGCCCGAGTAGTCGGTCGCCACGTCGTCGCCCGGCGCGTCGAGCGTGCGGTTCACGAGCGCGTCGGCGGCGGCGTTCTGCGCGCGCGGGACCGACTTGATCGACCAGCGGTCGAAGCCCTCGAGCGCTCGCAGCGCCTCGCGGTGCAGCGCCTGCAGCTCGGGGTTCTTGACCTTGTACTCGCCGTTGACCTGCTTGGCGACGAGCTCGGCGTCGTTGATGACGTCGACCTCGGTGGCGCCGAGCGCGCGGGCGCGGTCGAGCCCGAGCAGCAGGCCGCGATACTCGGCGACGTTGTTGGTCGTGGTGCCGAGCGCCACGCCGGTCTCGTCGAGGATCTCGCCCTCAGGGGCCGATACGACGGACGCAGCCGCAGCCGGCCCGGGATTGCCGCGCGCGCCGCCGTCCACGTGGACGACGACCTGCACTACGCTGCGGAAAGCGGCGGGAAGTCGCCCGCGACTCGGGGACGCCGCCGGTCGCGCACCTCGCGCTGACCGCCGCCGGGAGTCGTGTCACGGCGCTCGGACTTGCGCCGGTCGACGATCACCTCGACGTTGGGGTCATCCTCGTAGTACTTGGACAGCTTCTCGTAGAGCTCGTCCGCCAGCGGCTCGGGCACGACGCAGTAGATCACGCTTCAGACGCTACCAAGGGTGGGTTTGTGCGGGCATCGGTCATGTGTCGAGATGCAGCGCGCCACGTTCGTCCGCGGCCGCGTTGATGTCCTGCTCGTCCGGCGTGAGTTCGGACAGCTCGTCACCCTGCGCGTCGCGCCGGACCCCGCCGGCCTCGTCGGACAGGTCGATCTCGAAGCGGTACCAGCTCAGCTCCCACATCACCGTGATGGCGACGACGCTGGGCCGGTCGGTGCGCGGGCGCACCGACACGCCGGGCGCGCCCAGCGAGCGGGCGACGCCGCCGACCGTGCGCGTGTGGTCCGACGAGTTGAAGATCTCCAGCGCGCGCTGCATCTTCAGGTCGGCGTTCGTGGGCACGGCGCGGACGTGCCGGGGGCGGCGCGGCGCGGGCTCGGGCGCCCGCCGCGGCGCCGGCTCATCCTCGTGCACGGGTGGAGCCTCGCCGGCCGCGACGATCTCGTCCTGCACCTCGCGGGCGCGCTCGCGGCGCGCCCGCAGGCGGTCGAAGAACGACCGCCCGCGGCCGTCGTGCCGGGTGTGGCGCAGCTCCAGCTCGTCTCCGCCGGACTCGCGGATCCAGCCCTCGTGCTGCGCCCGCGCGGTGCACAGATCGCAGACCTGGCGGCGCGAGCCACCGGCGAGGAACGTCTCCGCATGCTCGCCGCGCAGCAGCGTCCGCCCGCAGATGTCGCACGCGAGATCGCTCTGATTGGTGCGGATGTCCCTGTTACGGGCCACGGAGACGAGCAGGGTAGCTAGGCCCCGGACTTCTTCCTCCTCCTGGGCCTTGTCGACCACCTTCTGTGCCAGATGCGCGGGAACCTCCTCGTAGCGGAGGAACTCCATCGTGTACTCGCCCTGGCCGCCGGTGAGCGACCGCAGGTCGGGCGCGTAGGTGAGGATCTCCGCCATCGGGACCTCGGCCTTGACCTCGGTCATCCCGCCCACCGCCTCGGTGCCCAGCGGGCGCCCGCGGCGCGACGAGAGGTCGCCCATCACGTCGCCCACCGACTCGTCGGGGACCGACGCGGTGAGCATCATGATCGGCTCCAGGAGCACCGCGCCGGCCTGCGCGAGCGCGTCCTTCATCGCGATCGAGCCGGCCATCTTGAACGCCATCTCCGACGAGTCGACGGTGTGGTACGACCCGTCGAACAGCCTCACGCGGACGCCCTTGACCGGGTAGCCGGCCACGGCCCCGTGCTGCATCGCGTCGAGCACGCCCTTCTCCACCGCCGGGATGAACCCCTGCGGGATCACGCCGCCCTTGATGGCGTTGACGAACTCGAACTGGTCGTCGCCGAGCGGCTCGATCTCGATGTGGCAGTCGCCGAACTGACCGCGCCCGCCGGTCTGCTTCTTGTGGCGGCCGTGGGCCTTGGCGCCCCTGCGGATCGTCTCCTGGTACGGAACCCGCGGCGGCTTGAGCACGACCTCGGCGCCGAACCGCGCGCGCATCCGCTCGACGATCACCTCGACGTGGATCTGCGAGAGGCCGGCCACGATCTGCTCGCCCGTCTGCGGGTCGCGATGCAGGTCGATCGTCGGGTCCTCCTCCTGCAGGCGCCGCAGGGCGGTGAACACCTTGTCCTCGTCGCCCTTGGAGGCCGGCTCCATCGAGAACGCCATGACCGGCGCCGGGAGCTTGATCGAGGGCATCTCGATCGGCTCGTCGCGCGCGGCGAGCCAGTCGCCGGCGTGCGTCTCCTTGAGCTTGGCCACCGCGCCGATGTCGCCCGGCCCGAACGCGTCGGCGTGCTTGACCTCCTTGCCCTGGGGCACGAGCAGCTGGCCGATCCGCTCCTTGTGATGGGTGCGGGTGTTCATCACCTGGGTGTCATGGGTGACGGTGCCCTGGTAGACGCGGAAGAGGTTGATGCGGCCCGCGTACGGGTCGGCGCGCGTCTTGAACACGTAGGCGAACATCTCGCCGTCGGGATCGGGCTGGAGCTTGGTGTTCTCGAGCACGAGGCCGCCGTGCTGCACGGGCGAGGGCAGGTCGTCCACGATCGCGTCGAGCAGGCGGTTGGAGGCCAGGCGGCTGGTCGCCACGCCGCACGTGACCGGGAAGATGAGCCCATGGTCGGTGCCGTCCTCGAGCGCGGTCACGATCTCCTCGTGTGAGATCTCCTCGCCCTCCAGGTAGCGCTCCATCAGCGCCTCGGAGTTCTCCGCCACCTCGTCCATGAGCTTCTCGCGGTACTCCTGCGCGAGGTCGGCCATGTCGTCGGGGATCGGGACCTCCGTGCAGCTGCCGTCGTCGTACTCGTAGGCCTTCATGTCCACGAGGTCGATGACGCCGCGCGTCTCGTGCTCGGAGCCGATCGGGATCTCCGTGGCGACGACGTGGGGCCCGAAGGCGTCCTTGAGGGCGTTCAGCGTGCGGAAGAAGTCGGCTCGCTCGCGATCGAGCATGTTCACGTAGACCAGGCGCGCCACGCCCAGCTCCTCGGCGCGCTGCCATAGGCGCTGCGTGCCGACCTCGACGCCGAGCACGCCGTTGACGACGAACACGGCCGACTCGCACACCCGCAGCGCGCCCAGCGCGTCGGCGATGAACGAAGGCTCGCCGGGGGTGTCGATGAGGTTGACCTTCACGTCCCGCCACTCGAACGACGCGAGGGCGGCGGAGATCGACATCCCGCGGGCCTTCTCGTCCTCGTCGGCGTCCGAGACCGTCGTACCGTCGGCCACCGAGCCGAGCCGGGTCGTCGCGCCTGCCTCGTGCAAGAGGGCCTCGTGCAGCGACGTCTTCCCGCTCCCCCGGTGGCCGACTAGAGCCACGTTGCGAATCCTGTCTGCGGCCTGCATATGACCTGCTCCTCCTCTCCCTGGTGGGACGAGGAAACCTAGCGTCAATCCCGCAGGTTGTCGCCCTGGAGGCGCGACTTCAGGCGCAGGACGGCCTTGGTGTGCAGCTGGGAGATGCGCGACTCGGTCACGCCGAGCACCTCGCCGATCTCCCGGAGCGTCAGGTTCTCGTAGTAGTAGAGGGCGATCACGAGCTTCTCGCGCTCGGGCAGGGCCGAGATCGCGTCGGCCAGCCGGTCCTTGAGCTCGGAGGCGTCCAGCAGCTGCTGGGGGTCGGGCGCGTCGGGGTCCTGCAGCGTGTCGAGCAGCGACACCTGGTCGCCGGACGCGTCGGACACCGCCCACAGCTCGTCGAGCGCCACGACGGTCGAGTTGGAGATCTTCACCAGCATCTCCTGGAACTCGTCCGCGCTCATGCCGAGCTCGCGCGCCATCTCCTCGTCGGTCGGCGTGCGGTGCAGGCGGTGCTCGAGCTTCGCGTGGATGCGCTCGATCTCGCGGGCGCGGGCACGCACGGAGCGCGGCACCCAGTCGAGCGCGCGCAGCTCGTCGATGATCGCGCCCTTGATCCGCGTGATCGCGTACGTCTCGAACTTGATCTCGCGCTCGACGTCGAAGCGCTCGATCGCGTTGATGAGGCCGATCAGCCCGTAGGAGATGAGGTCGGATTCCTCGACATGCGCGGGCAGGCCCGACGACATACGCCCCGCCACGTACTTGACGAGCGGCGAGTAGGCGACGACGAGCTTCTCCCGGGCCGGCTCGGACGCCTCGTCCTTGTACCGGCGCCAGAGCTCCTTGAGCTCGAGGGCTTTGACGTTGGTGTCCAGGGCCGAGTCTCCCGTTATGCCCGCGGATGGCTGCGCAGGTACGCCGCGCGCAGGCGAGCGGACTCTACCCGAGTGTAGACCTGGGTCGTGGATATAGACGCGTGTCCGAGCATCTCTTGGATGGCCCGTAGATCGGCACCTCCGTCCAGAAGATGAGTCGCGAACGAATGCCGGAGTGCGTGCGGATGGACCGCGCCCTGCGTCGCGGCGTGCCGCGCCCACACTCTCAGGCGGCGCCGGACGTCCGACGTGGACAGCCGCTTGCCGGACTTGGAGAGGAACAGCGCGGGGTCGCCGACGGCGGTCGCCAGGGCCGGCCGGCCGCGCTCCAGGTACCGCGCCAGGGCGGCCAGCGCGGGCTCTCCGGCCGGCACGAACCGGGTCTTCGAGCCCTTGCCCTCGACGCGGACCTGCTCGGCATCGAACTCCACCGACCCCTCGTCGAGGTTGACCAGCTCCTCGGCACGCAGGCCGCAGGAGTAGGCGAGCTCGAACAGCGCGCGGTCGCGCAGCTCGAGCGGCGTCGTGGCCGGGATCCGGTCGAGCAGTGAGGCGACATCGGAGGCCCTCAGTGTCCGCGGGAGCGTCTGCGGCTTCTTCGGCGCGGGTAGCAGGTCCGCCGGGTTCGCGGCCATGTCGCCGTGCTCGACCATGGAGCGGAAGAACGCCCGCGAGGACGCAAGCTTGCGGGCCAGCGTGCGCGGAGCGGCGCCGCGGTCCGAGAGACGCGCCGCGTAGCCGCGCAGCAGCCGGTAGGTCAGCGCCGCGGGCTCGATGCCCTGGGCGGCGGCCCAGGTCGCCAGCTCGCCGACGTCGGCCCCGTAGGCGCGCCGCGTGCGATCGGCCGCCCCGCGCCGCTGCAGGTCGCGGTCGAACCGGCGCAGGGCCACGCTCCACGCCTCCGCCGGGCCGCTACCGTGCGCTGGCGTGGCCGTGTTCTTCATCGACACCTCCACGGGTCAGGTGGCGACCCAGCGCCAGCTCGTGGAAGCCGGCATCGCCCCCGAGGACAAGCCGCCGGCCATGCCGTGGCTGCGGATCCAGGGGACCGGCGACGCGACGACCATGTGGTACGCGGTGATGCGCAAGGAGGTGCGCGAAGGGGTCTTCATCGGTGCCCTCACCATTCGCCATCGACCGCACCACGCCTCTTTGCTGCAGCAGGGGTGGCAGGAGATCCCGCCCTCGGAGATCGGCGCCTAGGCGATGTAGATCGGCGCGCCGACCGGAACCTGGTCGTAGAGCTCGATCACGTCCGGGATCAGCATCCGGATGCAGCCGTGCGAGGCGGCGCTGCCGATCGAGCTCGCCGCGTCGGTCCCGTGGATGCCCGCGCCGTCGAAGATGCCGAGCCAGCGGGCCTTGAGCGGGTTCTGCGGCGTTCCGCCGGGCACGACGGTGCCGGCGAGGGAGCCGGCCCACGCGGAGTTCGGGACGTGCCAGGCCGGGTTCACGGCCTTGTTCTGGATGTGGTAGAGCCCGGCCGGGGTCTCGAGGCCGACCTGGCCGACCGCGATGCCGTACGTCTTGGCCAGCTTGAGGTCCTTGTACAGCGTCAACTTGAAGGCGCCGCGGTGGACGACGAGGATCGCCGGATACTTCTTGGCCAGCTCCTCGGTGCTCACCTTGGGCTGGACGACGGAGGTCTTCACGCGGGCGATCCGCGTGGCGCCGGCGTCGAGCAACTCGCGCTTGATGTCGCTCCGCAGGCGGTCGGTGTCGACCTTCAGGCCGTCCTTGGACGTGACGGGGTTGACGTCGCCGGACTCGAGGTCGACCGACGCGTCGCGCGGCTCGACCGTCAGCTTGTCGCGGACACGGCGCACGACATGGCGCACTGCCGCTCGATCCCAGGAGATCTTGGCCTCGACCTCGGTGTTCAGCGAGCTGCCGCGCACCTCGCGCCAGGTGCGGGTGAAGACGTTGCCGGCCGTGGACGCGGCCATCGCCCGGTCCACCGACCCGTCGATGTCGACCGCGAGGTTCGCCGCCTGCGGCGTGAGCGTGAACCGCCGGCCCTGGTAGCGGACGCTCACCGGGCGGTCGAGCGGCTGCAGCAGCGCCTCGCTGAGCTTGGCGCGCGCCTGGGCCGGCGTGAGGCCCGAGACGTCGACGCCGTTGACCTTCACGCCCTCGGCGATCTTGGTCTTGTGCGACCGGTCGAACGCGTACAGGCTTCCGGCCCCAACGAGGAGGACCGTCACGGTCAGGACGAGTACGGCGATCAAACGACGCGGCATGGGGCTCCGAGATGGTAGGCGGTCAACCGGATACAGAGAACCCCTGCAACCCTGCTGGCGTTACACGGTGCCCTTCCGGCGCACGCTCGGACTCCACCGGAGGAACTCCTCGACCTCACGTTCGTAGCGGTAAGGCTCCCCCTCGTCGCTGCGCAACGAGCGCACGCGCTGGGCCTCGGCGTGCTTGAGCACCGTCTCGCGGGTCGTGAACGCGTAGGCGTACCCCATGCCCTTGAGCTTGCGGTTGTCGAGCCCGCGGCCGTAGCGGAGCTGGTTGAGCACCTCGTCGGGCACGCGGACGCCGACGGGCTTGAGCGCGGCGGCGGCCAGCGACGTGCCCCAGGGCGGCAGGATCGGCGCCGGCGGGCGCCCGAGCAGCGACGCGACCTCCGACAGCGCGAGCACGCCGTCGGCGGCGGCGTTGTAGATGCCCGGCAGGTCGTTCTCGACGGCGAAGCGCAGGATGTCGACGAGGTCGTCCTCGTGGATGAACTGGTAGCGCGGGTCGAAGCCGAGGATGCTCGGGATCGCCGGCAGCGAGAGCAGCTCGGTGTGCGACGTGCGCATGTCGGGCCCGAGTGCGTTGCAGAACCGCAGCACGGTCACGGTCGTCTCGGGATTGCGCTGGCTGAAGCCCTCGACCGCCTTCTCGGCCTCGAGGATGTCCGACTCCAGGCGCGTGCGCGGCGGGTGCGGCCTGCGCATGGTCTCCGTGAAGTACGCGGGGTCGTCGCGCTCGCAGCCGTAGTAGTGCGCCGAGGACTTGAACACGACCTTCCGGACCGGCGACCTCGGACCGCCGCAGGCGGCGAGGATGTTCAGCGTGCCGATCGCGTTCGCCTCGTGGGCGACCCGCGCGGACGCCATCAGCGAGTCGACCACCAGCCGCGTGTCGACCACCGTGTCGATCTCCGCCGCGTCGACGATCCGGCGCAGCAGCGCGTGGTGCAGGCCGACGCGCACGAACTCGGTGCGCTCGAGCGGGCAGATCGGGTCGTCGGGGCTGACGCCGATGATCGCGTCCACGCCCGGCTCGCGCTCGAGCGCCTGCGCGAGCCGGCCGCCCCAATAGGTGCTGACGCCCGTGATGAGGATGCGCTTGGAGGTCATCCGAACCACACCGACCGGCGGTGGGACACGAGGTCGATCAGCTCGTCCTGGATCCGCGATCGCACGTCCTCGGCGACCGTCTGGACGAGCCCCTTGTCGTCCCACGGGCGCTCGCCCCACTGGTCGGTCGGGATCGGCTCGAGGAACCGGATGCGGAACTTGGCCGGCAGGTAGGCCGTACCGAGCAGCGGGCCGAAGTGCGGGAACAGCGGCGTGATCGGGAAGTAGATGAGCCCGGTCAGGCGCTTGAGCAGGCCGACCTGCGCGAACGTCGGCATCGCCTCCTCGGCGCCGATCAGCGCGATCGGCACGATCGGGACCCGCGCCCGCATGGCGGCCTCGACGAAGCCGCCGCGCCCGAAGCGCCGCAGCTTGTAGCGGTCCTTGTAGAGCTTCTCGGTGCCCTTGCGGCCCTCCGGGAAGACGAGCACGAGCTGCTGCTCGTCGCACAGCAGGCGGTGCACGTTGGCCGGGTGCGCGGGCACTCCGCCGATCTTGTTGACCAGCATCGAGAGCCCCGGATAGCCCTTGAAGAAATGCTCGACCGTCAGGTGCAGGAGCCGCGGGCGGGAGTGCTCCTCCTTGATCGCTTTGGCGATCATCGGCGCGTCGGGCGGTAATGCTCCGGCGTGATTGGAGACCAGCAGCGCGCCGCCGGTGGGCGGCACGTTCTCGATCCCCTCGACCTCGACGCGGAACCAGTAGTGGTAGAGGAACTCGTACAGCGTGGCGTCGAGCAGCCCCTCGACGCGCTCGGAGCGACCCCAGTCGGTGACGTGGCGGTCGGGCTCGATCGCCGGGAGCAGCGACCGCGGATCGCTGTCCGTCGGAGCCGGGAGAGCGGGGCGCTCGGCCATGAGGCCCACTACCCTAGAACGCCGTGCCGAACCCCTATCAGGACGTGCTCAGCCGGGCACGCAACGGCATCGCGCGCCCAGGCGCGGACCCCACGTACGCGGACGGCGACGACAGCACGTGGATGAGCATCGACTGGCCGTCGATCTCGCGTGACATCGTCATCGACGGGCACAGCGTCCACGTGGTCGACAGCGGCGGGGACAAGCCGCCGCTGCTGTTCATCCATGGGCTCGGTGGGGTCTGGCAGAACTGGCTGCTGAACCTGCCCGCGTTCATGGACAACCATCGAGTCGTGGCCTTCGACGTGCCGGGGTTCGGGCAGTCCGAGGTGGCGCCCGAGGAGTCGATCCCCTCGTTCGCGCGGACCGCCGACCGCCTGTGCGCCGTGCTCGGGCTCGACTCCCCGGTGGTGATCGGCAACTCGATGGGCGGGTTCGTCGGCGCCGAGCTCGCCCTGTCGTTCCCGACCCGGGTCAAGAAGCTCGTGCTCATCTCCGCCGCGGGTCTGTCGACCGAGACGGTGGCGCGCGAACCGGTGCTGGCCGCCGCGCGGGCCGCGGCCGGGCTGATCGCCGTCTTCGGCGGGCAGGCCGACGCCGTCGTCCGCCGCCCGCGCCTGCGCCGTGCCTTCCTGCAGGGCGTGGTCCGCTACCCCGAGAAGCTGTCGGTCCCGCTGACGACCGAGCTCGTCCGCGGGGGCCCGTCACCCGGCTTCAACGAATCGTTCCGCGCGCTGCTGGGCTACTCGTTCCGCGACCGGCTGTCGCGCATCGACATCCCGGTGCTCATCGTGTGGGGCCGCAACGACATCCTGGTCCCGGTCGAGGACGCCCAGATGTTCGAGCACCTGATCGGCGAGAACGCCCACGCGGTGATCTTCGAGGACACCGGGCACCTGTCGATGCTCGAGCGGCCGAGCCGCTTCAACGAGCTGGTCGCCGGCTTCATCGCCGGGGAGCGCGCGCCGGAAGCCGGCGTGACCGGCGTCTCGCCCTCGGGCGCCGAGTGACGAGGCGCGGTCCTCGGCGGACGTCAACTGCGGCTGGGTAAGGGGACTGGGCGCCGGCGTGGTTGGCGGTCCCTGGCGCGTTGGGGTCGATATGCGACCGCAAAAGCGCCAGACGAGCGCGTCTGGCGACTTGACCACACGTGAGGTGGTCAACCCGCCAGGGACCGCCCCCCGACGACGATCCTGCGCCTCCCTACCCAGCCGCAGTTGACGTTCGCGTGGAGAGTGTCAGCGCGTTATCGCGCCCTGCGAAGCGCTCGAGACGAGCTTCGCGTACTTCGCCATCACGCCCGTGCGGTGCACCGAGTCGGGCACCTGGTAGGCCTCGACGCGAGCCGCGATCTCCTCGTCCGGCACGTCGAGGTCGATCCGGCGGTTCGTGACGTCGATCGTGATCGTGTCGCCGTCGCGGACCGCGGCGATCGGGCCGCCGAGGGCCGACTCCGGCGCGATGTGGCCGGCCATGAAGCCGTGGGTGGCGCCCGAGAAGCGGCCGTCGGTGAGCAGCGCCACCGAGTCGCCCAGCCCCTCGCCGACGATGGCGGCCGTGACGGCGAGCATCTCGCGCATGCCGGGGCCGCCGGCCGGGCCCTCGTTGCGGATGACGACGACGTCGCCCTCCTTGATCTCGCCCTTGGTGACCGCGGCCATCGCGGCCTCCTCGCCGTCGAACACGCGCGCCGGGCCGGCGTGGTGCACCCGCTCGTGGCCGGACAGCTTCACGACGCAGCCCTCGGGCGCGAGGTTGCCACGCAGGATCGCCAGGCCGCCCGTGGGCTTCAGCGGGTCCGACAGCGGGCGCACGACCTCCTGGCCGGGCGCCTCCTGGGCGGCGGTCGCGTGCTCGCCGATCGTCTTCCCGGACACCGTGATCGCGTCCTCGTGAAGCATCCCGGCCTCCTTGAGCCGTGATGCCACCAGCGCGGTCCCGCCGGCCGCGTGCATGTGCGTGGCGACGAAGCGGCCGAACGGCTTGAGGTCGCAGAGCAGCGGGGTCTTGGCAGCGATCCGGTCGAAGTCGTCGATCGACAGCTCCACGCCGGCTTCGTTCGCCACGGCCAGCAGGTGCAGGACGGCGTTGGTGGAGCCACCGCTCATCGCCACGCCGGCGATCGCGTTCTCGAACCCGTCCTTGGTGATGATGTCGCTCGGCCGCTGGCCGCGGGCGAGCACGTCCATCACGAGCTGGCCGGCCTCGAAGGCGGCCTGCGGCTTCGTCTGGTCCTCGGCGGGGACGTCGCTCGGGCCGATCGGGCTGACGCCGAGCAGCTGGAACGCCATCGCCATCGTGTTGGCGGTGAACTGGCCGCCGCACGCGCCGAAGCCGGGGCTCGCGACCCCCTCGATCTCGTGCAGCTCCTCGTCGGTGATCTTGCCGGCGGCGTGGGCGCCGATGGCCTCGAACACCTCCTGGATCGTGATCGTCTCGCCGTGGAAGCTGCCGGGCGGGATCGAGCCGCTGTAGAGCATCACCGACGGCAGGTCGAGCCGCGCCAGGGCCATGACCGTGCCGGGGATCGTCTTGTCGCAACCCGAAATCGCCACCACTGCGTCGAACAGGTGGCCGCGGGAGACGAGCTCGATCGAGTCGGCGATCACCTCGCGGCTGATCAGCGAGGCCCGCATGCCGGTGGAGCCCATCGTGATCCCGTCTGAGATCGCGATCGTGTTGAACTCCATCGGCGTGCCGCCGGCGGCGCGGATGCCCTCCTTGACCTTGACGGCCAGCGCGCGGTGGTTGAAGTTGCACGGCATCGTCTCGGTCCACGTCGTGGCGACGCCGATGATCGGCTTGCTCAGCGCCTCGTCGTCGAAGCCGATGCCCTTGAGCTGGGCGCGGGCGCCAGCGCGGGTAGGCCCGTCCAGGAGCGCGCGCGAGTTGTGCCTGGGGTCGAGTCCGGCCATGGGGGAGGCCGGAGCTTAGGGGTTGTCGTGCCGCGCCGGCGGCGGGGACGGCGCCGCGGGATCGCTCCCCGCGCGGCGCTCGAGCCGCTCGCGCTCCCAGCGCCCGAGGCGCCAGATGTCGCGCTGGACCTGCTTGGGGTCGGTCTGACGGCCCGGCAGGTGCAGGTTGGCCTCGGCGATCAGGCGCCGCTCGTCGCCCTTCAGCGCCATCCACTTCGCCAGCACGTCGTCGGAGTCCGGCAGGCGCGCCGAGCCGTACGGGCGCGTCTCGTCCGGGAACTCCACGCAGTACTCGTTGAGCAGCTGGCCGGTCTGCGGCAGGTAGGCCACGATCGGCTTGTGCGGGTAGACGATGTAGGCGTACGGGACGCCACGCAGGTCGCGTGCCGCGTCGGCCGGCAGCCCGCTCTGGCCGCCCCAGACCCGGATGAAGCCCAGGTCCGCGTACATCCCCCACTCCTCGTCGTTCACGCACGACTTGAGAAGCTCGCGGGCGCGCTGCTCGGCGCGGCGCTCGCGGCCCGGGTCGTACGGCGCGGTGGCGCCCTGGCGCCGCGCCTCGCGGTTGGCGCGCCGACGCTCGAGCCGGCGTTCGATGTAGGGCCAGCTGATGTCCGAGAGCAGCGCGATGACGACGATCGCCGTGACGCAGAGGGCGACGATCACCGTCGCCTCTTACTCCGCCCCGCCGGCGGCCCGCGGGAAGAAGATCACGCGGTCGGTCGTGCTGGGGATCTCGTCGAATGCGCGCACGAGCTCGGCTTCGCGGCGGCCATTCTCGCTGGTCAGCGGCACCGCGGCCCACATGCCCTGGTCGAGCTGCCGGCGGAACTCCTCGACGAGGCGCTCCGCATCCTCGGCGACTTCCAGGTCGCCCTCGGCGATCAGCTGTTCGCCATGCCCCGGGCGCATGCGCAGGAACTTCATTGTGGGCGATTATGGCAGAGGACGAGTGGCGGCCCGACCGCCCTGCGCGGCGGCGCTCGCACGCCTGGTCAGCGCAAAGACGTCGACCGGCCCAGGCCCCGCTCCGAGGCCCCGGATGCCGTCCCGCACGGCGTCGCTCGCGATCCTCTTCGCCGCCCGCGCAGCGTCCAGCGGGGTCAGGCCCAGGGCCAGGTGCGCGGCCAGCGCGGACGAGTGCGTGCACCCCGATCCGTGAGCCGCGCCGTCGGGGTGCCGCTCTCCCGGGATCGCCGTGATCTCGGTGCCGTCGAAGAACAGGTCGGTCGCCTCCTCCCGGTGGCCGCCGGTGACGACGACGGCTTCCGGCCCGAGCTCGTGCAGGCGCCGGGCGAGCGCCTCCGCGTCGTCGCCGTTCTCGGCGCCCGCCAGCACGCGCGCCTCCGGCACGTTCGGCGTGATGACCGTGACGCGCGGCAGCAGCTGTTCGGTGATCGCAGCGCGCGCGGCGTCGTCCAGCAGGACGGCGCCGGACTCGGAGACCATCACCGGGTCGAGCACGACCGGCGTCCCGGGCTCCAGCAGGTCCAGCGCCATGCGGACGGCGTGCACGGTCTCGGCCGTGCCGAGCATGCCGATCTTCACGGCATCCACGCCGATGTCCTCGACCACGGCGCCGACCTGGGCCACGATGAAGTCCCCCGGCACCGTGTGGATGCCGGTCACACCGACCGTGTTCTGCGCGGTCAGAGCCGTGATCGCCGTCATCCCGTGCACCCCGGAGCGTGCGAACGCCTTCAGGTCCGCCTGGATGCCGGCGCCGCCGCCCGAGTCGGACCCGGCGATCGACAGCACCGCGGGTACCGGCCTCTCGCTCATCGATCTGCAGGTTAGGGAACCCGTTCATAGCGGCCTCCAAAGCCGCGTTTCACGAGGCCGCGCGCCTCGAGCTCACCAAGGCCGGCGAGCACCGCGCGGGCGCCGAACCCGCAACCGACGAGCATCGGCAGCGTCGAATGCCCGGCGCCGACCGCCTCCAGCATCTGCTTCAGCGGCTCGTCCAATCGCGCCGCGCGGTGCTCGACCTCGTAGGCCGCACCGGTGACGCCGGCGAGCTCGTCGAGGACGTCCTGGACGTTGCGGGCGAGCACGGCACCATCCCGGATCAGCGCGTTCGGCCCGGCGGCGGTCGCGCACGTCGTCCGGCCCGGCACCGCGGCGACCGAGCGGCCGAGCTCGGCCGCGAGGTCCGCGGTCGTCAGCGAGCCGGACCGCTCGGTGGCCTCGACGACGACGGTCACGCGCGCCAGCGCGGCGATCAGCCGGTTGCGGGCCACGAACGCCCAGCGGTGGACCCCGAACCCCGGCGGCATCTCGGACACGACCGCGCCGCGCGCCACGACCTCCGTGTGCAGCTGCCGCTTGGACGCCGGGTACGGGGTGTCGGCACCCCCGGCGAGCACCGCGACCGGCGGCGCCGGGCCGGCGAGCGCGCCCTCGTGGGCCGCGGAGTCGACGCCGAGGGCGAGCCCGGACACCACGCTCACACCGGCCGCGGCCAGCCCACGGCCGAGGTCGTACGCGACGGTGAGGCCGTACTGCGTCGCACGCCGGGCACCGACGACAGCGACGGCGTCGACGAGACCGACGACCTCCGGGTTGCCGGCCACATGGACGACGGCAGGCGGGTCGGCCGACTCGCGGAGCGAATCGGGATACGCCGCATCGCAGCGGCAGAGCGCGGTCAGCCGGGCGGCGTCGATCGCCGCGCGGGCGGCCGAGGGGTCGAACGCGGCGTACCTCCGCCGCACGTCCGGCATGTCACAGGCGTCGAGCAACTGCTCGTCGGTCCGCGCGAGCACGCGGCTCGGCGCATCGCGCTTGCGCCATTCGACGTCGAGCCATCTGGCGAGGCACGCGACGAGATCGGTGCGCCGCAGGCAGTCGTCGCACGCGGTCATACGGCGGCGGCGAGCGCCGGCTGCTCGAGGCGCAGCCCGGCGGCGATGTGGACGTGGTCGGGACCGATGCGGTCGGCGCCCTCGAGGTCGGCGACCGTGCGGGCGACGCGGAGGACGCGGGTGTGGCCACGGGCGCTGAGCCGGTGGCGGTCGTGGAGCTCGTAGAGCAGGCGCAGGGCGCTCGGCGCGGGCTGGACGACCTCACGCATCACCCGCGGGGTCATCTGGGCGTTGCACGCGATGCCGAACGCGGCGAGGCGCTGCGCCTGGCGCTCGCGGGCCTCGATCACCCGGGCGCGCACGGTCGCGGACGCTGGCGCGCATTCGTCGCGCAGCTCCGACGCGCTCGGGCGACCGACGGGAATCAGCACGTCGATCCGGTCGAGCAGTGGGCCGCTGAGCCGGCGCTGGTGGCGTGCGAGGTCGGCGGCCGTGCAGCGGCAGGCCTCCTCCCCCATGCCGCACGGACAGGGGTTGGAGGCGGCGACGAGCATGAAGCGCGTCGGGAACGCGACCACCTGCTGGCCGCGGACGATCGTGACGTGGCCGTCCTCCAGCGGCTGGCGCAGGGCCTCCAGGCTCGAGCGGACGAACTCGGACAGCTCGTCGAGGAACAGGACGCCGTGGTGGGCGAGCGTGGCCTCGCCCGGCTGGGGCGGCGAGCCGCCGCCGACCAGGCCGGACGCCGAGATCGTGTGGTGCGGTGCGCGGAACGGCCGCTGCGCGACCAGCCCGGCGCCGTCGTGAAAGCCGGCCACGGACTGGATGCGCGTCACGTCGATCGCCTCGGCCTGGGTCAGCGGCGGCAGGATCGACGGGAGGCGCCGCGCGAGCATCGTCTTGCCGGTGCCGGGCGGCCCGTGCAGGTAGACGTTGTGGCCGCCTGCCGCGGTGACCTCCAGCGCGGGGATCAGCGCGTTCTGACCGCGGACGTCGACGAGGTCGAGCATCGGGTCGGGCTCGGGGTCCTCGGTGGGGCTGGGCGGAGGGGGCGGTTCGACGCGGCCCGCCAGCACGTCGACGGTCTCCTGCAGCGACTCGATGCCCAGCACCTGGACGCCCGGCACGAGCGCCGCCTCCGGGCCGCGCGAGCGCGGCAGCAACAGCCGCGGCAGGCCGTGGCGGCGGACGCCCTCGGCGATCGCCAGCGCTCCGCGGATCGAGCGCACCTCGCCGGTCAGCGACAGCTCGCCGACGACGGCGCACTCCTCCACCGCCGCCGGCTCCAGCTGCTCGGAGGCCACGAGGATCGCCACCGCCAGCGGCAGGTCGAACCCCGGGCCGATCTTGCGCAGGTACGCGGGCGCCAGGTTGACCGTGATGCGCAGCGCCGGGAACACGTGACCGGAGTTGGTGATCGCCGCGCGGACCCGCTCGCGCGCCTCGCGGATGGCCTTGTCGGCGAGCCCGACGATCGTGAACGCCGGCAGCCCCTGGCGGATGTCGGCCTCGACCCAGACGCGGCGGGCCTCCACGCCGTCGATCGCGAACGTGATGACGCGGGCGAGCACGGCTCAGAACGCCGCCTGCAGATGGTCGAGCCGGACGAGCTCGCCGCGGGCGTCGAGCGTCACGCCCACCGCGTCGAACCGCAGCTCGGCGTGGCGCGGCCGGTCACTGACCTCGCTCAGCCATGCGGCGGCCATCGTGCGGACCTGCCGGCGCTTGGCCTCGTGCAGGTTCTCGCGCCAGTCGGCGCCGACGCGGCGCGCCTTGACCTCGCAGAACACGATCGTGTCGCCGGACTCGTCCGCGAGCACGAGATCGAGCTCGCCGAACCGCGTCCGGTGGTTGCGGGCGAGGACGCGGTAGCCGAGGCGCTCGAAGTGCTCTGCGGCGAGCGCCTCGCCGCGGCGGCCCAGCGTCTTCGTGCGGTCGGTCGGCATGGCCGGCGGAACGTATGGCCGCCGGCTGTACGGATCACCGCGTGTCTGTGACGAATGCGTCGCGGATCTGCGAAATGAGTCGCTCGGCGCCCGGGAGGCGGGCCTCGACGGCCGCGAAGGCGGCGTCGACGGCGGACGCGGTGGCGCGGCCGGTCTCGGTCAGCTCGATCAGGACGGACCGGCGGTCGGCCGGGTTGGGCGTGCGGGCGACGAGGCCGCGGCGCTCGAGGCGGTCGAGCACGCCGGTGAGGGTCGAGGGCTTCTGGCCGGTGGCGGCGACGAGCTCGCGGACCGTACGGCGGGGTGCGCCCGCGAAGCATGCGAGTGCGTTGGTCTCGGCAGCGGAGAGGCCGCGGCCTGCGAGCTCGTCGTCGATCGCGCGCAACAGCAGGTGCGTGACGCGCTGCCACTCGGCGATCAGCGGGAGGTCGTGCACGCCTCGCCGATCATGCGCTCCCAGTCGGCGAGCATGGCGTCGAAGCCCGCCTCGAACTCGTCGAGCGCTCCCGGGGTGAGCGGCGTGAGGTCGTAGGTGACCTGGGCGGTCTGATCGGCGCGGCAGCGGACCTCGACGGTTCCGGCGTGGCGCCCGGGTGCGACGCGGGCGTAGCGGACCGTGTGGGGGTCGCCGGTCTGCAGGACCACCCAGATCGTGTCGTGATGGGTGGTGAAGACCGTGTCGCTGTGGTGGTGGGGGTCCCAGTCGGGGACCCAGGCCCGCTCGCCCTCAGGGGTGAAGAGCGTGATCGCTTCGTCGGGCGGGAGTGGGGTGCGGATCGTGCCGGTGCATTTCATACGGATACGAACTAATACGGATCCGTACATAATTATGCAACGAACCCCGGCTTGTAAGGAGGCGGCTGGGGGTGTGATTTGTCCGCGCATATGCGCGACTACATCCGACCACCGCTTCGCCCGCGGATGAACGAGGACAACCGCGCCGTCGGGCCAGCCCGACGAGAGCAGCGCGACGAGGTCGTCCATCGCCGCGGGCAACGACTCGAACACCGCCAGCGCGTCGAAGAGGAAGTACGCCCGCGCGGTCTCCTCCGTCAGCCGTGTCCGCACGCCCTGGCGCCAGTTCCACCGCCGGCAGGTCACGCCCACGCCGTCGCGCCAGACCACCTCGCCCGCCCGTGGCGGGTCGCCGCCGTCGAACGGCTCGGCGCCCGACGCGTAGACCAGCCGGACCGGCGGGACCACGCGGTCGAGGTCCTCGCCGCCGACCGGGACCGCCCAGCGCACCGAGACCGCGTTGTAGCGGTCCACGAGCGGGTTGATCCGCGGGAGCGAACCGCGCGCGATCAGCGCCTCGGCCGAGCAGACCGCCCGCTTGGGCTTGACGCCGAACGAGCGGAACGCATCACGCCAGGCGAGCAGGTGCGGATGGTCGATCGGCGCGGGTTCGACCAAGCCCAGCGAGTCCCGCGGCGGGCCGGACAGGCCCTCGGCCACCACCACCCCGGCCCGGTACCCCGGGAACGCGGCGGCGACCTCGGCCGAGATCTCGATCAGAGCGCGAGCTGCTGGTAGGCCATCGACTGGAACGACAGCCGGTGCAGCGGAGACACGCCGAGCTTCTCGATCGCGGCACGGTGCTCGGGCGTCGAGTACCCCACGTGGGTAGCGAACTCCCAGCCCGGATACGTCTCCTCCATGCGGTGCATGAAGCGATCGCGCGAGACCTTCGCGATCACCGACGCGGCAGCGATCGCCGCCGAGGTCGCGTCACCGCCCACGACCGGGCGCTGCTCGAACCCCGTCGGCGGCACCGGGAACCCGTCGGACAGGCACAGCGCGCCCTCGCAGGCCACCCGCCGGAGCACGGCGGACAGCGCGGCCAGGTTCGTCTTGTGCAGGCCACGAGAGTCGATCCCGCGCACGCAGCGCGACGTCACCGCCACCCGCTTGGCCACCCGCAGCACCCGCGGGTAGAGCTCCTCGCGCATCTCCATCGTGTGCTGCTTGGAGTCGTTCAGCGCGGACAGGGCCCGCAGGTCCGACAGCGTCAGGCGCTCGTAGTCGAACAGCACCGCCGCGGCCACGAGCGGGCCGGCCAGGCAGCCGCGCCCGGCCTCGTCGGCGCCGGCCACGAACCGCACGCCGAGACCGCGGTCGTACCGGAACAGGCGGGAGCCGGACGAGCGCTTCCGGCGCCTCGCGGCCCTAGAGGAGCCCGATCCGCTTGGGCGGCCAGTAGGTGGCGAAGGCTTCGCCGATGATCCAGTCTTCGGGGACAGGTCCCCAGAAGCGGCTGTCGTCCGAACTGCCACGGTTGTCGCCCATCATGAAGTAGTGACCGGCGGGAACCGTCACTTCCCGCGGGAAGGTGCAGCCCTCGCCGCCTCCGCAGGGCTCCGCGAAGTCCTCCTTCTGCCGCTTCCCGTTGAGGATCACGTGCCCGTCCTCGATCTTCAGGTGATCGCCCGGACCGGCCACGACGCGCTTGATGAAGTTCACGTCGGCCTTCTCGGGCGTGGGCTGGTTGCAGACCTGCGTCTCCGGGTGCGAGGCGCCGCACTCGTTGCCCTGCTCGGCACCGGCCGGCGGGTGGAAGACGACGATGTCACCGACCGACGGGTGCCCGAAGCGCTCGCCGATGCGGTTCACGAGCACGCGCTGGCCGACCTGCAGGGTCGGCACCATCGACTCGCTCGGGATGCGGTACGGCTTGACGAGAAAGGCCTGGATGCCGAGGGCCAGGCCGAGTGCGACGGCGACGATCAGGACGAGCTCGACGAGCGAGCCCGACGCCGACGACGTCTTGGACGCCATCCCCGCCCTACTTGTTCTCGTCGTCCGCTGAGGACTCGGTTTCGGCCTCGGCGGGAGCCTCGGCCTCGGCGACGGGCTCCTCCGCGGGAGCCTCTTCCTCGACGGCGGGAGCCTCCTCCTCGACCGGAGGGGCGGCCTCGGCCTCGGCGAGCGCCTGCTCGTCGACGGCCTCGCCCGGCACCTCGTCGTCGAACGCGGCGGCCGCCTCGGCTGCGGGATCGTGCAGCAGCCCGGCCTGGACGACCTCCTCCGGGCCCACGTAGCGGCGCTCGCGGACGCGGGCGCGCTTGCCGACCCGGCCGCGCAGGTAGTAGAGCTTGGCGCGGCGGACGTCACCGCGCGCGGCGACCTCGATCCTCTCGATCTTCGGCGAGTGCACCGGGAACGTGCGCTCGACGCCGACGCCGAACGAGTTCTTGCGGACGGTGAACGTCTCGCGGACGCCCTCGCCCTGCCGCTTGATCACCACGCCCTCGAAGACCTGGGTGCGCCGGCGGCTGCCCTCGACGACCTGGAAGTGGACGCGGACGCGGTCACCCGCGGCGAAGTTGGGAACGCGGCGAAGCTGTTGCCGCTCGAGGCTGTCGATGACGGTGCTCATGGCAAAGAAAGACCGCGGCGCCAGACGGAGGCAGAAGCGGCGGCACGCGGGCGAATCATGGTAGCGAACGCCGCCGGCTCTGCTCGCGGCGCCATTCGCGGATGCGCTCGTGGTGTCCGGAGAGCAGCACCTCGGGCACGTCCCAGTCGCGCCACACCGCCGGTCGCGTGTAGTGCGGATACTCGACACCGCCGTCGAGCGCCTCCGAGAAGGACTCCTCCACCGCGGACTCGTCCTTGCCCAGCACGCCCGGCAGCTTGCGCATCACCGCGTCGATGACCACCATCGCGGCGAGCTCGCCGCCCGCCAGCACGTACCGTCCGATCGACACCTGATCGGTGCAGAAGTGCTCGAGGATGCGCTCGTCGAAGCCCTCGTAGCGCCCGCACAGCAGCGTTACCTCGGGCTCGGCCGCCAGCTCGCGGGCGAACGCGTCGTCGAACATGCGCCCGCCGGGAGTCAGCGCGATCACGCGACGCGACGGCGGCGAGGGATCCGCGCCGTAGCGTGCCCGCAGGGCGGCCTCGACCACGTCCACGCGCAGCACCATGCCCGCCCCGCCGCCGAACGGCGTGTCGTCCACCTGCCCCCAGTTCAGCGGCGTCGACGCGCGCATGTCGACCGCGTCGATCGAGTGGCCGAGCGCCAGCGCGTTGGTCACGTGGCGCTGCTCGCGGAACCACTCGAACCACTGCGGGAACAGCGTGAAGACGTCGAACCTCACGGCACGACGAAGCCCATGTCGACGTCGATCCGCCGCGCGTCGACATCGATCGAGCGGATCGCGTCGCGCACCATCGGGATCAGCAGGTCGCCGACCTCGAGCGCCTCGCACGACGGCAGGGCGATCATCCGCGTGACGACCCCGACCTCCCGGGCGCCGTCGACGACCGTGCAGCCGGCCAGGTCGGATGCCCAGAACTCGCCCTCGTCGAGCGAGCCCTCGACCTCGAGCTCCAGGCCCCGCAGCGCCTCCGCGTGCTCACGCTTGACGCAGCCGGCCAGGCGGACGATCGGCTTGTCGCGGGTCCCGGCCAGGCGCTCGATCGTGCGCGGCGCACCGTCGACCCAGACCGTCCCGCCGTCGGCGAACTCGCCCGGGCGCGTGACGTGGAACGACCCGTCGAGCCCGTGCGGCCGCCCGACGCGGCCGGCGGTCACGCGCTCACTCGACGATGTCGACGAGGACGCGCCGGTTGTCCTTGACCGCGGCGGCCTTGACGACCGTGCGGAGGGCCTGTGCCGTGCGTCCCCCGCGCCCGATGACCTGGCCGTAGTCATCGTCCGCGACCGACAGCTCGAGGACGAGCGTGCCGTCGTCCTCCTCGAACTGCTCGACCTCGACCTTGCCGGGCTCGTCGACCAGCTTCTGGGCCAGATAGACGAGCAGCTCGCGCACGGGCTAGCGCGCGATGCCCTGGGTCTTGAGGAGCTTCTTGACCGTGTCGCTCGGCTGGGCGCCGCGATCGAGCCAATGCCGGATCCGCTCCTCGTCGAGCACGATCGTTGACGGATCGGTCTGGGCGTTGTACCGGCCGACCGTCTCGATGAACCGCCCGTCGCGGGGAGAGCGGCGATCGGCGACGACGACGCGCCACACCGGATCCTTCTTCCCGCCTACGCGGGTGAGTCGCATGCTGACTGCCATTTCGGCGCGGCAGGATAGCGGACGCGCTCACCTTTGCCGCATGAGCGCACCGATGTCGGGCATCTTGCCCTGCTGGATCCCGCGCATCATCTTGCGCATCTGGTCGAACTGCTTGATCAGCTGGTTGACCTGCTGCACGTTGGTTCCCGAGCCCTTGGCGATGCGCAGCCGCCGGGAGCCCTTGATCGCCTCGGGGTGGCTGCGCTCGTACGGGGTCATCGACAGGATGATCGCCTCGACGCGGTCGAGCTCCTTGTCGTCGACCTGCATGTTCGATAGCTGGTGGCCGGCGAGCCCGGGGATCATCCCCAGGATCGAGGTCAGCGGGCCCATCTTGCGGACGCGCTTGAGCTGGTCCAGGAAGTCCTCGAGCGTGAACTGGTTCTTGCGGAGCTTGCGCTCGAGCTCCTTGGCCTCGTCCTCGTCGACCGACTGCTCGGCCTTCTCGATGAACGACAGGACGTCGCCCATCCCGAGGATCCGCTGCGCCATGCGGTCCGGGTGGAAGCGCTCGAAATCGCCGAGCTTCTCGCCCGTCGAGGCGAACATGATCGGCTTGCCGGTGACGGCCTTGACCGACAGCGCGGCGCCGCCGCGGGCGTCGCCGTCGAGCTTGGAGAGGACCACGCCGTCGAACTGCGCGACCTCGGCGAACTGCTCGGCCACGTTCACCGCGTCCTGGCCGGTCATCGCGTCGACGACCAGCAGCACGACGTGCGGGCGCACGCGCTTCTTGATGCGCGCCAGCTCGTCCATCAGGTCCTGGTCGATGTGCAGGCGGCCCGAGGTGTCGACGATCAGGACGTCCTTGCCGTCGCGCGTCGCCTGGTCGAGCGCCCAGCCGGCGATGTCGACCGGATCGCGGTCGGTGCCCTGCTCGTAGACGGTGGCGCCGGCCTGCGTGCCGACCTTCACGAGCTGCTCGACGGCCGCCGGGCGGTAGACGTCACAGGCGGCGACGGCGACCGACGAGCCGTGCTGCTCG
Organism: uncultured Solirubrobacteraceae bacterium; assembly: GCA_963759375.1. Classification (GTDB taxonomy): domain Bacteria; phylum Actinomycetota; class Thermoleophilia; order Solirubrobacterales; family Solirubrobacteraceae; genus DASSUW01. The sequence continues at coordinate 398,911 of CAVWYY010000001.1, read as the reverse complement.
CGCAGGTACTTGGCGAGCTTGGCCGTCGCCGTGGTCTTGCCGGAGCCCTGCAGGCCCGCCATCAGCACGACGGTCGGCGGCCGCGGCGAGAACGTCAGGCCGGCGGAGGCGCCGCCCATCAGCGCCGTCAGCTCGTCGTTGACGATCTTGACGACCTGCTGGCCGGGGTTGAGCTGCTTGGAGACCTCGATGCCGAGGGCGCGCTCCTTCACCGTCGAGGTGAACTGCTTGACGACCTTGAAGTTGACGTCGGCCTCGAGCAGCGCGAGCCGGATCTCGCGCATGGCGCGGTTGATGTCGTCGTCCGTGAGCGCGCCGCGCTGGCGCACAGACGCCAATGTGCCCTGGAGCTTCTCTGACAGCGAGTCGAACAATGCCCTCACAGGGTACGTTGCCGGAACATGGAGCTCGACCTTCTCGTGATCGGTTCCGGTCCCAGCGGTCAGAAGGCGGCGATCCAGGCGTCGAAGCTCGGCAAGCGGGTGGCGGTCGCCGAGCGCCGCGAACGCCTCGGCGGCGTCTCGATCCACACCGGGACGATCCCCTCCAAGACGCTGCGCGAGGCCGTCCTCGAGCAGCTCGCCCAGCGGCCGCTGGACGTGCTCGACCCCACGCGCGTCGAGGAGAGCGAGCAGCGCACGCTCGAGCAGCTCATGGACCGCACGGCGCGCGTGGTGGCGGCCGAGACGGCCGTCGTGCGCGAGCAGTTCCGCCGCAATCGCGTCGGTCTGCTGCCCGGCCAGGCCCGGTTCCAGGACGCCAACACGGTCCGCATCGAGGACTCCGACGAGCCGATCCGCGCGCGCCGGATCATCATCGCCAGCGGCACGCGGCCCGGCGCGGCCGTCGTCGGTCGAGTTCGACGACCGCACGGTGATCGACTCGGACGGCCTGCTCAAGCTCGACCACCGCGTCCCGCGCACCATGACCGTGGTCGGCGCCGGCGTGATCGGCGTCGAGTACGCGTCGATGTTCGGCGCGCTCGGCACCAAGGTCACGGTCGTCGACAAGCGCGACCGCGTGCTGCCGTTCCTGGACAGCGAGATCGGCGAGGCGTTCCAGTACCTGCTGCGGCGGATGAACGTGACGTTCCGGATGCGCGAGAGCGTCGCGGCCGTGGAACTCGACAGCGACGTGCGCGGGCCGAAGGTCCGTCTGGAGTCGGGCAAGGAGCTGATCTCCGAGACCGTCCTGTACGCGACCGGCCGGCAGGGCGACACCGAGGCGCTGGAGCTCGAGAACACGGGTCTGGAGGCCGACTCGCGCGGGCGGATCGCGGTCGACGAGAACCACCAGACCACGGTGCCGCACATCTTCGCGGTCGGCGATGTGTCCGGCGGCGGCCTGGCGGCGACGGCGATGGAGCAGGGCCGCATCGCCGCCCTGCACGCGTTCGGCGAGCCGATCGAGACGCTGCCCGAGCTGGTGCCGACCGGCGTGTACGCGATCCCCGAGATCGCCATGGTCGGCCAGACCGAGGAGCAGCTCACCGACGCCGCGATCCCCTACGTGATCGGCGTGGCCCGCTGGAGCGAGCTGGCCCGCGGGCTGATGACCGGCGACGAGGACGGCATGCTCAAGCTGCTGGTCTCCCCCACGAACCGCCAGCTCCTCGGCGTGCACGTGATCGGGACCGGCGCGACCGACCTGGTCCACATCGGCCAGGCGGTGATGGGCGGCGACTCGACGATCGACTTCCTCGTGACCGCCGTCTTCAACTACCCGACGTTCGCCGAGTCCTACAAGGTCGCGGCGCTCGACGCGAGCAATCGGATCAGGGCAATGGCGTAGCCGGCGGCTCGTCCGGGCGCGTCGGCCCGGGCGTCTGCGCGCTGGTCGCCTCAGCCTCCGCGTCGGCCGCCGCCTTCGCGGCCTCCGCCGCGTCGGCCGCGGCGGCCTCGCTGGCCTCGCGCACCTCCGCGCGCGACTGCGGGCGCCGCGGCGGGGGCGCGTCCGCGAAGCGCGACGTGAGGTTGCCGAGCGCCTGCGTGAACTCGCTCGGGATGACGAAGATCTTGTTCGCGTCGCCCTGCGCGAGCTGCGGCAGCATCTGCAGGTACTGGTAGGACAGCAGCCGCTCGTCCGGAACGCCGTCGTGGATCGCGCCGAACACGGTCTCGATCGCCTTCGCCTCGCCCTCGGCGCGCAGGATCGCCGCCGTGCGCGCGCCCTCGGCCTTGAGCACGGCCGACTGCTTCTCGCCCTCGGCGGTGAGGATCTGCGACTGCTTGACGCCCTCGGCGGTGAGAATGGTGGCGCGGCGGTCGCGCTCGGCGCGCATCTGCTTCTCCATCGCCTCCTGGACGGTGCGAGGGGGCTCGACCGACTTGAGCTCGACGCGGTTGACTCGGATCCCCCACTTTCCGGTCGCCTCGTCGAGCACGACGCGAAGCTGCGAGTTCACGTTGTCGCGCGAGGTCAGGGTCTCTTCCAGCGTCAGGCCGCCGATCACGTTGCGGAGCGTGGTGACAGTCAGCTGCTCGATGGCCTGCAGCGGGTTGGCGACCTCGTACGTCGAGGCCCGCGGATCGGTGATCGTGAAGTAGATGACAGTGTCGATACCGACCACGAGGTTGTCCTCGGTGATCACCGGCTGCGGCGGGAACGAGACGACCTGCTCGCGCAGGTCGAGGAGCGGCTTGACGCGGTCGACGAACGGCACGATCAGCGTCAGGCCGGGGTCGAGCGTGCGGGAGTAGCGCCCGAGCCGCTCGACGATCCCGGCGCGCGCCTGCGGCACGATCCGGACGCCCGACGCCGCGACGATGAACAGGAACACGGCGAGGACGATCAGCGCGATGACCCCTGGATCCATTACTGCCTCCTCATTCCGTGACGAGCGCCGTGGCGCCCCTGATCTCGACGACCTGGACCTTCTTGCCGGCCTCGATGACGTCGTCGTCGTCGTAGGACCGTGCGGTCCACATCTCGCCGCCGATCCGCACGCAGCCGACGCCCTCGTCGTTCGCGATCCGCTCGACGACCATCGCCGAACTCCCGACCAGCGCGGCGGTGCCGGTGCGCAGGCGCGGTGGTCGGTTTCGGTGCGAGCGGGCGAGCGGCCGGAGCGCGGCGAGCAGGATCACCGACACGACGAGGAACGTCACCCATCCGATGGCCGTGCCGGCACCGAGGCCGGTCAGCAGCGCCGCGACGAGCGCGCCGCCTGCGAACGGGGCCAGGAAGAACCCCAGCGTGGCGATCTCGCCCACGCCGAACAGCACTGCGGCAATCAGCCAGATCAGCCAGGGTTCCATGTCGGTTATCTCAACGATTCGCGGGTGACGGGGAAGTCGAAGTACTTCTCAGGATAAGGCTCGCCGCGCAATGTGAAGTGCCACCACTCGTTGGCGTACGGCTCGAAGCCGCGCCGCTCGAGCGCGCGCTTGAGCCTCATCCGGTTGCGGTGCGGGCGGCCCTTGATGCGCGGGTCGGCGGTGTGCGCGCGGGGGTCGATGCAGTCATAGCCGGTGCCCATGTTCACGCCGCTGTCGGCGAACCGGCGTCGGTAGCTCGCGAAGCAGGAGCGGAGCTTGCCGTCCCAGGCCGGCTGCGGCCTCGGCGGCAGCCGGACGAGCGTGATGTCCACGGTGCTGCCGCGGCTGTGGCCGGAGCGGTGCGCGACGTAGCCGAGCTCGAACACCCTGCGCTTGTCGACGCGCGGGTAGAACTCGCGCTTCATCCGCTGGTCGGCGGGGTTCTCCGCCCACCGCGCGAACTGCGCCACGGCGCGCGTCGGCCGGTAGCAGTCGTAGACCTTGAGCCCGTAGCCGCGGGGCCGCAGATCCGCCTGCACGCGCCGCAGGGCGCGAGCGGCGCGCCGGGTCAGGATGCAGACCGGCTCGCGGTAGCCGGCGATGCGGCGGCCCACGAAGTTGTAGGTCGTCGCGTAGCGCATGTCCTGCCGGATCGTGGGGTCGACGTCGTCGAGCGCCACGAACTGCCCGGGCGCTGCCAGCGCGAGCGCGACGAGCGATGCGATCACGTCAGCAGGGCGCGCGCGAAGTCGTCGGCGTCGAACGGGCGCAGGTCCTCGAGCTGCTCGCCGATGCCGATGAGCTTGACCGGGATGTTCAGCTCGTTGGCGATCGCCAGCGCGATGCCGCCCTTGGCCGTCCCGTCGAGCTTGGTGAGGACGATGCCGGTCACGTCGACGGCCTCGCCGAACAGCTTGGCCTGCCGGACGCCGTTCTGGCCGGTCGTGGCGTCGACGGTCATCAGCGTCTCGTGCGGGGCGTCGGGCATCTGCTTGGTGATCACCCGGCGGACCTTGGCGAGCTCCTCCATGAGGTTGTGCTGCGTGTGCAGCCGGCCGGCGGTGTCGACGATCACGACATCGGCGCCGCGCTCGCGGCCGCGGGCCACGGCGTCGAACGCCACCGCACCGGGGTCTGACCCCTCGGGGCCCTTCACGAGCTCGACGTCCGCTCGCTCGGCCCAGCGCTCGAGCTGCTCGACCGCGGCGGCGCGGAACGTGTCGGCGGCCCCGACGACGACCTTCTGGCCGAGCGTGTGCCGCAGGTGCCACGCGAGCTTGCCGATCGTGGTCGTCTTCCCGGTGCCGTTGACGCCGACGATGAGGATCACGGCCGGGTCGTGGCGGATGTCGATCGTGTCGTCGCCGGTGCGGGCGAGCTCGGCGAGCAGCTCGGCCAGGCGGCCGGTGAGCGCCTCGCCGCCGGCCAGGTTGCCCTCGTCGGCCTCGCGCTCGAGCCGCTCGACCACCTCGGCGGTCGTGCGGGCGCCCACGTCGGCGTAGATCAGTGCCTCCTCGAGGCGCTCCCAGGTCTCTTCGTCGAGGTCGCCCTCGAACAGCGTCGCCTGGACCTCGGCGGCGAGCGCCTCGCGCGTCTTGCGCATCGAGTCGCGCAGGCGGCCGAAGAAGCCGCGACGGCGCTCGGGATCGCCGGGATCGGGCGAGTCGGCGACCGCATGGCCGCCGTCGGTGAGGAAGAGCTCGTGCCAGTCCCGCGCCACGACGCGCGCAGGATAGTGGCGCGAGGAATAAACGCGCGGCGGGCGTCGTCCGTAGGGGCATGAGCGATCTGCGTCTCGTCAGCCCCACGCACCCGGCGGCCGCGCCCCTGCTGGCCGGGCTGCGCCACGAGTACCACCGCGACTACGGCCCGGCGGTCGCCGCCGACCTCGACCTCTATTCGCCGATCGAGTTCCTCCCGCCCGGCGGCGCGTTCCTGATCGCCGAGGAGGGCGGCATGACCGTCGCCGGCGGCGCGCTGCGTCGACTGGGCAACGGCGTCGGCGAGATCAAGCGCATGTGGACCTCCCCCGCACACCGCGGGCGCGGCCACGCGCGGCGGGTGCTGGGCGCGCTCGAGCAGGCGGCCGTGCGCCGCGGCTACCACACGCTGCGGCTCGAGACCGGCAACCTGCAGCTCGCGGCCATCGCGCTCTACACCTCGGCCGGCTACACCGAGGTCCAGCCGTACGGGCACTACTTCAGCGAGAACCCGCAGTGCGTCACGTACGAGAAGCGCCTAGACATTCGGGATGACCTCGCGCCCGACGCGCTCGACGGCAGCCAGGTCCCCGTACGACAGATGCTGCAGCATCACCCGCTCAACGCCGGCCTCCGCAAGGTCGCCTAGCGTCCTCGCCAGCTCGGCGGAGGTCCCCTCCAGCGGGAGCATCGCCGAGAAAGTGAGCATCTCGCGGCCCGCCTCCTGGCACGCCGCCGCGATCCTCTCGCGGCGCGCGCGGGCCTCGTCCGGGCTCGGGTAGACCGTGTTGTACTCGTCCGCCCAGCGGGCGGCCAGCGCGGCGCCGCGCGGCTTGGCGCTGCCGCCGAGGATCAGGTTCGGATGCGGCTTCTGGACCGGCTTGGGCTGCGCGTCGGCGCCCCGCAGCGTGTAGAAGCGCCCCTCGAAGTCGAACGGCTCCTCGTGCCAGGAGCGGTGCACGATCTCGATCTGCTCCTCGAGCCGGTCGAAGCGGTCGCGCCCGGTGTCGAACGGGAAGCCGAACGCGACGTGCTCGCCTTCGTGCCAGCCGGCGCCGATGCCGAGCTCGACCCGGCCGCCGCTGACGTGGTCCGCGGTCGTCGCCATGCGCGCGAGCACAGACGGGTGCCGGAACGTGCCGGGCGAGACCAGCGTGCCGAGCTTGATCGTGGTGGTGATCGCCGCGAGGGCGTTGATCGTGCTCCAGGCGTCGAGCGAGCCCCTGTTGCCCTTGTCGCCGCCGAGCGTCTCGTAATGGTCGGAGCGGAACAGGGCCTCGAAGCCGTGCTCCTCCGCGGTCTCGGCCAGCGCGCGCCACTGGTCCCAGCTGACGCCGTCCTGGCCCTCGATCATCAGGCAGACCCGCATGGCCGGGACAATAGGCGCGTGATCGAGATCAGGCGTGTCCGGGGCGACGAGGCGGCGGCGGTGGCGATGCTGGGAGCGATGGAGGCGTGGGTCGCCGAGTCGCTGGGGCCGACGACGCCGGACAGGACGTCGACGGTCACACCCGCTGAGATGGTCCCGCCGCTCGGTGCGTTCGTCCTGATCGAGGAGGACGGCCGCGCGCTGGCCGGCGGCGGGGTCCGCCGCCTGTCCGACGGCGTCGCCGAGATCAAGCGCATGTTCGTGCTGCCGGAGGCACGTGGCCGCGGGCTCGGGCGGCGGCTGCTCGACGCGCTCGAGGCGGCGGCGGCCGACCTCGGCTACGCACGGGTGCGGCTCGACACCGCCGCCTCGATGCCCGTGGCGCGGGAGATGTACCGGCGTGCGGGCTACCGGGAGATCGAGGACTACAACGGCAACTCGTACGCGGCGTTCTGGGGCGAGAAGGTGCTCGCCGGCTAGTGCCGGCGCTTCACCTCCAGCTCCGCGAGGTACTTGCGGCTCGTCCACGCGGTGTTCGCCGAGCCCGCCGGGTTCCGCGGCCGCGGTGAGCTGGCGTCGGCCGTCTCGTCCTGCGGCGCGTCGTCGTGCTCGACGAAGTAGTGGTGGTCGCGCGGATCGCGCAGCGCGGAGAAGATCTTCGGGAAGTCGAGGTCCCCCTTGCCGACGTCGGTCAGCCAGAACGGGCGGTTCGGCAGCGCGACGTCGGGCGGTGTGACGCGCGGGCCGTCCGCCGCATAGCGCAGGTCCTTGACATGGAACAGCGGGAACCGCGACGGGCCGTAGCGGCGCAGGTACTCGTACGCGCTCTGCCCGCCGGCCTCGATCCAGGCGATGTCGAGCTCGAAGTAGACGAGCTTGGGGTCGGTCTCGGCCAGCAGCGTGTCGTAGACCGGCGTGCCGCCGTCGAGCACGAACTCCTGCGGATGGTTGTGGAAGTAGAACTTCAACCCGCGCGCCCGGGCGGCCGCCCCGAACGTGTTGAAGTCCTCGGCGAGCGCCTTGAACGCCTCGTGGGTGGAGGGGAACAGCGTGCGGTTCGGCGACGCGACGCCGACATAGCGCAGCCCCAGCGCCTCGGCGTCGTCGAGCACCGCCTCGGTGTTCGCGCGCCACGCGTCGTGCCCGCCCGGGTTGTGCATGCCCTCGGGCTCGAGGTCGTACTGCTCGGCCAGCTCGCGGAACTGCGCGGCGGTGCGGCCGTCGTAGGTGCCGCCGACCTCCACCTCGGCGTAGCCGGCGTCGCGCAGCACCTCGAGCGTGCCCGGCAGGTCGAGCTCGTTGTCCGCGAGCAGGTCACGGACCGTGAACAGCTGGATCCCGATCTTGCTCAGCGGCAGGTCGCCGCCCTTGCCGTGGCCGTGATCGTGGTGGCCGTGCTTCTTGCGGTCGTGTCCGCTCGCGACCGCCGACAGCGGGCCCATCGTGCCGACGGCAGCCGCGCCGCCGGCCGCGCCCAGGAACGAACGACGGCTCCAGGTCTTGTCCATCTCACTCCCCCCTCAGTGACGTACCGAGGCGGTACGTAAGCCGCTCATCCGGCGAATGTCAAGGCACTTTTGTAGTGCCACGGGACAAAGTCACTCAAGAGCCATCAGAACCGAGGAAGGCGCCGATCGCCGCGATCTCGGCGGCCGCGCTCGGCGCGCGGCGGCCGAGCGGCTCGATCTCGACGTCGCCGCGTCGCAGCCGCCACGTGGCGAACACCCGCCCGTCGGCGATCGCTACCGGATGGATGATGCCGCCGCCCGGCGTGACCTTCTTGACGTGTGCGGTGGGCAGGACGAGCGCGCGCGAGGCCCAGCCGAGCAGCCACTCGTCGAACGCCGGGAGGAGCCGCACGCCTCCCGGTTCCGGATCGCCCTCTGGGTCGGGCGGGTCCCGCCAGGCGGCGCGGACGTCCGCGGCCGGCAGGCCCGTCCAGGCGGCGAAGTCCTCGGCGGTCGCCGGCGCGTGGGCGGCGGCGAAACGCTCGGCGAGCTCGGCGAGCGCGGCGTCGCGGTCCGGCAGCTCGACGTCCAGCGCTTCGTAGCGCCCGCTCATCCCCACCTCGCGCAGCACGCCGGCCAGCGCCGCCCTCCGCACGACGTGGATCGGCGCCTGGCCCTCGGCGGCGACGGGTACGCCGCGCTCGCGCAGCCGCGCGGCCAGCTCGTGCCTGGTGAGCGGGCCCTCCTCCCCGAGCACGGCCGCCACCTCGGCCGTGCTGCGCTCGGCGTCGGCGTCCGTGAGCCCGAGCTGCGCGAGCCGCCGGCGTCCGCGGGCGAGCTGCAGCGGCGCGAAGACGGCAAGCGCGCGCGGGAGGTCGTCGGCGGCGAGCAGGTGCAACGTGCCGCGCATCGCCCAGGCGCGGACGAGCTCCCCGGCCGCCAGTGCCCGTTCGACCGCCTCCGCCGTCGCGCCCTCGGTGCGTGCCCGGACCGCCAGCAGGGCGGCGCGGTTGTCCTGCGCCTGCAGGCCGACGACCGATCGGACGGCGCCGACGACGTCCGCGTCGCGGACACCGCTCAGCCGCTGGGCCCGCAGCCGGTGGCGGCGGACCTCGGCGGGTCTCAGGCCGCCTGCTCCTCCGCCTTCTTGGCGTCGGCCGCCTCCGCCTGCTCCGCCACGCGCGGCGGGAGCCGGCGCGAGACGACCTTGGAGACGCCGTTGCCGGCCATCGACACGCCGTACAGGCAGTCGGCGGCCTCCATAGTGCGCTTCTGGTGGGTCACGACGATGAACTGCGCGCGGTCGGAGAAGCGGCCGAGCAGCGTGAGGAAACGGTCGATGTTCAGGTCGTCCAACGCGGCCTCGACCTCGTCGAGGATGTAGAACGGGCACGGCCGCGCGAGGAAGACGGCGAACAGGAACGCCAGCGCGGTCAGCGACTTCTCGCCGCCGGACAACAGCGTGAGCCGCTTGGTGGACTTGCCGGCGGGCGTGATCTCGATCTCGACGCCGGTGCGGTCCTCCTCGTCCTGCTCCTCGGCCTCGGCGGCCGCCTCGGCGTCGTCGTCGGTCGTCTCCTCGTCGTCGTCGGCGTCGCCGCCGCCGCCGAGCACCGGCCGCGGGCCGGCATCCTCGCGCACCAGCCGCAGGCGGCCGCGACCGCCCGGGAACAGCTGCTCGGCGACCTCCTCGAAGTTCCGAGCCGCCGCGGCGAACGTCTCCTCGAACGCCTCGCGGATGCGCCGGTCGGTGTCGCGGATCAGGCCCTCGAGCTCGCGCATCGCAGCCTCGAGGTCCTCGCGCTGCCGCTCCAGCTCCTCGACGTGCTCCAGCGCCTCGTCGTACTCCTGCTTGGCCAGCGGGTTAACCGGGCCGAGTTGCTCGCGGCGACGCCGCAGCCGCTCGATGCGGCCCTCGAGGTCGACGCGCGCGGCCGCCTCCAGCGGCTCGCCGGCGGGCTCGGCCTCGAGCCCCAGCTTGGTCGCCAGGCGGCCGAGCTCGCGCCCGGCGTCAGCGGCGCGATCGCGCGCCTGGGCGGCCCGGACCTCGTGCTGCGTGACCTCCTCGCCACGCGCCTTGAGGCGGCCCTGGACCTGGTTTTCCTCGGCCGCGCAGGCCCGCAGCTCGCCGGTCAGCCTCTCGCCCGCTTCGCGGTCGGCCCGCAGCTCGGCCTCGGCGGCCTCCATGCGGGTGGCGACCGCCGCGCCGGCGGCGGCCAGCGCCTCGGCGAGCCGCTCGGCCGCAGGGCGCAGCGCCTCGTCGCGCGTCAGGCGGTCGCGTTCGCGGGCGATCCGCTGCTCGCGCTCGGTCCGCTCGCGCTCGGCGCGGTCGACGAGCCGGCGCTCGGTGGCGATCGCGGCCTCGACCTGGGCGCGGCGCTCGGCGGCGGGCCCCTCGTCGGGCGCCGCACGGCGCTGCTCGATGAGCCAGCCGGTGTGGCGCTCGGCCTCGCCGGCCTCCTCGCGTGCCCGGATCGCCGCCCGGGCGGCGCGCTCGGCCTCGTCGCGCGTGGCGTCGGCCGCCTGCACGGCCTTCGCGGCCTCCTCGACCTTCGCGAGCGCCGTCCGTTCGGTCTGCGCGGCGCGCTCGACCTCGGCGACCAGCGCGTCGCGCCGATTGCGCTCGGCGAGGACGTGATCCTCGCCGCCGGCCGGGACCTGGCGCAGCTCGCGGGTCGTGGGCGACCACACCCGGCCGTCGCGGGTCACGGCGATGCCGGCGAACGACGCCTCGATCCCGTCGAACGAGTCGACGACCCACACCCCCGCCAGCAGCGTGCCGACGAGCCGGTCGTCGCCGCTGACGCGCACGTGGGCGACGAGGGACTCGGCGTCAGGTGTGGGTGGCGAATCGGATGACGTCGCGGAGGCTTCGGGGACGATCAGCGCGGCCCCGCCGTCGCGGCCTGCGCGGTCGAGCAGCGCGCCGCCCTCGGCGAGGTCGGCCGCGACCGCGGCGCGCAGCCGCGGGCCGAGCGCGGCCGCGAGCGCGAGCTCGTAGCCCGGATCGGCGCTCAGGTCGTCGGCCAGCGCGGCGGCGCCGCCCGGGGCGCCGGCCTGGGTGCGCAGGAACTGATTGAGCTTCGCGAGCTCGGCGCCGGTGCGGGCGGCCTCGCGGCGCGCCGAGTCGGCGGCGGTCTCGGCCTCACGGCGGCCGCGGCGCGCGGTCTCGGCGGCCTCCTCGGCCTCGCGGCGCACGGCGGACGCCGCCTCGGCGGCCTCGGCCAGCCCGGACAGCTCGGCGGCGGCCGCGTCGCGGCGCGCCTGCAGCTCGGCCAGCTCGCGGTCGAGCCGCTCGCGGCGGTCCTCGGCCAGCTGCTCGAGCTCGACCTCGAGCGCGGCGATGCGCTCGGCCGCGCCGTCGTCGCCGGTGTCGGCCTCGCGCTCGGCCTCCAGCGAGCTCAGCAGCGCGCGCCGGCGGCCGGCGCGCTCGGACAGCATCGCGGCCGTCTGCCGCGCCGTCTCCTCGCGGTGGCCGATCCGCTCGTGCGACGAGCGCGCGGCGTAGTAGCGGTTCGACAGCGCCTCGCGCTCCGACCCGCGCGCGGCCAGCGCGTTCTCGGCCTGCTCGCGGCGCGCGGCGACCGCTCGCAGCTCGGCCTCGGTCTCGGCCGCCGCGGCCCGCGCCGCCGCCACCGCCTTCTCGGCCTCCGCCTGCGCCGAGGCGGCGGCGCGCACGTCCTCGCGCGCCAGCGTCCACAGCGCCTCGTCGGTCTGCCGCTCGAGCCGCGCGTGCAGCTCGGCCGCCTCGGCCTGGCGCTTGAGCGGCCGCAGCCGGCTGCGCGCCTCGCGCTCGACGTCGAGCGAGCGGTCGAGGTTGTCCTGCGTGCGGGCGAGCTTGAGCTGCGCGCGGCGGCGGCGCTTGCGGTGCTTGCCGAGCCCGGCCGCCTCCTCGATCAGCATCCGCCGGTCGCGCGGCTTGGAGGTGACGATCGCCTCGACGCGGCCCTGGGAGACGACCGAGTGCATCTCCTTGCCCAGGCCGGTGTCGGACAGCAGCTCGAGCACGTCGGTCAGCCGGCAGCGGGCGCCGTTGACGCGGTACTCGCCCTCGCCGGCGCGGTTGAGCTTGCGCAGGATCGAGATCTCGCCCGCCGGCAGGTCGACGGCGCCGGACGCGTTGTCGAGCACCACCTCGACCTCGGCCTCCGAGCGTGCCTGCACGCCGTGCGCGCCGGCGAAGATCACGTCCTGCATCGACTGGCCACGGACGGCGAGCGGCGACTGCTCGCCCATCGCCCACAGCACCGCATCGGTGATGTTCGACTTGCCGGAGCCGTTCGGCCCGACGACGACGGACACGCCCGGCGAGAAGTCCAGCCGCGTGCGGTCCGGGAACGACTTGAAGCCCTTCAGCGTGATCGAGCGCAGATGCACCTACGTCAGCTCCCCAGGCCGTCCAAGGCCATCTCGGCGGCCGCCTGCTCGGCGTCCTTCTTCGAGCGGCCCGCTCCGCGCGCCAGCTCCTCCCCGGCCACCACGGCGGCCACCTCGAAGCGCCGCTCGTGCGGTGGGCCCTCCTCGGCGGTCACCTCGTACGTCACGATCGCCCCGCGGCGCGCCAGGCGCTCCTGCAGCGCCGACTTGAAGTCCGCCGGCCGCTCGAGCGCCAGCTCGATCTCCGGCGTGAACGCCTCGACGACCGCCTCGGCGGTCTCCTCGTAGCCGAACTCCAGGTAGCAGGCCCCGATCACGGCCTCGATCACCGACGCCAGCACGCGCTCGGTCTGCGCCAGCGCTTCCGTCGCCGGCCCGGCGAGGTCCGGCGGCGCGGCGGCCCGCAACCGCTCCGGCAGCCCCAGACGCTCCGCCACCGCGCGACACGACCGGCCGGACACCGCCTGCGCGCGCACCTTCGTGAGCCGCCCCGCCCCGTAGCTCTGAAGCCGCGGGAACAGGTGGGTGGTGACCGCCAGGCCGAGCACCGAGTCGCCCAGGAAGGCGAGCCGCTCGTAGGCGTCGCTGCGCTGCTCGACCCACGAGGCATGCGTGACCGCGCGCCGGGCGGCATCGTCCGGCAGCCGTTCCAGCAGGTCGTAAAGCGTGCGCAGCGGTCAGGGTCCCGGCTCGCGTTCGACGGCGCCGCCCGCGGATGCGGACGGAAGGTGCGCGAGCACGAAGTCCACCGCGGCGCCCACCGTCTGGATCCGCGCCGCCTCCTCGTCGGACATCTTGACCCCGTACGTGTCCTCGAGCTCCTGCACGAGGGTGTAGAGGTCGAGCGAGTCCGCATTGAGGTCGTTGCGGAAGTGGGTCTGCTCGGTGATCCGCGCCGGATCGAGCTGCAGCTCGTCGGCCAGATGCTCACGGATGAGCTCGAGAACTTCGTCTCGCGTCATGACTGGTCGGGCACCGTAGCGGCCGGTTCGGACACCCTCAACGCGTCCGCTCCGGCGAGCCGCTCGTGGGTCCGGCCCGCCACGTCGAGCCGTACTCCGCGGGCCGCGACGTCGATCGCGCGGGCGAAGCCGCGTGCGCCGAACGACCCGTGCGGCACCACGCCGAGCTTGCGCAGGCCAAGCAGCACGGCGCCGCCCTGCTCCTGCGGGTCGATCTCGTCGCGGAGCCCGCGCAGGGCGGGCCGCAGCAGCATCCCGCCGAGCTTCGAGCGGGTCGACGACATCGCCGCGCCGCGCACCGCGCCGAGCAGCGCGGCCGACGTGCCCTCCATGACCTTCAGCGTCACGTTGCCGGAGAACCCGTCGGCGACGATCACGTCGGCCGCGCCGGTGCCGATCGCGAAGCCCTCGACGTTCCCGATGAAGTTCAGCTCGCCCGGGTTCGCGCGCAGCGCGGCGTGGGCGGCGACGACCTCCTCCGGCCCCTTGTTCGCCTCCTCGCCGTTGCTCAGGAGCGCGACGCGGGGGCGCTCGACGCCCATCACGACCTCCATGAACGCCGCGCCCATGTGCGCGAACTGGACCAGGTGCTCGGGCCGCACCTCGACGTTGGCCCCGGCGTCGAGGAGCAGGAACGGCGCCTTGGGGACGGGCACGACGATCGCCAGCGCGGGCCGGTGCACGCCGGGCGCGCGCTTGAAGCGGAACAGGGCGGCGGCGAGCGCGGCGCCGGTCGAGCCGCCGGAGACGAGCGCGTCGGCGCGGCCCTCGGCGACCGCCTCGGCGGCGCGCACGATCGACGAGTCGGGGGTGCGGCGCACGGCCCGCGCGGGATCCGCCTCCTTGGCGATCGACACCGGCGCATCGACGACCTCGACGCCCTCGCCGGGCGTGCCCAGCTCGGCCGCAGGCCCGAACAGCAGCACGCGCGTGCCGGCGGCGGCCGCCTGTGCAGCGCCGCGGGCGACCTCGGCTGGGCCCAGGTCGGCGCCGTTCGCGTCGACCGCGACGGTCACCGGGCCGTTCATGACGGCCCGACTAGTGGTCGTGGTCGTGGTCGTGCGTGCCCGTCACGTCGACCACCTCGCGGCCGCCGTAGCTGCCGCAATGCGGGCACACCCGGTGGGGGCGCCGCGGCTGGTGGCACTGCGGGCAGGCGTTCACCGACGGCGCGGAGATCTTGTGCTGCGCGCGACGCTTGCTGGTGCGCGCATGCGACTGCTTCTGCTTCGGAACGGCCATGGGCGGCCAGAAGGGTAGCGAACCGTCGTCTCGACCCGCGGCATGTGAGGGAGGCTGGGATTCGGCCGCGGAGATTGTCGAGTTCGTCGCCATGGAGGTCGCAATCGCGCGTCAGAACCGACGACAACTCGACAATTGCCGCCGCGCCGGCTGCTCCGCCTCCCTACCCAGCCGCAGTTGACGTTCGCCGGGGTCAACAACGGCGCTCGGGCGCGATCTGCGCCTCGAGCATCGCGGTGATCTCCGGCTCGGGCACCGGGCGGCCGAAATGGAAGCCCTGGGCGATGCGGCACCCGCCGGCGGCCAGGAACGCCGCATGGCCGGCGGTCTCGACGCCCTCGGCGACGACGTCGCAGCCGCAGGCGTCGGCCAGGTTGAGGATCGCGGAGTAGACGGCGGTGCCCTGCGGATCCTCCGGCACGCCGGCCAGGAACGCGCGGTCGACCTTGATGATCTGCACGGGCAGCTCGCGGAGCCGCCACAGCGAGGAGTAGCCGGCGCCGAAGTCGTCGATCGCCAGCACGAAGCCGGCGGCGCGCAGCTGGCCGAGCACCGGCAGCAGGCGCGAGGCCTCGAGCGACCAGGCGGACTCGGTGATCTCGAGCACGAAGCGGCCGGCCTCGATGCCGTGGGCGTTGACGACCTCCGCGAACCGGCGCGCGACGTCGGGCCGGCGCAGCTGCCGCGGGGAGACGTTGAAGCCGACGTTGGGCTTGAGCCCTGCCTCGCCCCAGTCGCGCGCCTGGCGGCAGACCTCGCGCAGGACCCAGTCGCCCAGCGGGTCGATCACGCCGGTGCGCTCGGCCACCGGAATGAATTCGGCGGGCGGGACGAGGCCGCCGCCGCGGGCCGGGTCGCGCCAGCGGACGAGCGACTCGACGCCCATCACGGCCTCGTCGGCCAGGCGCAGGATCGGCTGGTGGTGCAGCTCGAGCTCGCCGCGCTCGATCGCGCGCCGCAGGCGGGCCGCAAGCTCGAGGCGCTCGAGCGGATCCGCGGTGCCGACGCCGTACACGTGCACGCCGCCGCCGGCCGCGCGCGCCTCGTACATCGCCGCGTCGGCGTGCTTGCGCAGCGACTCCGGCGTCTCGGCGTCCTCCGGGAAGATGCTGATGCCGACGCTGACCTCGACGAGCAGCTCGGCGGCGCCGAGCGCGAACGGGGCGTGCATCGCGTCGGTGATCCGCTGGCCGACGGCCTCGGCGTGTAGCCGGGCGTCGATCGGCAGGTCGCGCAGGAGCACGAGGAAGCCCTGGCCGCGGCGGTCGACGTGGTCGGCCGGGCGAACCGCGGAGCGCAACCGCGAGGAGACCGTCGCGAGCAGCTCCTCTCCCATCTCCGAGCCGAGCGAGTCGCGCACGCGGCGGAAGTCGTTGACGTCGACGAACGCCAGCGCCACGGCGGTGCCCGACGTGCGGGCGGCCGTCACGGCAGCGCCGAGCGGGTCCGGCGCGGTAAGGACGGCGGTTGAGGTTCGCGACATGGACATCTGACTCCCTGTCACCGAATCGGTCCGAAGGCCAACGAACTTGACCGCTAGTCGAACTTCAGCTCGCCGAGCTTGGCCCAGCGCGGGTCGGGCGCCGCCTCGTGGCGGTGCTCCGGGTCCTAGTTGAGGTTCGCTCCGCACTGCCCGCAGAGCCCGGCGCAGTCCTCCCGGCAGGTCAGCTGGCCCGGGAGCTCCAGCGCCAGCGCGTCGCGGGCCCATTCCGCGAGATGCAGCTCCTCGTCCTCGGCCAGGTAGGGGGAGCTCAGCTCCTCGCCGCCACCGGGCTGGGACACCTCGCGGGCGTCGACCTCGAAGATTGGCTCGGCCGGCTCGAGGCAGCGCATGCACGGCCCGCGCAGGCCGGCGCTGAAGCGCAGGCGCAGCGCCCAGCCCAGGTTGGTCGTGCGCGAGACGTCGACGCGGACGGGCACGAGCGGCGGGTCGACCGCGTACGGCTCGCCGCCGTAGTGGAAGTCGTCGATCGCGACGTGCAGGTCGAGGCGGCGCCCGTCCCCGGAACGGAGACCGAGCGGCGTGAGATCGAAGGTGTCGGTGCGCTGCGGCATGGCTCCATCAACGGTAGTCAGTCCTTGAGCTCACGCTTGAGGACCTTGCCGGTGGAGGTCCGCGGCAGCTCGTCCATGAATTCGATGTCGCGCGGCACCTTGTAGGCCGCAAGGTTCGCCTTGATGTGCTTCTTGATCTCGTCGACGGACAGCTCGGCTCCGTCGCGCAGCACGATGACGGCCTTCAGCCGCTGGCCGAACTGCTCGTCGTCGACACCGAAGACGGCCACCTCGACGATGGCGTCGTGGGCCGCCAGCAGGTCCTCGACCTCGGCCGGGAACACATTCTCGCCGCCCGAGACGATCATGTCGTCGTCGCGGCCGTCGACGAACAGCCGCCCGGCGCCGTCGAAGTGGCCGACGTCGCCGGACGACAGCAGGCCGTCGATCACGTCCTTGCCGCCGCCGCCCGTGTAGCCCTCGAACTGCATCTCGTTGCCGACGAAGATGCGCCCGGTCTCGCCCTGCTTGACCGGCGTGCCGTCCTCGCCGTAGAGCTTCACGATCGTGCCGTGCGGCGCGCGGCCGGCGGTGCCCGGGGCGGCGCGCAGGTCCTCGGGCGTGGCGATGCTGGCCCACGCGACCTCGGTCGAGCCGTACAGGTTGTAGACGTTGTCGCCGAACAGGTCCATCCACTTGTCCGAGATCGCGCCGGGCAGCGCCGAGCCGGACACCGCGGTCACGCGCAGCTTCGAGAGGTCGTAGCGCTTGAGCACCTCGTCGGGCAGCTCGAGGATCCGCTGCATCATCACCGGGACGACGATCAGCGCCGTGCACTCGTGCTGGGCCGTCAGCTCGAGCGTCTTCTCCGGGTCGAACTTGCGGTTGAGCACGAGTGTCGACGACAGGCTCATCCCGAGCGTGAAGTGCACGAAGCCCCACGAGTGGAACATCGGAGCGGCGATCATCGTCTTCTCGCGCGCCTTGAGCGGGATCATGGCCAGCAGCGCGGCCGCCGGGTCGAGGCTGCGGGGCTGCGAGCGCGACGCGCCCTTGGGCGTGCCCGTGGTGCCCGACGTGAGGATGATCGCCTTGCCGCGCGCGGGCGGCGGGTCGACCGGTGACGTGTCGCCGCCGGCGATCAGGTCGTCGATCCGCGGGTCCTCCGGCTTGCCGTCCTCCGGGTCGTGCCAGGCGATGTAGCGCTTGCGGCGCCGGGATGCCTCGTGGATCAGCCCCTCGAACTCGTGGTCGTAGATCAGTGCCTTGGGCTTCTCGCGCTTGGACACGTCGGCCAGCTGCGGGCCGGAGAAGGCCGTGTTGAGGAACAGCGTGTTCGCCCCGACCTTGGAGGCGGCGATCACCGCGTCGGTGAACCCGCGGTGGTTGCGGCACATCAGGCCGACCCCGTCGCCGGGCCCCACCCCGTCCGCCTGCAGCGCGTGCGCGAGCGCGTTGGTGCGCTCGTGGACCTCGCGGAACGTCAGCGTCCCGAGCTCGTCGATGATCGCGACGTCGTCGGCGTAGCGCGCGAAGGAGGCGGTGTAGCCGCCGGCCGGCGTCGGCCCGAAGCGCAGCAGCGCGCGTACCGCGTCGACGATGTGATCGGGCCGCTGCGGCCGCAGGATGCCGGCCTCGGCGAGCGTCTTCGCGGTGAAGAGCTTCGTCGTGACCTGGGTCTTGACTTTGTCGAGGTCGAGGTCCATGGACGGCATCGTTTCACGCGGACGGCAGCTTCATCCCCGCCGGGAGGCCGCCCTCGTCGATCAGCGCGCGGATCTCGGCCGCGCGACGCGGGTTGAGGAACACGTGACGCTGGCCGACGGACGGCTTCTCGGCCAGCAGCCCGGCCTCGAGCAGCGCCTCCCCCACGTCCTGCGCGAGCGCCCGCTCGTTGCCCGCGAACCCGCGCGCGAGGTGCGCGAAGTCGGTGTGGTAGCCGCCCCACTTGCCCATGCCGTCGAGGCGCTGGAGGATCCGGCGGGCCACGCGCCGGGCGGGATCGGGGTCCTCGTGCGGGCGGACGGCGCGGGCGCCGACGGGCTGGAGCAGCGCCAGCACCGCGTCCTCGTGCTCCTCGACCGAGCGCGGGTCCTCGGGGTGACCTCCGAGCCGGGCGATCGTCTCGGCGACCCGCAGCGGGTGGTGGGCGCCGATCGGCTCCTTGAGCGCCGGGCCCTCGAGCAAGCGCGCCGGGGCGGCGACGGCGCGGGCGCGCAGGCGATCGATGCCGCCGGCGTGCTCGTCGAAGGCGAGCGGGGCGAGCTCGCCGAGGTCGGCCGGGTCGGCGTGGCCGGGCATCGCGAGCAGCAGGAACCCGCCGAGGTCGCCGGCGGCGAGCAGGAGGTCGCCGGGCCCGGCCGGCGGGGGCGGCTCGGCGAGGTCGACGAGCGCGGCGATGACCGCGGCGACGAGCAGCCAGGCGCGCTCCGCGGCCGCGTCGGGGTCGACCCGGAGCGCCGCGGGCGCCGGGGTGGCGGCGAACAGCGCGCCGGCGCCGGCCGCGATCGGCACCTCGACCGGCGCGCCGTACCCGGAGCGCGGCTTCGTCAGCTCGTCCGTGCCCTGCTTGAGCGCCGCCAGCAGGACCTCGCGCAGCCGCGCGGTGCTCGTCGGCGGTGCCGCGGCACCGCCGAGCGCGCTCACCTCGGCCAGCAGGTCGGTCAAGCCAGCGCGGCCTCGAACGCCCGGCGCGCCGGCTCGCCGTGCACCGCGAACACGACGCGGTCGAGCCGCGAGGCGCCGTCGAGGTGCCGCCGCACCTCGGCGACCTCGAGGGCGGCCGCCTCGTCGAGCGGGAAGCCGCCGACGCCAGTGCCGAACGCGACGAGCGCAAGGCTGCGCGCGCCGAGCTCGTCGGCCCGCTGCAGCGTCGAGGCGGTGGCACGGCGGATGATCTCCGCGGACGTCGGCCCGCCGAGCTCCATCGTCGCGGCGTGGATGACCCACCGGCACGGCATGTCGCCGCCGGAGGTCTCGACCGCCTGGCCGAGCTCGATCGGGGCCTTCTCGGTGGACTCGCGCTGGATCGCGGGCCCGCCGGCGCGGCGGATCGCCCCGGCGACCCCGCCACCATGCCTGAGCTCGGTATTGGCCGCGTTGGCGATCGCGTCGACGTCGAGCGCCGTGATGTCGGTGTCGATCACCTCGATCGTGGCCATCGGTCTACGGTACCGACCATGACGCGCCGTCACGTCCGCGCTCACGGCCGCGTGCAGGGGGTCTTCTTCCGCGACTCCGTGCGCCGCGAGGCCGCCAGCCGCGGCGTGGCGGGATGGGCGCGCAACTGCGCCGACGGCACGGTCGAGGCCGTGTTCGAGGGCGACGAGGACGCGCTCGAGGCGATGATCGAGTTCTGCCGCGCCGGGCCCGGACACTCGCAGGTGTCGCGGCTCGACGTGGCGCGTGAGGAGCCGGAGGGGCTCAAGGGCTTCGACGTGGCCTGAGGTTCTGTCAGGCAGTGCACCTAGCCTGCGACTCGGTACGCCATGGAAGCCGCAGCGACCCCACTCCGCCAGCCCCGCGTCACCGCCCTGATGGGGCGGGTGATCATCGACAGCCTGGTGATCGACGACCCGTGCGCGGCCGACCTCGTGCGGGCGCGTCTGGAGGCCGGCGAGAATCCCGCCCGGGTGATCGCCGACGCGATCGAGATCGGGGCCCGGGTACTCGACCGCGAGCAGGCGGGCGCCAGCGTCGAGGTCCTGCGGCAGGATCTCGAGAACGCGTCCAAGGAGGTCGAGCAGCGGCTCGGGCAGACGTCCGAGGCCGTGGTCACCGAGCTGCGGACCCGCCTCGAGGAGGCGTTCGGGCCCGACAGCGGCCACGTCACCCGCGTGCTGGCCCGCCACTTCGGCGCCGAGTCGAGCACCGCGGTACAGCACCAGGTCCGTTCCGCGGTCGCCGAGTTGCTCAACGAGTCGCGCGAGAAGCTGTTCAAGCAGTTCTCATCGGCCGACGAGTCGAATCCGCTGGCCACGTTCCAGCGCGCCGCCGTCGCCGCCATCCGCCAGTCGTCCGACCAGCAGCACACTCACCTGCGCGAGATGAACGGCCGGATCGGCGAGCTCCAGCTCGAGCTCCAGAAGCTGCAGGCGGAGAAGGAGAAGGCGCTCGAAGTCGCCGCCGAGCACGACCGGTCGACCGCCAAGGGCCGCCCGTACGAGGAGGCGGTGTTCGACGCGGTGGACGCGATCGCGACCGCACAGGGCGACGACTGCGACGCGGTGGGCGACCTCCGCGGCGTCGGCGGCCGCAAGGGCGACGTGGTGGTGGACCTCGACGGCGCGTCCGGCCGGCCGCGTGGGCGGATCGTCTTCGAGGCCAAGAACTCCAAGAAGTCGCGCAAGGAGGCGCTCGCCGAGCTCGACGAGGCGATGAACCAGCGCGCCGCCGACTACGCGGTCTGGGTCGTCCCCTCCGAGGACAAGCTGCCGGCCCGCGCGCACGCCATGCGCGAGGTGGGCGGCGACAAGCTGTTCGTGGTCTACGACCCCGAGGAGGGGTCGCGGCTCGCGCTCGACGTCGCCTACTCGCTGGCCCGCGCCCGCGTCGTGATGGCCAAGGGCGGCGCCGACGGGCTCGACGCGACCGCGCTGCGCGCCGAGGTCGAGCGCGCGACCGTCGCGATGGAGGACGTCCGGCGGATCAAGAGCCAGCTGACCGGCGCGGCCGGCCAGATCGAGGAGGCCTACAAGACCGTCGGCGCGATGTCCGACCGCGTCCGCGGGCACCTCGCGCAGATCGACGCGCTGGTGGCCGCGGCCGCGGACGACGTCTAGCCGAGCAGGATCCGCGCGAGCTCGTCGGGCTTGGCGATCATCGCGTCGTGCCCGCACTCGAGCTCGGCCGTCGGCATCCCGACGGCCGCGATCCGGCGCTTGGACTCCTCCAGCGTCGGGAGGCCGGGCGACGTGCACGAGATGTAGCCGCGGTCCTCGATCGCGTCGACCCCGCCGGTCAGCGCGATCGGCTGCAGGTACGTCTGCACCGGCTGCGGTGTCATCAGCCCGTCCACCCACGTCTGGTCGCCGTCGGCGACGCCGAGGACGGCGGCCGGCGGCGCGCGGCGCCAGCCAGCCCGGGTCCTCCTCGGCGGCAGCGCGGTACTGGTCGCCGCGCTCGCCCACGTGGTCGGCCATCGTCTCGCCGTGGAGCGGGATGAACGCGTCGAGCAACACCAGCGATGCGATGTTCGACGCGGCGCGCTCGGCCACGCCGAACGCGACGAAGCCGGCGTAGCTGTGCGCGACGAGGACGACGTCCGACAGGCGCTCGAACTCGAGGTGACGCAGCACGTCGTCGATGTGCGTGTCGAGGTCGACGTCCGCCGAGGCGAGGTCGCAGCGCTCGCCGAGCCCGGTGAGCGTCGGCGTCGTGACGCGGTGGCCGGCGGCCTCCAGCAGCGGTGTCAGGCGCTCCCAGCACCAGCCGCCGTGCCAGGCGCCGTGGACGAGTACGAAGGTGCTCATGCCCGGGCAGCTTTCCATGCTTCGCGGAGCTTCAGCGCCGAGCCCGTCCGCAGGATCCCGCCGGAGTAGATGCGCCCGGCGATCGGGATGAGCGCGACGGCGCTTCCGAGCGTGACCAGCAGCGACGCGACGATCTCCCAGGCCGGCACGTCGCCGGTCACGATCCGCGGCGGCACGGTCATCGGCGCGACGCTCGGGATGAACGCCGTGATGTGGGCGAGCGTGCCGTCCGGCGACTCGCGCACCGCGAACGCCAGGAAGAACCCGACGAGGATCATCAGCGTCAGGGGCGTCATCGTCGACTGCAGGTCCTCCTGGCGCGAGACGAGCGCGCCGGCGCACGCGAACGCGCAGGCGTAGAACGCGTAGCCGACGACGAACCAGGCGAGCGCGAGCACGGCCGCGCCGAGGATCGTCCCGTCGACGTCGAGCGCACCGGTCGCCGCCGCCGTCCCCAGGCCGATCGCCGCGATCAGCAGCAGGTTGCCGAGGCCGAGCAGGCCCAGCCCGATGACCTTCCCGGCCAGCAGGTGCGCGGGCTTGATGGTCGACAGCACGACCTCCACCACACGCGACGCCTTCTCCTCCACCACACCCGCCGCCACCCAGAAGCCGTAGGTGAGCAGCTGCCCGTAGAGGATCAGGACGATGAAGAACGTGTAGCCCGACTTGGCGTCGGCGTCCTCGTCGACCGGCTCGAGCGTCGACACCCGCAGCGCGGGCGGGAGGTCGGAACCGGCGGTGTTGCCCGCCTGCAGCAGCGCGACGAGCTCGTCGTCGGGCTTGTCCTTGGCGACGATCCGGCCGTTGACCACCGCCGCGTCGATCGTGCCGTCCTCGAGCGCCGCGCGCACGTTGCCGACGTCGACCCGCTCGACCCGCGTGTCCGTCGCCTGCGCCGCGCGTGCCGCCGCATCGATCACCTGGGCGTCGCCGGCCACCTTGTAGGTCGTGCTGCCGCCGCCGACGATCGCCGCGACCACGATCACCGCGATGATGATCACGATGTTGATCACCGTGGAGACCAGGAACGACTTCTCCCGCGTCCGCTCGCGCATCTCGCGCCGCGCGACGAGCGTGATCGCTTCGCGTGCGCTCACGCCGCCACCGCCTCGCGGAACAGGTCGGTCAGCGTCGGGCGCTCGATGCTGAAGTAGGTCACGGTCCCGGCCGCGCGCGCGGCGTCGAGCACCGCCTCGGGTTCGGCGTCGTCGCCGAGGGCGACGAGCGCGCCGCGGGGGCCGTGGTCGACGACGTCGGCACCCGGCACCGCGGCCAGCCAGCCGTCGCCCTGCGCCTCGACGGCGATACGTACATGCCGGCGGTCGGTCGCGCGGTCGCGCAGCTCCTCGACCGGCCCGGACGCCACGAGCCGGCCGTCCTTGATGATCGCCACGGCCTCGCACAGCCGCTCGACGAGGTCGAGCTGGTGCGACGAGAACACGACCGGCACGCCGGTCGCCGCGTAGTCGGCAAGCACGCCACTGAGCACGTCGACGCCGACCGGGTCGAGCCCGGAGAACGGCTCGTCGAGCACCAGCAGGTCGGGGTCGTGCACCAACGCCGCGGCGAGCTGCACGCGCTGCTGGTTGCCGAGCGACAGCGCCTCGACGCGGTCGCCGGAGCGATCGGTCAGCCCGAGCCGCTCGATCCAGCGCGCGGCCGCGCGCTCCGCCTCGCTGGCGTGCACGCCGTGCAGCCGGGCCAGGTAGACGAGCTGGTCGCGCACGCGCATCTTCGGGTACAGCCCGCGCTCCTCCGGCATGTAGCCGAACCGCGACCGCATCTCGAAGTCGACCGGCCGCCCGCGGAACAGCACCTCGCCGCGGTCGGCGGCCAGCACGCCGAGGATGATCCGCATCGTCGTGGTCTTGCCGGCGCCGTTGGGGCCGACAAAGCCGAACATCTGGCCCTCGCCGACGGAGAACGAGACGCCGTCAAGCGCCACGACATCGCCGTAGCGCCGCGCGAGATCGCGCAGCTCCAGCAACTACCCGACTTCAGCGGGCTCGTCGCGGCCCTGGAGCCGCTCACGGCCACGCTGCACGGCGGCGATGAACTTGGAGAGGTTGACCTCGAGGGTGTTGAGGATCTCGTCCGCGTAGTCCTCGGCGCCGAGCCGGATCTCCCGCTCGCGCCCGCGGGCGTCCTCGATGATCTCCTCCGCGGCGCGCTCGGCGTTGCGGGTGACCTCCTGCTGGGAAACCATCTGCGCCTGGCGCTCGCGCGCCTCCTTGACGATGCGCTCGGCCTCGCGCTTGGCCTCGGCCAGCATCTCCTGGCGCTCCTTGACGATCCAGCGCGCCTGCTTGATCTCCTCGGGGATCGTGGCGCGCATCTGATCGAGGATGTCGTAGATCTCCTCCTTGTCCACGCGCACCTGGTCCGTCAGTGGGACCTGCTTGGCGTTGTGGACGAGGTCGTCCAGCTTGTCGATGAGTACCAGGACGTCCATGGCGCTCCCTGTTTCGTCAGCGCGCCAGCGCTTCCTTCAAGCGCCGCGCAACCGGCTCCGGGACCAGATCGGAGACATCGCCACCGAATGTGGCGATCTCTTTGACTCCGCTAGAGGAGAGAAAACTGTACTGCGGCGACGCCATGAGGTAGATCGACTCGATATCCGAGGCCAGCTGACGGTTGAGCTGGTTCATCTCCAGCTCGTACTCGAAATCCGAGATCGCGCGCAGTCCCTTGACGATCGCGCGGGCTCCTCGCTCCCGCGCGAACTGCACCACGAGGTTGGAGAACGGCTCGACCTTCACGTTGCCCAGATGCCCGGTTGCCGTCCGGATGAACTCGATTCGCTCCTCAGCGGTGAACAGCGCCTTGTTCTTGCGCACGGACGCGTTGACGACCGCGACGATCAGCTCGTCGAACATGTACGAGGCGCGGGTGATCACGTCGACGTGGCCGTGCGTGATCGGATCGTATGAGCCGGGGCAGACGGCGATGCGGGGGTCAGGGGCCATGGATGCGGATGAGGGTGTCGCCGTAGCGGCGTTCGTCGAGTATGGGGAGTTCGAGCTCGAGGGGGGCGCGGCGGTCGCTTTCGGCGACCACCGCCGCCTCAGGCGCGAGCACGGTCGTCAGTGCGGCCGTCAGCCCGCCTCCGAGGCGCCCCGCCAGTCGGTACGGCGGGTCGAGGAAGACGAGATCGTATTGACGTGCGGCGGCGGATGCGCCGTCGAGGAACCGCCGGGCGTCGGCGCGCCGCACCTCGGCGTGGGCGCCGAGCGCCTCGAGATTGGCCCGCACGACGCGCACGGCGGCCGGTGCGCTGTCGACGAACGTCGCCTCCGCGGCCCCGCGCGACAGCGCCTCGATCCCCAGCGCGCCGGAGCCTGCGAACAGGTCGAGCACGCGTGCGCCCGGCACCCGGCCGGCCAGGATCGAGAACAGCGCCTCGCGAACGCGGTCGGAGGTCGGACGGGTGGCGTCGCCCGGCGGCGCCTGGAGCCGGCGCCCGCCCCATTGGCCGGCGACGACGCGCAGGCTCAGTCCTCCAGCCGGAAGCCGATCTTCAGCGTCACCTGGTAGTGCCCGACGGCGCCGTCCTCGATGTGGCCGCGGATGCCGACCACCTCGAACCAGTCGAGGTTGCGCAGGGATTGGGACGCCTTGGCGATCGCGCCGTCGATCGCCTCCTTGACGCCCTCGGAGGACGTGCCGGTGATCTCGACGGACTTGTAGACGTGGTCGCTCATCGCTCCAGTATCGCGACGCGCCGGGAGATCTGCGGGTAGCGGGTGACGAGGCCGTCGGCGTCGACCTCGATGTCGGCCTCGAAATCCTCCCCGCTGAAGTGCACGACGCCGGGGCGCACGTGCGTGTAGCGCTGCGGCGAGAGGTGCACGTGCAGGTCCGGCAGCGACACCCAGGCCATCAGGTACTCGTGCTCGCCGGGCCGCTCGTGCAGCGCGAAGCGGCGGATCGGCATCATGTTCGTGAGCGGCGAGTACGCCAGGTCGCAGTCCAGCGCCCCGGCGAGCTCCGGGTGCCCGTCCCAGTGCCCCTTGCCGTCGTGCCGCAGGTCGATCGCGCCGACGCCGGGCACCGCGACGCGGAAGTGGCGGGTGATGAAGTCACCCCGAGCGTCGAGCTCGTAGCTCGCGCGGTACGGGTGCGGCTCGATGCCGAGCTGGGTGCCGGTCGCCACGATCCCGTCGGCGGTCAGCTCGATCTCGCAGACCTCGGAGGTCCAGTCCTCGTCGCCCTCCCAGGCGATCCTCATGCCGGGATCGGCTCCATCGCGTCGGCGCCGAAGGCGGCGACCAGCGCGTCGGCGATCAGCGCGTGCTCGGGCTCGGCGAGCTCGGGGTCCGCGTCGAGGATCGCCCGGGCGCGCATGCGTGCGCGCTCCAGCAGCTCGAGGTCGTCGGGCAGCCGGGCGAAGCGGAACGCCTGCATGCCGGACTGGCGCGTGCCGAGCATCTCCCCCTCGCCGCGCAGCTCGAGGTCGATCTCCGCGAGGTCGAACCCGTCGCGGTGCTGGGCCGAGCGCCCGCAGGCGGGCCGACTCCTTGGGCCCGAACAGCAGGCACAGCGAGTCGTGCTCGCCGCGGCCGATCCGCCCGCGCAGCTGGTGCAGCTGCGAGATGCCGTAGCGATCGGCGTCCTCGACGAGCATCACCGTCGCGTTCGGGACGTCGATCCCGACCTCGATCACCGTCGTGGCCACCAGCACGTCGGCGCCGCCGGCCGCGAACGCCGCCATCGCCTCCTGCTTCTCGCGCGGTCGCATCTGGCCGTGGAGGAGCACCACCTCGAACTCTTTCAGCTCACCGGTCTTCAGACGCTCGAACTCCGCGGTGGCCGCGCGCGCCTGCAGTGCCTCGGACTCCTCCACCAGCGGGCAGACGACGAACGCCTGGCGCCCGGCGCGCAGCTCCTCGCGGATCCGCTCGTAGGCGCGCGTGCGCTCGTTCTCGGTGGCGCACACGTGGGTGGTGATCGGCCGGCGGCCGGCCGGCAGCTCGCGCAGGATCGTGACGTCGAGGTCGCCGTACGCGGTCAGGGCCAGCGTGCGCGGGATCGGCGTGGCGGTCATGTGCAGCACGTGCGGCGCCAGGCCGTCGGGGGCCTTGCGGTCGAGCGCCCGCCGCTGGTTGACGCCGAAGCGATGCTGCTCGTCGACGACCGCGACGGCCAGGTTGTCGAACTCCACGGCCTCCTCGATCAGCGCGTGGGTGCCCACCAGCAGCTTGAGCTCCCCGGACGCCAGCTTGCCCAGGAGGTCGGTGCGCCGCCCCGCGGGCGTCGAGCCGGTGAGCAGCGCCGCCTGCACGAGCTCGCCGGGCATCAGCGCCTGCAGCGTGGCGAAGTGCTGCTCGGCCAGCGTCTCGGTGGGCGCCATCAGCGCCGCCTGGGCGCCGGACTCGACCGCGCGCAGCATCGCGTACAGCGCCACGACGGTCTTGCCCGAGCCGACCTCGCCCATCAGCAGCCGCTGCATCGGCCGGTCGCGCTCGAGCTCGCCGTCGATCGTCTCCATCGCCTTGCGCTGGTCACCGGTTGGCGCGAACGGGAGCGACTCGGCCAGCCAGCGGGCCGTGATGTCGCCCGGCGGCTCGAGCGCTCCGGCGCGCGAGCCCTCGCGGCGGCGCGCGCGGCGCCGCAGCAGCGCGATCTGCAGCAGCAGCATCTCCTCGTAGGCGAGCCGGGCACGGCCCGCCTCGTGGTCGCCGAAATGGGCGGCCAGCAGCGCCGCGGCGCGGTCGGGCAGCCGGTCGCGGGCCCTGAGGCGCGCGGGAAGCGGCTCGAGCGACTCGAACGCCGCACCCTGCCACTGGCGCACCAGCGCGAGGATCTGCGTCGACGAGAAGCCGTCGGTGGCCGGGTAGGTCGCGACGTCGGACGCGGCGGCGCCCACCGCCTCCGCGCTCTCGGCGTGGAACTGCACCCGGAACCGGTTGCGCGCCTCGTACTTGCCCTGCAGCAGCAGCCGCGTGCCCGGCCGGTACTTGCGCTCCAGCCACGGCTGGTTGAAGAACGTCGCCTTCATCGTGCCGGTCTCGTCGGCCACGGTCGCCTCGACGAGCGGGCGCATCCCGCGCCGCCGCACCGGGCGGCTGGAGATCGACCGCACCTCGACGATCACCGTGGCGGTCTCGCCGGGCTGCAGCTCGATCAGCGTGCGGGCGTCCTGCTTGTCGCGCGGCAGGTGCTCGAGCAGCGCCCCGACGGTCGTCAGGCCCAGGCGCTCGGCGCCGGCCGCGGCCTTGGCGGGCTTGACCTCGAGCGGCGTGCTCAGCCGCGACGGCCGCGGGTAGCGCGGCGGGCCGACCGCGCGCAGCTCTTCGTCCGCGAGCGGCTGCGAGGTCGTGAACGCGGTTGGCGGCACGGCGTCAATTGTGGGGTGTCGTGAGGACGCCACCGAACTGCGGCTGGGTAGGGAGGCGGGGGCGCCTGCGGGTGTGTGCATTTCGTCGCACTCATCGCGCCGGCCGCGATCCGTGCGACGTTGCGCACCCATAGTGTGCATTTCGTCGCACTCATGGCGCCGGCCGCGATCCGTGCGACGTTAAGCACCTATAGGCAGCATTTCGTCGCACTCGTCGCGCGCGCCGCGATCCGTGCGACGAAATACTCGCTATAGGGGACAAACGTCGCACGAATCGCCACGAGCTCGATCGCTGCGACGAAACGCTCCCTCGATCGTGTGGGTTTCGTCGCACGGACGGACCGCGCGGCGACGCGTGCGACGAAACCCACGCCAGAGGACGGTTTCGTCGCAGCAACCGCGCCGACCGCGCACGACGTGAGACGAAACCCACGCGGGCGCACCCGCTCCCTACCCAGCCGCAGTTGACGTTCGTGCCGCGGCTACTCAGCCGCGATGAGCCACCAGTAGGCGGGCTGGTCGCCGCGCGAGTACTCCACGTCGACGCCGCCGGGCGCGAGGCCCGCGACCGTGGCGCCGTCGATCGGGGCGCCTGAGCCCTCGATCAGCGTCAGCAGCTCGGCCTCGCGGGCCAGCTCGCCGAGCACGACTTCGAGCGTCTCCCCCGGCTCGCCCCAGGCGACGAGCTCCTCGTCGACGAACCCGACGGCCTCGCCGCGGCGGAAGCGGCCCTCCGCGTCGTCGCGGGCCGCGCCGGTCACGGCGCCGGTGCGGACGTTTTCGAGTGCCGCGCGCATCGCCTCCGCGTTGGCGGCGGCGCTGCGCGTGGGATCGAGCGCCACGGCGGCCGCGAGCCCGGCCTGCATCGAGCGCGACGGCACCACGTGCACGGTCCGCTCGGCCAGCTCAGCGGCCTTCTCGGCGGCCATGATCACGTTCGGCGAGTTCGGCAGGACGACGACCTCGTCGGCCGGGACGTCGTGGATGCCGGCCAGCAGCTCGTAGGTCGACGGGTTCAGCGTGCCGCCGCCGTCGAGCGTTACGGCCCCGAGGCTCTCGAACAGCTCGCAGACGCCGCCGCCCGCGACCACGGCGAGCACGCCGCAGGTCGCGACCGCCTCGGCGAGCCGCTCGGTCCGCTCTGCGACCTGCTCGGTCATGTCGGCCACATCGAGGTGCGAGACCTCGCCGATCTCGGCGAACAGGGCGGTCGCCCGCTCGGGCTCGTCGGTGTGCAGGTGGACCTTGAGCGTGTGGCTGTCGCCGACCACGAGCACCGAGTCGCCGAACCGCTCGAGCGGATCGTTCCAGGCCACCGGGTCCAGGTCCTCGCCCGTGACCGCGAAGTTCGTGCAGTAGCGGAACGTCGTCGAGTCGTGCTGCGGGTGCGTGATGCGGGCCGGCGAGTGATGGGCCAGCTCGGGCGGGGCGGAGCCGCGCAGCGCGGCGATCACGCCGGCGAACATGACGGTCAGGCCGTAGCCGCCGGCGTCCACGACGCCGGCCTCGCGCAGGATCGGCAGCAGCTCCGGCCCGCGCGCCACGGACAGCTCGCCTGAGCGCAGCGCGCTCTCCAGCACCGTGGCGATCATCGAGTTCTGCGTGTCGTCGTCGACGTGGGAGAGCAGCCGCGGCTCGTCCATGTGCGCGACGTCGGAGGCCACCTTGACGGCCATCTCGCGCACGACCGTGAGGATCGTGCCCTCGGCGGGCTCGCGCACGGAGCCGTAGGCGCGCTCGGCGGCCCGCGCCATGGCGGCGGCGACGAGCACCGGGTCGACCAGCTCGCCGGGCCGGGAGATCAGCTCCTCGGCGGCGCCGCGCAGCAGCTGCGACAGGATGACGCCGGAGTTGCCGCGCGCTCCGAGCAGCGCGGCGCGGGCGACCGAGTCGACGATCTCGTCGCGCCCGATGTCGTCGATGTCACCCTGGCGTGACAGGCGGTCCAGCTCGTCGAGCACCGCGCGGAGCGTGAGCGCCATGTTGTCGCCGGTGTCGCCGTCCGCGACCGGGAACACGTTGAGGTCGTTGACCTCCCGCCGGCGCGTCTCGAGCTCGGCGAGAGCTCCCTCGACCACTGCACGGAACCGGATGAGACTGGGATCGGCCAAAGCTGGATAGTGACCCGCCCGACGGCGGAACGACCGGCTGCTAGGCCTTGGTGACCTTGCCGGCCTTCAGGCAGCGAGTGCACACGTAGACGCGCTTCGGCGCTCCACCCTCGCTGATCCGAACCTTCTGGAGGTTCGCGTCGAACCGCCGCTTGGTGGCGACCATCGAGTGCGAGCGGCTCTGCCCGAAAGCGGGGCGCTTGCCGCATGAGTGACATACACGGGCCATCGGGCGGGAAAGGATAGCGGGAGGAGCCGTTGGGTACGGTCTACTGGTGCCTCCGGTGAGCCCGGCTCGTATCTCCCTGCCCGACCGCTATCGCGTCGTGCGCCACATCGCCAACGGCGGGATGGCGAGCGTGTGGGAGGCCCACGACGAGCTGCTCGGCCGCTCGGTGGCGGTGAAGGTGCTCGCCTCCCACCTGTCCGAGGACGACCGGGCACGCCGCCGCTTCGCACGCGAGGCGCGGGCCGCGGCGGGGCTCTCCTCGCATCCGCACGTCGTGACGATCTACGACGTCGGCGAGCACGACGGCCGCGTCTTCATGGTCATGGAGCTCATGCGCGGCGGCACCGTCGGCGACCGCCTGAAGGCCGGCCGCGCGATCTCCGACGAGACCGCGCTGCGTTGGCTGCGGGAGGCCGCCGGCGCGCTGGACGCCGCGCACCAGGCCGGCGTCGTGCATCGCGACATCAAGCCGGGCAACCTGCTGCTCGACGACCACGACCGGCTGGCGATCGCCGACTTCGGGATCGCCCGGCTGGCGATGGATGACCAGCTGACCGCCACCGGCCAGGTGCTCGGCACCGCCGCCTACATCGCGCCCGAGCAGGCCACCGGCGACGGCTCGACTCCCGCGTCGGACCGCTACGCGTTCGCGGTCGTCGCGTTCGAGCTGCTCACCGGCTCCAAGCCGTTCCAGGCCGAGCACTTCGCCGCCCAGGCGCGTGCCCACGTCGAGGACCCGCCGCCGCTGGCCACCGAGATCGACGAGTCGCTCCCGCGGGGCGTCGACGCCGTGCTCGACCGCGGGATGGCCAAGCATCCCGACGATCGCTGGGATACCGCGACCGCGATGGTCGAGGCGCTCGACGGCGCGATGGGCCCGTCGCGGCCGCCGACCGAGCCGACGCGGCCGATCGCCGCCGTCGCGCCGCCGCCGCCTTCCAACCGGCGCCACGGCGCCGCGATCATCGCCGGGCTCGCCGGCCTGATCCTGATCGCCGTCGTCGGCTTCGTGCTGCTCTCCGGCGGTGACAACGGCCGCTCGGACGGCGGGCAGCAGACCGCCGAGCAGCCGCGACAGACCGAGACGCCGCGCAAGAAGAAGGAGTCGACCCCGACCCCGACACCGACACCGACACCGACGGCCGAGAGCACGCCCGAGCCGACCGCGACCGCGACGGCGACCCCCACGGCCACGCCGGCGCCGCCGGCGGCCGGGACGGGCGTCGCGGCGGCCCGCCGCCTGCAGCTGCAGGGATACAACGCCCGCCAGAACGGCGACTTCGCCGCCGCGCTCACCGCATCTTCCGCCGCGCTGAAGGCGTGCGGCGACGCCCACGTGCTCGACCCGTGCGGCTTCGCGCTCTACGAGGTCGGCGCCGCGCTCGTCGGCCTCGGCCGCAACGAGGAGGCGATCCCCTATCTCGAGCGGCGGCTCGACGACTACGGCGACAACAGCGCGGGCGACGTCGAGAAGGCGCTCGACCAGGCGCAGGGCGGCAAGCCCGGCAAGGGCCAGGACAAGAAGGACAAGGGCAACGACTGAGTACGCCGCCGTCGCGGCCGCGGTCGCCGGCATCCCGTTCATGGCGCCGGAGCAGGGGCGCGTGGTGTACGACCACGTCCGCGCCACCCGGCCCCGCGAGGCGCTGGAGCTCGGCACGGCGCACGGGGTCGGCGCCGCCTACATCGCCGCCGCGCTCGGGCCGGGAGCGCGGCTGACCACCGTCGACTTCGCCGGCGCCTCGTACGACCCCAGTGCCCGAGGCCGTGCTCGCCCGCGCCGGCGTGGCCGACCGCGTCGACGTCGTGCGCGAGTTCTCGTCCTACACGTGGTGGCTCAAGGAGCAGGTCCGCGCCCGCTCCGACGCGCACGGCAACGTCGAGCCGCGGTTCGACTTCGTCTACCTCGACGGCGCGAAGAACTGGACCGTCGACGGCCTCGCGGTGGTTCTCGTCGAGAAGCTGCTGCGGCCGGGCGGCTGGCTGCTCATGGACGACCTCGACTGGACGTACGCCGACGACCCGGGTCGCGAGGCCACCGACGGCGTGGTGCACCGCGAGCTGTCCGAGCCCGAGCGCACCGAGCCGCACGTGCGCGCGATCTTCGACCTGATCGTCGCCCAGCACCCGTCGTTCACCGAGCTCAAGGTCCAGGACGAGTGGTGGGGCTGGGCGCGCAAGGCGCCCGGCGAGCCGCGCCGCTACACGCTCGAGACGTCGCGCCCGCTCGGCGCGCTGGCCGCGGGCGCGGCACGCAAGGGCATCAGGCGCCTGCGGGCGATGCGCCGCCGCGCCGGCAGCTGAAGCACGATCACCGCGGCCAGCACCAGCGCGCCGCCGGCGAGCTGCGGCCCGGTGAGCCGCTCGCCGAGCACGAGGAACGCCAGCACGACCGTGACCACCGGCTCGAAGGTCGACAGGATCGCTGCCTCCGACGGCCCGACGCGGCGCAGGCCGGCGAAGAACGCCGACACCGCGATCACCGTGCTGACCACCGCGATCAGCCCGAGCCACAGCCACGCCTCGGCGGGCAGCGAGAGGTCGAGCGAGCCGCTGGCGACGCCGAAGACGGTGAAGCTCGCGGTGGCGCCGGTGAGCACGAGCGTGGCGAGCGCGAACGGGTCGACGTCTCCGATGATCCGGTCCGAGATGAGGATGTACGTCGTGTACGTCACGGACGCGCCGAGCGCGAACAACGCGCCGGCCAGGTCGAAGGCGCCGGTCCCCGCCGCGAGCAGCACGAGCGCGAGCCCGGCCGACGCCACCACGAGAGCCACGCCGATCCGCAGCGACGGCGTGGCGCGGCCGAGCGCGAGCGCGGCCACGGTGACGAACGCGGGGTAGGTGTAGAGCACGAGCGCGACGAGCGACACGTCGGCGCGCTCGATCGCCGCGAAGTAGAGGGTCGATTGGAGGCTGTAGCCGACGGCGCCGAGCCCCAGCCCGATGAGCACCACCCGGCGCGGCAGCCGCCGCAGCGCCGCGAGCCCGCCGGTCACGCGGAGCAGCAGCCAGAACGCGACGGCGGCCAGCCCGAAGCGCAGCAGCAGCGTGCTGGCGATGTTCGCCCCGGCGTCGGACGCCAGCTTGCCGAACACGCCGAGCGTGGCGAAGCAGGCGGCCGACACGAGGCAGAGGAGGGCACCGCGCATGCCGCGATGATGCGCCGCCAAAGCATCGAGAGCAACGGAGATTTCCGCATGTAAACGTGCGAAGATCTCGAACGATGCTCGACCTCCGCCGCCTGCGCCTGCTGCACGAGCTGCACCGTCGCGGGACGGTCGGCGCCGTCGCCGAGGCGCTCTCCTACAGCCCGTCCACGGTCTCCCAGCAGCTCGGCGTGCTGGAGCGCGAGGCGGGCACGCCGCTGTTCGAGCCCGCCGGGCGCCGCGTGCGGCTCACCGACGCGGCGATCGTGCTCGCCGCCCACGCCGAGGAGCTGCTGGCCGCGGTCGAGCGCGCCGAGGCCGACCTGGCGCGGGCCGCCGCCGGCGCGATCGAGGGCGTCGTGCGCGTCGGCTCCTTCCAGACCGCGAGCCTGCACCTGCTGATGCCGGCCATCGTGGCGCTGCGCGGCTCGCACCCCCGCGTCGAGGTCCAGCTCATCGAGTCCGAGACCGAGCCGGCTCTGGAGGCGCTGCGCTCCCATCAGCTCGACCTCGTGCTGGCCGACGAGTGGGCCGGCGACCCGCGGCCGCGGCTGCCGGGGCTCGACCGCGAGGACCTGTTCCACGAGCCTGTGCACGTCGCGGTCGCCGCCGGGCATCCGGCGGTGGCCGGCGAGCGCCTGCGGTTCGCCGACCTCGCCGACACGCCGTGGGCCACCGGCGAGGCCGGCGGCGGCATGGCCGAGCTCGTGCGGCGGGTGTGCAACGGCGCGGGCGGCTTCGAGCCGCGCATCCGCCATCACACGAACGAGCTGCTGATGCTGCTCCAGCTCGTCGCTCAGGACGAGGCGGTGACGCTGCTGCCGGCGATCGCGCTGACCGGCGCGCCCGCCGGCATCGTGACCCGCCCGATTCCCGGCGCCGACCTCGGCCGCACGGTGTTCACCGCCACCCGCGCGGGGTCGGACCGCCGTCCCGCCCTGGCCGCGGTCCGCGAGGCGTTGCGCGAGGCCGCGGCGCTCAGGCCGGCCCTGCCGACCACCTGAGCCGCTTCACGCGGCAGGTGTCGACGACCTCGCCGTCCTTGACGACACGCACGCGGGCGTTGAACGTGCCGCGCCAGCGATCCTTGGCCGCGCTCCAGGTGCCCGCGATCGAGACCTTGATGCGCGCGACGTAGCCGCTCGGCCGGGCGGTGTAGTTGCCGGTGTCATGGAACTCGGTGGCGGTGGACTCGTCGAGCGGCGAGGCGAACAGCGTCCGGCTCTTGTACGTGCCGCCGTTGTCGCAGCGCGCCCGCCAGCCGATCCGCACGCGGTCCACATGGCCGTCGTCGCCGGTGCGCACGATGACGCCGCGGCCCTGCTTGGTCTTGCCCTTCCAGACCGACTCCGCGGCCGCGCTCGCCGGGAACGCGAGCGCTACGAGGACAGCCGCGAGCGCAGCGAGGCCAGCGCCATGACCGCCTCGGCGGCGTGCTCGCCCTGGTCGCGCTTCCCACCGCCGGTGCGGGCGATCGCCTGCTCCATGTTCTCGACGGTGAGCACGCCGAACGCGCACGGGACGCCGGTGCGCAGCTGCACGTCCTGGATGCCGCGCGCCGCCTCCGAGCAGACGTAGTCGTAGTGATCCGTCTCCCCACGGATGACCGCCCCCAGGCATGCGACGCCAGCGTAGCGGCCGGTACCGGCCAGGTAGCTCGCCGCCAGCGGCAGCTCGAACGCCCCCGGCACGTCGTACACGTCGGCGGGGTCGTGCCCGGCCGCCGTGAACGCGCGCTGCGCGCCCGCCACGAGCCGCTCCGCCAGGTCCGTGTAGAAGCGGCCGACGGCGATCGCGAAGGGGGTGCCCAACGGGACATCGCTCATGACGGAATGCCCCGTTGGGCGGGCCCCCCACGATCTCTGCTCACCCGCGGCCGGCCTCGCGGTCGTGCACCTGCTCCTCGTGCACCATCTCCTCGTCGAGCGCCAGCCCCTGGTGGTGCAGCGAGTGGCCGAGCCGGTCGCGCTTGGCCCGCAGGTACGCCTCGTTGTGCGGGTTGGGCGCGTGCTGGATCGGGATCTGGTCGGTCACCGACAGCCCGTAGCCCTCGAGGCCGCGGATCTTCTTCGGGTTGTTCGTGAGGATGCGGATCGAGGTCAGCCCGAGGTCGGACAGGATCTGCGCGCCGATGCCGTAGTCGCGCAGGTCGACCGGCAGGCCGAGCTCGAGGTTGGCGTCGACCGTGTCGAGCCCCTTGTCCTGCAGGTTGTACGCCTTGAGCTTGTTGAGCAGCCCGATGCCGCGGCCCTCCTGGGCGAGGTAGAGCAGGACGCCCTGGCCCTCGCGCTCGATCATCGCCAGCGCCGACTCGAGCTGCTCGCCGCAGTCGCAGCGCAGCGAGTGGAAGACGTCGCCCGTCAGGCACTCCGAGTGCACGCGGACGAGCACGTCGTCCTGGCCGGCGATGTCGCCCTTGACCATCGCGACGTGGTGCTTGTCGTCGACCAGCGAGCGGTAGCCGACGACGTCGAACTCGCCGAACGCGGTCGGCAGCCGCGTGGTCACGACGCGCTCGACGAGCTTGTCGTGGCGGCGTCGGTAGGCGATCAGGTCGGCGACCGTGATCATCTTCAGCCGGTGCCTCGCGCAGTAGCGCTCGAGGTCCGGGACGCGCGCCATCGTGCCGTCATCGTTCATGACTTCGCAGATGACCCCCGCCGGGTTCAGGCCGGCCAGGCGCGCGAGGTCGACCGCCGCCTCGGTCTGGCCGGTGCGCTCGAGCACGCCGCCGGCCTTGGCCTTGAGCGGGAAGATGTGGCCGGGCTGGACGAGGTCGCGCGGCGCCGAGCGCGGATCGATCGCCACCTGCACCGTGCGGGCGCGGTCCGCCGCCGAGATGCCGGTGGTGACGCCGTCGCGCGCCTCGATCGACACGGTGAACGCGGTCTCGAACGGCGACTCGTTCTTGGCCGCCATCAGATCGAGGCCGAGCTCGTCGCAGCGCTCGGGCGTGAGCGCCAGGCAGATCAGCCCGCGCCCCTCCTTGGCCATGAAGTTGATCGCCTCGGGCGTGGCGAACTGCGCCGCCAGCGTGAGGTCGCCCTCGTTCTCGCGGTCCTCGTCGTCGCAGACGACCACCATCCGGCCCGCCCGGATGTCCTCGATCGCCTCCTCGATCGTCGCGAAGCGGCTCATCGGGCCACCGCCAGACGCTCGATGTACTTGGCGAGCACGTCCACCTCCAGGTTCACGGGCTGGCCGACGGTCACGCCGCCCAGGATCGTGCGCTCCAGGGTCTCGGGGATGAGCGAGACCTGCAGCCAGTCGTCTCCGAGCGCCGAGACGGTCAGCGACACTCCGTCGATCGCGATCGAGCCCTTCTCGACCACGTAGCGCATGAGGTCGGCGGGGACGCCGACCGTCACGACGCGGGCGAACCCGTCGTCGCGCATGTCCCAGATGCCGCCCACGCCGTCGACGTGGCCCTGCACGAAGTGGCCGCCGAGCCGGTCGGCCGCGCGCAGCGGCAGCTCGAGGTTCACCCGCGCGCCCTCGGCCACCTCGGCGAGCGAGGACCGGCGCAGCGTCTCGTTCATCACGTCGGCGGCGAACTGGCCGTCGGCGATCGCCGTCGCGGTCAGGCAGACGCCGTTGACCGCGATCGAATCGCCGTCGCTGAGCTCGAGCCCCGTCGCGATCGTGAGGCGTACGCCGTCGCCCGACGCGTCGGCCGCGACGACCTCACCGAGATCCTGGACCAGCCCCGTGAACAGCGTCACCACTCCCGCAGCCGGGCGGAGATCAGCACGTCGTCGGCGACCCGCTCGCACTCGAGCGTGAGCGCGCGGGTGGCCTCGGCGATGCGCTCGACGCCCTCGCCCTCGAGCGGGTCACGCGCGTGGGAGCCGCCGAGCACGACGGGAGCCACGAA
This sequence comes from uncultured Solirubrobacteraceae bacterium, assembly GCA_963759375.1. Taxonomy (GTDB): domain Bacteria; phylum Actinomycetota; class Thermoleophilia; order Solirubrobacterales; family Solirubrobacteraceae; genus DASSUW01. Next base: position 361,387 of record CAVWYY010000001.1, on the reverse strand, counting down.
CAGGCGGATCTCGTCGACCTCGCCGGCGTCGAGGAACGCCCCGGCCAGGTGCGGGCCGCCCTCGAGCAGGATCGACGTGACGCCGGAGGCGCCGATCTGGCCGAGCGCGCCGCGCACGCGCGCCGGCTCGTTCTCGCCGGTGGCGACGATCACCTCGGCGCCCGCCACCTCGAGCGCGTCGGCGGCCAACCGCGGAGCGGCGCGCGAGATCACGACCGTCAGCGGGATCTCCCCCGCGCCGCGGACGAGCTGCGAGCTCAGCGGCAGGCGCGCCTCGGAGTCGAACACGATGCGGCGGGGCTGGCGATGCACGCCGTCGACGCGCGCGGTCAGCAGCGGGTCGTCGGCCAGCGCGGTGCCGATGCCGACGGCGACGGCATCGCACTCGGCGCGCCAGTGGTGGGCGAGGCGGCGCGACGCCTCGCCGGAGATCCACTTCGAGTCGCCGGTGCGGGTGGCGACCTTGCCGTCGAGCGTCATCGCCGACTTGAACAGCACGAACGGGCGGCCGGTGCGGGCGTGCTTGCGGAACGGCTGGTTGAGCAGGCGGGCCCGTGCGGCCAGCTCGCCGCCCGCGATCACGACGTCGACGCCGTCGTCGCGCAGGATGCCCAGTCCGCGGCCGGCGGCCTTCTCGGTCGGGTCGTCGGACGCGACAACGACGCGGGCGATGCCGGCCTCGAGGATCGCGTCGGTGCACGGCGGCGTCTGGCCGTGGTGGCAGCACGGCTCGAGCGACACGTACATCGTCGCGCCGCGCGGGTCGGCCGTGCAGGCGCCGAGCGCCTCGCGCTCGGCGTGCAGCCGGCCGTAGGCGGTGTGGTAGCCCTCGCCGATCACCGCGCCGTCCTTGACGACGACAGCGCCCACCAGCGGGTTGGGCGTGGTTCGCCCGCGCCCGCCGTCGGCCAGCTCGATCGCGCGGGCGAGGTGCTCATGGTCGGTATGCAACAGCGTGGTCACGGCTTCCCCCAGGAGAATATTGACTCGCGAGTCAACACCCGCCGGAGCGCAATCTCCGTATCACGATCTCCGGCCCGAGCCGATCGTACGCGAGCGGGTAGCCGTTGAACGAGAAGTCGAACGAGAACTGGCCGATCGGCGCGCCGTCACCGCGCGGGCTGACGCGGTAGAGCGCGTCGCTGCGCCGGTCGAGCGCGCGGTAGTAGGCGACCGCCCCCGGCACGTCCGCGGGCTCGCGCAGCGCGCGGCCCTTCTGGGTCGAGCCGACGACCACGTAGCAGTAGCCGCCGCGCTCGTAGCGACGCAGCATCGGCGGGCTGAGCGTGCGCTCGTAGTCCTCGAGCTTGATCCGCTCGCCGCGGAAGTTCGACGTCCGCCACTTGTCCCAGCGGCGGCCGTTGTCGGTGAGCCGCGAGGGGCGGCCGACGTCAGTGGCCCACTGGTCGGGCGCGATCGGCTCGATCACCACGCGCGTGCCCTCGGGGATGTTGCGGACCATCCACTCGCGGGCGAGCGTCCACGTGTCGGTGCGAGCGAGCAGCCGGTCGTTGTGCACGGAGAACAGCAGCCCCTGCGCGCACAGCAGCGCGCCGGCGACCGCGACCCGCCACCGGCGGCTGCCGGCGAGCTCGACCGCGGCCCACGCCGCCAGCAGGCAGAGCATCGGGTAGACCGGCAGCAGCCAGCGGGCGAAGAAGCGGTCCTGCAGGCCCATGAACAGCAGGAACAGCACCGGCGCCGGCACGAGCACGAGCGCGGCCGGCGAGCGCCTGAGCGACAGCCAGACGGCGCCGCCGAGCGCGGCCAGCGCGGGCAGCCAGCCGAGCCCCCAGGTCACGGTGCCGAGGTAGTAGAGGACGCCGCTGTCCCCCACCAGCCCGAGCTTGCCGCCGCCGTCGCTCGATGCCTGCGACTGCAGCCGCAGCCCGTCGCGGAACGCGTCGAGGTCGAACAGCGCGTACGGGTTCGCCACCGCGAAGCCCGCGACCGCCAGCCCACCGGCGAGCGCGAGGCCGCGCCAGCGGTTCGGCGCGGTCGCGGCCGCGCCGAGCAGGCACAGCAGCACGATGCCCGCCGTGTACTTGGTCGCGCAGGCCACGCCGAGCGCGGCGCCGGCCAGCGCGTAGTCGCGCAGCCGTCCGTGGCGGTAGACGCCGGCCGCGCCGGCGAGGCTCAGGCACAGCGGCGCGAGCGCCGGGACGTCGTTGACCGCGAAGTGCGCGTAGTGGACGGGCAGGAACGCGACGGCGAACAGCGCGCCGGCGACGAGGCCGACCCGGCGGTCGAACAGCCGCGCCCCGGCCCACACGGTCAGCCCGGCGGCGGCCGCGCCGAGCAGGGCGACGAGCACGCGCCCGAGGGCGAACGCCGTCCCGGGATCGGCCGCGAACGCGGCGCCGACCGCCTCGCGCGTCCCCCAGCGGGCCCAGAACGCCAGGTGCAGCAGGTACGTGAAGGCGGGCGGGTTGACGAAGTACTGCGGGTTCAGCGAGTGGCCGAACATGCCGATCGCGCGCGGAACGAAGTGCGCGTTCTCGTCGGCGCTGAACACGTACGGCAGCCCGTGGCGCAGTCCCCAGAGGCGCAGGACGAGGGCTGCGACCACGACGGCGGCGGTGGCGCCGACGAACTGCGGCTGGGTAAGGAGGTGGCGGGGTCGCCGCCGTCCGTGGCGCCTGGCGCTTTCTGTCGCTATCCGACAGAACGCGCCACGGACGACCGACGCTCGGCCTCCGCCTCCCTACCCAGCCGCCGTTGACGTTCGTCGGCGCCCACGACCACGCCTAGCAGCGCGCATACGCCGCGTAGAAGTCGCCGGTGTGGATCCGGCGCCAGCCGGCCGGCGGTTCCTGGATGAGCGCCGAGTCGATGTCGTTGCTCCAGGCGTGCTTGAAGATCGCGAAGCGGCTCGTCACGACCAGCGCGACGCCGCGCTCGGGCTTCGGAGCTCCCGGATCGGCGCGCGGGATCACGCGGTCCTCCGGCAGGTCGAGGATCCAGCGCGAGTCGGGCACGAGCTTGTGGTTGGGCACGCTGAGCGGGCCGCACTTCAGGCCCGCCTGCACCTCGGGCGACTCGAGGACGCGCACCAGGTCGTCGTGCGCAGCGCCGCGGAAGGTCAGCTCCGAGTCGAAGTAGTCCAGCCGCACGTGTGTGGCGGTGAACACGATGCCGAACACCACCAGCGCGGCGGACACCACCATCCACGCGGTGCGCACGCGGCCGCGGCGCAGCATCGTGAAGCCGCCCACGGCGACGGCGGCGAACACCAGCAGGGCGACGGCGGCGACCGCCAGATAGCGCTCGATCACCGACGCGCCGGCCGCCCCGATGAGCGCGAACGTGAGCACGCCGGAGACCAACAGGGCCAGCGGCACCGCGGCGCGGCGGGGCGAGAACGCCAGCGCCAGGCCGAGGCCGACCACCGCCGCCGCCATCACCGGCAGCTTGACGATCGACGTGAAGAACTCCGGCACGGCGGCGGGCAGCTCGGAGAGGGTCCGCTGGCGGCCCAGGTCCTCGGCCGAGGTGCTCGTGTAGAGCAGCGAGAACAGCGGGTCGCCGGTGACGATCAGGTCCGTGAGCGTCCACACGAGCGGCCCGATCGCCGCCAGCGCGGCGTAGAGGATGCGCTGCCGCCAGGTCGCCCTCGGGAACAGCCACAGCCAGTACATCCCGGCCAGCACCCACGCCTCGGGCCGCAGCATGCCGGCGAGGGCGAGCGTGATCAGCACCGGGACGCCGCGCCGCGGGCGGCCGGCCTCGAGCACGGCGGCCCACACCACCAGCGCCATGTACGGGATGTCGATGTAGCCGCGGGCGGCCAGGAAGCCGAAGTCGAACCGCGTGAGCGTGAGCGCCGCCGCGATGCCGCCGACCAGCGGCGTGAACGCGATCCGGCCGAGGCGGTAGACGCCCCAGGTCAGCCACAGGAACGAGGCGAGGATCAGCGCGATGAACAGGCGGTCGCCGTGGCGGCCGAACAGCGACACGAACCCGCCGACGGCGATGGCCAGCGGATGCTCGGTCGGGACGCGGAAGCCCTCGAAGCCCGGGAGCTGCAGGTCCAGCACCTCGCGCCCCCACAGCATCGAGTAGTAGGAGTCGTAGTTCGGGTACGTGGGGTACACGAAGAACCCGATCGCGGCGGCCACGCACAGCAGGCCGAACGCGATGCGGGCGATCGCATCACCATCGAGCGAGCGGGCGCGCGTGAGCGCCCGCCGTCTTGAAAGGGTCGCGCCTTCCATGAGCGAAGACAGGATGACGGGAGCGCACGACGAGGCGATACCGTCTAATCGCGCCGCGATGAAGCTGATCATCCAGATTCCCTGCCTGAACGAGGAGGAGACCCTCCCGGTCACGCTCGCCGATCTACCCCGCCAGGTGCCGGGGTTCGAGACCGTCGAGTGGCTGATCATCGACGACGGCTCGACCGATCGCACGGTCGAGGTGGCGCGCGAGAACGGGGTCGACCACATCGTCCGGCTGACGAACAACAAGGGCCTGGCGTCCGGCTTCCAGGCGGGGCTCGACGCGGCGCTCAAGCTCGGCGCCGACGTGATCGTCAACACCGACGCCGACAACCAGTACCACGGACCCGACGTGGCGCGGCTGGTGGCGCCGATCGTGGCCGGCGACGCCGACATGGTGGTCGGCGATCGCGAGGTCATGACGATCGAGCACTTCTCGGGGCCGAAGAAGCTGTTCCAGCGGCTCGGCTCGTGGATCGTGCGGCAGGCGTCGCAGACCACGATCCCGGACACGACGTCCGGGTTCCGCGCCTACAACCGCGAGGCCGCGCTCGCCATGCAGGTCGTCTCCAAGTTCACCTACACGCTGGAGACGATCATCCAGGCCGGGAAGATGACCGTGGCGGTCGACCACGTGCCGGTGCGGACGAACCCGAAGCTCCGTGAGTCGCGCCTGTTCCCGTCGATGTGGACGTACATCCGCCGCAACGGGATCTCGATCTTCCGGATCTACGCGATGTACGAGCCGCTGCGCGTGTTCCTCACCGCGGCGTTCCTGATCGGCATCGGCGCGGTCCTCGTCTGGGGCCGCTTCTTCTACTTCTTCCTGCAGGGCGACGGTGCGGGCCACGTCCAGTCGCTGATCCTCGGCGCCGTGCTGTTCAACGCGGCGATGGTCCTCGCCGCGCTCGGCATCCTCGGCGACCTGCTGTCGGGCCAGCGGATCACGCTGCAGCGGATCTTCGAACGCATCCGGCGGGTCGAGCTCGAGCTCGGCGTCCCGCCGTCGCACTACGAGCCCGGGCAGCCGACCTCGCAGCAGGAGCCGACGACCGGCGCGCGGGCCGGGCGGCCCGGCAAGACCGAGGAGCGCGAGGCGCTGCGCCTATGAGCACGGCGGTCACGCGCGACGCCGAGGGCACGGTCACCGGCAACACCTACGACAAGTACGGCTCCACCAACCCGGTGGTCAAGCGGCTGATGGCCGGCTTCGAGCGCACGCTCGCCGAGCTGTTCGGCCAGGCGGCGCCGCGCTCGATCCTCGACGTCGGCTGCGGCGAGGGCGTGCTGACCCACAAGTGGGCGCAGGGTCTCGAGGGCCGCGTCGTGGGGATCGATCTCGAGGACCCGGTGATCCAGGCCGAGTGGGAGAAGCGCCAGGCGCCGAACCTCGAGTACCAGGTCATGAAGGCCGAGAACCTCCCGTTCGCCGACGGCGAGTTCGAGCTCGCCACCGCGATCGAGGTCCTCGAGCACGTGCCCGACCCCGAGCACACGGTGGCCGAGATGGCGCGCGTCGCCCGCGGCGGGAACCTGCTCGTGTCGGTGCCGCGCGAGCCCCTGTGGCGGGGGCTGAACATGGCCCGCGGCGCCTACCTGCGCGATCTCGGGAACACGCCGGGCCACGTGAACCACTGGTCCAAACGCAGCTTCGTGCAGCTCTTGTCGCGGCACGGCACCGTCGTAGAAGCGCGGTCCCCCTTCCCTTGGACCATGCTTCTCGTTCGTGTCTAGGAGCTACGGGCGCGGCGCCAGCATCCTGTCGGTCGGCATCGCGACGACCGGGCTGGTCACGTTCGCGTACTTCTCGCTGGCCAGCCACAGCCTCAGCGAGGTCGACTACAAGGGCGTCTCGCTCCTGTGGTCGATCCTCTTCCTGATCATCTCGATCATCTACCGGCCGGTCGAGCAGCTGCTCTCGCACACGATCGCGTCGCGCCGGGCACAGGGCCACGAGGCGCACCCCCTGCGGGTCGCGTTCACGATCCAGATGAGCGCCGCCGCGCTGTTCCTGGTCGTCGCGCTGGCGTTCCGCGAGCCGATCCAGGACGACGTGTTCGACGGCTCGGCCGAGCTCTACTGGGTGCTCGTGGTCGCGGTCGTCGCCTACGCGGCCAGCTACTTCGCGCGCGGCTGGCTGGCCGGCCACCAGTGGTTCGGCCTCTACGGCGGGCTGGTGCTCCTGGAGTCGGTCTCGCGCTGCCTGTTCGCCCTGGCCGTCGCGATCGGGATCGCCGAGGGGCAGGGCGCGGTCGCGCTCGGCATCGCCGCGGCGCCGCTCGTCTCGCTGGCCGTGGTCCCGTGGGCGCTCACGCGCCACGGCGCCCGCGCCACGACCTCCGAGCGCGGCGCGATGCGCGAGAGCGCGGGCTTCGCCGGCGCCGTGCTGGCGATCATGGTCGCCGAGCAGGCGCTGCTCAACGGGCCTGTGCTGGTGGTCGACGCCACGGCCACCGACGCCGCGCTCGCGGGCTTCGTGTTCAACGTGCTGCTGATCACCCGCGCGCCGCTGCAGCTCTTCCAGGCGATCCAGACGTCGCTCCTCCCCCACCTCTCCGGCCTGCACGCCACCGGCGGCGGCGATGACTTCGCCCGCGCGATCCGCACGACGGTCCTGGCGATCGCCGGCTTCGCGGGGCTCGTGGTGCTCGGCCTCGGGCTGATCGGCCCGTGGGCGATGGGGCTGCTGTTCGGCGGCGACTTCGACTACGGCCGCTGGGGCCTCGTCCTCGTCGGCCTCGGCATGGGCTTCCACCTCACCGCCGGCACGCTCAACCAGGCCGCGCTGGCGCGGCGCAGGGGCCACCTGGCGGCCGCCGCCTGGCTGGGGGCGGCCGCGCTGTTCATGCTGTGGCTCGTGCCTTCACCGCTCGACGACCCCGTGCTGGCGGTCGAGGTGGGCTACTGCGCCACGACCGCGCTGCTGGCCGTGGCGCTGTGGCTTATCGAGCGTACCGCCGCATCTGCGCCTTGAGCGTCTTGAACGTCTTGCGCTCGGTGCCGCTCGCGTTGATGAGACCGGAGTCCCAGCGGGGGCGCTTGGCCTTCGTGCCGTACCAGTTGTAGACGTAGATCCGCTTGATCCGGCGCTTGCTGAGCTTCTGCAGCTTGAAGATGTTGCGGATCGCGCGGACGGCGGTCTTGTGGTTGTACTGCTTGATCTTGCGGCGGCCGATCCAGCGGTTCCAGATCGCGCCGGTCTCCGTGAACCACACCTGACCGCGCGTGTACCGGAGGAACGTCTTCGTGCCCGGTCTTGATGTTGCGGTTGACGTCGATGTGGTTGTGGACCGCCCAGATCTTGACCTTCTTCTTGGCGGCGCGATCGAACGCCTTGGCCCAGTTGACCGCCTTCATGTCGGCGGCCAGCAGCAGCGACGGCGACGTGACCGTGCAGCCCTTGCAGGTCTTCACGAGCGTGTCGTAGAGCTTGCGCCGTCGCCTTGGGCTTGCGGAACGTCGGCTGCAAGCCCTGGTTGGCCTCGTTCCAGGCCTGGAACGTCTTGATGAACGGGTAGCGCTTGCGGACGGCCTTGATCTGCGCCTTGTACTGCTTGGCCGTCGGCATCTTGAGCTGGCGGCGCTTCTTGACCGAGTAGCCGAAGCGACAGCAGGACGTTGGCCTTGCGGTACTCGGCGGCGTCCATCCAGAGGTCGATCACGCGCGCGGCTCTGCTTGTACTCGCAGCGCGTCCCACGGCATCACGTAGCGGATGTAGTGGCGTTCGTTCTTCTTCAGGTCGATCCAGCGGAGTCGCTGAAGATCGCTGGGCTCTGCTCGCCGAATCCGACGATCGGCTTTGCAGCCTGGGCCGGGGCGGCCAGGCAGAGTGCGGCGAGGAATGTCAGGAATACGGCTTTAGTCACAAGAAACCCCAATGCAGTTGAGCGCCCAGAGTTGCGGTCAGGCGTGTGAAGCCGCAGCTGCGGAGAGCTGCGCGGCGTTCGCCTCGGCTTCGCCCGGCCGCCACTGCGTCTTTGGCGCAATGGCACGCGAGATCACTCTGTCGCGGTGGCGCTCGATCGTTGTCAACATCGAGCGTACGAGCTCCTCGCCCAGGTAGTGCGGCTTGAGCCCCAACTCGCGCAGCTTCGTGTTCGCCGCGTTGTAGTAGTGCTCCTCCATCTCCACGCGCGGGTTCTCGAAGTGCTCGATCTCCACGTCGTAGCCCAGCTCCGCGGCGGCGCGCTGCGCGAGCTCGGCGAGCTCGAGCACCGTGAACTGCTCGGTGAACTGGTTGAACACGCGGAACTCGGCGCGCTGCGCGGGATTGCTCACCGCCAGCTCTACGCACTGCAGCGTGTCGCGGATGTTCAGGAAGCCACGGGTCTGGCCGCCCTTGCCGTAGACGGTCAGCGGGTGGCCGATCACGGCCTGCACGCAGAAGCGGTTCAGGGCCGTGCCGAAGATCTCGTCATAGTCGAACCGGGTGCACAGGCGCTCGTCCTGGGCGGTCTCCTCGGTCTCGATCCCGTAGACGACGCCCTGATTGAGGTCGGTGGCGCGCAGGCCCCAGATCCGGCAGGCGAAGTGGATGTTGTGGGAGTCGTGGACCTTCGAGAGGTGGTAGAGCGACCCGGGGAGCTTCGGGAAGGGCAGCACGTCCGTGCGGCCCTTGTGGTTGATCTCGATGAAGCCCTCTTCGATGTCGATGTTCGGCGTGCCGTACTCGCCCATCGTGCCGAGCTTGACGAGATGGCAGTCCGGCACCCGGTCGCGGATCGAGAAGAGCAGGTTCAGGTTGCCGATGACGTTCGTCTGCTGCGTCTCGACCGCGTGGCGGCGCGAAAGCATCGAGTAGGGCGCCGAGGGCTGCTCGCCGTAGTGCACAACGGCTTCAGGGAGCACCTCTGCGACGACGCGGTCGAGGAACTCGCCGTCCTCGATGTTGCCGACGAATGCGTGGATGTCCTTGCCGGAGACCTCACGCCACGCGTCGATGCGGTCGGCAAGCCCGCCGATCGGCGTCAGTGAGTCCGTCCCGTGCTCGTGATGCCAGCGGCGGCGAGAGAAGTTGTCGACGAGGAACACGTCGTGTCCGCGCGCGGAGAAACGCATCGCCGTTGGCCACCCCAGGTAGCCATCGCCGCCGAGGATCAGGATTCGCATGGCGGGGCAAGATAGCGACTCGGCAAGCGGCTCCAGATCCGCCCGGCCGCCATCGCGACCGCCACACCGGCGAGCGCCATCACCAGCGGCATCAACGTCACGTTGCGCCTCGTGCCGGCCAGCAGGAGCCCGCCGAGCACCGTGATCCCCAGCAGGAGCGCGAGCAGGAGGACGACCTCCCAGCGCCGCCGCAGCGCCAACAGCACGAGCCCGGCGATGGCGAGCGCGAGCACCGTGAACTGGAAGATGTTCCCGAACAGCGAACGGCCCGCGGCGCCCGAGCCGTGCCACATGTGCCACATCTTCCCGGCGATCATCCAGGCGAAGTCGAGCGGCTGGTGCGTGGCGTAGTGCACGGCGTTCTCGCGGCCGATCTTCTGCAGGGCGGCGTCGCGCGGCAGGTCCGGGTACTTCTTGGCCACGCGGTTGAGCAGCGGCGTCATCGAGATCCGGCTCAGCTCGCTCGTGGACACGTCCTCCTTGCCCATGTAGCGCGCGATCAGCACCCGCTTGACGTCGAGGTGCAGGCCGTTGCCGGGCAGGTACGTGCCGATGTAGATCGCCTTGCCGCCGCCCGTGCTGATCGGCACGAACCGCCCCTCGACGCTCGAGACGTGCGCGATCCACGGCGCCACCGGCACGGCGAACGCGACCGCCAGGATCGCCGCCGCCACCAGGCCGCGCCGCCACAGCGCCAGCAACGCGAAGACCACCACGAAGGCGAGGTACTCGGGCCGCGCGAACGCGGTCAGGCCCAGCAATACGCCGGGCACCGCCCACGCCCACTTCGACCGCCCCTTGTCGTTGGCCCACATGAACGACAGGACGGCGCCGGCGAGCGTCAGCGTCGCCAGCGGCTCGCTCATCAGCTTGCCGGTGAAGAAGATCGTCACCGGATAGACGGCCAGCAGCCCGGCGCCTATGAGCCCGGCGAGCGGGCCGGCCAGCCGGCGCCCGATCAGATAGACGAGCACGATGGCCAGCGCCCCCAGCAGCGCGACCACGAGCCGTACGGCGCCCGGGTGCACGCCGCCGGTGGCGTAGTAGACCCCGGCGTAGAACAGCGGCGCGCCGGGCGACCAGTCGTACGGGCTCGCGGAGCCGGGGATCGCGAACCGCTGGTGCTCGTAGAGCTGCTCGGCCACCGAGGCGTAGACCGCCGAGTCGCTGCCCGGCCGCACGTCGAGCGGCTCGAGCGCCGAGTTGACGCGCAGCGCGAAGCCGACCAAGACGATCACGGCGAGCGCGATCAGCACCGCGCGGCCCCCGTGACGCTCGGCCAGCGCGCCCAGACGGCTAGGCGGTGCGGCGACCGCGGTGGTCATGGCGGGCCAGTCTAGTGGCGCTTGTACCGGCGACTGACGTGCTCGCAGTGGCGAGTGACCACGGTGCGGTTGTAGCCGATGCGCACGGAGTCCTCACCCGGCCCGCAGTCGATCCGCACGGTGTCCTTGGAGTACGCGTAGACCAGATCGTCGCCCGGACCCGCCAGCACGCGGTTGAGCCCGTGGCCGGTGAGCCGGATCGTGTCGATCCCCGAGCCGCCGCGGATGAAGTTGGTGGCGATCTCGCCGCCGCCCTGCAGGTAGTCGTTGCCAGGCCCGCCGTCGATGATCGTGTGCCCGCCGCGGGACGCGCCGTAGACGATGTCGTCGCCGGGTCCGGCGCTCACGCGGTCGGTGCCGCGGCTGCGCCCCGTGGGCTTGCGGTTGGCCCACAGAACGTCGTTCCCGCCGAGGCCGATCAGGCGGTCGGGCCCGGACGAGCCGAGCAGCGTGTCGTTGCGCTCGGTGCCCTTGGCGCGGCCGCCGCGGTTGCGCGTGAGCTTGGTCTTGCCCTTCGTCGGGTCATGCGGCTTCGGCGTCTGGAGGATCGCCTCGCAGTTGCGGATGAGCCCGTTCTCGATCGCCCGGCGGTTGTGCAGGCCGCCGCGGCGGTGGAACGGGTTGACATGGATCGTGTCGATGCCGGGCCCGCAGTCGACGCTGTGGACGGCTGTGCCGTTGTTGACGTAGACGACGTCGTTGCCCTCGCCGGCGTCGATGTCGTCGCCGCCCGAGTCCGCGTAGATCGCGTCGTTGCCGGTGCTGCCGCTGATGTCGTCGCTGCCGCTGCCGCCGTGGACGACGTCGTCGCCCGGGCCGGCGGCGATGCTGTCGCCGGCCGACCCGCCGTCGATCGCGTCGTTGCCCTCGCCCGTGAGGATCCGGTCGCCGCCGAAGCCGCCGACCACCAAGTCGTTGCCCGTCTCGGCGTCGAGCCGGTCGCCGCCCGACCCACCGTCCATGACGTCGTCGCCGGCGCGGCCGTAGAGGTCGTCGCCGCCCCACTCGCCGGCCAGGCGGTCGTTGAACGGGCCACCGATGATCGTGTCGCCGCCGCCGTCGCCGTTGATGACGTGGGCCTCGTTCGGCCCGCCGACGAGGCGGTCCTTGCCGGGGGTGCCGACGATCGTCCGCGCAGCAGCCGTCGCCGGGAACAGGAAGATGAAGCAGCAGGCGAGGGCCGCCGCCCGCCGCGGACGCGTGGTCGTGTCGCTCACCGCGACACGCACGGTAGCTACTTCTTGTAGCGGCGGCTGACCTTCTCGCACCCGCGGGTGCGCACCTTGCGGTTGTGGCCGATCTTGACGACGTCGTCGCCCGCGCCGCAGTTGATGACCGCGCGGTCCTTCGAGTACGCGTAGACGATGTCGTCGCCGCTGCCGGTGCTCACCTCGTTGAAGCCGTGGCCGGTGAGGCGGACTACGTCCTCGCCCGAGCCGCCGGAGATGTGGTTGGTCGCGGTGGCGCCGCCGCCCTGCAGGTAGTCATCGCCGTCGCCGCCCTCGATGTACGTCTCGCCGCCGCGCGACGCGCCGTAGACGGTGTCGTCGCCGGCGCCGGCGTCGACGCGGTCGATTCCGCGGCTGGCGCCGATCGGCTTGCGGTTGGCCCAGATCACGTCGTCGCCGCCGAGGCCGACCAGCACGTCGGGCCCGAACGAGCCGAGCAGGTTGTCGTTGCGATCGGTGCCGCGGACCGAGCCGCCGGCGTCCGGGGTCATGTGCTTGATGCCCTTGGTCGGGTCCACGGCCGGCGCGGTCTCGAGGATCCGCTCGCAGTTGCGCAGCCGGCCCTCGCGCAGGGCGCGCTGGTTCGAGGAGCCGCCGCGCATGCCGACCGGGTTGATGTGGAGCACGTCGAGCCCGCTGCCGCAGTCGACCGTGTCGACCGCCGTGCCGTTGTTGACGTACACGGTGTCGTTGCCGTCGCCGGCGTCGATCAGGTCGCCGCCGGAGTCCGAGTAGATCGAGTCGTTGCCGGCGCCGCCCAGGATGCGGTCGGTCGCGCTGCCGCCGTGGACGATGTCGTCGCCCGGTCCGGCGTCGATGTCGTCGCCCGCCGCCTGGCCGTCGATGAAGTCGTTGCCGTCGCCGCCGGACATGCGGTCGCCGCCGAACCCGCCGAGCAGGCGGTCGTCGCCGATCTCGCCGTAGAGCACGTCGCCGCCCGAGCCGCCGTCGAGGTAGTCGTTGCCGCTGCGGCCGAAGACGTCGTCGCCGCCCCACTCGCCGGACAGGCGGTCGTTCTGGGCGCCGCCGGTGATGTAGTCGCCCCCGCCGTCGCCGTTGATGACGTTCCCGGAGCGCAGGGAGCCGATGAGCCGGTCCTTGCCGGGGGTGCCGACGAGCGTGCGCGCCGAAGCCGTGGCGGGCACGAGGAGGATCAGGGCCGAGAAGCAGAGGGCGATGGCGCGCGTCATGCACCGGTAATCGGCAGGGTGTCCGCACCCCTGAGAACGCCGGATCCACCGCTATCCTGCGCGGCGCCTTGGAGCTCTCGGCTCTCCGCATCCTCGGCCTGGTGATCGGCGTCTCGCTGGTCGCCTTCGCCATCTGGCGCCGGCGCACCTTGCGCAACGGCGATGTCCTGCTGCTCCTGCTCTCCGGCCTCGCGCTGCTGATCGTCGCGGGCACCGACCTGCTCGACTCCGTGCTGAGCGCGTTCTCGTTCGAGCGCGGCAACGGCGGCCGGATCCTCGGCCTGGCCGTGTTCGCGGTCGTCGTGCTGTTCTTCCTCACCGTGCGCTCGCTGGTGCAGAACGGGCGCATCGAGCGCAAGCTGTCCGCCGCGCTGGAGGGCATCGCCTGGGACGAGTTCCGCAGCTCCGGCCTGGCCGAGCGCTTCCGCGACCGCATCGCCGTGGTGATCCCGGCCTACAACGAGGAGGACAACATCGGGCAGGTGATCCCGCGGATCCCGGCCTCGGTGTGTGGCGTCGGAACCGCGATCCTCGTCGTCGACGACGGGTCGCGGGACCGCACCGGTGAGATCGCTCGCGGGTTGGGGGCGTCAGTGGCCCGGCACGTGACCAATCTCGGCGGCGGCGCAGCGCTGCGCACCGGCTATCGCCTGATGGTCGACTCCGGCGCGCAGATCGTCGTGACGCTCGACGCCGACGGCCAGCACCGGCCCGAGGAGATGGCACGGCTGGTCGGCCCGGTGGCCGACGGCACGGTCGACGTCGCGCACGGCTCGCGGGTGCTCGGCCAGGCCGAGCCCAACCACTTCGCCCGTGAGATGGGGATCATCTTCTTCAACCGCCTCGTCTCGCTGATCACGCGCACACGCGTCTCGGACTGCTCGAACGGCTACCGCGCCGTCCGGGCGTCCGTGCTGCCCCAGCTCGTGCTGCGGCAGGAGCAGTTCCACACCTCCGAGTTCATGATCGAGGCGATCAAGCGCGGCGTGCCTGCCACCGAGATCGCCGTCACGGTCGACAAGCGGCTCCACGGGCACTCGAAGAAGCCCGCGGTCCTGCGCTACGGCCTCGGGTTCACCAACGCGATCATGAGAACTTGGCTCCGCTAGCACGATCCGGGCTGGTGGCCGGGCTGTGCGCCGGCCTGATCGGGGTGTTCGCCGCGCCGGCGTCCGCGTGGGACGACGCCCAGTACTGGGCGTTCGCCGACAAGGTGCAGACGCGGCTCGACGACTCCTGGAACGAGCGGCTCGAGCGCTACCGGGCCAACTCGCCATCGGTGGACACGATGCTCAACGCCAATGAGCTGCTGGTGCACTCGGCCGCCGCCCTGGCCGGCCATCGCGGCCCTGCGCGTGAGGACGATCGCGCGCGCAGCATCGCCGCCCAGCTCATGCAGACGCCGCCGTGGCTCGAGCAGGTGACCGATCCGATCCCGGGCAGCCAGCCGCACGCGCCGGGCTGGGTGGCATCGATGCACGAGATCCGCTCCGGCCAGCACCTGGTGGTCGACGGCGAGGTGACCGACGCGCTGGCCATGGCCTGGCGGGCGCGCGACGCGCTGGGGCTCGACGCCACGACGCGGCTGCTGATGCAGGACCGGCTGCGGCGGGTCGCGCTCGGTCCGTACTGGCGCTACCCGACCTTGCGGCTGAACCAGATCAACTGGTACGCCGAGGTGTACAGCGCCGCCGCGGAGGCGACCGGTGACCCGACGTTCCTGACGCGCGACTTCCGCGGCCAGCTGCTGGCGTTCATCCGCAGCATCCGCAAGCCGGCCCCCGGCACGGCCGGGTCGCTCGGCCCGGGGATGCAGTTCCACTACACGCCGGCCGGGGCGCCGCGGGCGCAGCTCAACACCGACTCGGCGGAGTACGCGAACATCGTCGCCTCGGTGATCCGCTTCTACGACGCGGCGCTGCTGCGCGGGATGCGCCCGCTGCCGCCGGAGGACGAGGCGCTGCTGCGGCGCTGGATGACCCGGGTGCTGGCGGGCTACTGGACGCACGCCGGCTATCTGAACTGGGACACAGGCTTCAGCTTCGGCCGCTGGCACCAGACCAAGAAGGTCGGGCTCGCGCAGCAGGCGCTGGTCGGCATCGCGATGGGCGGCCGGCTGTCGCCGTCGCCGCACGAGGCCGCGTGGGCCAAGTACGTGCTCGACCGCGGCTTTGAGCTGTATGAGCGCAAGCTGCCGCCTGGCGAGGGCGTCGCACCCGGCCTGTACTTCCCGCTGCCCGTGCACCCGCAGTCACCCAAGCAGGCGATCCTGGGCGCCTCGCGGATCGCCGCCAACGCGGCCCGCGCGTGGGCCGCGGGCCTCGGCCGCAAGGCCGGCGTGGTACCGCCGCCGCTGTACTCGTTCGACCCGGCGACCGGCCGCCTGGCGGTCACGACGCCCCGCTACAACACGGCGATCACCGCGGTCACGCACGGCGCATACCCGTACGGCGGCATCGATCTGGCGCGGCTGTTCGACGACCGGCAGAACGTCGCGGCCACGCTCGGGGCCAAGCCGCCCTCGAGCTTCGGCGTGATCGTGCGCAACCGCCGCGGCCGCGCGCGGCTGGTCACGGCCCGGCCGGCCAGCGACCTCTACAAGAAGCCGGCTCTGCGACTGCGTGCGGGCGCCGCTCGGGGTCGGCAGCGCCGGCTCGCCGCTGCGCCCGTTCGCCGGCCCGTTCGACCGGCTCGAGGTGCGCGGCCGGCTCAAGCGCGCGGGCGTCGAGGCCCACTCGACCTACACGTTCCGCCGCAACGCGATCATCGGCGGGTGGTCGCTGCGCACGCGGACGAAGCGGCAGCGGACGGCCGAGGTGCAGTTCCCGAGCACCGGCGGCGACAAGGCGGCCGTGTGGACGATCCTCAAGGGCGGGGCCGTGACCCGGCTCACCGGGCCGCGCCCGATGCGGGGCATCAAGGGGTTCTGGATCGAGAGCGAGGACTCCGGCTACGCGGTCGTGCCGCGCGACCGCGTGAAGGGCTCGACGGTCGCGATCGTCCAGCCCGATCCACAGGGCTCGGCGCCGAACCCGGGGCCCACGCTCGTGGTGCACCTCACCAACCGGCTGCGCAAGAAGCGCACCGTGCGCTTCGAGGTCAAGATCGCCATCGCGCGGAGCGCTGACGCGGCGAAGCAAGCCGCGCGCTAGCGCGGGCGAACGTCCCGGCTGGGTAGGGAGGTTGAGGGGCGGGCGCCGCGCAGCGATTGTCGAGTTAGTTCCCCTCAGGGGAAGGAACTCATCAATCGTCGACTTTGTAAGCCCTCGGCTGACAAACCCGACAATCGTTGCCGCGGCGCGGGCGCACCCGCTCCCCCTACCCAGCCGCAGTTGACGTTCGCCGGCTCAACGCAGCAGGATCACGTTGCCGCTCACCAGCGAGCCGGCATCGGACACCAGCCACTCGACGACCTCGGCAACCCCGTCAGGCGTCGCGACCCGGCCGACGGCGGTGCGCACCTCGTCGGTGACCCAGCCGGTGTCGGTCACCGGCGGGTGGACCATGTTCGCGGTCACGCCGTGCTCGGCCAGCTCGGCCGCGGCCGACATCGTGTAGTTGTCCTGCGCCGCCTTGGCGGCGCCGTAGGAGACCTCCTGCGGGAAGCCGAGCGGGCCGCCGGAGGTGAGCCCGACGATCCTCCCCCAGGTGCCGCCGCGGGCGATGTGCCGGCGGGCGAACTCGGCGATCAGCAGCGCCGCCGCCATCGTGTCGACCGCGAACTGGCGGCCGAACGACTCCGCCGTGACCGGCCGCATCGGGCGGCCGAAGCGATCGGTCGTCTCGGGCGTGAATGTGTCCTGGAGGCAGCCCGAGGCGTTGTTGACGAGGATGTCGACCGGCCCCAGCTCCGCGTAGGCGCGCTCGAACAGCCGCGCCGGCGCCTCGGGATCCGTGAGGTCGGCGGCGACGGCCAGCGCCCCCGGCGTCTGGTCGCCGACCTGCAGGTCGGTCGCCAGCACCGCGACGCCGCCGGCGGCGAGACGGCGCGCGATCGCGGCCCCGATCCCGAAATCTGCGCCGGTGACGATCGCGACGTGGCTCATCGCGGCAGCGCGGCCAGCACGGTGGCGACCGCCTCCTCGAGCGACTCGCCGGCGCCGACAGTCACCTCGGCGTCCAGGGGCGGCTCGTACGGGTCGTCCACGCCGGTCAGGCCGGTGATCTCGCCGGCGCGGGCACGGGCGTAGAGGCCCTTCGGATCGCGCCGCTCGCACTCGTCCAGCGGCGTGGCGACGTGGACCTCCAGGAACGGCAGGCCGCGCGCCTCGTGCACGGCGCGGGCGGCGTCGCGGTCGGCGCGGTACGGCGAGACCAGCGCGACGAGCACGACGGTCCCGGAATCGGCCAGCAGCGCCGACACCTCAGCGGTGCGGCGCACGTTCTCGGCGCGGTCGGCGGCCGAGAAGCCGAGGTCGCCGTTGAGGCCGTGGCGCAGGTTGTCGCCGTCGAGGATGTAGGCGCCCCGGCCGGACTCGAGCAGCGTGGTCTCGACGCCGTTGGCGATCGTCGACTTGCCCGAGCCGGGCAGCCCGGTCATCCACACCGTCGCGCCGCCGTGCCCGAGCGCATCCCAGCGCGCCGCGCGGTCGGTGCCCTTCTGCCAGACGACGTTCGGGGAGCGATCAGCCATCGCCGATCATCCCGGCCGCGACGGTGTCGTTCGTCGCCTCGTCGATGAGGATGAACGCGCCGGTCGTGCGGTTCGCCGAGTAGGGATCGAAGACCAGCTCGCCGGCGCAGCGGATCGAGACGCGCGCGATCTCGTTGAGACCGACCGAGTCGCCCTGCGGCGTGGAGGACAGCGTGGCGACGTCGAGCGCGTCGTGGACGATCTCGAGCCTCGCCCGCTCGGAGCGGGTCGTGTGCTTGAGCAGGTAGCGGCCGCCCGCGCGGCCGGCCGACTCGCCCATCCAGCAGACGGTGGCGACGATGTCGCGCGCCGCCCGCGCCGGGCCGTCCGGCGCGCAGATCAGCGCGCCGCGACCGACGTCGAGCTCGTCCTCGAGCGTCAGCGCCACCGACAGCGGGGCGCTCGCCTCGTCGAGCGGTCCGTCCGGGCCCTCGACGCGCGCCACCCGCGTCTCCAGGCCGCCCGGCTGCACGACGATCGGATCGCCGGGCCGGACCGTCCCGCCGGCCAGCTGGCCCGCGTAGGCCCGCTGCTCGCCGGCGCGGATCACGTACTGGACCGGGAAGCGCAGCGGCCCGTCGGTGATGCCGGCGGCGACCGGGGCCGTCTCCAGGAACTGCAGCAGCGTCGGCCCGCGGTACCAGTCCATCTCGGCCGACCGCTCGACCACGTTGTCGCCCTTCAGCGCCGAGATCGGGATGCAGGTGATCTCCTCGACGTCGAGCCGTCCAGCCCAGGCGCGGAAGTCCGCGCAGATGCGGCGGAACGCGTCGAGGTCGTAGGCGACGAGGTCCATCTTGTTGACCGCCAGCACGATCCGCGGGATCCGCAGCAGCCCGGCGATCGCGGCGTGCCTGCGGCTCTGGGTGAGCAGCCCCTCGCGGGCATCGACCAGCACCACCGCCACGTCGGCCGTCGAGGCGCCGGTGACCATGTTGCGGGTGTACTGGGCGTGGCCCGGGGTGTCGGCGATGATGAACCGCCGCCGCGGCGTCTGGAAGTGCCGGTACGCGACGTCGATCGTGATGCCCTGCTCGCGCTCGGCCCGCAGCCCGTCCGTCAGCCGCGCGAGGTCCACCTCGGCGTCTGCGAGCTGGTCGGCGAGCAGCGCCTTCGAGTCGTAGAGCAGGCGGCCGATCAGGGTCGACTTGCCGTCGTCGACCGAGCCGGCGGTCGCGAAGCGCAGCAGCTGCGCGGATCCGAGCGCCACCGCGGTGGTCATCAGAAGTAGCCCTCCCGCTTGCGATCCTCCATCGCGGCCTCCGACGTGCGGTCGTCGGCGCGGGTCTCGCCGCGCTCGGAGATCCGGGTGGCGGCGATCTCGGCGATCACGTCGTCGAGCGTCGTCGCCTTCGAGCGCACCGCGCCCGTGCAGGTCATGTCGCCGACCGTGCGGTAGCGGACCGACTCGCTGAACACGGTCTCGCCGTCGCGGCGCTCGAGGAAGTCCGAGACCGCGTAGAGCATCCCGTCGCGCTCGAACACCTCGCGCTCGTGTGCGTAGTAGATCGACGGGATCTCCAGACCCTCGGTGCGGATGTACTCCCACACGTCGAGCTCGGTCCAGTTGGAGATCGGGAACACGCGCACGTGCTCGCCGCGCCGCACGCGGCCGTTGTAGAGGTTCCAGACCTCCGGGCGCTGGCGCCGCGGGTCCCACTGCCCGAAGTCGTCCCGGAAGGAGAAGATCCGCTCCTTCGCGCGCGCCCGCTCCTCGTCGCGGCGCGCGCCGCCGAACGCGGCGTCGAACCCGTGCTCCTCGATGGCGTCGAGCAGCGTCGTGGTCTGCAGGCGGTTGCGCGACGGCTCGTCGCGCACGCGGCCGCGCTCGATCGACTCCTCGACCGACGCGACGATCACGTCGGGCACCCGGCGGTCGCGGAACGCGATCGCCTCCGGGAAGTTGTGGCCGGTGTCGACGTGCATCACGGCGAACGGCACGTCGCCCGGCCGGAACGCCTTCTCCGCCAGCCGCAGCAGCACGATCGAGTCCTTGCCGCCGGAGAACAGCAGCACCGGCTTCTCCAGCTCGGCGGCGACCTCGCGGATGATGTGGATCGCCTCGGCCTCGAGGACCTGCAGGTGCGTGGCGGTCGCGGTGCTCACGAGGCGACCCCCACGGGCCGCGGACGCCGGCGGCCGCGCTGGCGCAGCAGCAGGGCGGCGCCCGCCACGATCGCCACCGGCGCGGCGATCAGCGCCGCGGCCGGGATGTCGAGGCCGGCCTTGCCGATCAGCCCGAGGCTCGACGCGACCATCACGGCGCCCAGCGCAACGCGCAGCCACAGCTGCGGCATCAGCGTCGACAGGTGCGTGCCGATCCAGACGCCGGGGATCGAGCCGAGCAGGATCGTCCCGGCGAGCCCGAAGTCGATGTTGCCGGAGAACATGTGCGCGATCGCCGCCACCCACAGCAGCACGGCGGCGTGCGCGACGTCGGTGCCGACGACCCGGTGCGGGCTGAGGCGGAAGCCGATGATCAGGCCGATGGCGATCAGGGTGCCCGAGCCGGCCGACGTGATGCCGAGCACGAAGCCCACCGACGCGCCGAGCGCCACCGCGGCGACCTTGTGGCGGGTCTCCATCTTGAACGCCCGCCGCTCGCGCGCGGCGTAGTCGGTCGTCGAGAGCGCGCGCCACAGGACCACGCTGCCGGTGAGCAGCAGCGCCGACCCGATCGCGATCAGCATGAACGTGTCGAACCCGTCGCCCCAGGAGTCGCGCAGCACGTCGAGCAGCCAGACGCCGGCCAGCGCGCCCGGGCACGAGCCGATCGCCAGCCACAGCGCCATGCGCGGGAACACCGTGCCCTTGCGGAAGTGCTGCCAGCCGCCGACGGTCTTCGTGACCGCCGCGTACGCGAGGTCGGTGCCGACCGCCACCACCGGCTTGATGCCGAACACGAGGATCAGCAGCGGGGTCATCAGCGAGCCGCCGCCCATGCCCGTCATGCCGACGAGCACGCCCACGCCGAGGCCGAAGAGGATGAGTGTGGGATCCATGCTCAGCTCGCGGGGAGATGCAGGC
Source organism: uncultured Solirubrobacteraceae bacterium (assembly GCA_963759375.1). Lineage (GTDB taxonomy): Bacteria > Actinomycetota > Thermoleophilia > Solirubrobacterales > Solirubrobacteraceae > DASSUW01. The sequence goes on along the minus strand of CAVWYY010000001.1, from coordinate 340,656 downwards.
CGCACTCGATCTTGTCGGTGCCGGCCCAGCGCCCGTCGCGGCCCCCGCCGGCGACGGTGCAGTGTGTGCAGCCGATCGAGTCGTACCCGCGGTCGTGCAGCGGGTGGTACGGCACGTCGTTGCGGGCGATGTACCGCCAGACGTCCTGCTCGGTCCAGTCGGCCAGCGGCGCGCACTTGAGCTTGCCCGGGTGGCCGGCGTCGGGTCCCAGCTTGGGCGTGGCCGCGCGGGCGGCCGACTGGTCGCGCCGCAGGCCCGTGATCCAGGCGTCGACATCACCGAGCGCGCGCTCGAGCGGCTCGACCTTGCGCATCCCGCAGCAGGCGTCCGGGTCGCGCTGCCACAGCCCGTCGATCCACTCGCCGCGATAGACGTCGATCTCGATCCCGTACCGCTGCTCGATCCGCCGCCACGTCTCGTACGTCTCCGGGAACAGCACGCCGGTGTCGAGCGTGAAGACGCGGGCCTGCGGCTCGATCGCCAGCAGCATGTCGAGGATGACCGACGCCTCCTTCTGGAAGGAGCACGCGACATAGAGGCGCGGGTGGAACTCGTCCACCACGTGGGCGAGCACCTCCTGCGCGCCCAGGGACTCCAGGTCCGGCGGGGCGGCACGCATGCCGCGGGCAGGATAGAGGTCTGCCCAGCGGCACATCCGGTGCCGCTTCCTGATTGGGGCGGGCTTCGCCCTACTCGGTTGTCACCGCGCGCAGCACGTCGACCTTCGCGGCCCGTCTGGCGGGCGGGATCGCGGCCACGACGCCGGCGATGCCGGCGAGGATGAACACCGCGATCAGCGTCACGATCGGGACGGTGAAGACGAAGCCGTCTTCGGCCAGCGGCCGCGACACGATCAGCGCGAACACCAGCCCGAGGACGATGCCCAGCACCGCGCCGATCGCGGCGGTGATCACCGACTCCGAGCGGATCATCCCGCGCACCTGACGCCGCGACATGCCGACCGCGCGCAGCATGCCGAGCTCCCGCGTGCGCTCGTGGACCGACAGCGCGAGCGTGTTCACGATGCCCAGCAGCGCCACGATCACCGATAGCGAGAGCAGCGCGTAGATCAGGCCGACGAGGCCGTTGACGCCCTTGTTCTGCTCATCCTTGAACTCGGCGATGGTCTGCGGCTTGGCCGTCGGGAACCCGCTCAGGGCCGTGTCCTCGGCGCGCCGGAGCGCGTCGGGGTTCGTGCCCGGGTCCGCGACGACCATCGCGAACGCGATGTCCTTGGTCTCCCAGTCGCGGACCAGCGACTCGTTGGACACCGTGACGTCGCCGACCAGGCCGACGTTGGCGTCGTAGGTCCCGGTGATCTTGTAGGTCACGCGCTTGCCGCGCGGCGTGATGAAGGCGATCGAGTCGCCGACGCCCACGTTGTGGCTGTCCGCCCAGTCCTTGCTGACCACCGCGTCGCCGGTTCCGAGGCCGGCCAGGGTCGCGTTCGAGCCCTGCTGCCAGTCGAGGCTCAGCGCCTGAGTGACGTTCTGCGGATCGACCCCGGTCAGCCCGATGTTCTTGCCGTCGCTCACGAACTTGCCGGTCTCGAAGCGGATCGGCGACACCGCGGCGACGCCGTCGACCTTGCGGAGCTCCTCGACCACGCCGTTCGGCAGCGGCGAGAAGCCGTCCTCGTGCGTGACGATCCCGGCGGCGCGGACCTGCTTGTCGATCCCCTCGTCGATCGTCGCGCGCAGGCCCGCGGCGAAGATCGCGACGAAGACGACGAGCGCGACGCCGATCATCAGGGCCGAGGCGGTGACCGCGGTGCGCTGCGGCTGGCGGCGGGCGTTCTCGCGCGCCAGACGACCGGTGAGGCCCTGCATGCGCTCGAGCGGCTTCCCGACCGCGCCGCTGAGCGGCCGGACGAGCGTCGGCGCCAGGATCGCGAAGCCGAACACCATCAGCACCGCGCCGAAGCCGAGCGCGGAGGCCGTCGCGTTCGCCGACCCCGGGTCGCCGAGCAGCGCGTACAGCAGGATCGCGAGGCCCACGAGCTCGACGAGGGCGGCGAAGACGATCCGGCGGCGGCGCAGCGGGCCCGCCCCGGGCGTGACGGCGTCGCGCATCGCCTCGACCGGCTCGATGCGAGTCGCGCGGCGCGCCGGCACGAAGCCCGAGACGACGGTGGCGATGATGCCGACGGCGAGGCCGGCGACGATCGTGCGCGGCTCGAGCTGGATGCTGGTGCTGCCGAGCTCGATGCCGGCGGCGCCGAGGAGCGCGCGCAGCCCGGGCGCGATCAGGAGCCCGGCGAGGATGCCGACGATCGACGCTCCGACGCCGATGACCACGGACTCGGCGATCACCGAGCCCATCACCTGCCGGCGCGAGGCGCCGAGCGTGCGGAACAGCGCGAACTCGCGCGTCCGCTGGGCGACGGTGACCGAGAACGTGTTGAAGATCAGGAAGCCGCCGACGAGCAGCGCGACGCCTGCGAAGACGAGCAGCGCCGTACGGATGAAGCCGAGGGCGTCGGACAGGTCCTGCGCCTGTTTCTCGGCCTGTTCCTTGCCGGTGCGGACGGTGAAGTCCCGCCCCAGCTTGCGCGCGATCGCCGCCTTGAGCTCCTCCGGCGAGGTGCCGCCGGCGGCCGCGACCGAGATGTCGTCGTAGCCGTCGTGGCCGGTGACGCGCTGCGCCTCCGGCAGGGTCATCGCGACCAGGCGCGATCCGGCGAGGTTCTCCGAGTCGCCGACCGTGGCGACGCCGGACACCGTGTACTGCTTGGCCGGCGTCGAGCCCGAGACCGTGACCTTGTCGCCGACGTGGAAGTCGTACTTGTCGGCCGTGGCCTTGTCGATGACCACCTCGTCATCGGTCTTCGGCGGGCCGCCCTCCTTGTACTCGAACGGGTCGAACCGCTTCGGGCCGCTGGTGACGATGATCGTCGGCGGACCGTTGGAGAGGATCGGGTCGCCCTCGCGGTCGAGCAGCGTGCCGTCGGCCGAGACGAAGCCCGCGGCCTCCTCGACGCCGGGCACCTGGCGGACGCGCTCGAGCGTGTCCTTGGGCATCGTCGGCGGGGAGCGCGAAGTCCTCCTCGACGGCCAGGTGCGCCTGGACCGAGACGTCGGTGCCCTTCTGCGTGCGCTCGAAGAGGTCCTTGAACGACGCGTCGATCGTGTCCGTGAACACGAACGTGCCCGCCACGAACGCGACGCCGATGCACGACTGCGAACCCGGTGAGCGCCGTCCGCAGCTTGCGGGTCAGCAGACCCCTGAGGGCGACCTTAAGCAACGGCCTTCATCAGGTCGAGCACGCCCTCGGTGCTCTCGCCGCCGCCGTCGTGCACGATCCTCCCGTCGCTGAGCACGACGATCCGGTCCGCGACCGACGCGGCGTGCGCGTCGTGCGTGACCATCACGACCGTCTGGCCGAACTCGTCGACGGCCTGGCGCAGCAGGCCGAGCACCTCGTCGGACGACTTCGAGTCCAGGTTGCCGGTCGGCTCGTCGGCGAACACCACCGCCGGGCGATGGATGAGCGCACGTGCAACCGCGACGCGCTGCTGCTGGCCGCCGGACAGCTCCGACGGGCGGTGCGTGAGGCGGTCGCCGAGCCCGACGGCCGCGATCAGGGTGTCGTGCCACTCCTTGTCGGGCTTGCGGCCGGCCAGCGTGAGCGGCAGCACGATGTTCTCCTCGGCGGTCAGCACCGGCACGAGGTTGAAGGCCTGGAAGACGAAGCCGAGACGGTCGCGCCGCAGGCGCGTGAGCCCCTTGTCGTCGAGCCCCGCGAGCTCCTTGCCGTCGACGACCACCGACCCGGAGGTGGGCCGGTCGAGCCCGGCGAGCAGGTGCATGAGCGTGGACTTGCCCGAGCCGGACGGGCCCATGATCGCCGCGAACTGCCCGGCGGGGAACGCGACGGTGACGCCGCGCAGCGCCTCGACGGCCGTCTCGCCCTCGCCGTACACGCGGCTGAGTTCGGTGGTGCTGACGATCGCAGGCGTGCTGGGGTCGCTCATGTCCCTGAGGATTGCGACGGCCCCTGGGCAGCTTCGTAGGGCTAGCCGTACTTCGGTGGTGCGGCCTACGCCCGCAGGTACGCGAGCACCGCGAGCACGCGGCGGTGGTCCTCGACCGTCGGCGTGAGGTCGAGCTTCGAGAAGATCGAGGTCACGTGCTTCTCGACGGCGCGCTCGGTGACGACCAGCGCCTCGGCGATCGCGTTGTTCGAGCGCCCCTCGGCCATCAGGCCGAGCACCTCGCGCTCGCGCGCCGTCAGCGCATCGAGCGGGTCCTCGCGGCGGCGGCGCCCGAGCAGCAGTGCCACGACCTCGGGATCGAGCGCCGAGCCGCCGCCGGCCACGCGACGGACTGCGTCGGTGAACGTGTCGACGTCGGCCACCCGGTCCTTGAGCAGGTAGCCGGTGCGCTCGGTCGACTCTGAGAGCAGCTCGAGCGCGTACGCCTCCTCCACGTACTGCGAGAGCACGAGCACCGCGGTGTCCGGGTGCTCGGCCCGGATGCGGTGCGCGGCGCGCAGGCCCTCGTCGGTGTGCGTGGGTGGCATCCGCACGTCGACGACCGCGACGTCGGGCTTGTGGGCGCCGACCTTGCGCAGCAGATCCTCGGCGTCGCCGGCCTGGCCCGCGACGTCGAAGCCCGACTCCTCGAGCAGGCGTGACAGCCCCTCGCGGAGCAGGACGGAGTCGTCGGCGATGACGACGCGGAGGGTGGCGGTGTCGTTCATACGGGGATCTCGGCTCGCAGCCTAGTGCCCATCCCGGCGGGAGAGTCAAGCTCCATGCTCCCATCCAGGGCGGAAACCCGGTCTGCCAGCCCGCTCAGACCTGATCCGCGGCCCGGGTCGGCGCCGCCGATCCCGTCGTCGGCGACCTCGACGATCGCGTGTCCGTTCTGGCGGACCACGCTGACCGTGGCCTGATTGGCATGAGCGTACTTGACGACGTTGGTCAGCGCTTCGGCGATGACGAAGTAGGCGGCGGCCTCGATCGCCTCCGGCAGCGGCTCGGCCGGCACGTCCGACAGCTCGACGGCGATCGGCGCGCGCCCGGCGAGCGCCTCGAGGGCCGCGCCGAGGCCGCGGTCGGAGAGGATCGCCGGGTGGATGCCGCGCGCGAGCTCGCGCAGCTCGCCGAGCGCGAGCGTCAGCTCGTCCTGGGCGGCGGTGAGCAGGTGGTCCGCACTGTCGGGTTCCTTACGCAGCTTGGCCTGGGCGAGCCGCAGCGTGAGCGAGAGCGCGACGAGCCGCTGCTGGGCGCCGTCGTGCAGGTTGCGCTCGAGCCGGCGGCGCTCGTGGGTGCCGGCCTCGACGATCCGCGCGCGCGATGCGCTGAGCTCCTCCACGCGGGCGCGCAGCTGCGCCTGCAGCTTCTCGTTCTCCATCGCCAGGCCCGCGGCGGCGGCCACCGAGCGCAGCAGCTCGGGGTCCTCGGACAAGCTCACGTCGTGGACGATCGCGCCGACGCGGCGGCCCTCGAGCTCGACCGGCGTCCACGCCCGCTGCGGGTCACCATCGCCGGGCAGCGCGATCTTGTGGCCGTCGGAGTTGACCCACTTGCGCTTGTCCTCGAACCAGAACACGAGCTCGAGCGATGAGTCGCCGAGCGCGTCGCGCAGCCGGCCGCCGAGCGTGCCGGTGCCCGGCGCCTCGCCAAGGCGCATCAGCAGCTCGGCGACCGCGCTGCCGCGCACCACGCGGCTGCGGGCCAGACCGATCAGGAAGACCCATGGGACGGAGGCGAAGACGATCAGGCCGAGCGTCCCGAGCACGTCGGTCAGGCGCGAGATGCCGGCCGCGTCGGAGCCGAGGGCCGTGCCGAGCAGGAGCAGCATCGCGACGCCCGACCACAGGACCGGCGCCAGCGCGCGGCGCTGCGGCGCGGTCGCCTGCGCCCACCGGCGCAGCAGAATCGCCAGCACCACCGCCACGATCGCGATCCCCGCGATCGAGGTCATCGCGTTGAAGACGTCGCGCAGCGTGTCGTTGTTCTCGATCAGCAGCGCCGACGGCGGGCAGTTGTCGCAGTCCATCGAGTCGGTGAAGCCGAACAGCAGCTGCGGCAGCGGCCCGAGCACGGCGAGCGCGTAGCCCGCGCCGATCAGCCACGCGTGCCAGCGGTGCTCCAGGCGCCCGTCGGGATAGGCGAGCACCATGTGCGCGAAGACGACGAAGTACAGGCTCGAGAGCAGGACGCCGGCGGTGAAGACCGCCGAGTCGTCGGACGCGGTGAGCGATCCGAGCAGGAACGTGAAGCCGACCGCGGTCATCAGCGCGCCGAAGCGGTTGCTGGGCCGGCGCCACCACGCGTACAGGCCGGTCCCGACGAACGACGCGGTGATCAGCACGCCGATCGCGATCGAGGCGCCCGGCTGCGGGATGTGATCCGACGCGATCACCAGGCTCGTGGCGGCGGCGGACGCGACGACCGACGCGAGGGCGACGCAGAGGAGCGCGCGGCGGAGCCCGGTCATAGCAGGGCGTGGAGCCTGTCGCCCGACAGCTCCGCCTTGGGCACGAAGCCGCGGGCGCCGGACCGGGTCACGAGGGGGCCGAAGTCGGAGGAGTCGCGGCTCGACACGAGGATCACGACGGGGCCGTCGTTGTTGCCCGTGAGCCGGGCGGCCACGTCGAAGCCGTCGATGTCGGGGAGCTGGACGTCGAGCAGCACGACCTCGGGCTGCAGCCGTCCGGCCTCGGTGAGCGCGGACGCCCCGTCGGCCGCCTCTCCGACCACGTCGAACCCCTCGGCCTCTAGGAGGACTCGCGCAGTCGCGCGGAACGACGGATGGTCGTCCACGATCAGGACCCTGTGACCCACATTCACAAGTCTGGCTGCGTTTGTCGAGGCCCGACAATACGGCTGGCCGCACCCCCGATAAGCGTGCGCCTAATCGATTGCCGCGGCGATCTCCCGGTAGGCCTCCGCCGGGTCGCTCGCGCCGAACAGCGCGGTGCCCGCGACGAAGGCCGTCGCCCCCGCCGAGGCGCACGGTCCGGCGGTCACTGCGTCGATGCCGCCGTCGACCTCGATCGCCGGTCCCGGGCCGAGCAGGCCACGCAGTCGCTCGAGCTTGCCGATCGAGCTGGGCAGGAACGTCTGGCCGCCCCAGCCGGGGTTCACGGTCATGCAGAGCAGCAGGTCGATGTCGTCGAGCAACTCGGAGGCGGCGGCCACCGCCGTACCAGGGCAGAGGGCCAGGCCGGCGGTGCAGCCGGCGTCGTGGATCGCCTGCAACGCGTATTGCAGGTGCGGCGTGGCCTCGGCGTGGACGGTGATGTTGTCGGCCCCCGCCTTCGCGAAGTCGGCGATGTGGCGCTCCGGGCGCTCGACCATCAGGTGCACGTCGACGATCGCGCCCGCCGCGTGGATCTGCTCGGCCAGCGCGTCGACCACCAGCGCGCCCATCGAGAACGTGGGGACGAAGTGGCCGTCCATGATGTCGACGTGGATGGTGCGGGCGCCGGCCTCCAGCACCTCGCCGACCCGCTCGCCGAGGTGCGCGAAATCGGCCGCCAGGATCGACGGCGCGACGCCGTGCGGGACCGTCATATCGGCTGGAGCATCGACGCGCGGCAGTGGTTGCACTGGTACAGCGCGGTGTCCGACATGCGCACGATCGTCGAGTGCTCGCCGCAGTTCGGGCACACCGAGCGCAGCTCGAACCGGTGCAGGCAGTTCACGCAGCGGTAGCGGCCCGGCAGGTTCGTCGGACGCAGCCACGGCTCACCGCAGGCCGGGCAGATGTCGCCGAGATCGACGTGCTCGTCGTTCATGCCCGCCGCAGCCGCGCTATGAAGAAGCCGTCCGTGCCGTCCCGGTGCGGGAGCGTCTGGATGAGCCGAGGCACATCAGGATGGTCCCAGACCGGGACGTCCGACGGCGGGTCCTCGATCGTGAAGTCGGCGTGCTGACCAAGGAAGACGTCGATCCGCTGCTCGTTCTCCGCCGGGGAGATCGTGCAGGTGGAGTACACGAGCACGCCACCGGGGCGGACCGCGCGGGCGGCGGCGGTCAGCATCGCCTCCTGGCGGGCGGCGAGCTCGGCGACGTCGGCCGGGTCCTTGCGCCAGCGGGCGTCGGGCCGTGAGGCCAGTGTCCCGAGGTCCGAGCACGGCGGATCGACGAGCACGCGGTCGTACGTGTCCTCCTCCTGCGGCTCGGTGGCGTCGGCGACCCGCACCTCGACGGTGGCCGCGCCCATGCGGTCGGCGGTGCGCTGGAGCGCCTCGGCGCGGCCGGGGTGGCGCTCGACCGCCACGACGCGGCCCTCGCCTCGCATCAGGGCGGCCAGGTGGGTCGTCTTGCCGCCGGGCGCGGCGCAGAGGTCGAGGACCTGCTCCCCCGGCTGCGGCTCGACGACGCGGGCGACCGCCATGGCGGCGCGCGACTGCGGCATGAACAGGCCCTGTTCCCACAACGGCGACGCGAACGCGTCGAACGGCTCGTCGAGCACGAGGCCCTCGGGCAGGCGGTCGGCGGCGTGCGCACTCGACCGGCAGGCTTGTCGCGAGGTCCGCGGCGGTCGTGCGCAGCGTGTTGGCGCGCACGGCCGCCTCGGCCGGCTCGTTGCCGGCCGCCATCAGGGCACGCGCCGCCTCCGGGCCGAGGGCGTCGAACCACAGGCCGGCGATCCAGGTGGGATACGAGTGGCGCAGCGCCGCCTCGGCGGGGGTGGCGTCGGGCAGGGCCTCGACCATCGCGCGGGCCTCGCGGGCGGCCCGGCGCAGGACGGCGTTGACGAGGCCGGCACCGGCGCGCGACTCGCGCTTGGCGAGCTCGACGGACTCGGTGACGGCCGCGTGCGCGGGCACGCGGTCCAGGAACGCCAGCTGGAACACGCCGAGCCGCAGCGCGCCGAGCACGGCGGGCTCGAGCTTGGCCAGCGGCCGGCCCGCGAGCGTCACGATCACGTGGTCGAGCGTGTCCCGCCGCTGCACGACGCCGTAGGCCAGCCGCATGGCCAGCGCGCGGTCGCGGGCGCTCAGGTCCAGGCGCCGCGCCTCGCCGTGCAGCGCGCGGTCCGCGTAGGCGCCCTGCTCGAACACGCGGCGCGCGACTGCGAGCGCGCACACTCGTGCGGGCGAGACCCCATCGGGGCTTGACTCGGCGCGTCTCTGCCGGTTGGATCGTCCTCGCGCTGCTACGTTCCTCGTCCCCTTCTAGCGGGCATTCTCACGTGGGGACAGCCGGGGATTGAGGCGCCGTTTTCCGGTGTTTCGTTGTCGCGCAATTTAGGGGGATTTCCAGGGTGTTTGTGGCCGGATTGTCGTACATGCGTCCATTCCGGCACCCAAACACTCAAATTTCATGGCGGAGGGGCTAAAGCACCCCGTAGAACTTGCCGATAGCCGCCCTGGATGGGGAATCAAAACATGTCGCTGACGAACACCACTCGTGAGGCCGGGCGCCACAAGCGCCCCTCCGGCCTGCGCGATCTGCGGTTCGCCGGCACCGTGGCGGCCGGACTGGTAGCTGGGGTGCTCGGAGTAGGAGCCCTGAGCGCTCCGCTCCTCGGCTGGACCGATTGGCCGGACAGCCTGCAGCCGGGCGGTAGCAACGACAACCCGGTGACGATGAAGGACCCGGCGCTGCGCCAGCCGACGACCACCGATCGCCAGGGCAACGGCCGCACGCCGGTCGGCCCCGGCGCTGTCCCCGGCGTCGGCTCGGCCACGCTCGTCATCGCCGCGGCCACCGGCGGCACGCCCGGCACGGCCGGCACGCCCATCGGCGGCGGCGGCACGGGCACGACTTCGCCGAACGGCAACGGCACCTCGACCGAGCCGCTGACCGGCACCAGCGGACCCGGCGATAGCACGAGCGAGAACGTCGGCGGCAACGGGTTCACCCAGCCCAACGATCTGACGGACAGCGACCGCGACGGCATGCCCGACGTCTGGGAGAACCGTTACCAGACCAACCCGAACGTCAACGATGCGACCGCTGATCCGGACGGCGACGGCATCTCGAATCTCAACGAATTCAAGCTGCGGACCGACGCGCGGAGCCCGGTCACCGATGGCATCCCCGACGCCACGGCAGACGCGGACGGCGACGGCGTGACCAACGCTGACGAGGACGCCCTCGGCTCCTCGCCCTTCCTCCCGGACACGAACCTCGACGGCATCGCAGACGGCGCGGACGACGGCGACGGCGACGGCATGCCGAACATCTCGGACCCCGATCCGGTCGTGGCGCAGCCCCCGGTGGACACCACTCCGGTCCAGCCGCCGGTCGACGACAACCCGGACACGCCGCAGGACCCGCCGAGCGATGACGACGGCTCGAGCCCGATCGGCACGCAGCCCGACCCGGTGCAGATCGAGGACCCGGCCGACGACGGCGGCGACGACGACTCGCCCGACCCCGGGCCGACGGTCCCGGTCGACCAGCCGGCCCCGGTGCAGGACGCCCCGGTGGACCAGCCGGATGACGGGCCGACGGCGGACCAGCAGCAGGCGCTCGCGACCACTCCGACCAAGGCTCCGGCTCCGAACGTCGACGTGGCCGCGAAGGCCGACCCGACTCCGGCTCCGGCTCCGGCGCCGAAGGCCGAGTCCGCCCCGGCCGCCGCTCCGGTCGCCAAGGCCGCTCCCGCTCCCGCTCCGGCTCCGGCTCCGGCTCCGGCCGTCGCCCCGGCTCCGGCCCCGGCGCCCGCTCCGGCCCCGGCTCCGGCCCAGACGGCTCCGGCGCCCGCCCCGGCTGCCGCTCCGGCTCCGGCTCCGGCCGCTCCCGCCGCGACGGCTCCGGCCGCCGCCGCGACGCCCGCCGCATAGGTTCTCGCTCTCTCCTCCTCCTGCCAGTCCGGCCGCCTCGTGCGGCCGGACGCGCTTAAACGGCGAAGTCGGTGAGGCTCGGGTCGGGCCGCCCGCGCAGCCAGTCGGCCGCGGCCATCGGGCGGCCGCCGGGCGGGCGGATCTCGGTGAGCTCGAGCGCGCCTTCACGCGTGCCCAGCAGCAGCCGGTCGCCGTCCGCCCGCACGCGGCCCGGCTCCGGACCTGACTCGGCAACGCGCGCGGCGACCACGCCGAGGAAGTCTCCGCTCGGCAGGGCGATGCGGGCGCCGATGTGCGGGCGCAGCGCGCGGACCGTGCGCTCGAGCTCGACCGCCGTGCGGTCCGGGCCCAGCGCCCGGTCGGCCGCCTCGATCTTGTGCGCGTACGTGACCCGCGACTCGTCCTGCTCGGCGAACGGCGGCCGCTCGTCGAGCGCGCGGACGAGCAGGTCGCCGCCCAGGCGCTCGAGCCGCGCCGCGAGCGTCCCGTAGTCGTCATCGGCGCCGATCGGCTCGCTCTCCTGGAGGCAGACGGGACCGGAGTCCAGCCCCTCGGTCAGCCGCATGATCGACACCCCGGTCTCCCCGTCGCCGGCCATGATCGCCCGCTCGACCGGCGCGGCGCCGCGCCAGCGCGGCAGCAGCGACGGGTGCACGTTGAGCATCTCGTAGGCCGACAGCAGCGGCTCCTTGATCAGCACGCCGTAGGCGCACACGCACGCGACCTCGGCCCCGGCCGCCGCGATCCGCTCGAGCGGCTCGGGATCGTGCAGGCGGTCGGGCTGGATGACGTCGAGCCCCAGCTCGCGGGCCCGGATCGCCACCGGCGGCGACTGGAGCTGCCGCCCGCGGCCCTTCGGCCGGTCCGGCCGGGTCACGACGAGCGCCGGCCGGTGGTCGCTTGCCGCGAGCCGGTCGAGCACCGCGGCGGCGAACGCGGAGGTGCCCAGGTAGACGGTTCTCAAGCCTCGACCGCGGGGGCCGTGCTCGTGCCGTCGCGCAGGGCGCGCATGGCCTGCTTGCGCTGGTCGCGTGATGTGCGGTCGAGGATCAGGACTCCGTCGAGATGGTCGATCTCGTGCTGGATCACGCGCGCCTCGAGCCCAGAGGCCTCGACGACGACCGGCTTCCCGTTCTCGTCGATCGCCCGCACGCGGACGTGGATCGGTCGCTCCACCTCGACGGCGACGCCGGGGAGCGACAGGCAGCCCTCCTCCATCATCTCGATCTCGTCGCCCTTGTACTCGAACTCGGGGTTGATGAGCACGCCGAGCGGCGCGTCGGGGTCGACGCGGTAGACGAGCACGCGGTGCATCACGCCGAGCTGGGTGGCGGCGAGGCCGATGCCGAGCGCGTCGTCCATCAGCGCGCCCATGCGGCGGACCTCGTCGGCCAGCGCGTCGTCGAAGACCTCGACCTCGCGCGCGCGGCTGCGCAGCACGGGATCGCCGTACTTGCGGACGTGCATCAGGGCGGCGTCGCGCCGCGCGCGGGTCTCTGGATCGAGACGCTCGCGGGGGTCCTGCTCCTCTTCGGTCTGGACGCTCTGCTCGTCGCTCACGAGGCGTTTACTCTAGCCACGCGTCACTGCGGGTCGACGTCCACCGAGAACGACACGTCACGCAGCGAACGATCGCGTGCGGCCGCCTCCACGGCCGCGGCCGTCGACCGGATCGCCCGCTCCCGCTCGGTGGTCTTGACCACCACCTGCCGGCGCTCGCGGCCGCGCAGCCGGAACAGCGGCGCCGGCCCGAGGATCTCGGACGCCTCCCCCACCCCGCCGCCGATCGCCTCGGCGAGCCGGGCGCCCGCGGCGCGCACCGGATCCGGCGCCTCGGCGGAGGCCACGACGCGGATCAGGTCGGTGAACGGCGGGTACCGCAGCGCGCGCCGGCGCTCGAGCTCCCCGGCCAGGAACCCCTCGGTGTCGTGCCGCGACGCGGCCTCGATCGCGGCGGCGTCCGGCGCCGTCGTCTGCACGAGCACGCGGCCGCCCTGCGGCCCACGCCCGGCGCGGCCGGCCAACTGGGCGATCAGCGCGAACGTGCGCTCCTCGGCACGGAAGTCCGGGAACCGCAGCGTGCTGTCGGCGTCGAGCACCACGCCGAGCGTGACATCCGGGAAGTCGTGCCCCTTGGCGACCATCTGGGTGCCGAGCAGGAGCCCGGCCGGGGCGGCGTGGAAACGGGCGAGCAGCTCGGGGACAGCGTCCTTGGTCGTCGTCGTGTCGGCGTCGAGCCGGAACACCGGCACGTCGAGCGCCTCGCGCAGCTCCGCCTCGATCCGCTCGGTCCCGGCGCCGTAGCGGGCGACGGCGAGCGAGCCGCACTTGTCGCACTTCTGCGGCACCCGCTCGCGGTGGCCGCAGTGGTGGCAGGCGATCGCTCCCTCCGCGCGGTGCAGCACCAGGGCGACGTCGCACTGCGGGCACTCCCAGACCTTGCCGCAGCTGCGGCACGTGAGGAAGTTCGACCAGCCGCGCCGGTTGAGCAGCACGATCGACTTGCGCGCGGACTGCAGGGCCCGGCGGGTCAGCGGGTGCAGCGGATGCTGCGCGCCGACCATGTCGAGCACCCGCACCGGCGGCAGCGGCCGCGAATCGACGCGGCTCGGGAGCTTGAGGTGATCGAGCGCGCGCCAGGTCTCGGGCCGTGGCGTCGCCGAGCCGGCGAGCAACGTCGCTCCCGCGCGTCGCGCGCGCTCGGCGGCGACGAGCCGGGCGTCGTAGCGCGGGTCGCCCTCGTGCTTGTACGAGCTGTCGTGCTCCTCGTCGATCACGACCAGGCCGAGGTCGGCCACCGGCGCGAACACGGCCGACCGCGGGCCGACGGCGATCCGCGCCTCGCCGGTGCGCAGCCGCCGCCACTCGTCGTAGCGCTCGCCCTCGCCGAGCGCCGAGTGCAGCAGCGCCACCGTGTCACCGAACCGCGCCTGGAACCGCGCGACGGTCTGCGGCGTGAGCGCGATCTCCGGGACGAGCACGATCACGCCGCGCCCGCGCGCGAGCGTCTCGGCGCAGGCGCGCAGGTACACCTCGGTCTTGCCCGAGCCGGTCACGCCGTGCAGCAGGTGCGTGCCGCCGGCCCGCACCGCGGCGACCGCCGCCTCCTGCTCCGGCGTGAGCTCGACCACGCGGTCCGCGGCCCGGTTGGTCCGCGGCGCCCGGCGCCGCGCCCGCGGCACGATCGCCACCAGGCCGCGCCCCTCCAGCCGCCGCAGCGCCCCGAGGTCGGGTCCGGCCGGGCCGGGCAGGCGCTCGAGCAGCGCCCGCTGGTTCTCGGTCAGCCGCTCGCCGTCGAGCGACATCGCGGTGCGCTCGGCCCACAGCAGCGTCCGCTCACGCCCGGGCGGCGGCAGCACGAGCGACAGGGCGCGCGCCGGCGTCGAGCAGTACTCGGCGGCCATCCACAGCGCCAGCTCCACGAGGTCCTCGGGCACGCTCTCCGAGCGCACGCCGGTCGCGCGGACGAGCTTGTCCTCCGGTACGTCGGTGGTCGTCGCCAGGTCGACCACCACGCCGTCCAGCTTCTGGCGCCCGAACGGGATCCGCACCACCGAGCCGACGCCCACCGGGTCGTCCGGCGGCAGGTAGTCGAACGGGCCGGAGAGCCTCCGGGTCGTCGTCAGCGGCTCGACGCGCGCGATCACGGTCGGAGACCATAGGCGGAGCCGACGATGAATCCGCCCCGTCAGGAGCGTCCTATCCCCATGGAACCTCGCGAGACGACCAACCTGGACATCTACGGGCATGAAGCGCTGCCCTGGAGCCGCGCGGAGCAGGCGCTGGCCGCCGGGACGCCGAGTCCGGCGACGACCGTGTTCCTCGGCACCGTGCGCCCGGACGGCCGGCCGCACGGCGCCGGCGTCGGGGCCGCGTGGGGCGACGGCGTGATGTACGTCGTCAGCGGACCCGGGACCCGCAAGTCCCGCAACCTGGAGTCCAACCCCGCCTGCACGCTGTCCGCGCGGTTGCCGGGCATCGACCTCGTGCTCGAGGGCGAGGCGACCCGTGTCACCGACGCCGAGACGCTGGAGTCCGTCGCCGCGCGCTACCGCGAGATGGGCTGGCCCGCCCAGGTCGACGGCGACGCCTTCACCGCGCCCTACAGCGCGCCGAGTGCCGGTCCGCCGCCCTGGCACGTGTACAGCGTCGCCATCCACACGGCGTTCGGCGTCGCGGGCGAGGAGCCGCACGGCGCGACCCGCTGGCGGTTCTAGCCGCCGGCGGGGCCGGAGCGCAGGACGATCGTCGTCTCGGTGTCGGACGCGCCGAAGCGCAGGCGCAGCGTGCGCAGCAGCGCGTCGAGCTCCGCGGTGTCGCGGCACGAGACGCGCAGCTGGTAGTCGGGCGCGCCGGTGAGGTGGAGCACCTCGTTGACGGGCTCGAGCCGCGCGACGGCGGTGGAGAAGGCGTCCGAGTCGGTCCCACG
Organism: uncultured Solirubrobacteraceae bacterium; assembly: GCA_963759375.1. Taxonomy (GTDB): domain Bacteria; phylum Actinomycetota; class Thermoleophilia; order Solirubrobacterales; family Solirubrobacteraceae; genus DASSUW01. Next base: position 325,474 of record CAVWYY010000001.1, on the reverse strand, counting down.
GGCGAGCGTGACGCCGACCAGCGCCTCCACGGTGCGCCCGCCCGCCGCCGGGTCGACCAGCGCGGTGAAGCCGATGATCACCCCGTCGCGCCGCAGCCGCCGGACCCGCTCGGCCGCGGCGTTGGCGCTCAGGCCCACGGCCGCGCCGAGATCGCTCCAGGAGATGCGCCCATCCTCACGGAGGACACGGAGGATCTCGCTGTCGGTGGCGTCCATCACCGCGAGTATCGCGGTCTTCGGCGACAGGATCTTGCATCCAACGCCCAGAATCGGCACAACATCGCCCCATGGACCCGACCGCCGCACTCCTCGCAGGACTCGTCGCCGGCATCGCGATCGCGATGCAGGTCGGCGCCGTCAGCCTGTTGCTCATCGAGGCATCAGTCGTCGCCGGGCCGCGCGTCGGCGTGGCGGCCGGAATGGGCGTAGCGACCGCGGACCTCGGCTACGCAGCCGTCGCCGCCGCGGCGGGCGGCGCCGCCGGCGCCGCGCTGTCCACCCACGAGTCGGAGATCAAGATCTTCGCCGCGCTGGTGCTCGCGGCGATCGCGGTGCACGGCCTGCTGCGTCTGCGCACCGAGCTGCCGGCGCCGGTCGCGGAGACCGGAGCGGCCGGCTCGCACTACCTGCGCTTCCTGGCGATCACCGGCGCGAACCCGCTGACGATCGCGTCGTTCGCCGCCGTGGCCGCCGCGCTCTCGCTCGACGGCCCGGGCGCCGCGGTGGCGTTCGCGCTCGGCGTCGGCGCGGCCTCGGCCGCCTGGCACCTCGTGCTCCCGCTCGCCGCCGGGCACGCCGGCCGCTGGGTCACCCCCGGCATCCGGCGGGCGCTGGCGATCGGTGGGCGGCTCGTCGTCCTGGCGATCGCCGTGCACCTGGCGCTTGGGGCTTAGGCGCCGGCGAACGTCAACTGCGGCTGGGTAGGGAGGCGGAGCGCCCGCGCCGAGATCGGTCCGTGGCGCTTTTGTTCCGCATACCGGTACTAAAGCGCCACGCCTCTCGCCTCCCTACCCAGCCGGGGTTGACGTTCGGTACGACCTGTAGCCTCGCCCGTCGATGGACGGCATCCACCTCGGCGACAACCTGCCGCTGCTCCGCGAGCTCGAGACCGGCAGCGTGCAGATGGCGTACGCCGACCCGCCGTTCAACACCGGGCGCACACAGGCCCGCCGGACCCTCGCCACGGTGGCCGCGGAGGACGGCGACCGAACCGGCTTCGGCGGCCGCCGCTACGCGAGCACGCTGCTCCAGGAGTCCTCGTACCGCGACGTGTTCGAGGACTACCTCGGCTTCCTCGAACCGCGGCTGACCGAGCTGCGTCGGGTGCTGGCGCCCGAGGGGACGCTGTACCTGCACCTCGACTACCGCGAGGCGCACTACGCGAAGCTGTTGCTCGACGAGCTGTTCGGCCGCGAGTGCTTCCTCAACGAGCTGATCTGGGCCTACGACTACGGCGCCAAGCCGCGCAGCCGCTGGCCGCAGAAGCACGACACGATCCTTGTCTACGTGCGCGACATCGATCGCTACCACTTCGACGCCGAGGCGGTCGACCGCGAGCCCTACATGGCCCCCGGGCTGGTCACGCCCGAGCAGCGCGAGCGCGGCAAGCGCCCGACCAGTGTGATGTGGCACACGATCGTCTCGCCCACCGGCCGCGAGAAGACCGGCTATCCGACGCAGAAGCCCGAGGCGCTGATCCGCCGCTTCGTACAGGCCTCCTCGCGGCCCGGCGACCTGTGCCTGGACCCGTTCGCCGGCTCCGGGACGCTCGGCGCCGTGGCGGCGAAGCTGGGCCGCCGGTATCTGCTGATCGACGAGAGCCCGGAGGCCGTCGCGGTGATGCGGGAGCGCCTTGGCTGAGCGCGTGCAGGCGCGCGGCCCCGGCCGTGTCAACCTGATCGGCGAGCACACCGACTACAACGACGGCCTGGCGCTGCCGTTCGCGATCGCCCGCGGCGTCACGGTCACCGCCGAGCCCGCGCCCGGCGACCGCGTGACCGCCGACGCGCTCGACTTCGGCGAGCGCGACGAGTTCGCGCTCGCCGGCCCCGAGAAAGCGGACGGCTGGCGCGGCTTCGTCCGCGGCGCGGTGGGCGAGCTCACGGCCGCCGGCTACTCGCTGCGCCCCTGCCGCCTGGAGATCACCGGCGACCTCGGCCAGGGGCTCGGCCTGTCCTCCTCGGCCGCGATGGAGACCGCGCTGTGCCTTGCGTTGCTCGCCGTCGCGGGCGAGGACGAGCCGCAGGACCGGCGCGAGCTTGCCAAGCTCTGCTCGCGGATCGAGAACGACTGGGTCGGCGCCGAGACCGGGCTGCTCGACCAGCTCGCGTCGCTCTACGGCGGGCCGATCCGCATCGACTTCGCGACGCTCGATCTCGAGGCCGTCCCGCTCGAGCTGGGCGACTGGTCGCTGGTCACGCTCGACTCCGGCGCGACGCACTCGATCGCCGCCTCCGGCTACAACGACCGCCGCCGCGAGTGCCGCGAGGCGTGCCAGCAGCTCGGCATCGGCAGCCTGCGCGAGGCGCACACGGCCGACCTCGACCGGCTCGACGGCACGCACGCCGCCCGCGCGCGCCACGTGATCACCGAGAACGCCCGGGTGGAAGCGACGATCGCCGCGCTCCGGGCGGGCGACCTCGCGGAAGTCGGCCGGCTCCTCGATGCGTCGCACGCCAGCCTGCGAGACGACTACGAGTCGTCGGTGCCGGCCGTCGAGCGCACGGTGGCCGAGCTCAAGGCCGCGGGCGCCGCCGGCGCGCGGATGATGGGCGGCGGCTTCGGCGGCGCCGTGCTGGCGCTACTGAGGCCGGGCGTCGTCCGGCCCGGCGGGGCGCTCGTCGTGGGCCCCGGGCCGCCCGCCGCGCTGGTGTGAGGCGAGCGCCGCGGCGTCCACTCCGGCGGGCGGCGGCGCGCCGGCCGGGCTGTCGCCCTCCGACAGCTCGTCGCTCAGCGGCCGCGTGAGCGCCCAGGCGATCATGAAGAGGCCGAAGGCGAGCATGCCCAGCCCGGCCCACAAGTTGATGTTCACCCCGGCGGCCTTGTCGATCTCCTCCTGGCTGTCGAACAGCCCGAGGACGGTCAGCAGCAGGCCGTAGAAGACGAACACCCCGCCGATGATCCGCCGCAGGTCGAAGAGGTTCGCCGCCTGGGCGACGCGGGCCTTCGCGGGTTGTTCTGCAGGCTCGGACATCGTCACCAGAAGATGATCGTCAGGATGGCAGCGCCGCCGAGTGTCGTGAACCCGAGCAGCTTCGGCGACTCCCACCACTTGTAGACGCGCCGCGCGGCGTACTCGTCCTCGTTGGCCATGCCGTACACCAGGCCCTGGAGCTCCGCGATCGGCTTCGAGGTCGTGAACAGCGTCACGGCCACGGCGACGATCGACACCGCGACGAATGCGAGACCCGCGCCCCACATCGACTCGTCGAGGTCGGACCCGAACGAGAACCATCCGACCTTGTAGCCGAGCCAGGTGACGGCGGCGACGAGCGTGCCGGTGACGAGGCCCCAGAAGCCCGCCCACGGCGTCATCCGCTTCCAGAACATGCCGATGATGAAGGCGGCGAACAGCGGCGCGTTGAAGATCGAGAACAGCGCCTGGACGTAGTTCATGAGGTTGTCGTACGTCGAGGCGATCAGCGCCGTGCCCATCGCCACGACGAGGCCGCCGATCGTGGCGCCGCGGCCGAAGCGCACGTACCACTCGTCGGTCTCGCCCTGCCGCACGTACGGCTCGATGATGTCGGTGGTCACGACTGTGTTGAACGCCGACACGTTCGCCGCCACGCCGGCCATGAACGACGCCATCAGGCCGGTGATCGCGAGGCCCAGCATGCCGTTCGGCAGGTACTGGTTCATCAGCAGCGGCAGCGCGTTGTTGTACGCGAGGTTCGGGTCGCTGCCGCCGATGCCCGGGATCACGACCAGCGCGATGATGCCCGGCACGATCATGATGAACGGCAGGACGAGCTTCGGGAACGCGCCGATCAGCGGGGTGCGCTGCGCGGCCGACAAGTCCTTGGCCGACAGCGCGCGCTGCACCTCGGCGAAGTTCGTCGTCCAGTAGCCGAACGAGAGCACGAAGCCGAGCCCGAACACGAGGCCGATCCAGCTCGACCCGATCGGGTTCGTCACGTTCCCCGGGCTGGTCCCCTCCAGCGCGTGGAGGCCCGCCTCGCCGAGCTTGGAGTCGCGGACACCGTCCATCAGGCCGTTCCAGCCGCCGACGTCGACGAGGCCGACGATCACGATCGGCAGCAATGCCGCGACGATCACGAAGAACTGCAGCACCTCGTTGTAGATCGCCGAGGACAGACCGCCGAGGCTGATGTACACCATGACGATCACGCCGGCGACGACGATCCCGACGAGCAGCGGCCAGCCGAGCAGCAGCTCGAGCACCAGCGCCAGCGCGTACAGGTTCACGCCGGCGATCAGCACGGTGGCGAGCGCGAAGGTCAGCGAGTTGAAGAGGTGCGCGTGGTTGTTGAAGCGCAGCTTCAGGTACTCGGGGACCGAGCGGATCTTCGAGCCGTAGTAGAACGGCATCATCACCAGGCCGAGGAAGACCATGGCCGGGATGGCGCCGATCCAGTAGTAGTTGACCGTCGCGACGCCGTACTGGGCGCCGTTGGCCGACATCCCGATCACCTCGAGCGCGCCAAGGTTCGCCGAGATGAAGGCCAGGCCCGTGATCCACGCCGGCAGCGAGCGTCCCGACAGGAAGTAGTCCAGGCTCGACTTGATGTACCGCTTCGCCGCGAACCCGACTCCGAGGACGACGAGGAAGTACGTCGCCAGGATTACGTAGTCGATGAAATCGGTGTCGAGCCGAAGATCCTGCATGGGGCAGGCCGAGGCCTACCCCGAAAAGGACCCGCGCAACCTATGCCACGGACGTTGCAGCGCGACCGAGTCCGGCGGCCGCACGGAGGGCGTCAGCCTTGTCGGTCTTCTCCCACGTGAAGTCGTGGTCCTCACGGCCGAAGTGGCCGTAGGCCGCCGTCTTCTGGTAGATCGGACGGTGCAGTCTCAGGTAGTCGCGGAATGCGCCTGGGCGCAGGTCGAAGTGCTCGTCGATGAGCTGGAGGATCTTCGAACGGCCGACCTTCTCGGTGCCGAACGTCTCCACCATCACCGACACCGGGTGCGCGACGCCGATCGCATACGCGACCTGCACCTCGCAGCGCTCGGCGAGTCCGGCCGCCACCACGTTCTTGGCGACGTAGCGCGCCGCGTAGGCGGCCGAGCGGTCGACCTTGCTCGGGTCCTTGCCCGAGAACGCGCCGCCGCCGTGGCGGGCCATGCCGCCGTAGGTGTCGACGATGATCTTGCGACCCGTGAGGCCGGCGTCGCCGACCGGGCCGCCGATCACGAACCGTCCCGTCGGGTTGACCAGGAAGTTCTTGCGTAGCTTGCGCGCGTCGTAGAGGTCGCGCGGCAGGATCGGCTCGACGACGTGCTCCCAGAGATCGTCCGGGATCAGCGTCTCGGCGCCTTCCTTGTGCTGCGTCGAGATCAGCAGCTTCTCGATCTCCACCGGCTTGCCGTCGCGATAGCGGACCGACACCTGCGTCTTGCCGTCGGGCCGCAGGTACGGCACCACGTCGGCCTTGCGCACGTGCGCGAGGCGCTGCGCCAGCTTGTGGGCGAGCGAGATCGGGAGCGGCATCAGCTCGTCGGTCTCGTTGCTCGCGTAGCCGAACATCATGCCCTGGTCGCCCGCGCCGGCGATGTCGAGTTCATCGTCGTCGGACGCGTCAGTGCGCGACTCGTACGCCTTGTCGACGCCCTGCGCGATGTCGGGCGACTGCTTGTCGATCGCGTTGATGACGGCGCAGGAGTCGGCGGAGAAGCCCAGATCGGCGTCGGTGTAGCCGATCTTGCGGATCGTCTCGCGCGCGATCTCCTGGATGTCCACGTACGTGGTGGTGGAGATCTCCCCGGAGACGACGACGAGGCCGGTGTTCACGAGCGTCTCGCACGCCACGCGGCCGGTCGGGTCGTCGCGCAGCACGGCATCGAGGACCCCGTCGGAGATCTGGTCGGCGATCTTGTCGGGGTGACCCTCGGTGACGGACTCCGAGGTGAACAGGTACTCGTTGTCGATCTCGGTCATGAGACGGGAGAGCGTAGCGGCTCGGTCAGTCGCGCCCGCGTTGCTTCCGCTCGTTGAAGTCGATGATCACCGGGATGCCCTCGAGCGCGTAGCGCTCGCGCAGCCGGTTCTCGACGAAGTACGCGTAGTCGCGCGTGACGCGCGTGCGGCTGTTGATCTGGATCGCGAACCGCGGCGGGCGGACCCCGATCTGGGCCATGTAGAGCATCTTCAGGCGATGCCCCTGCTTGGCCGGCGGCTGCCGCGCGGCGGTCACCTCGGCGAGGAAGCGGTTGAGCTCCGGCGTGGGCACGCGGTGGGTCGCGCGGTCGGCCAGGCTGAGCACCTCCTGGAGCAGCCGTGGGACGTTGCGGCCCGACGTGGCCGAGGCGGTGATCACGCGCGGGCGCAGGCGCAGCTTGCGATTCACGCGCGCGCGCTCGCGGTCGAGCTCGGCCGGGCCGACGCCGGCGCCCGGTCCGCGCGGATCGCCGTCGCCGCCGGTGAGGTCCCACTTGTTGAGCACGAGCACGGTGGCGCAGCCCGCCTTCATCGCCAGGTCGGCGATGCGCATGTCCTGCGCGGTGACGCCGTCCTGGGCGTCGCACACGACGAGCGCGACGTCGGCCCGCTCGGCCGCCCGCTGCGAGCGCAGCGCCGTGTAGTACTCGACCGACTCGCTCACCTTGGCGGCGCGGCGGATGCCCGCGGTGTCGACCAGCAGCATCCGGCGGCCGTCGACCTCGATCGGCGTGTCGATGGCGTCGCGCGTGGTCCCCGCGACCGCCGAGACGATCACGCGCTCGCGGCCGAGGAACGCGTTGACGAGCGAGGACTTGCCCACGTTCGGGCGACCGATGACCGCGAGCCGCACGATGTCCTCGGCCTCCTCGGCTTCGTCGTCGGCATCGGGCGCGACCTCGAGCAGGCGATCGAGCAGGTCCCCCGTCCCGAGACCCTGCGCGGCGGACACCGGCAGCGGCTCGCCGAGGCCGAGGGCGTGGAAGTCGTGGACGAGCACGAGGTCGCCCGGCGAATCGATCTTGTTCGCGGCGACGACCACGGGCAGCTCGCCGCCGCGGAGGATCTGGGCGATCTCCTGGTCACCCGGGCGCAGGCCCGCGCGCGCGTCGACCACCAGCAGCGCGACCTGGGCGTCGGCGATCGCCTCGCGCGCCTGGTCCTGGATCGAGACGGCGAGCGGGTCCTCGTCCTGGAGGTCGACGCCGCCGGTGTCGATCAGCGTCAGCCGGCGGCCGTTCCACTCGGTGCTGAGCTCCTTGCGGTCGCGCGTGATCCCGGGCCGCTCGTGGACCACCGCCTCGCGCGACTCGGTGAGCCGGTTGACGAGCGAGGACTTGCCGACGTTCGGGTAGCCGAGGACGGCGATCTTCATCGCAGCTCGCGTGCCTCGAAGGCCAGCGTGACCAACTGGCCGACAACCTCGTCGAGCGAGCGCCCGGTCGTGTCGAGCGGGATCGCGTCCGGCGCCGGCTCGTGGACCGTGCGGTCGGCGCTGGCGTCGCGCCGGTCGCGCTCGTCCTGGTCGCGCCGCACCTCGTCGAAGTCGCCTCCGCTCTGCTGGAAGCGCCGCCGGGCGCGCTCGTTCGGGTCGGCGGTCAGGAAGACCTTGACCGCGGCGTCGGGCGCGACCACGGTCGCGATGTCGCGGCCCTCGGCGACCCAGTCGCCGTCGGCCATGATCGCCTGCTGCTTGGCGACGAGCACGGCGCGCACCGCGGGGTCCGCCGCCACCCGGGAGGCGGCCGCGGAGACCTCCGGTGTGCGGATCACGTCGGTCACGTCGCGGTCGTCGATGAACACGCGGTCGCCGCCCTCGATGGCGATCCGGTGGGCGATGTCGGCGGGCGCCCCCGCCTCCTCGAGCGAGCCGAGGCCGACGGCGCGGTACATCGCCCCCGTGTCGAGGTAGGTGAAGCCGAGCTCGCGCGCGGCCGCGCGAGCCACCGTTGACTTGCCGGCGCCCGCCGGGCCGTCGATCGCGATGACCACGGCGGGAGAGCTTAGTTAGGCGACGTAGGCGGGCTGCGGAATGCCCTCGCGGAGCGCTGGGTCCGGGATCGCCGGGCTCGCGGTGAGCCGGAGCGGGACGACGCCGGCCCAGACGTCGAGGTCGTAGTCCTCGTCGTCGTCGACCGGCGGCCCGGTACGCACCTTCGCCGAGCCCTCTTCGATCGGCAGCGCGAGCACGGCGGTGCCCTTGAGCTCCTTGGCCGTGGGCCAGCGCACGTCGGCCCAGCGGCCGGGCACGAGCTTCTCGGTGAACGCCTCCAGCGCGGCCTCGAGCGGCTCCGCGCCGGTGATCGGCCGCGCCTTCCCGTAGAGGACGACCGAGCGGTAGTTCATCGAGTGGTGGAACGCCGAGCGCGCGAGCACGATGCCGTCGACCAGCGTGACCGTGAGGCAGGCGTCGATGCCGTCCTCGAGCGCGCGCAGCGCGCGGCTGGCGGCCGAGCCGTGGATCAGCACCTCGTCGCCGACGCGCGCCTGCAACGTCGGGATCACGGCCGGCTTGCCGTCGTGCACGAAGCCGAGGTGGCCGATGAGCGCCTCGTCGAGGATCGCGTCGATCGTGTCGCGGTCGTGGAAGCCGCGGTTGGGGACCCTGCGGAGTTTGGTTCGTGGCGTCTTGAGCACTGTTCTGTTACAGTTAGTTGACTGTGCCGGAACAGTACCGGATCAGCGGCTCGTCGGCAAGCGAGATCGTCGCGAGCGTCGAGGCGTCGATCGCCGCCGGGCGGCTGGCGGCGGGCGAGCCGCTCCCCTCGGTGCGCCGGCTGGCGGACGCGCTCGACGTGAGCCCGACGACGGTCGCGGCCGCGCTCGCGGAGCTGCGCCGCCGCGGCGTCGTCGTCTCGCGTCCGCGCTCGGGCACGCGCGTGGCCGAGCGCCCGCCGCTGCGACCGGCGCGGGCCGGCTGGGCGGTGCCGGAGGGCGCGCGCGACCTCGTGACCGGGAGCCCCGACACGGCGCTGCTCCCCTCGCTCGACGGGACGCTGCACGCGATCGAAGCGCCGCACCGCAGCTACGGCGGCGAGCCGATGCTGCCCGAGCTCGCGGCGGTCGCCGGCGCGGCGCTGGCGGCCGACGGCGTCCCCGCCGGGCGTCTGTGCGTGGTCAACGGCGCGCTCGACGGCATCGAGCGCGTCCTCGCCGCCCACCTCTCCCCCGGCGACGTCCTCGCGGTCGAGGATCCCGGCTGGCCGGGAGTGCACGACCTCGCTCGCGCGCTCGGCCTGCGCCTGGAAGGCGTGGCCGTCGACGCGCGGGGCATGCGGCCGCGCGCGCTGGCGGCCGCGCAGGCCGCGGGGGCGCGCGCCGTGGTGCTCACGCCGCGCGGCCACAACCCGCTGGGCGCGGCCCTGGACGCCGAGCGGGCGGCCGAGCTGCGCTCGGTGCTGAGCGACTCGGTCCTCGTTCGTCGAGGACGACCATCTCGGGCCGGTGGCCGGCACGCCCTGGCACACGCTTGTCGAGCCCGGCCGCGAGCGCTGGGCCGCGGTGCGCTCGGTGTCCAAGTGGCTCGGCCCCGACCTGCGGCTCGCCGTGCTGGCCGGCGACGACACGACCCTCGCCCGCGTCGAGGGCCGCCAGTCGCTCGGGCCGGGCTGGGTCACCGGCATCGTCCAGCGGCTCGTCGCGCGGTTGTGGTCCGACGACGAGGTGATGGCGGTCGTCGCGCGCGCCTCGTCGGTCTACGCCGAGCGCCGCGCCGCACTGGCGGCGCTGCTCGGGCTGCCGGTGCCGCCGAGCGGCATCAACCTGTGGGTGCCGGTCGACGACGAGGACTTCGCGGTCGGCGCCCTGCTGTCCGAGGGCTGGGCGGTCGCCGCAGGCCGGCCGTACCGGCTGACCGGCGGCGCCGCGATCCGCATCACCACCGCCACGGTCGGAGTCGAGGAGGCCCCGGCGCTGGCGGACGCCGTGAGGCGCGCCGCCTCCCCGCCCCGGCGGACGCGCGCCGCCTGACGAACGTCAACTGCGGCTGGGTAGGGAGGCGCTGATCTACCAGTTTCGCGTGGGTCGGGAAATGCTCGCTATACGCGCCTAATCCGCCCCACGCGAAACCGGTGCGTTGGTTCTCTGACCCCCTACCCAGCCGGGGTTCGCCCGAGGACGACCGCGAGGTCTCGGGCTGTCCAGACCACGGAGGCGGAGAACCCCGCATCGGCCAGCCAGGCCAGCTGCTCGTCGACCCGGCTCGGCATGTCGTAGCCCGGGCCCAACGGCGTCACCGCGTCGGCGGGATCGTCGGGCACGACGACGTCGCCGATCACGAAGCGCCCGCCGGGCGACAGCACCCCCGCGACCCGCCGGAACAGGTCGGCCTTCCCCGGCCCGTCGAGGTGGTGGATGCAGAGCGCCGAGAAGACGAGGTCGAACGGGCCGGGCGGCAGCGGGTCCTCGAGGCGCGCCACCCGTAGGTCCGCTCCCGGCAGCCGCTCGCGTGCCACCGCGAGCATGTCGTCGCTGACGTCGACCCCGACGAGCGCCGCGCCGGGATGACGGCGCAGCACACGCAGTGCGGTCTCCCCCGTGCCGGTGCCGAGCTCGAGCAGCCGCGACGCGCCCGCGCCGGTCGCCGCGGCGGTCTCGTCCTGCAGCCGGTAGTAGTCCGGCAGCTCGGACTCCATCAGCGCGATGTACTCGTCCGGGTGGAAGTGGAACTGGCCGCTCACGAGCCGCGCAGCGCAGCGACGTCGGCTTCGAAGCCCGGGTACGACACGGCAGCGGCCTCCATGCCGACGACCTCGACGCCGTCGCGCGAGGCCAGGCCGGCGACCGCGCCGAGCATGGCCAGGCGGTGGTCGCCGTGGGCGTCGATCGACCCACCGCGCAGGCCGTCGCCGCCCTCGACCACGAAGCCGTCGTCGGTCGCCTCGATCGTCGCGCCGAGACCGCTCAGCCCGTCGACCACCGTGGCGATCCGGTCGCTCTCCTTCAGGCGCAGCTCGCCCGCGCCGCGCACGACGGTCTGGCCCTCGGCGAAGCAGCCGAGCAGGGCGACGAGCGGCAGCTCGTCGATGGCGAGCGGCACCTCGCCGCGCTCGACCGTCGTGCCCACCAGCGGCCCGTAGGCGACGTCGATCTCGGCCACCGGCTCGCGGTCGGGCGCGGCCGCGCCCGGCTCCTCGAGCGGGCCCACGACGACGCCGCCCATGCGCTGCAGGATCCGGAAGAAGCCGGTCCGCGTCCAGTTCGCGCACATGCCCTCGAGCACGATCCGCGAGCCGGGCACGAGCACCGCGGCGGCGGCCAGGAACGCTGCCGAGGACGGGTCGCCCGGCACGTGCAGCGCGCCGAGCTCGAGCTCGTCCTGGGCGGCGACCGTCACGCGGTCGCCCTCTCGCGTGACCCGCACGCCGGCGGCCGCGAGCATCCGCTCGGTGTGATCGCGGGTCGGGATCGGCTCGACGACCGTGGTCGGGCCGGACGCGAGCAGCCCGGCCAGCAGCACGCACGACTTGATCTGGGCGGAGGCCACCGGCAGCTCGTACTCGATCCCGTGGAGGGCGCTGCCGGTCACGGTGAACGGCGGGAAGCGGCCCTCGGTGGCCTCGATCCGCGCGCCCATCTCCGCCAGCGGCGTCGCCACCCGGTCGACGGGCCGGCGGCGGATCGACGCATCGCCGTCGAGCGTCCAGCTCCCGCCCTCCTGCCCGGCCAGCCAGCCGGGGAGCAGGCGCATCAGCGTGCCGGCGTTGCCGACGTCGATCGCGCCGGCGACCGGCGCCGCCGCCCGCAGGCCGACGCCGCGGATCACCAGCGAGCCGTCGCGCCGTTCGACCAGCGCGCCGAGCGCCTGCACGGCCGCGAGCGTCGAGTTCGTGTCCGCCGCGTCGAGGTAGCCGGTGACCTCGACCGGCTCGTCGGCCATCGCCGCGAACAGGGCGGCGCGGTGCGAGAGCGACTTGTCGGCCGGGACGGCGATCGCGCCGCGGAGCGGGCCGTCGGGGGCAAAGCGGACGTTCATGCCCGCGCCACCGTGAGGCCGAGGCCCTCGACGAGCTCCTGCGCCTCGGTCGCCATCCGCTCGCCGGCGATCCACAGCGCGATCGTGCCGGAGGACATGTCCGAGGCCGGGTAGAGCGCCATGTCGAGGATGTTGACGCCTGCCCGCCCGAGCGCGAGCGCGACCTCGGCGACCACGCCCGGCCGGTTCGGCACGGCCACGCGCAGCTCGTGCACCTCGCCGCCGGCCAGGTCGGCCTCGAGCAGCCGCCGCCGCTCGTCGCGCGCGCCGTCGTTCCACGCGGCCACCGCGGCGCCGTCGCGCGCCTCCAGCGCGGCGCGGACCTCGGCGAGCCGGGCCACCGTGTCGTCGATGGCAGCCACCAACGCATCGGCGTTGGCCAGGTAGATGTCGCGCCAGATGCTCGTGTTGGCGCCGGCCACGCGGGTGGCGTCGCGGAACGACGGGCCCGTGGCCGGCAGTCGCTCGCCCTCGTCGGACAGCACGCGCGCCGCGCGCGCGACCAGCACGTTGGCGAGCACGTGCGGGAGATGGGAGACGGTCGCCAGCAGCGCGTCGTGCGTCTCGGCGTCGAGCGCCGACGGGTGCGCCCCGAGATCGACCAGCATGCGGTGCAGGCGCTCGTAGAGGATCCCGCCGGTCCGCGCCGTCGGCGTCAGGTACCAGGTGGCGCCGTCGAACAGGTCGGCGCGCGCGTGCTCGACCCCGGCGGTCTCGGCGCCGGCCAGCGGGTGGCCGCCGATGAACCGCGGGTCGTCGACCGCCGCGACCACCGACCGCTTGGTCGAGCCGACGTCGGTGACCACGCACTCCTCACCGGCGGCCTCGAGCACCTCGCGGGCCACGTCGGGCAACGCGCCCACCGGCGCGGCCACGAACGCCACGTCCGCGCCGCTCACCGCCTCGGCCGCCGAGCCGCACTGCTCGTCGACCGCGCCCAGCTCGGCGGCGCGGGCGAGCACGCCGTCCGCCGGGTCGTGGCCGCGCACGCGCGCGCCCAGGCGCTCACGCGCGGCCAGCCCGATCGACCCGCCGATCAAGCCCACGCCGACCACGGCCACGACGGGCCGGCGCGGACCAGCGGCCATCAGACGCTGCTGAGCACTTTGCCGGCGACCGCGGCGGCGCGCTCGACCTGCTCGGCGTACTCGGCGAAGCGATCGGCGTACAGCTGCTGCGGGCCGTCGCAGATCGCCTCCTCCGGCTGCGGGTGCACCTCGACGATGATCCCGTCGGCCCCCGCGGCGGCGGCCGCCAGCGACAGCGGGGTCACCAGCGCGCGCCGGCCGGCGGCATGGCTGGGGTCGACGATCACGGGCAGGTGCGTGAGCTCCTTGAGCACCGGGATCGCGGTGAGGTCGAGCGTGAAGCGGTACGCCGTCTCGAACGTGCGGATGCCGCGCTCGCACAGCAGGACGTTGGGGTTGCCCTCCTTGAGGACGTACTCCGCCGCCATCAGCAGCTCCTCGAGCGTCGAGGACAGGCCGCGCTTGATCAGCACCGGCTTGCCGGCCCGGCCGATCTCGGAGAGCAGCGGGTAGTTCTGCATGTTGCGCGCGCCGATCTGGATCACGTCGGCGACGGCGACGACGGCCTCGATGTCCCGCGCGTCCATCAGCTCGGTGACGATCGGCAGGCCGGTCTCCTCCTTGGCCTCGGCGAGCAGCCGCAGGCCCTCCTGCCCGAGGCCCTGGAAGGCGTAGGGCGAGGTGCGGGGCTTGTAGGCGCCGCCGCGGAACAGCGAGGCGCCGGCGTCGCGCACGGCGCGCGCGGTGATCAGGGTCTGGTCGCGCGACTCGACGGTGCACGGCCCGGCGATGAGCGAGAAGTGCTCACCGCCGATCTTTCGTCCCTCGACGTCGACGACCGTTCGCTCGCCGACTCGTACCTGCGTGGAGGCGAGCTTGTACGGCTTGAGGATCGGTACGACCTGGGCGACGCCGGGTGCACCCTCGAGGCCGAGCCGGGCCACGTGCTCGCGATCGCCGATCGCGCCGATCACGGTGACCTCCTCGCCGCGCGAGGGGTGGGCGCGGGCTCCGACGGACTCGATGCGGTCGATGACGGACTGGATCTCCGTCTCGGTCGCTCCCGCCTTCATCACGATCATCATCTGCTGCTTCTCCTAAGTCGATCCACACTCTACGAACGATCCGCCGTTGCAAGGCGCTCGGCCACTGGGGCCCCGATTGCGGTGGCGGCGCGGAGTGCGCACCGACCGAGCGCCTAGCTAAATCGCCAGGTGCGGTAGGAGAAATAGGCGTAGCCGAAGCCCCGCGGCGCGGTGTGAAGCGTCAGGTGAGCGGGGCGATCGGACATCGCGGTCTGAGATTTGTAGCAGGGGCGCCCTCAGCTGGCAAACGGGTCGTACGTGCCAAAGCTCCAAGCGTTGCCCTCGGGATCGCGCGCCGCGAACTCCCGCGAGCCGTAGTCGGTGTCCTGCAGCTCCCGCGTGATCTCGGCGCCGGCGCCCTTCGCGCGCTCGTACGCAGCGTCGGCGTCGGGGACGATCACGTAGACCGACGAGCGCTTCGTCTCGAACTGCGGGTCGCCGGCACCGACGCTGCCGAGCATGACCATGCCGCGGCCGTGCGTGAGCTCGGCGTGGTGGACCAGTCCGTCGCCCTCGAACACGTTCTTGCGCTCGAAGCCGAACGCGCGCTCGAGGAAGTCGATCGCCGCGGGGGCGTCGTCGTACTTGAAGGTGGGGATGACCATGCCCGCACCGTACGCGGACGCGACGCTGACGTCTTGGACGGATGTGATCACGCTGGATTCACGGTCGTGGCACGGTGGCCGCGGACACTCGCCGCATGTCCGCGCTCCGCATCCGTGACGTCCGCCTGATCGTCGCCGCCGTGGGTGTCTCCTCGTTCGGCGACTTCCTGCTGTGGGTCCCGCTCGCCCTGCACATCCAGGCGACGACCGGGTCCGCGCTCGCCGTGTCCGCGATGTTCCTGGCGCTGTTCGGCCCGATGGTCCTGCTCGGCGGCGTCGCCGGGCGGCTGGCCGACCGCTACGAGAACGCGTACCTGCTGCGCGTCGTCTCGCTCGCCCAGGCGATCGCCGCCACCGCGCTGGCGCTGTCGACCGGCTCGCTCGCCGTGATGCTCGTCCTGACGATGTTCGTGGGGATCGGCGCGGCGATCGCCCAGCCCGCCGAGTTCGCGCTCGTGCCCGTGGCGGCCGGTGAGGAGCGGCTGTCCGAGGTCAACGGCCTCGTCGAGACCGCCCGCTACGCCGGGATGGTGCTCGGGCCACCCGTCGGCGCTGCGCTCGTGGCCGCTGGGACGCCGGAGATCGCCCTGCTGCTCGACGCTGCGACGTTCGCCGCCGTCGCGCTCGTGGCCACGCTGCTGCACGCCCGCCGGCGCCCGGAGCGGCAGGCCGGCGACAGCGGCCGCGCCCGCGAGGGCTTCGCGGTCCTGGCCGGCGACCCCGTGCTGCGCGTCACCGTGCTCACCGCCGTGGCGTCGCTGCTGTTCTTCTCGATGTCGATCACCGCCGAGGTCTTCTACGTGAAGGAGACGCTCGGCGCGAGCGACACCGCATTCGGCCTGCTCGGGACGTGCTGGGCGCTCGGCATGGTCGCCGGCGCGGTCGGCCTCGCGCGGCGCGTGCCGACCGCCGCGGTGGCAGTCGCCGCCGTCGCCGCCATCGCCGTCCAGGGCGCCGGCCTCGCCACCGCCGCCGGAGGCCTGCTGGTCCTGGCGTTCGCCGGGTTCACGCTCGGCGGCGTCGCCCACGGCCTCAAGAACGTCCTCATGCGCACGCTGATCCACGAGCGGGTCCCGGAGAACGTGCGCGGCCGCGCCTATGCGCTCTACAACGCCGGCCGCAACGGCGCCGAGATCGGCGCGCTGGCGCTGGCGGGCCTGCTCGTCGGCGTCATCGGCGCGCAGCCCGCCCTGATGCTGTCCGGCCTGATCCCGCTCGCGATCGGGCTTGGCGCCGTGCTGTACGTCACCACCCCCACCAGGAGGACCGCACATGCCTACCAGGGCTGACACCGCCAGCATCGCCGGAGCGGCCGTCGACGACCTGCCCCAGATCTGGGACGGGTTCGCCAAGCTCGTCCGCGACGGGCTGGGCATCACGGCGTTCGGCGTCCAGATCATGGACCTGCCGCCCGACTACACCACCGGCGCGCACGACGAGGCGGACACCGGCCAGCAGGAGCTCTACGTCGCGCTCAGCGGCGCGGGCGCCGTGGTGGCCGGCGACCTGCGGCTGCCGCTCGACCCCGAGCACCTTGTGCGGGTCGACGCCGGCACGGCCCGCGTGCTCACCAGCGGGCCGGACGGCCTGCGCGTGCTGTGCGTCGGCAGCGTGCCGGGCGCGCCCTACGCGGCGCCCGAGTGGACGAGCGGCTGACGGAGCTCGGTCGGCGTCGCCCCGGCGAACGCGCGGAAGTCGCGGTTGAAGTGCGCCTGGTCGTAGTAGCCGCTGTCGAGCGCCAGCGCGGCGAGATCGTCGCCCGCGCGCAGGCGCTCGACGGCGCGCTCGAAGCGCAGGATCCGCGCGACCGCCTTCGGCGGCATGCCCAGCTCCTCGCGGAAGCGCGCGGCCAGGTGCCGGCGGCTCCAGCCCAGCTCCTCGCCGAGCGCGCCGATCGGCGCCGCGCCGTCGGTCTCCACGAGCCGCTCCCACGCCCACTCCAGCTCTGGCGCGACCGGCTCCGCGCGCAGCACCCGCGCCGCGATCGCCCGCTCGAAGATGTCGATCCGCTCGGCCCAGCCGGGCGCGGCGGCCAGCCGCTCGGCGAGTTCGCCGGCCTCGCGGCCCATGAGGTCCTCGAGGTCGACGACCTGGCGCGTGAGCTCGCCCATCGGCATCCCGAACAGGCGCCGCCCGCCGAGCGGCGTGAGGTACGCCTGGATGCCGTGGCCGAGCCCGTCGTGCTCGGTGTGCGCGGGCACGTCGTGCAGCCCGGCGGCGAACGACGTGTAGGTGCGGCCGTCGATCTCCATCCGCGGCCCGAACGAGACGACGAGCACGATCCGCCCGCCCGGCAGCTCATCGCGCACGACCGGACCGTCGACCTTCTCGTACCAGCCGGTGAGCGTCCGGATGTGCCGTCTCAGCGCGGGGTGCGGTGCGCGGGCGGCGAGCTGCATGTCACAGCAGCGCTTCCAGCGCTTCCAGGAACCGCTCGTTCTCGGCCTGCGTGCCCACGGTGACGCGCAGCGCGCCGTCCCGGCCGAGCGCGCCGCCGGCGCGCACGAGCACGCCGCGCTGGGCCAGGCCGCGCACGATCTCGGGCTCGTCGCGGTCCTCTCCGACGTCGAACCACACGAAGTTGGCCTGCGACTCGGCGGGATCGAGGCCGAGCCCGCGCAGCCCCTCCTCGAGGCCGATCCGCTCGGCCAGGTTGCGCTCGACGCGGCGGGCGACCTCGTCCTGGTGGTTGAGCGCCTCCAGCGCGGCGGCCTGGGCGGCGGCGTTGCAGAAGAACGGCTGGCGCACCTGGTCGACCGCCGTGCGGAACTCGTCCGAGCCAGCCAGCGCGTAGCCGACCCGCAGCCCGCACAGGCCGTAGATCTTCGAGAACGTCCGCAGCAGCACGAGGTTCTGGTGCTTCTTGAGCAGGTCGACCGAGTCGTCCGGGTCCTGCAGCACGTTGAACTCGACGTAGGCCTCGTCGAGGATCACGCAGACGTGGCGCGGGATGTCGGCCACGAACTCGGCGATCTCGTCGAGCGGCAGCGCGGTCGAGCTCGGGTTGTTCGGGTTGCAGACGATCACCAGCCGCGTGGCGACCGTGATCTCCTTGCGCATCGCCTCGAGGTCGTGCTTGTGGTCGGCGTCGAGCGGGACCTCGAGGGCGTGGGCGCCGGACGCGGCGGCGAGGTGCGGATAGACGGAGAACGACGGCCAGGCGTAGACGAGCTCGGCGCCGGGCTCCAGCAGCGCGTCGCCGGCCGCCAGCAGCACGTCGCACGAGCCGTTGCCGATGGCGATCCGCGATGCGGGCACGCCGTGACGGTCCGACAGCTTGCGGCGCAGCGCGGAGTTCGTCGGGTCGGGGTAGCGGTTCAGGCCGGCCAGCGCGGCGGTGATCGCCTCGATCACCGCGGGAACCGGCGGGTACGGCGACTCGTTGGAGGCGAGCTTGGCGATCTCCCCCTCGGAGGCGTAGCCGTCGGCGGCCGGGTAGACCGGGATGCGCCGGACCTTGCTGGCGAACTCGAGCGCCATGGACCGCAGTCTATTGGGCGCCTTCGAGGTCCAGCCTGAGCTTGCGCGCCTCGCCGAGGTACACGTGCTGGGGGTCGACGCCCACCGGCGGATAGCAGTGCATGAGCACACGGATGACCCGCGGAAGCGCGCCGGGCACGGGGATCTCGCGGGTGCACAGCAGTGGCACGCGGCTGAGCCCCATGTTGCGGGCCGCCACGGCCGGGAACTCGGCGTCGAGGTCTTCCGTGAGCGTGAAGATGCAGCTGACGATCGAGTCGCCGTCGAGCCGGTTGCGTGCGAGGAGCTCGTTCATCAGCTCCTCGGTGGCCGCGAGGATGTGGTCGGCGTCGTTGGCCTCGACCGTGGTGGCGCCGCGAAGCGCGATGAGCCGCATACGGCGCAGCAGACTATCGGCGGAGCTTCTCGACCTCGGCGGCGGTGAGGCGGCGGTAGCGCCCTTCCTCGAGCTTGCCGAGCCACAGCGGGCCGAAGCGCACGCGCTCGAGCGTCATCACCGGATGGCCGACCGCCTCGCACATTCGCCGCACCTGGCGCTTGCGGCCCTCGTGGATCGTGATCTCGAGCCGGTCGGCGCCGAGGCGCTTGACCCGCGCCGGACCGGTGCGGCCGTCGTCGAGCTCCACGCCCTCCCGCAGGTGGCGGATCGCCTCGTCGCGCACCGGGGCGTTGCGGACCTTGGCGTGGTAGGTGCGCGGCACCTCGAACGACGGGTGCGTCAGCCGGTGCGCGAGCTCGCCGTCGTCGGTGAGCAGGATCAGCCCTGTCGTCTCGGCGTCGAGCCGGCCGACCGGGTACAGGCGCCGCGCGCTCGGGACGAGCGAGACGACGGTCGGACGCCCCTGCGGGTCGCGGGCCGTGGAGACCACGCCGCGGGGCTTGTGCACGGCGTAGACGGCTTTCTGACCGGCCGACACGCGCACCGGCCGGCCGTCGACCGCGACCGGCACGCTGCCGTCCACGTCGCGAGCCGGATCGCGCACCACCTCGTCGCCCACGGTCACGCGGCCCGAGAACACGAGCTGCTCGGACGCGCGCCGCGACGCGACGCCGGCATGGGCGAGGTACTTGGCGAGCCGCACGACGCTGCCACGATATGTGTCGTGGACCTCGCCCTGCTCGACGAGACGCTGACCGCCGCCGGCCAGCCCGCCTTCCGCACCCGCCAGGTGTGGAGCTGGGCCGCGCGCGGAGCGGGCGGCTACGACGAGATGACCGACCTGCCGGCCGCGCTCCGCGCGCAGCTGGCCGAGCAGGTGCCGTTCTCGTCGCTGGACCTGGTGCGCGAGGCGCACTCGTCCGACGGCACCGTCAAGGCGCTGTTCCACACGCACGACGGCCGCGCCGTCGAGGCCGTGCTCATGCGCTACCGCGACGGCCGCCGCTCGATCTGCGTCTCCTCGCAGTCCGGCTGCCCGCTCACCTGCACGTTCTGCGCCACCGGCACGATGAAGTTCGGCCGCAACCTGACGGCCTCGGAGATCCTCGACCAGGTGCTGCACTTCCGCCGCATCGAGCCCGTCGACCACCTGGTGTTCATGGGCATGGGCGAGCCGATGATGAACCTCGACAGCGTGCTCTCGGCCTCCCGGCGGCTGCCGGACGTCGGCATCACCCACCGCCGCACGACGATCTCCACGGTCGGCTGGGTGCCCGGCATCCGGGCGCTGACCGAGACCGACATGCCGATCCGGCTGGCGTTCTCGCTGCACGCGCCCGAGGACGAGCTGCGCTCGCGGATCATGCCGGTCAACGACCGCCACCCGATCGCGTCGGTGCTCGAGGCGTGCGAGGCGTACTACGCGCGCCGCCGCCGCAAGGTGTTCATCGAGTACGTGATGCTCGGCGGCGTCAACGACACCTACCGGCAGGCGATCCAGCTCGCCACGCTGCTCGACCCGAAGATCTACAAGGTCAACCTGATCCCGTACAACCCGACCGGGATGTACGACGGCTCGTCGCCCGGCGCGATCGGCGCCTTCAAGGCCGTGCTCGAGGAGCACGGCGTGCGCGCGACCGTGCGCCTCACACGCGGCCGCGACATCGACGCGGCCTGCGGGCAGCTCGCCGCTAAGCAGGATCCGATTCAGACGAACACGGCGGTCTGAGGGGGCCGCGAGACGGTCGCCTCAGCCGTCGTGGGTTCTGAATCGGGTCCTACTGCTGCGTAGGGCTGTTGAGGCGCTGCTCGCCGGCGCGGAGCAGGCGCTCGCGCAGCGCCGCCTCGTCCTCCGGGCTCGGGTCCCACTGCTCGATCTCGGGCAGCTCGTCCAGCGTGTTGAGCCCGAACAGCTTCAGGAACAGCGGCGTGGTGCGGTAGAGGATCGCGCCGAACTGCGAGCGGCCGGACTCCTCGATCAGCCCGCGCTCGACCAGCGCGGCGGTGGCGGACTCTGACGCGACACCGCGGATGCGGGCGACCTCGGGGCGCGAGACCGGCTGCAGGTAGCCGACGATCGCCAGCGTCTCGGCCTGGGCGGGCGTGAGCGCGGGCGTCCGCGGGCGCGCCAGCAACCGGCGGGCGGCCTCCTCGGCGTCCGGGTGCGAGGCGAGCGCCCAGCCGCCGGCCACCTCGCGCAGCACGACGCCGCGGCCCTCCAGCGCCTCGCCGAGCTCGCCGATCGCCTCGCTGACGGCCTCCTCCCCCGCCTGCACGGCGTCGGCCAGCTCGTCCACCGGGACGGGCTCGGGGCTGAGGAAGAGGAGCGCCTCGATCTGGCGCGCGAGCTCGGTCATGCGGCTCCCTGGATCGTGATCGGCCCGAACGGCTCGTCCTGCTCCCACGCGGCCTCGCCGGCCTTGTAGAGCTCGAGCAGCGCGAACAACGTCACCGCGACGGTCACGCGGTCGGCGCCGTCGACGGCCTCGTCGAAGCTGAAGCGGCCGCTGCGACGGGCGAGCAGGCCGCGCAGGTGCGCGAGCC
This sequence comes from uncultured Solirubrobacteraceae bacterium, assembly GCA_963759375.1. Taxonomy (GTDB): domain Bacteria; phylum Actinomycetota; class Thermoleophilia; order Solirubrobacterales; family Solirubrobacteraceae; genus DASSUW01. Next base: position 304,258 of record CAVWYY010000001.1, on the reverse strand, counting down.
GGTCGGCCACCGAGACGCGCGGCATCGCCATGTGGCGCAGGTCGAGCGGCGGCGGCGTGCGCAGCAGCGAGCCGATCGCCTGGCCGAGCACCTCGGCGTCGTAGGCGCGCTCGGCGACCTCGATGGACACGCGCCGCAGCGCGGGCGGCAGCGGCGCGCTGCGGTACAGATATGACTGGCCGGCGGCGTGCGCGGCCGACGTCCAGCCGCCGGCGCCGCGGAACCGCGCGTACTGGAGCATCCGTTCGAGCAGCTCTTCGGCCGCCTCGGCGGGTGCCAGCTCGTCGAGCTCCTCGAACGAGTCTTCGCCGGGCAGCATCAGCCGCGACTTGAGCTCCAGCAGCGCTGCGATCAGCACGAGGAACTCGGTCGCCGCCTCGAGGTCGAGCTCGCCCTCGGCCTCCAGGTGGTCGATGTACGCGATCACGATCTCGGCCAGCTCGACCTCCAGCAGGTCGAGCTCCTCGCGCAGGATCAGCGAGAGCAGCAGGTCGAACGGGCCCGTGAAGGCGTCGAGGTCCAGCTCGAGACGGTGGGCGATCGTGGCCACGCGGACCCCGAACGCTAGGCGGCAGGCCCGACGGACCGCCGGACGGGACCGACGCCCATCGCGTCGCGCACGTCGGCCAGCGTGCCCGAGGCGATCGCGCGCGCCTTGTCGGCGCCGGCCTCGAGGATGCCCTCGAGACGGGCGTCGTCGGCCCGCAGCTCCTCGTAGCGCTCGCGCACCGGGGCCAGCCAATCGACGACGGCGTCCGCGACGGCGGCCTTGAAGTCGCCATAGCCGGAGCCTTCGAACTCGCGCTCGACCTGCTCGGGCGAGATCCCGCGGGCGACCGCCATGATCTCGATCATGTTCGAGATGCCGGGCTTGTCGGCGGCGCGGACGACCTCGCGGCCGGAGTCGGCCACGGCGCGCTTGAACTTGCGCCGGATGGCGTCCGGGTCGTCGAGCACGTAGACCGTGCCCTGCTCGGAGCCGCCGGTCGTCGACATCTTGCGGTCGGGCTCCTGCAGGTCGGTCACCCGCGCCCCGACCTCGGGGATCCGCGCCTCGGGCACCACGAGCAGCTCGCCGAAGCGCTTGTTGAACCGCTCGGCGGCGCGGCGCATCACCTCGAGGTGCTCGCGCTGGTCCTCGCCCACCGGCACCTCGTGGGCGCGGTAGGCGAGCACGTCGGCGGACATCAGGACCGGATAGAAGAGCAGGCCCGAGGTCACCATCTCGCGCTGCGCGGCCGACTTGTCGCGGAACTGGTGCATGCGGTTGAGCTCGCCGAGCGGGATCACGCTCGACAGCAGCCAGGTCAGCTCGGTGTGCTCCTGGACGTCGCCCTGGCGGAACAGGATGCAGCGGTCGGGATCCAGGCCGGCGGCGATGAGGATGGCCGCGGTGTCGTAGGTGCGCTCGCGCAGCTCGGCGGGGTCGTACGGGACCGTCAGCGCGTGCAGGTCGACGATGCAGTAGATCGCCGGGTCGGCGCGGTCCTGGCCGGCGACGTACTGGATGATCGCGCCGATGTAGTTGCCCAGGTGCTTGCGGCCGGTGGGCTGGATGCCGGAGAAGATGACCATCGGCCTGGGAGTCTAGGGTCTGTCGAAGAAGATCCGGCCCGGCCGGACCGCAGTGGACCGAGCCGGGCGCGCACAATCCCGAAGGCAATACCGTATTTCCGAGGGTTCGGGTGGCGATCCGGCGACGTGTCCACGGCGGTCCTGGACGTGGCGGTCTTCGACAGGCCTAAGCGCGGCAGGCCGGAGACGGGCGACCCTCCCGCGGTCGCCCTGCCCGCCGGTCAGCGACGGGACCGCACGCACGTCCCCGGCCTGCCGCGCTCCCGCCAGGTTCCTTTGCATTCCCTGAGAGCGGCCTGCGGCTAACTCGCGGGATCCAAGCCGACCGCGACGGGGCGCGACTGCGGCCGCGTGCGCCACGCCTCGAGCGCGAGCACGAGGGCGATCGCGGCGACCACGCTGCCGAAGATCTCGAACGTGCTCTGCAGGCCGAGCGGGGTGACGACGATCCCGGCGAGGATCGCCGGCACGGACAGCGACGCGTACGCGACGACGTAGAACGCCGACATCACCTCGGCCCGGTGCTCGTTCGGTATCGCGCCCATCAGCTGGCGCAGGCTGCCGAGGAACGCGACGCCGAAGCCGACGCCGGCGACGAGCGACCCGATGAGCAGCACCGCCGCCGACTCCTCGGCGCTGGCCAGCACGATCAGCAGCAGGCCGATGGCCAGCGCGATCGAGCCGACGGACGCCCCCAGCCACGGCGCGGTGCGCCCGAACGCGAGCTGGCTGAGCGCGCCCGCGCCGGCGAGGACGACGACGCTCAGGCCGGTGACGAAGTGGTTCGAGGTGCCGAAGATCTGCGCCGAGAGCGCCGGGCCGAGCGAGAAGAACAGACCGCCGATCGACCACGAGCTGAGCACGCCGAGCCCCGCGAGCACGAACGGGCGGCGGACGACGGGCGGGACGCCCGGCCGTTGCGGCGTGAGGCGCGGACGGTGCCGTTCAGCCACGGGCTCGGGCATCAGCAGCGCGCCGGTGAACGCGACCGCGAACAGCACGAACAGCACGACGAACGGAAGCACGCGCGGCGCCGGCAGCCACTCGACGACCGACGAGGAGACGAGCATCCCGAGCCCGAGGCCGGCGGCGCTGGCCACGCCGTTGGCGAGGCCCACGCCCGCGGGATCGCGGCGCGGGTGCAGGTCGAGCAGCGCCGCGCTGGCGGCGGCGACCGCGAGACCCGTGGCGAGGCCCTGCAGCCCGCGGGCGACGAACAGCCAGACCACCGACTGGGCGAGCATGTAGACGACCGTCGTGAGCAGCAGCGAACCGAGCGCGACGAGCAGCACCGGGCGGCGCCCGACCTCGTCGGACACGCGCCCGGCCAGGATCAGCGTCGTCAGCACGCCGAACGCGTACGTGGCGAACACGAGCGTGAGCACCGCGGGCGAGAACCCCCAGAGCTCGCTGTAGGTGCCGTAGAGCGGCGACGGCGTGACCGACGCGAACAGTGCGAGGCCGATCACGGACGCGGCGAGCGCGTAGGCGAGTCGCGGGGAGAGCGTCTTCACGGGGAACACCTTTTCAATATTTCCAAAGTCATGGAACTTCTGTAGTTGTACCATGATTCCCGTGACGACGTCGCCCATCGCCGCCGAGAAGATCCGCCATCCCGCCACCTCGGCGCTCGACCTGGCGACGATCATGCGCACGGTCGGCGACCCGGTCCGCCTGGCGATCGTCCGGCTGCTGGCCGACGGCGAGGAGCACAGCTGCAGCGACCTGCAGGCGACGCTCGGGATCCCGGCGTCGACCGGCTCCTACCACCTGCGGCTGCTGCGCGAGGCGGGCGTCACGCGCACCCGCGCTGCAGGCACCGCGCGGCTGATCTCGCTGCGCCGCGAGGACCTCGAGTCGCGCTTCCCAGGGCTCGCGGACGTCCTCACGCGACCTGCGTGAGCGCCACGCCCGCGAGCAGCGTCGCCACGCCGAGCAACCGGGTCCGCGTGATCGGCCGGCGCGGCAGGCGCAGCAGGCCGTGGCGGTCGACGAACACCGAGGCGACCTGCTGGCCGGCGACGGTCAGCCCGATGGTTGGCGCCACGCCGATCTCCGGGATCAGCAGGAACACGGACGTCACGTAGGTCGCGCCGCACAGGCCGCCGAGCCAGCCCCACCACGGCACGCGGTCGAGCCGGCGCAAGGTGCGGCCGCGAGCGGTCGAGCGCGAGGACCGCGACCATCGCCAGCGCCGCGACCACGAAGCTCCAGGCGCCGACCGTGATCGGCTCGTCGAGGTCGGCCCGCAGCCGGGCGTTGACCGCGCCCTGCACCGGCAGCGCCGCGCCGGCGAGCAGCGCCAGCGCGACCCAGCGCGCGCGGCCGACCGGCGCGGAACCCTGCCCGCGGACGATCGCCGCGACGCCGGCCAGCACCGCGGCGGCGGCGGCGATCGCGACCGCCCCGATCGCCTCCTGCTCGACGCCCAGCCAGCCGGTGCCGTCGAGCACGAGTGAGGCGAGCATCTGGCCGGTCACGAACAGGCCGACGGTGACGACCGCGCCGAGCCGCGGGAACAGCAGGATGCCCGCGGTGATGTAGATCGCCGAGCCGAGGCCGCCGGCCAGGTGCCAGGCATCGACGTCGTCGAGCAGCGCCGCGGCCCCGAGGCCGCCAGCCAGCGCGGCCAGCGCCACCAGCAGCGCCGCGCCGATCGTGAGCTGCACGGCCGACGCGCCGAGCGGGCTTCCGAGCGCGGCCGAGAGCTGCACGTTGGCGCCGGCCTGCACGGCAAGCAGCGCGCCGACGAACAGGAGGAACGGGATGGCGAAGGCTTCCATTGGCGGGCTCCGAAACTTGACTGTGGTCAAATTCGAGGCTAGCAATAACTTGCCCGTGGTCAAGTTGATACCTTGACGGCATGGCAGAACTGCCCGTCGCCGGCGCCTCGCGGCCCGAGCGCGCCGACGCGGCGCGCAACCGGAGGCGGGTGCTCGACGCCGCGCGGCAGCTGTTCGCCGAGCGCGGCGTGCGCGCGGTGACGATGAGCGACGTGGCCGAGGCGGCCGGCGTCGCCAAGGGCACGATCTTCCACCGCTTCGGCGACCGGGCCGGGTTGGCGACGGCGCTGGTCGACGAGGCCGAGCGCAGCCTGCAGGAGCAGATCCTGCGCGGCCCGCCGCCGCTGGGGCCGGGCGCCGCGGCGCGCGAGCGGCTCGACGCGTTCCTCGGCGCGCTGGCCGCGCTCACCGCCGAGCACTACGAGCTGCTCGCCGAGGTCGACTCGGCGGCGCCGACCGCCCGCTACCGGACCGGCGCCTACCGGGCGTGGCTGCAGCACGTCGTGCTGCTGCTCGAGGAGCTCGCCGTGGACGGCGACCGCGCGCTGCGCGCCCACGTGGTGCTCGCGCCGCTGGCCGCCGAACTCGTCTGGCATCTACGCGAGGACGAGGGCGTGGACGCCGAGGCGCTGGCCACCGCACTGCGGGCGGCGGCCCCGTGAGCGACGTCGCGGTCGTCGGCGCCGGGATCGTCGGCCTGTCGGCGGCATACGCGCTGCGCGAGCAGGGCGCGTCGGTGACCGTCTACGAGCGGGCCGTGCCCGGCGCCGCGCAGTCGGGCGGGCAGTCGCGGATCTTCCGCCACGCCCACGACGACCCGCGGCTCGTCGCCCTCGCGGCCGAGTCGCTGGCCGTGTGGCGCGAGTGGGAATCCCGGTTCGGGACCGAGCTCGTCTCGCGCGACGGCGCCGTGCTGCTCGGCCCGGCGGTCGAGCGGCGGCTGCCGCTGGTCCGCGACGCCGGCGCCCGCGTACGGGAGATCGACGACGTGCCGCTGATCGGGCCGTGGGACGGGCCGGCGATGATCGACCACGATGCGGGCGTGATCCGCACCCGCGCGGCGATCGCCGCGCTGGTCGAGGGCGTGCGGATCGTCAGCGACGAGGTGTACGCCGTGAGCGCCGACGGCGATGTGCGCTGCGGTGGGATCGTCGCCCGCCACGACCGGGTCGTGGTCTGCGCGGGACGCGGCACGCCGGCGCTGGCGCGCACGGTCGGGCTCGAGCTGCCTGTCGCCGAGGCCTCGCACGTGCGGCTGACGTTCCCGGTCCGCGGCGAGCCGCCGGAGCGCCTGCCCTGCCTGCAGCATCCGGACGGCGCCTACGGCGACCCCTATCCCGGCAACGACCGCTTCGCCGTCGGCCTGGACGATGTCGAGCCGGCCGAGCTGGCGGCCTCGGCCGAGCGCACGCGCGACTGGGTGGCCGCGAACCTGCCCGGGCTCGACCCGTCGCCGGTCGACGTCCGCCACTGCTGGGCGACCGAGCTGCCCTGGGGCCCGGACGGGATCGCCGCGTGGGACGCCGGCTGCGCGCGCTTCGTCGCCGGCGGCAACCTGTTCAAGCACGCGCCATGGCTCGGGCGGGCGCTGGCCGCGGATGCGCTTCGCGCGGAGCTGTCACCGGAGGCGCAGCTCGGGCGATCAGCTGGGTAGCGCCGCGGCGGCGGCAGCGATCCCGTCCCAGGGATCGCCGCGCGCCTCGAGCCGCTCCGGCACGTCGCGCAGCGTGAACCGCCGCGGCGACAGCTCCGGATCGGAGAGCTCCTCCCAGGCCAGCGGGCACGCCACCGGCGCGCCCCGCTTGGCCCGCACGGCATAGGGCGCCACGGCGGTCTGCGCGTAGGTGTTGCGGGCGGCGTCGACCAGCACGCGACCTCCACGGCCCTCCTTGCGCCACGACGTCGTGAGCGTGTCCGGCAGCTGCCCGGCGATCTCCTCTGCCAGCTCTCCCGCCACCGTCCGCACGGTGTCGGAGTCCGGGCCGCGGCGGAGCGGCGCCACGACGTGGATGCCCCGCGAACCCGACGTCATCGCGTACGGGGCCAGGCCGTGCGAGCGCAGCAGGTCGCCGAGCGCCAGCGCCCCCTCGCGGATCGCCTCGAACTGCCCATCCGCGTCGTCGGCGGGGTCGAAGTCGAAGACGATCCGGTCCGGCTGATCGGGCTTGTCGGCGCGGGCCGTCCAGTTGTGCGGGGTGATGCAGTTCTGGTTCGCGAGCCAGACGAGCGTCGCCTTCTCGCCGCCGACCACCTTGGTGATCTCGCCGCCCTTCCGGCGCGACACGGTCACGCGCCGCACCCACTCGGGCGCGCCCTTGGGAATCGCCTGCTGGACCACGACCTCCTTGTCGATCCCGTCGTTCCAGCGCCACAGGTTCAGCGGCCGGTCGCGGACGTGGCCGGTCATCGCGTCGCCCACCGCCGCGTAGTAGTTCGCCAGGTCGAGCTTCGTGATCCCGTCGTCAGGGAACAGGACCTTGCCCGGGTTGCTGATCCGTACGCGACGGCGGCCCGCCTTCAACGTCGTCTCCGAGGCCGCCACGATCACGGTGTCTACCACCTGGCCGTCGCCGCCTCCACTCGCGCAAGGCGATGACCACCCCGAGCAGCACCGGGAACACGACCTTCAACCACCCCGGCATATCGAGGCCGACGTCGGGCAGCGGGAGGTCCGGCACGTCGACGGGCAGCGAGATGTCCGGGAGCAGCCGGATCGCGAACCCGATGCCGACGATCGCGAGGAGCGCCTGCAGCACGCCCTTCGCGACGTGGCGGGCCGCGTAGAGGCCGGGCCGGCGCCGCTCGAGCTCCTCGCGACGGGCCGCCGCGCTGCCGGGAGCGGGCGCGAGCCGGACCGGGCCGCCCACAGTGACCAACTCGGCGCGGGTGATGCTCACGCCGTGCCACGGCATGACCACGCGGACCTCGACACCGTCGCCCTCGACCACGGTCTTCGCGCCGTTCGGCTTGACCTCGGCGACGAGCTCGCCGTCGATCCGCAGCTGCAGGCGATCCTTGGTCATCGTGGTCTCGGGGATGACCTCGATGCAACGGCCGTCGTAGTCGATCGCGAACGCGGTGGGCACGCGCCGAGAATCGCCGCGCGGGGCGGCGCCCACAATCCGCCCAAGGTCGATCGCGGATCGGCCGAAGGGCTACAGCGGCTGGCGGATGACCAGCCGCTTGGCGGCGCCGGCCTCGTCGAGCCGGCGCACCGGTGTGTCGTACGGCGCGTTCTGCGCGATCGAGGGATCCTCGGCGGCCTCTTCGAGGATCGCCGCCACCCCCTCGGCGAACTCGTCGAGCGTCTCGCGCGTCTCGGTCTCGGTCGGCTCGATCAGCAGCGCCTCGTCCACGAGCAGCGGGAAGTAGACGGTCGGCGGGTGGAAGTCGTGGTCGAGCAGCCGCTTCGCCAGGTCGAGCGTCTTGATCCCGAGCGCCTTCTTCATCGGGCCGCCGGTGAGCACGAACTCGTGCATGCAGGTCCGGTCGTAGGCGGCCGGCAGGTGCTCGCCGCACAGCTCGCGCAGCCGCGCCATCAGGTAGTTGGCGTTGAGCACCGCGACGTCGCTGGCCTCGGCCAGCCCGTCGCTGCCGAGCGAGAGGATGTACGCGTACGAGCGCACGAAGACCCCGAAGTTGCCCTGGAACCCGCGCAGGCGGCCGATCGACTGCGGGCGGTCGAAGTCCAGGTCGAACGAGCCGTTGTCGCGCTTCACAACCTGAGGGCGCGGCAGGAACGGCTCGATCCGGTCCGACACGGCGATCGGGCCGGCGCCCGGGCCGCCGCCGCCGTGCGGCTGGGTGAACGTCTTGTGCAGGTTGTAATGGACGATGTCGAACCCCATGTCGCCCGGCCGGGCGCGACCCATGACCGCGTTGAGGTTGGCGCCGTCGTAGTAGAGCGTCGCCCCCGCGTCGTGCACGATCGAGGCGATCTCCTGGATGTTGCGGTCGAACACGCCGAGCGTGTTCGGGTTGGTGAGCATCAGCGAGGCGGTCTCGTCGTCGACCTTCGCCCGCAGGTCGTCGAGGTCCACCCCGCCGTCGTCGGCGGTCCCGAGCTTGACGACGTCGTAGCCGGCCATCGTCACGGTCGCCGGGTTGGTGCCGTGCGCCGTGTCCGGCGTGAGCACCTTGGTGCGGTGCTCGCCGCGCGACTCGTGGTAGGCGCGCGTGAGCAGCACGCCGGCCAGCTCGCCCTGCGACCCCGCCGACGGCTGGAGCGACACGTGCGGCAGCCCGGCGATCTCGGCCAGCGCGCGCTGCAGCTCCCACATCAGTTGCAGCGCACCCTGGGCGCGGGCCGGCGCCTGCAGCGGGTGCAGCCGCGCGTGACCGGGGAGCGCCGCCACGCGCTCGTGCAGCTTCGGGTTGTGCTTCATCGTGCACGAGCCCAGCGGGTAGAAGCCGCGGTCGACATGGAAGTTCTTCGTCGAGAGCATCGTGTAGTGGCGGACGATCTCCGGCTCGGAGATCTCCGGCAGCTTCGGCGGCTCGGCGCGGCGGAAGCGCTCGGGCAGCGCGTCGTCGTCGCGCGGCACGTCGAGCTCGGGCGCCACGAACGCCCGCCGGCCCTCGACGGACTTCTCGAAGATCGTCTGCGTCATGCGTGCACCGCCTCGCGCTCTGCGGCGACGGCGGCGCCGAGCACCTCGGCGAGCCGGTCGATGTCGGCCTTCGAGCGCTGCTCGGTGATGGCCACCAGCAGCCCGTCCTCGAACTCGTCGTAGTCGGTGCCCAGCGGGTAGCCGGGGTTGACCCCGTCGGCGGCGCAGCGCTCGATCACGCGGTCGACCGGAGCGGCGAGCCGGACCGCGAACTCACGCACCACCGGCTGGTCGTGCAGCAGCGCGACGCCGTCGAGCTCGCTCAGCACCCGCCGCGCATACGCGGTCCGGTGCAGCAGCAGCTCGCCGAGCTCGACGATGCCGCGCCGGCCCAGCCACGACAGGTAGACGACGCCGGCCAGCGCATTCAGCGTCTGCGCGGTGGTGATGTTGTGCGTGGCCTTCTCGCGGCGGATGTGCTGCTCGCGCGTCTGCAGCGTGAGCACGAAGCCCCGCTTGCCGTCGGCGTCGGTGGTCTCGCCGGCGATGCGGCCCGGCATCCGCCGCAGGAACGCCTGCTGGGCGGCGAAGAAGCCGAACGACGGGCCGCCGTAGTCGAGCCGGTTGCCGAGCGACTGGCCCTCCCCCACGGCGATGTCGACGTCGAACTCGCCGGGCGGCTTGAGGACGCCGAGCGTGAGCGGGTCGCACTGGACGACCAGCAGGGCGCCGGTCTCGCGCGCGATCGGGACCAGCGCCTCGAGGTCCTCGACCGCGCCGAGGAAGTTCGGCTGCTGGAGGAACACCGCCGAGACGTCGTCGCCGAGCGATTCGCGCAGCGCGTCGGCGCTCGTGACGCCGTCCTTGAGCGCGACCTCCTCGACCTCCGTGCCGTAGCCGGTCGCGGTCGTCCGCAGCGCCTCGCGCGAGTGCGGGTGCAGCCCCCGCGAGACGACGAACCGCGCGCGCTTGTTCTGTTGCCGCGCCAGCCAGCCGGCCGACGCGACCGCGGACGGCGCCTCGTACAGCGTCGCGTTCGACACCGGCAGCCCGGTCAGCTCGCTGATCGCGGTCTGGTACTCGAACATCACCTGCAGCGTGCCCTGGGAGACCTCCGGCTGGTACGGCGTGTAGGGCGTCAGGAACTCCGAGCGCGACAGCAGTGCGTCGACGAGCGACGGCACGTAGTGGTCGTACATCCCGGCGCCGAGGAACGTCAGCTCGTCCTCCGCCGAGACGTTGCGTGCCGCGAGGTCGCGCAGGTACGTGTACACCTCCTGCTCCGGCTTGCCGGCAGGCAGGTCGATCGCCCGCCCCAGGCGCACGGCCTCGGGGATGTCGGCGAACAGCTCGTCGACCGATCCCGCCCCGATGGCGTCGAGCATCGCCTCCCGGTCGGCGTCGGTGGCGGAGGTGTAGCGGCTCAAGTGAGGCTGCCCTCGTAGCTCTCGCGGTCGAGCAGCTCCTCCACCTCGGTGGAGTCGGACAGCCGCACCTTCACGAGCCAGCCGTCGCCGTACGGGTCCTCGTTGATCTTCTCCGGCTCGTCGTTGAGCAGCTCGTTGATCTCGACGATCTCGCCCGACAGGGGCGAGACCACGTCGGAGACGGCCTTGACCGACTCGATCTCGGCGTACGGCTCGTCCTTGGTCACCGTCTTGCCGACCTCGGGCGGGTCGACGAACACGACCTCCCCCAGCTGGTCCTGTGCGTACCAGGTGATCCCGAACGTCGCGACGTCCCCGTCGATGCGGGCCCAGTCGTGCTCGGGGTGGTAGCGGAGGTCGTCGGGATAGCTCGCGTCGGCCACGTTCAGCGCTCCTTGGTGTACAGCGGCTTGGTCCTCACCTCGGCAGCACGCAGCTTGCCGCGGACATCGATCTCGAGGGCGGTGCCCGGCTCGGAGCGGTCGACCGGCACGTAGGCCATGCCGATCCCGATGCCCAGGCAGGGCGACATCGTGCCGGAGGTGACCTCGCCGCCGCCCTGGACCGGGTTGCCCTGGCGGGCGATCCCCGGGCCGGTCATCGCGAACGGCACCAGCGTCTCCTCCGGGCCCGCCTCGCGGGCGGCGCGCACGGCGTCCGAGCCGATGAAGCCGGTGTCCTCCTTGCAGCACCAGCCGAGGCCCGCCTCGATCGGGCCCCGTTCCTCCATCAGGTCGTTGCCGTACAGGTGGAAGCAGACCTCCAGGCGCAGCGTGTCGCGCGCGCCGAGGCCCGCGGGCGTCGCCCCGCCGGCGACCACCGCGTCCCAGACCGCGGCGGCGTGGTCGGGCGGGACGAGCAGCTCGACGCCGTCCTCGCCGGTGTAGCCGGTGCCGCAGACCAGCACGCCGGGCGCGCCGGCGACGGTGAGCGTCGCGGTGCGGAAGCGCTTGGGCAGCTCGCCGTCGGCCAGCCCGGCCACGAGGCCGCGCGCCTCCGGCCCCTGTACGGCGAGCATCGCGTAGTCGTGCAGCCGGTCGTGGAGCTGGACGTCGAAGTCCTTGGCCTGGCGCTGCATCCACGCGAGGTCCTTCTCGTGGTTGGCCGCGTTCGTGACCGTCAGGAAGCCGTCGCCGAGCCGGTAGGTGAACAGGTCGTCGAGCACGCCGCCGTCGTCGCGACAGAGCACTGAGTACTGAGCGCCGTCCGGGGGAATCCTGGAGACATCGTTCGAGAGGACCCGCTGCAGGAAGGCCTCGGCGTCGGGGCCGGTGGTCTCGACCTCGCCCATGTGCGAGACGTCGAAGACTCCGGCGCCGCGGCGGACCGCGACGTGCTCCTCGCGGATGCCCGCGTACTGCACCGGCATCTCCCAGCCGGCGAACGGCACCAGACGGGCCCCGGCCGCCACGTGGCGGTCGTACAGCGGGGTCCGCTTGAGCGTCTGCGCACCGGCGGCCATTCGGGGCGTGACCCTAGCAGTGGCATCCGGCGGTTGGCGGCCCTGTTGGCGCTGCTCTGTGCGGTGTTTGCGGCGGGCTGCGGGAGCGAGGAGACGACGTCCGCCGACCTCCCCGGCACGATCGCCTACGCGCCGAAGGACGCCTTCGCCGTCGTGCTCGTGCCGACCGACTTCGAGGGGGAGCAGCTGCGGCGGCTCGAGCGCCTGTTCCAGCCGTCCCTGGCGGGCGGCAGCCTGCGCGAGGAGATCTTCGACTCGAGCGGCCGCGTCGACTACGAACGCGACGTCGCACCGCTGCTCGGGGACACGCTCGTGATCGCGGGGTGGGGTCCCACCGACGCTCCGAAGATCGTCGCCGCGCTCGAGACGCCCGACGAGGCCAAGGCGAGGTCGCTGGTCCGCAAGCTCGACGACATCGACGCGCGCACCGACGGCTCGACGCTCGTGCTGTCGCTCACCGGTGGCGACGGCTCGGTCCGCGACGCGATCGACGGCAAGCGGGAAGGCACCGGTATGACAAGCGAGGACTTCGCGAGCGCCTACGGCGACGGCGCTGGCGACGATGCGCTCGTCCGCGTCCTCGGGGACGCCCGCGTGCTGGCGTCGGAGCTCGACGTCGCCGACGCCGAGGTGCCGTGGATCGCGGCGCTGCGGTCCGTCGCGGCCTCGGTCCGCCTCGACGAGGACGCCATCGACGTGCGCGCGCGGGTGCGCACCAACCCAGACGACCTCGGCGAGGAGGACCTGCCGCTGGCCACCGGCGACGACTCCCCCGAGGCCGGCGACGTCGACGGCGCGATCACCTCGGCCAATCGCGACCAGAGCCGCACCACCGTGTTCCTCGCCGGCCTCGCCCGCGCCGCCTACCCGGATTCGGCGTTCGTGCGCGAGGTCGAGAAGCTCGAGTCGGACCTCGGCATCTCCTTCGAGGACGAGGTCCTGAAGCAGTTCAACGGGCCGAGCGCGAGCATCGCGTGGCCCGATGGCTCGTTCGCGGCGGTGAGCAATGTCGCCGACCCCGAGCGGATGCGCGCGCTGCTGCCACGGCTCGCGCCGCGGCTCCCGGCGATCCTGCGCGGGCTCCAGGGCCTCGGGAACACCGGCCTGGTGGCGCTGCTGCTGATGGCCCCGGACGCGCCGCTGGTGCCGGGCGCGCTCCCGGCGCTGCGCAACGGGATCCGCGTCGAGCGACTGCCGGGCGGCGACCTGTACGAGATCACCGGCCTCGACGACGAGTCCGAGGGGCCGGAGTTCGCCGTGCCCAGCGTGGTGTTCGGCATGATCGGCGACCGTTTCGTGGTCGGCACCGACGAGAGCCAGGCGCGCACGGTGGCGAAGATGGACGTCTCGGAGGTCGACGATGCCCGCGGCGCGGCCGTGCTGCGGGCCGACCTCGGGTCGTGGTGGCAGCGGACGTTCGACGAGATCGGCGTCAAGACGCTGCCGTTCGGCGAGACGACCGGAGGGCTCGAGGCGTCGCCCGACGGCATCGAGGGCCGCCTGCGGATCGCGGTGCCCGACGGGCTGGACTAGACCTGTGTGAGCGCCCGCGCGGCGTACGCCGCGCACCAGGCGTCGACCACGGACGGGTCGAACTGGGAGCCGGCCTCGCGCTGGAGCTCGGCCAGCGCCTCGTCGGCGGTGCGGGGCGGCCGGTACGGGCGGCCGGCGGTCATCGCCGCGTAGGCGTCCGCGACCGCGACGATGCGTGCGCCGACCGGGATCGCGTCGCCGGCCAGGGCGTCCGGGTAGCCGGTCCCGTCCCAGCGCTCGTGGCTGGAGCGCACGAGCGCCGCCACCCGGCTGAGGGCGGGCGCGGCGAGGATGATGCGCTCGCCGATGATCGTGTGCCGGCGCACGAACCCCCACTCCTCGGCGGTCAGCGGACCGGGCTTGCCGAGGATCGCGTCGGGGATCGCGACCTTGCCGACGTCGTGCAGCTCGCTGGCGTGCCGCACGCGCTCGACCTCGTCCTGAGCCAGCCCCAGCGCCTCGGCGGTGGCGGCGGCGAGCGCGACCGTGTCGGCATGCGTGCCGAGGTGCGGGTCGCGCTCGGCGAGGGCGCGCAGCAGCACGTCCTTGCTCTGGCGGCCCGCGGACGTGCGGCCGGCGTGCTTGTTCGCGTACATCCGCTGGTCGGCGATCCGCAGCGCCTCGACGTGCTCGGTGGCCTCGACCGGCAGCGTGATCGCGCCGTGCGAGCAGGTGATCGAGAAGCCGTCGCCGTGCTCGGACAGCGCGGCGGCCGCGCCCTGGACCATCGGCTCGGCCGGCTCGCCGCTGGTGTGGAAGAGCGCGCAGAACTCGTCGCCGCCCATGCGGAACGCGTGGCCGCGGCCGTGCAGGAACGCGGCGAGGTTGCCGCCCAGGCGCACGAGCAGGGTGTCGCCCGCCGGGTGGCCGAAGGTGTCGTTGTACTGCTTGAAGCCGTCGAGGTCGAACAGCGCCAGCACGAGCGGCCGCTCCGGGTCGGCCTGCGGGAGCAGCTCGTCGAGCGTACGGGCCAGCGCGCGGCGGTTGCCGAGCCCGGTCAGCGCGTCGGTCAGGGCCTCGTCGCGCGACGTGCGCAGCATCGCGACGTTCTCGCCGAAGGTCAGCGTCGCGCGGGCCATGACGGCGACCAGCGAGGCGGCGGCGAGGCCGATGGCCAACAAGTTGATCTGGACGATCGCCCCGTAGACGAGCAGGCCGAGGCCGAGCGCGCCGAACGCCAGCGGCACGGCGATCACGCGTACGCGCTCCTCGGACGGCCGGACGTCGCGGACCGGGGCGGGCTGCCAGGCCGCGGCGGCGATCAGGGCCAGGCCGGCCCACCAGCCGGCGTCGAACCAGCCGCCGGACTCGTAGACGCCCTCGGCGGTGCGCACGAGGTAGAGGGAGTCGGCCAGCCAGAAGGTGCTGACGCCGGCGGCGAGCAGCATCCACGTGCGGTCGAGCCGCCACCCGGTGCTGGCGAGGGCGCCGACGGTGAGGCCGAGCAGGACGAGGTCGAGCAGCGGGTAGGCGAGGCTGGTCATGACGGCCAGTGACTTGCCGTCGACGCTGTCGAGCACGGTCTCGAAGACGATCGCGGCGCTGAGGGCGGCGACGCCGAGCGCGGCGGTGAGCCCGTCGACCCACAGGCGGCGCGGGATGCCGCGGGCGCGGGAGCGCAGCAGCGCGAGCGCGCCGGCCAGGACCAGCGGCGGGAAGAGCAGGTAGCCGGCGTCGGCGAACGACGGGATCGGCGGGTCCGGGTTCGTCCACAGGACGGCCGTGTAGTAGATCTCGCCGAACGACCACGCGAGCAGGCCGGAGCCGATCAGCGCCCAGGCGAGCCGCTCGGGCCCGTGCACCGACGGCACGCGGGCGAGACACACGACGCTCGCCACGACGAGCACGACGTCATGGGCGAAGCGCGAGAACAGCAGACCGGCGTCCAGCTCAGGGACCAGCACGACGTGCAGCTCGTACAGGACGAGCCACGCCGCGCAGGCAGCGAGCAGCAAGCGAAGTGGACGCGGGGCGGCCATCGAGTCGTATATCGGCTCGCGTGCCCCTGCCCCTGAGGGCTATGTCTCCGGAATTACCGAAGGAACGGCGGGATGTCGAGATCGTCGTCGCGGATCTCCAGCGACGACCGCTGGCGCTCGTCGATCCGGGGTCCGCGGTCGCGCGGGCCGCGCTCGCGCTCCTCGCGGGCGGCGCGGATGCCGCCGCGGTCGAAGCCGGTCGCGATCACGGTCACGCGGATCTCGTCGGCCAGCGCGTCGTCGATGACCGCGCCGAAGATGATGTTCGCGTTCCCGTCGGCCGCCGAGTGGATGATCTCGGCCGCCTCGTTGACCTCGAACAGGCCGAGGTCCTTTCCGCCGGTGATGTTGAGCAGGATCCCGCTCGCGCCCTCGACGGACTCCTCCAGCAGCGGCGACGAGACCGCCGCCTTGGCGGCCTCGGCCGCCCGCGACTCGCCGGTCGCCAGCCCGATGCCCATGAGGGCCGAGCCGGCGTCCTGCATGATCGTGCGCACGTCGGCGAAGTCGAGGTTGATCAGGCCGGGGATCGTGATCAGGTCGGTGATCCCCTGGACGCCCTGGCGCAGGACGTTGTCGGCCTCCCGGAACGCGTCGAGGATGCTCGTCCGCCGCTCGACGATGGAGAGCAGCCGCTCGTTCGGGATCACGATCAGCGTGTCGACCATCTCGCGCAGGCGGTCGATCCCCTCCTGCGCCTGGCGGGCGCGCTGCGCGCCCTCGAACTCGAACGGGCGCGTGACGACGCCGACGGTCAGCGCGCCGATCTCGTTCTTGGCGATCTCGGCGATGACCGGTGCCGCGCCGGTACCGGTGCCGCCGCCCTCGCCGGCGGTGACGAACACCATGTCCGCGCCCTTGAGCGCCTCCTTGATGTCGTCGCGCGACTCGGCGGCGGCGCCCTGGCCGATCTGCGGGTTCGCCCCGGCCCCCAGGCCCTTGGTGAGCTGGTGGCCGATGTTCAGCTTGATGTCGGCGTCCGTCATCTGGAGCGCCTGGTTGTCGGTGTTGCAGGCGATGAATTCCACGCCGGAGAGCCCGGCGTCGATCATCCGGTTCACGGCATTGGTGCCACCGCCGCCGACACCGACGACCTTGATCACTGCGAGATAGGAGCCAGCTTCCATGAGTGTTCCGTCCGGACCTCTACTTATAGTTGAGTGTTTTGAGGCACTCGGTCAGGGGCGCGGATTGTGGCACGTTACGGCGGTTTCGTTCCCGATGTCAACGAGACCGAACCTCGGCAAGAGTCGTTGCAGACCCGCAAAGTCTTGAGTCGTGGTCGAGGGTTGCCCCATTCTCACCCTAAGGTTGAGGATCCTCTGGAGGGGGCTCCTGAGGCACCGGCCCGAGGCCTCCGGCGGCCACCCGGCCGGGCACGCGGAGGTCGAGATAGGTCGCCCCGGTGGCGCTCGGCTCGGCCAGCACGCGAGCCGCGCCCGCCCACTTGAGATTCGAGTCGTCGCCGCTGCCGAAGTAGAGCGGCGGGCCGTCGCGGAGGTCGAGCGTGAGCCCGCGTGAGCCCCAGTACAGGCGCTCGCTGCGCTTGAGCAGCTCCTGGGGCGCCGCGGCGGCCACCGCGATTGCGGCGCGTGTGCGCTGGTCGGCGACCGTCCCGTCGGGCGGCGTCCGCTCCTGCTTGATCGACGGCAGGTTGCGATCGGCCTGCACCCCGGTCAGCACGATGCCGCTGCTGGAGACCGGGACCCGGCGCCCGTCGACGTCGAGGGCCGCCACGGGCCGGCGCTCGAGCACCTCGATCGACAGCTTGTGCGGGAAGTCCGTGCGCACGCGCAGCCCGGCGACCGACGTGTACTGCGAGACGGCCTCGTTGAGCACGTCCTGCTTGACGTGCAGGGTGGTCATCTCGCGCGCGGCGCTGTCGAGCGCGGCGCGGATGGCGCTCTCCTCGTTCGTCGTCGAGCCCGTGACGGTCACCGTGGTGACCTTGGCCAGCCCGGAGTCGCGCACCCACAGCCAGCCGGCACCGAGGACGACGGCAAGCAGCAGAACGGCCGCGAAGCCACGCAGGAAGTACCGTCGCACGGACACCTGGGGGCGGCTTCGACAGCGCGGTTCAGTCCCCTGCCAGCCGACGGCCCAGCTCGTCCACGTTCCCCGCGCCCAGCGTGAGCAGGAGGTCGCCCTCGCGCAGCTCGGCGCGCAGGAACCGCTCGGCGTCGTCGAACCGGGGCAGCCAGGCGACCCGGCGGCCGTCGGCTGCGTCGGCGGCCGCGGCGGCGACCAGCCGGCCGGTGACGCCCGGGAAGTCCTCGGCGCGCTCGCGAGCCGGGTAGACGTCGAGCACGACGACGAGGTCGGCGAGCGCGAGCGCGGCGCCGAACTCGCGGTGCTGGTGGGCGGTGCGGGAGAACAGGTGCGGCTGGAAGACCGCGACGACCCGGCGCGGGTTCAGTGTGCGGGCGGCCTCGATCGTCGCCCGGACCTCGGTCGGGTGGTGCGCGTAGTCGTCGACGATCTGGGCGCCGGCCGGGGTGATCCCGACGCGCTCGAAGCGCCGGCCGGCGCCGGTGAAGTCGGCCAGTGCCGTGGCCGCCTCGCGGGGCGGCGCGCCGGCCAGCGCAGCGGCGGCGAGCGCGGTCGCGGCGTTGCGGGCGTTGTGGGCACCCGGGATCGTCAGCGTGACCGGCACGCCGGCGTAGGTGAAGCGCGAGCCGCCGGGCTCGAGCTCGACCTGCTCGGGGCGCGCCGGCGTGCCCGGGAAGCGCGCGAGATCGGGCTCGTCGCCGAGGACGATCTGCTGCGCCATCGCCAGGAAGGCGCGGAACGTCTCGTCCACGTCGCGCTGGGACGAGTACGTGGCGTGGTGGTCGAGCTCGGCGTTGGTGAGCACGGCGACCCGCGGCTGGAGCTTGAGCAGCGAGCGGTCGGACTCGTCGGCCTCGACGACCAGCCACTCCCCCGTCCCCCAGCCGGCGTTCGACCCGGTCGAGCGCACCTCGCCGCCGACCAGATAGCCGGGATCGAGCCCGCAGGCCCGCAGGACGTGGACGACCATGCTCGACGTCGTGGTCTTCCCGTGCGTGCCGGTGACCGCGATCGTCGGGCGCAGCCGGGTGATCTCCCCGAGCAGGTCGGCCCGGTGGAGCTCCTTGCCGGCGACGCCGCGCTCCGGGTTGTCGGGCGCGATCGCGCTCGAGAGGACCACCTCGGCGCCGTCGGGGACGTTGGCGGCGTCGTGCCCGGCGGCCACGGGCACGTCAAGCCCGCGCAGGTACGGCGAGTCGGGCGCGCGGTCCGAGCCTGTGACGTCGGCGCCCAGTTCGCGCGCGACGAGGGCCAGGCCGCTCATCCCCGCTCCGCCGATGCCGACGAAGTGCAGCCGGCGCCCTTGCCACGGTTTGCTTGGCACGGCCGCGCACCCTAGCTTGCGTTTGCTCCCCGCTGTCAGCGGTAATGGCTCGTCCGTGACCGACCGCATCGACCGTGTCGCCCGCGAGGCGTTCGGCTTCGAGGAGCTGCGCCCCGGCCAGCGTGAGGCGATCGAGTCGGTGCTCGCGGGGCGCGACACGCTGGTCGTGATGTCGACCGGCTCCGGCAAGTCGGCGATCTACCAGATCGCCGGGCTGCTCATCGAGGGCGCCACCGTGGTCGTGTCGCCGCTGATCGCACTGCAGCGCGACCAGGTCGAGGACCTCGGCGAGCGCGCGGCCGGCGGCGCGGCGCAGCTGAACTCGACGCTGCCGGCCGCGGAGCGCGAGCGGGCGCTGGCCGAGCTGGCCGAGGACGCGCTCGAGTTCCTGCTGCTGGCGCCCGAGCAGCTCGCCAACGACGAGGTGCTGGGGCAGCTCGCGGCGGCGCGGCCCTCGCTGCTCGTCGTGGACGAGGCGCACTGCATCTCCGAGTGGGGCCACGACTTCCGGCCCGACTACCTGCGGCTCGGCGCCGCCGCGGAGGCGCTCGGCCGCCCCACGATCCTGGCGCTCACCGCCACGGCGGCGCCGCCGGTGCGCGACGAGATCGTCGAGCGGCTCGGCCTGCGCGACCCGAACGTGCTCGTCCGCGGGTTCGACCGGCCGAACATCCACCTGGCGGTCGAGCGCTTCCACGGCGACCGGGGCGCCGAGCGCAAGCAGCGCGCGCTGCTGGAGGCGATCGACGCCGCCGAGAGGCCGGGCATCGTCTACGTGGCCACCCGCCGCCAGGCGGAGGAGCTCGCCGAGTCGCTGTGCTCGCGGGACGTGACCGCCGCCTCGTACCACGCCGGGATGCGCGCCGGCGAGCGCGACGACGTGCAGGAGCGGTTCATGGACGGTGACCTCGAGATCGTGGTCGCGACGACCGCGTTCGGCATGGGCATCGACAAGGCCGACGTCCGCTGGGTCTTCCACAGCGAGGTCTCGGAGTCCATCGACGCCTACTACCAGGAGATCGGTCGCTGCGGGCGCGACGGCGAGCCGGCGCGGGCAGTGCTCTTCTATCGCAGCGAGGACCTCGGGCTGCGCCGGTTCTTCGCCGGCACCGGGCACGTCGAGGTCGACGAGATCGCGCGGGTGTTGGAGAGCATCCGGCACGGGACGATCGAGCCGGCGGCGCTGCAGGAGGAGCTCGACCTGCCCGAGACCAAGCTCGGCACGGCGCTGGCGCGGCTCGAGGAGGCCGGCGCGATCGCGGTAGGGCCGTCCGGCGCGCTCGAGGCGCTGGAGGCGGCCGAGGACAGCGCGGCAGCCGTACGGGCCGCCGCCGAGACCGAAATCAAGCGCCGCACGTTCGACCGCTCACGCGTGGACATGATGCGCGGCTACGCCGAGACCGACGATTGCCGGCGGGCGTTCATCCTGTCGTACTTCGGCGAGCCGTTCACGCCGCCGTGCGGGCGCTGCGACAACTGCGAGTCGGGGCGCAGCGAGGCGCCGCCCGAGGACGTGCCGTTCCCGGTCGGCACCCGCGTGAGGCACGGGAGCTGGGGCGCGGGCGTGATCCAGCGCTACGACGACGACGCGATCGTCGTGCTGTTCGACGAGGTGGGCTACAAGACGCTGGCGCTGGCGGTCGTCCGCGACCGCGGGCTGCTCGAGCCCGCCTGAGCGCCTACCACTCGCCGCCGTCGGGGCAGCCGCCTTCGCCGGGGTGCCCGCAGGTGCGCGTGGTGTCGTCGAGCTTGCGCTCGATCGTGAACGGCCCGTTGCCGGAGCCCGACGCGACCTTGATCGTGTACGTGTCGGCGGTGCTGCCGACCGTGAGGCCGCGTGCCTCCTTGAGTGACGGCTCGAGCTGCTCGAGGTCGGCGGCGGTGGCGCCCGCGAAGTCGTCGTGCTCCTGGTGGTAGACCTCGAACGCGCTGGCCGCCACCGTGGCCACGGCCTTGGCGTCGGCGTCCTGCGCCTTTGCCCGCTGGTTGAGGAACAACGGCAGCCCGATCGCCGCGAGGATGGCGGTGATCAGCAACACGACGAGGATCTCGACCATCGAGAACCCGCGCTCTCCGTTCAGCGGCATACAACGGATAACGGACGATCGGGGTCGAATCTTGAGCGGCGGGTTCGCGCTCAGACGTGCTGCACGGCCGCCAGGACCTCGTGCGCGATCGCCTTCGCGGCGTCGGGCCGGGCCAGCGCGGCCGAGGCGGCGGCCATCGCCTGCCGGCGCGGCTCGTCCTCGACGAGGGCATCGACCTCGGCGCGCAGCCGCTCCGGCGTGAGCTCAGCGTCCGGGAGCACCGTGGCCGCTCCGGCCTGCTCCATCCAGCGGGCGTTGGCCGCCTGGTGGTTGCCGGACGCGTGCGGATAGGGGATGAGGATCGACGGGAGGCCGTACTGGGCGAGCTCGAACACGGAGCCGCCCGAGCGGGCGACGGCCAGGTCGGCCGCGGCGAGCGCGGTGCCGAACGGAACGACGTAGTCGCGCAGGACGTAGTGCGGCCCGGGCGCCTGAAGAGCGGCGAAGTCGCGCCGCCCGGCCACGTGCAGCACGCGGTACGGCGCGTTGGCGAACGCCTCGATCGCCGCCTCGTTGATCGAGCGAGCGCCGAGCGAGCCGCCGAAGACCAGCACGGTCAACTCGCCCGGCTCCAGGCCGAAGCCGGCGCGGGCGCCCTCGCGGTCGCTGACCGTCGGCGGGACCGGGCGGCCGGTGAGCAAGTAGCGATCGTCGTCGCGGCCAGGGATCGGGAACGCCAGACATACGCGGCGGGCGCGCGCGGCGAGCACGCGGTTGGTCAGCCCGAGGTGCGAGTCGGCCTCGGCGAGCACGAGCGGCGTCCCGCGCAGGACCGCGGCCAGGCCGACGGGCCCGGCCACGTAGCCGCCGCCGCCCAGCACGGCGTCGGCCCGGTGGCGGCGCAGCAGCCGCGCCGCCGCGCCGAGCGCCGCGACGGCCTTGAGCAGCGCGCGCACCGCCTTCAGCGGGTTGGTGCGCGAGATCCCCTCGACGTTGAGCTGGTCGATCTCGTACCCGGCCGCGGGCACGAGCTCGGCCTCGGCCCGCTCGCCGCCGGCGAAGCGGACGTCGGCGCCCTCAGCCCGTAGCGCGTCGGCGACCGCGATCGCCGGAACGACGTGGCCCGCCGTCCCGCCCGCCGCGATTACGACCCTTGGTCCGCTCACGCCCGCCCTCCATCGCTCGCAGGTGCGCCGAGCCGCCGCTCGCGACGTTGAGCAGCAGCCCCATCGAGCAGAGCAGCACGATCAGGGACGTCGAGCCCGACGAGATGAACGGAAGCGGCACGCCGGTGAGCGGCGCGAGCCCCAGGACGGCGTAGACATTGAGCAGCGCTTGGCACAGGATCAGGCTGGTGAGACCGCCGGCGAGCAGCTTCGCGTAGGCGCCCTTCGCGTTGCGGGCGGTTCGCAGCCCGGCGTACCCGATCATGCCGTACAGGCACAGGAGCGCGCTGACTCCCGCGAAGCCGAGCTCCTCGCCGATGACCGCGAGGATGAAGTCGGTGTGCGCCTCGGGCAGGTAGAAGATCTTCTGCACGGACTGGCCGGGACCGACGCCGAAGAAGCCGCCCGAGCCGATCGCGATCTGGCCCTGCACCGCCTGGAAGCCGGCCCCGGATGCGTCGCCCCACGGGTTGATGAACGTGGTCAGGCGGGACGTGCGCTCGGGGTCGACCAGCGCGAACACGAGGATGAAGAAGGCGCCCGCACCGGCCACCAGCCCGAGCTGGCGCAGCGGCAGCCCGGCGGTGACGAGCATCGCGGCGAGCGTGGCGCAGATGACCAGCGCCGTCCCCAGGTCGGGCTGGGCCATGATCAGCAGCACGGCCGCGCCGCCGACCATCAGGATCGGGCCCATCACCGACTTCAGGTTGCGGGCCAGCTTCGGCCGCGCGCTCAGCACCACGGCGGTGTGGATCACCAGCGCGAGCTTCATCACCTCGGACGGCTGGAACGTCAGCGGCCCAGCGCCGAGCCAGCGCCGCGCGCCGTTGATCCGCAGGCCGACGCCCGGGAGCAGCACGGCCAGCAGGAGGACGAATGCGACGAGCAGGAGCAGCGGCGAGTAGCGCCGCGCAGCCGCGAGCCCGTGGCGCGACAGGATGTGCATCGCGACGAGGCCGACGGCCCCGTAGGTGACGTACTTGACGAGATAGGCCGTGCCGTCGCCCTGGCCCTCGAGCAGCGTCCGGGCCGACGACGCCGAGTAGACCATCACCGCGCCGCCGGCGAGCAGGCAGAAGGTCGCCGTGAGAAGGAGCCGGTGCTCGAGTGGCTGCGGCTTCTTCGCGCGCGCGGACCAGGGCATCAGACGTGGCTTCGACGCCGCGCCCTATCCCCCTTCGGCCAGGCGCCTGAAGTGGGCGCCCCGCTCCTCGAACGACCGGTATTGGTCGTACGACGCGACCGCCGGCGAGAGCAGCACGACGTCGCCGGGACGGGCCGCCGCGCGGGCCGCCGCGACCGCCCGTTCGAGGTCGCCGCATTGGTGCAGCGGGATGCCGGCGGGCGCGAGCGCCTCGGCCATCTCGGCCGCCGCCTCGCCGATCAGGTACGCCGCCCGGCCGTGCTCGGCGAGCGCGTTCGCGAGCGGCCCGTAGTCGCCGCCCTTACCGCGGCCGCCCAGGATCGCGTGGACCGTCCCGGCGGGGAACGACTCGACCGCCACCACGGCCGAGGCGACGTTCGTCGCCTTCGAGTCGTTGACGTACAGGACGTCACCGATCCGGGCGATCTCCTCCATCCGGTGCGGCACGCCCGCGAACGTGCGCAGCCCCGCCACGACCGCCTCGGCCGGAAGGCCGCGGGCCAGGCACACCGCCGCCGCGGCCATCGCGTTCTCACGGTTGTGCGCGCCCCGCAACCGGATCTCCGCCGCGTCGAGCAGCGGCCGGCCGTGCCACAGCACGCGGCCGTCGCGGTGCTCGACGTCACCGCCGTCGCCGAACGTGACGCGCGCGGCGTCGCCCGGCAGGTCGGCGACGAGGTCGGCGGGCGCGACGGCGATCGCCTCGGCCGGCTGATGGGCGAACACCTCGAGCTTCGCCGCCCTGTACGCGTCGAACGATCCGTGCCGGTCCAGGTGGTCCTCGGCAAGGTTGAGCAGTACCGAGGCCTCGGGCGCGAACGCCTCGCTGTCCTCGAGCTGGAACGACGACACCTCGCAGACGAGCACCGCCTCGGGCTGCAGCCGGCCGGGCAGGCTCGTGATCGCGGTGCCGACGTTGCCGGCCACGACGACCGCCCGCCCCGCCTCCCGGTGGACGTGGCCGATCAGCTCGGCCGTCGTCGTCTTGCCGTTCGACCCGGTCACGGCGATGAACTCGTTCGGCAGCAGCCGCCAGCCGATCTCCACCTCGCCCACGACCCGCAGGCCCTGCTGGCGGGCGGCCGCGATCACCGGCGCCTGCTGTGGGACGCCCGGGCTCTTGACGATGGTCGATGCCGACGCCAACAGGTCGACGCCCTCGGCGGGCGCGTGCACCGCGATCCCGGCCGCCTCGAGCTCGCGGCGCGCCTCCTCGGGGACCTCGCCGCTGTCGCAGCCGACCACCTCGCCGCCGCGGGCGCGCAGCGTCAGCGCCGCGGCGATGCCGGAGCGGGCGAGACCGACGACCAGGAACGGGCCGGGCGGCAGGGGCGGACGCGGGATCACGCCCGGAGATTCAAGCGAGCCGCCGTGGACCCTTCCGTGTGATGTCCCCCGACGAACGGCAACTGCGCCGGGTGGGGAGGCTGGGGGAGCGACCGCCGCGGCGGCGATTGTCGGGTTTGTCGGCCATGCGCCGACAAAGTCGACGATCGTCGAGTTTGTAGGCCCTGGGCTGACAAAGGCGACGATTGTCGAGTTGATTCCCCTGGAGGGAAGTAACCCGACAATCGCTCGCGCCGCGGCCGGCCCTGCCACTTCCCCACCCAGCCGCAGTTGACGTTCGCCGGCGCCCCACCTCAAGCCGCCTCCACGAGGTCGGGCGGGCGAACCCGTGCATCCGCGCTGGCCCGGCCGCCCTCGAACTCGAGCCCCTCGCCCTCGAGCCGGCGCCGGACCGCCGCCGGGTCGCCGAGCGCGGTGCCGCCGACCGTCCCGTCCGACTTGAGGACACGGTGCGAGCCGGGCGTCTTCTCGCGGATGAAGCGCTGGTTGAGCGCCCGCGCATGCTGATCGGTGCCGCCGGCCGCCCGCGCCACGTCGCCGTAGCTCATCCAGCCGCCCTTCGGGATCCCTGCCACGATCTCGCGCATCCGGTCCAGGTCCATGGGTTCCTCCTCTCGCGTGCATGTCGGAGGGCGACGCTACGGGCCCGAGGGCCGGTCCCGGCCGGATGCGCGTCGATTGGCACGCAATTGGAACGGATACGTTGCAAAGCGAGGTTGAGTTTGCGTGATTTTGATCGATTGCAACAATTTCGCGCAGACTCGTGCAATCGCCAGGACGATCTGGCATGCTCCGCCGCCATGACCCGCATCGCCTTCATCGGAGCCGGCAGCGTCGAGTTCACGCGCGACCTGCTTGGCGACCTGCTCGGTTTCCCGGAGTTCGCGGGCGGGGTCGAGGTCGCCCTGCACGACATCGATCGCGAGCGGCTCGAGACCGGGGAGGCGATGGCGCGCTGGACGGCCGGGCAGCTCGGCGCCGCGCCCGACATCAGCACGCACCTGGACCGCCGGGCGGCGCTCGACGGCGCGGACTTCGCGATCAACATGATCCAGGTGGGCGGGCACGCGGCCACGCTGAAGGACTTCGAGATCCCTGCCCGCCATGGCCTGCGGCAGACGATCGCCGACACGCTCGGGATCGGCGGGATCTTCCGGGCGCTGCGCACGATCCCGGTGATGCTCGGCATTGGGCGCGACATGGCCGAGCTGTGCCCGGACGCCTGGCTGCTCAACTACACGAACCCGATGGCGATGCTCTGCCAGGCCTACGCGCACGGGTCGCCGCACACGAGGATCGTCGGGCTCTGCCACTCGGTCCAACACACGACCCGCCGGCTGGCCGAGCTCACGGACGTGCCGTTCGAGGAGGTGACTTTCCTCGGCGCGGGCGTCAACCACCAGTCGTTCATCCTGCGCTTCGAGCGCGACGGCGAGGACCTCTACCCGCGGCTGGACCGGGCGATCGAGGCCGACCCGGAGCTGCGGCGCACGGTCCGCGTCGAGCTCTACCGCCGCTTCGGCTACTTCCCCACCGAGTCGAGCGAGCACTCGGCCGAGTACCTGCCGTGGCTGATGCACGACGACGCCGCGATCGAGCGCTTCCGGATCCCGGTCGACGAGTACGTGCGCCGCAGCGAAGAGAACCTCGCCCTGTACGAGGAGCTCAAGACGGGGCTCGCGAACGGCGACGGCTTCGAGATCGAGCGCAGCCTGGAGTACGCGCCGCTGATCATCCGCGCGATGACGACCGGCGCGCCGGAGGTCGTCTACGGCAACGTCGTCAACGACGGGCTGATCGACAACCTGCCGCAGGGCGCGTGCGTGGAGGTACCGTGCGTCGTCGACCGGACCGGCGTGCGGCCGACCCGCGTGGGCGCGCTGCCGGCGCAGTGCGCCGCGCTCAACCGGACGTTCCTCAACGTGGTCGAGCTGACGGTGCGCGCGGCGCTGGAGGAGGACCGTGAGCTCGTCCACCAGGCCGCGTTGCTGGATCCCAACGCCTCCGCCTCGCTCGACCTGGACACGATCCGCACCGTGTGCGACGAGTTGCTCGCCGCGCACAGCGAGGCGCTCGCACCCGGTCTCCGCGGCTGATGGACCTGCTCGTCGTCGGCGATGCGAACGTCGATCTCGTCCTGCGCGGCGGCGACGTCGTCCCGGAGTTCGGGCAGCGTGAGCAGCTCGTCGACCACGCCGAGCTCGTCCTCGGGGGATCCGGCGGGATCATGGCCGCCGGTGCCGCGCGCCTCGGGCTGGACGTCGCGATCGTCGCCTGCGTGGGCGATGACGCGCTCGGCCGCGTGACGATCGACGCGCTGCGCGCCGCAGGCGTCGCCGTCGACGGCGTGATCACGGACCCGGAGGCGGCGACCGGCATCACCGTCGCACTCGCTCGCCCCGACGACCGGGCGATCCTCACCGCGCCCGGCGCGCTCGCGCGATTGCGCGCCGAGGACGTACCGGACGAGCTGCTCGCCGCCGCGCGGCACGTACACGTCACGTCGCCGTTCCTGCAAGCCGGCCTCCACCCCGGCCTGCGCGCCCTGGCCGGCCGCGCGCGGTCGTCGTCGCTCGACACCGGCTGGGACCCGCGCGAAGCTTGGGACGTGCCGGTCGACGCGTTCGACGTGCTGTTCCCGAATGCCGAGGAGGCGCTGCGCCTCGCCGGCCGCGACGACGGCGACGTGGATGCGGCCGCGCGCGACCTCGCCGCCCGCGGGCCGCTCGTGGTGGTCAAGCTCGGCGCGGAGGGAGCGCTGGCCGTCCGCGGCGACGATCTCGTGCGCGTGGCAGCGCCGCGCGTCGATGCCGTCGATGCGACCGGTGCCGGCGACTCGTTCGATGCCGGGTTCCTGGCCGCGTGGCTCGAGGAGGCAGGACTCGAGGAGGCGCTCGGACTCGCCTGCGCGTGCGGCGCACTCAGCACCCGCGCGGCCGGCGGCACCGCGGCGCAGGCCACGCTCGCGGAGGCCCGCGCGCACACATGATCGTCTTCGTCGCCGCCTCGCCGGCGATCGACCGCACGCACCAGATCGACGCCCTCACCCACGGCGCGATCCACCGCCCGCACCACGTGGTCGCGGTCCCCGGCGGCAAGGCGCTCAACGCGGCACGGGCCGCGCGCAGCGTGGGCGGCGAGGTGCGCGCGGTGGCGTTGCTGGGCGGCCACGCCGGCCGCTGGGTCGCCGACGCGCTGGCCGCCGAGGGCGTTGCGCTCGACGCCGTCACCGGACCGGGCGAGACGCGGATGGCGCTGAGCGTCGCCGCCGAGGGCGCGCTCACCGAGTTCTACGAGCCCGCACCGGCCATCGACGACAGCCACTGGGCCGAGCTCGAGGCCGCGGTCGAGCGCGCGGCGAGCGGCGTCCACTGGGTGGCGATCTCAGGCTCGCTGCCGCCCGGCGCGCCCGACGACGCCTACCGCCGGCTCGTGCGCGTGGCCCGCGACGCCGGCGCCCGGGTCGCGCTCGACGCGCGCGGAGCCGGCCTGGCCGCCGGCCTCGACGCCGGACCCGACTTCGTGAAGGTGAACGCACGCGAGGCCGGCGACCTCGGGCTGGCCGATGCCCACGCCCTGCGCGCCGCCGCGGGCGGCGGCGACCGCACGGCGGCGATCACCCACGGCGCCGACGGGCTCGAGCTCGCGACGACCTACGGACAGGTGCTGCGTGCCGCGCCGCCGGTGCACGGGCACTACCCGGTCGGCAGCGGCGATGCGGCGCTCGGCGGCTTCCTCACGGCGCTCGACGTCGGCGGCGACTGGGCCGCCGCGCTCGCGCTCGCGACCGGAACCGCCGCGGCGAACGCGGAGGTGCCGGGCGCCGGCCGGCTCGACGGCGCGCGGGCCGTCCAGCTAGCCCGCGACGTGCGCGTGGTCTGAGCGCAGCGCCCGGCCGTCGGCCGGGTCGAACAGGTGCAGCTCGCGGTGGTCGACGGCGAGTGTGATGCGGTCGCCGGAGCGGACGTCGACGCGCCCGCGCAGCCGCGCCGAGAAGCGGGCGGCCCGGTCGTCGGCCAGCAGGCGCCCCTCCTCGACGTCCTCGGTGGCCGCCTTGACGGCGTCGGCCTGGACCGGCGGCGCGTCGATCCGGAACGTCACGACCGCCTCGTCGCCCAGCTCCTCGACGACCTCCGCCTCGACCTCCATCCGCGCCAGCTCGGGATCGGCGCGCGGCCCGTCGAGCTCGAACGCCCCGGGCCGGATGCCGAGCACGACGTCGCCCGCCGGGACCCGGCCGGGCAGCGGCAGCGCGTGGCCCGCGAACGCGACGCGGTCGCCGTCGACCCGGGCGCCGACGAGGTTCATCGGCGGCGAGCCGATGAACGCCGCGACGAAGAGATTCACCGGCCGCCGGAACAGCTCCTGCGGCACGTCGAACTGCTGGAGCACGCCGTCGCGCAGCACCGCCACACGCTGCCCGAGCGTCATCGCCTCGATCTGGTCGTGCGTGACGTAGACCGTCGTCACGCCCAGTCGCTCGTGCAGCCGCGCGAGCTCGGCGCGCATGGTCGTGCGCAGCTTGGCGTCGAGGTTCGACAAAGGCTCGTCGAGCAGGAACGCCCGCGGCTCGCGCACCAGCGCGCGGCCCATCGCGACCCGCTGGCGCTGGCCGCCGGAGAGCTGCGCCGGACGACGGCCGAGCAGCCCCTCGAGCCCCAGAAGCGAGGCCATCGCCGCCACCCGGCGCTCGACCTCGTCCTTCGGCGTCCGCCGCTGGCGCAGCCCGAACGCGAGGTTCTCCTTCACCGACTTGTGCGGGTACAGCGCGTAGTTCTGGAACACCATCGCGATGTCGCGATCCGGCGGCGGCACGGTCGTCACGTCGCGCTCGCCGATCCGGACCGTGCCCGCGGTGACCTTCTCGAGGCCGGCGATCATCCGCAGCAGCGTCGACTTGCCGCAGCCCGACGGGCCGACCAGCACGACGAACTCGCCGGCCCGGACCCCGAGCGTGACGTCGTCGACCGCGCACACGCCGCCGTCGTAGACCTTGGTCACGCGCTCGATGGAGATCGCGCTCGCGGTCATCCCTTCACCGCCGTCGAGGTCAGCGAGCGGATGAACGTGCGCTGGGCGAGCAGGAACGCGATCACGATCGGGATCGTGACGAGCACGTTGCCGGCCATCACCGCCGACCATTCCGTGCGGTGCGCGCCCTGATAGGTGGCCAGGCCGAGCTGGACCGTGTAGCGCGTGTCGCTGTTGATCGCGATCAGCGGCCAGGTGAGGTCGTTCCAGACGGCGAGCAGGGTCAGCACGGCCACCGTGCTCAGCGCGGGCCGGGCCAGCGGGAGCACGACCTTGCCGAGGATCGCCAGCCGCGAGCAGCCGTCGATCCACGCCGCCTCCTCGATCTCGCGCGGCAGCGAGACGAAGAACTGCCGCAGCAGGAACACGCCGAACGGCGTGACCAGCGACGGCAGGATCAGCGCGCCGAGGCTGTCGATCAGCCCGAGGTGCTTGAACAGCAGGAACGTCGGGATCATCGTCAGCTGGAACGGGATGACCAGCGTCGCGAGCATCAGCGCCAGCAGCACCCGCGAGCCGCGGAAGTGCATGCGGGCGAACGCGTATCCGGCCAGCGAGCAGAACACGAGGTTGGACACGACGGTCGTGAACGCCACGATCGTCGAGTTCAGGAACCAGCGCCCGAACCGCCCGGTCTCGAACACGTAGCGGTAGCCGTCGAGGTGCAGCGAGTCAGGGATGATCGTCGGCGGAAACTTGTTGATCTGCGCGTTCGTCATGAACGAGGACACGATCAGCCACAGCAGCGGCAGCGCGAACAGCAGCGCCATCGGCGCCAGCACCAGGTGCCAGGTCGACGGCCGCCTCATGCCAGCCGCGCCTCCCGCCGCCGCTGGTAGACGCCCCAGGCCAGCGCCACCACCAGCAGGCCGAACGCGAGGACGTACGCCGCCGCGGCGCCGTAGCCGGCGTTGAAGAACTCGAACGCCTGCTGCCAGACGTAGAGGACGACGACGGTCGTCGACTGCAGCGGGCCGCCCTTCGTCGTCACGTACACGAGGTCGAACAGCTGCAGCGACTGGAACGTCTGCCAGACGAGCAGGAACACCGTGACCGGCCGCAGTGCCGGCAGCACGACGTGCAGGAACACGCCCCACCTCCGCGCCCCGTCGATCGACGCCGCCTCCACGAGCTCGCCCGGGATGTCCTGCAGCGCCGCCAGGTAGACGATCACGCAGAAGCCGACGCCGCTCCACAGCCCGATCGCCACCAGCACCCACAGCGCCTGGCCGGGATCCTGGAGGAAGCCCTGCGGCGCGATCCCGACGGTGTCGAGCAGCGCGTTGGCCACGCCGAACTGCGAGTCGAACACGAACGAGAACAGCACGCCCTGCGCGGTCGCGGACATGATGAACGGGACGAACACCAGCGTCCGGTAGATGCCGACGAACCGCACGCGCCGGTTGAGCAGCAGCGCCATCCCGAGGCCGCCGGCGATGCTCAGCGGCACGAACGCGGCCGTGTAGAGCAGTGTGTGCTTGACCGCGTCGCGGAACGTCGGGTCGTCGACCAGCCGGCGGTAGTTGTCAAATCCCACCCACGTGCTCGGCGTGACGAGGTCGGACTTCTGGAAGCTCAGCAGCAGCGCCCACCCCATCGGGACCAGGCTCAGCCCGAGGATGATCACGACGGCCGGCGCGACCCACAGCCACGCCGTCGGCGTCTCGCCGAAGGCCCGCTGCAGGCGCGACGGCCGGCGCTCAACCGCCGCCGGCAAGGACAGCATCACTGGCCTGTACGGCCTGCTGCAGGGCGTCGGACGGATCGGAGCGCTTGAGCAGGACGGCGACGAGCGACTGCCCGACCGCCTCCGAGACCTTCGGATACGCGGGGTTCGCCGGCTTCACGCGCGCGCCGTCGAGGGCCTCGAGGAACACCGACAGCCCGGGCACGTCCTTCTGATAGGCCGCCCACGCCGGCTGGTCGGCCGTGCCCTTGCGCAGCGGCAGCGACCCCGCCTTGGTCACCCACTTCGCGTCCTGCTCGGGCGAGTTGAGCCACTGCACAAACTCGATCGCCGCCTTCGAGCGCGCCTCGCCGTTGTCGAAGATCGTCCACGTGTCGGGCGCCGAGATCGTCAGCGGCTCGCCGCCGAACGTCGGCAGCGGGGCGACGCCGAAGTCGACCTTCGCCGCGATGAAGTCCGGGAGCTGCCACGGGCCGGTCACAACCATGCCGATCTTGCCGTTGTTGAACAGCTGGTAGGTCTGGTCGCTGTCCGGCTTGGTGTCGACGTAGACCGATCCGTCCTGCGCGAGCCGGTTGACCATCTCGAACGCCTGCTCGCCCGGCTCGCCGCCGAATCCGGCCTTGCCGTCGTCGGTGATGATCTCGCCGCCGCCCTGCCAGACCGGCGGCCAGATGCGCCACACCGTGTCCTCGTCGCCGACCGCGGGCCAGGCGGTGCCGAACGTGCCCTTGTCACGGTCGGTGAGCGCCTTCGAGGTGGCGATGAAGTCGTCCCACGTCCAACCCTCGGTGGGCTCGTCCACGCCGGCCGCTGCGAACAGCTTCTTGTTGTAGACCACGGCCAGGTCGTCGATCAGCGCCGGCAGCGCGCGCACGCGATCGTTGACCATCGTGGCGTCCCGGGCTGGGGTGTAGTAATCGTCCCAGCCGAAGCCGGGCTCGTTCACGGCGTCGGTCAGGTCCATCACCTTGTCAGAGCGCGCGAGGTTCGCGAGGTCGGACCCGAAGATGTACGCGATGTCCGGGTACTCGCCGGACGCCAGCGCGGTGGTGACCTTCTGGCGCATCTGGTCGGCCACCACGCCGCCGGTCGTGGCGTTGACGTGGATGCCCTTGTGGGTACGGTTGAAGTCGTCCGCGAGCTGCCCGAGGACCTTGCCCGCGTTGTCGTCCTGGCCGTGCCACATCGTGACCTCGACCGTCCCGCCCGACGTGCCTTCGTCCGAGCTGTCGCTGGAGCCGCCGCAGCCGGCGACGAGGAGTGCGGCCGCCATCGCCGCGATCACGAGCTTCATTGCAGGACCTCCGTGCTGTTCAGGACGACCGACCTGGTGAGGTTGCGCGGGTTGTCCGGGTCGAGGCCCGCGGCCTCGGCGAGCGCGACCGCGGTCCGCTGGGCGAGCA
Organism: uncultured Solirubrobacteraceae bacterium; assembly: GCA_963759375.1. GTDB lineage: Bacteria > Actinomycetota > Thermoleophilia > Solirubrobacterales > Solirubrobacteraceae > DASSUW01. The sequence goes on along the minus strand of CAVWYY010000001.1, from coordinate 271,768 downwards.
CCAGCGACGCGAGCGGATCGAGGTCCGGGGCGACGACCGTGCCGCCGGCCCGGAGCACGCTGTCGCCGACGCCGTCGGCGGGCGCGCCGAGGAACCACACCGCCGCGCCCGGCCCGGCGATGCTGATGGGCCCGTGCCGGTACTCGAACACGGGATACGCCTCGGTCCACGCCTGGGCCGCCTCGCGCAGCTTCAGAGCCGCCTCGTGCGCGAGGCCGACGGTCCAGCCGCGGCCCAGGAACGCCCACCGGTCGGCCGCGCCGGGTGCGACCGGCAGCGGCAGGCTGAGCGCGTGCCGGGCGTCGGCGGCCGACGCAGCGACGTCATCCCCCACGTGGGCGCGCAGCAGGCTGAGCGAGGTCGTCGCGAAGCGCGTCTGCACCACCGAGGCCTCGTCGGCGAAGTCGAGCACGACGACATCGTCCGCCGCCTCCGTGACGGGCGTCCCCGGTACCGCGGTGATCGCCACGGTCCGCGCACCGTCGACGCGTGTGAGCGCGTGCGCGACCTCGGTCGTCGTGCCCGACCGCGAGAGCGCGACGACGGCGTCGTAAGCGCGGCCCGCGGGGAGCTCGGACGCCGGGAACGCGTCGGTCCGCCCGTGCCCACGCGCCTCGCGGAGCGCCGCCCATGCCTGGGCCATGTACAGCGAGGTGCCGCACCCGATCACGCAGACATCGAGCCCGCGCGCCGGGAGCACGTCGAGCGGCGCGAGATCAGCGGCCTGCAGCCAGAGCTGCGGTTGCGTGCCGATCTCGTCGGCCGTGATGCTCATTTCTGCACGGTATCCTGCATTTCGATCACAATCAAGCAACCGACTGCTCGATAGAGTGCGCGCGTGAGCAAGACCGAGCGGCTCGGCCGCATCCTCGAGCTGCTGGCGCGCGACGGCACGGTGACGGTGGCCGAGCTCGCGTCCGAGCTCGGAGTGAGCGACGCGACGGTGCGGCGCGACCTGCAGGCCCTCGGGGACCAGCGCCTACTCGAGCGCTCGCACGGCGGCGCCGTCGCCCACGGGACCGCCCACGAGCTGCCGGTCCGCTATCGCACCGGTCGCAGCGACGAGAAGCGCCGCATCGCCCGCGCGGCCTCGGAGCTCGTGCGCGACGGCGTCGCGGTCGGCCTCACGGGCGGCACGACGACCACCGAGGTGGCGCGCATGCTCGTCGCCCGGCAGGGCCTCACGGTGGTCACCAACGCGCTCAACATCGCCGTCGAGCTTGCGGTCCGGCCGGACCTCAAGCTGATCGTCACCGGCGGCGTGGCGCGCAGCGCGTCGTACGAGCTCGTCGGCTCGATGGCCGACGCGACGCTGCGGGCGGTGTACGTCGACCTGGCGTTCGTGGGCGTCGACGGCGTGGACGCCGAGCGCGGGCTCACGACGCAGAACGAGGTCGAGGCGGCGACCAACCGCGCGCTGATGGATCGTGCGAAGCGCACCGTCGTGGTCGCCGACGCGACGAAGCTCGGGCACGTCGCGTTCGCGGAGATCGCCGGCATCGAGCGCGCGGACCAGCTGATCACGAACACCGGCGCCGACGCCGAGCAGGTCGAGCGCCTCCGGGCCGCGGGCCTGGACGTGACGCTGGTCTGAGCAACTTGGTTGAGCACATGCTGCTCGCGCTCGCCGACATCGACCGGGACGAGCTCCGCACCCGGACCGCGGCCTGGCTCGATCGCGGTTAGCCGACGACCGCGTCGGCCTCGATCTCGACCTTCCAGCGCGGGTCGATGAACCCGCTCACCAGGATGACCGCGGACGCCGGCCGGACGTCGCCGAACGCGCGCCCGTGGGCCGCGCCGACGGCGTCGACGTCGCCGCGGTCGACGAGGAACATGCGCGTGCGGACGACGTCCGCCAGCCCGGCGCCGGCCTCCGCCAGCGCCGCCTCGATGATCTCCAGGCACCGCGACGCCTGCACGCCCGGGTCCGGGTCGACGTGGCCGTCGGGCCAGATCGCGGCCGTCGCCGACACCCACACCGTGTCCCCTACGCGGACGGCACGGCTGTACCCGATCTCGCGCTCGAACGACGAGCCCGAGGAGACGCGCTGCGTCACGACACCGACTGCTGGTAGAGCGTGAAGCCGATCGCCGCGCAGACCGAGGCCACGATCCAGAAGCGCAGGATGATCTTGGTCTCCGACCAGGCCTGGAGCTCGAAGTGATGGTGGATCGGCGCCATCAGGAACACCCGCTTGCGGAACGTCTGGAACGAGAAGACCTGGATCAGCACCGAGAGCGCCTCGATCACGAAGATCCCACCGAGGATGATCAGCAGCACCTCGGTCTTCGTCATCACCGCCATCGCCGCGATCGCCCCGCCGAGCCCCAGCGACCCCGTGTCGCCCATGAAGATCGAGGCCGGGAACGAGTTGAACCAGAGGAAGCCGACGCACGCGCCGACCAGGCAGCCGGCGACGAGCGCGAGGTCCTTCAGGCCGGCCGTGAACGTGATCGCGATGTAGGCCAGCAGGACGATCGCCGCGCAGCCCGCGGCCAGGCCGTCCAGCCCGTCGGTCAGGTTCACCGCCGACGTCGTGCCCGCCACGACGAGGTAGATCAGGACCGGATACAGGTAGCCGAGGTTGATCTGTGCGTCGACGACCCGCAGGTTCAGCGTGTCGCCGAGGCCGGCGCCCTCGGTCGCGGCGATCCACAGCCCGATCGAGATCAGCATCGTGATCACGAGCTTGGTCCGCCCGCGCAGGCCGAGCGACCGCCGCTTGACGAGCTTCGTGTAGTCGTCGAGGAAGCCCAGCAGCGCGCACGCCAGGGCGACGCCGAACACGGCCAGGGAGCGGGCGTCACGGTCGGTCAGCAGCAGGAACGGCACCGCGATCGCCGTGAAGATGATGATCCCGCCCATCGTCGGCGTGCCCGCCTTGGCGTGGTGCTCCTGCGGCCCCTCCTCGCGGATCTGCTGTCCGAACTCGCGCGCCCGCAGGAACTCGATGAACTTGGGCGAGAGGAAGACGCAGATCAGTAGCGAGGCCGTGCCGGCGATCAGGACCTCACCCATGCGGCACCGCCTGCAGCGCCTCGGCCACGACCTCGAGCCCGACGCCGCGCGAGCCCTTGACCAGCATCACGTCGCCGTCGGCCACCAGCTCGCCCGCCAGTGCGGCCGCCTCGGCGGCATCGGCCACCGCATATGACTCGCCGTCGAACGTGTCGAGCATCGCGGCGGCTCGCGGACCGACGGTCACGAGCACATCGACCCCGGCGGCCTGGGCGGCGCCGCCGACCTCGCGATGGAGCCGCTGCTCCTCCGTGCCCAGCTCGAGCATGTCTCCGAGCACGGCGATGCGCCGCCCGGTGGGCGTCTCGGCAGCGAGCTCGTCGAGTGCGGCACGGACCGACAAAGGGCTGGCGTTGTAGCAGTCGTTGATGACGACGGCGCCGACCGGGAGCGAGACGCGCTCGCCGCGCAGGTGCCCCACCGCGACCTCCAGGCGGCCCGACGGGCGGACGCCCACGGCCAGCGCCGCGGCCACCGCCGCCAGGGCGTTGACGCGCTGGTGGCGCGCCCGGAACGGCAGCTCGAGATCGAGCCGCTCGCCGAACGCGACGACCGTGTCGCCGTCGAGCCAGACGTCGCCGCCGTCGCCGAACCGGGTGACGCTCAGATCGCCCAGGTACGGCTCCAGCAGCGGCTCTCCGGCGGGCACGACCGCGGTCGCGACGCCGGGCAGCAGCTCCGCCTTGGCGCGTGCCACGCCCTCGAGCGAGCCGACCTGCTCGAGGTGCACCGGCCCGATGTTGGTGATCACGCCGACGTCGGGCTCGCAGATCTCGCGCAGCGTGGCGATCTCGCCGAAGCCGCGCATCGCCGCCTCGAGTACCAGCACCTCGGTGCCGGGGTCGGCGCCGAGGATCTCGGGCGGCATCCCGATGTCGGTGTTGAAGTTGGCCCGCGAGGCCACCACGCGGCGCGACGGCGCGAGTACGGCGGTGATGAGGTCCTTCGTCGAGGTCTTGCCGACCGAGCCGGTGACCGCGATCACCGCGGCGCCGAGCGCCCGCCGCCACTCGCGCGCCAGCGCGCCCATGGCGGCCAGCGGATCGTCAGCGACCAGGACGGCGCCGCCCTCGACTGCTTCCCATCCCCGCCCGACCAGCACGCCCCAGGCGCCGGCCTCCAGCGCGCCGGCGGCGAACCGCCCGCCGTCGACGTTCTCGCCGGTCAGCCCGACGAACAGATCGCCCGGCCCGACGGCCCGCGAGTCGATGACCACCCGCGACGGCTCGCCCGGCACGTCGCGTACCAGCCTCGCGCCCGCGGCCTCCGCCACCCGCGCCGCGCCCCAACCCCTCATGCCGGGGCCACCGAGCGCAGCGCCTCGCGCGCGACCGTCACGTCGTCGAACGGCTCCTTGCGGCCGCCCGCGAACTCCTGGCCCTGCTCGTGGCCCTTGCCGGCGATGACCACTACGTCGCCCGGCTCGGCCAGGGCGATCGCCCGGTGGATGCTCGCCCGGCGGTCGACGTCGTGCTCGACGTTCGTGGCCCCGCCGGTCCCGGCGAGGATCTCGGCGACGATCGCCTCCGGGTCCTCGGAGCGCGGGTTGTCGGACGTGATCAGCGCCAGGTCGGCCAGCCGCGCCCCGATCTCGCCCATCAGCGGCCGCTTGCCGCGATCGCGGTCGCCGCCAGCACCGAACACCGCGATCACGCGCCCGTCGGCGAGCTCGCGCGCCGCCCGCAGCACGTTCTCCAGCGAGTCCGGCGTGTGCGCGTAGTCGACGAGCACCGCGAACGGCTGCCCCTCGGCCACCGGCTCGAAGCGTCCCGGCACGCGCGCGGCGTTCGGTAGCGCGGCGGCCAGCACGTCGGGCTGGATCCCCAGCGCCCGCGCGGCCGCCCACGCCCCGAGGGCGTTGGTCACGTTGAACTGCCCCGGCAGCGGCACGTGGACGGGGAAGTCGCCGTCGGGCGTGACGAACGTGCAGTCCGTGCCGGTGAAGCCGCTGCGGACGTCGACCGCCCGGTAGTCGCGGCCGATCGTCACCACGCCCGGGAACTCCTCGGCCAGGCGCCGGCCGTAAGGATCGTCGACGTTGGCCACGCGGACGTCGGTCAGCGGCGAGGCGAACAGGCGCCGCTTGGCGACGAAGTAGTCCTCCATCGTCGGGTGGAAGTCGAGGTGGTCCTGCGTGAGGTTCGTGAAGATCGCCACCGCGACGTGGATCCCGTCGGCGCGGCGGAGCTCGAGCGCGTGCGAGGAGATCTCCATCGCGCAGGCGGTGTCGCCGCCGTCGAGCATCTCGCGGAACGTGCGCTGGAGGTCGATCGCCTCGGGCGTGGTGCGGACGGTCGGCCGCTCCTCGCCGGCCACCACCGAGGTGACCGTGCCGAGCAGCCCGCACTGCCGCCCGGCCGCCTCGAGCAGCGAGCGCACCAGGAACGCCGTCGTGGTCTTGCCGTTCGTGCCGGTGATGCCGATCACCGGCAGCCGGCGCGTCGGGTCGCCGTGGAAGCGGGCGGCGGCGACCGCCATCGCGGCGCGCACGTCGTCCACCTGGACCTCGGGCACGCCGAGGCCGAGCGGGCGGGTGACGACCAGCGCCGCGGCCCCGCGAGCCACCGCGTCGGGCGCGAAGTCGTGCCCGTCGCGGGTGAAGCCGGGCACGCAGAAGAACAGCGTCCCGGGCTCCACGGCACGGTTGTCGTAGGCGAGGCCGCCGATCTCGACCGCCGGCCCATCGCCGAGCAGCTCTCGGACGGTCATCGGCGCGGAGTCTACGAGCGTTCCCGGACCCTACGATGGTTCGCGATGCCGGTTCGGGAGGATCGCGGGCGGCGCGTGCTGCTCGACGCGAGGGGCGCACCGGTCGGGCGCTTCGACGAGGGAGAGCATGACGGCATTCCGATGGCCGATCTGTTCGACCGCGAACCCGGCGTGAGCGCCGATCAGGCCGCCGCGGCGGTGCAGTCGGAGCTGCCGGGCTGGCGGATCGCGGCCGACGAGGAGCTGGGGCGCGCGCTGCTCGCCGTCGGTGGCGCGCAGCGGCGGCACGGGCACATGTACTCGTACGACTTCCGGCGTACGCAGCGGCCGTCGTGGGACGCGCCGCCCGGCATCACGCTGACCGACATCGACCGGCCGGCGGCGGACCTGGTGCCGGCCCGGGTGGCCGCCTACCCGCCCGACCACCCCGACGCCGCGCACGTCCCCGACGACCACGAGGCCGAGATCCACCAGTACGTCTACGGTGAGCAGTTCGGCCCGTTGCTGGCCGGCAGCGGCATCGCGGTCACGGACGACGGCGCCGTGGCCGGCGCGATCATCCTCGGCACGATCCCGGGCGACCCGCCCCGCAACGGACCGTGGGTCATCGACATCTTCCGCGACCCGGCGTATCGCGGCGTCGGCCGGGCACTGCTCGAGCGCGCCCTGGCGCTGGCGACGGTCGACACCCTGGGGCTGGTCGTCACCGAGGGCAACGACGCCGCGCAGGCGCTGTACGAGGCGGTCGGCTTCGACCTCGTGTCGAGCGCGATCGTGGTGCAGATCTAGACCGTGAGTGGCGTGAGCAGCCGGTGCGGCTCGCGCAGCGCCAGGCTCACGGCGTCCTCGCGCAGCGGCCGGTCACGACCCGGTCCGGGCCGGGTCTCGACGTCCTCGGGCGCCGGCGTCACGCCGCATGACTCGAGCACGCGCCGCCCGGATCGAGCGCCGTCCCGCAGGGCGCGTGCAGCCACAGCCGCCGCGGGCCGCCGCCGGCGCAGCGGTGCTGCTCGCCCCAGGCGGTGAGCGCGTAGAGCGCCGGCCACAGCTCGCGGCCGGGCTCCGTGAGGTGGAACTCGTCGCGCCCCGGCGCGTACGGCCGCCGCTCGACCAGGCCCTGCTCGACGAGCGCCTCGAGCCGGGAGCTGAGCACGGCGCGGGGGATGTCGAGGTGGATGGCGAGCTCGCCGAACCGCTGCACGCCCATGAACAGGTCGCGCACGATCAGCAGCGTCCAGCGCTCCCCAACCACCTCGAGGGCGCGGGCGAGCGAGCAGGTCTGACGGTCGTAATCCGTCCCCAGCGGCATCGGTTCAATGACTGTACCGAATCTGGTACGGTCCCGCCACATGGGTCCCTGGTGGCGCAAGCGCAGCGTCGTGATCGGCGCCGGATGCCTGATCGCGCTGATCACGTTCGGCGCCCGCACGAGCTTCGGTCTGTTCACCGACCCGTTGTCGGACCTGCGGAACTGGGACCGCGGCACGTTCGCCTTCGCGATCGCGATCCAGAACCTGCTCTGGGGGCTCGGCCAGCCGCTGGCGGGCGCGATCGCCGACCGCTACGGCCCGGCCCGTGTGCTCGCGGCCGGCGGCGCCGTGTACGCGGTCGGCGTCGCGCTGATGAGCGCGAGCACGACCGGCACCGCGCTGGCGATCAGCGCCGGCGTGCTGGTGGGCCTCGGGCTCACCGGCGGCTCGTTCACGATCGTCATCGCCGCGTTCGCGCGACTGGTCCCCGAGGACCGGCAGTCCTGGGCGATGGGGCTCGCCACCGCCATGGGGTCGCTCGGCCAGTTCGTCTTCGCCCCGCTCGGGCAGGCGTTCATCAGCCAGTACGGCGCCGTCACCGCGCTCGCGCTGATCGCGAGCTGCGTCGCCATCGTGCCGTTCCTGGCGATCGCGCTGGCCGGCGGCGACACGGTGGACGGCGATCCCGGCCCGCACGGTACGACGATGGGCGCCGTGCGCGAGGCGCTGTCGACGCCGAGCTACGTGCTGCTCACCTGCGGGTTCTTCGTCTGCGGCTTCCACATCGCGTTCGTCACCACGCACCTGCCGCCGTACCTCACCGACCTCGGGCTCAGCCACGCGCTGGCCGCGCTGGCGCTCGGGCTGATCGGGCTGTTCAACGTGCTCGGCGCGTATATGTCGGGCGTGCTCGGCGGCACCCACAGCCGGCGGCTGCTCCTGAGCGGGATCTACGCGTCCCGCGCCGGGGCGTTCGCGCTGTTCGTGCTGCTGCCCGCGACGCCGTTCACCGTGCTCGTCTTCGCCGCGCTGATCGGCCTGCTCTGGCTCTCGACCGTCGCGCCGACGTCCGGTCTGATCGCGCTGATGTTCGGCACCCGCCACCTCGGCGTGCTGTTCGGGATCGTCTTCCTCAGCCACCAGGTCGGCGCGTTCATCGGCGTCTGGCTGGGCGGCGTGGTCTACGACGCCACCGGCACCTACGACCTGATGTGGTGGCTGTCGATCGCGCTCGGCCTGGCCGCCGCGATCGTGCACCTGCCGATCCAGGAGCGCCGCGTCCCGGCGGTGGCGCCCGCATGAGCCGCGCCCGGCACGCCGTGTTGATCTGCGCGCTGACGCTGGTGGCGTCCGGCGGCGTGCTGTGGCAGGTCGATCAGTCGGGCGCCGTGGCTGAGCGTGGTGAACTGCCGCGTCTGATTTGTCCGCTGCATTAGCGCGAACGAACTGCGGCTGGGTAGGGAGGCGGTTCCGCCGATGCACCGGTTTCGCGTGGGGCGGTTTATGCGCGTATAGCGAGCATTTCCCGACCCACGCCAAACTGGTAGATCATCGCCTCCCTACCCAGCCGCAGTTCAAACGGTCAGGGCCCGCTCGACGATCGCCTCACCATCCACGCCGGACGGCAGCGTCCCGAACACCCGCCCCCGCGCCTCACCAAGCCGCGCCGCACAGAACGCATCGGCCACGGCCGGCGGCGCGAAGCGGACGAGCAGGGACGCCTGGAACGCCAGCGCCAGGTCCTCGACGCCGCGCCGCGCCCCCCACTCGTCGGCGGGCGGCTGCAAAGAGTCCAGGTGCGCATCGAGCCGCGCATCGCCACCCCGCGCGAGCTCGCACTCGGCCAGGAACGCCGGCAGCCCCTCCGGCTCGCGGGCGAGCGCGCGCAACACGTCGAGCGACATCACGTTGCCCGAGCCCTCCCAGATGCCGTTCAGCGGGGCGTCGCGCAGCAGCCTCGGCATCGGCGATTCCTCGACGTAGCCGTTGCCCCCCGAGGCACTCCAAGGCCTCAGCGGCATGCGGGGTCGCGCGCTTGCAGACCCAGTACTTGAGCACCGCGGTGGCGAACCGGCGCAGCGAGTTGTCCTCCTCGTCGTAGGCCCGCGCGAGGCGCAGCGCGGTGGCGGTCGCCGCCTCGGACTCGATCGCGAGATCGGCGAGCACGTTCACCATCGCGGGCTGCTCGGCCAGCCGGCGCCCGAACGCGCTGCGGTGGCGCGCATGCCAGACGGCCTCGGCCACGCCGCGGCGCATCCCGGCGGCGCTGCCGATCACGCAGTCCAGCCGCGTGTGCGTGACCATCTCGATGATCGTGGCCACGCCGCGGCCCTCGTCGCCGAGCAGGCGCGCCGCGGCGCCGCGGAACTCGACCTCGGACGACGGCAGCGAGCGCGTGCCGAGCTTGTCCTTGAGCCGCTGGAACTCCATCCCGGGGCCGCGCTCGAGCAGGAAGCAGGACAGGCCCGCGGGCGCCTGGGCCAGCACGAGGAACACATCGCACGGCGGGTACGAGCAGAACCACTTGTGGCCGGTGAGCTCCCACCAGCCGTCGCCGGCCGGCTCGGCGCGCGTGGTGTTCGCGCGCACGTCCGAGCCACCCTGCTTCTCGGTCATCGCCATCCCGCACAGCGCGCCGCGCTCGTAGTCGGGGAGCGTGAGCCTCGGCTCCCACTCGGCGGCGAGCGCCGGGTCGCGCCGCAGCGCGGGCACGGACGAGTAGGTCATCGACACCGGGCACATCACGCCCGCGTTGGCGTGCGTCCACAGCAGCTCGAGCGTCGCGCGCGCCACGTGGGCGCCCGGCTGCGGGTCGCGCCACGGGAGCGCGTGGATCTCGCGCTCGACGGCGCCGCGCAGGAGCCAGTGCCAGCTCGGGTCGAGCTCCACCTGGTCGAGCCGGTGGCCGAAGCGGTCGTGCGTGAGCAGCCGCGGCTCGTTGCGCTCGGCGCGGCGGCCGTGCTCCTGCGCCTCAGCCGAGCCGGCCACGGCGCCGGTGTCACGCGCGCGGTCGACCGCCCAGCCCGCGCCCTCGCGCTCGAGCGCCTCGCGCAGGGCGAGGTCGGTCTCGAACAGGTTCACGTCCTCGAACGGGACGGACTGGTTCAGGACGTCATGAGTGAGCGTGGGCATGGGCACCTACGGATCGGAGGACGAAGGTCTGGAGGCCGGCCACGAGCGCGTCCGCACCCACCTCGCGCCGCTGCAGCGGGCCGACGAGCGCCTCGGCCAGCGCGCCGACGATCGCCGCCGCGGTCAGCCCGGCGTCGAGCGGCGGGATCTCGCCGCGCGCCGCGCCGTCGTGCAGCGCGCGCTCGAACAGGTCGGCGTACGCGCGGCGGAACGTCAGCCGCTCGGCCTCGACGGCGGGGTCGACCGGCTCGGCGATCAGCGCGTACGCGCGCACCGGCTCAGCCAGCGCGCGGCGCACGAACGCCTCCACCCAGGCCGCGAGGCGGTGCGTCACCGGCTCGCCGCGGTCGGTCATCGACCGCAGGACGTCGACCTCGCGCTGGGACGCGCGGCGGAAGACCTCCGCGAACAGGTCGCCCTTGGACGGGAAGTGGCGGTACACGCTCCCGGTCGCCACGCCGGCGCGCCGCGCGACCGCGACCACCGACGCCGACGCGTAGCCGCCCTCGGCGAGCTGGGCCAGCGCGGCGTCGACGATCCGCTCGCGCGCGGCGGCGAGACGGGCCCGGGTGCGTTCAGTCGGTCGGTACGGCACCCAAGAATTGAATCATGGTTCAGCGCGGAGCGATACGGAGATACTGGAGCGCGAAGCTCGTGATCTCGCGGAACGCCGGCGCCGCGACCGTGCCGCCGTAGATGTCGCCCTGCGGCTCGTCGACCATCACCGCGACGAGCAGCTTCGGCCGCCGGGCGGGCGCGAAGCCCACGAACGAGGACACGAACTTGGTCTTCGAGTAGCCGCCGTTCTCGTCCGGCTTCTCCGCCGTGCCGGTCTTGCCGGCCATGACGTAGCCCTCGATGCCGGCACCGGAGGCGGTGCCGCCGGGGCCGAAGACGCCCTCGAGCATGCGCCGGAGCGAGGCTGCGGTCGCCTCGGAGATGATCCGGTGCCCGCGCGGCTTGCGCGCGGCCTTGCCCTCGACGTCCTCGACGATGTGCGGCGGCCGCAGGATGCCGCCGTTGGCCAGCGCCGCGTACGCGGTCGCCATCTGCATCGGCGTCACCGCGATGCCCTGACCGATCGGGAGGTTGCCCATCGACGCGCCGGAGTACTTGCTGACCGGGAGCACGATGCCCTGCTCCTCGCCGGGCAGGTCGATCCCCGTCGGCTTGCCGAAGCCGAAGCGGCGGACCCACTTGTCGAAGTCGTCGGCGCCCAGCCGCTGGCCGATCATGATCGCGCCCACGTTGCTGGACTCCTTGAGGATCCCGGCCGTGGTCAGGGATCGGTAGCCGACCGGGTGCGACTCGCCGATCTCGCGATCGGCGACCTTGATCGTCGGCGGCAGGTCGAACGACGTGTCCGGGGTGACCTCGCCCTGCTCGAGCGCTCCGGCCACCGTGAACGCCTTGAACGTCGACCCCGGCTCGTAGGTGGCGCCGATCGCCCGGTTCTGGCGCGCGTAGTCGGGCGCGTCGCCCGGGTTGTTGGCGTCGACCTGCGGCCAGTTGGCCAGCGCGAGGATGCCGCCGTCGCGCGGGTCCATGACGATCGCGGTGGCGCCCTTGGGCTTGTACTCCTGGCCGACCTCGGCGAGCACCTCCTCGGCGCGGTCCTGGACCGCGGCGTCGAGCGTGAGGCGGACGTCGGAGCCCGGCACCGTGCGCTTGTTCTCGCGCAGGTCGATCGTGTCGCCGAGCGCGTCCTTGGTCAGCTTGCGCTCGCCGTCCTGGCCGTGCAGGTGGTTGTCGAGCGAGTACTCGAGCCCGGACAGGCCCTGGTTGTCGGTGCCGGTGATGCCGAGAAGCTGCGACGCCATCCAGTTGCGCGGGTAGATCCGCTTGAACTCCGGGATGAACTCGAGGCCCTCGATCTTCATGCGCTGCACGCGACGGGCCTTCCCCGCCGGGATGCGGCGGGCGAGGTAGACGAAGCCGGTGTCACGGCGCGCGAGCGCCTTGATCAGGTCCTCCTCGCGGCGGCCGACGAGCGGCGCGAGCTTGGAGGCCACGCCGGCCGGGTCCTTGACCAGGTACGGCGTCGCGGCGATCGTCACGGCCGGCTGCGAGACGGCGAGCTCGATGCCGTCGCGGTCCATGATCGCGCCGCGCCGCGCGGGCACGGTGATGTCGGCCTTCTGCTGGGTTGCGGCGGCCTGCTTGAGCGTGCCGGCCTTGACGACGCCCAGCCAGGCGGCCTTCACGCCACCGATCAGCAGCAGTGCGAGGAAGACGGCGAACAGGAAGCCGATGCGGCGCTCGATGAGCCGCACGAGCCGCTACCCCTGGGGCGCGGCGACGGCGCCGTTGTCCGCCGTTGGCGGCGCGGCGGTAGTGACCGCGGGGTCCGGGGTGGCGGTCGGGACGGGTGTCGCCGTCGGCACCGGGGTCGCGACGGCGTTGGGATCGGGCGCGGTCACCTCCGGCTCGGTGGGCAGCGCCGTGGCGGCCAGCACGCCGGGCTCGCGCCCGCCGTTGGCCATGATCGCGGCGGCGGCGTCGCTCGGCGGCTCCATGCGCCGGGCGGCCAGCATCGCGTCGCGGTCGTCGCGCGCGTGCAGGTAGGAGACGGCGCCGGCGGCGGGCGTGACCATGCCGTCGGCGGCGGCGGCCACGCGGACGCGCTCCCCCGAGGAGAGCTTGGCGATGCCGGCCTCGAGGTCGGCGTTCTGGCGCTCGAGCGTGCCCGACGTCGTGACGGCGTTCGAGATGCCGGCGTTGAGCTTGAGCAGCGAGACCTGCATCGCGACGATCCCGCCGAGCAGCACGCCGATCAGCCAGATCCACGCCCGGCCGCGCAGCAGGCCGTCGACCACCCGGGTCTCGGGCAGCGCGCGCAGGCGCTCGAAGACACCGGTGTTCCCGCGGCGGACGGCAGGACCGGCGGGCGCCGGGCGGACAGGTCCGGAGACGCGGCGCGGCCTGGTCGCGGCGCGCGAACGTGCTGGATGGGCGGTGCGGGTCCGTGCGGTGGCGGGCATTAGGGCTCCTCCCTGAGCTTGCGGGCGGCCCGCAGGCGGGCCGACTTCGAGCGCGGGTTGTCCGCGACCTCACCCGGGGTCGGCACGACCGAGCGCCGGAAGACCGGCTCGGCCTCCGGGGTGCGGCCGCACGCGCAGACGGGCAGGTCGGGCGGGCAGATGCACCCGCGCGCCTTCTCGGCCAGGAAGCGCTTCACGCGCCGGTCCTCGAGCGAGTGGAACGAGATCGCGGCGAGCCGGCCGCCGACGCGGAGGACGTCCCAGGCCAGCGGCAGCGCCGCGTCGAGCTGGGACAGCTCGTCGTTGACGGCGATGCGGATCGCCTGGAAGGTCCGCTTGGCGGGATGCCCGCCGGCGAAGCGCGCCGGGGCGGGGATCGCGGCGGTGATGGCGTCGACCAGCTCGAACGTGGTGGTCAGCGGGCGGCGCTTGACGATCTGGCCGGCGATGCGGTCGGCGTAGCGCTCCTCGCCGTACTCGCGCAGCGTGCGCGCGAGGCGGCGGCGGTCCCAGGTGTTCAGCGCCTCGGCGGCGGTGAGCTCCTGGGCCGGGTCCATGCGCATGTCGAGCGGCGCGTCGTAGGCGTAGGAGAAGCCGCGCTCGCGCGTGTCGACCTGCATCGACGACATGCCGAGGTCGATGTAGGCCATGTCGGCCTTCAGGCCCTCCTCGGCGAGCAGGCGCAGGCCGTGCTCGAAGTCGGCGCGGATGAAGCGCGTGGAGCATTGGACCTCGGCGGCGAGCTCGGCGAACGCCTTCTCGGCCAGCGGGTCGCGATCGATGGCGATCAGCGTGCCGTCCGGCCCCAGGCGGTCGGCGACCAGGCGGGCGTGGCCGGCGGCGCCGAGCGTGCAGTCGATGGCGATCTGGCCGCGGCCCGGGTCGAGCGCCTCGATGAGCTCGCCCGCCAGGACCGGGACGTGTGTGCGGGGCATGTCAAGCAGGATGGCCAAGAGATGCGGTGAGGTCAGGCGCCCGTTGCGACAGGTCGCGGTCGTAGGCCTCCCAGGCCGAGCGGTCCCAGAGCTCGAGGGAGTCGCCGGCGCCGGTGATCACGACCTCGCGGTCGATGCTCGCGTGCTCGAGGTGGCGTGGGGTCAGCATCACGCGGCCGGCCGAGTCCAGCTCCGTGTCGGTCGCGTTCCCGTGGAAGAAGCGCTTGAGCTCGCGCGCCTCCGTCGAGAACGGGTTCAGCCCGGCCAGCGCGGTGTCCGTGAGCTCCGCGTAGGTGGCCTCCGGATACAGCGAGATGCAGGGGTCCGGCCCCCGCACGAGAAACACCTTGCCCGCCAATGCCGCGCGGAACTTGGACGGCACGGTCAGCCGGTTCTTGGCGTCGAGCGAGTGTTCGAAGGTGCCGTGGAAGGCCAAGGCTCATGTCAGGTGGCGAAGGAAGTTCAGTCGATCCCGGGTGGCGGAGTGGGAGGAGCCCCGCCACCCGGGACCGGCTTCGCGAGTGGAACGTACCCCACTGTGTCCCACTATGCAACACAAATATCGTCTTTCGTCCCACATGACTTGAATCGCGTCACCCTTCGGACCCTGATCTGGCGTGTTTCCAGGGCATTCGCTCCGTGGGGAGCTCGTGCTCAGGAGCGGCGTTTCTGCAGGCCCGGTTGCAGCGACACCGTTTGCATGGCGACTTGCGGGGTATCCGCGCTTCGACGTAGCCTTGTGGGGCCGCGTGGGAGACACGCGACTCTCGTTCAGCCAGGGGAAGGACCCGCCGCCCATGCTCCGTGCAGCTCTGCTCGCCGCACTCGCTCTCGTCGCCGCACTCGCGGCAGCCTGCGGAGGGGGTGCAGCGTCAGGCGAGGCAGACCCGGCATCGGCTGCGCCGGCGAACGCGATGGCGTACATCGAGATCGCCGTGCGTCCGGAGGGTGACACGCGCGAGGACGCGCTGGCGGCAGCGGGCAAGGTCCTCGCGACCGACGATCCCGAGGGCAAGATCCGCGAGTTCTTCGACAAGGCGATGGCCGAGGAGGACGCCGACACCGCGGATCTCGACTACGACAAGGACATCAAGCCGTGGCTCGGCGAGCGGGCCGGCGTGTGGTTCAGCAACAAGCTCGACGCGGACGGCGATCCCGGCGGCGCCGTGCTCGTCGCGGTGACGGACTCGGACGCCGCGCTCGACGCCATCCACAAGGGCTACTCGAACAGCGGCGAGAAGCTCACCAAGCGGTCGTACAACGGCGTCGACTACGAGGTCGACGAGGACGGCACGGCCGTCGGCATCATCGGCGACGACTTCCTCGCGGCCGGGCCGGAGGCGACGTTCAAGACCACGGTCGACGCGCAGAAGGACGGCGGCACGCTCGCGGAGTCCGATCGCTACAAGAAGGCGCTCGGGAACCTCGCCGACGAGCGGCTGGCGCACTTCTACGTCGATCCGAAGCAGGCGCTGGCGCTCGCCGCGCAGTCGAACTCGGGGACCGACCAGCAGGAGCTCGAGCAGATCCAGCAGGTCATCCCGTTCGACAAGCTCGGCGCGCTGATGGGCTCGTTCTCGGCGGACGCCGACCGCCTGGCGCTCGACATGGTCGTCAACGCCGAGGGCGGCGGCGGCTCGCTGGGCGCGCTCGGCGATCTCTACTCGACGGGCAGCACGCCGCTGCTCAAGGAGCTGCCGGGCGAGACGTGGGCGGCGTTCGGATCGCCCAAGTACGGGCAGTCGATCAAGGCGGCGCTCGACCAGTACGCGGGCCTGCTCGGCGGCACCGCCGCGCGCGAGCAGCTCAAGAACCAGCTCGGGATCGACCTCGACGAGGACATCCTCAGCTGGATCGGCGACGTCGCGTTCTTCGTGCGCGGCGACACGGTGCAGACCGTCGACGGCGGCGTGGTCATCCAGGTCACCGACAGCGCGAAGGCCGAGAAGGGCTTCAACAAGCTCATCGGGCTCATGCAGTCGGCCGGCGGCGTGTCCGCCAAGCCGGTGAGCGTCGAGGGCGCCGCGACGGCCTTCCAGGTCAGCGACCCGTCGATCCCGAAGCCGATCGTGATCGCGCGCAGCGACAAGAAGGTGGTCGGCGCCTACGGGATGGAGGCCGCCAAGGCGGCGCTGAACCCGCAGTCCAAGCTCGAGGACAGCGACACATGGTCGGCGGCGACGGACGCGCTCGGCGTCGACGACATGCAGCCGGGCATGTTCGTGGCGATGCCGCCGATCCTCTCGCTCGTCGAGTCGAGCGGTGAGTCCGACCCGGACTACCAGAAGGCCAAGCCCTACCTCGAGGCCTACGACGTGTTCGCGATCGGCACCAAGACGAGCGACGGCGGCGGGCGCGTGCGCTTCGCCGCGGGCCTGAAGTAGGGGCACTAGTCGGCGACGAGCACGGACAGGCAGGTCACGCAGCCCTCCATCTTCTCGAACTCGCCGATGTCGACGGCGACGACGTCGAACCCGAGGTCCTCGAACTGTTCCGCGGTGTTCGGCGCCGACGTGGCCATCAGGACCGTGCTCCGGTCGAGCACGACGACGTGCGAGCCGCCCTCCTCCGGGACGGCTCGCAGCGTCGGCAGCGGCGCGGTGTCGATGAGGTCCGGGTCGGCGGCGATGATCGTGCCGTCGGGCAGGGCGGTGATGGCCGACTTGAGGTGCAGGACGTTCTTGAGCCGGACCGGCACGACGTTCCGTGTCGCCCCGAGGTGCTCGCGCAGCTGACGGATGCCCTCGGCGTTGGTGCGGCCGCCGCGACCGACGTAGACGGTGTCGCCGATCTGCAGCACGTCTCCCCCGTCGAGCGTCCCGGGCTCCTCGATCCGCCGGACGTCGAGGCGGAGCGCGCGCACGATCTCCTCGGTGCCGGCAACCTCGGCCTGGCGCTCCGGTGCGCCGGGCCGCGTGAGGACGGCGGTGCGGCCCGCGACCACGACCGTGTCCTCCACGAACGCCGAGTCCGGGAGGTTGCGGGCGGGCGCCACCTCGCGGATCGTCCAGCCGTGGTTGGCCAGCGCCTCGACGTAGGCAGCGTGCTGGCGCTCCGCGCGCTGTGGGTCGACCGGCGAGCGCGCCATGTGCGTGACGATCCCGTCGGCCATGCGCGGGCTGGGTTGCCGGACGAGGGCGGTTGGCATGCGCGGACGCTATCCGGGGACGATCGCCGGCACCAGCGCGGCCGCCACGAGGAGCAGCACTGCGGGCACCAGCAGCAACGCGACGACGAGCTGGATCTGGGGCGCCGCCCTGGCCGCCTGCTCGGCGGCGCGCTGCGCCTGGCGGGCACGCGCGCTGCGCGCTTCGGCGGCCAGCGCCGGCCCGAGCGGGGCGCCGTGGCGGTCGGCGCGCCGGAGCGCAGCGACGAGCGCGGGCACCCCGGCGGCGGGCGCACGCCGTTCGAGCTCGTCGTAGGTGCGCGCTCGCGGAACGCCGAGCGCGGCGTGGGCGGCGGCGCGCCGCAGCTCGGCGGCGATCACGCCGCTGTGCCGGCGCCCGACCTCGGCGAGCGCACGGCCCGGCGTGAGGCCCGCCGCGACCGCTACGCGGAGCAGGTCGAGCACGTCGGCCAGCTCGGCCTCGATGGCCCGTGTCCGCCGCTTCGTGCGGCGCCTCAGCGTCGCGTCCGGCGCGAGGTGGCCGGCGGCGGGCGCGACGAGGAGGAGCAGCAGTCCCGTCCGGCCGGGCGCCAGCGGCAGCAACGCGACGCCGGCCGCGAGCCCGGCGATCGCCGCGCCGGCCTTGACCGCCATCACGTCGGCGACCGGCCGATCGAGGCCCGCCGCGGCGATGCGCGCCTCGAGGCCGCGCGGCGCCCGACGGCCGAACCCGCGGCCGATGCGCGCGAGCAATCCTCGGGGCCACCTGAGCCGAGTCGTCAGCACGAGCTCGACCGCGCCGGGCGCCGCGAGCGCACCGGCCAGCGCGGCGAACACGACCGCGCGGCTCATCGGCTCCGCGCCAGTCCTGCGACCGCGACGATCGCGGTGCCCTGCAGGACGGCGGCCATGGCGACGAGCCAGACCGACAGCGGGTGCTCGAGCAACCCGGCGATCAGGCCCGGGCTGGCCAGCTCGGCGAGGACCGCGGCGCCGGCGGGGAGCAGCAGCACGAGCCGCGCGGTGAAGCGGGCCTGGGCCGTGGCGGTGCGGGCGTCGCGCTCGATCCGCTCGGCGGCCTCCAGTGCGGCGGCCTGGTCGCGTAGGAGGCCGGCGAGATCTCCGCCCGCGTCGCGCTGGAGCAGGATCCCCGCGACGATCGCGTCCCAGGCCGGAGTGGCGGCACGGCGACGCAGGCCGCTCGAGCACCGCCGGCGTCGGGTCGCCGAGCGCGAGCGCTCGCGCCGCCGACCGAAGCTCGTTGCCGGCCGAGCCGGGGACGCCGTCGGCAGCAACCGCGATCGCTCCCCGGATCGAGTGCCCGGCGGCGACCGCGTCGGCCAGCGCGCGGGCCGCGCCCGCCGCCCCAGCTCGGAGCTCGCCCGCGTAGCGCCGTCTGCGCGCCTTCACCGCGGCGACCACGAGCGCCGGACCGGCCACGGCGGCGGCGAGGGAGAGCCCGGGTCCCGCGAGCAGCCAGCCCGCTGCCGCCAGGGCGACGGTGGCGAGCAGCGCGAGGCGGCGGCGCTCCGGCGCAGTCGGCGCGCGCCCCTCGCGGCCGGCGCGCACCAGCGGCTCGAACGCGCGCGCGACGCCGGCGGCCACACGCGACCGCTCGACCGCCGCGAGCGCCTCCCAGGTCCCGAGCAGCCCGGTGGCGCCGGCCGCGAAGGCGAGGGCGACCGCCCGGCTCATGCCGCCGCCAGTCGTGCCGCAAGCTCGTCGGTCAGCGCCGCGCGCCAGCGGCCGCGGCCACCGCGCCACGCGTAGATCTCGCGAGCGGCCGGACCGCCGGCGACGCGGACGACCTGGGCGACCTCGACGACACGTCGCGCACCGTCGGCGGCGCGCGCCTGGCAGACGACGAGGTCGAACGCGTCGGCGACCTGCTCCCGCAGCGCGGCATGCGGCAGGCCGAGGCCGGCCATGAGCGCGAGCGTCTCGACGCGGCGCAGCGCCTCGGCCGGACTGCCCGCGTGGATCGTGCAGAGCGAGCCGTCGTGGCCGGTCGAGAGCGCGCTGAGCATGTCGAGCGCCTCCGCGCCGCGCACCTCGCCGACCACGATCCGGTCGGGCCGCATGCGCAGCGCGTTCCTGACCAGGCGCCGGATCGTGACCTCGCCGCGGCCCTCGAGGTTCGGCGGCCGCGCCTCGAGCCGGACCACGTGCGGCTGGCGCAGCCGCAGCTCGGCCGCGTCCTCGATCGTGACCACGCGCTCGCCCGCGTCGATGAACCCCGACAGCGCGTTGAGCGTCGTCGTCTTGCCCGAGCCGGTGCCGCCGCAGACGAGCAGGCTCGCTCGGGCGCGCACCGCGCGGGCGAGGAAGTCGAGCAGCGGGCGGGTGAGGGTGCCGTTGGCGACCAGGTCGTCGGCGGTGAAGCCGCGGCGGCGGAAGCGCCGGATCGTGAGGACGGGGCCGTCGAGCGCCAGCGGCGGGATCACCACATTCACGCGCGAGCCGTCAGGCAGCCGCGCGTCGCACAGCGGCTCGGCCTCGTCGACGCGGCGGCCGAGCGGCGCGAGGATCCGCTCGATCGCGTCGCGCAGGTCGCTCTCCTGCGTGAACCGCACGGCGGTGCGCTCGAGCCGCCCCTCGCGCTCGACCCAGACGGGCTCCGTGCCGTTCACCATCACCTCGTCGACCGCAGGGTCGCCGAGCAGCGGCTCCAGCGGGCCGAGACCGAACGCCTGCTCGGCGATCCGACCGGCGAGCTCGGCGCGGGCGTCCGCGTCGAGCACGGCCGCCTCGCGGTCGACCAGCGCGCGGATGCGATCGCTCAGATCGTCCGTCGGCCCCTCCCCCGCTCCGGCCAGCAACCGGTCGCGGAGGTCCTCGGCGAGCTCGTCGAGGTCGTGCGTCATCTCGCCAGGCCCTCGCCGACGGCCTGTGGGCCGGACAGCCGGTGATCGCCCGGCGCGCGCGGGAGCAGGCGGATCTCGCGGGCGAACGAGCCCGCAGCGGCCAGGTACACCGCCTGCGGGACCGTGACGCGCAGCGTCGCCGCGGTCTTCGTCCCGCCGTCGTCGCGCGTCACGCGGGCGCCGAGGACCTCGACGTCCTCGAGCGCCAGCTCGGTCGCGCGCTCGCGGGTGACGAGGACGTCCACGCGCGCGCCGGGCGCCACGAGGTCCGGCGAGCCGGCGGCGACCACCTCGACAGCGCGCTCGCCGCGCTCGACCGCCGGGCCGGGGACGTCGACGGCGAGCAGGTGCTCGCCGACCGGAGCCCCCGCGGGCACCGGCACCGCGAGCTCGCGCCCGATGATCAGCTCGGGCACGGTGGCGCGGGCGGCGGGCGCGTAGCGCTCCGGGACGCGGCGCACGGCGAGGTCGCCGGCCTGTATGCGCCGGCCCGAGGAGAGCGGACGGCGTGCGACGAGCACCTCCACGGCCGGGCCGACCTGCGCCCGCAGCGCGGCGTCGCGACGAGCGACGTCCGACGCCGCGAGTGCGCCGAGGACGAGCGCGAGCCCGAGCAGCAGCGCAGCTCGCCTACGACGGCTCACGGTCGGCGCGGGGCAGCTCGAGGACGACGTGCGCTCCGCGATCGGACGGCAACGACAGCAGTCGACCCCGGTGGCGGCGGGCGATCGCCGCCGCGATGGCGAGCCCGTGGCCGCGGTGTGAGCGGCGGCCGCGGGCGGCGGCGATGAGCGTGGACAGCGAAGCCGGCAGCCCCGGCCCATCGTCCACCACGACGACGCGTACGTGCGCGGCCATCGTCGCGACCCGCACGCGGACGTGCCCACCGCCGTGCTCGACCGCGTTGGTCACCACGTTCGCTACGGCCTGGGCGAGCCGCAGCGGGTCGCCGGCGACGAAGCCCCTGCCCGGCTCGACCACGAGCGCGGCGCCGTGCTCCTCGGCCATGGCGACCCAGGCCGCCTCGGCGTCGGTGAGCAGCCTCCCGACGTCGACGAGACGCGTGTCGGCGCGGCGGCGGCCCTCGAGGTCGTCGAGCGCCATCGAGGCGCGGCGGAGCTCGACGTCGATCGCGTCGACGCGCGCCGATCGCTCGAGGCCGCCCAGTGCCGCGCGTGCGATCGCCAGCGGGCCGCGGACCTCGTGCCGCGCGCGGGCGGCCGCCGCGTCGCGCCTCCGGACCCACATTGCGCCGAACACCAGGACCCAGGCGATCATGCCGCCAGCTCCTCGGCCACCGGCCCGTCGACGAGCCGGTAGCCGACGCCCCACACGTTGACCACGAACCGGTCGCCCTCCGCGCTCAGCTTGTTGCGCAGGCGGCAGGCGTGGGAATCCAGCGTCCGGGTCGTCCCCAGCGACCGGAAGCCCCACACGTCCCGCAACAACTCCGCCTTGGTGAGCACCCGGGTGGGCTCGACCGCAAGCGCGCGCAGCAGCGCGAACTCCTTCTGCGACAGCTCGATCCGCCGGCCGCGCAGGCGCACCTCGCGCGAGCTCGGGTCGAGGGACAGCTCGCCGACCCGCAGGCGCCCCGCTCCGGGCCGCGTCCGGGTCCGCCGCAGCACGGCGGCGATCCGCAGCCGGAGCTCGCCGTACGAGAAGGGCTTCGGCACGAAATCGTCGGCGCCGCGCTCGAACCCGCGGATGCGGTCGACGTCCCCCACGCGCCCCGACAGGACGATCAGCGGCAGGCCTGGGTCGACGCTCGAGACGATCCCGTCGGCGCCGCGCACCCGCTCGATCAGCTCGAGCCCCGACCCGTCGGGAAGTCCGAGGTCGACCACCACGAGCTCGGGGCGTTTGTACTCGAGCTCGCGCAGGCCGTCGCGCAGCGTGTCGGCCACGATCGGCTCGTAACCGTCGGCCGCGAGGTTGTCGGCCAGGAAGGTGCCGAGGACGGGGTCGTCCTCCACCAGCAGGATGGTCGGGAGCTCGCCGGTCATGCCGACCGTAGGCGGGCGCGGCCGAATCTCACCCCCCGGACAAGCGTCTGATCGCAGCGGAACGGGCCTGAGGCGTAAAATTCTTCAATGGCCCGGATCGTCCGGCGCACTGAGCTCAACGAGTGCCGCCAGTGCTCGACGTTCTGCGATCGCGTGATCGCACCCGCGAGCTGTCTCGCCGACGACTGCCCGAACCTGTACTCGTACGACGACCCGCTCACCGGCCGCCGCTACATGGGCTGCCTGCAGCAGGTCTTCGCCACCGAGATCGATGTCGAGATGTTCCGCGAGGCCGAGCGCACGCGCGCTGGCTTCGGCACGGTGCGGCTGGCCAACGCGCCGCTGCGGCGCTGCCGATTCACGGTCGAGCAGGCGTTCAACGGCCCCGGACTGGAGGCCTACCGGTGCGTGAACAAGCGCTTCTACGACTGGCCGGACGCGGCGCCGGACGCCGTCCGGGCCTTCGATCTGCGTGACCGCTGCGCTGAGTGAAACTTTCGGTTCAGGGGCAGCGGCGGTGGAGGAGTCTCGCCTAGGATGCAGACGCCCCGGGCGGGGATGACCGGGCCCGAGGAACCATGGACTCGATTCGGCGCGGCAACTACGACTCTGGGCAGGACTACGTCCTCGAATACGGGGAGCTGCGGTTCACCTTCAACGAGCGCGACTTCAGCGAGCGCGTCGAGCAGGCGGCCCGCAAGCTCGGCTTCGTCGGCGCCCGCCTCGACTCGACCGAGCTGGAGGACCTCGTCAACCTCGCCGTGAACGGCGAGATCCAGGACCCGGCCTCAGGCCTGGGCGAGCACGTCAACGACTGCTGGCCGGAGCTCGTCGGCCCCGCCGACCGCTCGCTGGTGCACTGGCTGCGCCGCCTCGTCTTCCGCTCCGCCTGGCTCGACCAGCGGGTCAAGGAAGGGGAGCTCGACGTCGTCTTCGACGAGGTGACCAACACGTTCGGCTACGTGCAGCCCGAGCACGACCACGAGCCGATCGAGCTCTCACCCGAGCCCAACTGGCAGCGCGTGGCGTACTCCCGCCGCTAGGCGTCGGAGAGCGCTTCCGCGCGCGCCTTGGCGATCGCCTCGGCGCCCGCGTCGCCCACCAGCAGATCCGGGCGCACGACGCCGGACGCCGCCAGGTCGAGCGCCGGGAAGCGGCCGAGCGCGGTCAGCGCCGCGTCGAGCGTGACCACGGTCGTCTCGCCGCCGACCGGTACCGGAGCGGTGGCGATCACGGTCAGCGATCCGCCGTCGACGATGTTCCGGGCGGCACCCAGCGCGCGGCGCGCGGCCTGCTGCGGCAGGTACTCGAGCGTGTCGATGAGCACGACGGCGTCGCCGCCGCGGGCCGCGACGCGGCGCCCCAGCTCGACGGCCTGCTCGACCAGCTGGGCCTGCGCGTCGGCCGACGCGGCGAAGCTCACGCCGCCGTTCTCGCCCAGCTCCTCGGGCCGCACGCCCGCGAGCACGAGCGAGACCTCCAGGCCTTCCAGCGCGCCCAGCGCCTCGGCCAGGCGGCGCAGCGCCTCGGTCTTGCCCGACCGCGCCGGGCCGGCGAGCACGACGCGCGAGCCCTTGCCGAACGGCGTCAGCCACTCGACTGCCTTGACGGTCGGGTCCTCGGAGCCGAGCTCGAAGCGGTCGGTCGGGAACGTGGCCGGCAGGTCCTCGAAGCGCGTGCCCTCGGCGACCTCGTCGGCCGGGCGGCCGTTGATCGTGTCGACCCGGACGAGCGACGGAAAGCGCTCGGAGCGGCGCGGCGCGCGCAGCGGCCCGGCGATCCGGTCGCCGGACACGAGCTCGCAGCGCTTGACCTGCGCGGCGGAGATGTAGACGTCCTCGTCGGTCGGTTCCGGCGGTGACAGGCGGATGAAGCCCGAGCCGTTGGAGAGCAGCTCGACGACGCCCTCGACGATCGTGTCGCCCTTGTCCTCGGGCTCCTCGCCGGCGTCCTCGTCTGTGGCGCCCTCCTCGGCCTTGGCGCGGCCACGGCCACGGCCGCCGCGACGGCCACGGCGCGGCTTCGGCGCCTCCTCCTCCTCCTGCTCCTCTACTTCTTCGGCGACCGGGAGGCCGTCGCCGGACTGCTTGGCGACGATCGCGTCGATCAGGTCGTCGCGGCGCAGGCGGCGGAAGCCGTCGACGCCGAGCTCGTTGGCCAGCAGGTGAAGGTCGGCGAGCGGGCTCTGCTCCAGCTCGGCGCGGTCAAGTACGGACGACATGTGCGTCAACTCCCCTTGGGAATCTCGGTGGTTCGGTTGGCATCCGACCGCGTTGTGCGCAGCGGCCGGCGATCCCTTGCGTCAGGCAGGGTAGCGATCGGGGGTGAGGCCCTCTTCCGGCGCGAGCTCGACCTCTCCGCGCAGGACGTCACGGACGCGCAGGAAGTCTGCGACCGCGGCCACGTCGTGCACACGCAGCACCGCGGCGCCCGCGTCCACGCCGAACCCGATCGCCGCCAGCGTGCCGGCGAGCCGGTCGCGCGGGCCGCGCCCGGTGATCGCGCCGAGGAAGTCCTTGTTGGACACGGCGAGCAGCAGCGGCCGGCCGAGCGACCGCAGCTCCCCGAACGCCCGCAGCACCGCCACGGTCTGCGCCGGCGTCTTGGCGAAGTCCGGCCCCGGGTCGAGCAGGATCTGCTCGGGCGCCACGCCGCGGTCGAGCGCCACCTGCATCCGCTCGCGCAGGAAGCCGGCGACGTCGGCCGCGACGTCGCCGTAGCGGCCGGGCTCGAGCAGCGTCCCCTTCGGCTCCACGCGCGTGTGCATGATCACCAGGCCGGCGCCGGTCGCCGCGCACACCGAGGCCAGCTCGGGGTCGCGCAGGCCGGACACGTCGTTGACCAGCAACGCGCCCGCGGCGATCGCCGCTTCGGCGACCGCGGGCTTGTAGGTGTCGACGGACACGACCGCGCCGTGCTCCCCGGTGAGGCGCACGATCAGCGGCACCACGCGGTCGATCTCCACGGCGGCGTCGACCGCCGGGAGGTGGCCGCTGGCCGACTCGCCGCCGACGTCGAGCAGGTCGGCGCCCGCGGCCAGCAGCGCCTCGCCGTGCGCGACGCGCGCCTCCAGCGTCAGGTGTTCGCCGCCGTCCGAGAACGAGTCCGGCGTGGCGTTGACGACGCCCATCAGCAGCGGACGGGCGACCGTGTCGAAGGTGCGATCGCGCAAGCGCAGGGTCACGACGGCCGATGAGGCTAACGTGCAGCGCGACATGGGCACGGTGGCCGGACTCTGGCGATGGCCGGTCAAGTCGATGGCCGGCGAGCAGGTCGACGCCCTGCGCGTGGACGGCCGCGGCGCCGGAGGTGACCGGACGCACGCCGTGCTCTACGAGCACAAGGGCGCGCCCAAGCCGCTGACCGCCCGCGAGGCGCCGCGGCTGCTGGCGTGGCAGGCGCGCTACCCGTTCAACGTCAACGGCGGCGTCGACCCCGCCCGGCCGCCGTTCGCGATCGTCACCGCGCCGGACGGCCGCTCGTTCCGGTGGGGCGACCCGCGGCTCAAGCACGCCCTGGAGGACGACCTCGGCCGCGACGTCGATCTGCGCCGCGACCTGCACGGGATCCAGGACCTCGAGCGCTCGCTGCTGGTCACCACCGAGGCGTCCCTGCAGGCGCTCGGCGACGAGCTCGACGGGCCGATCGACCTCCGCCGCTTCCGCCCCAACCTGCACCTGGACATCGACGTGCCGGGCTGGGACGACCTCACCTGGGAGGGGCGCGAGCTGGTGTTCGAGCGCGGCGTCCGGCTGCGCTTCCTGCACGCGTGCGAGCGCTGCGCGATCCCCACGCGGCACCCGGACACGCAGATCAAGTGGCCGGGCCTGCTGCGCCATCTGCACGACAGGCACGCGCAATGCTTCGGGATGAACGCGCGTGTGATCACAGGCGGCCGGATCGAGGCCGGGGAGGCGTTCGAGCTGCTTCCCGCTTCAGGTTTCCCTGCAACTGGTCGATAAGGGACCACCGACGCCCCGAATGGAGGATCACGTTGCTTCGCATCGACGAGACCTCCGGGACGCTGGTCGCCCCTCAGGCCGGCGGCCTCGTCACGGAGAACAGCCCTGAACGCGACGAGCTGCTCGGGCTCATCGCCGCCTCGTGGGAGGCGTTCGCCCAGGAGCTGGGGATGCCCAGTCTCCGCCTCGTGGGCCGCGAGCCCGCCGCGGGCGCGGACCTGCTCGCCTTCGACGAGCAGTCGGGCCGTGCCGTCGTCCTCCACGTGACGGGCGAGACCGTCGAGTGGCAGATCAGCCGTGCCCTCGGCGCGGCTGCCGAGATCGCCGGGTGGGACGCCGGCCAGCTCGCCTCGGTCTCCGATGCGCTCGAGGCCGTCGTGCCGGGCGACTCGCCGCAGCTGGTCCTCGTGGCCGGCGGTTACGACCCGCGCGCCCTCGGCACGCTCGACTGGCTGAGCCGCCGCCACGGCGTCGAGGTCTCCTCCTTCAGCGTCTCCGTGCTGCGCTTCGGCAACGAGCGCCTGCTGTCCGTGCACCGCGAGCCGCGCGACGGGTCGGGGTCCGACACCGCCGCCCAGGTGCAGTGGATGCTGACCGGCGCCCAGTCCGCGCCGGCAGCCGACGCCGCCGACGCCCCGGCCCCCCAGGCCGCGGCCAGCACGCCTCCCCCGGGCGCCTAAGACGTCCGTCTCTCCCCCGGGGCCCGTGTCTCTTCATCACACGGGCCCCGGGTCGGGGACCCGACGACCGAATCCACGACCCACGCGGCCGCCTGGGCACGCCCCGCGGCGCCGGATCGGCACCCGCTGAATCGGCCCGTGGCTCTGCCACTGTGCCGATCGCGCGGGTACCGCCCGGCATCCACGGTGCGCGGCCATGCGGCCGCGCGGGCCATGGATCCGATCGTCGCTAGTTGACCTTCAGCCGTGCGACCTGCGGGTCGTGGTCGGACTGCTGGTCCTCGAACTCCGCGTTGACGTGCACCGAGTCGTACGCGGGGATCGGCAGCAGCAGCGCCGGTGACACGAGGATGTGGTCGAGCGCCTGCGAGTTGCCCTCGAACACGTACGAGTACCGCTCGTTCGGCGGCAGCAGGTAGTACATGTCGAGCAGCTGGTAGCCCTGCAGGATCTCCAGCGTCTCGGAGAACTCGAAGTCGTTGAGGTCGCCGAGCACGACGTAGTTGGAGAGGACGTTCGCGCGCTGGATGTCGCGCGCGAAGCCGTTGACGATCCGCGCCTGCTCGTGCCGCTGCGTCTCGCTGATGCGGTTCGGCGGCTGGAGGTGGCCGAACAGCGGCTCGTCGCCGCCCTTCGAGTTGAAGTGGTTGGCGACCACGATCACGGTCTTGCCCTTCCACGTGAACTCGCCGGCCAGCGGCTTGCGGCTGGCGTTGAACGCCGGGTTGGCCGGGTCGATGCGGCCGGGGCTGAACGTCAGCTGCGGCCCGCGCCGGGTCCGCACGACGGCGGTGCTGTTGGTCGAGGTGCCGCCCTGCCGGTCGACGAACGCGGCGCCGCGGTCGGTCCGGAACAGGAAGCCCTGGCGGATGTTGCCGCCCGGCGCGCCACCGTCCTGTCCGTCCACGGGGTCGATCTGCCGGTACTGATACGCCGGCCCACCGGCCGCGGTGATCGCCGCGATCAGCTTGTTCCACGTCTCGCTGGCATCGACGATGCCGTTGTTGGTCGTGCCGTTGTTGTCCTGGATCTCCTCGACGGCGACGATGTCCGGCGCCTTGAGGTTGTTGACCAACGTGGCCGCGAGGCGGGCGAACTTGCTGTCCGGGTCGCCCGGCGCGAGGTTCTCGACGTTGAACGACGCGATCGCCAGCTCGTTGCTCTTCGGTGACTGTGTCGTTTCCGGCTGCAGACTGCCGGTCGCCGTCGCATCGGCGAGCGGGTAGTACTTGAAGTTGTCGAACGAGTAGTCGGCGACCGCGACGATCGACGAGAACCTGTCGCCCGTGTTGACCGTCGGCGTGTCGCCGATGACGTCGTCGAGGATGAACCGCTCCGGGTTGAAGTCGTTCGGCCCGACGATCACGCCGCCGCGCGGAGTCCGCAGGCCGGCGCCGCCGACCACCGTCGAGACCTCGCCGAAGCCGTTCGTGGGCCCCGTCGCGACCGGGTTGTCGAACTGAACGAGCATCCCCTCGATGCTCTCGTGGAAGTCGATTCCGTCCTGCTGCGGGTCGAACACCGGGTTGGTGTCGACATCGCCCGTCGAGTCGTTGTCGATGACCCGCGTCGGCGGCACCCGGCCGCCCGGGCCGACGACTGTCGGCGCGATCGGGCTGCCACCCGGGACGGCCGTCACGGTCGGCCGGGAGATCTCGGTCAGCGACAGGCTCTCCGGCCCCCAGCCGGAGTCCTTGAACTCCTGCACGACGCCGCTGAACGTGACGGCAGTGCCCACCGGCGGCTTGACGTTCGGGCTGAACAGGAAGATGCCCTCTGACGTGCGGACGTCGGTGTCGGGCTGAGCGTCCTGCACCCAGATGCCGCTCCCGCTCGCCGCCGTCACCACGCCGGGCACGCCGCTCACGACCCGGTTCTCGTACGGCGACCGGTGCCGCGCGCCCTGGATGTCGTGGATCCTCACGCCCGGCACGCCGATCGCGGTGAAGAACGACGTGCGATCCGCGGCCATCGTGTCCGGCGGGTCGTTGGTGTCGGTGTCGTGGACCTCGGCACGGTGAACGGTCAGCGTGCAGCGATCCTCGCGCACGAAGTCGGTCGCGGGATCGAGCGTGTACTCGGTCGGTCCGCCGGAGACCGCGAGCGCGTGGCCGCCGCTGACCGAGCAGGAGATCGTGAACGCGCTCGGCGTCACGGTGACCGGCTCGCTGAACGTGACCCGGACGTTGCTGTCGAACGCGACGTCGTTCGTGTTGTTCGCCGGATCGATGGCAGTGACGGTGGGGGCGGTGTCGCCGCTGCTGTTGCGCGGGTTCGGTGCGCCGACCGTGAAGTCGGCCGCGTTGTTGTCGGTGTCGGCTGCGCCGCGCAGCGCTGCGGTGGTGTTGCTGAGGGTCGGGGTCGGCGCGCCCTCGAAGTCGTTGGCCGCCTGCCATAGCCGACGAAGTCGCGCACCCCGGCCGCCGTATCGCAGTCGACGCCACACGACAGAGCGGTGGCGCTCGTCACGAGCGCCACCTTCCCGCTCGTCCCGCTCAGCGCGATGCTGCCGGACGCATCGGGCGTCGGCAGCGGCGTGGTGCCGCCGGCGCCGGCCCCCTCGCCGACGAGGTAATGCGTGCCTGGAGCCACTGTGCCGGTCAGCGCAGTGACCTGCCAGGTCGCGCCGGCCGCGGAGGCGTACTGCACGCTCCACCCGCTGACGTCGACCGGGCTCGCGCCCCCGTTGTACAGCTCGATGAAGTCATTCGTCAGCGTCGCGCCGCTGTTGCCGCCGCCGCCATAGATCTGGCTGATGACGACGTCGGGGGACGCGGCCGAGGCTGGTGCGGCCAGGACGAGTGAGGCCGCGATGGCGGCGAGCAGTACGCGCATGGGCGGCAACCTAGCGCCGCGCACCGCGGTTCGTTGTGAAGATCGTCAGAGCGCCTGGACTTCGGCGATGACCTCGCCCACCGACGCCTTTGCGTCGCCGAACAGCAGCGCGGTCTTCTCGTTGTAGAAGAGCGGGTTGTCGATCCCCGCGAAGCCGCTGTTCATCGACCGCTTGAGCACGATCACCGAGCTCGCCTTGTCGACGTCGAGGATCGGCATGCCGTAGATCGGCGAGTCCGGCACGTTCCGCGCGGCGGGGTTGGTGACGTCGTTGGCGCCGATCACCAGCGCCACGTCGGTGCGCGGGAAGTCCGGGTTGATGTCGTCCATCTCCTTGAGCTTGTCGTACGGCACGTCGGCCTCGGCCAGCAGCACGTTCATGTGCCCGGGCATGCGCCCGGCGACCGGGTGGATGCCGTACAGCACCTCGACGCCGCGCTTCTCGAGCTCGGTGGCCAGGTCCGCCACCGCCCGCTGCGCCTGGGCGACCGCCATGCCGTAGCCGGGGACGACGACGACCAGCCGCGCGTACGAGAGCTGGATCGCGACGTCCGACGCGCTCGTCGAGCGCACCGTCCCACCCTCCTCACCGGTCGCCAGCGCCGGCCCGCCGGCGCCGACGCCGGCGAAGAACACGTTGCCGATCGAGCGGTTCATCGCGTCGGCCATCTGCTTGGTGAGGATCGAGCCCGACGCGCCGACGAGCATGCCGGCGACGATCAGCGCGGTGTTGTCGAGCGCCAGGCCGGCCGCCGCCGCGGACAGGCCGGTGAACGCGTTCAGGGTCGAGATCACGACCGGCATGTCGGCGCCGCCGATCGGGAGCACCGCCAGCACGCCGAGCGCCCCGGCCGAGACCAGGATCAGCCAGAACAGCAGCTCCGACTCCGAGCCGGCCGCGATCACCACGGCGAGCCCGACCGCGATGAGCGCCAGCGCTGCGTTGACCGCCTTGGGGATCCGGAAGCCGCGCTTGAGTGTCTCCTGGAGCTTCAGGAACGCGATGTTCGAGCCCCAGAACGAGATCGAGCCGATGATCGCCGCGAACAGGATCGGGATCAGCGCCTCGAGCTCGATGTCGCCGCCCGCCTCCCGGAACTCGACCACGCTGATCAGGGCGACCGCGCCGCCGCCGACGCCGTTGAACAGCGCGACCATCTGCGGCATCGCGGTCATCTTCACGTTGCGCGCCGCCGGGATGCCGACCGCGGTACCGATCGCCACGCCGACCACGATCAGGATCCAGTCGCCGACGTTGTCGTTGAGCAACGTCGCGAACACGGCGACGGCCATGCCGGTCGCCGCCACCTGGTTGCCGCGGACCGCCGTCCGCGGCCCGCGCAGCATGTGCAGGCCGATGATGAACATGCTGAAGGCGACGATGTAGAGCGCCGAGATCCAATCACTCATCAGGATCCGGCTTCCGTCCCTTGAACATGCCGAGCATCCGGTCGGTGACCAGGAAGCCGCCGACCACGTTGATCGTGCCGAAGGCGATCGCGATCACCAGCAACAGGTCGTTGAGCCAACCCTCCGCCGGGCCGATCAGCAGCAGGCCGCCGAGCACCACGATGCCGTGGATCGCGTTCGTGCCCGACATCAGCGGCGTGTGCAGCGTGTTCGGCACCTTCGAGATCACCTCGAAGCCGACGAACGCGGCCAGCACGAGGATCGCCAGCTCGGTCAGGAGGTCCATCAGCGCTCCACCCTCTCGCCGTCGCGCGCCACGCAGGCGCCCTTGATCACCTCGTCCTCGAAGTCCAGTTCCAGCGCGCCCTCGTCGCCGGTCATCAGCTCGACCAGGCTGAGGACGTTGCGCGCGTACAGCTGCGACGCGTGCTCGGCCATCCGCGACGGGAGGTTCAGCGGGCCGGCGATGATCACCCCGCCGTCGGTCGTGTAGGTCTCCCCCGGCCGGGTCAGCTCGCAGTTGCCGCCCGCTTCGGCCGCGAGGTCGACGACCACGCTGCCCGGCTTCATGCCGGCGACCGCCTCGGCCGAGATCAGCTTCGGCGCCGGGCGGCCGGGCACGAGCGCGGTCGTGATGATCACGTCGGACTTGCCCATCTGCACCGCGAGCGCCTGGCGCTGGGTCTCCTGCTCCTCCGGGGTCAGCTCGCGGGCATAGCCGCCGCTCCCGGAGGCGTCGCCGAGCCCCTCGACCTCGAAGAACTTCGCGCCCAGCGACTCGATCTGCTCCTTCACCGCGCTGCGCACGTCGAACGCCATCACCACCGCCCCGAGCCGGCGCGACGTGGCGATCGCCTGCAGGCCGGCCACGCCGGCGCCCAGCACGAGGACCTGGGCCGGCGGGATCGTGCCCGCCGCGGTCATCAGCATCGGGAAGAACCGCGGCATCTCGCCGGCGGCGATGATCACCGACAGGTAGCCGGCGACCGTGGCCTGCGAGGACAGCGCGTCCATCGACTGCGCGCGGCTGATCCGCGGGATCGCCTCCATCGCGAACGCGGTGGCGCCGGTCCGGGCGATCGCCTCGATCCCCTCGGCGTTCGTGAGCGGTGCCAGGAAGCCGATCAGCACGTGGTCGGCCTTCAGGCCGGCGGGCTCGCTCGGCGCCACGCGCGCGATCACCTGGGCGCCCCAGGGGTCGCCGAGCTCGGCGCCGGCGTCCGTGAACGCGCCGTCGGGAATGCTCGCCTGCTCGCCGGCGCCGGGCTCGATCACCACGTCGTGGCCGGCGCGCTTGAGGCGCGCGACGACGTCGGGGACCAGCGCCACACGCCGCTCGCCCTCGGCCGTCTCTTTCGGGACGCCGATCCTCATCGGACGCGAGACCGTATAGCAGTGGCCGTCACATCAGCGCCGCCACGAGCGACCCGGCGGCGGGGACGCGCGCCGCGGCGGCGAGCGCGGCCGGTGCGGCGGGAACGGCGGCCGCGACGGGCGGCAGCGACTGGACCTTGACCGTCCTGGCGGCCGCCGGCGTGGGCTCCGGAGCGACCGCGGCGGCGGCGCTGCGGGCCCGCGGCACCTTCTTGAGCGGCAGCGTCTTGCGGGCCAGCGCGGCGACCGCCTGGCCGGTCACCCAGACCGGCGTCTGCCCGCTCGTGCGGCTGTAGCGGACCTCGCCGCTGGAGTCGGTGAGCGAGCGCAGGTAGGCCATCGGGTCGCGCGAGCCGCCGGCGGTCACCTTGGCCGGGTCGCGGCCGACGGCGAGCAGGCCCTGGACGGCCCAGGCGGTCGACTGGGCGTTCGACGGCCCGCCGGGGATCAGCGCGAAGCCGCCGTCGTCGTTCTGGTGGCGGGTCACGAAGCGCGCCGCCCGGCCGGCGACCTTGCCGCGCTTGCGGCCGCCGACGGCCAAGGCCTGCAGCGCCGCCCCGGTGTCGTCGATCCCGGAGGGGCCGCCGCGGCCGGCGAAGTTGTAGCCGCCGTCGGAGTTGGCCTGGCCGGCGATCCACTTCGACGCGCGCCGGATCGCCCGGTCGCGGACCGGGCGACCGGCCGCCCGCAGCCCGAGGATCGCGAACGCCGTGGTGTTCACGCGGCCGGCGAACGAGCCGTTGCGCCGCTGCTTGGACGCCACCGCCTGCTCGAGGTCGCGCCCGCCGAGCTTCAGGCTCCTGCCCGCGGCCTTGAGGACCAGGATCGTGCGGTTGAGCTCGCCGAGGTCGTTGAGCTGGGAGGCGTGGGCGCGCATGTAGGCGATCGCGCTGGGTTTGCCGACGTCGAGCGGGTTGCGGCCGGCGGCCGCGAGGCCGAGCGCCGTCCAGCCCGTGTAGAGCTGGGACGACGACTGGCCGGGCGCGGCGCCCCAGCCGCCGTCGTCGTTCTGGGCCTTGATCAGGTAGCTGACCGAGGCGTTGGCCGCCGCCGCGTCCTCGGCGGTCTGGGCGTCCGCGCTCGGCGCCGTGCCCGTGGCGATCACCAGGGCGATCGACGCGGCCGCCGGCACGGTCAGCCACCGCACCTCGAACCGCGTCCGGTAGCGGGCCAGCGCGCGCACGAGCGCAGGGCCGAAGGCCAGGCAGAACACGACGCTGCCGACCACGTGGGCCACGTCGAACCACAGCGAGGTGGCGAAGATGGCACCGAGCTGGGCGAGCGAATGGTCGCCCGAGTACGTCACCCACAGGTGCACGTTCATCCAGGCGCCGAACGCGTACGACAGCACGCCGCAGGCGATCGCCAGCGGCACCCGGCCGAGCTCGCGGCCGGCCACGCGAGCGAGCAGCGCGCCGCCCAGGCCGACGGCGCCCCAGCCGGCCATCTGCCACGGCGTCCACGGCCCCTGCCCGAAGAAGATGTTCGACGCGAGCGCGGCCACCGAGCCGACCATGAAGCCGGGCGCCCCGCCGAGCACGTAGCCCGAGATCAGCACGATGTCGGTGGTCGGCTTCACGTTCGGGATCGCGGCGAACGCGATCCGGCCGACGGCGGCCAGCGCGGCGAGCGTGGCCACGAGCGCGATCACGCGCGCGGTCGGGTGGGCGCGCTCGTACCAGGCGAAGCCCGCGGCCAGCGCGATGCCCAGCACCACGGTCGAGGCGAGGACCCAGCTCATCGCGCCGCCTCCAGCGGCGCCGCCCGCAGGAGCTCGGCGCCCTCCTCCGGGAGCAGCGCGCCGCCACCGAGTACGCGGGCGGTCTGCGTGGCGAAGTACCAGCCGCCGCCCAGCACCTCGCGGGTCGACGCGTCGGCGACCGGGCGCCCGTCGCCCAGCAGGATCGTCCGCTGTGCCCAGGCGGCCGCGAACTCCGCGTCGTGCGTGGCGACCAGCACGGCGGTCCCGCCGTCCGCGAGCTCGCGTAGCCGCTGCGCCAGGTGCGCGCCGTGACCGCGGTCCATGCCGCGCGTCGGCTCGTCGAGCAGGACGGCCACAGGCGGCTCGCCGGCGGTCAGCACCAGCTCGAGCGCGAGCCGCTGGCGCTCGCCGCCCGACACGTCGCGCGGGTGGCGGTCGGCCAGCGCGCCGGCGCCGGGCACGTCGTCGCCGACGCGGTCGTGCAGGAAGTAGTCGCCGGGGTTCTGCAGCAGCAGCGCCACCCGGCCGGTCCGCATGACCTTTCCGCGGGTCGGTTCGATCAGCCCGGCCAGCAGCCGCAGCAGCGTCGACTTGCCGGCGCCGTTGCGACCCATCAGCGCGACGGTCTCGCCGGCGCCGATCGAGACGTCGACGCCGCGCAGGATCGCCGGCCCGTCCTTGACCTCAAACCACGCTCTACGCAGCGCAATCGCCGTAAGGGGGTCAGACCCCCTTACGGGCGCCGGCGGGGTAAGGGGGTCAGACCCCCTTACGTGGTTGGAGAGCGCTCGGCGGGCGCCCTTGACGGTGGATGGCCGGTCGGGCACGCCGGCCAGCGCGCACAGGCGGGTGACCGGCGGCTGCAGCGCCGGTGGCGCCCAGGCGGCGAACGCGTCGGGCGCGCCGTCGAAGGCGACCGCGCCGCCCTCCAGCGCGATCACGCGGTCGGCGGCCGGGAGGCAGCGCTCGAGCCGGTGCTCGGCGACGACCACCGCCGTCCCCCACTCCTCGTTGACACGGCGCAGCACGGCGAGCAGCTCGTCGCCGGCCACCGGGTCGAGCTGCGACGTCGGCTCGTCGAGCAGCAGCAGCTTCGGGCGGCCGGCCAGCGCGGCGCCGAGCGCCACCCGCTGCAGCTCGCCGCCCGACAGCTCGCGCGTGGAGCGGTCGAGCAGCGGCGCGATGCCGAGCGCCAGCGCGGCCTCCTCCACGCCCCGCGCCACGGCGGCGGCGGTCCAGCCGCGGTTCTCGAG
Source organism: uncultured Solirubrobacteraceae bacterium (assembly GCA_963759375.1). GTDB lineage: Bacteria > Actinomycetota > Thermoleophilia > Solirubrobacterales > Solirubrobacteraceae > DASSUW01. The sequence goes on along the minus strand of CAVWYY010000001.1, from coordinate 236,547 downwards.
CGGGAATGCGAGCTCGGAGCGCACGGTGGCCATGACCACCTGCGTCTCCGGGTCCTGGAACAGCGTTCCGGCCACTGCCGCGAGCTCGGCCGGGCCGTGCTCGCGCGTGTCGAGCCCGCCGCATTCGAGCCGGCCGGCGAAGGTGCCGCCGTGGAAGTGCGGGACGAGGCCCGCGGCGGCGCGCAGCAGCGTCGACTTGCCGGAGCCCGAGCCGCCGGCCAGCACCACGAACTCGCCCGGCTCGATGGCGAGCGAGACCTCGCGCAGCGCGGGCTCGGCCGCATCGGGATAGGCGTAGGTGACGCCGGTGAGCGCGAGCGTGGTCACGCGACGCCCCGGCGGTCGGCGAACGGGAGCAGCGCGCACGGCGGCCAGCGCCACCGCGAGCACGATCTGGTGCGCGTCGACCGGCACCACCAGCCGCGGATAGGCCTCGAAGCCCTCCCAGCCGCCGACGCCGGAGGCGATCCCCAGCGCGACGAGCCCGGCCGTGGAGGCGGCGAACGCGAGGTCGTGGCGCGACAACGGCTGCCTGCGGCGCGGCGGGCGGCCGCCGGAGCCGAAGCCGCGGACCTCGAGCGTCGCGGCGACATCGGTCGCCCGGTCGAGCGCCCCCGCGGCCACGGCGCGGACGACGCCGAGCCGCGTACCGGTGGTCGGCGGGCCGCCGGTCAGCGTGCGCTGGGCGTCGGCGAGGCGGCGCCCGTCGCGGGCCAGCACGCCGATCAGATGCGTGGCGAGGGCGGCCGTGACGCCGGCGCGCAGCGACCGACGGCGGACGGCGCGCAGGAGCTCGTCCGGGTCGACGACCGCCGCCAGCAGCGCGGCGCAGGCGAAGATCGCGACCGCGCGCATGGCCAGCATGCCGCCGTAGGCGAGCGCCTCGGCGGTGATGTCGAGCCGGCCGATCGGCGGGACCGCGGGGCCGCGGAACACGACCGTGAGCCCGTCCCGGACCACGATCGCGTTGACGAGCGCGATCGCCAGCGCGAGCGGGAGCGACCAGGCGAGCGCGCGGCCGACCTCGCGGCTCACGTGCGCGCCGGCGGCCGCCGCCAGCGTGATGGCGAGCATCGTGACCAGCAGCAGCGGATGCTCGAACGACAGCGCGACGAGCCCGAGCGTGATGCACCACGCGGCGGCGATGCCGGCACGCGCGGCGTGGAGCGGGCTCGACCGGCGGCGATGGGCCGCGATCACGGCCCCGTCCCCGCCCCGGTCACCGGCAGCGGCACGTCCTGGCCCTGGTCGACGGCGAGCGCGAAGTGCTGCTCGAGGCGGTCGCCGGTCAGCGCCGCCGCCGCGGCGGCCACGCCGACGTCGTCGGTCCCCGTGACGACCCAGGTCGGCGCCTGGGCCTGCACGCTCGTTGCGGCCACCAGGCCGCCGCCCGCGCGCAGCGTGCGCACGGGCCGGCCGTCCTCGTCGAGCAGCACGATCGAGTCGCCGGTCGTCGTCGGCCGCGCGTAGACGCCGCTGGTCTCCGGCCCGCCTTCGAGGCGGCGGGCCACCGCATCGCGGCGGACGTCGGCCCAGCGGCCGACCAGCAGACGCAGGACCTCTTCCCCCGGGGACTGCTCGAGCGGCGCGCGGCTCAGCGACTTCACGCCGGCGTCCTCGAGGCGTTTCTGCACCTCATCGCACGAGCGATCGTCGGCGTCGCCGGCGCAGACGATCTTCACCGGGAACCGCTTGCCCTCGAGCCCGGTCTTGAACGGCTCGGGGAACGAGCCGACCACCGCCGGGACGCGCTGAGCGGCGTCCCAGGCGTGGTGGTCCCACCACACGCGCTCGCCGGCCGAGACCCGCCGCTCGGCCGCCCCGACGGGCGCCTCGATGCCGTTCACGTAGTAGAACCAGTCGGCCCGCCGGCCGCTCTCGCGGCCGCCGGCGACGCCATCGATCTCCTGCACGAAGCCGCCGCCGTAGCGGGTCTCGACGTCGTACTTGCGCTGGAGCAGGCGCATCACGGTGTCGCCCTCGGACGCCTTCTCCTGATCGACCCCCTCGTGCAGTGACGACGCGCCGAAGTCGCGCGTGACGGTCAGCGACACGTCGCCGGTCGACTCGCCGGCGCCGAACCCGCAGCCGGCCAGCGGCAGCAGGACGAAGAGGAGGACGAGCAGGCGCCTCATCCGACGGCGACCACCCGCGGGAACGCGCGCACCATGCCGGCGCGCTCGGCCTGGAGGCGCTGGCGGCCGGAGCCGGCGACCGTGAGCGTGGCCACGCCGCCGGCGCCGGTCACGGCGGTGGCGGAGCCGAGGCGCACCGTCGCGCCCTGCACCGCAGTGCCCTTGCCGAAGTCGTCGTAGCCGCGCACGGTCACGCGGAGGGTCTCACCCGCGGCCGCGTCGGTGCGGTCGGGCACGGCCTCGAGCGTGCGCTGGCACGTTCCGGTCGTCTTCAGCTGGCACCAGAACCACGTCACCTTCTGGCCGTTGCGCAGCCGCTTCCCGGTACCGAACGGGCCCGACGGGTCGCCGGCGGCGGTGGTCCCGGCCTTCCGGCCGACCTTGTACACCCAGCCGCCGCGGCCCTTCTCGCGCTCGCCCGCGACCTTGGTCACGTACAGGCCGCCCGCGTCGGCCGGGCGCTTACCGCAGCTCCCGTAGTCGCGGAAGCCGAGCTTGAGCTTGGTCGCGGCGAGCACGGACAGCGGGGTCGCCCCGAGCACCTTGCAGCGCTTGCTGCCCGACCTTCACGGTCCGCTGCTTGAGCTGCACGTGCTTGGGGCCGCGGAGCACCTTGCTCTTGCCGACCACCAGCACGTCGACGGACGCCGCCGCCGCGGGCGCCGGTGCGGCGACCGCGACGGCCAGGACGATCAGGAGCGCCCGCCTCATCGCACCCGGAACCTCACCCGCGTCGTCGTGCTGCGGTTGAACGCGTTGTCGAGCGCGTACGTGTCGAGCACGTAGCGCCCGCGCGGCAGGCGGCTCGGGAGCAGGTAGCTCCACTCGGGCTGGTCGCCGACCTTGAACGCGTGCTTCTTGCCGCACCTGCGCTTCAGGAACCGCTCCTTCGAGCCCGAGAAGTACCAGCACTTGTCGCCGAGCTTCCGCGTAAGGCGGATCTTGACGGCCCACAGGCCCGGACGGATCCTCGACCACGCTGCCGCGCAGCTTGCGCGGCGCGCGCCTGCGCGAGAAGCGCTGGCCGTCACGGATCCCCTTGATCGTCGCCACGGGCGCCGTGCGGTCGGGCGCCGCGGGCTGCGGGAGCTGCGAGCCGCACGCCCCGTCCTGGCCGTCGGTCACGCAGACGCGGACGCGGTTCGAGCGGATCGCGCCGGTCTTCGTGGCCTTGAAGTCGGCGATGCCGCGGGCGTTCAGCGGCCCGACGACCGCCGTGCCGTCGGCGCCGGTGGTCCTGCCCCCCACGGTCGCCCCTGCGACCGCAGTGTGCGTGCCGGCGTCGGTGACCTTCAGGGCGACGGTCTGACCCGGGCGGGCGAGCGCAGGCCCGGCAAGCTCGAGCAGCTGCTCGCTGCCGGTGCCGTAGGCGAACAGCGCGTCGTCACCGGTGTGCGCCTCGTCGGCGCATGCGCCGAGGCTGGCGAACTGCCCGTTGACGTACTCGGCGAGGAACTTGCTCGTGGCCATGTCAAACGCGACGGACTCGCCGGCGATCGAGGTGAAGCTCGCGCCGAGCTGGCCGAATGTCCCCGCGATCGTGAACGGCGTCGTCTCGGCCGCCTGGGCGACGACCGCGCCGCGGGTCGGGACCGGGGTCGGGCTCGGCCCGCCGATCGCAGCGGTCCCGTCGCACGTGTGGCCGGTCGACTCGCCGGTGAAGCGGAACTGCCGCACGTCAGTGGTCACGGGGCCTTCGAACAGGGTCCGCGTCGGGCCCTCGATCCGCAGGTCGACCGTGACCGGAGCGGCCGCCGCTGTCGATGGCAGCAGCGCTGCGACTACGAGGCCGGCCGCCAGGCCGGCACTGGATCGGATCTTCATTCGGTGAGCCACCCCTTTCCGCGAGGGCGTTTCGGCTTGGGGTCGGAGGGAGGTCTCCTGGCTCCCGGGACCTACCATCCGCGCCTTCCCGGCTCGCGTCGCGATGCCAGTGGCTCCACCTGCGGTTGGCTTCCCCGGTGACAGTGGCGGGTCCGCGCCGGATTCGCACCGGCTTCCCTGTCCACCGACCTGGACGAGGCCCCATGCTATACCCCGGGCAGGGCATGACCGTCAACCTCACGCGCATCTACACCCGCCTCGGCGACGGCGGGGAGACGCACCTCGGCGACATGAGCCGCGTCCCGAAGACGCACGCGCGGATCGAGGCGTACGGGACCGTCGACGAGCTCAACGCGCAGCTCGGCGTCGCGCTCGCCCAGGGCGGGTTGCCCGAGCGGTTCGTCCCCTGGCTGCAACGTGTGCAGAACGACCTGTTCGACGTCGGTGCCGACATCTCGGTCCCGCACGGCGGCGACCGCGAGCGGTTGCGGCTGGCCGCGGAGCAGACGGCCTGGCTGGAGACAGCGTGCGACGAGGTCAACGCCGAGCTGCCCAACCTCAAGTCGTTCGTGATCCCCGGTGGCACGGCGGCCGCGGCGCAGCTGCACGTCTGCCGCACGGTCTGCCGGCGCGCCGAGCGGCGCACGATCGCGTGTGGCGACGAGGTCGGTGCCGAGTGCGTGCGCTACCTCAACCGCCTGTCGGACCTCCTGTTCATCCTCGCGCGCGCCGTGAACGTGGCGAGCGGGGACGGGGAACCGCTCTGGGAGCCGGGCCGATTCCGGTAAGCGACAACGGCCTGTACCCCGCCGAGCACCGGGGGCTGCGCGAGCTCTACGCCTTCACGCGTCAGCTCGGCGGCCACTGGGCCAAGCTCGAAGGCAAGCTCGACGACCCGCCCGAGGTGCTCGGCCGCGGCGTCGAGGCGTCGAAGGAGCTGCTGGAGGAGCTGGCCGAGCGCACCGCCGCCTACGGGCTGCACGGCGTGCCGGCGGCGACCGGCGCCGGCGTCTGGGTCTCACGGGCGCGCGGGGCGAGCGACCTGCTCTTGGAGCGGAACCAGGCCGTGCGCGCCGCGGTGGTCGACGCGCAGCACGTGACGACGCTGCTCGGCTATCTCGCCGCCGTGGCCGACCAGCGCTCCGACGCGGAGCTCGCCGGCTGGCTGCGCGGCTGGGAGACGAAGCTGCTGGCGATCGAGAGCGACATGCGCGCCGCCGCGGTCGCCGAGGGCGAGAACCCCGAGCGGGCGATCGAGCCGTACGACGAGTCCAAGCTCGGCCGCGTCGGCCACGCGATCGCGGCCAAGCTCGGCACGCTCGGCGAGGCCGTCGACGCCCGCGCCGCGCGACACAAGGCCTAGGTCGTCCGCCGCAGCCTGATGTGAACCTCGTCGAGCTCCGGCGGGGCGGTCATGAGCTGCCAGCCGCGGGCCGACAGCGCGAACACCTCGCCGTTCTCGCGCAGGAGCACGAGGTGCCCGTCGTGCGTGGTCGCGAGCGGCGCGTCGCTGAGCGGCCAGTCGCCGTAGTCGTCGAGGTGCTCGATCGCCCGACGGACGATGCGGTGGCGCACGCCGCGGTCGAGCAGCTCGCGGACGACTGCCGCCTCGGCGACGTCCTCGACGCTGTAGACGTGCGGCTCGGCCGCCGACTGCGAGGGGCGGATGTACCCCCAGCGTGCCCATTGGCCGATCGTGTTCCCGGACACGCCGGCGAGCTCCCCGGCCTCTCCGGCGAGGAAGTGCCCATGCGGTTTCGCCCGTCGCGCCACGGACGAAAGCTATCCCCGGCCCGGGCTGCCGTGGCAAGCCCGGGCCGGGATCGTGCGGTGCGGGTCGGTAGCGCCGGCGGCCGGAGTCTGCTCAGCCGCCAGTGACCTCGACGTACCGCAAGCTCACATGCCCGATGACGATCGCGTCGCCGTCGCGCAGCGCGGACTCGCCCACGCGCTCGCCGTTTACGTAGATGCCGTTGAGGCTGCGATCGTCGAGCAGGATGGCCCGGCCGGCCCGATGGACGATCACCGCGTGGCGGCGCGATACCGATGCGTCGTCGAGCAGGATGTCGCAGGCCGGACTGCGCCCGATGCGCAGGCTCTGACCCTCGCGGTCCCCGAGCGCGAACAGGATCACCTCGCCTCCGTCTTCGATGGCGAGATAGCGGCCGGGCGCGGGTCGCGCCATGCTGGCCTGAGCGCGCCGGCGGTCGCGGCCGCCGATGCGCGGGAGCGGGCCTGTCTCCTGCGTCGGGGCCTCCGTGTTCTGGAGGGCGGCGAGGGCATCCGTCATAGGCGGAATCCTCTTGCCCGATTCCAAGCGGGGGATAAATGTCCCTTGCGACGAATTGAAGTTTCGAGGCATGCACATCCCGCAATTTGCGGGAAACCGCCTCCAGCTATCCGCGAAACTCGGTCGGCAGGAGGCTGAACACAACAGTGTCTCGGCGCTGACCCTTAAACGGCAGCTGCGAGCGCAGGACACCCTCGCGCGTGAACCCGGCCCGCTCGGCGACACGTTGGGAGGCGAGGTTGTCCGGCCCGCAGGTCAGTTGCAGCCGCTCGATGCCCAGATCGTCGAACGCCCAGCGCGCGAGCAGCCGCACCGCGCGTGTGGCGATCCCGCGCCCGCGCGCGCGAGGCGCGAGCCAGTAGCCGGTGCTCGCACGGCGCCACGCGGCCTCGATGTCGTAGATCGAGGCGCCGCCGAGGATTGCGTCCTCGTCGGCCGGCTCCACGATCGCGACGTCTGCGCACGTGCCGTCAGCCAGCCACTTCGTCCGGTCGGCGATGAACGCCCGCCCGTCCGCCTCCGTGTACGGCTCGACACCGGGCCACGAGAACCGCTGCACGACCGGGTCGAGGAAGCCCTCGAGCAGGCCGGGCAGGTCGCGCTCCCGCCACGGCCGGAGCGCGAAGTCGTCGTCGCGCAGGTCGGGGACGACGATCACGGCGGTGGTTCGAACGACATGTGCGAGGCGATCATCCCGGTCTCAACGACGAAACCCCGCTTTCGCGGGGCTTCCGAGGTACCGCTACGGGGATTCGAACCCCGGTTTCCGCCGTGAGAGGGCGGCGTCCTAGTCCCCTAGACGATAGCGGCAGGTGACCGAGTCGTCGGCCAGTTTAGCGCCCTCTTGACAAGGCTCCCGTGCACGCCGGGCGGCGGAACTGGCGCCGCAGATCCTCCACCGGCGACCGCGTCGCCCGGTACGCGCGAACGGTCTCCGCGCGCATCTCCGGCGAGTTGCCGACGAGCCCGTGGATGATCGCGTCGGCCTGGCCGCCGAGCACCTGGAGCGCGTTCGCCTCCGTCTCGATCGACGACTCCGCGCGCCGGCAGTCGAATGTCAGTCCCCGAACTCGACCGGTCGGCAGCGCGTTGCGCGATGCCGGAGATGCGTTGCGGGCCTTAACGAACAGAGGCCTCGGCGATCTCGCCGAGGCCTTCGTCTTGGGCTGCCTGCTCTCGGGTTTTCCGTCACCGTTTGCCAGGACAGGCCAGGTGCGGCTGAGAGGACTCGAACCTCCACGGGGTTACCCCCACGAGCACCTGAAGCTCGCGCGTATACCAATTTCGCCACAGCCGCGTGGGACGTGAACTGTAGCGGCGAGGCTCAGCTCTCGACGTCCAGGAGCGTCTGCTGCCACGGCTCGAGCACGATCGGGCGCTCGCGCTGCGGGAACAGGCAGCCGAGGTGCGAGTGATAGACCCATAGGACGACCGTCGAGCCATCGCCGGGCGCGAATCGGCCGATCCGGTTGTCGGGGAAACAGCGACGAAGCAGCGCGTCGGTCTCCGCGACGGTTCTCGTGTTCCGGGCATCGAGGAAGAGCCGGAGGCGCTGGGTCCGTGCGAGCTCGCAGATAGAGCCGGCGCCGAGGTAGAGGCCGAGGAGCTCGGCGTAGTCGGCCGGTGAGAAGACGACCTGCCGCGCCGGTTGCCAGCAGCGCCAGCACACGCCGCGCGGCGCCGCCGCGTATCGCGATCGGCGGGCGGGGCGGCGCCGCACGCGTACCTGCGCGGGTCCAGGGTCGAAGAGCATCTGCACGAACACATGTTCGCTCATCGGGCGGATGGAATACTCGGGCGCGATGCGGTGGTCAGCGATCCTGGACGTCGCGTGGGGCGCCTCGATCGCGGTGTTCCTGCTGCTCGACTTCTTCGCTCCCGACGACGGGGCGTGGAAGGACGCAACGACGGTGGCCGCCGCCACGTTCGCCGCGCTGACGCTGGCCGTCCTCGCCCGGTTCGTCTGGCGGAGGCGGCGCTAGGGATCGGTCGGCAGGCGCGACCAGACCGCGGCGTCGACGCGGATGTCCTGCTTGACGTGGATCGAGCGCAGCACGCCCTCGCGCGTGTACCCGCAGCGCTCGGCGACCTTCTCGGACGCGCCGTTCGCGACGTCGATGATCAGCACGATCCGCAGCGCGCCGTTCGCGAACGCCCAGGACGTGAGCTCGCGGAGCATCCAGGCGGCGACGCCCCGCCCGCGGGCGGCCGGCGCGGTGATGTACCCGAGCTCGACCTCGCCGGACGCGCGCTCGATCTGCGGCGCCAGCGCCAGCCCCACGAACATGCCGTCGTCGTCGACGGCCGCGAACGCCTCGGCGGTCCCGTCCTGCCGCGCCGACTCATAGCGCGCGAGCCACGTGCGCGCGAAGTCCGCCGGCGGCGGCTCCGGGATGCGCGTGAAGCGCAGCGTGTCGGGGTCGCCGAGCAGCGCGGCGACGTCGTCGAGGTGTTGCTCACCGAGAAGCTCGAGGCGCACGACAGAACCAATAGCTACCTTTTGTTCACTGCACTGGTCGAGAAGGGGAGCCCGGATGTCGAACACAGACGAGCTGGTCGCCAACAACGAGAAGTACGCCGAGACGTTCGACAAGGGTGAGCTGCCGCTGCCGCCCGCTCGCAAGCTGGCGATCATCGCGTGCATGGACGCGCGGGTGAGCCCGTACGCGCTGCTCGGCCTCAAGGAGGGCGACGCGCACGTCATCCGCAACGCCGGCGGCGTCGTGACCGACGACGAGATCCGCTCGCTGGCGATCTCCCAGCGCCTGCTCGGCACCGAGGAGATCATGGTCATCCACCACACCGACTGCGGAATGCTCACCTTCAACGACGACGACTTCAAGGCCCAGATCGAGCAGGACACCGGCATCAAGCCGACCTGGGCCGCTGAGGCGTTCAGCGATCTCGACCGGGATGTGAGGCAGTCGATCGCCCGCATCCAGGCCAGCCCGTTCGTCCCCCGCAAGGACAGCGTGCGCGGCTTCGTCTACGAGGTCGAGACGGGTCGCCTGCGTGAGGTGACCTGAGCCGCCCAATCCTCTCGTTTGCAAGGAATTGTGCAGGCGGGAGGAGTCCGCACTGATAGAACGACGGCCGCCGAGTCGCCGGTCCGCCAGGACGGGCGAGTGGGGGAACCGAAGCGGCCTCGTATGGGTCGCAGGGGCGAGTCGCCGCCGGAGCGCGGCGTAGCGCACGCTGCGCGAGCCCGTCAGCTCACCTCGCAGGCGACCCGACAGGTATGCGGACGGACAACAGACGGACAACCATCGTCGCCTGCGTGGCGGCCCTCGCCCTGCTCGCGCCCGCGGCGGCGGCCACCGCCAAGCCGCTCAAGCGCGGCTCGCACGGCCCGCGCGTGGTGAACGTCCAGCGCTGGCTGGGCGTCGGCGCGGACGGCATCTTCGGCCCGGCCACCAAGCGCGCGGTCAAGCGCTTCCAGCGCCACCACGGGCTCATCGCCGACGGCATCGTCGGCCCGATGACCTGGCGCGCCCTGCATTCGCGGGCGCGTGCACGTACCGCTTCGCACCGCAGCGGCTCCAAGCAGTCCGCGGTCGTGCAACTCCAGCGCGCGCTCGGCATCAGCGCCGACGGCATCTTCGGCCCAGGCACGCAGGCGGCCGTCAAGCGCTTCCAGCGCAACCGCGGGCTCGCCGCCGACGGCATCGTCGGCCCGGCCACCTGGAGCGCGCTCGGCCACTCAGGCCGCCGGATCATCCTCAAGCGCCGTGGCGGCGGCGGCGGGAGCCACCGCAGCCGGGCAGACCGCATCGTGGCCCGCGTCGTCGCCGCCGGCAACCGCATCGCCAGCAAGCCGTACAAGTACGGCGGCGGGCACGGCCGCTGGATCGACTCCGGCTACGACTGCTCGGGCTCGGTCTCGTACGCGCTGCACGGTGGCGGGCTCATGTCGATGGCCCTCGACAGCAGCGGCTTCATGCGCTGGGGCTCCCCCGGCCACGGTCGGCGCATCACGATCTACGCCAACCCGAGCCACGTCTACATGGTCGTCGACGGTCGCCGGTTCGACACCACCGGCCGCACCGAGACGGGCTCTCGCTGGCAATGGCGCCAGCGCTCCTCGGCGGGCTACGTCGTCCGCCACCCGCCGGGCCTGTAGACGCCCGGTCAAGACCCGAGTCCGTGGCTCGGGTCTTGACGTGCTCGAATGCGTAAGCCTATACTTACCGTTAGTGTCGACTTACGGAACGAACGGCCTCACCGCCCTCGGCGATCCCACCCGCCGGGCGATCTTCGAGCGCCTCGCCCGTGGCCCGCAGGCCGTCGGCGAGCTCGCGAGGGAGCTGCCCGTCAGCCGCCCGGCCGTCTCGCAGCACCTGAAGGTCCTCAAGGACGCCGGCCTGGTGACCGACCGGCCCGCCGGCACGCGCCGGCTCTACCAGCTGGACCCCACCGGGATCGAGGCGATGCGCGCGTACTTCGACACGTTCTGGAACCAGGCGTTGGCCGCCTTCAAGCTGGCGGTCGAGAAGGAGGACTCATGACCGAGACCACGGTCGCCGCGCGCCGCAGCATCACCGTCCAGGCGCCGCCCGAGCGCGCGTTCGCGGTGTTCACCACCGGCTTCAGCACGTGGTGGCCGATCGAGAGCCACCACATCGGCGAGACGATGGCCACCGAGGTGGTGATGGAGACCCACGCCGGCGGCCGGTGGTTCGAGCGCGACGCCGACGGCAACGAGTGCGACTGGGGCTACGTGACCGAGATCGATCCGCCCCACCGGCTGCTGCTGGCCTGGCACCTGAACCCCGAGTGGGGCTTCGACCCCGATCCGGCCAAGGCGACCGAGGTCGAGGTCACGTTCACGGCGACCGGCGACGGCGGCACGCTCGTGGAGCTCGAGCACCGCGGCTTCGAGAAGCACGGCGAGACCGGCGTCAAGATGCGCGACGCGGTCTCCGCCCCGGGCGGCTGGACCGACCTGCTCGAGATGTACGCGAAGGCGTTCTAGGGCCCCCACTCCACCGCGTCGGGGAACGCGCGTGGCCCCCGCCCGCGCGCGAACTGGCGCTCGATGTTCCCGACGGCGGCCACCCGGCCGCCGTCCGCGTCGAGGAACAGCCACTGGTCGGCCACCGGCCACGGGACGAGCAGGCGCCCGCCGCGCGGCGACCACGCGACCCGCCCGAAGCGCCGCGGGGCCATGAACACGACGCGGCCGCCGACCACGACGTCGCTGGTGCCGTTGCCGCTGCTCCGCACGACGGCCAGCCGGCCGTCCGGCGACCAGGCGACGTCGTCGGCCGCCCGCCGGCCGGCGATCCGGCGCACGCGCACGAGCCGGCCGCCGCGGTCGAACACGAGCAGCCGGCGCGGCGTGGCCGCGACCAGCCGGCGGCCGCCCGGGGACCACGCCAGCTCGAAGATCCGCGAGTGCGGACGCGTCCGCCAGAGCTCGCGTCCGCTGTCCACCGCGACCACGCGGATGCGCCGGCGCCCGTCAAGGTAGGCGAGCACGTGGGCGTCGTCGGGCCGCCAGGCGGGTGGCACGCCACGCGCCGGCCCGAGCGCGCGGTCGCCCGTCCCGTCGCCGTTGACGATCCGCAGCATGGCGCCCGCCAGGTACGCGACCCGGAAGCCGTCGACCGCATTCCACCGGGCCGCCACGATCGGCCGCGGCCTTGCCAGCGACCACCGCACGACGCCGCTCGGCTCCACGGCGAACAGCTCGCCGCCGCGCCACGCGACCGCGTACAGCCCGTTCGGTGACCAGGACGCGCCGTCGTAGTCGCCGAGCCGCCGTCGCGCGCCGTCCGGCGCGACCGCCCAGACGGATCCGGCCGACGAGACGAGCAGCCGCCCGCCGCCGGGCACGTGCACGAGCGCCGGCCGCCCGGGCAGCGGGCCGCCGAGGACCTCGCGCACCCAGCGGCCGACAGCGTCGCCCGGCGCGGTGACCGACGCGGCGAGCACGGCCGCGGCGAGCACGCACGCGAGCAGCGCCAGCATGGGCGTCGAGCGCCGCGGCGCCGGCTCGCGCGTCCGGTACGCCGCGCGTACGACCGCGAGCGAGCGCGCCCGCGCGGCCGGATCGTCGAGCGGCGCGTCCCGCAGGGCCTCGCGCAGCCGCTGCTCGTTCACGCCTCCTCCTCCAGCACGCCGCCGAGCGCGTCGAGCCCGCGCCGCAGCCGCGAGTTCACGGTCCCGCGCGGGAGCTCGAGCGCGGCCGCGATCTCGCCGGGCGTGAGCTCGAGCAGGTAGCGCATGACCACGACCGCGCGGTGCTCGGGCGACAGTTGCGCGAGCGCGGCGCCCAGCGAGCCGAGCCCCTCCACCGCCTCCGGCGCCGCAGCCTCGGGCACGGCATCGCCGTCGACCTCGCGGCGGAGCCGCCGCGCCCGCGCCCAGTCGATCGCGCGGTTGACGACGATCCGGTGCAGCCACGGCCGCAGCGGCCGCGAGCGATCGAACCGCGGCAGCGCCCGCAGCGCGGCGACGAACGCCTCCTGCGCGATGTCCTCGGCCGCGGCCCGGTCGTGCGCGATCAGCAGGGCCGTCCGGTAGGCGTCCGGCCAGTGGCGGGCGAACAGCTCCTCGACCGCGCGCTCGGACCCACGCTGGGCCGACCGCACGAGCGCCGCGTCGCTCGCCCGGCGCGCCGGCAGCAACCGCGAGACCTCGGCCACGTCCACACGACCCATACGTGCGGCGCGGCCCATGGGGTCCCTACAAGCGGGACAACGCCAGCTCGGCGCCCTGGTCCGGTGGGAACACCGGGTAGACCACGTCGGCGATTACGCCGTCGCGGACGATCAGCGTGGTCCGCCTGATCAGCGTCAGCCCGTCGGTCTCGAAGGTCGGCAGCCGCAGCGCCCGGGTCAGCTCGAGCCGCTCGTCGGACAGGATCGGGTACGGCAGGTGCAGGCGCTCGACCGCCTCGCGCTGGTACTCCGTGTCCTGCGTCGAGAGGCCGAGGATGCGCGCGCCGCGCTCGGCGAAGCGGGCGCGCTCGTCGCGGAACGAGCACGCCTCCGGCGTGCAGCCGCGCGCGCCGGGGATCGCATTCCACTCGTCCTCTCCCCCGGGCGGCTCCTGGCCGGGCCGGCCCGTACGCGGGTACGCGAACACCACGCTCAGCCCCTCCAGCTCGTCGAGCCGCACGGTGTCGCCGTCGGTCGACGGCAGCGCGATGGCGGGCAGCTCCGCGCCGCGGAGGTGGTCCGCCGCCCCGTCGTCCTCCGGGACGGGGAGATCGTCCGGAAGCACCGTGGGATCCATCATGCGGTCAGCTTCGCAGGTGCGTCTCGACCGTGGATTGTCTACTATTTCGGTCGAGATACATGAGTTTGGCCGATCCGACACCGCTCTCGAAGCTGGGCACGCTCCACGGGGCGATGCTCGACGCGGTGCTCGAGGGCGGCGACCTCGAGCAGCTCGCGGCGCTTGCGGCCGGCGAGGCGGGCGGCACCGTGGCCATCGTCGTGCCGTCCGCCGGGCTCGCGGTCGCGTGGCCGCCGCGCGACGGCACCGCGCTCTCGGGCCTGCGCCGCTACGTGATCCAGCGAATCGCCGGCGAGCCCGCGCCGGTGCCGGACGGTGTCGTGCACGAGCTGCCGGTACGGACCGGCAGCGCGACCGCCGGCCTCGTGCTGCTGCTCGACGGACCGGGCGGGCACGAGGCCGGCGACGTGCTGCACCTGGCCGCCACCTCGACCGTCGTCGCGCTGGCGCTCGACGCCGCGCCCGAGGACCGGCGCCGCGCCGGCGAGAGCCTCCTGGCCGACCTGCTCGACGGCAGCCCGGGCGTCGACGTGCTCGGCCTCGCCCGCCGCGCCGGCACCGACCTGTCGGCCGGAGCGGTCGCTGCTCACGTGCGGCGGAGCGGCGGCTACGGCCACCGCATCCAGGCGGCAGTCCTCGATGCCTTCCCCACCGCGCTCGTGCTCCAGCGCGGCGACCGGCTCGACGCGCTGCTCCCCCAGCGCGGCGAGCGGATGGACGCCGCGCTCGCGCTCGCGCGCCGGCTCGAGTCGATCGCCGTGGTCGCGCTGGCGCCGTTCGAGCCCGACCCCGACCGCCTGGGCCGCGCGCTGCGCGAGGCCGCGCTCGCCGCCACCGTGCTCGAGCGCAGCGGCGCCACGCCGTCCGACGTGCTCGACGGCACGCACCGGCTGCTGTTGCGGCTCGCGTCCGACCACCCCGCCGAGCTCGGGCGCTTTCACGCCGCCACCGTCGGCGCGATCGCCGACTACGACGCGCTGCACGGCACCAGCATCCTCCCCACGCTGATCGCCTACCTGGAGCACGACTGCAACATGAACGCGACGGCGGCGGCGATCTACGCCCACCGCCACACGGTCGCCTACCGGCTCGAGCGCGTGCACGAGCTGACCGGGCTCGATCCGCTCCGCCAGGAGGGGCGCGAGCGGCTCGGGCTCGGGCTCAAGACCGCAGCGCTGGTTGCTGCGGCTTGAACAGCAGGACGCCGAGCAGCGCCAGCCAGCCGAGGCCGAAGGCCACGAACAGGCCGTTCGTGATGTCGTCGCTGACGCCGGCCGAGCTCAGCAGCGTGCGCGAGTTGGTGATGATGATCAGCGTGCCGACGCTGAGGCCGAGGACGTGTGCGGGGAGCGAGCGCACGAGCCACGCCGCGATCGGCGCGGCCAGCAGCCCGCCGGCCAGCAGCGCGCCGACCCACGCGTAGTCGATCTGCTCAGAGCCGAGCGCGAACAGGAAGCCGAGCGACGCGCCGACGGCGACGAGGAACTCGGCCGTGTCGATCGAGCCGACCACCTTGCGCGGCTCCATGCGGCCGGAGGCGAGCAGCGTGGGCGTCCCGATCGGGCCCCAGCCCCCGCCGCCCATCGCGTCCATCGCGCCGGCGAACACGCCCAGCGGCGCCAGGAAGACCGCCTTGATGCGGCCCTGCCGCGGCTCGGCCGCCTTGCGACCGCCACGGGCGAAGCGCACGAGGATGTACACGCCGAGGACGAACAGGATCCCGGCCACGACCGGCTCGGCCGCCTCGGCCGAGAGCGAGGACAGCACGACCGCGCCGACGAACGCGCCGACGAAGCCGGGGAAGGCCAGGCGCGACACCACGCCCCAGTCGACGTTCCCGAAGCGCCAGTGCGAGGCGCCGGACGCCGCCGTGGTCGCGATCTCGGCCAGGTGAACGGTGGCTGAGGCGCCGGCGGGCGCGATACCGACGGTGAGCAGCAGCGTCGTGGAGCTCACGCCGTACGCCATGCCGAGCGCGCCGTCGATGAGCTGGGCGAAGAACCCGATGATCCCGAGAGCGAGGATCTTGACCATGAAGGTCGTGGGCTACCCGGGTTCGCAATTGGTATTCTACTTTTGTCGATCGGTTTTGTAGGGATTGTGTACACCGCCACCGCCTCCACGCCCCCGCACATCCGCCGCCGCGGACTCCTCGCGCCCGACGTGCTGGCGGTCGTCGAGGCCGCCGAGGCCGCCGGCGCGCCGCCCGAGTCGAGCGTCGCCGAGCTGCGGGCAGCGCACGACCGCGAGGCGCCGCTGCTGTCGGGCCGCGGGCCGCGCCTGGCCTCGGTCGGCGACCTCGTGATCCCGGGCCCGCACGGGTGGCTGCCGATGCGCGCATACGCGCCGCGCACGGACCGGGCGCTGCCGGTGGTCGCCTACCTGCACGGCGGCGGCTGGACCGTCGGCTCGATCGCGTCGTTCGACGGGGTGGCGCGCGAGCTCGCGGTCGCCTGCGGCGCGCTGGTGGTCTCCATCGGCTACCGCCTGGCTCCCGAGCACCCGTTCCCCGCGCCGGTCGACGAGGCCGTGGCGGCCCTGCGCTGGCTGGCCGACCACGCCGGCTCGCTGGGCGGCGACGGGAGCCGCCTGGCCGTCGCGGGCGACAGCGCCGGCGCGAACCTGGCCACGGTGGCCGCACGCCGGCTGCGCGACGACGGAGGACCGGCGTTGCGTATGCAGGCGCTCGTCTACCCCGCGTGCGACGCGGCGCTCGACACGCCGTCGGCCGAGCGGTTCGCCGAGGGCTTCGGCTTCACCGCCGCCGCCATGCAGCGCTTCTGGGACCTCTACCTCGACGGCGCCGACGGCGATCACCCGGACGCCTCGCCGCTGCACGCACACGATCTGGCCGGCCTGCCGCCGGCGTTCGTCGCCACCGCGGCGGCCGACGTGCTGCGCGACGAAGGCGAGGCCTACGGCGCCGCGTTGCGCCGCGCAGGAGTACGCACCGCGATCCGCAGGTATCCCGGCACCGTGCACGGATTCTGGCGCTGGCCCGCCCGCACCAACGCATCGCGCCGCGCGATCGGCGAGGTCGGGGCGGCCCTGCGCGCATCACTTTGTCGATAACTTCGATCGAGTTGGGTAGGTTGCACGCATGACCCGCGAGTTGTCGTACCTCAGGCTGCTGGAGACCGAGGCGGTCTTCGTCATGCGCGAGGTCGCCGCCGAGTTCGAGCGGCCGGTGCTGCTGTTCTCCGGCGGCAAGGATTCGATCGTGCTGCTGCGCCTGGCCGAGAAGGCGTTCCGCCCGGGGCGCTTCCCGTTCCCGATCCTGCACGTCGACACGGGGCACAACTTCCCCGAGGTCATCGAGTTCCGCGACCGGCGCGTGCGGGATCTGGGCGAGCGGCTGATCGTCGCGTCCGTGCAGGAGACGATCGACTCGGGGCGCGCCGTCGAGGAGACCGGGCCAGGCGCATCCCGCAACCGCCTGCAGACCACGACGCTGCTCGACGCGATCGCCGCCAACGGGTTCGACGCCGCGCTCGGCGGCGCCCGCCGCGACGAGGAGCGCGCCCGCGCCAAGGAGCGCGTGTTCAGCTTCCGCGACGACATGGGCCAGTGGGACCCCAAGAACCAGCGCCCGGAGCTCTGGAACGTCTACAACGGCCGCGTGCGCAAGGGCGAGCACGTGCGCGTGTTCCCGCTGTCGAACTGGACCGAGCTCGACGTCTGGCGCTACATCGCGACCGAGCGGCTCGAGGTCCCGTCGATCTACTTCGCGCACGGCCGCAGCGTCATCGAGCGCGACGGGATGCTGCTCGCCGACTCCGACTTCGTGCCGCGCAAGCCCGACGAGGAGCCGTTCGAGGCGACTGTGCGCTACCGCACCGTCGGTGATATGGCGGTCACCGGCGCGGTGCGCTCAGACGCCGACAATCTCGCGGACGTGGTCGCGGAGATCGCCACGACCCGCGTCACCGAGCGCGGCGAGACGCGCGCAGACGACCGCGTCTCGGTGGCCGCGATGGAGGACCGCAAGCGCGAGGGCTACTTCTGATGAGCACGCACCCGCTCGACGCGCCGCCCGAGCTGCTGCGCGTCGCCACGGCCGGCTCGGTGGACGACGGCAAGTCGACGCTGATCGGCCGCCTGCTGCACGACACCAAGTCGATCCTCGACGACCAGCTCGACGCGGTCGAGAGCACCAGCCGCGAGCGCGGGGACGGGCGGCTCGACCTCGCGCTGGTCACCGACGGCCTGCGGGCGGAGCGCGAGCAGGGCATCACGATCGACGTCGCGTACCGCTTCTTCACGACCCCGCGCCGCTCGTTCATCCTCGCCGACACGCCCGGCCATGTCCGCTACACGCGCAACATGGTCACCGGCGCGTCCACCGCCGACGTCGCGCTCGTGCTGATCGACGCACGGCAGGGTGTCGTCGAGCAGTCCAAGCGCCACGTCTTCCTCGCCTCGCTGCTGCATGTCCCCCACCTCGTCGCGTGCGTGAACAAGATGGACCTCGTCGACTGGGACAAGGACGTCTACGACGGCATCGTGTCCGACCTGGCGGCGTTCGGCCGCCGCGTCGGCATGCCGGACGCGCACGCGATCCCGATCTCGGCGCTCAACGGCGACAACGTGGTCGAGCCCTCGGACGCCACGCCCTGGTACGACGGGCCGCCGCTCCTCGAGTACCTCGAGGGCATCGACGTCGCCGCCGACCGCAAGGTGTTCGACCACGCGCGGCTGCCCGTCCAGTGGGTCGTGCGCCCGCACGACGACGCACACCACGACTACCGCGGGCACGCGGGGCAGTTGGCGGCCGGCACCCTGCGCGTCGGCGACGAGGTGGTGGTGTTGCCAGAGGGCATGAAGACCCGGATCGCCAAGCTCGACACGTTCGACGGCGAGGTCGACGAGGCGTTCGCGCCGATGTCGGTCACCGCGCTGCTCGAGGACGACCTCGACGTCTCGCGCGGCGACATGGTGTGCGCGGCCGACGCTCCCGCCGAGGTGGCGCGCGACCTACAGGCCGACCTGTGCTGGCTCGGCGAGCAGCCCGCGCGCGCGTCGGGCCGCTACCTGATCAAGCACACGTCGCGCACCACGCGCGCGGAGCTCACCCGCATCGAGCACCGGGTGGACGTCGGCAGCCTGCGCACGGAGCCCGACCCCCGCGGCCTCGAGCTCAACGACATCGGGCGCGTGACCCTGCGCACCGCCGCGCCACTGGTGGTCGACCGCTACGACGACAACCGCGCGACCGGCAGCTTCGTCCTGATCGACGAGACGACGAACGCGACCGTGGCGGCGGGCATGGTCGTCGAGCCCGTGCGCGACGGCGGCGCCCGCAGCCCGAACGTCGTCTGGGAGCGCGGCGAGGCCACGCGCGAGGACCGCTGGCAGGCGCTCGGCCAGCGCGGCGCCACCGTGTGGCTCACCGGCCTCCCCGCGTCTGGCAAATCCGCTATCGCCGCCGCGCTCGAGGCACGGCTCGTCGGCAGCGGGATCGGCGCCTACCTGCTCGACGGTGACAACCTGCGCCACGGCCTGTCCGGCGACCTCGGGTTCGACGCCGGCTCGCGCGCCGAGAACGCCCGCCGCGCCGGTGAGGCGGCGCGCCTGATGGCCGATGCCGGGCTCGTCGTCCTCGTCGCGCTCGTGTCGCCGTACGCCGAGCATCGCGACCGCGTGCGCCGCCGCCATGCGGAGGAGGACCTGCCGTACGTCGAGGTCTACGTCGACACGCCGCTGGAGGTGTGCGAGCAGCGCGACCCCAAGGGGCTCTACCGGCGGGCTCGGGCGGGCACCCTGCACGGTATGACCGGCGTCGACGATCCCTACGAGCCCCCGCCCGACCCCGACCTGGTGCTCGACGGCACGCGCCCGGTCAAGGAGGGAGCGGAGCAGCTCGAGGCGCTGCTGCGGGAGCGCGGGCTGCTGTGATCTCGTACCTCGTCTGCGCGACCCCGCGCAGTGGCAGCACGCTGCTGTGCGAGGCGCTCAAGAAGACCGGTGTCGCCGGCAACCCCGAGGAGTTCTTCGAGGCGGTCCCGGAGACCGGCGAGCCGCGCCGGCCGCTGGACTACCTGGTCGGGCTCGACGACCCGGAGGCGGTCGCGCTCGTCGCGGACGCGCCGCCGCACCCGCCCCCGCCGTACAGCGACGTGCGCGGCGTCGGCGACTACGAGGAGCATCTCGCGCGCGTGCGCGAATGGGGCGCCACGCCGAACGGCGTGTTCGGGGCCAAGATCATGTGGGCGCACCTCGAGGACCTCGCGCGGCGGCTTGGGAGCGACGACAAGCACGCGCTGGTCGCCCGGCTGTTCGACTGCCCGCGGCTGATCCTGGTCCGGCGCGAGGACACGGTCCGCCAGGCCGTGTCGCTCTGGCGCGCGATGCAGACGCAGTCGTGGCGCGCGGAGAACGAGACCGGATCCGGCGAGCCGCACTACTCGTTCGCCGCCCTCCACCACCTGGTCGAGCAGCTCGAGGCGCACGACGCCGCCTGGGAGCGCTTCCTGGCCGCCGCGACCGAGCCGGTGCTCACGCTCACGTACGAGGAAGTCGCCGCCGACCCGGCCGCCGCGGTGCGACGCACGCTCGAGCACATCGGCGGCGATGCGGCGCAGCTCGGCGCCCTGCCACGCATGCGCCGGCAGGCGGACGAGCGCTCCGACGTCTGGGCGGAACGCTACGCGCGCGACGCGCTCGCCGTCACCGGCTGAGCTTGCGCATATCATCGCGGCCGTGCCGACCGACGAGAGCGTGCTCGCCGCGCTTCAGCGCGTCACGGACTCTGCGCTGGCCTTCATGTCCGAGGATGACCTGCTGGCTGAGCTGTTGGCCCGCATCACCGAGATCCTCGGCACCGACACCGCGGCCATCCTCCTGCTCGACGAGTCGGGCACCCTGTTGCGGGCGCGCGCGGCGAAGGGCATCGAGGAGGAGGTCGAGCAGGGCGTCACGATCCCGGTCGGCAAGGGGTTCGCCGGCCGGATCGTCGCCGACCGGCGCGCGATCGTGCTCGACGACATCGAGCGCGCGGACATCTACAACCCGATCCTGCGCGAGAAGGGCATCCGCTCGATGCTCGGCGTCCCGCTGGTCATCGAGGGCCGCGTGCTGGGCGTGCTGCACGTCGGCACGCTCACCCCGCGCCACTTCACCGACGAGGACCGCGACCTGCTCCAGAGGGCCGGCGACCGCGCGGCCCTGGCGATCGACCACGCCCAGCTGTTCTTCGCCGAGCGTGCCGCACGCCGGCAGCTCGAGGCGCTGCAGCAGGTCACCGACGCGGCGCTCGCCTACCTCTCGCAGGAGGAGCTGCTGACCGAGCTGCTCGACCGGATCAGCGCGATCCTGCACAGCGACACCGCCGCGATCCTCTTGCTCGAGCAGGGCGGGCGGATGCTGCGGGCGCGGGCCGCCAAGGGCATCGAGGAAGAGGTCGAGCAGCGCGTCACGATCCCGGTCGGCACGGGCTTCGCCGGCCGTATCGCCGCCGAGAGCCGCGCGATCGTCATCGACGACGTCGACCATGCGGATATCGCCAACCCGATCCTGCGCGAGAAGGGCATCCGCTCGATGCTCGGCGTCCCGCTGCTCATCGAGGGCCGCGTGCTCGGCGTGCTGCACGTCGGCACGCTCACCCCGCGCCATTTCACCGACGAGGACCGCATCCTGCTCCAGCACGCCGCCGACCGCGCCGCACTGGCGATCGAGCACGCCCAGCTGTCCGAGCAGCGGCGCCTCGCCGAGGCGCTGCAGCGGCGGCTGCTGCCGCGGCGGATCACGGGCATCCCGGGCGTCGAGGTCGCCACCCGCTACATGCCGGCGAGCGACACTCTCGGGGGCGACTGGTACGACGCGTTCGCCCTCGGCCCCGGCCGGATCGTGGTGGCCGTCGGCGACGTCGTGGGGCACGGCCTCAGTGCGGCCGCGATCATGGCGCAGCTGCGCACGGCGCTGCGCGCCTACGCGATCGACGGGCACACGCCCGGGGAGGTCGTCGAGCGCGTGAACCGGATGATGTGGCAGCTCGGGCCGACGGCGATGACCACGCTCGCATACATCGTCGTCGACCCCATGAGCGAGTCGCTCGAGCTCGTGACCGCCGGCCACCCGCCGCCGCTCGTGATCACCACGGACGGCGAGGCCGGCTACCTGCCGCTCACCGGCGGCGTCGCGCTCGGCGTGACGCCGACCGCGCGCTACTCGGCCGTGACGCATCCGCTGCCGCTGGGCGCGACCGTGATGCTCTACACCGACGGCCTGGTCGAGAGCCGCGTGCAGCCGATCGACACGGGCCTCGAGCGGCTCCGGGTGCTGGCGCGCGGCGCGGACGACCCCGAGGCGCTGTGCGAGGTGGTCACCGCCGAGCTGGTGCCCGAGCGGCCCGCGGACGACATCGCGATGATCCTCGCGCGCCTGACCGCCGTGCCCGAGCACCTGACCGGCACCTGGCCGGCCGACAAGGAGGTGCTCGGCGACGTCCGCATGGTGCTGCGGCGTTGGCTGCGCTCCCGCGGCGCGAGCGACGACGAGGCCTACGACATCCTCGTCGCCTCCCAGGAGGCGTGCGCCAACGCGGTCGAGCATGCGTACGGCCCCGGCATGCGCTCGTTCGAGCTCGACGCCCGCTGCGAGGCCGGCCTCGTCACCGTCACGGTGCGCGACCACGGGCACTGGCGGCCGCCGCGCGGCACGAACCGCGGCCGCGGGCTGCCGATGATGGAGGCGCTGATGGAGCGCGTCGAGGTCACGCACACGGACGAGGGGACCGTCGTCGTCCTGGAGCGCACGCTCGGCAGGAAGGCGGCATGAGCTGGCTCGCGCGGGTCGTGGAGGAGCTCCACGACGACGTCGCGGTAGCCGCCGTGGAGGGCGAGATCGACAGCTCCAACGTCGGCGAGATCGCCGAGCGCATCCGGGCCATGCTGACCAACCGGAGCCTGGCGCTGGTGGTCGACCTCGCGCGGACGACGTACATCGACAGCGCGGGCATCAACCTGCTGTTCACGCTCGGAAGCGAGCTCAAGGCGCGCCAGCAGCAGATGCTGCTCGTCGTCGTCCCCGGCTCGGCCATCGCGCGGATGCTCTCGATCACCGGTCTCGACGCGGCGGTCCCGACGCATCCCACGCGCGACGCCGCGCTCGCCGAGGCGACCTAGTCGTCGCGGTCGAGGAACTCCGGGTCGGCGATCACGAAGACGCCGGTCACGATGAACGCGAACAGCGCGAGCACGCCGAGCGTGCGCGTGTACCACTCCTCGAAGCCGATCATCAGCACGACGCCGGCGGCGAGGCACACGAACATCGCCACGACCGCGCGTCTCATGTGTGGAAGCGCTGGTCGAGCGGCTCGTACTCCTGGTCGAGCCGCCCCTGCAGCACGAGCCGGTAGAGGAACCAGAGCGACGGCACGAGGATGACCATGCCGGCGCCCACCCCGATCACGACCGCCGACAGCGTGGCGTCACTCGCCTTCGCCTCGTCGAGCGTGAGGTCGGGCGGCAGGATGTAGGGCTTCTGCGCCACCAGCCAGCCGACGACGATCGCCGCGACGGCGCCCGCCGCGGTCACCCGCGCGAGCCCGAAGCGCTCGGCCCAGACCAGGGCAATCGTGGCCAGGCCCGCCAGGGCCGACACGATCACCAGCACGAGGCCGCCGCCCGAGGTGAGCCCGTCATAGAGGTCGCGTGCGTCGTCGCGCAGGACCACCAGGCCCGCGAGCGCGACCACGCCGGTGAGGGCGCCCGTCACCAGCGCGCGCGACCGGAACGCCCGCTCGAGATCCTCGAGGCCGGCCCGCCGCGAGTCGCCGGCCAGATAGACGGCCGCGAGGTAGGCGCCGGAGAGCACGCCGATGACGCCGATCAGGACCGAAGTCGGGTTCAGCCACGACGTGACCAGGTCGCCCGCCGCGTTGCCGACCGGCACGCGGCCGGACGCCACGCCGCCGATCGCCGCGCCGAGGAAGAACGGGATCAGCACCGAGGAGAGCGCGAACACCGCGCCGAGCACCCGTGCCTCGTTGATCGTCGCCGCCTGGCCGCGCAGGGCGAAGGCGGCACCGCGGAAGATGATCCCGATCGCCGCGAGGAACAGCGGGATCGACAGCGTCGAGAACACCGATCCGAACGCCGTCGGGAACGCCGTCCACAGGATCACCAGCACGAAGATCAGCCACACGTGGTTGGCCTCCCAGACCGGGCTCATCGAGCGCTGGACCATCCCGCGCAGCCGGCCCCCGCGCTCGGCGCCGCCCGCCGTCAGGTCCCAGAACCCGGCGCCGAAGTCGGCGCTGCCGAGCACCGCGTACGCGGTGACGCCAAGCGCGACGAAGCCGACGCAGACGTCCGCGAGGCTCACTCGACCTCCGTGGTCGCCGGGCGGCGCGTCAGCCGGCGCAGGAGCCAGACGACGGCGGCGCCGAGCCCCAGGTAGACGAGGATCAGGAACACGTAGCCGACCGCGAGCCCGTCGACCGCCGTGACGGCCTGCTCGGTGCGGAACACCTGATAGACGATCCACGGCTGGCGACCCACCTCGGTCGTCACCCAGCCGGAGATGAGCGCGACGAACGCCGCCGGACCGGCGACCATCACGGCTCGGTAGAACCAGGTCGATCGGGGCAGCCGGTGTCGTCGCAGCCAGGTGACGAAGAACACGACGCCGAGCAGCGCGAGGGCGCTGCCGATGCCGACCATCGTCTGGAACGCCACACGCACGATCGTCACCGGTGGCCGGTCGTCGGGCGGCACCTCGTTCAGCCCCTGCACGACCGCGTTCGGGTCGTGGTACGCGAGCAGCGACAGCAGCTTCGGGATCTCGACGATGCCGCCGATGCTGAACGGCGCGCCGGCCTGCGTCTCCTGCAGCCCCTCGAAGGCGGCGAGCTTGGTCGGCTGGTTCTCGGCCACCGTGCGCCCCGCCCAGTCGCCGATCACGAGCTGCACGGGCGCCGCGAGGCACGCGAAGGCCAGCGTCACGACGAGCGCGGTGCGGTGATAGAGGTCGCGCTTGCCGCGCGTCCACGCGTACGCGTACACGCCCGCCACGATGAAGCCGCAGACGATGTAGCCCGCGACGTACATGTGGATGATCTCGTGCCACATGTTGTCGTTGAACAGCGCGTCCCACGGGCGCGGGTTCACGACCTTGCCATTGACGACGTCGAACCCGTCCGGGCTGTTCATCCAGCCGTTGACGGCGATCACGTTGAACGAGCCGGCGAACCCCGAGATCACGATCGGGACGCCGGTGAGGAAGTGCGCGCGGTCGCTCAGCCGGTCCCAGCCGTAGACGTAGATCGCGATGAAGATCGCCTCGACGAAGAACGAGATCCCCTCGAGGCCGAACGCGATCCCGAACACCTCGCCGAACGTGGCCATGAAGTTGGGCCACAGCAGCCCGAACTCGAACGACAGGATCGTGCCGGTCACGACGCCGACGGCGAACAGGATCAGCGCGACCTTCGACCAGCGCTTGGCCAGCGCCTTGTAGGTCGTGTTGCGGGTCCGCAGGTACAGGCCCTCGACGAACAGGAACATCGCCGGGAACGCGATCCCGAAGCAGACGATCGGGATGTGCACGGCCAGCGAGATCGCCTGCATCTGGCGCGCCAGCACCGTGTCGGGCTGCTTCGCGCCGCCGAGCGTGTCGACGACCTGCTGGGCGACGACCGCGGCGGTCATCCCGACAGCGCCGCCAGCAGCTTGGGGGCGACCTGCTTCTTGCGGCTCATCACGCCCGGCAGGTCGATGACGCCGCCGCCGTCGTCGTGCTCGCGCCCGAACGCGCGGACGACGGCCGGCCGCTCGCCGGAGACGTAGAGCTTGGAGCCCTTGCCCATGATGTCGGTGACCATCAGCGCGACGAGCGCGTGGCCCTCCTTCTCGCGCACGGCGTCGAGCGCGCCGATCAGCTCGTCGCGGCGCTCGCCGAGGTCCTGCCCCACGGTCTCGACCTGGGCGATCCGCATCGTGTGCGCCCCGGCCTCGTACTCCTTGGCGTCGCGCGCGACGATCTGCTCGGCCGGCACGCGCTCGAGGTCGGACGTGCGCTCGAACATCTCGCGGCCGAATTCCGTGGGATCGACCCCGAGCACCTGCCTGAGGTAGCCGACGACGTGGTGGTCACGGTCGGTCGTGGTCGGCGAGTTGAGGATCACCGTGTCCGAGAGGATCGCCCCGAGCAGCAGTGTGGCCACCGGCTTGGACGGCTCCATCCCGTTCTGGCGAAAGCGCTCGATCACCAGCGTCGCCGTCGAGCCCACGGGGTCGAACGTGGCGAGCACGGGGATCCGGGTCTCGATCGAGCCGATGTGGTGATGGTCGAGGATCTCGACGATCTCGGCGTACTCGACGCCGATCACGCTCTGCGCCTGCTCCGCGTGGTCGACGAGCAGGACGCGCCGGGGCTGTGGGCTCACGAGGTCGCCGCGGGTGACGAGGCCGATCGGGCGGTTGGAGCTGTCGACCACCACGGCCGCGCGGTAGTCGACCTCCTTGACCGTGTCGGAGATGTCGGCGATCAGGTCGTCGGTCCGCACCACCAGCGGCTCGGTGTCCATCAGCGCCCGGCAGGGCGCCGACAGCGTGATCATGCGGCTGGTGACGTAGCTGTCCAGCGACGAGGTGACGACCGCCGTGCCACGCTCGCGGGCCAGCGCGAGGATGTCGTCGCCCGGCCGCGTGTCATTGCTGGTCACGAGCAGGGCGACGCCGGTCTCGATCGCGATCCGCTGGGCGTCCGGCCGGTTCCCGACCACGACGACGTCGCCGGCGGTGAAGCCGAGCGGAAGCGACTCGGTGGCCATCGCCAGCACCCACACGCGGCCCCCGACCTCCTGCCCGGGCTCGCCGACGAGCTGCTCGCCCTCGAGCACCTCGGCGATCGCGCCGACCGCCGTCGGCGCATCGAGCCGGGACGCCTCGCGCGACTCGCGCACGTACCGGCGCGCCAGCGCGCGCTCGGTCATCACGCCGACGAGCTCGCCCGGCTCGTCGGTGATGGGCACCAGATCGATGTCGCCGCGGGCGATGATCAGGCCGACCGCGCGCACGGGCTCGCCGTCGCGCGCGAGCGGGAACTTCTCGCGCATCACGTCCTTGACGCGCAGCAGCACGTGCTCGAGCAGCGGCGGCTCCGGGACGTCGGCCTGCTCGAGCACCCAGCGCGTCTGGGCGTTCAGATCGCCGAGCCGCACGGGCACGTACTCGTTGTCCGGGTCGAGCCGGCGCTTGAGCTCCGAGTACCCGATCGCGGACGCGATCGAGTCCGTGTCCGGGCTGCGGTGGCCGGTGACGTAGACGCGCGCCACGCACACATCATCGCGCGATGGGCATGATGTACGCCCGTTGCCCTCGCAAGACCTGATCCACCGGCTGCTGGAGATCGAGGTGTCGGCGCTCTGCGACGCCGACAAGACCCTGCCCGTGGCCGACCCCGCGATCCGCGCGATGGTGCCCGACGTGCGCTTCGCCGGGCCCGCATTGACGGTCGTCGCCCCCGATGACCACCTGCCGCTGTTCGCGGCGCTCGAAGCGGCGTCGCCCGGCGACGTGCTGGTGGTGACCAACGCCGCCGGCAGCCGCGCGGTGGTCGGCGAGCTGTTCGCGACCGAGGCCAGCCGTCGCGGCCTGGCCGGCATCGTCGTCGACGGGCTGTGCCGCGACGTGGCGGGCCTGCGGCGGCTCGGGCTGCCGTTCTTCGCGCGCGGGACGATCCCGGCGTCGGGCACGACCGTCTCGCGCACCGCGCTCGGCCAGCGCGTGCGCTGCGGCGGCATCGACCTCGCCGCCGGCGACATCGTGTTCGGCGACGACGACGGCCTCGTGATCGCCGGCGCGGACCGGCTGGCCGCCGCGCTGGAGGGCGGCGAGGCGATCGCCCGCGCCGAGCGGGCGATGCTGGCGGCCATGGCCGACGGGCGGCCGATCCACGAGCTGACCAACTACGCCGAGCACGCCGCGCGGCTCGACGCCGGGGAGGAGTCCAGGCTTGAGTTCCGTGTCGATTGACTCCAGCGAGCTGGCGACCATCCTCGCCGGGCCGCCGCCGGGCGTGCTGTCGCTGGCCGGCGGGTTCCCGAACGCGGGCACGTTCCCGAAGGAGGAGCTCGAGGAGATCGTGGCACGGCTGGTGCGCGACGACGCCGCCGTCGCGCTGCAGTACACGGCCGCAGAGGGCATCCCGAGCGTCCGCGAGTACCTCGTGGACCGCCAGGAGCACCTCCAGGGCGTGCGGCCCGACCGCGACGAGCTCGTCGTCACCAGCGGCGGGATGGAGTGCATCGCGCTGGCGTGCCAGAGCCTGATCGAGCCGGGCGACACGATCGCGGTCGAGGCGCCCACCTACCTCGGGGCGCTGTTGGCGTTCTCCCGCTACCACGCTGATGTCCAGGCGATCCCGATGGACGCCGACGGACTCGACGTAGCGGCGCTCGAGGAGCGGCTGGACGGCGGGCTGCGCCCGAAGTTCCTCTACGTCATCCCCGAGTACCAGAACCCGTCCGGCCGCACGCTCTCGCTGGCGCGCCGCGAGGCGCTCGTGGAGCTGTGCCGCCGCCACGGCGTGCTGATCTTCGAGGACATCGCCTACCGCGAGCTCTCGTTCGACGGCACGTCGCTCCCGACGCTGTGGTCGCTCGCCCCAGACGTCGTGCTGCAGGCGGGCACGTTCTCCAAGGTCCTCTCCCCCGGTGTGCGCCTGGGCTGGGCCACCGGGCCCCGCGAGGTGGTTGCGAAGCTGGCCGTGGCCAAGCAGACGACCGACCAGTGCGCCGGTGCGCTCGGGCAGCGGATCGTCGAGGAGTACGGCCGCGCCGGCCTGTTCGAGCGCCGGCTGCCGGCCGCCCGCGAGCTGTACGCGTCCCACTGGCGGGCCGTCGACCGTGCGCTGCGCGAGCACATGCCCGAGGGCGTGACGTGGAGCGAGGCGACCGGCGGCTTCTTCAGCTGGCTCAGCCTGCCGCCCGAGCTGGATGCGATGGCGCTGCGGCCGGCGGCGATGGAGGCCGGCGTGATGTACGTCCCCGGCTCGCTGTTCTACGTCGGCGAGGGGCCGCGCAACGAGCTGCGGATCTCTTTCAGCCTGCTGGACGAGGAAGACCTGGAAACCGCCGTGGTGCGGCTGTCCACACTCTTCTGAGATTCCCGATGAGTTCCCGGGCGGGCCCGGGTCCTGGTTGCGTGACCCCGATCCGCAACCTCAAGGAGACAGAGATGTCTGCCGCCACCGACGACCGCTCGCGCTGGATCTCGCTCATCGTGCTCTGCACGGGCGTGCTGATGATCGTGCTCGACGCGACCGTCGTGAACGTTGCTCTTCCTGCCATCCAGTCCGACCTCGGCTTTTCGGCTTCAAGCCTCGCCTGGGTCGTCAACGCGTACCTGATCGCCTTCGGCGGCCTGCTGCTGCTCGCCGGAAGGCTCGGCGACCTCATCGGCCGAAGGACGGTGTTCCTCGGCGGCCTGTTGATGTTCACCGCGGCCTCGCTGCTGTGCGGCGCCGCCCAGACCCCCGAGATGCTGATCGCCGCCCGCTTCATCCAGGGCATCGCCGGCGCGCTGACCTCCGCGGTCATCCTCGGCATGATCGTCACGATGTTCTCCGAGCCGCGCGAGCAGGCGAAGGCCATCGGCGTCTACGGCTTCGTCGCCTCCTCCGGCGGCTCGGTCGGTCTCCTGGCCGGCGGCGTGCTGACCCAGGTCATCAACTGGCACTGGATCTTCTTCATCAACGTCCCGATCGGGATCGTCACCGCCGTGTTCGCCATGCGCCTGCTCCCGAAGGACAAGGGCATCGGCTTCGGCGGCGGCGCGGACGTGCCGGGCGCCGTCCTGGTCACCGCGTCCCTGATGACGCTCGTCTACACGATCGTCGAGCCGGCCGCCAAGTACGGCTGGGGCGCCGGCCGCACCCTGGCGCTCGGCGCCGTCGCGATCGCGCTGGCCGTGGCGTTCGTCGTCCGAGAGGCGAAGACGGAGAACCCGCTGATCCCGCTGCGCATCTTCCGCTCGCGCAACGTGTCGGGCGCCAACGCCGTGCAGGCGCTGTCGGTCGCCGGGATGTTCGGCATGTTCTTCATGGGCGCGCTGTACCTGCAGCACGTGCTCGGCTACGACGCCCTGCAGACCGGCCTGGCGTTCCTGCCCGCGACGCTCGTGATGGCCTGGCTGTCGCTCGGCTACTCGCAGAAGCTGATCATGGGCATCGGCGCGCGCTCGACGCTGATCCCGGGCCTGGTCCTGATCGCCGCCTCGCTGGCCCTGTTCACGCAGGCTCCGGTCGACGGCAGCTACGTCCAGCACGTCCTGCCGGTCATGGTCCTGCTCGGCGCCGGCGCCGGCGCGGCGTTCCCCGCGCTGATGACGCTGGCGATGTCGGGCGCCACCCAGAGCGACGCGGGCCTCGCCTCCGGGCTGGTCAACACGACCGTGCAGGTCGGCGGCGCGCTCGGCCTGGCCGTCCTGGCCACGCTCTCGGCGACCCGCTCGGAGGACGCCCTCGCGTCCGGCACGTCGCAGGCCGCGGCGCTGACCGACGGGTTCCATCTCGCGTTCGCGATCGGCGCCGCGCTCGTCGTCGTCGCCATCGGCGTCGCCTTCACCGTCATCCAGGGCGAGAAGAAGGCCGCCAAGCGCGCGGCCGGCGCCCGCCCCGCGTACGACGCGGCGTAGGGGTCACAGCGCCGGGCCCGGGACCGCACCGATTCGTTTGCGGCACTCGGGCCCGGCGCACGTCGCCAGCCGGCGGAGCTGGCGGCGCAGCACCCGCCGGGTGCGCCGGTAGCGCCGGTCGGAGATGCGGTTGGTGAGCTGCTCCGGATCGCGCGCCATGTCGTAGAGCTCCTCCTGGCCGTTGCGGTAGCGCACGTAGCGGTAGCGGCTGGTGCTGACGCCGCCGTAGCGCGGCGTCTTGAGCAGCTCGTCCGGGGGCACGCGGCGCCCGTCCTGGTCGAGGTCGCGCGTGTTCTCCTGCGGCCCGATCTCCTGCAGCCGCGGCCGTGAGGTCCGGGCGCGGCCCGGGCGCTGCGCGAACGGCAGCATCGAGCGGCCGTCGATCGTCCAGCCGCGGTGCCGGACGTTCGCCATGTCGAGGATCGTCGGTGCGAGGTCGACGTCGATCACCGGCTCGCGCGAGCGGCGGCCCGCCGGGATCCCGGGCCCGCGCATCAGCAGCGGTAGGTGGGTGGACGGCTCGTAGGCGACGGTCTTGCCGCTCTTGATGCGGTGCTGGCCCTCCATGAAGCCGTTGTCCGACGTGAAGATCACGTACGTGCCGCGGAGCTGGCCGCTGTCGCGCAGCGTGTTGATGATCGTCCCCACGGCGCGGTCGATCCCCAGCAGCGCCTCCTGGCGCTCGCGGTAGCGGCGGGTGATGTTGGCGATCTGGAACGGCGTGAGCACGTGCTGCGGCCCGCCGAGCTCCTTGCGCAGCCACCCGGGCTTGTCGCGCATGTCGGCCTCCCCGAACGAGGCGCCGCGCGGCAGCGGCTTGCGCGCGAGGCGCCCGACGTCGTCGGGGTCGGCCCGCACCGACGGCGCCGGGATGCCCTGGCGGTCGTAGACCTCGGCGTGCGGCGCCAGGAACGCCAGCGACAGGTAGAACGGCCGCTCCTTGCCCCTGCGCCCGCGGATGAAGCGTGTGGCGATGCGCCGGTAGACGTTGGTCTGGTAGAGCCGCTTGCGTTCCTTGCGGAGCTCGCCGTACTTGTTCTCCTTGCCTCCTTCATTCAGGACGAAGCCGTACATCCGGTACGTGCGCAGCGAGCCGTGCCAGTTCGACCAGCCCGGAGGGACGTTGCGGAACGGCTTGTACTCGTAGCCGTTGAGGTACTTGCCGATGTGGGCCGTCACGTAGCCGGCCTGCTCGAGCGCGACCGGAAGCGTGTGGCGCTTGTCGAGCCGCCGGTAGCCGCCGTGCGGCGGGAAGTTGCCCAGCACGTGGTGGTTGTGCGCGTACTGGCCGGTGAGCAGCGAGGCCCGGGCGGGGCAGCACAGCGGGTACGACGCCCGGTGGTCGCTGAACCTCACGCCCTGCGCGCCGATCGCGGCGCGGACGCGCGGCAGCACCTCCATGTCGCGCAGCGTCTGGTCGTCGGTCATGATCATCACGACGTTGGGCGATGCGGGTGCGGGCGCGGGCCCCACGGCCAGCAGCGCGGCGACCAGGAGAGCAGCCACGGCGACGAGCCTAGTCGTGACTGTCGTCGGAGCTGAACACGGCGACGACGCGGCCGCCGAGCAGCGAGATCCGCTGCAGCGCGAGCTCGAGGCCGCCGGCCACCAGCTCGCCGGCCAGAACCGCCACGTTGGAGATCGCGTCCAGGTGCAGCTCCGGGATCGCGCGAGCGAGGATCGCCGGGTCCACATCGGTCACGTGAATCTCGTAGCGGCCCTCCGAGAGCGGTCGCCGGAACCGCCGGGTCGGCCGCAGGCGCGAGGGGTACAGCGACTGGCCGGCGGCGTCGATCGCCAGCGCGGTACTCAGGATCGCGGCCAGCTCGGCGTGCAGGTCCCAGTCGTGCGTGGGCGAGCGGGTGTCGCGCGCCAGCTCGTCGATCGCGGTGTCGACGAACAGCCGCTGCGCATGCCCGGCGCGCTCGACGACGTACCAGCCGAGTGCGGTACGCGGGCGCTGGCGCCACTCGAGGCGGGCGATGACCTCTCCGTCCTCCCAGAGGTCGTACGCGTGCGGGCGCGCCTCACGGCGTGGCTCTTGCTCTGCGCTCATGGGGCGGCGGCGCGCCGATCAGGTGCGGTTGCGGGCTCGTTTGGCCCGGGCTTGATGGCGATCGGATCGGGCCATGACCTGTATGGCGCGGTCCACCAGCGGCGACGTGCCACGGGGTGCGACGAACGAGATCGTCTCGTCGGGGCCGGCGGGCAGGCTCGTGAGCACGCCGAGCAGACGCTCGACGTCGCGGGCCTCGTCCTCATCGGCTTCGTCCACGATCGTGTTCATCAGTCGCTGGAGGTCTGCCGCCGCCAGCTCGTATCCCCGCCCGAAACGATTGGTCACAGCGGGAATTTGCTACCCCGCCCCGCGGGCGGTTGAACGCGCATCTGGCCAGGTCCGCGGCTCAGGCGTAGGCTCGGGCCATGGATCCCATCGTGGTCGGTACCGACGGATCGCACGGCTCCGAGGCCGCCGTGCGCAAGGTCATCGAGCTCGCGCAGGGGAGCGGCGCCACGATCCACCTGGTATGTGCGTTCCCGCAGGTGGGAACGCTCGAGCGCCTGGGACTGACGTCCAAGACCGACGCCGTCAATATGCGCGGTATCGCGGCTGACGTCCTGGCGCGCGACGAACGGCGGTTCGAGGAGGCGGGCTTCAGCGTCCAGACGTACGCGCGCGAGGGCGATCCGGCGGACACGATCCTCGACGTGGCCGGCGAGGCGGACGCCGGGCTCATCGCCGTCGGCGCGCGCGGGCACAGCGGCCTCCGCCGCTTCATGCTCGGCAGCGTGTCCGGCAAGCTCGCGCACCACACGCCCACGAGCCTGTTGATCGTGCGCGACGACTAGTTTCATTTGTACCCCATGGGGGTATCTGATACGGTGCGCGAGCACATACCCTGCAGGCGTATCAGGACTCCCATGACTCTCAACCGACACCGCACGTTCATCCGCCACTACGTCGAGATGCTCCTCGCGATGTTCGCCGGGATGCTCGTGCTCGGCCTCCCCATCGCGCTGGTCCTGGATCCCGCGAGCGAGACGATCCGGCTGCTCAACATGGCCGTTGTCATGACCGTCCCGATGGTCGCCTGGATGCGGTATCGCGGCCACGGCTGGATGCCGTGCGCGGAGATGTCCGCGTCGATGTTCCTGCCGACTTTCGCCGCGATCGGCCTCCTGTGGGGCGGGGCGCTCGAGTTCGGCGCGGCGATGACGCTCGAGCACGTCGTGATGTTCCCCGCGATGCTCCTCGTGATGCTGCTGCGCCGCGACGAGTACAGCGGCCGCGCGCACCACATGGCGGTGGCTGCGTGAGCGCTCCCGTCAAGCTGGCCGGCTTCGTGGCCGCGGTGGCCGCCCTGTTCGCTGCCGGCGCCCTCGCGGGTGCCGTCAGCGGCGCATCGGCGCCGGGTGGCGAGCGGCGGGTCGAGGCTCACAGCGGTGAGATGGCCATGAACGTCCCGACCGTGCGCGGCCTGTCGGTGGCCGCCGACGGGCTGCGACTGGTCGTCGAGGATCCGGAGCGCCAGCGCGGCGCCACCGATCCGCTGCGCTTCCGCATCGTCGACGCCCAGGGCCGTGCGGTGCGCCACTACGACGTCGAGCACACCAAGCGCATGCACCTGATCGTCGCCCGGCGCGACCTCACCGGCTTCCAGCACCTGCACCCCACGCTGGAGGCCGACGGCACCTGGACCGCGCCGCTGAAGCTGCGCGAGGCCGGCGCCTACCGCGTGTTCGCCGACTTCTCGCGCGGCGGGCGGCCGGTGACGCTGGCGAGCGACCTGCGCGTCGACGGCCCGGCCGACCTGCGGGCGCTGCCCGCCCCGGCCACGGTCGCGTCGACCGGCGGCTACGACGTCCGGCTCGCCGCGGGCACGCCGCGCGCCGGCCGCGAGGCCGCGCTGCGGTTCACGATCACGCGCGACGGCGTGCCGGTCCGCACCGAGCCCTACCTCGGCGCCGGCGGCCACCTCGTCGCCCTGCGCGACGGCGACCTGGCGTTCCTGCACGTTCACCCCACCGACGGCGTCGGCTTCGAGGCGACGTTCCCGACCGCGGGCGCGTACCGCCTGTTCCTGCAGTTCAAGCACGACGGCCGCGTCCACACCGTCGCGTTCACGCAGGAGGTGGGCGCGTGATGGCCGAGCGCGTCGAGATGCCGATCACCGGCATGACCTGCGCCTCGTGCGCGAACCGCATCGAGCGCCGCCTGAACAAGCTCGACGGCGTCAGCGCGGCGGTCAACTACGCCACCGAGAAGGCGACGGTGGAGTTCGACGCCGACGCGGTGACGACCGACGAGCTGCTGGCGGCGGTCGAGTCGGCGGGCTACAGCGCCGCGCTGCCCGCCGCCGAGCCCGAGCCTGAGGCCGATGAGACCGCGCCGCTGCGGCGGCGACTGATCGCCAGCGCGCTGCTCTCGCTGCCGGTGCTGCTGCTGTCGATGATCCCCGCGCTGCAGTTCGACAACTGGCAGTGGCTGGCGCTCCAGCTCGCGACGCCGGTCGTCCTGTGGGGCGCGTGGCCGTTCCATCGCGCCGCGTGGGCGAACCTGCGCCACGCGACCGCGACGATGGACACGCTCGTCAGCCTCGGCGTGCTCGCCGCCTGGCTGTGGTCGCTGTACGCCCTCTTCATCGGCGACGCCGGCATGCCCGGCATGCGGATGGAGATCGAGCTGATCCCGCGCGGCGGGGGCGGCGACGAGATCTACCTGGAGACCGCGGCGGTCGTGACCACGTTCATCCTCGCCGGCCGCTACTTCGAGGCGCGCGCCAAGCGCCGCGCCGGGGCGGCGCTGAAGGCGCTGCTCGAGCTCGGGGCCAAGGACGTCGCGGTGCTGGGCGCCGACGGCTCTGAACGGCGGATCCCGGTCGAGCAGCTGCAGGTCGGCGACCGCTTCGTCGTCCGTCCGGGCGAGAAGGTCGCGACCGACGGCGTCGTCGAGGAGGGCCGCTCGGCGGTCGACCAGTCGGTGCTCACCGGCGAGAGCGTGCCGGTCGAGAAGGCGCCCGGCGACAGGGTCGCGGGCGCGACCGTCAACGCCGGCGGCCGCCTGGTCGTGCGCGCGACGAGCGTCGGCGCCGACACGGCGCTGGCGCAGATCGCCCAGCTGGTCACCGACGCGCAGTCGGGCAAGGCGCCCGTCCAGCGGCTGGCCGACCGGGTCAGCGGCGTGTTCGTCCCGATCGTCATCGGCATCGCCGCCGCCACGCTCGGCTTCTGGCTGGGCGCCGGCGAGGACACGGCGTTCGCGTTCACCGCCGCCGTCGCGGTTCTGATCATCGCCTGCCCGTGCGCGCTCGGGCTGGCCACGCCGACGGCGCTGCTCGTCGGCACCGGCCGCGGTGCCCAGCTCGGGCTGCTGATCAAGGGCCCGGAGGTCCTCGAGTCCACCCGCCGCGTCGACACGATCGTGCTGGACAAGACCGGCACGGTGACCACCGGCCGGATGAGCCTCGTCGACGTGGTGCCCGCCCCGGGCGAGGACCGCGCCGAGGTGCTGCGGATCGCCGGCGCGCTCGAGGACGCTTCCGAGCACCCCGTCGCCAGGGCGATCGCCGCCGCGGCGCGCGAGGAGCTCGGCGCGCTACCGCCGGTCGAGGGGTTCGAGAACCAGGAGGGCCTCGGCGTGATCGGCGTGGTCGACGGCCACGGCGTGCAGGTCGGCCGGCCCGCGCTGATGGCCGAGTGGAGCTTGGCGATCCCCGCCTTCGCCGTGCCGCGCGACGGCACCACGGTGCTCGTGGCCTGGGACGGCGCGGTGCGGGCACAGCTCGTGGTGGCCGACACGGTCAAGCCGACGTCGGCCGAGGCCGTCGCCGAGCTGCGCGAACTCGGCCTCCGGCCCGTGCTGCTCACCGGCGACAACGAGGCCACGGCGCGCGCCGTCGCCGCCGAGGTCGGCATCGACGAGGTGATCGCCGAGGTGCTGCCGGCCGACAAGGCCGCGGTCGTGCGGCGGTTGCAGGCCGAAGGGCGGGTCGTGGCGATGGCCGGCGACGGCGTCAACGACGCGCCGGCGCTCGCGCAGGCCGACCTCGGGCTGTCGATCGGCACCGGGACCGACGTGGCGATCGAGGCCTCGGACCTCACGCTGGTGTCCGGCGACCTGCGGGCCGCCGCCGACGCGATCCGCCTGTCGCGCGCCACGCTGCGCACGATCCGGCAGAACCTCGCGTGGGCGTTCGGCTACAACATCGCCGCGATCCCGCTCGCCGCCGTCGGTCTCCTCAACCCGGTCGTGGCCGGGGCGGCCATGGCGCTGTCCAGTGTGTCGGTCGTCGCGAACTCCCTGCGTCTGCGGTCGTTTCGATAGCGCCGACGCGCCAAGTCGTCCAGCGGACTAAAGGTCGTCCATGAGGCGCCGATGCACGGGATAGCTGCACAGGGCAAACCCGTCGTGAGGCGGGGACGCAAAGCTTGGGGTCTCGCATGACGAGATGGCTCGGTTGTCAGCGGAGGGCGCACAGTCGCGCCCACGTTCCGACATCCGTCCCAAGGAGATCCGTCCTCCCATGTCCCGCCTCCAGGTCCTGGCCGACCGTCCGCGTCTGGCGCTCGGCGCGCTCCTGACCCTGCTGCTCGCCGCCGCCGCCGTCGTCGGCTCGGGCGCTGACTTCACCGCCTCTTCGGCGAACCCCTCGAACACCTTCGCGTCCGGCACGCTGTCGATCGTGAACTCCAAGGAGGGCGTCGCCGTCCTCACCGCGTCGAACCTCCGGCCGGGCGGCACCGCCGCGACCGGCACGGTCGACATCCAGAACTCCGGCAGCCTCAGCGGCGCGTTCACGCTCGCCCGCAACACGCCGGTGGACTCCGACTCGACCAACCCGCTGTCCGGCAAGCTCAATCTCACGGTCGTCGACTGCGGCACGTTCGTCGGCGCCACCGCGCCGACCTGCGGCGACGGCGATGACGTCAACAAGTACACGGGCACGATCGCCGCGATGACCGGCAACAAGGCCCTCGGCACGTACGCCGGCAGCGAGAAGCACCGCTACCTGTTCACTGTCGCGCTCGACACCTCCGCGGGGAACGTCTACCAGGGCGACAACTCGTCGGTCGAGTTCGACTGGAACGCCGCCTAGCCCCCTCCGTCCAGACCGCCCTCCGGGTCACATGGGAACGACGATCCGTCGCGCCGGGCGCCTTGCGTCCGGCGCGACGCTCGCCATCGCTGCAGTGTTCGCGCTCGCCGTGCTGGTCCCCTCGCTCTGGGGCTGGCAGCGCTACGCGATCGTCTCCGGCTCCATGACCGGGACGTACGATCGCGGCACGCTCGTGCTCGACGAGGTCGTCCCGTCGTCCGAGCTGCGCGTGGGTGACGTCATCACCTACCGCCCGCCCGCCGGCGCCGGCCCCGACCACCTGATCACCCACCGGATCGCGTGGATCGGCCGCGACGGCTCCGGGCAGACCAGCTACCGCACCAAGGGCGACGCCAACCAGGCGGCCGACCCGTGGACGTTCCGGCTCGGCGCCACGCAGGCCCGCGTGAAGGCCGGCATCCCGTACGCCGGCACGGCTCTCACCGCCCTCTCGGGCCGCCGCGGCCGCTTGATCGCGATCGCCCTCCCCGCTCTGCTCATCGCCGCCGTCAGCCTCGTGCGCCTGTGGCGCGCGCTGGGCGACGAGGCCCGGCGCCGCACCCTGGCGGGCGCGGCGTGATCCGCGTCGCCGCCATCGTCCTCGCGCTCGCCGCGCTGGCCGCGGGCGGCGCGAGCCTGTCCGGCGCCGACTTCGTCGCCGCCTCCCCCTCCCCGGGCAACTCCTTCGCCTCGGCGTCCGACTTCAACACGGTCGCCGTGACGCTCACCGATCCCGGCACGCCGCTGCGCGGCACGAAGACGCTGACGGCGACCGCCAGCTCCGAGCGCGGCATCGACCATGTGACGTTCCAGTCCGCCCCCGCGGGCACGAGCACGTGGACCGACGCGTGCACCTCGAACTCGGCGCCCTACACCTGCAACTGGAACACGGCCGGCGTGGCCGACGGCTACCGCGACGTTCGCGCGCTGGCCGTCGACCAGGCCGGCTACCAGCGCACCGCCGGTGCCAGCGCCCGCCTCGTCGACAACACCGCCCCGACCGCGACCCTCAACGATCCCGGCGCCTACCTGACCGGCACCGCCTCGCTCACCGCCACGGCCTCCGACGCCGGCTCGGGCCTGGCCTCGCTGGCGATCGCCTACCGGCCGGCCGCCGGCTCATGGACCACGCTCTGCACGGGCGCAGCCACGCCGCGCACCTGCGCGCTCAACACCGCGCCGCTGGCCGACGGCTCCTACGAGCTGCGCGCCACCGCGACCGACGTCGCCGGCAACGTGCGCGAGACCGTCCTCACCCGTGTCGTCGACAACACCGCGCCGACCACGGCCGTGAACGCGACGTCGCCGGTCAGCGGCACGATCGACGTCGGCATGACCGCGGCCGACGGCAACGGCAGCGGGATCAAGCAGGTGACCGGCCGCTTCCGCGCACAGGGCACCACCACCTGGTCGACGGTCTGCGTGAGCACGACCGCTCCCTACGGCTGCACCGGGCTCGACACGACGCAGACGCCCGACGGCATCTACGAGGTCCAGGCGCTCGCCGAGGACAACGCGGGCTTCACCACCACCAGCGCGACGGCCACCCTGCGGGTCGACAACACCGCGCCGGCCACCGCGACGCTGACCAACCCCGGCTCGCCGCTCTCCGGCACCGAGACGCTGTCCGGCGGCGCGACCGACGCCGGCTCGGGCATCGCCTCGTGGACCGTGCAGTACAAGCTCTCCAGCGGCTCGACCTGGGCCGACGCGTGCTCGGACACGGTTTCGCCGTTCGGCAGCTGCGCGTGGGACACCACCGACGTCGCCGACGGCCTCTACGACCTGCGCGCGATCGCCACCGACGCCACGGGCAACGCGCTGACGTCAGCGACGGTCACCAGCCGCCGCGTCGACAACACGGCCCCGACGGTGGCGCTCACCGCCCCGTCCGGGACGCTGAGCGGCACCGGCGTCTCGCTCACCGCGACGGCGAGCGACGCCGGCTCCGGCGTGACCTCGGTCGCGTTCGAGCGCAGCGTCGCCGGCGCGAACACGTGGGTGTCGATCTGCACCGACAACGCCACGCCGTACACCTGCTCGTTCAACACCGCCGCACTGGCCGACGGCTCATACGACCTGCGCGCTCGCGCTGTTGACGGCGCCGGGAACCAGACGAGCAGCGTCGCCACGCGCCTGATCGACAACAACACGCCGTCGGGCACCGCGGTGGCCACCGGCAACGGTGGCACGACCGTCGGCCTGCTCGAGCCCGGCGACTGGATCACGTTCACCTGGTCGGAGCCGATGGCGCCGGCCTCGATCCTCACCGGCTGGACCGGCACGTCGCAGGCGATCCGGGTCACCGTCGCCAACAACGGCAACAACGACCGGATGGACTTCTACAACGCGGCGGGCACGACGCGGCTGAACCTCGTCAACAGCGCGACCGACCTGCAGCTCGGCGCGAACTTCGTGACCGGGACCGTGTGGTTCAACGCCACGATGGTCCAGACCGGCAGCAGCATCACCGTCACGCTCGGCTCGTACATCTCGGGCACGACGCGTGACGGCCGGCAACGGCACGATCAGTTGGCGGCCGTCGTCGAGCGCGAAGGACCTGGCCGGCAAGTCCAGCACCACGACGACCGTCACCGAGACCGGCGGAGCGGACCGGGACTTCTGATGCGGCCCGCCGCCACGCTCCTGGCCACGCTCGCGATGGCGCTCGGCGCCGTCGGCCTTGCCGTGGCCGGTCCGGGCCGCGAGGTCGCGCCGGAGCGCCTGGCCGCCGCCACCGGGTCGGTCCACATCTCCAACTCGCTCGAAGGGCGTGCGATCTTCGGCGCCGAGGCCCTGCGCCCCGGTGGCAGCACGACCGGGACCGTGCGCATCGGCAACGACGGCAACGTGCGCAGCGTGGTCACGCTGACCGGCACGCGCGGCGCCGAGAGGGGCCTCGCGTCGCTCGCCAACAGCCTGCAGCTCACGGTCGTGGACGTCGACGACGCGCTCACCCTGTACGCCGGCC
Source organism: uncultured Solirubrobacteraceae bacterium (assembly GCA_963759375.1). Classification (GTDB taxonomy): domain Bacteria; phylum Actinomycetota; class Thermoleophilia; order Solirubrobacterales; family Solirubrobacteraceae; genus DASSUW01. Next base: position 196,351 of record CAVWYY010000001.1, on the reverse strand, counting down.
CGGCGGCCGGGTTCACCACCGTCGCGGTCGGGTCGCTCGACGTCGGCGAGTCGCGCGAGCTGCGCTTCACCGCGACGCTGCCGAGCAGCGCCGGCAACCTGCTGCAGGGCGCGTCGACCACGCTCGGGCTGCTGTGGAGCGCGTCGGCGGCGCCGGGCGCGACCCCGACGCCGACGGCCACGCCGAGGCCGGTCAAGCCCGCGGCACCGCGCAAGCCGGCCACGCCGACGACGCCGGCCGCGCCCGCACTGCCCGCCGGCGAAGCGCTGGCCGACGCGATCGGGATGCCGCGCAAGGGCACCCGCGTCCGCAAGCGCAAGCTGCGGATGCGCCTGCACGCGCTGGGCGGAGCCAAGGTGCTCGCGCTCAAGGTGTCCGTCAACGGCAAGGTGCGCAAGCGCGTCAAGGGCTCGCGCTCGATCGTCAAGGTCAATCTGAAGAAGCTCAAGGGGCGGAAGGTCAAGATCGCCGTGACGATCCGGGCGTCGGACGGCCGCCGCTATACCGCTCGGCGCGCGTACAAGGTTGCGCGCAAGCGCCGGTAGGCGCGCGGGCGAACGTCAACTGCTTGCTGGGTAGGGGAGCCGGGGACGCCCGCGTGGGTTTCGTCGCACTCGTGGGTCGCCGCGCGATGTGCGACGAAACCGTCCTCTGGCGTGGGTTTCGTCGCACTCGCCGGTCGCCGCGCCATTCGTGCGACGAAACCCACACGATCGAGGCAGCACTGGCTGTGTGCGGAACGTCGCACGAACCCGCGGCGGCGCGATGAGTGCGACGAAATGCACACCAGAGGTGCGGAACGTCGCACGCAGCGACGGCGGCGCGATCGTTGCGACGAAATGCACACAGCCGCAGGCGCACCCACCTCCCTACCCAGCCAGCAGTTGACGTTCGCCGGCAGTACGGCTCCCCGCCCCATCCGGCTGCCGCTGCCCTCCCCCGCTCCGGCAGGGAACCTCCATATCACCCGCCCCCCGCGGCTGGGACGGTTGTCCCATGACCACGAGACGAGTGATCGGCCTGACGACCGGTGCCATCGCCGCCCTTGCCGCCGCGGCGCTGCTCGCCGCCGGCGGGGCGGTCCTGTGGGCCGACTCCAAGAAGGACGACGACGGATACGCGACCACCAAGACCCACACGTTCACGAGCAGCGGCTACGCCATTGCCAGTGACGACCTCGACTTCGACGAGGACGGCCCCGGCACGCTGCTCGACGAGGACCTCTACGGGCACCTGCGCCTGAAGGTCGACCCGCATGGCGACCGGCCGGTGTTCGTCGGCATCGCGCGGACCGCCGATGTCGAGCGCTACCTCGCAGCGACAGCCCACTCCGTGGTGACCGACGTGAACCTCGACCCGTTCGAGGCCGACTACCGCACGCACGGCGGCGGGCGCCCGGCGGCCGCCCCGGCCGACCAGCGCTTCTGGGTCGCGTCCGCGCACGGCTCCGGCCCGCAGACGGTCACGTGGAAGGTCAGCAACGGCGGCTGGTCGATCGTCGTGATGAACGCCGACGGCTCGCGCGGCGTGGACGCCGGGGTGAGCGCCGGCGCCAGCCTCCCGATCCTCACCCCGGTCGGCTGGGGCCTGGCCGGCGGCGCCCTGCTGCTGGCGCTCGTCGCCGCCGCGCTGGTCGCGGTCGGCATCCGCGACCCGCGCCCCGCAGTGGCCGCCTGACCGGTTACCCTCGGCCGATGTCCAAGACGCTCAGGCGGGTGAGCGTCGGCTGCTTCGCGGCGCTCTCACTCGCCGTCCTCCCCACCAGCGCGGGCGCCGCCCGCGCCCCGATCCACTCCTGCGGCAACGCCACGAGCGACGGCGTGCTGATCGCGGACATCTCCGCGCGGCGCGTCTCGTGCAAGACGGCGCGCCGCATCGCCCGGCTCACTCCGTCGCGCTGCGACGCGACCGGCACGTGCACCGTCCGCGGTTACACGTGCTTCGCGGCGAAGGCGACGGAGGAGCTCCGGCTCGCGCGCTGCTCGAAGGCGCACGGGAACAACGAGCTCTACCGGACCGTGCGCTTCGACTACGGGTCCTAGCCGATCCGGATCAGCGCGTCGGCTCGTGGCTGCGTTGCCGCGACGAGCTCGGCGTTGCGCTGGTCGCTGCGCAGGACCCACGTCGCGTGCGAAGTCCGGCGCCTTGCCGAACGCGATGTGGCGATCGATCAGCAGCTGCAGCCGCGTGTCCTCGTCCTGCACGACGTACCAGCACTCGTCGAGCAGGCCGCGGACCGCGGCCCACGGCTCCTCGTCGACGAGCAGGTAGTTGTCGGACCTCGGCGACCGCTCGGGCATCCTCGGGGGGCGCGTACCTGGCGATCGAGCACCGGCTGCAGCCGGACGCGCTCGACCACGAGCTCGAGCGCCGCCTCGCCCGCGGCGCCGCGCTCACCGCCTGGTCCTGAGCGGCCCGCTTGCTATAGTTGCATGCGTGCAATCAATGATTGCTTCACCGCAAGGACTGGCCGCGCTCCTCGGGCAGCTGATGCTGCACCTGCACCGCTCCTCCGCCCCCGAGCTGTTCAAGCACCTCGGTGAGCTCGGACTGTCCTTCACCCAGGTGAAGACGCTCAACCTCCTCCGCGTCTCGGAAGGCGACGTCAACGTCAAGGACGTCGCGACGAGCCTCAACATGTCGTTCCCCGCGATGTCGCGCTCGCTCGACCAGCTCGTGCAGCGCGGCTATGTCGACCGGCACGAGTCCGACAAGGACCGCCGCGCCAAGCTCGTCCGGCTGCTCCCCGCCGGACGGGCGGTGCTCGATGACATCGAGCAGACGCGGGTGTCGGCGCTGGAGGAGTTCACGGCGCTGCTCTCGGACGAAGAGCGCGCCGCATTGCACGCCTCGCTCCTCCCCATCGTGGAAAGGATCCACACCCCGTGACCGAACGTATCCGCCTGTCGGAGTCCAACCGTCGCTGGTGGACGCTGGGCGCGATGTGCTTCGCGCTGTTCATGATCATGCTCGACAACACGGTGACCAACGTCGCCCTGCCGTCGATCCAGCGTGACTTCGACGCCTCTCTCTCCGCTCTCGAGTGGACGATCAACGCCTACACGCTGACATTCGCCGTGCTGCTGGTCACCGGTGGCCGGCTCGGCGACATCTTCGGGCGTCGGCGCGTCTTCCTCATCGGCGTCGCGATCTTCGCGGCCGCCTCCTTCACCATCGGCTTCGCCCCGTCCGACGGCTTCCTCGTCGCCTCGCGCGCCATCCAGGGCGTCGGCGCGGCGCTGATGATGCCGGGCACCCTCTCGATCATCAGCCACGCGTTCCCGCCGCGCGAGCGCGGCAAGGCGATCGGCATCTGGGCCGGCGTCTCCGCGATCGCGCTGGCCATCGGCCCGCTCGTCGGCGGCTGGCTCACCGAGGACGTGTCGTGGCGCGCGATCTTCTTCCTCAACGTCCCGGTGGCGATCGCCGCGATCGCGGTGACGCTGTTCGCGGCCGAGGAGTCGCGTGACGAGACCGTCGGCCGCACGGTCGACTACCCGGGCATCGCCACGCTGACCGCCGGCCTCACCTCGCTGGTCCTCGCGCTCGTCGAGGGCAACGCGTGGGGCTGGGGCTCGGCCCGCATCCTCGGGCTGTTCGCCCTCGCCGTCGTCTCGCTGGCCGCCTTCGTCGCGATCGAGCGGCGCTCCCCGGCGCCGGTCGTCGACTTCGCGTTCTTCCGCTCGCGCCAGTTCGTCGCCGCCAACGCTGTGGCCTTCCTGGTCACGTTCGCGATGTTCGCGATGTTCTTCTTCCTCGCGCTCTACATGCAGAACATCCTCGGCTACAGCCCGCTGGAGACCGGCGTGCGCTTCCTGCCGACGACACTCGTCGTCATGGCGGCCGGCCCGATCGCCGGCCGGCTCTCCGACCGTGTCGGCCCGCGCTGGCTGATCACCGGCGGGCTCGTGATGATCGCGGCCGCGCTCGCCTGGCAGTCCCGCATCAGCGTGGACACGAGCTTCGGCTACCTGTTCCCGGCCTTCATGGTCATGGGCGCGGGCATCGGCCTCGTCATGTCGCCGATGAGCGCCGCAGTGATGAACGCCGTCGACCGCAGCAAGGCCGGCGTCGCCTCCGGCACGCTGTCGATGTTCCGAATGGTCGGCGGCACGTTCGGCGTCGCGGCGCTCGGCGCGCTCGTCGCCGCCGTCGGCCGCTCGGACCTCGAGAAGTCGCTGCCGAACCTCGGCGCCGGCGCGCGCGAGCAGATGGTCGACGGCCTCGGTTCCGGCGCGGGCCTCGAGCACGCGAGTGCCCACGTCCAGGCGGCGGCCAACACCGCGTTCGTCGACGCGCTGGGCACCGGCCTGATCGTCAGCGCCTCGGCCGCCCTGGTCGGCGCCCTGCTCGCCTGGGCCCTGATCCGCAACGACCGCCCCGACGTGCCGGCCGAGCAGGAGGCCACGGCCGCCGGCGCGCTCGAGACGGCGCCCGCCTAGTCGCGGAGTGGCGGCACCGCCCGCGCGTCCCTCGCCAGGACGCGCGGGCTGTCCGCGATCAGGCCGCGCCGCCGCAGGCCGGTCAGGCCGTGCCCCACGCCGTCGAACGTGACGAGCGTGAGCTTGTCCCTGTGCAGCTCGACGCGGTAGTGAAGGTCGACATGCGGCCGCGGCTGCCCGTCGATCTCGACGTCGAGCCCCGCGAAGCCGGGCGTCACGTCGAGCGTGATCGTCGCGTCGCCGCCGACCACGAGCGGCGGCGCCGACCCGCCGTGCGGCGCGAGCGGCGTGCAGACGTAGGCCGGCGTGCCCATCGCCAGGATCGGGCCACCGGCCGCCATCGAGTAGGCGCTCGACCCGAGCGCCGTCGCGATGACCATGCCGTCGCCGGCCAGCCGCGCGTACAGCTCGCCGTCGGCCGCGATGACGGTCATGATCTGGCCGGCCCCGTGGCGGATGACCACGAGGTCGTTGACCGCCCAGTCCTTGCCGGACTCTGAGGTGACACCGAGCGCGGGCAGCCGCCGCGGCGTCCAGTCGCCCGTGCGGTAGCGGTCCAGCGCGCCCGGGAGCCCGGCCCCAGGGACCGCGCTCATCGCTCCGAGGCTGCCGCAGGCGACGCCGAGCACCGGGGTCCCGCCGGCGGCGCCCGCGCGCAGCGCGGCGAGGACGGTCCCGTCCCCGCCGAGCGCCACGACGAGGTCGCACCCGTCGACGTCCCCGGGGGGCGCGACCTCGCGGCGGTTCCCGCGCGCCATGAGCTGCACGAGCTCGATCCCGTGCTCGGCGGTCCAGCTCTGCAGCGTGGCCAGCGCGCCCGCGATGTCACGCGTCGGGTGGACGACCAGGCCGACGCGCACAGGCGCTACGAGCTCGAGGGCTGCGGCACGATCCGGATGTACGGCCGCGGCGACTCCCAGCCGTCGGGGTAGGTCTCCTTGGCCTCTTCGTCGGACACCGAGCCGGCGATGATCACGTTGTCGCCCTGCTGCCACTGGGCCGGCGTCGCGACCTTGTGCTTCGCCGTCAGCTGCAGCGAGTCGATGACACGCAGCACCTCGTCGAAGTTGCGGCCCGTCGTCATCGGATAGACGAGGATCAGCTTCAGCTTCTTGTCCGGCCCGATCACGAACACGTTGCGGACGGTCTGGTTCATCGCCGGCGTGCGCTGCGTCGGGTCGCCCTCGACGTCGTCGGGCAGCATCCCGTAGAGCTTCGAGACCGTGAAGTCGGAGTCGCCGATCAGCGGGTAGTTCGGCGCGGTGCCCTGGGTCTCGGCGATGTCGGAGGCCCACTTCTCGTGGTTGTCGAGCGGATCGACCGACAGGCCGATGATCTTCGTGTTGCGCTTGTCGAACTCCGGCTTGATGCTGGCCATGTAGCCGAGCTCGGTCGTGCACACGGGCGTGAAGTCGCGCGGGTGCGAGAACAGCACGGCCCAGGAGTCGCCGATCCAGTCGTGGAACTTGATCGTCCCCTCGGTCGTCTCCGCCTCGAAGTCCGGCGCGGTATCGCCAAGCTGCAGAGCCATCGTTGTCGCCCTCCTGGGTGGTGCTGGATTCGCCGTCGGAGATACAACACTAACCGGGTCGGGATTCGAGACCGCGATCGAGCACATCGACGAGCCGGGCGAACGTGTCGTCGACGTCGAGCGGGATGCCGAAACCCTCCTCGGTCTCGAGCGCGGCGAAGCCGTGGAGCGCTGCGCGCACGATGCGTACGGCGTGGATCGCGTCATCACCCTCGAAGCCATAGCCGCGCATGACCGCGGCGACGGTGTCGACGACCGCGGCCCCCTCGTCGCCGAGGTCGGGCGCGCGCTGGGCGGCCGCGTACGTCCCGGGGTGCGCGCGGGCGTAGTCGCGGTACGCACGGGCCACGGCGGCCAGCGCGTCGCCGCGGGCGCGGCCGGCCGCGGCGGCCTGCAGCGCCGCTCCGAGCTCGCGCGCCCCGCGCGCCGCCAGGCGCCGCCGCAGGTCGGGCAGCCCGCCGACGTGGGCGTACAGCGACGGCGCCCGCACGCCGAGGTCGGACGCCAGGCGCGCGAGGGTCACCGCCTCCAGGCCCTCGGCGTCGGCGAGCGCTGCCGCCCCGTCGACCACCGCGTCCGGGCCCAGCCCAGCGCGTGGCATCAGGCCGCCCGGGCGATCGCCGCGTCCATCGCCGCGCCCGGGTCGCGCACCGCGGGCCCGTGGCCGACGACCAGCAGCGGCGGGTCGAGCGCGCGAAGCGCGCGGGCCGACTCGACCGTCTTGCCCTTGTCCCAGGTCGCCATCGCCGCGAACGGGAAGCGCAGGTACAGGAACGTCGGCACTGCGACTCGGCCGTAGCTGGTGAACGCATCGCCGGCGATCAGCGAGCGGTCGCGCGTGTCGAGGAGCGCGACGTGGCCGGGCGAGTGGCCCGGCGACGCCACGACCTCGAGGCTGCCAACGCGGTCGCCGGCGTGCAGCCGCACGTCCGGGACCGTCTTGAGCTTCGGCCAGCTGCCCGGCAGCTTGCCGTCGACGACCTTCTCTCCGGCGTGGATGCGGGCGTCGAGCTCGGGCATCAGCACCTCGACGTCGGCGCCGAGACGGTCTTTCAGGGCGTCCAGCGACCCGACGTGGTCGCCGTGGCCGTGGGTCAGCGCGATCCGCCGGATCGCCCCGCCCGCCTGCTGCGCGGCCGCGATCAGCGCATCGGCGGCGCCGCCGGTGGTGGTGTCGACGAGCGTGAAGCCGTCGTCCTCGCGTACGAGGTACGCGTTGACGAAGCGCAGGCGGTTGAGCTGGATGAGGTTCGGGGTGACGGAGGTGCTCTTCACGGGATCGACCTTTCCTATTGATCCTAGGAGGATACCTAAGACCAATAGGAAGATCAACCCGCATGGCTCAGCCGGCGACCGGCTGGGGGTCCGGCCGCACGATGACGGTGTCCGCCACCTCGACGATCTCGTCGGCGGGCAGGTCGGCGCGCTTGGCGTGCTCGCGCAGCGCCTCCGGGCTGGTGGCCTGGTAGATGCACACGGTGCCGACCGTGCCGTCGGTCTCCGCGGTCACGTAACTGCGGATCCAGCGCACGTCATCGGCCATGTCCTCGCCCTCGGCGGTCGAGCGCGCGGCGGCGGCCTCGAGGTCGGCGGCGGTGGCCCAGCCGTGGCGGCGGAGGATCACGTAGGTCTGCATGTGGGGGACTCCCTCGGGTCGGGACAGGACGACCCGACCGTATGCGCGCCCCCGCTACGGGAAATCGGCGGGATTACCTATCTTCCGCCCGCCGGTCACCCATCTTCGAGCAACCCGAGCCGGCCGGCCTCGGCAGCCGCCTCGCCCCGCGTGCGCGTGTTGAGCTTGCGCAGCACCGAGGAGACGTGGTGGTCGACCGTCCTGCGCGAGAGCACCAGCCGCTCGGCCACCTCGGCGTTGCGCATCCCCGCCGCGATCAGGCGCAGCACCTCGAGCTCGCGCGGCGTGAGGTCGGCCGGGTTCGCGCGCGTGGCCGGACGCGGGCCGCGCGGGACGGGCGCGCCCAGCGAGCGCAGCCGCTCGCGGGCCAGGCGGGCCGACGGCGTCGCGCCCAGCGCATCGAACTCACCCACCGCGGCCAGCACGTCGTCCGCTTCGCCGGACTCGGCGAGCGCGCGCGCCGCCTCGTACCGGCAACCGCGCTCGCGCCAGCGCTCGGCGGCGGCCGCCGCCTCGCCGTCGAGCTGCAGCCGGTACGGCTCGGCGATCCAGTCCGGCGCCTCACCCAGCGTCCCCGCCTTCCACTGCCAGTAGGCGAGCTCGCCGGCGAACCACAGATGGCGCTTCTCGAGGGCCAGCGGGTAGACGGCGCCTGCCTCGGCCGCCGCCGCCTCGCGGTCGCCGGCCAGCCACGCCGCCTCGGCGCGCGCGGCGTGGACGTGCGCGAGCCGCTGGAGATGGCCGCCGGGCTGGGCGAGGAGGAGCGCCTCGTCGAGCGGTTCGTGCGCGCCCGGGTCGCCGCGCCGCGCGCGCACACGCCCGAGCGCGACGTTGGCGGTGATCCGGCCGGTGGTGGAGACCTCGTCGGCGAGAACCTCGGCGGCGAGCGCGGTGCCCTCTCGCCAGCGCCCGCGGTAGACGGACACGGCGGCCAGCCAGGCGCGCGTGTACCCGGAGTCCAGGCCGCGCTCCTGCGCGAAGCTGATGTGCTCGCGCAGCTCCCGCTCGCCGCGGTCGAACTCGTACATCTCCGCGAGGCCCGAGCCGAGCGCCCAGTGCGCCTGGGCGATCCGGTGCTCGAGGTCGTGCGCGCGCGCGACCTGGAGGCTCTGCTCGAGCCGGTCCACGCCGAGTTCGATGCCGCCGCTCACGATGATCGCGGCGCCCATCATGTTGAGCGCGAGCGCGAGCGCCTCCGGCTGGTCGAAGCGCCGCGCGAGCTCGATCGCCTTCTCGGCCGAGGCCACCGCGTCGGCGTTGTCGCGCCGGATCATCTGGACGTAGGCCTGGAATCCGTAGGCCATGGCGAGCTCGGCGCTGGCCGGCAGGGTCTCCAGGAGGTCGATCGCCGCGCGGCTCGCAGCGTCCGCCTCGGCGTTGCGGCCCTGGAGGATGTACGGGAGCGTGAGCCGCGCGAGGTGCTCGCCCGTGCGCAACGGGTCGCCGAGCTCGCGGCGCAGCACGATCGTGCGCGTGAGGGCGGTCGACGCGTCCTCGTAGGCGCCGCTCGCCTGTGCCTCGAGGGCCCAGGCGGCGAGCAGGTCGGCGCGCTCGCGCAGGTCGAGCGCGTCGGCGTGGCGCACGACGCGCGCATACTGCGCGGCGGCCTCGCGGTGCGAGCCGGTCGCCGAGCCGCGCTCGGCGGCGGCGCGCCCGTGGCGCAGGACGGCATCGGTGTCGCCGGCCTCGTCGGCGTGGTGCGCCAGCCGCGAGCTGTCGGCGCCGGGCGCACTCTCGAGCGCACGCAGGATCGCGGCGTGCAGGTCGCGCCGGCGGCGCGGCGGCACCGTGCTCTCGACGGCTCGGCGTGCCAGCTCGTGCCGGAATGCCACGGCGTTGCCGGCCGGCTCGAGCACCCCGGCGGTCACGCATTCGTCCACCCGGCCGGCGACGTCCGGGAAGGCGGCGTCGAGCAGCCACAGCTCGGCGCGGGAGGGCATGAGCGCCACGCCGTCGAGCAGTCGCCGCGCGTCGGGCGACAGGCGCGCGGCGCGCGCCAGGACTGCGTCGCGCACCGTCGCCGGCACCGCGTCGCCGGGCGACGCCAGCAGCTCGGTCACGAAGAACGGGTTGCCGCCGGTCAGCGCGTGGATGGCGTCGGCGTCGTGACCGGATGCGAGCTCGCGCACGGCCTCGACCGACAGCGGCGGGACCGCGACGCGCTCGACCGCCGGCGCCGACGCCAGGTCGCCGAGCAGGCGGCGCAGCGGATGGTCGCCGACCGCCTCGTCGTCGCGGTAGGTGACGAGCACGAGCGACGGCGTCGAGCCCACCCGGCGGCCGACCACGCGCAGCACGTCGAGCGTCGCCTCGTCGGCCCAGTGCACGTCCTCGAGCACGAGCACGGCCGGGAGACCCAGCTCGTCGAGCAGCGTGCGCGCGACGCGCCGCGGGTCGCTCCCCGCGTCGATGTCCGCTGCCAGCGCGCCGCCGACCTCGTCGGCGACGTCGGCGAGCGGTCCGAGCGGAGCGGGCGTCGCCAGGTGCTCGCAGGCGCCGAGCCGCACGGGCACGTCGAGCCCGGAGGCGAAGGCGCGGACCAGCGCGGTCTTCCCCACGCCGGCCTCGCCGCCCACCAGCAGCAGCTGCCCGCCCTCGCGCTGGGCCGCCGCCAGCTGCGCCAGCAGGGCGTCACGTTCGACCAGCCCGGGCATCCGTGCCCATTCTGGTCGATCCCAACCCCAAGGGGGGACAGTCCCCCCTTGGGGTTCCGAGCGCTACTGGCGGCTCAGCGCGAAGAAGTAGATGAGCTGGCCGAGCGCGGCCACGAAGCCGGCGATGTAGGTCAGCGCCGCGGCGTTGAGCACGGCCCGGGCGCCCGGCACCTCGTCGGCGGCCAGCAGGCCCTGGCCCTCGAGCGCGACGAGCGCGCGCTTGGAGGCGTCGAACTCGACCGGCAGCGTGATGAGCTGGAACAGCACGATCACCGCGAACAGGATGAGGCCGATCGTCACCAGACCGGTCAGGCCCATGATCAGGCCGAGCACGACCGGGATGAACCACAGCGACTGGCCGACCGTGGCGGCCGGGACGAGCGCCTGGCGGATCCGCATCGGCCGGTAGTTCCGGGCGTCCTGGACCGCGTGGCCGGCCTCGTGCGCGGCGACACCGAGCGCAGCCAGCGACGACGCCTGGCCGACGTCGGCGCTGAGGTTCAGAGTGCGATTGCGCGGGTCGTAGTGGTCGCTCAGCCGCCCGGAGACCGGACGGATCTGGAGCTGCGGCAGGCCCGACGACCGGAGCACGGCCGCGGCCGCCTCGGCGCCGTTCATGCCGTTGCGCGGCTTGACCTGCGAGTACTTGGCGAAGGTCCGCTTGACCTTCATCTGCGCCCATAGCCCGAACAGAAGCGGGACGATGGCGGTGGCGAGGAAGAGACCCAGGTTCATGTCGAAACTCCGGCTGGTCGTGGTGATCAGTCGAAGGTTTCTCCACCCTTGTCGGGCCGCCGGCTCCGGGCGCTGGGCACCGTGTTGACGAAGCCGGCCGACGGGATACTTCCCTTCGCACCTAAGGATACCGTTGCGCGATGGCTCCTCAGGAACGTTTTAACTGGCGGGGACGGGCGGTAGCCTGGGAGCGGATCGGCTCCGGGCCCGCAGTCGTCATGTGCCACGGGACGCCGTTCTCGTCGGCGATCTGGCGGCCGTTCGCGGAGACGCTGTGCCGCGACCACACTGTGCACCTGTGGGACATGCCGGGCTACGGCGCGTCGTCGAAGCAGGGCGACCATCCGGTCGACCTCGGCGTGCAGGGCGAGCTGCTCGCCGACCTCGTCGGCGAGTGGGGTCTCGACCGTCCGCACGTGATCGCCCACGACTTCGGCGGCGCGGTCTCGCTACGCGCGCATCTGCTGCACGGCGCCGCCTACCGCTCGCTGCTGCTCGTGGATGTCGTCGCGATCCCGCCGACGGGATCGCCGTTCTTCCGGTTCGTCCAGGGCCACCCCGGGCTGATGGCCGAGCTGCCGGACTACATCCACGAGGCGATCCTGCGGGCCTACATCCAGGGCGCCAGCCATCGCGGCCTGCGCGCCGACGTGCTCGACGGGCTCGTCGCGCCGTGGCTGGGGCCGGAGGGCAAGCCCGCGTTCTACCGGCAGATCGAGCAGACCGACCAGCGCTTCCTCGCGGAGATCGAGGAGCGCCTGGGGTCGATCGAGATTCCAGTGCGGATCGTCTGGGGTCGCGACGACGCCTGGATCGAGCCCGCCGTCGCGGAGCGCCTGTGCGAGCTGATCCCGCCGGCCACGCTCCGGCTCGTCGACGGCGCCGGCCACCTGATGCAGCAGGACGCGCCGGTCGCGCTGGCCGACGAGCTGCGCCGCTGGCTCGCCGCTCAGCCGAACGGATGACAGCCCCGGTCAGCCGGACGTCGTCCGGTCGGCCGATCGCGGCACGCCCCCGCGCGCCCCACCATCTCAGGCATGGACCTCCCCCTCGGCTGGATCTTTCGAATGCTCATCGGTTGTGGCGTCGCCGGCCTCGTGGCCCTCGCCGTGCTCCTCGCCACGGAGAACGCGGCCCACGCGGCGCCGCCGAACTACACGCAGGCCGACATCGGCGACCTCGACTACCACGTGGTCGTCGGCCGTCCCATCCGTCCCGCGAACCCGGTCGACGCGGCCATCACCCGCGGGCTCCCCGCGCGCTACCGCCACCTGCCGCACGGCCAGATCCTGTTCGGCAGCTTCCTCACCGTCACCAACCCCTCGCGCACGCCGATGCCGAGCGCCGCCCGCATCGAGCTGCGGGACGACGACGGGACCACCTACCACCCGATCCCGATGCCCGCGTCGAATCCGTACGTCTACCGGCCCGCCACGATCCCGCCGGGCAAGACCGTCCCGCGGGACGACGCGTCCGCCGACAACCTCGCGGCCGGGGGCCGGATGCTGCTGTTCCGCGTGCCCGCCGCCCGGTACCGCAACGGCGCGGTGTTCGAGCTCGTCGTCCACACGAGCGGCGGCACCCGCACCGTCGAGGTCTGACTCAGGCGACGCGGGCGGCGAGTCCGGCGACGATCTCGTCCGGATCCACCCCGATCGCCCGCAGCGTGCGTCGCGCGCCCCCGTCAGGATCGGCCAGCGCCGCAAGGATCAGGTCCTCGGGATCGATGCTCTGGCTGCGGCGCGCCCGCGCCGCGTCAGCCGCCGCGGCCAGGACCGCACGCGGCTCCATCGAGACCTCAGCCCCGCGCGGGAACAGCCGGCCGCGCGGGGACATCCCGTCCACCTGCATGCGAGCGCGGTCCAGCGACACCCCGGCCTCCCGCAGCACGCCGGCGGCCGGGACGTCGGCACGCAGCGCCGCGATCAGCACGTGCTCGCTCCCGAGCTGGTCGGCGCGCAGCGCCGTCGCCTCGTCGCGCGCATCCTGCAGGACGCGGCGGGCCTCGGGGGTCATCCGCAGCGGCAGCTCCTCGGTCGCCAGGCCTCGGAAGCGCCGGTGGACGGCCTGCCGCGAGAGCCCCAGATCCCGCGCGATCGCGGCGTACGCGGCACCGTCGGCGAGGGCGCGCGCGACCTGCCTGCGCTCGAACGCGTCGATCTCCTGCCGCAGCTCGCCGAGCCTGCGCAGCGCAGCCCTGGGGCTGGGAGCACCGGCGACCTCGGCCGCGAGCCGCGCCATTCGCTCTTCGGGTGGAAGCACGCATGGGAAACGCGCGATGGAGGCCGAGGTCGGAGAGTGTCAGCCGAAATTGACCGGGCACGTCATAGTCCCGGCGTGAGCAGCACCAGGTCCCACGCCCGCGGCGCCCTGATCCTCGGCGCGCTCGGCGTCGTGTTCGGCGACATCGGGACCAGCCCGATCTACACGGTCCAGACGGTGTTCAGCCCCGACGACCCGCATCCGGTGGCGGCCACCACCGACCACCTGTTCGGCATCGTGTCGCTGATCTTCTGGTCGGTGACGATCATCGTCACGGTCACGTACGTGCTGCTCGTCTTGCGCGCCGACAACCACGGCGAGGGCGGCATCATGGCGTTGATCACGCTCCTTCGCCGGGGCGGCGTGCGGGGCGGGGCGCGGACGAAGGCGGCGCTGGCGGCGCTGGGGATCTTCGGCGCCTCGCTGTTCCTGGGCGACAGCATGATCACGCCGGCGATCTCGGTGCTCTCGGCGGTGGAGGGCCTGAAGGTGGCCGAGCCGTCGCTCGATCACCTGATCGTCCCGATCACCGCCGCGATCATCGTCGCGCTGTTCCTCGTCCAGCGGTTCGGCACGGCACGGGTCGGCGGGGTCTTCGGGCCGGTGATGCTGGTCTGGTTCCTCACGATCGCGGCGTGCGGCATCGGCGGCATCGCCGTCCGGCCGGAGGTGCTCGAGGCGCTGTCGCCGACGTACGCGCTCGACTTCTTCTTCAGCGATTTCTCGACGGCGTTCTTCGCGCTCGCGGCGGTGGTGCTGGCGGTCACCGGCGCCGAGGCGCTGTACGCGGACCTCGGCCACTTCGGCCGCTCGCCGATCACGCGCGCGTGGCTGCTGCTCGTGTTCCCGGCCTGCATCCTGAGCTACCTCGGCCAGGGCGCGCTGATCCTCGACGACCCCCGCAACATCAGCAGCCCGTTCTTCCTGCTCGTCCCGGACTGGGGGCGCTGGCCGCTGGTCTTCATCGCCACGGCGGCGACCGTGATCGCGTCACAGGCGGTGATCACCGGCGCGTTCTCCGTGGCGAGCCAGGCGGTCCAGCTCGGCTACCTGCCGCGGCTGCGGATCGTCCACACGTCCGAGGAGGCCCACGGTCAGATCTACGTGCCGTGGATCAACTGGCTGCTGATGGTCTCGGTGCTCACGCTGGTGTTCGCGTTCGAGTCCTCGGCCGCGCTGGCGTTCGCGTTCGGCATGGCGGTCACCGGCACGATCACGATCACCACGCTGGTGTTCTTCTACATCGTCCGCCACCAGTGGGGACGGCCGCTGTGGCTCGTGCTCCTCGGGGCCGTGCCGCTGCTGACGGTCGACCTGCTGTTCCTCGCGGCGAACCTGACCAAGCTCACGCACGGTGCGTGGCTGCCGCTGCTGATCGCCATCACCGCGTACACCGTGCTCACCAACTGGCAGCGCGGGCGCGCGATCGTCACCGCGCGCCGCGAGCGCGAGGAGGGCCCGCTGCGCGCGTTCATCGACGAGCTGCAGGTGCGCGACCCGCAGGTGGCACGCGTACCGGGGACGGCGGTGTTCCTGAACCGCGACAAGGTGACCGCCCCGCTGGCGATGCGCGCGAGCGTCGAGCACCTGCACGCGCTCAACGAGCACGTCGTGATCCTGTCGATCGAGATGCTCAGCGTGCCGCGGGCGCCGCACAAGGACCGCCTCGTGATCGACGATCTCGGCTACAAGGACGACGGGATCACCCACGCGACGGCTCGCTTCGGCTACATGGACCGCCCGGACGTGCCCGCGCTGCTGCGGCAGATCGAGAAGGCCGACATCGAGTCGCCGCTCGAGGTCGACGAGGCGTCGTACTTCCTCTCGACGATCGAGCTGTGCCGCGGCGACACGCCGGACATGCCGCGGTGGCGCAAGAACCTGTTCCTGGCCACCTCGCGGATCACCGCCGATGCCGCCGAGTACTTCGTCCTGCCGCGCGACAGAACGGTGATCATGGGGTCGCGCATCGAGGTGTGATGCCATCGTGAGGTTGAAGTGGTGCCATAGTGATGCCATACTGGCGCCACTATGGACCTCACGCCCTATGTAGAGAACCTCCGGCGCGAGCTGGCGGTGGCCGCCGAAGCGGGCGGCGACGAGTCGCGTGCGCTCGCCGAGCGCCTCACCGCGCCGCTCGAGTCGGGGATCCGGCTCACGCTGCTCGATGCGCTGTCGGCCGCGGCCGACGAGATCACGCGCGAGCTCGCCCCGGGCTCGGCCGAGCTGCGACTGCGCGGCGGCGAGCCCGAGTTCGCCGTCACCCCGGCGCCCGCCGACGAGCCGCCGGAGCCGCCCGCCCCGATCGAGGTCGACGAAGGCGAGATGACCCGCATCAACCTCAGGCTGCCCGAGCAGCTCAAGGCCGGCGTCGAGCAGGCGGCGAGCCGCGAGCGGATGTCCGTCAACGCCTGGCTCGTCCGCGCCGTCGGTACGGCGCTGGCGAGCGGCACCACCGAGCCGCGTGCCCGGTCCGGCCGCTACGGCCAGGCCTACACCGGCTGGGTGCGCTGAACACGATCCCTAGGAGAACCCTCCCCATGCCTACCTTCGACACCCCCGAACCGATCACGGCCACGATCGACGTGGTCGCCGGCGACGTCCGCATCACCGCCGCCGAGCGCACGACCACGGCAATCTCGGTCGAGCCGACCGACACCGGCAGCGACGACGACCGCCGCGCCGCCGAGCAGACGCGCGTGGAGTACGCGAACGGCAAGCTGCTCGTCAAGGCCCCGAAGCTCCGCTCCTGGCTCCCTCGCACCAACGGCGGCTCGGTCAACGTCACCGTCGAGCTGCCCACCGGCTCGAATGTGCACGGCGACGCCGCGATGGCCGACTTCACGTGCGACGGCCCGCTCGGCGAGTGCCGGCTCAAGACCGGCCTTGGCCGCGTCCGCGTGGACGAGGCCGGGACGCTGAGCATCAAGACCGGGATCGGCGACATCACCGTCGACCGCGCCACCCGCCACGCCGACGTGACCAGCGGCTCGGGCGAGATCCGGGTGAGCGAGCTCGACGACAGCGCCGTGGTCCGCAACTCCAACGGCGACACGTGGGTCGGCACCGCCCGCGGCGACCTGCGGGTCAGCGCGGCCAACGGGAACATCGCGATCGACGTCGCGCAGGCGAGCGTGGCCGCGAAGTCCGCGAACGGCGACGTGCGGCTGGGCGACGCGGTGCGCGGCGCGGCCGTGCTCGAGACCAAGCTCGGCGACGTCGAGGTCGGCATCCGCGAGGGCACCGCCGCGTGGCTCGACGTGCGCGCGTCCGCGGGGCGCGTGCACAACGCGCTCGCGGCCGCCGAGGCGCCCGGCGAGTCGGCCGAGAAGGTCGAGGTCCGGGCGCGCACGGTCGCCGGCGACGTCGTGATCCGGCGGCCCTGATGCGGCGCTCAGCGATCACGGCGAGCGGCCTGCGCACGCGGCTTCTGACCGTCAGCCGCTGAGCGCGTGGATGACGTCCTTCGAGTGCGTGACCGGGACGCGGTTGCCCTCGAGCTCGATGCGCGATCCGCTGGCCTCGTCGATCAGCTCGAGCACGCGCACGTTCACTCGCTTGTGGACCTTCACGGTCAGCCTGGCGCGCGGGACCTCGAACACGAGCGGCCCGGGCGCCTTGCTCCGGCTCCGCGAGTCCCAGCCGTACACGGTGGTATCCGTCACGCCGACCAGCATCGTCCCGGGCATCCCCGATGCCGCGTCCACGGCCTTCATCCCGGCCAAGGAGCCCACGCCCGTGCCGATGCTCCCCGCGAGGCCGCCGACCGCGTCGCCCGCGTCGCCGCCGATGAACCCACCCGCGAACAGGCCCCCGACGTGGCCGCGTGGGTTCAACTGGCCGGCGGCGACCACCGGCTCGTCGATCCCGCGCTCGGCGAGCGCCTCCTGGACCAGCTCAACCATCCGCTCCTCAGACACTCCGAGCCTCCTGTTCGCCTCTGACGATTAGACCAGCGCCGCTCACGGGCCGCAAACTCAGAGATCGTGCCGGTCGCTGACGCCGAGCTTGCGCATCGCGCGGTACAGGTGCGTCTCGACCGTGCGCACCGAGAGCACGAGCTGGTCGGCGATCTCGGCGTTCGACAGGCCGCGGCGCGCGAGCTCGACGAGCTGCGCCTCGCGCGACGTGAGCTGGATCGCCGCGCCGTCGAGCCCGTCGATGGCGGGTGGCTCTGTGCCCTGGCCGGCGACGTGGAGCTCGCGCACGCGGGACGCGGCGCGGCGCGCCGAGTCGTCCTTGCCGGCCTCGAGGAACACGCGCGCGGCTGTCGTCGCCGCCTCGACCGCGTATGCGAGCGCGCCGATCGCGGCCATCTCGTCGGCGACGGCGAGCAGCCCCTCGCCGTCGCGGGCGGCGAGCGCCGCCGCGTGCGCGACGTAGGCGGCCATCAGCCGCCCGTCGCAGCGCTCGGCAAGCCCGGTCAGCTCGGCGGCGATCGCCGCGGCGGGTGCGCCGGCGCGCAGCGCCTCGTACAGGAGCTGCGCGGCATAGCCGGGCATGTCGGACAGCCCGGCCGCGTCGCGCAGCAGGCGCTCGGAGGCGGCCGCGACCCCGTGCACCCGAGCGCCCCAGCCCTCGGCACGAGCGACGTAGGCCGCCTGGCTCGACAGCGGCTCGCGCCCGGCGAGCGTCTCGTGCAGCCGCTCGAGCGACGCGGTGGTGCCGGCCAGGTCGCCGGTGAAGTAGTCGATGCCCACCCGCAACGCGCGGACGTGGATCAGCGTGCCGAACGTGTCCTGGAGCTCGAAGTGCAGCTCCGCCTCCTGATACCAGCGCGCGGCGTCGCGGTAGCGGCCGGCCAGGAAGTGCGTGTAGCCGAGGCTGAACGCGGCGTGGCCGGCGGCCTCGTGGTCGTTGGCGCGCACCGCCTCGCGCATCACCTGGCCCATGTAGGCGTCGAAGCCCGCCAGGTCCTCCCCTGTCTCGAACGCCAGCAGCCGCCACAGGCCGAGCGCCAGGGCGTCGCTGTAGCCGCGCAGCGGGATCGTCGGGCGGACCCGGCGCGCGAGCGCGTGCGCCTCGGTGGTCCGGCCGGCGAAGAACAGCGACAGCGCGAGGCGGCGCTCGGCCATCAGGCGCGTGACCGCGTCGAGCTCCGGCTCCTCCAGCAGCTCGGTGAGCGCGCCGACCGATCCCGAGAAGCCGTCGATGATCGCGGCGTACGTGAGCCGCACCGGCGTCTGCTTGCGCCGCCACTCCGGGTCGTCCGACCAGCGCAGCGACTCGTCGAGGAGTGCGCGCGTCTCTTGCTCGCGGTGCAGGCCCCAGAACAGCACGTGGGCACGCTGCTCGAGGTAGTCGATCCCGTCCTCGTCGGGCCCGACGAGGCCCTCGGCCGCCGCCAGCACGTCCTCGGCCTGCGCGAAGTGCTTGCGGACGGTGTGCGCCCGTGCCAGCGTCAGCACCGCCGGCAGCCCGGCGCCGTGGTCGAGCGCCGCCTGGGCGAGCTGCGCGCCAAGGTCGGGGTCGCCCGCCAGGTTCGCGGCGCGCGCGGCGTCGACCAGCAGGTCCTGCGGGATCGTCGCCCCCGCGTCGAGCAGCAGGCGGGCGACGCGCAGCGCGTCGCCGGGCGTAAGCGGGTCGCGCCGCTGGATCGCCTCCGCCACCTGCAGCCGATGCCGGCGGGCGCGCAGCACCGGCAGCTCGCGGCGCAGCACCTCGCCGTAGAGCGGGTGCGCGAGCCGCACCGAGTCGCCGGCGTCGACCACCACGAGGCCGCGCGACTCCACCTCGACGAGCGCGGCGTAGTCGGTCATATCGGCAATCTCAGTCAGGCCGAGCGGCTCGCCGATCGCCAGTAGCTCGAGCGGCGCCCGCTCGGCGCCGCCGAGGCCGGCCATGCGCCGCGAGACGAGATCGACGAGCGAGGCGCTGACCGCCGGCCTGCCGTTGAGCCGCCACAGCCCGCGGGACTCGGCGAGCGTGCCGGCGTCCACCGCGGCGAGCACGAGCTCGCGCACGTAGAGCGCGTTGCCCTGACTGCTCTCGATCACCCAGTTCAGCGCCGCCTGCTCCACCGGGCCGCCCAGCGCCGACTCGACCAGCGTCGCGACCGCCTCGTCGCTGAGGCGCGCGAGCTCGATCCGCCGCGCGCCGGCGTCCTTCCAGAGCGAGACGATCGCGTCCGGGCACGGCTCGCCGGACCGGACGGTGGCGATCACGAAGGCGCTCGCGGTGTTGGTGAGGTGCAGCACCAGCGCAGCCGACACCGGATCCAGCAACTGGGCGTCGTCCACGCCGAGCACGATCCTCCGGCCGCTGGCCCGCTCGATCAGCGTGTCGGTGCTGTGGCGCATCAGGTCGAGTGCGTTGTCCGACCGCACGTCGTCGGGCAGCAGGCCCGCGAAGGCGCCGAGCGGGACGGCCGCGGCGCTGCTGGTGGCCTGCACCCAGTCGACCAGCGCGCCGTCGCGCGCGGCCGCCGCGTGCGCCTCGCGCGCGAGCCGGGACTTGCCGACCCCCGCCCCGGCGCTGACCACGATGCCGTGGCAATCGACGTCGGCGCGTGCGAGCGCGATGTGCTCGAGTTCCGCGTCGCGACCCACCAGCGGCCAGGCCGCATTCACAGACGTCGGGGCCGATGCCACTCACGAACTGTAATCGCGCAGGGTCCTTTCCACCAAAAGACCACGTAGCGGTGTACGTACGCGGCCTGCGTACGCAATTGACGTAGCCTCGTACTGAGGACACGCCGTCGCCGAGGCGAGAGGCTCCGCACCGTGTTCCCCACCACGCTTCTGGAGGTTCCTCGATGAGACTGCTCCCCGCGCTGCTCGCGGCCGCCGCGATCGCCGTGACCACGGCCGCCGTCGGCATCTCGGCGGTTCCTGCGTCCGCCGCCGTTCCGACCACCTGTCCGTCGACGTTCTCGGTCCTGCACGACGATCACATCGGCTCGCTGCAGATCCCGGCCGGTCCGTACACGGTCACCGTGCTCGACCAATCCCGCCTGAGCTGCGCCGAGGCGTCCGACCGCTTCCGGCAGTTCCTCGAGGACTGGGACGGCGTCCTCCCCGCGCCGTGGACGGTCAACGCGTCGACCGCGACGTTCACGGCCGGCCAGGCGGTTGGCTTCCGGATCGCCCGGGCCAGCGCGCCCAGCGGCGGCGGTGGCGGGCAGTACCCGGCGTCGAGCACGCGCTGCCCCGGCTACTTCCAGGTGCTGCACAACGACCGCATCGGCTCGTTCCGCATCCCGCAGGGCGACTACACGGTGACGCTGCTCTCGCTCGGCCGCATCAGCTGCGAGGGCGCGAGCAACCGCCTCGCGGCCTTCCTGCAGGACTTCGACGGCAAGCTGCCGAACGGCTGGCGGCTGGATCCCGAGACCGGCACGTTCACGCGGCGCGGCAGCACGAACTACGGCTTCCGGATCAAGCCGGCCGCGACCCCGCAGCCCGTCCCCGCGGGCGGCGGCGGGACCGTCTACCCGGCCGGCCGCGCCTGCCCCGGCACGTTCCGGGTCCTGCACAACGACAGCATCGGCGCGCTTCGGCTCCCGAAGGGCCGCTACCGCGTCACGATCCGGCCGTCCGGACGCCCGAGCTGCGCCCAGGCGTCGCGTGACCTCGCCCGCTTCCTCGACGATCCGAGCGGCGATCTGCCGAAGCCCTGGCGCGTGAACGCCGCCAACGGTACGTTCACGGCACGCTCCGGCGTCGGCTTCCGGATCAAGCCGGTCAGCGTCATCACGTGATCTTTGAGGACATCGACCTCTTCGGCGACCGCCTGCACCCGGGTCCGGGTGCGGCGGTCGTCGTGCTGTCGGCGTTCCTGCTGTCCTTCCTCGCCATCCGCACGAGCGCGCGGCTGACGCGCAGCGTGTCGTGGTGGCCGGGCGGCGTGCAGTCGGGTGGCGTGCACCTGCACCACCTGGTCTGGGGCATCGTGCTGATGATGATCTGCGGGTTCCTCGCCTTCGCGGCGCCGCTCGCCGCGCCGTGGTGGCACGTCGTGGCGATCGGGTTCGGCGTCGGCGCCGGCTTCACGATCGACGAGTTCGCGCTGTGGGTCCGCCTCGAGGACGTGTACTGGCGCGACGAGGGCCGCGCCTCGTTCGACGCGATGGTCTGCGCGGTGGCGTTCGGCGCGCTCGTCGTGATCGGCGTCCGGCCATTCGGGCTGGACGACCCGACGTCGTGGCAGGCGACGGCCGGCGCCGTCGTCGTCGTGCTGGCCATCGCCGCCGTCTCCTTCGCGAAGGGGCGCATCGTGCTCGGCGTGTTCGGCCTGTTCATCCCGGTGGTCGCCATCGTCGGCGCGGTCCGCCTCGCGAAGCCGCGTTCGCCGTGGGCGGGGTGGCGCTACGACGAGGCCAAGCTCGAGCGCTCGCGCGAGCGGTTCGCGGACACGCGCCCGATGATGCGCGCCGGCCGCCGGCTCGGCGACATCGTCGCCGGGGCGCCGTCCGAGGAGCCGTGACGCAGGGACATAGTCACACCCGCGCGGCGAGCCAGTCGAAGATCAGCGCCTCGCGCCCGGCCGGCACGAGCGCCGCCGGTGCGGCGATCCGCTCGAGCAGCTCGTGGGCCTGCCCGGGCCAGCGATCCTCGTCTGCGGTGATCAGCAGCGGCGTCGTGACTTCGGCCGGCTCGACCGTGAGGCGGTAGGCGGCGAGCGCCTCGTAGAGCTGCGCGTACGACCCGTTGAGCCCGTACGGCGCGGCGTGGTGGCGCAACGACGCCTCGATGCCGGGCGCGAACAGCAGGGCGACGCGCATGTCGCGGTCGAACCCCGCGCGATCGCCGGAGTGCAGCTGCGCGCGCAGGCGGCGCGTCAGCGGCTCCATCCACGGCGCCGACACGTCGACGACACCGGGGTCGGCGACCGCCGCGGCGAGCCGGTGCTCGCGCGCGAGCGCGCGCGGGAGCCAGAAGCCGCCCTGGCCGACGCCGATCGCGGCCATCCGCTCCGGCGCGACGTCGCCGCGGGCCACCATCGCGTCTATCACCGGCGTCAGCACCGCCTCCCAGTCGGGCCGCGCGAGCAGCCCCTGCTCGATCAACGCGGCCTGCTGGCCGGGGCCGTCGAAGGTCATCCAATGCCAGCCGCGGTCGGCGGCCGCCGCGCCGCCCAGCGCCCACATGCGCGACGTCGCGCCGACGGTGCCGTTGTTCATGATCACCAGCGGGCGCGGCTCGGCGGCGGCGGCGAAGAAGTACCCGGGGAGCGATGTGCCGTCGTAGGCGATGCGGATGCGCTGCCCGGCCAGGATGTTCACGGCGCGGTCCCAGCACGCGCGCTGGCGGCGCCAGATGTCGAGCCGGCGGTCGGCCTCGCCCGAGTGCTCGATCAGCTCGAGCGCGGCGTCGTAGTAGGTCGCGGCGCGCAGGAGGTGCGTGAGCGGCTCCTCGCCGCGGGCGGCCGCCCAGGCCTCGCCCGCCGTGCCGAGCCACTCGAGCACCCAGGAGTCGGGGTCGCCGTCGTGGATGCGGGCGGTGGTGGCGCGCACGTCGTCCATGTCGGCCGCGTCGCGCTCGGCGGCGCGCAGGACGGGCGCCAGGGCGCGCCGGAAGTCGGGGGTCTCGAACTGCATGAGAGGAGGATCGGTCCTGCGGCCACGTACGGCATCCGTAGCCGGCTACGTAATTGCGTACCGCGCAGGTTGCGTACCTGCGTACTGACGACGCGGCTCCTGGGTGAGCAGATGCTTGCGCCATCCGATCCTCCCCGACCTTCAAGGAGCCCCACGAAATGCGCTCGCCGAAGCTCACATTGGCCGCGATGGTCGCCGCCGTGGCGATGATGTTCATCGACCAGACGATCGTCAGCCTGGCCATTCCCGACCTCCAGAAGGACCTGTCGCTGACCGCGACAGCGACGCAGTGGATCGTCAACGGCTATCTGCTGTCGCTGGCCGCGCTGTTCATGCTCGGCGGCAAGCTCGCGGACGTCCTCGGTCGTCGCCGCATGCTCACCATCGGCGTCGTCGGCTTCGCCGCCGCGTCGGCGCTGTGCGGCGCGACGCCCACCGGCAGCGCCGGCGAGGCGTGGATCATCGGATTCCGCGTGATCCAGGGCGGCTTCGCGGCGCTGATGTTCCCGGCCGCGCTGGCGATCGTGGTCGATGCGTTCCCCGTCACCGAGCGCGGCCGCGCTCTGGCCGCGTTCTTCGGGATCACCGGCGCCCTCACCGCGATCGGCCCGCTGGCCGGCGGCTACCTGACCGAGTGGACCTGGCGGGCGATCTTCTGGATCAACATCCCGGTCGCGATCATCGCGCTCGTCCTCATCGCGATGGCGAAGCCCGCGGAGGCACGCCGTGCCGAGAACATCGACTACCGCGGCGCCGCGCTCGCCACCGCCGCGATGGGTCTGATCGTGCTCGGCCTCCAGCAGGCCGGCACGTGGGGCTGGACCAGCGTCGCCACGATCGGCACGATCGTCGTCGGCACGCTGCTGCTCGCCGCGTTCGTCGCCTACGAGCTGCGGCAGGCCGAGCCGCTCGTCCGCGTCCGGCTGTTCGCGCGCCGCGGCTTCGCGGCCGACAACGCGGTGCTGATCCTGATGTCCGCGGTGTTCGTGCCGTTCTTCTTCTTCGCCAGCGTCTACGCGCAGGCGTCGCTCGGAGAGTCCGCCACGACGGCCGGCACGTTCCTGCTCGTGTTCTTCGCCGGCTACGCGGCCGCCGCGCAGTGGGGCGGCCGGGTCGTCGACAAGCGCGGCGCCCGCCCGGCGATCCTGCTCGGCTGCGCCCTCTCCGCCGTCGGCTTCTACCTGTGGGGCACCAAGCTCACCGGCCTCGAGTTCGGCACCCAGTGGCTGTACGTGGCGATCGCCGGCGCGGGTCTCGGCCTCGTGCTCGGCCCGGTCAGCACCGACGCGCTCAACCGCACGCCGGACGCCGGTTACGGCGAGATCACCGGCATCACGCAGACCGTCCGCAACCTCGGCGCCAGCCTGGGCCTGGCGATCATGGGCTCGATCTTCGTCGGCGCCGAGGCCGGTCCCGCCGCTGTCGCCGACTCGACCCAGACCGTCGCGTCGATCATGGCCGGAATCATGGCCGCGGCCTTCGTCGTCGCGAAGGTCGGCCTCCCCAAGCAGCGCCCTGACGTAGCCGTCGCCGAAGTTCCGGCGACGGCCTGATCACCCCTCCCCAGGAAAGGACCCCAACCATGTCACTCCGTCGCTCCCTCCTCACCGCCGTCCCTGTCCTCGCCGCGGCCGCGGCGGCCGCCTCCCCGGCGGCCGCCGCGGCGGCCCCGCAGACCGTTCATGTCGGCTGCATGGGCACCGGGAAGGCGTGCACCGCGCGCGTCAGCCTGGCCGGCGGCGCGAGCAACGAGCGCGTCGTCGTCTCGCTGCCGACCTCGAAGCTGCGGCTCGTCTCGACCAAGCCGAGCAACCCGACCCTGCAGGGCGCCTACATGGTCAGCGACCAGGCGCGCCGCGCGGGCGGGAAGAAGTACGTGTTCACGCTCAACGCCGTGCAGTCGATCCCGAGCGGCTCGACGCTGACGCTGAAGTTCAAGCGCTCGACGCACAGCAACACGCAGATCGTCCGCTGCCAGGGCACGGCGAACAACTGCAAGGCGAAGGTGTCGATCGCCGGCGGCGCGTCCAACCGCCACGTCGTCATCCAGCTGCCCGGCGCCGACCTGGCCCTGGCCTCGGTGACGCCGAGCAACCCGACGCTGGCGGGCGCCTACGACGTCTCGAACCAGCGCCTCCGCCAGGGCAACTCGGAGTACGCGTTCACGCTCAGCGCGCCCGAGTCGGCACCCGCCGGCTCCTACCTGACGTTCCGCTTCATCGCCGTCTAGCTGGTCCCGGGTGCCCGCTTCATCCGCATAGTTGTGCGGATATACTCCGCCCTATGCCTGAGGCGGGCACCCACGACGGGTTCCGCGACACGCAGCTCCCCGAGGAGCGGGACGTGCTCGTGATCGCCGAGTCGATGCAGGCGCTGTCGGCGCCGTCGCGGTTGCGCCTGCTGTACGCGCTGCGCGATCGGGAGGCCGGTGTCGGCGAGCTGGCCGAGCTCACCGGCATGACGCCGTCGGCGGCGTCGCAGCAGCTGCGGATCCTCCGCCACCTGCGGTTCGTCGCGACGCGCCGCGACGGCCGGTCCGTCGTCTACCGCCTGCACGACGCGCACGTCGCCGTGCTGCTGGCCGAGGCGCGCAACCACCTGGAGCACGCCGCGCGCGGCTGGACGGACCCGCCGGCACGCGACAGGGCGGCGTCCTCGTGAGCCACCTCCACGCACATGGGCACAGCCACGGGCTCGTCGACCCGTCGATCAAGCGTTCCCGCGCCGGGCTCACCGCCGTCGGCTGGGCGCTGGTCGTGCTCGGTCTGACCGCGGCCGCGCAGACCGTCGTGTTCGTCGTGTCGGGCAGCGTCGCCCTGCTCGCCGACCTGATCCACAACTTCGGCGACGCCGCCACCGCGATCCCGCTGGCGATCGCGTTCGCGCTGCGCAGCGCCCGTGCCGAGCGCTGGGCCGGCCTGTTCGTCGTCGCCGCGATCTTCGTGAGCGCCTGCGTGGCGGGCGCCGAGTCGGTGCATCGGCTGATCGACCCGCGCGAGCCCGAGCACCTCGGTGCGCTGGCCGCCGCGGGCGTGCTCGGGTTCGCGGGCAACTGGATCGCCGCGCGCATCCGCACGCGGGCGGGCCGGCGGCTGGACAGCCCGGCGCTGATCGCCGACGGCGACCACGCCCGGGCCGACGCGTACGTGAGCCTGGCCGTCGTGGCGAGCGCCGCCGTCGTCGCGCTCGGCCTCGGCGTCGCCGACCCGCTGATCGGGCTGGCGATCACGCTCGTGATCCTGCGGATCACCTGGCACTCCTGGCAGACCGTCCGCGGCGGTCGTGCGACGCTGCCATGACGTGAGGCTTCCCGTGATGCCACCGGTCGCGCCGATGCTGGCCAAGCCGGCCGCGGCGATCCCACCCGGTCAGTTCTACGAGCCCAAGTGGGACGGCTTCCGCGCGATCGTGTTCCGCGACGGCGACGAGGTGGAGATCGGCAGCCGCAAGGAGCGGCCGTTGACCCGGTACTTCCCGGAGGTCGTCGCGGCCGTGCGGGAGAGCCTGCCGGCGCGCGCGGTCGTCGACGGCGAGATCGTGATCGCGGGCGACGGCGGTCTGGACTTCTGGGCGCTGCAGCAGCGCCTCCATCCGGCCGCGAGCCGCGTGGACCTGCTCGCCGGGAAGACGCCGGCCAGCTTCGTCGCGTTCGACCTGCTCGCGCTCGGCGACGACGACCTCACGGGCGTGCCGTTCGCGGACCGCCGGGCGTTGCTCGAGCAGGCGCTGGGGGGCGCCGTGCCTCCGGTGCACCTCACGCCGATCACCCGCGACGAGCGGGTCGCACAAGCGTGGTTCGAGCGCTTCGAGGGGGCGGGGCTCGACGGCCTGATCGCCAAGCGGGCCGACCTCCGGTACGAGCCCGACAAGCGCGTCATGACGAAGATCAAGCACGTGCGGACGGCGGACTGCGTCGTCGCCGGCTACCGGGTCCACAAGTCGGCCGCCGACGCGATCGGGTCGCTCCTGCTCGGCCTCTACGTCGACGATGCCGCGCCGCGATCGCACTGGCCGGACGATTGGACCGGGCTCGCCCCCGTGGGCGTGATCGGCGCGTTCCCGATGGCGCGCCGGCGGGAGCTGTTCACCGAGCTGCAGCCGCTCGTGGTCGACGCCGCCGAGCACCCCTGGAACTGGGCCCGCCCGCCCGCTGCGGCCGAGCGCCCGCCGGAGGGCGGCAGCCGCTGGAACCCCAAGAAGGACCTCTCATTCGTCCCGCTGCGGCCCGAGCGGGTGGTCGAGGTGCGCTACGACTACCTCGAGGGCGCACGTTTCCGGCACCCGCCGCAGTTCGTGCGCTGGCGACCGGACCGCGACCCGACCTCGTGCGGCTACGCACAGCTCGAGCAGCCCCGGCCGTTCGACGTCGCCGACGTCCTGGCCGGGAGGCTCGACTCGCCACCGGACTCGGCCTGAGCAGCGGGTTACGCTCGGTAGCTCGCCGCGCTCCTGCGTCAGGGCGTCTCGCGCCCGTAGACCACCAGCGCCCAGGCGAGGCACGCGAACGCGGCGGTCGACGTCACGACGCGCACGAGGTTGAACGCCGCCCAGCGCGCCTCGTCGAAGCGCTCGCGCACGGCGCCCAGGTCGCTGATCCGGTCGGGGTCACCGGCCGCCTTGAGTGCGTCGTTGAGCGGCACGTTGACGGCGATCGTGATCACGAACGCGATCGCGTAGAGCACGAGCGCGGCCACGATCCATGGAAGCGCGTCCTGCCCGAGATGGGCGACGGCGGCGGCGATCGTGAACACGAGCGCGCCGAGGAAGCCGCCGGCCATGAACCACGGGTTGATGATCGCGCGGTCGAGCGACTGGAAGGCGGCCACGAACGTCCGGTCGTCGCTCTTCTTGAGCCCGGGCATGACCGTGTGCGCGTACAGCGCGAACGCACCCGCCACGAATCCCATCGTCAGCGTCGCGGCAAGCAGGGAGATGGCTCTGAATTCCGTCATGCCCGGAACTCAAGCGACTACGGGCGAGATTGGCCATGGCTGGAAGGCGCGGATGCATACGCCCGCGTCTACGGGCAGCCGCACCTCAGGGCTGGGTGCGCGCTCCCATCGCCGATGCCTGCCTGCCCGATGCCCGCGCCGGCGCCCGGGCGGCACGCTGGCGGCAGATGATGAGACTTCGCACCCGCTCCGCAGAGGCCGTCGCGTTCAGCGTCGCCGCCGTCTTCGCCCTGGCGCACGCGCTCGACGACGCGTTCCTGCTGCCGGGCCCCGGCGTGCCGCTCACGCAGCATGCGCTCGCCGCCGCGATCGCGCTCGCCTCGACGGTCGCCGCGGTCGTCGCGTTCCCACGGCTCCGCCCCTGTGTGCGCTCGGCGATCGCGTTCACGTTCGGCGTGCTGGCGCTCGTCAACGGCGGCCGGCACCTGCACCACGTCGTCCTCGACGGCGCGACGGCGAACGACGTCACCGGCGTCATCGCGATGGTCGCGGGCGTGGTCCTCATCGGCCTCGCCGCCTGGATCCCGTTCCGCCATCGCGGCCAGGGCGCCGCGACGGCGCGACGGCGCTGGGCGATCCGCGTGGCCCTGGTGCCCGCCGCCGTCGTCGCCGTGGCGATCCTCTACATGCCGGTGGGCATGGCGATCGTCGACATCCATTCGCTGCAGCGGCCGGTGGGCAACCCGCCGTCGCCCGCCTACCAGACCGTCGCCTTCACAGCATCCGACGGCGTGCGCCTCGAGGGCTGGTACCGCCCGTCCGCGAACGGCGCGGCGGTGCTGATGATCTCCGGAGGCGGCGGAAACCGCCGCAGCACGCTGCGCCACGCCGAGATGCTCGTCCGCCACGGCTACGGCGTGCTCCTCTACGACCCGCGCGGCAGCGGCAACAGCGAGGGCACGGTCAACTCGTACGGCTGGGGCTGGGAGAAGGACGCCGCCGCGGCGCTCGACTTCCTGGCGGAACGCGACGACGTCGAGCCGGGGCGCATCGCCGCGCTCGGGCTCTCGACCGGCGCCGACATCGCGATCGACGTCGCCGCTCGCCGTTCCGACGTCAAGGCCGTGGTGGCCGACGGCGCCGCGGCGATCGGGTTCGAGGACTACGAGGCGCGCACGGGCAATGTCGTCCAGCTCGCGCCGATGTGGGCGCTGTTCAAGTCGATCGAGGTCATCCAGGGCCGCTCCGGCCCGGAGGCCTCGCTCGCCGAGCAGATCGCCCGCAGCCGCGCACGGCACCTGATCATCTCGGCGGGCGCGATCGAGAAGCCGTGGGGCGAGCTCTACGACGAGGCCGGCGGCGAGCGCAGCGAGCTCTGGTACCTGCCGGACGCGGGCCACACCGCGGCGCTGCGGCAGTACCCGGAGGCCTACGAGCAGCGGGTGGTCGCGTTCCTCGATCAGAGCCTGCGGCCGTCCAGCTCCACGTCGGCGGTCAGCACGAGCTCGCCGGCCGACGGGCCGACAGCCACGCCGTGGGCGCCGGCCGCGATCTCCCAGCCGGCATCGAAGCGCGCGAGCACGCGCGGCTCGGCGCTCACGGTCACGGTCCGCGACTGGCCCGCCGCCAGCTCGACGCGCGCGAAGCCGAGCAGCCGCATGCGCGGCGACGTCAGGTAGAGCTGGGCGACGTCGGCTCCGTCGCGCGCGCCGGTGTTGGTGACCGTGAACGTCGCGGTGACGGTCTCGCCGCCGGTCACGTCAAGGTCCGAGTACGCGAATGTCGTGTAAGCGAGCCCGTGGCCGAACGCGTACAGCGGCGTCGTCCCCTGCTCGGCGAACCATCGGTAGCCGACCTCGGCGCCCTCGCGGTAGTCGATCGTGGTCGCCGTCCCCCACGGCGTGCCGAGGCCGGGGAGCTCGGGCCTCGGCGTCTGCGCGAGGTCGGCCGGGAATGTCAAGGGCAGCCGGCCCGACGGGTTGACGGCGCCGGTCAACACCTCGGCGATCGCCTGGCCGCCGGCCTGCCCCGGATACCAGGCGGCGACGATCGCGCGCACCGCGTCACGCCACGGCATCGCGACCGGGTTGCCCGTCTCGAGCACGACGATCGTGTTCGGGTTGGCGGCCGCCACCGCCTCGATGACCGCGTCCTGCCCCCACGGGAGCGACAGGTCCGGGTTGTCGAAGCCCTCGCCCTCGACGCGGATCGCGAACACGATCGCGACGTCCGCCCGCTGCGCGGTCAACGCCGCCTCGGCCGGGGTCATGCCAGGGTCGAAGTCGAGCTCCGCGTCCGGCAGCAGCTCCTGGAGCGCCTCGAGCGGCGAGGACGGATGCAGGTACAGGTTGCGGGCGGCACCCATGATCCCGGGGCCGCCGATCGCGATCTCGGCGGCGAAGCCGCCGGGCGGGACGACCGCGCTCGAGCCCGTGCCGCACGGCACCCCGAGCTGCGCATAGCCGCCGATCACCGCGATCCGCCCGGCCGCCAGCGGGAGGATCCCGTCGTTATCGAGCAGCACGATGCCCTGCCGCGCGGTCTCGAGCGCGATCGCCCGGTGCGCGTCCATGTCGGGCTCGCCGGCCGCATCGCCGATGCCGATCGCGTACATCGCGGCGAGGATCCGGCGCACCATGTCCGACAGGCGCTCGGCCGGCAGCCGGCCGTCCGCCAGCGCCTCCCGCAGCGGCGTCGTGAACGGCTGCTCGCCCCAGATCGCGGTGTCGATCTGCGCGCCGGACTCCTGGTCGAGCCCGGCGAGCGCGAACTCCCAGCTCGGCGTCGCGCCCCAGTCGGACATCACCCAGCCCGGGTAGCCCCAGTCGCCCTTGAGCGTCTCCTCGAGCAGCTCGCGGTTGCCACCCGCGTAGACGCCGTTGACCTTGTTGTAGCCGGTCATCACCGAGCCCGGCCGGGCGCGCTCGATCGCGATCTCGAACGCCAGCAGGTCGGACTCACGGTGGGCGGCAGGGTCGATCACCGCGTCCAGCCAGTGCCGGTTGGTCTCGTTGCAGTTGAGCGAGAAGTGCTTGATCGTGGAGATCACGCCCTGGCTCTGGATCCCGGCGATCGACTCGGCGGCGAGCGTGGCGCTCAGCAGCGGATCCTCGGACAGGTACTCGAAGTTGCGGCCGTTGCGCGGGTCGCGCGCCAGGTTGATGCCGCCGGCCAGCATCACGTTGAGGCCGCGGGCGCGCGCCTCGCGGCCGAGCAGCTCCCCGGCCGCGTGCGCGAGCGCGGGGTTGAACGACGCGCCGAGCGCGATGGCGGCAGGCAGCGCGGTGGCCGTGTCGCCGGGCCGGTACCCGGGGTTGGCGATCCCGAGGCTCGCGTCGCTCATCCGCAGCGCCGGCACGCCGAGCCGCGGGACCCCGGGCACATAGCCGGCGCTCATCGCCGTGCCCTCGGGGATCCGCTCGTCCCGCTCGGGGATGAACTGGCTCTTCCCCATCACGCTGACGATCAGCGAGAAGCGCTCGTCGTCGGTCATCTGGCGCTCGGTCTCGCGCGCCCGGGCCTCGGCGGCCGCCCACTCGTCGTGCATGTCACGGATGTTGACGTGCTCGACAGGCAGGCGCCCGGCGACTAGCTTTCGTGGAAGGGTGCGCGCTGACGTGGATGTGAGGCTGCTCGGCCCCCTCGACGTCCGGGTGGCGGGCCACGCCGTTCACTTCGACGGCGCGAAACAGCGCGCCCTGTTCACGGCGCTGGCGCTGAAGGCACCGGACCCGCTCAGCGTGGACGAGCTCGTCGACGCCGTGTGGGCGAACGAGCCGCCGGGCGGCCCGGTCCATGCGCTCCAGAAGCAGGTCTCCCGGCTCCGGCAGCGCCTGGGCGACTCCGCGCCGGTGCAGCGCGGCGCGGTCGGCTACGCATTGGGCGTCGAGCACGAGGCGATCGACGCCCACCGCTTCGAGGACCTGCTCCAGCGCGGCCGGGCCGCGATCGCCGAGAACCGCCCCGAGTCGGCCGCCCGGGACCTCGACGCCGCGCTCGCCCTGTGGCGTGGGCCGGCGCTGGCCGACCACCGCTTCGCCCAGTTCGCGCAGCTCGAGATCGGCCGCCTCGAGGAGCTGCGCATGGAGGCGATCGAGGAGCGGATGGGCGCCCAGCTCGCGGCCGGCGCCGACGCCGACCTCGTCGGCGAGCTGCGTTCGCTGGTCTCCGAGCACCCGCTGCGCGAACGGCTACGCGCCCACCTCATGCTGGCGCTGTACCGCAGCGGCCGGCAGGCGGAGGCGCTGGAGGTGATGCGCGAGGGACGACGGCTGCTCGTCGACGACCTCGGGATCGAGCCCGGCCCCGAGCTGCGCCGGCTCGAGCAGGCGATCCTCGCCCACGACCCGGAGCTGGACGCCGAGCGACCGGCCCGGGCCGCGCCGGCCGCCCTGCCCGCCCCCGCCGACGAGCTGATCGGCCGCGACGTCGAGCTCGACGACATCGCCGCCGTCCTCTCCCGCCCCGGCGTGCGGCTGCTGACCCTCATCGGCACCGGCGGCGTCGGCAAGACGCGGCTCGCCCTCGAGGCCGCGCATCGTGTCGCCGAGCGCTTCCCGGGCGGCGCCGTCCACGTCGACCTCGACGGGGTCGAGGACGCGGCCCTGCTCGTGTCCGAGTCGGCCGCGGCCCTCGGCGTCGTCGCCCGCACCGGCGAGGAGCTGGCGGAGCACCTGCAGGCGCCGACGCTGCTCGTCCTCGACGGCTTCGAGCGGTTCCTCGACGACGGCGGCGAGGTGTCGCGGCTGCTCGCCGCCACCGACCGCTTGACCGTGCTCGCCACCAGCCGCGCCGCGCTGCGCATCGGCGGCGAGCAGATCTACCCCGTCCACCCGCTCTCCCCCGCGAGCGCCGCCGTGCTCTTCGCCTCGCGCGCCGCGGGCGCGGGCTGGGCGCCGGCCAGCGGCGACGCCGATGTGGTCGCCGCAATCTGCGCCCGCCTCGACGGCCTGCCGCTGGCCATCGAGCTCGCCGCGGACCGCGTGCGCCTGCTCCCGCCGACGCTGCTGCTCGCGCGGCTCGAGCGGCGTCTCGACGTGCTCACCGAGAGCACCGGCGGCCGGCCCGCGCGCCACCGCTCGCTCCGCGCCACGCTCGAGCTGTCGTGGGAGGTGCTCGACGAGCCCGAACGGCGGCTGCTCGCCCGGCTGACCGTCTTCGAGGGCGGTGCGTCCGTCGACGCCGCGCTCGCGGTCTGCGACGACGGCATGCTGGGTGCTGACGCCGAGACGACGATCGCCTCGCTGCTGGAGCGCACGTCGCTGCTGCGGGCCGAGACGCGCGAGCACGAGGTGCGGCTCGGGATGCTCGACACGATCCGCGAGTTCGCCGCCGAGCACGGCGACACCGAGGCCGCCGAGCTGCGCCATGCCCGCTACTTCGTCGCGTACTGCGAGCGGCACGCCAAGGAGGCCGCGCGCGCCCACCGCCGCGACTCGCTCGAGCGGCTGGCCGCCGAGCGCGCGAATCTGCGGTTGGCGTTCGAGAGGCTGCTGCGCGCGGGCGCGGTTGACGAGGCGCTGCGCGTCGCGATCGGCTTCGCCCAGGCGCTCCCCTGGGACGCGCACGCCAACGAGGTCCGGGGCTGGCTCGGCGCCGGCCTCGCGGCGCCCGAGCTCGCCGCGCCGGGCCTGCGCGCCGCCGCCCTCTACTGGGACGGGCGGCTCGCGA
Organism: uncultured Solirubrobacteraceae bacterium; assembly: GCA_963759375.1. Classification (GTDB taxonomy): domain Bacteria; phylum Actinomycetota; class Thermoleophilia; order Solirubrobacterales; family Solirubrobacteraceae; genus DASSUW01. The sequence continues at coordinate 162,991 of CAVWYY010000001.1, read as the reverse complement.
TCTCGCAGGCCGACTTCGGCGCCGCCGAGACGCGCCTGCACGCCGCGCTGACCGCGGCGCGGGAGGCCGGCGACCAGGGGCTCGAGGCGTACGCGCTGATCGCGCTCGGCCGCTGGGCGACGCTGGTGCGCCGACCCGAGGCGGCCGCGTTCGGCGACGAGGCGCTCGCGGTCGCTCGCGCCGCCGGCGATGAGCAGCTGATCGCCGATGCGCTGCTCATCCAGGCCGGCGTCTGCGAACGCCTGTCCGACTGGGACGGCGCGGTGGCGCTCGCCACGCAGGCGCTCGAGGCCTACCGCGCGCTGGGCGACCCGTACGGCGCGGCCAGCGCCCTGGCCGAGCTCGGCTGGTACGACCTGGCGCACGGAGGCGCCGCGCGCGCCGAGGACTACCTCGACGAGGCGGCCGAGCTGCGCCGCCGGCACGGCGACGACCGCCGGCTCGTCGAGCCTCTGATCGACTACGCGTGGCTCGCCCTCGTGCAGGGCGACAGCGGCACCGCTCAGGCGCGGTTCCTCGACTGCCTCGCGATGGGCCGCCAGGTCGACGACCGCTTCATCGTCGCCGAGGCGCTGGCCGGCCTTTCCACCGTCGCCGGCACCGAGGGCCGCTGGACCGACTGCGCGCAGCTGGCCGGGGCGTCGGCGCTCGTGCACGAGCAGATCGGCGCGCCGCCGTGGGAGTCCGTGACGATGCTGCAGGAGCGCGAGACGGCCGGCGCGCAGGCCGCGCTCGGCGCCGCCTACGACGAGTGGGTCGCCCGCGGCCGCGCCGCGCCCGCCGACGACGTCGTCCAGCGCACACTCGAACCCCCGGTCCTCGGGCTCCCCGGGCTCTGACGGGATGACGGTGGACAGCGACTTCGTGGCGGTGGAGACCAAGCTGCTCGCGCCCGAGCGGCGGCCGGGCTTCGTGGAGCGTCCGCGGCTGGTCGACGCGCTCGAGGCCGGCCGCGCGCGGCGCGTGACCGTGATCTCGGCGCCGACAGGGTTCGGCAAGACGAGCGCGCTGACCGAGTGGGGCGCCTCCAGCCCCGCCCGGTTCGCGTGGGTGTCGCTCGACGAGGGCGACGCCGACCCGGCGCGCTTCTGGACCTACCTCGTCGCCGCGGTCGAGGGAGCCGCGCCGGAGCTGCCCGGCACGTCCGGCCGCCGGCTGCGCGGCTCCGGCGTGACGATCGCCGACGAGGTCATCCCCGTCCTCGTCAACGAGCTCGCGATGGTCACGGCCCCGCTCGTCCTCGTGCTCGACGACTACCACGCGATCAGCGCCGACGACGTCCACGGCGGCGTCAACTACCTGCTCGAGCGGCTGCCGCCGGACGTCCACGTGGTGATCGCCGGGCAGGCCGCGCCGCCGCTGCGGCTGGGCCGCCTGCGGGCGCGCGACGAGCTCAACGAGTACCGCGCCGAGCAGCTGCGCTTCAGCGAGGCGGAGGTGGCCACGCTGCTCAACGGCACGCACCGGCTGCGGCTCACGCCCGAGGACCTGGCCGGGCTGCACCGGCGCACCGAGGGCTGGGTCGCCGGCCTGAACCTCGTCGCGCTCACCCTGCGCGACACCGGCGACCGCGCCGCGTTCCTCGCCGGGCTGCCGGTCGATGACCGCTTCCTGGTCGACTACCTGTGGGACGAGGTCGTCGCACAGCAGGCGCCCGCCACGCGCGAGTTCCTCATGCGCACCGCCGTGCTCGAGCGCCTGTCGGGCTCGCTGTGCGACGCCGTGGCCGAGCGCACGGGCAGCGACGAGATGCTGCGCTCGCTCGAGCGCAGCAACCTGTTCGTCGTCCCGCTCGATGCCGAGCGGCGCTGGTTCCGCTACCACGCGCTGTTCCGCGCGATGCTCGTCCGCCAGCTCGAGCGGTTCGCGCCCGACAGCGTCGCCGACCTGCACCGCCGCGCCAGCGCGTGGTACGCCGACCACGGCGACCTGCACGGAACGATCGAGCACGCGATCTGCGCGGGCGACGTCAACGTCGCCGCCGACGCGCTGCGGCGCAACTGGCTCGCGCTCTACAGCGGCGGCCACGCGACCGAGGCGATCGAGTGGATCGGCCGGCTCCCGGACGCGACCGTCGACGAGTACCCGGAGCTGGCGCTGGCCCGCGCCGGGATGGCTCGCGCGATGGGCCGGGCCGACGAGGTCGAGCCGTGGCTGGAGCGCGCGGAGCGCTCCGCGCCGGCCGGGGACCGCGAGCGGCGCGAGCTCGGCGCCGGCGTCGCACGCCAGCGCTCGATGCTCCGCCTCAGCCGCGCCGACGTCGGCGAGGCCGTCCGTTTCGCGCGCGCGGCCGTCGCGCTGCGGCCGCCCGACTCGGCCGAGGTGCCGAGCGACGCGTTCTTCCTCGCCGTCTGCCTGTTCTGGACCGGCTCCACCCGCGAGTGCGAGACGCTGCTGCGCGGCTACCTCGACAGCGTCGAGCCCGGCGAGCAGGACGTGCGCCGCGTGTTCGCGCTGGCGCTGCTCGCGCTCGCGCACGCTGCGCGCGGGGAGCTCGACCCGGCCGACCGGCTGGCCGCCGAGTCGCTCGCCACCACCGAGGCGCGGGGACTCGCCGAGCATCCGCCGACCGAGATGGTGTACGTCGCGTCCGGCGTGTCCGCGCTCGCGCGCGGAGACCTCGGGGGCGCGGAGGACCGGCTCGAGCGCGCCGCCACGCTCGCGCGCCGCGGTGGCGACCGGGTCGAGATCGCCCAGTCGCTCCTGTGGCTCGGGCGCTGCCGCGCCCGCTCCGGCGACGCCACCGGAGCGGCCGGGGCGCTCGACGCGGCACGAGCGCAGCTCGCGGGTGCCCGGGTGCCGGGCCTGGTCGGGATCGCCGAGGCGCTCGAAGCGGAGATCGGCGCGCTCGGAACGGCGGGAGCGGAGCCCGAGGCCGGCGCCGCCCTCACCGGCGACGAGACCCACGTCCTCGAGCTCCTTCCCACCGACCTCACCTCGCAGGAGATCGCGGACCGCCTCGGCCTCTCCCCCGAGGCAGTCCGCGCTCACGGCCTCGCGATCCGGCACAAGCTCGGTGCCGTGACCCGCGACGAGGCCGTCGCCGCCGCTCGGCGGCGCGAGCTCATCTGACCTGCGTGTCGCCCCGCTCCGGCTCGAAGTCGACCAGCCGGTCGTTGCCCGGTGCCGCCCGGAACACGTCGGCCCGCGGGCCGCCGCGCAGCACGTCGTCGCCGGCGCCGCCGGTCATCCGGTCGGAGCCGCCGTCGCCGCGCAGCACGTCGTTGCCGGCCTGCCCGCGGAGCACGTCGTCACCGCGACCGGCGATGAGGACGTCGTTGCCCGCGCCGCCGGTGAGCCGGTCGGAGCCGGGGCCGCCGCACAGCAGGTCGTCGCCGCCGCGGCCGGTGATCCGGTCGTTGCCGCCCAGGCCGAACAGCAGGTCCGGGCCGGCGGTGCCGCGGAGGCGGTTGTCACCGCCCGTGCCGACCGCGATCCCGATCGGGATCTCGACCACGTGCGGGCCGTCGACCACTCGCAGCGTCACGGTCGCGCGCCGGAGGCCCGGTGCGCGGCTGATGGCCACCGTGCGCTCGCCGCCGCTGCCGCCGAACACGACGCCCACGCGGTGGCTGGTCGCCGAGGCGGTCACGCGGACCGGCGAGCCGTCGGGGTTGTCGACCAGCAGCCGGAACGTCCCGCTCTGGCTGCGGCCGCAGCGGCCGTCGCGGGCCACGGTCACCGTCGGCGCCGAGTTCGCCCGGGTGGGCGCTGGCGTGGCGGCCGGCGGCTTGGTGGCCGGCGGCTTGGCGGCCGGCTGGGGCCGGGTGACGGTCACCGTGACCGTGGCGGCCGACGTGTCACCGCCGCTCGCGATCTCGTAGCCGAACGAGTCGGTGCCGGTGAAGCCGGCCGGCGGCGTATAGCGGATCCCGGCGGGCACGACCGCGACGGCTCCGCCCTCGACGGACGCGGCGTCGGCGGTGATGGTCGCCTGGCCCGCCGGCCGCATGTCGTTGCCGGCGACGTCGATCACCAGTGGCGTGTCCGCGCGGGTCGTCGCGCGGTCGTCGACGGCAACCAGGCCGCTGACGGTCCACGTGTACGAGACGCCCGGATCCTCCGGGTTGCCGACGCCGTCGGTCGCCCGTGCGGCGAACGTGTGCCGGCCGTCGGCGAGGCCGGTGTACTGGACGGGGCTCGTGCAGGGCTTGAAGTCCTGCTCGTCAAGGCTGCACTCGAAGCCGGCGACCGTGGAGCCGCCGTCGTCGGTCGCCTCCAGCGTGAACCGCGCCTGGCGGTCCGGCGTGCGGGCGGCCGGCTTGCCGGTGATCGTCGTGGTCGGCGCCGTCAGGTCGACCGTCCAGGTGCTCAGAGCCGGAGACTGGTCGTTGTTGCCGGCGGCGTCGACCGCGCGGACCTCGAACGTGTGCTTACCAGCGACGAGGTCCCGGTAGTCGTCCGGGCAGGCGTCCCAGCCGGCGCCGTCGAGGCGGCACTGGTAGCCCCGGATCTCCGTGCCGTCACCCGCGTCGCCGCTGTACTTGAACGCGGCCACCCGCGACCTCGTGACGAGGTTGGGCCCGTCGTCGATCGTCGTGTCGGGCGCAACGGTGTCGACGGTCCACTCGTAGACGGCCGGCGTGCCGTCACGGTTGCCGGCGCCGTCGACCGCGCGGACCTCGAGACGGTGCTTCTTGTCGCTGAGGTTCTGGTAGTCGTCCGGGCAGTCGCCCCAGGCGGCGCCGTCGAGGCTGCACTGGAAGCCGGCGATGCCGGTGCCGCCGAGCGCGTCGCCGCTGTACTTGAACGACGCGGAGGACGACGACGTGACCTCGGGCGGGCCCGCGACGCTCGTGTCGGGCGCGACCGTGTCGACGGTCCACTCGTGAACCGCCGGCGTGCCGTCGACGTTGCCGGCGGCGTCGACCGCGCGGACTTCGAGCGTGTGCTTGCCGTCGGCCAGGCCGGTGTACTCACGACGCGCAGTCGTCCCACGACGCGCCGTCGAGCCGGCACTCGTAGCGGGCGATCCGCGGTGCCGCCGAGCACGTCGCCGCTGTAGGTGAACGAGGCGGACCGCGACGAGGTGAACTCGGGCGGGCCTGCGACGTCCGTGTCGGGCGCGACGGTGTCGACGGTCCACTCGTGGACGGCCGGCGTGCCGTCGGCGTTGCCCGCGGCGTCGATGGCGCGCACCTCGAACCGGTGCCGGCCGTCGGCCAGGCCGCTGTAGTCCTGGCACGGGTCCCACGTCGGGCCGCCGTCGAGCTTGCACTCGTAGCGAGCGATCGCGGTGCCGCCGAGCGTGTCGCCGCTGTAGGTGAACGACGCGGAGCGCGACGACGTGGCCGCGGGCGGGCCCGCGACGGTCGTGTCGGGCTCGATGGTGTCGACCGTCCACGTGCGCGTCGCCGGCGTGGTGTCCGCGTTGCCGGCCGCGTCGACCGCGCGCACCGCGAGCGTGTGCGCACCGTCGGGGAGGCCGCTGGAGCGGAACGGTGCCGAGCACGGCGCGAAGTCACCGCCGTCGAGCCGGCACTCGTAGCCGGCCACGCCGGACAGGCTGTCGTCGCCGCTGAACGGCAGCTCGGCGTCAGTGCTCTTCGTGAACTGCGCCGGCCCGTTGTCGATCGTCGTCGTCGGAGCGGTCTTGTCGAGCTTGACGAACTGGGTCGTGACGTCGGCCAGGTTCGTCGCCTTGTCGGCGCACGTGCCGACGGACGCGACGGTCCTGCCCGCGGTCTCGGTCCTCCACACGGTGTCTTGCACGGTGTCGGTCTTGATGCCGGACTGGACCACGCCGGTGTCGCCACAGTCGAACCCGATCGTGATGTCGGACCGGTGCCAGCCCGCGGCGTTCGGCGCCGGCGTGACGCTCCCGACGCTGATGACGGGCTTCGTCGTGTCGATCCGCACCGTGCTCGTGACCGGGGTCGACGCGTGGCCGGCGATGTCGGTGCAGCCCGCGGACGTGAAGTTCGTGCCCGCGGTCGCCGAGAGCACGACCCCGCCACCCGTGGCGGGCTGGTCGACGCCGGAGCCCGGCTCCGCGTCCTGGCAGTCGAAGTGCAGCGACGTCGACGTGTTGTTCCAGCCGTCCTCGGTCGGCGCCGGCTCGTACACCGGGTTCGGCACCGGCGGCCGCGTGTCGAGCTTGAAGATCGTGAACGCGCTGGTCCCGCCGTTCCCCACGCGGTCGCTCGCGCTACAGGCGAAGTCGTGCACGCCTTCAACGGTCATCGTCGCGGTGAGCCCCGCGGCGGGCGACCGCCACTCCTGGCCGCCGCGCCGGCAGTAGGTCTCGCGCACCAGGCTCGAGGGTTCCGGGTCGATCGCGCTCACGCCCACGGTGATCGGGTTGACGAACCAGCCGTTGCGGCCGTCGGGCGTGGGGACCGGGTACTCGACCTTCGGCGGCGTGTTGTCGACCATGCACTCGACCGGGATGCTCAGGTCCGGTGTGTCCGGATCGTTCGTGCGGAAGGTCACCGTGGCGCGGTACCACCGCTCCTGAGGGCCACCGAGGCACGAGATGTACCCGAGCTGGAGCCCGCCGACGCCGATCTGGCGCGGGAAGCGGAAGCGGTCGCCCGCCCCGGGCCCGGGGATCACGTCGAAGTACTGGGCATCGGCGCCGGTGATGCTGTAGCCGCTCCACGTGAGCGGCACGAGGCCCTGGTTCTCCATGCTCCAGGAGTTCACGGCGCTGCCGCCGGTGCGCACGTACAGATCCCCGAGCGTCGTGCCGGGCGTGGGCAGCAGCTTGGCGTCTGGCACGCACTCGTCGACGCCGGCGTCGATGCGCAGCGCGAGCCGCTTGCTGTTCGGAGCCCGCTTCCACGCGCCGTCGTCGATGCTCTCGAGCACCTCGGAGGCGTCGTCGGTCCAGTCGTTCCAGCCGATGCCGTCCGGCGCGGTCATGACCGCCCAGTACTTGGTGCCCTTCGTGAGCGGAACGCTCGGGCTGAGGCGGCCGCACTCGCGCTTGACCACGTCGCCTGACGTGAGCGAGTCGGTGAGGTAGAAGCCCATCGTGCCGAGCGAGACGCCGCTCGGGCGGCCATTGAGGTCGGCCTGGATCGAGACCTCGCCGATCCCCTCGCACGTCGTCCCCTGGGGATACGGGACGACGCATTGGCCCCGCATGCTGAGGACGGAGGCGTTGCCGGACTGCGTCGGCACGAACGACGTGGCGGCCTTGAAGGTGCCGAGGAACGACGGGCCGACGGGGACCGAGTTGACGCCCTGGACCGTCTGGGGGCCCTCGATCGTGGTGTAGAGCGTCGTGAGCTCCGCGTTCGCGGCCGGAGCGACGGCCAGCATGACGAACACGACGACGCAGGAGAGGAGGAAGCGCTGCATGGGTGCACGGAACCAGCGGTCGCTGACGTGTCGCGGACGTCTCGCTGACGCGCCTGATTCACTGCGGTCAGCGATGCACGACGACGCCCGACATCTCAGACGCGCGATCGAGCTGGCCCACGCGGCCCGGGAGGCCGGCGACATGCCGTTCGGATCGATCCTCGTCGGCCCCGACGGCGACATCGTCGCCGAGGACCGCAACACGGTGCTCAGCGACCGCGACATCAGCGCCCATCCCGAGCTCAAGCTCGCGCGCTGGGCCGCCCGCGAGCTGGCGCCCGAGGTCGCGCGGGCCACGACGATGTACACGAGCTGCGAGCCGTGCCCGATGTGCCGGGGTGCGATCTCGCGGTCCGGCCTCGGCCGCGTCGTGTTCGCGCTCTCCGGCGCGCAGCTGAACGAGCTCAGGCCGGCCGGCAGCGCCGCACCCGACGACGCCGAGGTCGTCTACGACGGCCCGGCGCTGGCCGACGAAGGGCGCGCGCCACTCGCCGGCTACTACGGCTGAGGCTACGAGGCGCCGCCGAGCCCGAGCCGGTCCGGCTGCTCGACGATCGCCCGCTCCCGCGCGTCCGGGAACCCGACCGCGACGGCCTCCGCCAGCAGACTGCGCTCGAGGTCGATCCGTGGGCGCTCGCCGGCTGTCGGCCACCTCGTCGAGCCGGTCGTAGAGCGCGTGGAGCCGGCGCACGATCTGCGGCGACCCGGCGCCGTAGCGGCGGATCTCCATCAGCCCCAGCTGCATATACGCCCCCCACCGCGGCGCGGGGACCAGCGCGCGCGGCGTCCCATCGTCGTCCACGAGCAGCGACGGGCCGGGATGCCGCGCCGCGAGGTCGACGAGCAGCGTCTCGATACGGTCGAGCGACTGCACGGCGGTCGTCGGGTCGTTGATGGCCGGTGACAGCGCGCGGATGGCGATGTCGACGAGCATCCGCAGCGCGAACCCCGGGTCCTGATCGATGGTCCGCTGGCGGGCGAGCACGAACACGCGCCGGGCGAGCGCGGGATCCGGCTCTGCGCGAGTGCCCGTGATCCGCATGACGATCCGGCCCGGCGACAGGTACTCGCCTACGACCGGAACGACGGCGACGAAGCCGCCGGTCTGCGCGGCGAGCCGGAGCAGCGCGGCGCGATCGACGGCGGCGATCACGGCGGGCGAGCCGGTGTGGGCGACCTCGGTCGCCTCGCCCGCGAGGAGCGACGGGACCAGCGCGTCGCGGCTCGGCGTGTCGCGCGGGTGGACGTCCTCGATCACGGCGTGACCGCGCCGCAGGAGCGCGCGCAGTATCCCGCCGATCTGCGTGCTCTCGAACGCCCGTTGCACGAGCGCCACGAACGTGCCCAGGGTGATCAGCGCCAGCGCCAGTCCGCAGACCACCGTCCCGGCGGGCACGAAGTCCTCCCCCGCAGTGCTCGTCTGCCGCCCCAGCGCGGCGAGCGCGAACAGGGAGTAGATCGCGGTCGCGGTCGGAAGCGCCAGGCCGGCGATCACCACCGGGTCGCGCCGCAGGCGCGCCGCCAGCCGCGGCGAGTACGACGACGTCTGGATCTGGGCGGCGACGAAGACCGCCGAGAAGACGATGCCGGTGAACGTGATCATCCCTCCCGCCAGCGCGCCGAAGATCGCCTGCGCCGCCGACGCGGCCAGGGGCAGGGTCGTCTGGTCGCCGAGCTGCTCGTCGAGGATCGGTAGCCCGATGCCGAGCCCGACCGCGACCAGGTTCGCGGCCAGCACCGGTACCCACATCGCCGAGCTGAGCCGGATGCGCAGGCGGAACAGCCGGCCGGCGGCGCGGACCTCGTGGTGGGCGTGCGGCTGGCTCACGTCGGGGCCGGAGCCTCGCCAGGTGCTCGCTTCGCCTCGGCGATCCGGCGCATCCGCAGGCCGTGCAGCGGCCCGGCGAGCGTCGAGAGCGCCCCGGCACAGACCAGCGCGGCCGCGGTCGAGCTCATCATGTGGCCGCCGTCGACCGCGACGGTCGTGATCGCGACGACGAGCGGGAGCTGGGTGGCCGTGAACAGCGCGAGCGCCTGGCGGTCCTCCCGGAGCGGGAGCACGCCCCGGTAGAGCAGCATCGCCGGCGTGCCCCGGACGACGAGGAACAGCACGAAGAAGACCACGAGCTTGACCACGCCGCTCGGGCTCGCGAATAGCGCGTCGATGTCGAGCCGCATACCGCTGACGACGAAGAAGAACGGGACGAAGAACCCAAATGCCACGGCGGTCAGCTTCGAGTCGAAGAGCGGCACCTCGCCCTTCTGGAGGACCTGCCGGGTGATGAGGCCGGCGGCGAACCCGCCGAGCAGCAGGTCGAGCCCGAGGTCGTTGGCGATCAGCGCCAGCGCGAAAACCAGCACGACGATCCAGCGCACGGCGAGTTGCGAGCTCGATTCGATCGTCCGCTCGAGCAGGGGGATGGTCCGCTCGGCCGAGCGGACGGCGAGCACCGCGACGCCGACGGCCAGCAGCACGAACGCGACGAGGATCGCGGCCTCGTGCAGTGGATTCTGCGTCGAGAGGACGAGCGTCAGCAGCAGGATCGGCCCGAACTCGCCGACCGCACCGGCCGCCAGCAGGTAGCGGCCGAAGTTCGTCCGCAGCTCGCCGGTGTCGGACAGGACCGGGATCAGCGTGCCGATCGCCGTCGTCGCCAGCGCCGATCCCACGTACACGAGTGAGACCACCACGCCGAGCGCGGCCAGGATGCCGCCGAGCGTGTACGCGAGCGCGAGCGAGAAGAGCCATCCCAGGATCCCCAGCCGGAGCGGGTCGCCGCGGATGCGCGCGATGTCGATCTCGTAGCCGGCGAAGAAGAACAGCATCCCGAGCCCGAGATCGGCGAAGAACTCGGTGAAGTTGTTCACGTGCGCGATGTCGAGCGCCTGCGGCCCGACGATGACGCCGAGCACGAGCTCGAGCACGACGACCGGGATGAACAGGCCCCGCGCGCCGACCACGGTCGACACCGTGCCGGCAACGGCCGCCGTCGCGACGATGGCCAGGAACGACCCGGCGTCAACGGTGAACACGTCGGTCGTGACGGCGAACACGAGAGCTCCGCGAACCTAATCGGCCCGCGGGTGACCCGCAGTCACCCGCTTTGGGTGATTACCGCTCGCTGAGCTCGAGACACGAGTCGAAGGCGTCGAGCCGGTCCCGCTCATGCGTGATCACGAGGACGCCGCGGCCGTCTTCGTGGGCGAGGCTCGCCAGTGTGGCGAGCAGCGCCGCGGCGCCGGCCGGATCCAGGTGCGTCGTCGGCTCGTCGAAGATCAGGAAACGCGCGCCGCTCACCAGCAGCCGGGCCGCGGCGATCCGTTGCCGCTGGCCGCCGGAGACCTGCGCCCCGGACTCACCGACGTAGGTGCCGAGTCCGTCGGGCAGCGCGGCGAGCCACGGGCCGAGACCGGCGCGCCCGAGGGCGGCGGCGATCGCCGCGTCATCCGCGTCGGGCCGGGCGAGTGCGACGTTGTCACGAACCGAAGCAGCGAACAGGTAGGCGTCCTGCGGCGCGATCCGGACGACCGCCCGCAGCGCGTCGAGGTCGAGGTCGCGCAGATCGGTCCCGCCGAGCGTCACGGTCCCCGCGGTCGGGTCACGGAACCGGACGAGGAGCTCGGCCAGCGTCGTCTTCCCCACGCCGCTCGGGCCGACGAGCGCGACGGCGCGGCCGGGCTCGAGCCGCACGTCGACGCCGTCGAGCACCGGATCCTCGCCGTAGCGGAATCCGACGCCGGAAGCGGCGAGGACCCCGTGGCCGGGCACGGGCCGCGGCGCCGCCGGCGCGCGCACGGGCGGCGGGCGGTCGGTGACGTCCTCGAGCCGGACGGCGGCGTCCGCGACGGCGTCGATGCTCGCGGCCGCCGCGCCCAGCGGCGCTACGGCCTCGAGCGACGCGAGCGCGAGCAGCACGACCGCCGCGAGCAGCACGCCCGCCAGCACGCCGTCCGCAACCGCCGGGACCGCGACGGCCGCGACCGCGACGGCGCCGAGCGCGCCGAACGCGACGGCCGAGCCGGCGGCCAGGCCCGCCGCCGCGGCGTCGCGGCGGAGCACGGCGCCGAGGCGCGCCCCGGACGCGGACGCGCGCCGCTCCCAGTCCTGCTCGCGGCCCGCGAGCACGATCTCGGGGGCGCCACCGGCGATCTCGACCATGTCGGCGGTCAGCGCGGCTCGCGCCGGCGCCTGGCGACGGCCGCTGCGCCGCGCGACACGGCGGACGAGGAACGGCCCAGCGATGCCCGCGAGCGCGAGCTCCGCGGCGATGACCAGCCCGGCGGCCGGCAGCATGAGCGCCGCGGCGGTGACGGCCAGCGCGCCGGATGCGACCGCGACCAGCGGCGGGCCGAGCGCGCGCAGGTAGAGATCCTGGAGCCGATCGGCGTCGCCGACGAACCGCGAGAGCAGATCTGCGCCGCGCGCATCCGGGAGCCCGCCCGGCACCAGCGGCACGAGCCGTTGGAAGAAGCGGACGCGCAGGTCGGTCAGCGTGCGGAACGCGAGGTCGTGCGAGACGAGGCGCTCGGCGTACCGGAGCAGCGCGCGCGTGATGCCGAAGAAGCGGACGCCGACGATCGCGGTCGTGAGCGCCAGGATCTCCGGCCGCTGCGCCGCCCGGCTGATGAGATAGCCGGAGAGCGCGAGCAGGGCCGCGGCAGCAGCCACGGCGCCGGTGCCGAGCACCACGGAGAGCACCGCGAGCCGCCGGCGCGGCCGGGTCGCCGCCAGCGCCGACCGCAGCGCGGCGCGCCGTGTCATGCCGACACCCCGGCGAGCGGGTCGACGATCACGCCGTCGCGCAGCTCGAGCACACGGCCGGCCACGCGCACGAGCTCCGGCCGGTGGGCGATGATCAGCGCAGTGCGCTCCGCCACGAGGCGCGTGACGCCGGCCGCCACCGCACGCTCCGACTCGCCGTCGAGCCCGGCGGTCGGCTCGTCGAGCACGACGAGCGGGGAGTCCGGCAGGAACGCCCGCGCCAGTGCGATCCGCTGCGCCTGCCCGGCGGACAGCGGCCGCCCACCCTCGCCGACGACCGTCTCGATCCCCTCGGGCAGCGCCTCGACGAAATCGAGTGCGCCGACCGCGGCCAGGGCGTCGCGCACGCGCTCGGCGGTGGCCCGCGGCATGGCCAGCCGGACGTTGTCGGCCACCGTGCCGGAGAACAGCGTCGGGCGCTGGGGGACCCAGGCGATCCGGCGATGCCACTCGTGCGGCTCGATCTCGCGCAGGTCGACGCCGCCGCACAGAACGCCGCCCGCGTCGGGGTCGGCGAGCCGCAGCAGCAGCGACGCGAGCGTGGACTTGCCGGCCCCCGAGGCACCGACGATCGCCACCGTCTCGCCCGGGTCGAGCCGGAAGCTCACGTCGCGCAGCACCGTGCCCCGCCCGGGGTGCCCGAAGGACACCTCGCGGAACACGATCGGCGCGAGCGCCGGCTCCGGGGCGCGGCGCGGATGAGCGGGCACCGCGACGGCGGGCGGCAGGTCGAGGATCTCGTGGATACGCGCGGCCGCGGCCATGCCGTCCGCCGACGCGTGGAACTGCGCGCCGGCCTTGCGCAGCGGCAGGTACAGCTCAGGGGCGAGCAGAAGCACCGTGAGCCCGGCCTCCAGGCCGAGGTCGCCGGCCACGAGCTGCACGCCGATCGTCGCCGCCACCAGCGCGGTGCCGAGCATCGCCAGCAGCTCCAGCACCAGCGCCGACAGGAACCCGATCCGCAGCGTGCCCAAGGTCTCGCGGCGCAGCCGGTCGCCCGCCACGGCGATCGTCTCCACCTGCGCGCCGGCCCGCCCGTTCGCCCGCAGCGTCGCCAGACCCCGCACGATGTCGAGGAAGTGCGCCGACAGGCGCGACAGGGTGTCCCAGCGGGCCGCCGTGCGGCGCTCGGCCTGGCGGCCGATGAGCACCATGAAGAGCGGGATCAGCGGCACCGTCACCGCCAGGATCGCGGCCGCCTCGGGATCGAGCGGGAACGCCCAGACGAGGATCGCCGGCGGGACGAGCGCCGCGAGCGCGATCTGCGGCAGGTAGCTCGCGAAGTACGGCTCCAGGGCGTCGACGCCCTGCACGGCCGCGGCCGCGAGCTCGCCGCGGCGTTCGCCGGCCAGCGCCCCGGGGCGCGCGCGCAGCAGGTGCCGGACGAGCGCGCCGCGCAGCTCATCCATGACGCGGGCGGCGCCGATCCGCCCGGTCGCCTCGAAGCCGGCGACCACGAGCCCGCGCGCCACGGCGAGCGCCGCGAGCCAGACGAGCTCGGGACGCACGTCGGCCAGGCTCGCGCCGCCCATGAACGCGTCGGTGATGACCGACGCCAGCAGCGTCGCCTGCGCGACGATGAGCACGGTCTCGACGACACCGAGTGCGACCGTCGTCGTCAGGTGGATGCGCGCGGCCCGGCTCGAGCGGGTCAGACGCCGCCGTGTCGCCGCGACGGCGGCCCGGTTCATGCGTCCTGGTAGACGAGGACGACCGGGACGAGCAGCACGGCGACCACGTCAGGCCGTCTCGCGCGAGCGGCGGATGACCTGGTGATACGCCCACGCCTGGTAGAGCGCGAACGTCGGCACGAGCACCGCGGCCACCACGGTGAGCACGCTCAGCATGTAGTGCGTCGACGCCGCGCCCTCGATCGTCAGGCTGTTCCCGAAGTCCGGCCGCGAGACCAGGACGCGCGGGTACAGGCTCGTGAAGATCGTCGCCACGAACGCGACGACCGCACCGGCTGTGGCCACGAAGGCCCAGCCGGTGCGGCGAGCGAGCGCGAACGCGACGGCGAGCAGCAGGACGGCGCCCCCGAGGGCGGCCGGCAGCACGGGCGGGAACACGTCCTTGTCGTTGCTGTCGACGGCGACGGCGACCGTCCATGCCAGCAGCGCCCCGCCGGCGACCGCGACCGGGGCGGCGAGCCGCCGGGCGGTCGCCGACGCCCGGTCGGCGAGCGGCCCGCTCGTGCGAAGCGCGAGGTAGAGGGCGCCATGCAGGGTCACGAGCGCGACGAGCCCGACTCCCACCGCCACCGTGAACGGGCTGAACAGGTCCCAGAAGCTCCCCGCGTAGTGGCCGTCCGACCCGAGCGGGACGCCGCGCACGAGGTTCGCCAGCGCCACGCCCCACACGAACGGGACGCCGACGCTGGCCACCGTCGTCGTCCAGCGCCAGAACGCCAGCCAGCGCGGATGCTCGCCGCGCTCGCGCCACTCGAACGCCACGGCACGGACGATCAGCAGCACGAGCAGCAGCAGCACGGCCAGGTAGAAGCCCGAGAACAGCGTCGCGTACCACTGCGGGAACGCGGCGAACATCGCCGCGCCGAGGACCACGAGCCAGACCTCGTTCCCGTCCCACACGGGCCCGATTGTCGCCAGCATGGTCCGGCGGTCGCCCTCGTCGCGGGGCAGGAACGCCAGCAGGATCCCGACCCCGAAGTCGAATCCGTCAAGCACCAGGTACGCGCTCCACATCGCGGCGATGAGAACGAACCAGAGGGTCTCGAGGTCCATGGCTCAGACGGGCGCGGCCACGGCCGGCGGGTCGGTTGTCGCGTAGCGGCGCATGAGCACGAAGTCGACGACCGCGAGCGCCGCGTAGAGCAGCCCGAACACGCCGAGGCTGGTGGCGATCATGGCCGTGCTGACGGTCGGCGACTCGGCGTCGGCGGTGCGCAGCAGCCCCTGGACGATCCACGGCTGGCGGCCGACCTCGGTGAGCACCCAGCCCGCCAGCGCCGCGATGTACGGCAGCGCGATCGCCCCCACCGCGGCCCACAGGAACCAGCGGGTCGTCTCGAGCTTACGGCGGCGGTACAGCCACGCGCCGACCAGTGCGACGAGCACCACGAGCGACCCCGCGTAGGCCATCACGCGCATCGCCCAGTACGCCGGCCGCACCGGCGGGACGTAGTTCCCTGGCCCGTAGCGCTGCTCGTACTGCGCCTGGATCTGGTTGAGCCCCTGCACCGGCTCCTTGAACGACCCGGTGGCCAGGAAGGACAGCAGCCCGGGGACCGCGATCTGGAAGCTCGGGTCCGGGTGCTCGGAGCTGAACCCGCCGACCTGGAAGAGCGAGAAGCTCGCCGGGTCCTGGGTGTCCCACAATGCCTCGGCGGCGGCGATCTTCATCGGCTGGACGTCGGTCGTGATGATGCCGAACCGGCTCCCGACCGCCAGGTTGAGGATGGAGACCGGCACCAGCACGATCAGTGCCAGCACAGCCGCCTTGCGGAACACCTCGACGTTGCGACCGCGTGCGAAGTGCCAGCACGTCACGCCGAACACGACCACCCCGGCTACGGTCAGCGACGCCAGCATCGTGTGCAGCCACGCGTGGATCGCGAACTTGCTGCCGAGCAGCTGCCAGACGTCGGTGAGCTCGGCCTTCGTGCCGTTGTCGGCGAGCTGGTAGCCGACCGGGTACTGCATCCACGAGTTGGCGACGAGGATGAAGTACGCCGACAGGCACATGCCGAGCGCGGCGAGCCAGATCGTCGCCAGGTGCACACGCCGCGGCAGGCGGTCCCAGCCGAACACCCACAGGCCGAGGAACACGGCCTCCAGGGAGAACGCCGCGAGCCCCTCGATCGCCAGCGGCGCGCCGAACACGTTGCCGACGAACGCCGAGTACACCGCCCAGTTCATCCCGAACTGGAACTCCTGGACCAGGCCGGTGGCGACGCCGATCGCGAAGTTGATCAACAGCAGCGTGCCGAAGAACCGCGTCAACCGCAGCCAGCGCTCGTCGCCGCTGCGGTGCCAGAGCGTGTGCATGACCGCCACGAGCGGGGCCAGCCCCAGCGTCAGCGGCACGAACAGGAAGTGGTACAGCGACGTGAACGCGAACTGGATGCGCGCGAGGTCGACCTGCGTCAGCGCGAACTGGATCACGGCGTCGTGCCGGCGGGGACGACGTCCTCCTCCCAGTCGATCTGCGCGACCTCGGTGCGGTTGAGCACCTGCGGCCCGCGTCCGCTGGAGAAGGAGGTCCACCCCCAGGCGATGAACGCGTCGACGCGATTGCGCACGCCGCTCATCAGCGAGGCGTGGACACCGAGCCATGCGGAGTGCGCGATCGCGCCGTGCAGCTCGTGCCGATGCGGGCCGACCTCGGCGATCGCGGCGCCGCGGCCGATCATCGCCATGATCCCCTTGTCCTTGTAGTGGAACGTCCGGCGCGGCTTGCCGGCGAAGTCGGCGAGCAGGTTCTCGGCGGCGGCCGTGCCGCTCTGCAGGGCGACCGATCCGAGCTGCGGATGAGGATCGCCGTGCGGACCGGGAATGTTCGCGAAGTCACCGGCCGCGTAGACGCCCGGGAACCCCTCGGCGGTCAGCTCGTGGCCGACCTCGACGCGGCCCCCCCGCCCCTGGGTCAGGCCGCTGGATTCCGCCAGGGCGGCCGCCCGGATGCCGCCGCCCCACACGACGCAGTGCGTCGGGATCGTCGTCCCGTCGCTCAGCGTGACGTGCCCGGGGCCGACCTCGGTGACGGCGACGCCGAGGTGCGTGCGCACGCCCTTGCGATGCAGGACCTTCGCCACGTATTCGTGGGCGCTGTCGGAGAACGGCCCGAGCAGCACGTGGCCGAGGTCCACGAGGTGGATCTGAGCCGCCGAGACGGCGAGGTCCCCGAACTCGTCGGCGATCGTGTCGTGCACGAGGTCGGCCAGCGCGCCCGCCACCTCGACGCCGGTGGCGCCGCCCCCGACGACGACGAAGTTCAGCGCGCCGCGCTCGATCAGCGCGGGGCTGCGGTCGGCATCCTCGAACAGGGCGAGGATGCGCGAGCGCAGGCGGCTCGCCTGGTCGAGCGTGTACAGCGGGAAGCTGTTGCCGTCCGCCCCCGGCGTCCGGAAGAAGTTCGGCTGCGAGCCGGCGGCGAGGACGACGGCGTCGGCGGTCCAGGACTGCCCGTCGCCCGCCGTGACGGTCCGCGTGGCCGGATCCACCGAGCGTGACGTCGGCGAGCTTGACGTCGACGTTCCCGTCCTCGGGGAACAGCTTGCGCAGCGAGTACGCCACGTCGCTGGGCGCCAGCTGGGACGTCGCCACCTGGTAGAGCAGCGGCTGGAACTGGTGGTAGTTGTTGCGGTCGAGCAGCGTGACGCGCACGCCCTTCTCGCCCGCCAGCCGGCGTGCGCAGCCGACGCCGGCGAAGCCGCCGCCGACGACCACGACGTGGGCCGCGCGCCGTTCGTCTCGCTCATGACAGTCGCTCCAGCAGGTGGTCGCCGACGCGGAGCGCGTTCGCCATCGCGGTCAGCGCCGGGTTGACGGCGCCGATGCTCGGGAAGAAGCTCGTGTCGACGACGTAGAGGTTGTCGACCTCGTGCGCGCGGCAGTCGGTGTTCAGCACCGACATCGCGGGGTCGAGGCCGAACCGGCAGGTTCCCGCCTGGTGGGCACAGCCCGCGACGGGGATCTCGTTCTTCAGGTAGGCGTGCCGTGGCACGAGGTGGTGCTCGTCCATCCCGAGATGGGCGAGCATGCCCTTCAGGCGGTGGTACAGCTCGCGCTTGGGCACCTCGTTGCTCGGCGCGTAGCTGAGCTTGACGCGCCCGTCGCGGGCCAGCGTCACCCGGTTCTCCGGCGACGGGAGGTCCTCGGTGGAGAGCCAGAAGTCGACCGCGTGGCGGGCGATGTCCTCGAGCGAGAACTGCGGCGCCAGCCGCGTCTGCAGCGGCTTCTCGCCGCGGAACATGTCGGCCTGCGACTTGCCGACCATCTGGATGTTGCCGAGCGGGTAGCTGCCGCCGTTGCCGTCGCCGAAGTAGTAGTCGTTGATCCCCAGCGTCTTCTGGAACACGGTCGGGTTCTCGTCCTTGGACAGCGCGAGGACGGCCTGGCTGTTGTGGAACATGTAGTTGCGCCCCACCTGGTCGGACCCGTTGGCCAGGCCGTCCGGGTGGCGGTCGCTCGCCGAGGCCAGCAGGAGCCGCGCCGAGTTGGCGGCGCCGCACGACACCACCACGATGTCGGCCGCGTAGGTCTCCTCCATGCCGTCGTGATCGACGACGACTCCGGTGACCGTGCGCCCGCTGGCGTCGGTCTCGAGCCGGATCGCCTCGGCACCCGTCAGCAGCGTCACGTTCGGGTGCTCGAGTGCCGGCCGCACCGCCAGCACCTCGGCGTCGGACTTCGCGTGCACGACGCATGGGAAGCCGTCGCAGTCCCCGCACCGCACGCAGCGGCTGTACGGCATGTCGCTCTCGTCGAGCATGATCCCGCACGGCGCGTGGAATGGGTGGTGGCCGGCCGCCGCGAGGTCGTCGGCGAGCTGCTGGATGCGCGGCTCGTGCGACACCGGCGGGAACGGGTACGGGGCGCTGGCCGGCGGCTCGGTCGGATCCTCGCCGCGGGCGCCGTGGACCTGGTAGAGCGCCTCGGCCTCCGTGTAGTAGGGCTCGAACGCGTCGTAGCCGACCGGCCACGCCGGCGAGGGGCCGTCGTGGTGCATGAGCTGGTCGAAGTCCTCCGCCCGCAGGCGGTACAGCGCGGCGCCGTAGAGCTTGGTGGCGCCGCCGACGAAGTAGTGCACCTGCGGTTGGAACGGTTTGTCGTCGGCGTCGTACCAGGTGTCCTGCGACACGTAGCGGTTGTCGACGAACACGTCGTGGGCCGACCAGTTCTGCGGCTCGCGCCGGAGCCAGTCGCCCCGTTCGAGCAGCAGGATGCGCTTGCCCGACGACGCGAGCTTGTGCACGAGTGTGCCGCCGCCCGCGCCGCTGCCGATCACGATCACGTCATAGGCGCTCATGGTCACACCTCCGCCAGTCGCTCGGCGACGATGATGCGGGCGGCCGCCTCGATGAGGGCCAGGTGCGAGAAGGCCTGCGGGAAGTTGCCGAGGTGGCGCCCGGTGGGGGCGTCGTACTCCTCGGCGTAGAGCCCGAGCGGCGACGCCACGCGCAGGAGCCGCTCCATCAGGTCGCGCGCCCGCTGCTGCTCGCCGACGATCGCCAGCGCCGACACGAGCCAGAACGAGCAGATCAGGAACGTCCCCTCCTTGCCGGACAGGCCGTCGTCGGTCTCGTCGGTCTTGTAGCGCAGGACGAAGCCGCCGTCGGTGAGCTCGTCCTGGATGGCCAGCACGGTCGCGCGCAGCCGCTCGTCGCCTTCGGGCAGGAAGTCGAAGATGGCGGCGAGCAGCGTCGACGCATCCAGCGCGTCGGTGTCGTAGTGCTGGCGCAGCACGCCCCGGGCGTCCACGCCGTGCTCGAGGATGTCGGAGCGGATCTCCTCCGCTGTCGCCGCCCACTGCGCCTGCAGCTCGCGGTCGCCGCGGATCGCCGCGAGCTTGGCCGCCCGGTCGAGCGCCACCCAGCCCATCAACTTCGACGAGACGTAGTGCTGCGGCTCGCCGCGCGCCTCCCAGATCCCCTGGTCGGGCTCGCGCCACACGTGCGACGCGCACTCGGCCTGGTCCTGCACGATCGGCCACAGCCGCCGCGGGAGCCGCTCGCTGCGTCGCGTGTGTATGAAGACCGAGTCCAGCACCGCGCCGAACACGTCGTTCTGGCGCTGGTCGAACGCCCCGTTGCCGATCCGTACCGGCCGGGCGCCGGCGTACCCCGAGAGGTCGTCGCGCGTCGTCTCGGTCAGGTCACGCCGGCCGTCGATCCCGTACATGATCTGCAGTGCGCCGTCCTCGTTGGCCTCGACGTCGGCGACGAACTGCATGAACTCGTCGGCCTCCCAGTCGAGGTTGAGCCAGTGCAACGCCTGCATCGTGAACGTCGTGTCGCGCATCCACGTGTAGCGGTAGTCCCAGTTGCGCTCGCCGCCCGGCGTCTCGGGCAGCGATGTGGTGAGCGCCGCGACCGTCGCGCCTGTCGGCATGTAGGTCAGCCCCTTGATCGTCAGCGCCGAGCGCTGGATCGGCTCCCGCCAGCGATGGTCGACGAAGCGCGCGCTGGCGAGCCACCGGCGCCAGAAGCGCGTGGTCGCGTCGACGCGTGCGACCGCGTCCTCGATGTCCGTCGGCGCCTCCAGCTCCTCGGCCCAGGAGAGCGCGCAGTACAGCTGCTCGCCCTCGGCCAGCGCGTGCCGGGCGCGGGCGCGGTTGCCCTCGATCCCGAGCGCCATGTCGGTCCGCAGGCGGATCGTCTGGCCGGCGCCGGTCGCATCGGCGATGTGCAGGTCGCCGTCCTGCACCGTCCACTCGGCCGGCGTGCGACCGTAGTCGAACACGGGCTCGCAGACGAGCTCGACCTCGACGCGGCCGTCGAGGCAGCGGACGGTGCGGACGAGCACGTGCTCGGCGTCGTCGTCAGCCGGCGGCCGCGTGTGCGGCGTCACCGTGTCCTCGTGGCGGCGCGGGCCCATCGTCAGCGCGTCGCGGACCTCGATCCAGCCGTTCGGCGTCTTCCACGTCGTGACGAGCACGTTGGTGCCGGGCTCGTAGTGCCGATCGGTCGGGACGTTGATCCCGAACGGCCCCAGCCGGAACGTGCCGGCGGTGCGGTCGAGCAGCGTGCCGAATACGCTCGGCGCGTCGAACCGCGGCACGCACAGCCAGTCGATCGCCCCGTCGGGCGCCACCAGCGCGCCGGTGTGGCAGTCGGACAGGAACGCGTAGTCGGCGATCGGCGGGAACGGTGACGGTGCGGCCGCGCTCTGGGGCTCCACCTGCGGTATCGCCCGCGCGCCATCGGCCGTGCTCATGACCCCATCCATGGCTCGTGCCAGCGCCCGTGGCCGCGCAGCAGGTCGTCCGCGGCGGCCGGGCCCCACGATCCCTTCGCGTAGGGGTGCACCGGCGGCGGGGAGTCGAGCAGCGGCTGCAGCACGCGCCATGCCTCCTCCACACCGTCCTGGCGCGTGAAGCGCGCGCTGTCGCCCTGCATCGCCGCGTGCAGCAGCACCTCGTACGGGGTGGGGCCCTCCCCGCCCTCGCCCGCGAACTCCATGTCCAGCGAGATCTGCTCGGCCACTGCGTCCTCGCCGCGCTGGGCCTCGACGAGCATGCGGATGCCGGTCGACGGATCGAGCCGGATGATCGAGCTGGTCGGGCTCGGGGTTGCGGCCCCGCAGGCCGAAGCCGAGCCGAGGCGGGTGGTGGAAGACGAGTCGCAGCTCGGTCTGCAGGATCGGCAGGCACTTGCCGGTGCGGATGAAGAACGGCACGCCCGACCAGCGCCAGTTCTCGATGTCGAGCCGCAGCGCCGCGTAGGTCTCGGTCTGCGAGTCGGCGGCGACGCCGTCGATCTGCCGGTATCCGTCGTGTTGGCCGCGGACGTAGTGCCCGGGGTCCGCGGCGGGCATCGCCCGGAACACGTTGCACAGGGCGTCCTTGAGGATCGCGGGGTCGCCGCCCGCGGGCGGCTCCATCGCCGCGGCCCCGACCACCTGCATGAGGTGGTTGACGACCACGTCGCGCAGCGCGCCGACCGGGTCGTAGAAGTGCCCGCGGTCATCGACGCCGAAGTCCTCGGCCATCGTGATCTGCACCGACGAGACGTGGTTGCGGTTCCAGATCGGCTCGAACATGGTGTTCGCGAACCGCAGATAGAGGATCTCCGCCAGCCCCATCTTCCCGAGGAAGTGGTCGATCCGGTACAGCTGCGACTCGTCGATGTGCTCGTGGATGGCCACGTTGAGCGCCCGCGCCGACTCGAGATCGTGCCCGAACGGCTTCTCCACCACCACGCGCGCGTTCTCGGTGAGCCCGGCGCCGGCGAGCCCCGCCACGACGGTCCCGAACAGGAACGGCGGGATCTCGAGATAGAAGACCGGCGACGTGCAGCCGTCGATCGCGCGCGCCGAGCCGCTCGAATGTCTCGGCGTCGCCGAAGTCGCCCTGCACGTAGGAGAGGCGTCCGGCGAGGCGCGTGAACACCGCCTCGTCGACCGGCTCCGCCGCCTCGATCGACGAGCGGGCGCGGGCCCGCAGGTCGTCGGCGCTCCAGTCGTCGACCGCCACGCCCACCACCGGGCAGTCGAGGAGGCCGCGCTGCTCGAGCCGGTAGAGCGACCGGAACGTCATCACCTTCGCGAGATCCCCGGTGATCCCGAAGGCGACGAACACGTCGGCAGGTCTCGTGCCGTCGCGCCGATCCGGGGCCGCCGTGGCCTGCGCCCGCGGGCTGGTTGTGGCCATCGTCGCTTCCCTTCGCTGTCGTCGTTGTGGTGCGTTGGACACGCAACCGGAACGCGGCCCGCGGGCCATCACCCCAAGGGGATGAGATTCGACGGGGGCCGTGGCGGACACTGCTCGCCATGGCCGTCGCCGGCGATCCCCGCATCCTCGAGCTCGCCGAGGGCGATCTCGTCGCCGCGTTCGCGAGCCATGCGGGGATGGTCGGCTGCTCGCTGCGCCACCGCGGCGAGGAGTTGCTCGGCCTGGGCGGCGGCCTCGACGCCTACCTGGAGCGCGGCGCCGTGTTCGGCATCCCGCTGCTCTACCCGTGGGCGAACCGGCTCGGCGGCTGGAGCTACGCGGTCGGCGACCGCCGGGTTGAGCTCGATCGCGACTCACCGCTGCTGCATGGCGATGAGCACTGCCTGCCGATCCACGGGGCGCTCGCCGGCACGTCGGACTGGGTCGTGGAGACCGCCGAGAGCAGCCGCCTGGTGGCCGCGCTCGATTACGGCACGCACCCCGATCTGCTCGCGGTGTTCCCGTTCCCGCACCGGCTCGAGCTGGCCATCGCCCTTGCGCCCGACCGGCTGACGGTGACCACGGCGATCACGGCCGGCCCCTCCCCCGTGCCGCTGTCGTTCGGCTTCCACCCCTACCTGGCGCCTCCGGGCGCGCCGCGCGAAAAGTGGCGCGTGGAGCTGCCCGCCCGCACCGAGCTGCTGCTCGACGGCCGCAACCTGCCGACGGGAGCCTCGCGCGATCACCCGCCGCAGGCGTTCGCGCTCGGCGCGTTGACGTTCGACGACCTGTTCGCGCTGCCGCCGGGCCCGGCGCGGTTCGCGGTCGCCGCCGCGGACTGGCGGCTCTCGGTGGAGATGACGTCCGGGTACACCTACGCACAGGTGTTCGCGCCGGCCGACCAGTCGGTCATCTGCTTCGAGCCGATGACCGCGCCCGTAAACGCGCTGCGCAGCCACGACGGGCTCCGCACCGTGCCTCCCGGCGAGACCGCGCGCGCGACGTTCGCGATCGCGATCGAGACGCGCTAGCGCGCCGGGTCGCCGTTGAGCAGGCGCGTCTTCTCGGCGCGGAACTCCTCGTCGTCGAGCACGCCGGTGTCATGCAGGTGTGCGAGCCGCTCGAGCTGGTCGAGCCGCGCGTCGGGGGCCGTCGCCGTACGGGCGCCCACGTCGGGCGCGGCCTGGCGTACGGTCGCGGCGCCCTGCTGCACGACGCCGGTCGCCTGCCGCGCGCCCGCGGACGCCCGGTCGGTCGTCCACGCCCAGCCGGACTCGAACCGCTCGCGCCAGCGCGCGAGCGCCGCGTGCCGGTCCGCGTCGGGCGACTCGCGCACGGCCTGCCGGCGCCACGCCTCGAAGCCGGCCGCGATCAGCGCCACGAGCACGATCGCCAGCACCGGGTTGCGCGTGGCGGGGGTCGGCGCCCACTTGAAGATCACCAGCCCCATCACGATCGCCAGCCCGGTGTACGCGATAAGGGGCTCGCGCAGGTACGGGGCGAGCGCCCGGCGGATGGCGACGGCCACGCGCGTGGGGCCGCTCAGCCACGCGCCGAGGATCAGCACGATGCCGTAGCCGATGGTCGCCACCGCGGCCTCGTGGAGCAGCGGCGTGGCGATCTCCCACACCTGCCGCACCGCCGGCTCGGCCGCCGCAGTGCTCGCGAGCGAGTTCACGATGCCGTCGCCGGCCTGCGACATGGCGACGAGGATCGCGGCGCCCGCCACCACGAGGCCCACGCCATAGGCGCGCACCACCTGGCGGCGCCAGCCCGGCGCGACGAGGAGCGCCACCCCGAAGAGCGCGAGTGAGAGCACCACCAGCGCGATCGCCAGCGGCTTCAGGCTCTGCGTGACGTCCTGCGCCGTCTTGAGCTGGTTCGACTGCAGCACGGTGACCTGGGCCGCCGACGCGGGCAACCTCGACGCGACCCGGCCACCCACTCCGACGCGATCAGCCACTTGCTGCACCAGCGTCCGCAGGTCGAGCGTGACCGTCCCGTTCTCCGTCGACGCGATATCGCCGCCGCCCCGGAGGACCCGGAGGAGCGTGATCTGGGCGGCGCGGTTGGCGTTCTCCCATGCCTGCTGCGCGCGCGGGCGCGACAGCACCTCGTTGGCGCCGCGCTCAGCGAGGTTGCGCAGCCCGCCCGCCGCCGGGCCGGCGAGCGGCTGCAGGCGCGGCGGCAGCGCGGAGCGCAGCTCGGCCTCGACGTCGACGTTCGCGTACACCTGCTCGACGAGATAGTCGGCCACGTAGGCCCGGATCACCGGGTTGGCCAGCAGCTCGCTGCTGGTACGCGTCCAGTTGTCGGTGTTGAGCACCTGGCGGTTGAGCCAGATCGCCGGCACCGCGACGAACGCCAGCAGGGAGGCCACGACGACGAGCGCCACTGCCACCCCGCGTCGAGTGCGCGAAGGAGCCATCGCGGCGACGGTAGGCCCGCTCCGGACGCGAGACCTCATCCCAAGCGGGTGACGGCCGCTCGGCTGCCGAGGGGGTGCGTGCCCTCCCGCAAGAGATGGAAGCCCGCCTCCTTGCCCCGCGATCGCGTACTGGAGGATGCTCGACAGCGGATGAGCCACGCCACCAGCACGCGCGCTGCGCCCGTTGCACGGTCGTCCCCGGCGAGAGCGCATACGAGCCCGCTGCCGGCGCTGCGCGGCGGGACACTGCGGCGCGAGCGGCTGCTGCGCCGCCTCGCACAGACCACCGATGTGCCGATCACGCTGCTGGTCGCGCCGGCCGGCTACGGCAAGACGACGCTGCTCGTGCACTGGCTGGCCGGGGATTCCCGCGCCGTCGCGTGGGTATCGGTCGGTGATCGCGACGACGAGCCGGGGCGTCTCGGCACCTCGATCGCGCGGGCGCTCGACACAAGCGCCGGCGGCGGCCGGCACAGCCGGCACCTGCGGATCGCCGATCGCGGCCGGGATGTCGAGGGACTCGCCGAGACGCTGCGGCGCGCGGAACAGCCCTTCGTGCTCGTGCTCGACGACGCCCACCGCCTGTCGTCGCGGCGAGCGGTCGCAGCGCTGCGCACGATCGCCGACGCGGTCCCCCAGGGATCGCAGCTCGTGCTCGCATCTCGCCAGGAGCCCGCGCTGCCGATCGGCCGCCTGCGCGCCGAGGGCCGGCTCGTGGACCTGCGCGCGGCCGACCTGGTCATGACGCGCCGCGAGGCGACCGTGATGCTGAGCCTGGCCGGGCTCGAGCTGCCGCAGGAGGACGTACACGTGCTGCTCGAGCGCACCGAGGGGTGGCCTGCCGGCCTCTACCTCGCGGCCCAGTCGCTCGGCGGCAAGCAGGATTTGCACCGCGCCGTGTCGCGCTTCAGCGGCGACGACCGGCTGATGTCGGACTACCTCCGCGACGAGCTGCTCGACGGGTTGGCGGACGACCAGCGGGCGTTCCTGCGGCGCACATCGGTGCTCGAGAACCTGTCGGGCTCGCTGTGCGACGCCGTCCTCGGGAGCCGCGGGTCCGGCGAGGCGCTGCGGCACATGTCGCGGTCGAACATCCTGATGGTCCCGCTCGACAGCGCCGACCACGAGTACCGCTACCACGCGGCGCTGGCGCGGATGCTCCGGGCGGAGCTGGGCCGCGTCGAGCCCCAGTGCGAGGCCGAGCTGCACCAGCGGGCGAGCGCCTGGTACGCCGATGCCGGCGACGTCGACCGCGCGATCGCGCATGCGATCCAGGGTGGGGATGCGGAGCGCGCGGGTGAGCTGCTGTGGTCGAGCGCCGCCGACCGGGTGCTCGACGGCCGCGCCTCCAACGTGCGACGGAGGCTCACAGAGCTCCCTGCTCACGAGATCGCAAGCCACCCGACGCTGGCGCTCACGGCGGCCGCGAGCCACCTCGCCGACGGGACACGCGACCAGGTCGAGCACTGGACGTCGGTGGCGGCGAGTGCGGACGACCCCCGATTCGCCGCGGGGATCGCCCTGATGCGCGCCGCCGTGGCGCGGGACGGCATCGCGCCGATGGCCGCCGACGCGGCGCGTGCCTACGAGGGCCTGCCCGGCGACAGCCCGTGGCGGTCGCTGTGCTGCCTGCTGCAGGGCGCGGGGGAGTATCTGGCGGGCGACGGCGAGCCCGCGGTGGCGCGCCTCGAGGAGGGCGCGCGGCGCGGGGCGATCGGCGCCCGCGCCGTCCAGATCCTGTGCCTGGCGCAGCTCGCGCTGGCGGCCATCGACGACGGCGACTGGGAGCAGGGCCGGCTCCTCGCCTCGCGGGCCCGCGCCCAGGTCGAGCGCACGAACCTGACCGGCTCGCCGACGTGCGCGCTCGTCTACGCGGTCTCCGCCCTCGTCCGCGCGCACCGCGACCGCGTCGAGGACGCGCAGGCCGACCGGCGCAAGGCGATCGAGCTGCTCACCATGCTCGTCGACTACACCCCGTGGTACGAGGTCCAGACGCGCATCGTGCTGGCCCGCACGGCGCTCCGGCTCGGCGACGTCACCGGCACGCGGACGCTGCTCGGCGAGGCGTCGCGGATGCTCGCGCGCGCGGACGACGCGGTGGTGCTGCGGCGCTGGATCGACGAGCTGTGGGCCCAGACCGAGGCGTTCACCGTCACGGCGCTGGTCGGGCCGTCATCGCTCACGACCGCCGAGCTGCGGGTGCTGGCGCTCATGCCGACCCACCTGTCGTTCCGCGAGATCGGCCGGAGGCTCCATGTCTCGGCCAACACCGTCAAGACCCACGCTCACGCCGTCTACCGCAAGCTCGACGTCTGCTCGCGGTCGGAGGCGGTGGTCCGGGCTACCGAGACCGGTCTGCTGGACTCGCAGTCCTGAGCCCTCATCCGATAGGGATGGCGGGCGCGGCTCCGGGCCGCCCTAGGGTGCCCCCGCCATGGGCACGCCGGCCCCATCTCTGACGCCCCGGCAGTACGGCCGGGTGCTCCTGATCGCCGCTCTGCTCGGGCCGCCGGTGGCGATCGCGGCGGCCGGGCTGATGGCCGCCATCCATGGTGTGACGGAGCTGGCGTGGACCGAGATCCCCGACGCGGCCGGCTGGAGCTCGCCGCCCGCGTGGTACGTCGTGTTGCTGCCGGTGATCGCCGGGGCGCTCGTGGCCGTCGCGCTGCGGTTGCCGGGCCATGGCGGCCATGCCGCGTCCGGCGACCTGAGCCTCGAGCCGCTCCCGCCCCTCGGGCTCGTCAGCGTGCTGCTGGCCGCGCTCGCGTCGCTCGGCCTCGGCCTCGTCCTCGGCCCGGAGGCGCCGCTGCTCGCGCTGGGCCTGACCTGCGGTCTGGTCGCGCGCCGGGTGCTGCGCGCGGACGCGACCTCAGGCCAGCTGATCGTGATGGCAGGCGCGTTCGCGGCCATCAGCACCGTGTTCAGTGGGCCGCTCCCGTCGGCGCTGCTGCTGTTCGAGCTCGCCGCCGCCAAGGCCGTCGTGCCCGCCGCCGCCCTCGGCCGCGCGCTGGTGCCCGGCTTCCTGGCCTCGGGAACCGCGGCGCTGATGTTCACCGGCGTCGACCACTGGCCGGGAGTCAAGGAGATCGTGCTCACGCTCCCGCCGCTGCCCGAGTACCCGACCGTGCGGGCTGCCGACATCGCGTGGACCGTCGTGGTGGCGCTCGTTGCGGGAGTGATTGTCGCGGGCGCCCGCGCGGGCGCGCACCGGGGCGCCGAGAGGACGACGCTGCCTGCAGGCCTGCTCCTGCTCGGCGGCGGTCTGGCCGTCGGTCTGCTGGCGGTCGTCTTCCGGGAGATCACGTCGCAGCCGGTCGACCTCGTGCTGTTCTCGGGCGAGTCGTCGCTCGGCGCCGTCGTCGCCGAGTCGTCGGCCGGTGTTCTCGTCGCCATGCTGATCGCGAAGGCCCTCGCGTACGGGATCTCGCTCGTGGTCGGCTTCCGCGGCGGCCCGACGTTCCCGGCCGTGTCGCTGGGAGTGATCGTCGGCACGCTGGCCGCGATCGTCCTGCCCGGGCTCGACCTCACGCCCGCCGTCGCGGCGGGCGTGGCGGCCGGCGCGGCCGGAGCGCTGCGCCTGCCGATCTTCGGCGCCCTGCTCACCACCGTGATGATGGGTTCGGGAGGGGCGCAGACGGTCCCGATCGCCGTCATCGCTTCCGTCGTCGGATGGCTCGCCGCCGAGGCGGTGAATGCCCGAGCAAGCCGCCGCTGACCGCCGTGCACGGGAGCGCTACGGCCTGCTGCTCGCCGTCCTGATCGCGTCGTTCGTCGTGCAGGGAACCGCGCCGACCAGCGACGTCTGGCGCGCCGTCGTGACCGTCCTGCTCGGGGCAGCGCTGATCCTGGCGTTCCTTGCCGCGGACATGCCGGCGCGCCGGCTGCGGATCGCCGCCCTGCTCGTCGTCGTCGTCGTCGTCGCGGCACTGGTCTCCCTGCTCATCGGTCTGAGCGAGGCGGAGCTCGGCTTCACCGCGATCGCCAACGCGCTGCTTGTCGCCCTCGCCCCGCCGTCGATCGTCGCGGGAGTGATCCGCAGCCTGCGCGCCCACCACCAGGTCACGGTGCAGGTGCTGTTCGGCGCGCTCTGCCTGTACCTGCTCGCCGGCATGTTCTTCGCGTTCGTGTACGCGGCGATCGACCAGCTGTCCGGCGACCCGTTCTTCGCCGACGGCCTGGATGCGACACCCGCGCGCTCGATCTACTTCAGCTTCACGACCTTGACCACGGTCGGCTACGGGGACGTCACTGCAGCGACCAACGTCGGCCACACGCTGGCGGTCACCGAGGCCCTGCTCGGCCAGATCTACCTCGTCACCGTGGTGTCGGTGGTTGTGGCGAACCTCGTTCCCCGCCGCTTCGCGGGTTAGCGCCCGGCCTCCTGGGACTCGGTGCTGCCGAGGATCTGGTCGATCCCGCGCTCGGCGCCCCGCGGAAGCACGATCACCGGGCAGGCCGACTCGGCCATCACGTGGCGGGACACCCCGCCCAGCAGCACCGAGCGGATCGGCCCGTACGCCCGCGAGCCCATCACGAGCAGGTCGAGGTTCTGCGAGGCCGCCACGAGGGCATGCGCCGGCGCCTGGTAGAGGATGTCGGTCTCGACCTCCACGCCGGAGGCGTGCTCGGCGATCGCGGCCGCGAGCGCGTCCTGCGCGCTCATCCGGTGCCTGGCCTCGAGGTCCTCGGTGACGTTGTGGTCGTGGTGCGCCGCGGCCATCAGCCCGGGCGACTGCTCGCCGGCGTGCTTGGGGCTCAGCGCCATCACGGCGCGCACCCGGCCGCCGGCCAGCGCGGCCAGCCGCGCCGCCGCTCGCAAGGCTTCGCCGCCTTCAGGGCTCGGCGCGTACGCGGCGCCGATCACCCGCGGCCCGTCGCCCGGACGGTGCGCGTGCGGGACGACGGCGACCGCGCATGGCGCGCCGTGCACGATGCGCTCGGCCGTGCCCCCCATGCGCCCGTCCTCACTCGAGCCGAGCACGACGAGCGAGGGCTGGACCGCCTCGATCGCGGCGGCGAGCCCTCGCGCGGGCGTGCTGTGCTCGACCGAATGCACCTCGGCGTCGACGCCGCCGCTCCGGAGCTCCGCCACGAGTTGCTCGCCGGTCTCGCGCCCGTCGGCGGTCGCGTCATGGCCGAACTCGCCGCCGGACAGCCGGTCGAGGTCAGAGCCGCCAGGGTGCACTACCGCGACGGTGACCGCCGCGCCGGTGAGTCGCGCCGCCGCGGCCGCGAAGTCGACCGGCCCGCGGTCGAGGCTCTCGGGGGAGTAGCCGGCAAGAATGCGCTCGCTCACGATCGACTCCTGGGTCGGGGTGACCGACCGTACGCCGTGCCGCGCCGGCCCCGCATCATCCCGTTGGGGTGAGGACCGATCGCCGGCGCCGGAGCACGATGCGAAAGCATGAACGCCAAGACCGTCCGGCTCAGCAGGGGCGCCCATGCCTCGCCCGACGAGGGGGCGTGCGTCATGGAGGTCGCGTCGCTGCTCGCGGGCGAGCGGTTCAGCGATCACCCGCGCGCCGTCTGCCCCGTCATCGCCGCGTTCCTACGCACGTACAACGACCGGCTCGACGACGGCAACCGCCAGGAGCTCTACCGCTACGCCGCGATGGTCGTCGGGACCGCAGCCGGCCACCGCGTGCGCCGCGAGCGCGAGCGGATGCTCATGCGATGGGCGTCGCCCGAGCCCCTGACGCGCCTCGGCCGCGTCGTCGAGTGGATCATGGGCCGTGACGTCTCGGTCGCCGACGCCGCCCGGCGCGCCGCGAGCCTGGACCCGGCATGCCGCCGGGCCGAGGTCCACGCGCTGATGGTCTCGCTGCTCGCGGTCGGCGCGCCCCCTGCACCGGTCGCGGCGGACAGCGAGCTCCGGGTGCCGGTATGAGCGCTCGGCGCCCGCAGGAAATCGGCATCGTCGACGCCGTCGGCCTGGTGCTGCTGGGATCGCTGCTCTTCTTCCCGCGCCTGTTCATGCTCGGGTTCTGGATCTTCGATCGTCAGATCGGCGATGCGTTCGACCACACGGTCGTCCCGTTCATCGGCTTCGTCGTGCTCCCGTGGACCACGGTCATCTACGCCGCGATGTGGAGCATCACCTCCGAGAGCGTGACCGGCATCGAGTGGGTCCCGGTCGCTATCGGCCTGCTGCTCGATCTCTGGACCTGGTCCGCCTTCCGCCGCTGAGCCATCAGGCCTCGATCAGCCCGGCGGCCATCGCCTTGGCGACGAGCTGCGCGCGCGAGCGCGCGCCGAGCTTGCCCATCGCGTTGCGGACGTGGGTGCGCACGGTGTCGTGGGCGATGTGCAGTTTCTGCGCGATCTCGCGCCCGCTGTCCCCCATCGCCACCAGCTGGACGATCTCGCGCTCGCGCGCCGACAGGCGGGCTGGGCCGTCTACCGTCGCCTCGCGCCGGAAGCGGGCGCCCCAGCGCGAGGTGCTCAGGGCGACGAACAGCACGAGCCGGCGGTCCGTCGCGGTCACGACGTCGGCGCCCCATTGCACCGAGACCGTTGCGCCGTTCGCGCAGACCAGGTCGGTGCGGCCGGTGAAGTGCCGCGCGGCCAGCGCACTGGCCCACTCCTGCGGTGACACGGCCGGGCCGTCGACCACGATCGACCAGACCGGGCGGCCGATCAGCTCGCCGGGCGCATAACCGAGCAGCCGCGCGTACGCGCCGTTGACGTCGACGTGGTGGCGCCGGTCGTCGACCAGCGCCATCGCGTTGTTGGAGCGCCGGAAGGCGGCCGCGAACAGCGCCGGCCAGCCGTCGCGCCGAACGGCGTCGACCACGCGCCGGTGTCTCAGTAGTTGCCGAGGCCCGCGGTGCCGGCGGGGTTGACGACGTGGGCCTGCCAGTCGGGCGGGAACCCCTCGATGGGCGCCTTGGCGTCCGGCTCGGGCGGGATGACCGTGACCGGGACACCGAGATCCTTCAGCTTGGACGGCAGGTCGTGATGGAACCAGTGCCGGTGGTGCGCCGTGCTCGTCGAGACGATCACCTGGTCGCAGCTCCCGTCGGCCACGAGGCCGTGGATCGTGTCGGCCGGCGTGTCGCCGGGTTCCACCGCGTCGACGGTCCCGCCGGCCGCCCGCTCGACCAGGCCCTTCGCTTCCTCGGCCGTCCAGTCGGTGCCGTCGGGATCGGGCGGGACCATAAGCGAGAAGCGCGCGCCGGCCTTCGCGCGGCGCTCGATGTCGGCGAGCAGCGCGGGTGTCGAGGCCGTGCGATTGGCGACGACAAGGACTCGTGGTTGTGGTGTGTCTGGCATGGCGGCCTCGTCTCGGCTCGGGGGACGCTCCAAGCCTCCGGCATCGGCCCGCTCGGTCGTCATCCGATCGGGATGAGGCATTATGCGCGCTCGCGCTCGATGCTCTCGGCACGCTCATGGACAGGGTCGAACGCCTGCTCCGCAGGCTTGCGCTCAGCGACGAACGGTTCCTGCGATCGGCACTCGCCGACCCAGGGACGGCCGGAGCGAGCGCCCTCGACACCAAGACGCAGGCACTGATCCGCCTTGGTGCGCTGTTGTCGGTCGGCGCAGCGACGGTGTCGCTGCGCTGGAGTGTCGAGCTCGCGTATGCGGCCGGCGCCACAGAGGAGGAGATCCTCGGGGTGCTGCTCGCGATCACCCCCGCCGTCGGGCACGCGCGCGTCGTCGGTGTGGCGCCGAACCTGGCGCTCGCGCTCGGCTACGACGTCGAGCAGGCCGACGAGGCCGGCTGAATCAGCGCCGCCGGTGCGCCGCCCACAGCCGGCGAAGCATGTCCGGGCTGAAGTCCTGCTTGCGCACGGTGGTGACCGCGCCGCACCCGCCGGCCACCGCCTCGATGTCGTCCGGGTCCTCGAGCGAGATCAGCACGACGACCGACGTGGGCGCGACGTCGCACGCCTGCCGGGTCGTCTCGATGCCGTCCATGCCGGGCATGCGAACGTCCATAAGCACCAGATCCGGCTCGAGCGCCTCGATCAAGGCCAGCGCCTCGGCGCCCGATCCCGCCTCCGCCACCGGCTCGAAGCCCGAAGTCGCCTCGATCACCTCGCGGGCCACCAGCCTGAACACAGCCTGGTCGTCGACGGTGAGGACGCGCACGGCGCGGGTGACGGCGGACTTCATCTTGCGAACCGAAGCTGCCACGCGGCGCGTCGGCCGACAATGTGGCGCGCCCGCCTCCTGGGTGGGGGTGCACGCACCCGCCTACAGCGGCAGCGTCGCGACGACCCGTGTCCCGGCCCCCGGGCTCGACGTCACGATCACGTCCCCGCCCGCGGCGCGGGCGCGATCCTCGAGGTTCGTGAGGCCCGACCCGCGCGGCGTGCGCGCCGGCTCGAAGCCCTTGCCGTCATCCGCCACCTCGAGCCGGAGGTGCCCGTCGAGCTCGGCGACCGTCACGGTCACGCGCGTGGCCCCCTCGGCGTGCTTGGCCGCGTTCTGCATCGCCTCGAGACAGCAGAAGTAGGCCGCCGCCTCCAGCGAAGACGGGTACCGTCGCCCGGCCTCGGCGACGACGGCGACGGGCAGTGGCGCCCGGCGGGCGACGGAGCGCAGCGCCTCGGCGATCCCATGGTCGATGAGCGGCGCCGGGTAGACGCCGCGAGCGAGCGCGCGCATCTCGTCGAGGGCCGCCTCGGCCTCCGGGCCGAGCTGCCGGACGAGCTCGGCGCCCTGCGCATGATCGCGCGCCAGGAGCTCCGCGGCCAGCGACAACCGCAGCCGCAGCGCGACGAGCCGCTGCTGGGCGCCATCGTGGAGGTCGCGCTCGAGGCGGCGCCGCTCCTCATCGGCGGTGGCGGCGATTCGCGCGCGAGAGTCCTCGATCTCCCGGAGCAGTGCCGCGGTCCGCGCCGCCAGCCTGCGGTTCTCGAGCATGGTGAGCGTGTGCGCCACGGCCACGTCGACGAACGCGTGCTCGTCGCGCAGCGTCTCGTCGTGCACGACCGCCGCCACCGTCCGCCCGTCGTCGCGGACCGCCGTGAGCGCCCGACCCGTTCTGACGACGGGCGCTTGGACCGGCCGACCGTCGGCGCCGGCCCAGCCGCCGCCGGGCCGGTGCTCGAGGATCTGCAGATCCGGGTCGCAGAAAGCGTCGGCGAGGCCGGCCTGCAGGGCGGCCGCGCTGGTGTCGACGTCGGTGTGGTGCGCCAGCCGTGCAAGGGAGCCGCCGACGAACAGCCGCCAGCGCAGCAGACCGACGAGGAACGCGAGCGTGATCACCGGGATGAAGAGCCCGACGAGCCAGAACGCCACCTCGGTGTTCGTCCCGTCCGGATCAACCGCCCGCGTGGCGGCGGCGACCACGTAGATGACGAGCCGCGCGGCGGCGACCCACGCGAGCGGCGCGATCGCGATCCTCAGGAGCGGGCTCGCCGCTCCCAGCTTCATGAGCAGCCGGACGGTCGCGGCGAGGAACAGCACGATCGTCAAGGCCTCGCGCAGGGGACGCAGCCACGCGTCCACGAACGCCGGTTCGGAGCTCGTGAGCTGGAACGCGTTGGCCGTGCAGTCGGACGTGCACGAATCCCACTGCGACGGAGCCGGATAGGCGTCGACGAGGAGCGCCGACGGCAGGTACAGGAACAGGACCAGACCGATCCCGAACGCGATGATCACCCGGTCGGCACGAGCGGTAAGGCGACCGGTCGGGAAGCTCAGCACCAGGTAGGTGAGCCAGACCTCGACGCCCCAGGCGGCCACCCTCCCGACGCTGTGCACCACGGCGTCGTCCGAGACCGACAGCGTCGCCAGGAAGTAGACGAAACCGGTCAACGTCAGGCTGCGGCCGAAGCGTGCCGAGGCGGACTGGCTCCATGCGTACAGGCCGACCGCGATCGGGACGCCGACGATGAGCATGCGTGCCGTGGCCTCGAGCGGCACGTCGCCGGACGCGGAGCCCGTCGCCGTCAGCCAGGCCGTCACCACGCACAGCGCGGCTCCGGCCGCTGCGAACGCGCGCACCACACCGCGTGAGGGCGTGTTCATCGGCGTCAGGCGTGCGGGGCCGAGAGGTCCGTCTCGGAGAGGAACATCAGCGTGGCCTTCACGCGCTTGCTCACGTCCTCCGTGAATCCGAGCCCGAGCTTGAGGAAGATCGAGTTGATGTGCTTCTCGACGGCGCGCTTGGTGAGCACGAGCGAGTCGGCGATCGCCGCGTTGCTCTTGCCCTGAGCCATCTCGGCCAGCACCTGGCGCTCGCGCGGTGACAGCTCCGCGAGCGGCGAGCGCTCGATCGCCGCCTTGCCCCTGACGAGCGCGTCGACGAGGCCCGGGTCGACCACCGCGCCGCCGCGTGCGACCGACTGGATCGCGTCCCGGAGCTCGGCCGGGTCGTGGACGCGCTCCTTGAGCAGGTAGCCGCGGCGGTCCGAGCCCTCCTCGAGCAGCGACAGCGCGTAGATCGGCTCCTCGTACTGGCTGAGCACGACGACCCCGACATCCGGATGCGTCTGCCGCAGCCGGTTGGCGACCTGAATGCCCTCGTCGGAGTGCGACGGCGGCATGCGGATGTCGGTCAGCACGACGTCGGGCACGTCGCGCTCGACGGCCTCGAGCGTCTCCGGCAGGTCGCCGCAGACGGCCACGATCTCGAGCTCGGGTTCCAGCTCGAGTAGCTGCACGATGCCCTGACGCGCGATCAGGTTGTCATCGGCGACGACCACGCGCACGCTCATCTCGCCCGACTGTACTCCACACGCGCAGCGGCGCGGGCGGGCACCGCCTGATCACCCGGATCGGATGAGCTGTCCGCGACGGCCGCGCCGGAGCATCCCGCGATGCCCATCGGGGAGCCACGCTGGCCGCCGATCACTGCCGCGCTGGCGTTTCTGGCGCTGAACATCGCCGTGCGCCTGTGGCTGCCGGGCGAGGGCATCGACCATACGGGGTGGGTCGTCCCGGGCATCGAGACGGTGCTGCTCGCTGTGCTGGTGACCGCCAACCCGATGGGAGCCGTCGAGCGCCGGCGGCTGCACCACCTGACCGTCCTGCTCGTCGGCCTCCTTATAGCCGCCGCGTTGTGGGCGACCGCGCTGCTCATCTCGGACCTCATCAGGGGCACCGGCGTCAGCAACGAGCCGGACGAGCTGCTGGCCTCCGGCGGCATCGTCTGGGTCGGCAACAACCTCTCGTTCGCGCTCATGTACTGGCTGATGGACGGCGGCGGACCGATCAAGCGCTCCCGACGGGAGACGCCGGTCGACTTCGCGTTCACGCAGCACATGAGCCCCGAGCTCGCGCCGCCAGGCTGGCGGCCCGTCTTTCTCGACTACCTGCACCTCGGTTTCACGAACGCGACCGCGTTCAGCCCGACCGACGTGATGCCGCTCACCCTCCGCGCGAAGTACGCGATGCTCGTGCAGGCGACGGTCGCGCTCGCGCTGTTCGGGCTCGTCGTGGCGCGCGCCGTCAACGCGTTCACCTAGACGTCCCGAAGATGGGGATTCGCCCCCATGGGCGAGTCCCCGGGCGGGCGGGACAGTGCGGACATGCTCCGGCGACGCCCGTACGCGCCGTGGCAGGTCGGTGGGCTCGACCGCGCGCTCGCGGCCGGCGAGGACCCGTTGGCCACGCCGGCGCTCGCGCACCGGGCGCGGGCGCTGTGCGACCGCGGCACCCGCGAGGTCCTCGCGGCGGCCATCTACGGCGCGCTCGAGCAGGCGGGCCGGCGGGGGCCGGCGATCTGGTCGCTCATCGCGCGCCGCGCCGTGCAGCGCAACCGCACCGAGTTGCTCGATCTGGCCGCCACGCTCCGGCAGGCGCCGGTGGTCGAGCCGCGCGGTGTCGCCGCGACGCAGCTCCTGGTGACCGACGGCGGCGGCCCGCTGTACAACGACGACGGCGATAGCGAGCTCACCGACGCGGTCGGCTGCGCGCGGGCGTGGCTCGCCGCCGACGACTTCTAGGGTCGCTCGGCGAACGTCGGCGCCCGCAGTCGCCCCAGCATGCCGTCGATGCGCCGGTCGAGCTCCGGCTTCTCGATCCTGAGCGTCGCGGCGATCTCGGCCGACGAGGTGCGGTGGATCAGCATCCCGAGCAGCGGCAGGTCGTTGGGGTCGAGCGCCTGCCCTGCGGCGTGCAGGAGCGCCTCATCGATCTCCGGCAGCGTCGTGTCGCCGCGCGCGGCGCGGCGGATGGCGTCGAACAGGTCGCGCGTCTGGCCCGCCTTGTGGACGATGGCGTCCACCCCGGCCACGATCGCGGGCACGGTCATGGCCGGGTCCGCGAAGGCCGAGTAGAGCACGACGCCCGGCGCCGGGACGTCGGACTTGACGCGCCGGCAGAGTGACAGGCCGTCGGTGCCGGGGAGCTGATAGTCGACCAGCACGACGTCGGGCCGGGTCCGGGACAGCAGCGCGTCAGCCTCGGCGGCGCTCGTGGCGCTGCCGACCGCCTCGAGGCCGGGCTCCGACAGCAGCGCGGTGCGGAGGCCGAGGCGGACAGCATGGTGGTCGTCGACGACGGCGACACGGATCACGCTGCTCAATCTGGCGGTGCCGATCGGTCCCGCCAATGGGGAGCGACACCCATGGCCGAGCGCGCCGTTCGTGCCACTCTCCTGGGGTGTCGCTGTTCTGGCGCGTGGTGACGATCAACGGGGCGGTACTGCTCGGCGCCGCGCTGATGCTCGTGTTCACGCCCGCGACCGTCAGTGCGTCGACGGCGAGCGCAGAGATCGTGGTGCTCGCCATCGGCCTTGTGGTCGTCATGGCGGTCAATGTCGTGCTGGTGCGGCGCGCGTTCGGGCCGCTGGAGCGGCTCGCGCGGCTGATGCGCAGCGTCGATCCCATGTCGCCCGGGCGGCGCATCGACGTCGACGGCGCGGCGGGCGAGGTCAGCGATCTGCTCGACGCATTCAACGAGATGCTCGACCGGCTCGAGCTCGAGCGCCGGCAGAGCGCGACGCGCGCGCTGGCCGCGCAGGAGCGCGAGCGGCGCCGGCTCGCGCGCGAGCTGCACGACGAGCTCGGGCAGACGCTGACCGGGATCGTCCTGCAGCTCGACGGCCTACGCCGGTCGGCGCCGCCCGAGCTTGACGGCGCGGTTTCCGACGTCCAGGAGCTCGCGCGCGAGAGCGCCGAGGAGCTGCGGGACATCGCGCGCGGCCTGCGCCCGCAGGCGCTCGACGAGTTCGGCCTGCGCAGCGCGTTGATCACGCTCGCAACCGGCTTCGCCGAGCACAGCGGCCTGCAGGTGCGCCACGATCTCGCCGCGCAACTCCCGGCGCTGGCGCCCGAGCAGGACCTCGCGATCTACCGCGTCGCCCAGGAGGGGCTGACCAACGTCGCGCGCCACGCCGAGGCGACCGGCGTGCTGCTCGCGCTCGACGCGAGCGACGGCCACGTCGTCCTGCGCGTGCGCGACGACGGGCGCGGGATCGACTTCAGCGCGGCGCACAACGCCGGCGGCCTCGGCGGCATGCGCGAGCGGGCCATGCTCATCGGCGGGCGGCTGGCCATCATGCGCGTGCGCCCGTCCGGCACCGAGATCGTCCTCGAGGTCCCGGTCGAGGCTCGCCGGTGACCGTCCCGCTCGTCACCCGGGTCCTGCTCGCCGACGACCACACGGTCGTCCGCCACGGGCTACG
Source organism: uncultured Solirubrobacteraceae bacterium (assembly GCA_963759375.1). GTDB lineage: Bacteria > Actinomycetota > Thermoleophilia > Solirubrobacterales > Solirubrobacteraceae > DASSUW01. The sequence goes on along the minus strand of CAVWYY010000001.1, from coordinate 124,582 downwards.
GCTGGTGCTCGACGGGGCGCCGGACCTCCGGGTCGTCGCCGAGGCGGCTGACGGGATCGAGGCCACCGACCGCGGGCTCTGCGACGACATCGACCTCGCGGTGCTCGACGTCGCGATGCCGCTGCGCACCGGCCTGCAGGCCGCTCGCGAGCTGCTCCGCCGCCGCCCCGGGCTGAAAATCCTCATGCTCTCGATGCACGACCTCGAGGACTACTGCTTCGAGGCGCTCAAGGCCGGCGCCTCCGGCTACGTGCTCAAGACCGCCGCGGACCGCGACCTGATCGAGGCCTGCCGGGCCGCGATGCGCGGCGAGCCGTTCCTCTCCCCGCCGACCGTGCGCGCGCTCATGCGCGCCTACCTCGCCGACCCGGCGCCCGAGCGCGAGGACCCATTGACGCCGCGCGAGCGCGAGGTCGTGAAGCTCGTCGCCGAGGCGCACCCGACGGCGCAGATCGCGGACCTGCTCACGATCAGCCCCAAGACGGTGGAGCGCCACCGCGAGAACGTCCTCGCCAAGCTCGGCATGCGCGACCGCGTCGAGCTCACCCGCTGGGCCATCCGCCACGGGCTCGTCGAGCCCTGAGCAGGCTCTAGCCCACGGCGGAGCCGGCGCCGACCTCGCCGTGGTAGCTCTCGCGCAGATCCCATCCGCACGCGGCGCATTCGATGCTGTTCGGCGGCGCCGGCACACCGCACCGCTGACACACGATCTCGACCGGCTCCTCGCGCTGGAAGAGCCGCTTGAACAGTCCCATCTCGTGACCTCCCGTGAGACGACACCGCGGACCCTCGCGCAGCCTCGCGGGCGTGGAAATGGGGAGTGGTCCCCATCCCCCACGCCTTCTAGGACGACCGGACGACGAGCCAGATCGCGCGCGCGGGCGATCCCTCCGGGTTGCGCCACGAGTGCGGCAGCAGCGTGCGGAAGTGGATCGAGTCGCCCGGCCTCGAGGCGGTGCTGTCTCGTCGCCGACGGTGAACTCCATCGCGCCGTCGGTGACGATCACGAGCTCCTCGCCGGGATGGTTCATCGGCGTCGGCCCGCTGTCCGCATACGGCTCGACCGTGGCCTCGGCGCCCGCGATCAGGAACGGCCCGTAGCGGCCGGAGAGGTTCGTGAGGTCCAGGCCCTGCTTGGACGTGTACACCTGCGCCCGCTCGTCGGCCGCGGATCACGCTGACGTCCGGGTGTCGCCGGCTCCTCGACGAAGTAGGAGACGCTGCGCCCCAGCGCGGCGGCGATCTTCATCAGGCTCGCGATCGTCGGCGTCATGCCGTTCTTCTCGATCTTGTGCACCGCCGCCGGCGACATGCCTGCGCGTTGCGCGAGCTGGGCGAGCGACCAGCCGCGCTCGGCGCGCTCGGCGGCGACCTTGGCGCCCAGGCCCGACACCTTGCGCTCGATCTCCGGCAGCGAGGCCGGCGCCAGGTCGCCCGCGTCGTTGGCCGGCGTCGGCGTCATCGCGCCGCGCATCGTAGACGCCATCCGCTCAGCCCTCCGGCGGTCGGGGCGGCCGCCAGGGCTCGCCCGGCTCGCGCCGCGGCGGCGTCCAGCCGCGCGCCGTCATCTGCAGCCGGTCCATCGCCGTGCGCTTGACGCTCCACGGCACGCGCCGGTACAGCGGCACGAACAGGACCCGCCAGAGCAGGCCCGTCGCGGCCGCGGTACGGGCGCGACCGTGCCGGGCACGCCCTTGCCGAGCCGCGCCGCCGCGTCCTGCAGCAGGTAGTGCTCGGAGCGCTCGCGCAGGTGCCGCTTGGCCTCGGCGAGCCGGCTCATGCCGGCGCGCCCTGCGCGTCCCGCAGCGCCGCCAGCCCGTTCTGCGCGGCGATCGCGATCGGCTCGAACAGCGCGCCGATCGGCGGCGAGTAGATGTTCTCCATCCACGCGAGGTCGTCGAGCGTCGCGCCGCGCTTGGCCGCGAAGGCGAGGAAGTCCGAGCGCTCCTTGACGCCCTCGCCGCCGTGGATCTGCGCGCCGATGATCTTGCGCGTGTCCGGCTCGGCGAGCAGCTTGACGTGCGTGCGCGTCGCGCCCGGGAAGTAGCGGGCGCGGGAGACGCCGACGCCCTTGGCGACGATGTACGGGCACGCCCATCGCGGTCGCGAGCGTCTCGCCGATCGAGAAGCCGCCGATCGTGTAGTCGCCCGCGACCATCCCCCACGGGATCCAGACGGGGTCGTAGGCGAGCTCGTCGCCGCGCCCGGCGAGGTCGAACGCGGCGGCGCGGCCCTGCGCGTACGCGTGCGAGCCGGTCAGCCCGCGGATCGGCAGCATCGAGAGCCCGTGCGGCACCTCGACGACGTCACCCGCGGCCCACACCGCCGGGCTTCGACGTGCGCATGCGCTCGTCGACCATGATCCCGCCGGTCGTGCCGAGCTTCGACGCCCGGCCGCCTCGGCCAGCCCGGCGCTCGGCATCTTGTGCAGGCAGACGATCACGGCGTCGCACTCGAGCTCGCCGTCGGACGTCGCGACGGCGCGCACCCGGCCGTCCGTCGCCGCCGAGGAACGCCTCGACGCGCGTGCCGAAGCGCAGCGTCACGCCGCGCTTGGTCAGCGACTCGTGGACCGGCTCGGCGACGTCGGGATCGAGCACCTCGGACAGCGCCCACGGGCCCTCGTCGACGAAGTCGACGGCGAGCCCGCGGTGGCCGAGGTTGCCCGCCATCTCGACGCCGAGCGGCGTCGCCCCGAGCACGACGACGCGCTTCATCGTCGTCGAGCTCCTTGTCGAACTCCATCGCCGCGCGGATGTCCTTGACGTAGTGCAGGCCCTTCGAGGTTGGCGCCCGGGCACGTCCGGCTTCTCCCAGACGAAGCCGGTGCAGATCGACGAGCTTGTCGAACCCCTCGTGGGTGTTGCGGGCGGTCACGGTGCCGCGGTCGAGGTCGATGTCGGTGACCGTCGTCTCCATCCGCATGTCGAGCCCGTCCTCGACGTAGCGCTCGACGGTGGAGAGGAACAGCCGCTCGAACTTGTCGATCTCGCGCCCGTGCACGAACGGGATCCCGCACGGCGAGTAGGCGATGTCGGGGAACTCGGTGAACAGCGTGACCTTCAGGTCGGGTGCCAGCCGCCTGGCGATGGTCGCGGCGGCGGTGCCGGCGCCACCGCCTCCGATGACGACGAGACGCTCGGTCATGGGACCTCCGTTGCGGATCGGTACTCGATGTCGGGTGGCGTCGCGAACGTGTTCGAGACCCAGCAGAACCGCCGCGCGCGTTCGACGAGCGTCGGCGAGCTCGGCTCGTCGGGCACGTCGGCGCTGGCCGTGACCACGATGCGTCCGTAGCGCAGCTCGGTGCCGGCCCGCTCGGCGTCGACGCGCACCCGTGCAGCCCGGGCAGCTCGCTGGTCGCGCTTGCGCGCCGCGTGGCCGAGCGCGAGCGCGAAGCAGCTCGCGAGCGCGGCCATCAGCAGCTCGGTCGGCATCACGCCCTCGTCCTGGCCGCCGGACGCGACCGGCTCGTCGACCGCGATCTCGGCGCCCGCGCGCCTCGACCGTCGCGGCGAAGCCGCCGTGGTAGCGTCGCGGTGACCTCGAGCGCCGTCACCGCGCCATGCTCCCGACCCGGCTGGTACTCGCGCTCGTGCTCGGCGGCCGACGCGTCCCAGGTGTAACGCGCGCGACGACGTCGCGGCCGCCGCGCGCGCAGCCGCGCCGCCAGCGCCGCGGTCGCGCGCCACGCGCTCGAGCGCCGCGGCCAGCGCCGCGCCGTCGCCGACCGGCGTCGAGCAGCGCGCTCTCGCCGTCGTCCAGGAAGCCGCGGAACACGTCGATGTCGGACGCGACGACGGGCAGCTCGGCGGCGAGCGCCTCGAGCGCGGCGAGCCCGAAGCCCTCCTTCACCGACGGGAAGGCGAACACGTCGGCGGCGCGGAACAGGCGCTCGATCTGCGTCGGGCTCCTGCGCGCCGAGCACGCGCACGTGCTCGGCCACGCCGAGCTCGCGCACGCGCTCGTCGAAGCGCTCGAGCTCGTGGCGGTAGTCGAACAGCGTCGCGCCGCCGGCGATCAGAGCAGCGGGATCGCGCTCGGGGAGCGCGGCGCGCAGCCGTGCGAAGCCGTCGAGCAGCGTCAGCGAGCCCTTGCGCGGCTCGATGCCGCCGACGGTGAGCACGGCGAAGCGGTCGCCGAGCGTCCGCGGCGCGCCCGCGCGGCTCGGCGCGCTCGGCGGCGTCGCGCGGCGGCCGGAAGCGCGCGCGCGTCGACGCCGTTGCGCACCAGCCCGGCGTCCACGCCGAACTCGCGCTGCAGCCGCTCGACCCACGGCTCCGAGACGCACAGCACGTGGTCCGGGCCGATGATCGAGCGGTCCTGGCACTCGACCAGCGACGGCGACGTGAAGTCGTCGACGTGGTGCACCGTGCGGATCACGTGCTCGATCACGCCCTCGTCGCGCAGCGCCAGCGCGGCGTTCGCCGACAGGCAGTCCTGCGAGTGCACGACGTCGTAGCCGCCGCTCGCCGAGGATCGGCCGCAGGCCATCGGTGTAGGCCTCGAGCATCGCCTGCGATGCGCTCGTCGAACGGCCCCTCGGTCGGCGTGTGGCGGACGATCTGCAGCGGCACGCGCGGTCGGCCGGAACAGCTCCTCGCCCGGCCGCGCGAGCGCCATCAGCTCGACGTCGTGACCGCGGCGCGCGAGCGCCTCGGACGACCTCGAGCGCGTGCACGACCCCGCCGCGCGGCTTCACGGAGTAGGTCAGCATCGCGATCCTCATGCCAGCGCCCTCGCGGCGAGCCGCGCCGCGGCGGCGTTGGTGGGCGCGACGATCACGCCGGCGTCGCGCAGCGTGGCCGCCTGGCGCTCGCCGTCCTGCGGGTCGCCGTGCGGTCCCGCACACGTGCGCGATGACCGGCGGCCCGTCACGGAGCGCGGCGAGCGCCGGGGCGAGGCCGCCGGCCGGGTCGTCGTGCGATCCGTGGCCGACCACGACGTCGAGCAGCACGCAGCCGAGGCCGTCCTCGGCGGCGGCGCGCTCGAGCATCTCGAGCCGGACCTCGAGGTCGATCATCGGGTGCGGCCGGCCCTGCGTGTACTCCTCCTCGCCGAGGTCGAAGATCGCGTGGCCGTCCACGTCCGCCGTGGCCGGCGTTGCCGCCGATGGCGCCGAGCGCGGGCTCGAGGATGGTCACGGCCTCGTGCGCGAGCGAGCCGCCGGAGAACAGCCCCAGCAGCCGGCCGCCGGAGCGCCGCGCGTCGACCTGCGCCTCGAGCTCCGCGAGAGTCGGGCGACGCGCACGCCGGCCGCCGCGTAGACGCCCGCCTCGAGCGTCGCGTGGACCTCGAACGGTGCGTCCCCTCCCTCCCAGCCGACGAACGCGGCGACCACGCGCTTCCCGCCCGTGTCCACGTCGCCGAGCTGCTCCACCACCTCGCGGGCCGGCGGCTTGGACACGAGCAGCAGCGTGTCGGTCGCGTCGTCCTCGGCGAGCAGCCGCATCCCCTCGCGGAACATGATCCCGCCGACGTCGCCGGACAGGTCGCGCCCGCCGACGCCGATGATCTGCGAGACGCCGACGTCCGCGCCGTCGAGCAGGATCGCCGCCTCCTGCGCACCGGTGCCGGCGGCGGCGACGATGCCGACCGGGCCGGGTCGCACGACGTTGGCGAACCCGAGGCCGACCTGACCGAGCATCGCGGTGCCGCACCCCGGGCCCATGACGAGCAGCCCGAGGTCCGCGCCGCGCTGCTTGAGCTCGACCTCGTCCTCGACGCTGACGTGGTCGGAGAACAGGAAGACGTGCATGCCGCCGGTCAGCGCGCGGTGCGCCTCGAGCGCCGCGTACTCGCCGGGCACCGAGATCAGCGCGACGTTGGCGCCCGGCAGCTGCCGCGCCGCCGGCAGCGAGCGTGCGCGGCGCCTCGACCGTCGCGGCCGCCGCCGGCCCGGCGTCGGCGGCGGCGAGCTCGCGCTCGGCGTCCGCCAGCGCCGCCGCCGGTCCGTCGACCGCGAGCACCACGTCGCCCGGCCCGGCGTCGCACTCGACGCCGAGTGCCGCCAGCGCCTCGAGGTTGGCCGGCGTGCCCAGCGCGACCTCGGCGCGGACGACGCCGTCGACTGCCCGCAGGTCCTTGGCGATCTTCATCAGCCGCACGCTGTCGACGTAGCGGTTGCGGACGACCTTGACCTCCCAGCTCACGCGGCCACCGGCGGGTGCGCCACGGGATCGGGCACGATCCACGTCCCGTCGTCGCCGGCGACGCCCGCGACCAGCCGGTCGGCGCTGGTCACCAGCGCACGGCCGCCGCACTCCTGCACGAAGCGCCCGGCCGACTCCACCTTCGGGCCCATGCTGCCCGCCGGGAACTCGCCCTCGCTGCAGGCCGCGCAGCGACGTCGGTCACGGTCAGCCGGTCCACCTCGCGCTCCCAGCGCGTGCCGAAGTCGAGCGCCACGCGCGGGACGCCGGTGAGGAGCACGAGCACGTCGGCCGCGATCCCGCACGCCAGGCGCTCGGAGCAGCGGTCCTTGTCGATCACGCCGGCGACGCCGACGACCTCGTCACCGCGGCGGGCGACCGGGATCCCGCCGCCGCCGCAGGAGATCACCACCGTGCCGCGCTCGAGCAGCGCGACGGCGTGCTCGCGAGCCGAGCACCTCGAGCGGATGTGGGCTGGGAACGACCCGGCGCCAGCCGCGGCCGGCGTCGGGCGCGACGTCCCAGCCCGAGCGTCTCCGCGCGGCGCTTGGCCTCCTCCTCGCTGTAGAACGGGCCGACCGGCTTGGTCGGGTTGGCGAACGCGTCGTCGTTCTGCGTCGACCAGCACGCGGGTGAGCAGCACGGCGACGGGCACAGCCGGATCGACCGCGGCGAACGCGCTCTCGAGCAGGTAGCCGATCTCGCCCTGCGTCGCCGCGATCAGGGCGTCGAGCGGCAGCGGCGCGGCCTCGCGCTCGCCGAGCGCCTGCTGGAGCAGCAGCGCGCCGACCTGCGGCCCGTTCCCGTGCGTGAGCACGACCTCGTGGCCCTGCTCGCGCAGCGCCAGCACGGCCGTGGCGATCTCCCGCACGTTCTCGAGCTGCTCGTGCCAGGTTCCCGCCTGACCGGCCTTGACGATGGCGTTCCCGCCGACGGCGACGACGATGCGGAGGCCCATACGTTTCCTATCGTATACGCGATTCCCACAAGGTGGCGAGCCACTTTGCACGGTGCAAGCGTCATCGCACGGCAGCAGCCGTCCAGTTTCGGATACGATGGCTCTCCGTCCGTCTACCCAGAGGGGGAGCAGTGGCGAAGTCAGACGTGATCCAGCGTCCCGACGCGGGGACCGAGCTCTTCGATACGTCCGAGAAGGTGTTCCCGGACGTCAAGGCGGAACCCGGCGAGAGCGCGTACACGTTCATGCACACCGTGCCGTACGAGGGCTCGGTCGGGCTGGTGAACCTGCTCACGACGACGCGGGTCCAGCGCAAGGGCTTCAAGACGCACCTCGTGCTCTACGGCCCCGGCGTCCTGATGGCCTCCGGCTCGCGCGGGTTCCCGAAGGTCGGCGACGAGGCGTTCCCCGGCCATATGGCGATCAACAAGCAGCTCGAGACCTTCATCGGCGAGGGCGGCACCGTCTACGCGTGCCGCTTCGCCTCCGGCGCGCTCTACGGATTCCCCGAGAACCTGCTCCTGGAGGGCGTCAAGCCGTTCCACCCGCTCGACGTGCTCGACGCGGCGCTCACCGCGTGGCGCGACAAGGCGTTCCAGCTGAATACCTGGACCGTCTGAGCCGTGCTCGTGCTGGACCGCGAGGCCGCGATCGATGCGTGGCGGCGCGCCGAGGCGCGGATCTACCCCTCCGTGATGGTCAACGCGACCCTCTACCAGGAGTACATCGGCGTGGTCCGGGCGGTGGCCGCCGAGCTCGCGGACGTCCACACCGAGGACGACCTCGTGACGGCCTGGCACGAGCGCCGCGACGTCGTGCGGGAGGTCGTCTCGCGCTCCGCGCCCCCGATGCTCGCGGTCATGGACCTGGGCGCCGTCTACGACGCGGCGTTCTGCCACCGCCACCGCGAGATCACCCGCGAGCACGGGAAGGCGATGGCGGCGGAGCGCCTCGAGCGCGCCCGCCGCGAGCGGGCCGAGTGGGTGGTCCTGTTCGAGGACGTCACGCCGATCGGCTCGCACCGGCTCGAGATGCACGTGCCCTCCGGCCGCGCGCTGCACGCCGCAGCCGACCTGCCCCTGGACGCGGGCCGGCCGAAGTACACGCTCGAGGTCGTGCAGCTCGACCCCGCCGACGGCACGTGGCTGCTCGACAAGCCCCCGGCGATGCCGGAGCAGACCTACGACACCAGAGAGGAATGGGAGGCGCGCATCGAGCAGGCGCGCGACCTGTTCGGGAGGCGCTGATCATGGCCACGCACCCCAAGCGGATCATCGACGCGCACTGCCACATCGGCGAGATCCCGCCGTGGAAGTTCTACGACCTCGAGCACCCGGTCAAGCCGACGGTCTACGACTACGCCGACACCAAGCAGTTCGTCAAGCGCCACATGGACTACTTCAAGGTCGAGCGGGCGCTCGCCATCTCCAACTACGGCGTGCCCATCCACGAGCTCTCGTTCGACCTCAACGACGTCGTCATGGACGCGGCGACGACCAACGACCGCATCCTCGCCGCGATCTGGGTCTCGTTCCTGCCACGCAACGCCGAGCTCACCCGCAAGGCGCTCAAGCTCGCGGGCGAGTCGCGCGTCGTCGCGCTCAAGACCACGTTCCTGCTCGGCGGCAACCCGGACCCCGGGAGCTGGGACGAGGAGACCACCGCGCTCGCCGACGAGATCTTCGACGTCTGCGAGCAGCACGACCTGATGTTCCACTTCCACACGAGCCCGGGCGGGAACTCGGACATCAACAACTTCATCCCGCTCGTCGAGAAGTACGGCAAGCGGTGCAAGATCTACCTCGTGCACTTCGGCGGCGGCGTGTCGGGCCACATCAAGCTCGTGCCCAAGTTCCTGCAGTGGGTCCGCGACGGCTACAAGGTCTACACCGACACGTCGTGGGCGGTCGGCTTCGGCGCGCGCTGGCTGCTGACCGAGATCGAGAAGCAGGGCGTCGGCGGCGACCGCGTGTTCTTCGGCTCGGACGAGCCGTGGTCGGACTTCGACAGCGAGTACTGGAAGCTCAACGGCGTCCGCGACATCTCGCAGGAGCTCAAGGAACGGGTGTTCTGGCAGAACTACGAAGAGGTCTACGGCACCCATGCCTGAGCTCAGCCTCGACGATCGTCAGCTGCTCGTCGAGCTGCAGTCCCTTGGCGTACGCGTCGTCGACGAGGCGGAGGGCACGCTGCCCGGCCGACGCGGCGGCGCCGGCCCGTCGGACGCCATGTTCCTGTGGGTCCGCGGACTGCCGCTGACCGTCCCGTCGCACGCGCGCTTCGTCGACGCGTCGCCGTACACCGTGCGCGTCGACCGGGCGGCGCGCCACGCTCTACCGGGACGACGAGCTGGTCGGCCCGGTCACGCTCCCGCCGCGCCCGAAGATCTACGACATGGAGACGGCCGACGGCGTGCCGTACTGGAAGATCGCGCTGCTGCACCTGGACTCGATCGCGTCCACCGTGGTGCAGAAGTGCATCTACTGGGACACGCCGGAGCAGTGCGGGTTCTGCGGCATCGAGCTCACGCGCGGCGAGCAGACCATCCCGGTCAAGACCCCGGCGCAGCTCGCCGAGGTCTGCACCGCCGCGCGCGACCACGACCACGCCGTCGACGTCACGCTGACGACCGGATCGCTGAACCGCCGCGACCGCGGCGCGATCTACATCTCGCGCTGCGCCCATGCGATCAAGAACGCCTGCGGCCTCCCGATCCAGGTGCAGTTCGAGCCGCCGGACGACCTGCGCGTGCTCGACGAGGTGCGCCAGGCCGGGGTCGACGCGGTCGGCATCCACTCCGAGACCTTCGACCCGGCGGTGCTCGCGCGCGTGGCGCCGGGCAAGGCCCAGTGCGGGATCGAGGGGTACTTCCGGACGTGGGAGCGGGCGGTCGAGGTGTTCGGACGCGGCAGCGTGACGACCTACGTCCTGCTCGGCATGGGCGAGCGCCCCGAGCTGATCATCGAGGGCTGCCGGCGGGCGATCGAGATGGGCGTGTACCCGTTCGTCGTGCCGCTGCGGCCGGTGCCGGGGACGCTGATGGCCGACACGCCGGCGCCGGAGCCCGACTACGTGGCGCGCATCTACGCCGAGGTCTCGGCGATGCTGGCCGACGCCGGCTTCGACCACACCGATGCGAAGGCCGGCTGCGCGCGCTGCCAGGCGTGCTCGGGGCTCTCGGCCTGGGAGCGCGTGTTCAAGCGCGAGGACGGAGCGGACATCCATGACCTCTTCGTGGACGCCCGTCGCTAGCGGCGTCACGCTGGCGGTCGCCTGCGCGGCGGACGAGCTGGAGGCGCACTTCGCCGTGCGCCACCGCATCTTCGTGGAGGAGCAGCGCCTGTTCAGCGGCACGGACCGCGACTCCCACGACGACGAGCCCGACACCGTGCACGCGATCGCCTCCGCCGACGGCGAGGTCGTCGGCGCCGTGCGGCTCTACCCGCTCCACGGCGACGTCTGGAAGGGCGATCGGCTCGCGGTGCTCTCCCGACGCGCGCGTGCACCAGCTCGGCGGGCAGCTCGTGCGATTCGCCGTCCGCACGGCCGGCGAGCGCGGCGGATCGCGGATGGTCGCCCAGGTGCAGGTGCCCAACGTGCGGTTCTTCGAGCGCCTCGGATGGGCGCGCGTCGGAGCGGCGGCCCCCTACGTCGGGGTCATGCACCAGCCGATGGACATCCCGCTTCGACCCCCAACCCGGTGAGCGGCGTCCTCGCGAGGTCCCAGACCGACGCCTCGCGACCGTCCGCCGCGAGCCGGAGCACCCTGGTGTCGTCGAACCGCCCGCACGCCGCGCACGCCAGCCCGCGGCGGTGGAAGACCGCGGCCGCCCGGCCGGCGTGCTCGGGCGCGGCGGCGAGCAGGAACCCGAAGCTCGGGAACGTCAGCAGCCAGCGCTCCAGCGGCGCGCCGTCCGGTCGGGGCAGGGCGTCGAGGTCCAGCATCGGCGCCGGTGCCGGCGCCCTCGATCATCTGCAGCAGCGAGCCGGCGATCCCCGGCATCGACACGTCCCGCGCGGCGTGGCAGAGCCCGGTCTCGGCGACCTCGACGAGCGCGTCGCCGTCGGTGCGCAGGCGCGCCGGGTCGCGGTCGTTGAGCGCGCTGAAGAACGGCCGCGTGTCGCTCATGTACCGGCCGTCGGTCGCGAACGCGGCGAGCAGCACGTCGCCGGGCCGCGCGGCGGCCGCGCGGAGCGGGCGCTTCGCGAACCCGGTGCAGGACGCGGCGAGCGACGGGGCGTGGCCGAGCGTGAGATGCCCGCCGACGACCGGCACGCCGAGCCGCTCCGCCGCCCACGCGATGCCGTCCAGCACGGTCTCGGCGTGCGCGCGATCGGGCGAGACGAGCATGTCGACGACGCCGAGCGGGCGGGCGCCCATCGCGCGGACGTCGGACACGTTCGTGACCACCGCGGCCGTGCCGGCGCCGAACGGGTCGTCGCGCAGGAACGGCGGCGAGATCGCCTCGCCGCAGACGACGATGTACCCGTCGCCGTGCGCGAGGAGCGCAGCGTCGTCGCCGTCGATGCCGGCGCGAGGCGGTTGACGACCGCGAGGTCGCGCTTGGCCAGTAGGCCGGGCGCGGTCCTCACCGCGGCGGCCAGTGCGTCCAGGTTCGGCACCCGCGCCATTGAATCAGCGAGCGTCGGGCGATGACCGTCCTGGATCGCGTCGAGGCGGTCACGGCGGGGCTGTCGGTGTTCGCCGACGCGCTGCGCGACCAGGGCGCGCCGGTGGTGGAGGTCGACTGGCGGCCGCCGGCGGGCGGCGACGCCGAGGTCGCGCGCACGCTGACCGGGCTGTGGGGCCGCCACGGCGCCGCGATCGCCGAGGCGAACGCCCGCGCCGTGTCGCTGATCGAGGGCACTCGCGCACAGGCCGTCACGGTCGCCCCGGCCGGGAGCGTGATCCCGGGCATGGAGGACGGCGTGCTGCTGCACTCCGGACCGCCGATCGAGTGGGAGCGCGTCTGCGATCCCCAGCGCCGCGCGCTGCTCGCCGCGGCGATGTTCGAAGGCTGGGCGAGCGACCGCGCCGACGCCGAGGCGCGGCTCGCGCGCGGCGAGATCACGCTCGCCTCGGGCAACGAGCACGACCACGTCGGGCCGATGACCGGCGTCTGCTCGCCGTCGATGCCGGTGTGGGTGGTCGAGGACGCGGACGCCGGCGTGCGCGCCTACTCCACGCTCAACGAGGGGCCGGGCCGCACGCTGTGGTTCGGCGTCGGCGACGACGAGGCGATCGAGCGGCTGCGCTTCTTCCGCGACGACCTCGGGCCGCGCCTGGCGCGCATGCTCTCCCGCCGCGGGCCCGATCGACGTGTTCGGTCTCGCCGCGCAGGGTCTGAACATGGGCGACGAGCTGCACATGCGCAGCCAGGCCACGGGCAACCTGCTGATCCGCGACCTCGCGCCGGCGCTGGCGGTCGTGGGCGGCGAGGACGCCGCGCGCTTCCTCGCGGGCAACCACCACTTCTTCCTCAACCTCACGATGGCCGCCGCCAAGTGCGCGTCGATGGCGACGGCCGGCTGCGCCGGCTCGAGCGATCGTCTCGCTGATCTCGCGCAACGGCACCGACGTCGGCGTGCAGCTCGCCGGCATGCCCGGCCGCTGGTTCGTGGCACAGGCCGCACCGGTCGGCGACGCGCTGCTGCGCGAGGGCAACGCCGCGGAGGACGCGGCGCGCGACATCGGCGACTCGGCGGTGATCGAGTGCGTCGGCCTCGGAGGGATGGCGCTGGCCGCGGCGCCGGCGGTGGCGTCCTTCTTCGGCGGCGACGCCGCGGCCGCCGCGGCCCGGACCGAGCTGATGGCGCAGATCTGCGCCGCCCGCTCGGAGCGGTTCACGATCACCGCGCGCGACTTCGCCGGCACGCCCGTGGGCATCGACGCGCGGCTCGTGGTCGAGCTCGGCATCACACCCCAGATCACGACCGGCGTCCTCCACGCCCACGCCGGGACCGGCCAGATCGGCGCCGGCGTGGCGCACCAGCCGGTGGAGCCGTTCCGCGCCGCCGTCGCCGCGCTGGCCGCCTCGCTCGACGATGGCTGACACGCGCGCGCTGTGGGCGGGGCCGGGCGCCCGGCGCGCGCTGCGCCGCGGAGGGGCGGGCACCGTCGAGATCGCGCTGCACCCCGGCGGGTATGTCTGCCTGCGCGACGACGGGTGGCTGCTCGTCGCCCACGGCCGTGCCCCGCGCGGGCCGCTGACGCGTCGGCGTCGCGGACCTGGCGCGCGCGCCGCTCGTGCCCGGCGAACCCGTGCGGGTCGATGCGACCGCGCTCCGGGTCGGGACGCGGCTGTGCATCGACATCGAGCCCGTGCTCGGCGACGTGGATGCACCAGCCGACGCCCCCCTCGCGGCCGGCTGGCGCTCGGCGCTCGCCGACGTCGTGGCCGCCTCCCCCGCCCCGGCGGAAGAGTTCGCGGCCGGGCTCGCGGCGCTGCGGCGCGACGACACCGTCGCCGCGGCCGCGCTGCTCGCCGGCCACGGCCCGGGGCTCACGCCGGCGGGCGACGACGTGTTGGCCGGCTATGCCGCCTGGCGCCACGCCGCCGGCGCCCCCGTGCGGCTCCCGCGCGGGCGCTGCTCACCGCTCGGCCACGCCTACCTGCGCTGCGCCGAGCGGGGCGAGCTGCCCGCCGCCGGCGAGCGCGTCATCCGCGCGATCCGCGCGGGCGACGCCACGGCCGCCCGGCGCAGCGCCCGCGCCCTCGCCGGCTGGGGGGCCAGCTCGGGAACTGCGATCCTCTGGGGCGTCGCGGCGGCGGCCGGCCCATGAACGAGATCGGACCCAACTTCATCGCGCGCCCGTACCGCGGCGTCAGCGTCCAGGAGGTCGACACGCTCGAGCCGGCGGCGCTCCTGGGACACCTCAGCTCCCGCCCGGTCTACCGCCGCACCGAGTTCGTGGTCGCCGTGCGGGGCGACGACCGGGCGCTCGTACAGCTCGAGCGGGAGGACGGCGACGAGATCCTCGTGCCCGTGCGCGACGCGCGCGTCGTGGCCGGCCCGCAGGACGTCGCGTTCATCGCGGACGACACCGTGGACACCGGCAACGCGACGCAGCTCGCCCGGGCCGCCGCACGGAGCGGGCGTGACGCGCGGGTCTACGTCGTCGACGGCCGCTTCCAGCACGTCAACTTCATCGTCGCGCCGTCCCCACTCACGATCCGCGTGGTCGAGGTCGTCCCGCCGCGCCCGGCCAAGCTGCTCGAGATGGCCCGCAGCGTGCTCGAGTTCGACGAGGACCTCCCGCCGATCGAGCTCGACCTCGTCGAGATCGACATGGTCGAGCTCGCCGCGCGACACCCGGCCGAGCACTACCTGTTCCCGTGCCGGTGCGCCGGCCTCGACGTCGGCGCGCGGGTCGACTTCCTCGACGCCGGGCCGCCGGACGCGGGCGACTGGACGCTCGTGGGCTGCGAGCGCTCGCGCCAGATCCATGCCGCGCTGTACGGGCGCGAGGCCGCCGAGCGCGTCGACTTCTGCCCGCTCGTGGTCGAGGACGGGGCCGGCGACGAGCTCACGCTGCGCAAGTGCTGCCTGCGCGAGCGCGGCATCGAGCAGGACGGCCGGCGGCTGACGGTCCCCTGGGGCGCGAGCCTCGACGAGGTCCGCGCCGCGCTGCGACGACTGGCCGGCGTCTGACGTGAGCGCCTTCGCCCACCTGTGGAGCACGGACGAGACGCGCGCCCTGTTCTCCGACGAGGGGCGCACGCGCAGCTGGCTGGACATCATCGCCGCGCTGGCGGAGAGCCAGGCCGAGCTCGGGCTGATCCCCGCCGCGGCCGCCGAGCAGATCGCCGCCGTCCGCACGGTCGACCTCGACGCAGTCGCCGAGCAGACGCGGCGCACCGGCCACTCGACGCTGGGGCTGATCCGGGTGCTGCGCGACCAGCTCGGGCCGGAGGGCGCCGAGTGGGTCTACCACGGAGCGACCGTGCAGGACGTGAGCGACACGTGGTTCGCGCTCGCCATGCAGCGGGTGCTCGAGATCGCGCGGCGCGATCAGCAGGAGACGGAGGACGCACTGGTGGGGCTCGCCGCCGCGCACCGCGACACCGTCATGCTCGGCCGCACCCATGGGCAGCCGGGCCTGCCGATCACGTTCGGGTTCAAGGCCGCGGTCTGGGCCGCCGAGGTGCGCCGCCACCGCGAGCGGATCGACCAGGCGGAGCCGCGCCTGGCGGTCGGCCAGCTCGCGGGGGCGGTCGGCACGCAGTCGAGCTGGGGCGATCACGGCCCGGAGCTGCAGCGTCGCACGCTGGCGCGCCTCGGCCTCGCGGTGCCGGACATCAGCTGGACGAACGCCCGCGACCGGGTCGCCGAGTTCGTGGCGCTGCTCGCGATGATCACCGCCACGCTCGCGAAGATCGGCAACGAGGTCTACAACCTCCAGCGCCCCGAGATCGGCGAGCTCTCCGAAGCGCCGACGCCCGGCGTCGTCGGCAGCATCACGATGCCCCAGAAGCGCAACCCCGAGCGCTCCGAGCACCTCTCGACGCTCGCCCGCATCGTCCGCGCCGACGCCGGCCTCGCGCTGGAGGGCATGGTCGCCGAGCACGAGCGCGACGGGGCGGCGTGGAAGACGGAGTGGGAGGTCGTGCCGCGCGCCTGCGGCGCCGCCGCCGTGGCGCTCGCGCTCGGCCGCGAGCTGGCGGGAGGGCTGCAGGTGCACGCGGATCGGATGCGGGCCAACCTCGACGCGCAGGACGGCTACGTGCTCGCCGAGGTCGCGCTGCTCGCGCTGGCCGGCGAGCTCGGGCGGCACCGCGCCCATGAGCTCGTCCATCGCGCCGCGCTGGCCGGCCAGGAGCGCGGCATCCCGTTCGCCGAGGCGCTGCAGGCCGACGCCGACATCGCCCGGCACCTCCCACCCGAGCGGGTCGCCGAGCTGCTGCGCCCCGAGCGTGCGCTCGGCTCGGCCCGCCGGCTCGTCGACGAGGTGATCGCGGGCGCATGACCGGCGAGCCCCCCGAGGGCTATCTCGGCGCGACCGCGCGCGTCCGGCGCGGGCCGGCGCCGGAGCTCGTCGCCGCCGGCTACGAGCTCGAGCTGGCCGACGCGCCGCTGCTCGCGCGCGGGCTGGGGCTGGCCGACCTGGCGCACGTGGCCGCGCTCGGCGCGATCCCGGACGCGGACGCGGCCGCTCTCCGGGGCGCGCTGCTCGAGCTCTTCGAGTCGCCGCCCGACATCGACCCGCGTTACGGCGACCTCGTCAACGCCCGCGAGCGGCACCTGGAGCAGCGCGCGGGGAGCGCGGCCGGCTGGCTCAGCGCGGGGCGCCCGCGCCGCGAGGCCGGCCGCATCGCGTTCCGCATCGCCCTGCGCGCCCTGCTGCTCGACCTCGGCGACGCGCTCGTCCGCCACGCGTCGGCGCTCGTCGACGTCGCCGCCCGCGAGCGCGACACGCTGATGCCCGACTACACGTACCTGCAGGTCGCGCAGCCGACGACCGCGGGGCACTGGCTGCTGTCGTTCGCCCACCCGGCGCTGCGCGACCTGGCGCGGCTCGAGACCGACCTCGCCTGGGTCAACCGCAGCCCGGCCGGCGCCGGCGGCGTCAACGGGTCGCGCTTCGCGATCGACCGGCAGCGGCTGTCGGACCTGCTCGGCTTCGACGCGCCGATCGAGCACACGCGCGACGCGATGTGGCAGACCGACGGCCTGACCGAGATCGCCTGGCATGCCGCGACCGCGACCACGAACGCGAGCCGCCTCGCCGAGGACCTCCAGATCTACGGCAGCGACGAGTTCGGGCTGCTGCGCATCGGCGACGAGCTGTGCCGCGCGAGCGCACTGATGCCGCAGAAGCGCAACCCGTACGCGCTCGTGGTCATCCGGGGCGCGGCGGGCACGCTGCTCGGGCGCGCCGCCGGCCTGCTGGCCACCCAGCGGACGCCGTCCGCGCAGACGGACAACCTCCTCTACGCGTACGGCGAGCTCGGCGGCGCGGTGGCCATGGCCACGCGCACGATCGCGCTCGCGGCGGCGACGGTGGAGAGCGTGGTCGTCGACCGCGACGCCGCGGCGCGCGCTGTGCGCGAGAGCCACGCGCTCGCGGCTGACGTCGCCGACACGATCAGCCTCACCACGGGCCTCGACTACCGCAGCGCCTACAACGTCGCCGGCCGCGCGGTCGCCGAGCACGGGTCGCTCGACGCGGCCGCGCTCGAGGCGGCCGCGAACGAGCTGCTCGGCCGTGGGCTCGGGCTCGACGCGGCCGCCCTGGTGGACGCTCTCGATCCGGAGCGCGCGATCGCATCCCGGACCGTGCTCGGAGGTGCCGCCCCGGAGCCCATGGACGCCATGCTCCGCGACTGCCGCGACGCGATCGATGCCGCCCGTGCGCGGCTGCACGCCCGGCGGGCGGCGATCGAGAGCGCCGAGCGGGCGCTGCTCTAGGTCCGCGACTCGCGCGGCAGCAGGTCGAGCGTGTCGAAGCGCAGCCCGCGCCGCAGCGTCTCGAGCGCGATCACGTCGTCCGGCGCGATGTTGCCGAGGTTGACGTTCGGGCCGACCCGGCGCAGCAGCCAGGCCTGCTGCATGCGGCGCGGCGCCTCGAAGATCACGGTCTGCTCCCCCACCGCGCCGAGGATCGCGTCGACCAGCTCCTGGTGCACGTCGCCGTCGTTGTCGAACAGCCCGACCGTGCCGCTCTCGCGCCCCTCCGCGATGACCAGCGCGGCGCCGGCGGCGAGGTCGGACAGCATCTCGGCGCACCAGTCGTCGGCGACCGCATCGGGGCCGCTCTTGCTCCCGACCTCGGAGATGACCGTGAACTCGGCGGCGAGCTTGGCGATCAGCTCCGCCTTGCGCTCGGCGGCCAGCGGCAGCGACCCGTTGGAGACCTCGATGTGGTCGATGCCCAGCTCGCGCAGCCACTCCACGAACACGTCGAGCCGCCCCTGGTGCACGGCGATCTCCAGCAACGTGCCGCCCGGGCAGATCGCGACGCCGGCGTCGCGGCAGATCGCGACCTTGTCGTTCACGGCCGCGCTCACGTAGGCGGTCCCCCACCCCAGCTTGATCAGGTCGATGTGATCGCCGGCGGTGATGAGCAGGGACTCGAGCGCCAGCGGCGACAGTCCCCGATCGAGCACGTGCGTGATGCCCGCCCGCCGCGGCTTCTCGGTCCGCTCGGGCAGATCCAGGAACGACGGCATCTTCCGCACGGGCACGTGAGGCGGCCCCTCACCGTCGAGTCGCCAGGATCGGTAGGACATCGCGTCGCATGGTATTCGCGTCGCCCGCCAACTACGCGGCGTAGGACCGAGAAGTAGGCGTTTTCTGGTACTCCACCCGCCACGCTGCACATCGGGGAGCTGGACGCTCCCACGGATAGGAGGACCGCATGATTGCTGGACCAGGGCCTCGCCGAGGCCTGCTGGTTGTCTGCGCGCTCGTCGGCATGCTGCTGCTGGGCGCGCCCGCCGCCTTGGCCAGGTCGGCGCCGACGCTCACGTGGCGCGACTGCGGCGATGCGGGCGCCCAATGCGCCACCGCCAAGGTGCCGAAGGACTACGGCTCGCCCGGCCGCGGCACGCTCAAGCTCGCGGTGGCGAAGGCGCCCGCGACGGGCAAGAAGCGCGGCTCGCTGTTCTTCAACTTCGGCGGCCCGGGCGCACCGGCCGCGATCTACGTCGAGACCTACGGCGCGGACCTGTTCCCCGCGCTCAACGAGCACTTCGACATCATCGGCATGGATCCACGCGGCACCGGCGAGAGCGAGCCGGCGATCGACTGCAAGGCGAACCAGGAGACAGAGGGCTTCTACTCCGAGCCGTTCCAGACGCCGGAGAACCTCGACGCCGGGGCGCTGTTCCGCAAGGACCGCCGCTACATCGGCAAGTGCCTGCGCAACAACCCGGGGATCCTGCCCTACGTGGGGACGGCGAACGTCGCGCGCGACATGGACGGGCTGCGGCAGGCCGTCGGCGACAAGAAGCTGACCTACCTCGGCTTCTCCTACGGCACGTTCCTGGGCGCGACGTACGCGAGCCTGTTCCCGAACAAGTACCGCGCGCTCGTGCTCGACGGCCCGGTCGACGCGACCAGCTACGCGAACACCCCGTCGCGCGACCTGCTCGAGCAGACCTCCGGCTTCGAGCGCGAGCTCGGCCGCTTCCTCCAGGCCTGCGCGGCCGACCAGGTGGCGTGCTCGGGGTTCGGCGGGACCGACCCGTGGGCGGCGTTCGACGACCTGATCGAGCGGGCGGACGCCACGCCGATCCCGGCGCCCGGCTACACCGCCGACCCGCGTCCGATCACGGGCGACGACATCCGCGGCGCCGCGTTCGCCGAGCTGTACGCGAAGTTCCTCTGGGGCGATCTCGCGAAGGCGCTCGCCGACGCCGCCAAGGGCGACGGCTCCGGGATCCGCCGGATGGTCGACGAGGACTGGTTCGGGCGCAACGAGGACGGGACGTTCGACCCGGGCGGCGACCGCTACTTCACGATCACCGCCGCCGACCAGCGCTACACGCACCGGAACCTCGGCTCGTACTTCGAGACCGGTGACCTGGCGTGGGGTCTGTTCGACCACTTCTACGTCAACAACGGGTACTCCGAGCTCAACTACGGCCTGTATCCGGTGCGAGGTCGCGACGTGTTCCGGGGCCCGTTCCACGTCCCGCGCTCGTCGCCGAAGATCCTCGTGGTCGACACGACGTACGACCCGGCCACGCCGTACCGGGGCGGCAAGCGCCTCGCACGTGATCTCGGCAACACGCGGCTGCTGACGATGCGCGGGGACAACCACACCGCGTACCAGGGCAACTCGCCGTGCATCGACGAGAAGGTCGAGGCCTATCTGATCGACTTCGACCTCCCGCCCGTCGGCACCAAGTGCAACCAGGAGGTGCCGTTCGAGGCGCCTCAGGCGGCGGAGGCGCAGGCGCAGCGCCTCAGCGCCGCGCGCAAGCCGCAGCTCCCGCAGCTGCTGCGCGCCCGGCCGATGCGCTGAGCGATCAGGCGAGGTGGAGCTGCGCGCCCGCGGCGCGCAGCTCCGCCGCCGCCTCCGCGTCGAGGGCGCCGTCGCTGACCACGAGGTCGAGCGCACTCACCGGCGCGATCGAGACGAGCGACGCGCGCCCGAACTTCGACGAGTCGACGAGCGCCACGGCGCGCGCGGCGACATCGCACGCGGCGCGCGCGACGTCGGCGATCGGCCCGCGCGAGGTGGTGAGCCCCGCCTCGAGCGTCACGCCCGCCGACGAGACGAACGCGACGTCGAAGTTCAGCCGCCGGATGAACTCGGTCGTCCAGCGCCCCGTGATCGTGCGCGTGTGCTGATCGAGCTCGCCGGGGCAGACCACGACATGGATCGCGTCGGCGTCGATCTCGGCCGCGATCATCGGCGAGTTCGTCACCAGCGTCAGGTCCAGCGGCGGGTCGCGGATGAGCCGGCGCGCGAGCGCGAGAGCGGTCGACGATGCGTCGAGGAAGATCGTCGCGCCGCTGGCGACGAGCGTCGCCGCGTGCTCGGCGATCGCCGCCTTGGCTCCGGCCGCCGCCTCGATCCGGTGCTCCCACGCCGTGGGGTGGGAGCTCGCCGGCCGCGCCCCGAGCGCCCGCGCGCCGCCGCGGACCCGCTCCACCAGGCCCTCGCGCGCGAGCTGCTCGAGGTCCCGGTGGGCGGTCATGTTCGAGATCGAGTGCAACCGGGCGACGTCGGCCACGGTGACGCCACCGTCGCGCTCGATCCGCTCGAGGATCTGCGCGCGGCGGAGCGCTGCGGGCACCGTGGTCACCGCGGCCTCACATGTGAGCGCGCAGCGTCTTGATCGACTCCTCGACGAGCCACGAGTAGAACTCCTCGGAGAGCACTCCGGAGCCGTGGTCCTCGATGAACTTGAGCTGCTCCGGCGTGAGCGACTCGTCGGCCGCCGCCATCGCGTTCTTGTACGGGTTGGCGGGCGTGCGGTCGAGCGGCGGGACGAACTCCACCGTCAGCGAGCCGTCGTAGCCGACGTCCTTGAGCGTGCCGATGATCGCCGCCCAGTCGAGCTGCCCCTGGCCACAGGCCATCCGGTTGTTGTCGGCGACGTGGACGTCGAACAGCTTGTCGCCGGCCTTGCGGAAGGCCTCGTAGACGTCGGCCTCCTCCTGGTTCATGTGGTAGACGTCGAGGCAGACGCCGACGTCGTCACCGACCTCGCTCGCCAGCAGCAGGACCTGGTCGTGGCGGTTGACGAAGTTCGTCTCGAAGCGGTTGAGCGGCTCGAGCGCGACCCGGACGCCCTCGGAGCGCGCGTGCTCGTTCACCTGCTTGAGGCCTTCGACGGCCCACGCCCACTCCTCCTCCGGCGACGCCATCTCCTTCACCTTGCCGACCTCGGAGGGGACGATGCTCATGGTGCCGCCGCCGTTGCCGCCGCGCAGCTCCTTGATCATCGTGATGCAGTTCTTGAGGTAGTCCACCGAGCTCGCCCGCACCGCGGGATCGGAGTGGATGAGGTCGCGGCCGGCGAACATCAGGGAGATCGAGCCGACGCACTCGATGCCCGTCTCCTCGAGGACCCCGCGCACCGCGGCGGACCCCGGCGCGCCCGGCGAAAGAGCCACCGAGTCGTACGAGATCTCGATCCCGTCGTAGCCGTACTTGGCGAGACGCCGGATCGTGGTCTCCACCGGCTCGGCGCGCATCCAGTTGTGCATTGCGACCTTCATGGCCGTCTCCTCTCCGTTGTCCCTCGAACAGTCTTGATCAGACCAGCGCCCGCCACTCGCGGGTGTGCACCTCGACGTGCAGGCTCTCGAACTCGGCGAGCGCCGCCGCGAGGTGCTCGGCGTACCGCTCGTAGGTGCGCTGACCCTTCTCCGCCGTGGCGCGGAAAGGATTGCCGATCACGCCCGACGGCGTGAACTCCTGATGGTCGGTGGCGAACAGGAAGAACTCGTGGCCCTGGAAGGCCACGTCGGGTGCGCCATCGCTCTTGATGAACGACTCCGGCAGCGAGGCCGGCCGCTCCGGCACCTGCGCCACCGCACGGTCCATCCGCACCATCGACTCGTCGTGCGCCAGCACCTGCGAGGTCTCGAGCTCGCTGGAGTGCCAGCCCGGGGTCTCGTCGGCCGGGTTCTCCATGATGTCGTCGATCAGCGCCAGGTAGCGCTCGCCGTAGAGCCGCGACATGGCGATCATGGCGCCCGTGTCGTAGCGCAGCCGGCGCAGGAGCGGCTCGATGATCTTCGCGTTCGACCCGTGGTTGTTGACGAACACGATCTTGTTGAAGCCGTGGTGGATCAGCGAGCGGCCGACGTCGTACCAGAGCTCGAGCAGGAGGTTCGGCCGGATCGTGATCGTCCCGGTGCCCTGCCCCGGGTCGTACATGTGCTGGGGCGAATAGCCCATCCACACGGTCGGCGTGTACAGCACCTTCGCGCGCGCGGCCGCGCGCTTGGTGACCTCCTCGGCCTGGATCGTGTCGGTCAGGAGCGGGAGGTGCGGGCCGTGCTGCTCGAGGCTCGCGATCGGGACCATCACCACGTCCTTCTCGTCCAGGTACGCCCGGACGTCGACCGGCGACAGTTCGCCGAGGTTGTACGTCGGTAGCTCCATGTGTCGACTTCTATCACGTCCTTACACGAACTTTCAAAATCATGCTGTACTGGAAGGGTGGCGACGACAACTTCTTTCATCGACGAGCTGAGCGCCGCGGTCGGCAGCGCGTCGACCGACCTCGAGGACCGGGCCCGGGCAGCGCGCGACTGGTCGTGGCCCTCGCTGTACGCCGCGCAGGAGGACCGCCCGGCGCTGCCCGACGTGGTCGTGCGCCCGCGGACCGATGACGAGGTCGCGGCCACGCTGCGCCTCGCCGGCGAGCACGGCGTCCCCGTGGTGCCGCGCGGCGGCGGCTCCGGAGTGATGGGCGCGGCCGTGCCGTACTCCGGTGGCGTCGTCGTCGACGTGTCGGAGATGAGCCGCATCGTCGAGATCGACGAGCTGTCGCTGACCGCCACGGTCGAGGCCGGGCACAACGGCCGCGAGTTCGAGCGCGCGCTCAACGAGCGCGGTCTCTCCTTCCCGCACTTCCCCGCCTCGGCGGAGTGGGCCTCGGTCGGCGGCTACGTCGCCGCCCGCGGCTCGGGCGTGCTCTCCTCGCGCTACGGCAAGATCGAGGACCAGGTGCTCGCGCTGCGGGTCGTGACGCCGACCGGCGAGGTGATCGACACGCTGCCGGTGCCCCGCCACGCGGTCGGCCCGGAGCTCACCCAGCTGTTCGTCGGCTCCGAGGGCACGCTCGGCGTCATCACCCGCGTGACCGTCCGGCTCGTCCCACTCCCCGAGCACCGGCGGTTCGAGGCCGTCGCGCTCGAGTCGCTCGAAGCCGGCGTCGAGGGTCTGCGCGCGGTCATGCAGCGCGGCATCCGCCCGGCGGTCATCCGCTTCTACGACGCCGAGGCGAGCCGCGGCAGCCTGTCCCCCATCGTCGGCCACGAGCTCGACGGCCCGACCGTCCTCCTGATGTTCGAAGGCGACCGCGCGGTGGCGGACGCCGAGGCCGACAGCACGCTGCGCATCCTGGGCGGCACGCGGCTGGAGCCCGAGCTGTGCGAGACCTGGTGGGACCGCCGCTACGACTTCTACCACCCGCCGCACTACCCCGCGCTCCCGGCGATGTGGGGCACGATCGACGCCGTCGCGCCGTACGGCCGGATCCTCGACGTCTATCACGGCGTGCGCGCGGCGCTCGCCCCGTTCGCCGCCGACGGCCTGCGGCTCCGCACGCACTTCAGCCACTGGTACGAGTGGGGCGCGATGGTCTACCCGCGGTTCGTGATCGATGACGTGTCGGGCGTCGCGGACCCGCTCGCGCTCTACAAGCGGATCTGGGCGACCGGGGTCGAGGCGATCTTCGAAGCGGGCGGCCTCATCAACGACCACCACGGCGTCGGCTCCACGCTCGCGCCCTATGTCGAGCGCCAGTGGGGGCCCGCGTACGAGACGCTGACGCGCATCAAGCGCGCGCTGGATCCCGCGGGCGTCATGAACCCGGGCAAGCTCGGCTTCAGAGGCTGACGGCGCGCACGCCGCGCAGCGCACTCGCCAGCAGCACCGTACGGGCCCCGGCCAGCTCGCCGAGCGCGATCGGCCGGATCTGTACCGGCTCGCGCGCTGACTCCAGGTGCAGCTCGCGCGTGACGCTCGGCAGGATGCGGCCGTCCAGCGGCGGGGCGACCAGCGTGCCGTCGGCGGTGACCATGAGCACCGCGGCGGTCGCGGATTCGAGCACGAAGCCGTCGAGGTCGACGAGCAGCGGGTGCCGCGGCGCGACGGCGGCGGTGAGCGCGTCGAGCCAGCGGCGGTCCAGCCACTTGTGCGGGCCGAGACCGCCGGGCACCGTGACCGGCTCGAGCACCTCGGGCGGCCCCGGCTCGCGCGCCGGGCCCGGCTCGACCTCGACCCGGCCGTCCGGATCGGCGAGCAGGCGCAGGCGGCCGGCGCCGGCCGCCGCGCCGGCGATGTCATCCCGCAGCGGCAGCGGCAGCCCGACGCCGTACAGCTCGCGCATCGAAGCCTCGAGCCGACGGAGATGACGGTCGAGCGCCACCGGCACGCCGTCCTCGACCTTGATCGTGTCGAGCAGCCCGCCGCGCGCGTCGGGGCGCGGGGCCGGCCGCGGCGAGAGGCGGAGCGGGCGCGGCGCCACCGAGCCCGCGACTGCCGCGGCGAGCTCGGCGCCGATCGCGCCGAGCAACGGGCGCGCCTTGTCGTAGGCCTCGGCCGCCTCGGCCTCGGGATCGGAGTCCGCGACGATGCCGCCGCCCACGTCGAGCCAGATGTGCTCACCGCTGACCTCGAACGTCCGGATCACCACGCTGAGCTCGAGCCCGGCGGCCGGCGAGGCGAAGCCGATCGCGCCGGTGAACACCTCGCGCGGGCTGGACTCCAGCTCGTCGATCGCCCCGATGGCGGCGATCTTCGGAGCACCGGTCACCGAGCCCGGCGGGAAGCTCGCGCGCAGCAGGTCGGCATCGTCGGTCCCCGCGCGCCGGCGGGCGGCGACCTCGGAGACCAGGTGCCAGACGCCCGGGTGGGCCTCGACCGCTGCGAGCTGCGGCACGTGGACGGACCCGAACCGGGCGATGCGCCCGAGGTCGTTGCGCACGAGGTCGACGATCATCACGTTCTCGGCGCGGTCCTTGCGGCTGGCCGCCAACTCGGCGCGCGCCTGCTCGGCGGTCTCCGGCACACGGCGGCGCGTGCCCTTGATCGGGCGACTGCTCACGTCGTCGCCGTGGCGCTCGAGGAACAGCTCCGGCGACAGGCTGGCCACCGCGCCCCAGCCGCCCTCGAGGTAGGCGGCCCGGTCCGGGGCGAGCCGGCCGGCCGCGTGGGCGAACAGGTCGGCGGGCTCGCCGTCCAGCGTCGAATGCATCCGGATCGCGACGTTGGCCTGGTACAGGTCGCCGTTCTCGATCCGCTCGCGCGCGGCGGCCACCGCCCGTGCGTGGCCGGCGGGCGACGGTGTCATCCGCCAGGGGGCGGTGGCCACGCGTCGCGGGGCCGGCCCGCTCGCGAGCCGTGCGGCGAGCTCGGCACGGCGCGCCCGCAGCGCATCGTCGCGCTCGGGCGTCCACAGCGCCTCGAACCACCACTGCCCGTCAGCGTCGAGCCGCAGCACGTGGTCGTAGTACGCGAGCGCGAACGGCGGGAAGCGGCGCGGCCGCAGCGCGGGGCCGTCGGTCAGCGCGTAGCCCAAGTAGCCGAACCAGCCGCCGCCGACGAAGCCGTCCTCCGCGCCCTCAGGGACGGCGCCGGCGTCGGCGATCGCCGTGAACGGGTCGGCGTCCGGCGGCGCTGACCGGATCGGGCAGGAGCCGACGAGCGCGCCGCCGCCGGCCCAGCGCCCGACGAGCGCGAACCGGTCGGGATCGTCACGGACGAGCAGCGCCTCGTGCCCGGGCGCGATGCGGCCCTCGAGCGCTTCGCGCTGCGCAACCGTCACTCGGGGCATCCTTTCACGGCTCCGCGAGCCAGTACGCTCACGAGATGCCGGATGAAGGTTCCGCCAAACGGATCGTGGACACCTCGCGGTTCGACCTCCCGGCGGCGGAGCGCGCGGCGCTCGAGCTGCTGAAGGCGATCGGCGCCGATCTCGACCACGAGGCCGTGCGCGACACGCCCCGCCGCGTCGCCGAGACGTTCGCGGAGCTGGTGACGCCGGCGCAGTTCGCCGCGACGAAGTTCGGCAACGACGGCCGCTACGACGAGCTGGTCGTCGTGCGCGACATCGCGTTCCAGTCGCTCTGCGCGCACCACCTGCTGCCGTTCCACGGCGTCGCGCACGTCGCGTACCTCCCCGGAGAGAAGATCGTCGGACTCTCCAAGCTCGCCCGCATCGTCGACGCATGCGCGAGCGACCTCCAGCTGCAGGAGCGCATGACCACGCAGATCGCCGACTGGCTCGAGCGCGAGCTCGAGCCGCGCGGCCTCGGCGTGGTGCTCAAGGCCGAGCACACGTGCATGACGATCCGCGGCGTGCGCAAGGCGGGCGCCCTGACCGTGACCTCCGCCATGCGCGGTTGCGTCCGCGAGGACGCCCGAACACGGCAGGAGCTCCTGAGCCTTGTCGGCTGACACCCCGCTGATCGAGACGGTCGTCACCACGACCGGTCCCGACGGCCGGGTCAACTGCGGGGCGATGGGCGTGCGCTGGGGCGAGGACGAGCTCGTCTTCTGGCCGTTCGAGGGAACCCGCACGCTGCGCAACCTGCGCGAGCGCGGCGAGGCCGTGGTGCACCTGACCGACGACGTGCTGCTGTTCGTGGAGGCGGCCCTCGGGGATCCCCGGCCGACGTTCCGCCCGGCGACCGCCGTGCGGGGATCGGTGATCGAGGACGCCAACGCCTGGCGCGAGGTCGTGGTGGCCGATATCGCGCCGGACGCCGGCGGGCTCCCGCGCTCGCGCGTGCGTGCGCGTGTTGTTGCTGCCGGCAGCGGGCGCGAGGCGCTCGGCCTGTGCCGCGCGCGCCACGCGGCCGTCGAGGCGTCGATCCTCGCCTCGCGGCTGAAGCTGCTCGGCGCCGGGCGCGTGACCGGCGAGCTGGACCGGCTGCAGGAGCTGGTCGACAAGACGGCGGGGCCGCGCGAGCACGCGGCGATGGAGTACGTCCGCCGCTTCGTGGCGGCGCGCGCGTGAGCGGCGTCGTCGTCACCGCGCCCGCGCGGCTGCACTTCGGGATGCTCGACCCGGCGGGCGCCGGCGCGCGCCGGTTCGGCGGCTTCGGGGCCGGCGTCGAGTACCCGCGCGTCGTGGTCGAGGCGTCCGCCGCGGACGGCGTCAGCGTCGAGGGCGAGCAGGCGGATCGCGCGGCTGTGTTCGCCGAGCGCGCCGCCGCGGCGTTCGGCGGCGGCGCCCGGATCGTCGTGCGAGAGGCGATCCCGTCGCACATGGGCCTCGGGTCGGGGACCAAGCTCGGCCTGGCGATCGCGCAGGCGGTCGCCGAGCTGGCCGGCGTCCCCGCCGGCGCGCCCGAGCTGGCCGCGGCGTCGGGGCGCGGCGCGCGCTCGAGCGTCGGCGTCTGGACGTTCGCCGCGCCCGGGCTCGTCGTCGAGGGCGGCGTGCGCGACGACGCCGGGCTCAGCCCGCTGCTCGCCCGCCATCCGATGCCGGAGGCGTGGCGCTGCGTGCTCGTGCTCCCGCGCGGCGCGGACGGGCTCGCCGGGCCGGCCGAGGAGCGCGCGTTCTCGCTGCTGCGCGGAGGCGCGGGCCGCGAGGCGAACGTCTCGCGACTGTTGGTCACGGCGCTGCTGCCCGGCCTGGTGGAGGAGGACATCGAGGAGTTCGGCGCGGCGCTGACGCAGATCCAGGAGGAGGTCGGGTCGCTGTTCTCCGAGCAACAGGGCGGGATCTATCACCCGCGCGCCGAGCCGCTGGTGGCCGCCATGCGCGAGCTCGGCGTCCCCGGGATCGGCCAGAGCTCGTGGGGCCCGGCGGTGTACGGCATCGTCGAGAGCTCCGACCGGGCCGCGGCCGTCGCGGCGGCGCTGCCGGCGGACGACGCCGAGGTGCTCGTCGTCGACTTCGACCGGGCCGGCGCGCGCGTGGAGGTGCGGGTCCCGTGAGGCTGCTCGTCAGCGTGGTCTCGGCGGAGGAGGCGCGCGCGGCGCTTCGTGGCGGCGCCGACATCATCGACGTCAAGGATCCGACCGCGGGCCCGCTCGGGGCGCCCGATCCCGCGGTGCTGGCCGAGGTCGTCGCCGCGGTCGGCGGCGCCGCCCCGGTGAGCGTCGCGCTCGGCGACCTGCCGGTGGCGCCACCTTCGGTCGACGGCGTCGCCTACGTGAAGGCGGGGCTCCGCGGCAACGACGCCGACGCGGCGGTCGCGCAGCTCGTCTCGCTGCGCGAGGCCGCCGGGACGGACGTCATCGCCGCCGCCTACGCCGATGCGGGCGCGCTCGACCCGCCCGCGCTGGCGCCCGCCGCGCTCCCGGAGGTCGTCGCGCGTTCCGGCGTCGCCGGCGCGCTCGTCGATACGTACGTGAAGGACGGGCGGGGGCTGTACGGGTGGCTCTCCCCCACCGAGCTCGAGGCGCTGATCGCCCGCACGCCGGGCACGTTCGCCGTCGCCGGGCAGCTGCGCCTCGAGGACCTCGGCCGCGTCCGGGCGGACATCGTGGGCGTGCGGTCGGCCGTCTGCCGCGGCGGCCGCACCGGCCGGCTCGACCCCGGCCTGGTCGCTCAGGCCGCGATGCGCGTGCCGGTGCCGCCGGGCGCGCGTACCGTGACCGCAACGCCTGTGCGCCGTACCGCCTCCGCCAGGTAGGCGTCGACGGCCCCTGGCCGCAGCGCGGCGAGCTCGTCGGCGGTGAGCCGGGCGATCGGCGCGCCTCCGGGCCAGGCGTCGAGGATCCCGTCGACCGGCTTGAGGAGGACCGCCTCGCGCGCGCCGATCGCTCCCGCGTGCAGCACCGCGAGTGAGTCGCTCGTCACGTCCCAGGACTCCGGGATGTCGCGCCCGCCCGGCGAACGCCTCCACGGCGCCGACGAGCTCGAGCCCCGGCGCCACGTGCGCGAGGACGGCGCCGAACTGGTCCATCGCGGCGAGGGCGAGCCGGTGCGCGACGGGGTCCGGGAGGCCGTCGACCGCGCGCACCGCATCGGCGAACGGGCCGCCGCCCGGCACGACGACCACCCGCCCGGGCAGCGCGGCGACCTCGTCGCACGCCGCGCGCAGCGCGGCCAGCCCGCCCTCGCGCAGCAGGCCGCCGCCGATCTTGACGACCATCGGCCGCGTGTACTTAGCCACGGCCGAGGACCGACAGCGCGACCGCGGCGGCGACGTCCCCGCCCGGGCCCGACAACGGACCCGCGTCGTGCAGGGCGAGGCCGCACCGCTCCGCCGCGGCGCGCGCGAGGAACGCCCCGACGCCGACAGCCACGACGGGCGCCGGCGCCATCCGCCCGAGCGCCGCGGCGATCGTGTCGACCTGCGCGACCTCGACGGCCGTCGCGATCGCCTCGAGGTCGCCGTCCGCGAGCTGCTCCGGGTCGGCGCAGACGACGCGCGCCAGCCGGGCCCGCACCTCGTCCGGGGACGTCCCGCGGCCGTCCGGGAAGCTGCACGTGCAGTCCTGGGGCGAGAGCCGGCCGAGCAGCAGGTACGCGTCGGCGCTGATCGCGAACAGCTCGGACGCCACCGGGCACTCGCCGGCGGCGAGCGGCACGCGCTGCACGATCGCCGCGACGTTGGTGCGCAGCGCCCCGGTGTAGACGAGCTCGCCGCGCAGCAGCCGCTCGACGTCCGTGCGCCCGCGCGCCGCGACCGCGCCGGCCGCGATCGGGATCACGTCGGTCGTCGTTCCGCCGCAGTCGACGAAGATCGCGTCGGACACCGAGCGGGCGACGAGCATCGCGCTGGCCAGCCAGTTCGCCGCCGCGACCTCGAGCGGACGCTCGCGTGCAGCGGCCATCCCGACGAGCTCGCCCGTGGTCGTGAACACGCGCAGCTCGCGGCCGGGGAGCGCCTCCTCCGCGGCGTCGAGCACCCGGGCCACGCCCTCGCGCTTGCTCGCGAACACGTCGGACAGCTCGGCGGTCGTCGTCAGCGCGACCGGCGCGCCGGGGACGTCGAGCCCTTCCACGACCCCGGCGACGGCGGCGCTCAGCCCGCCGAGGTCACGCCAGATCTCGTACGGCTCGCTGAGCAGCCGCGAGGCCCCGTCGCCGCTCACGACCGCCGCCTTCGTGTTCGCCCCGCCGATGTCGAGCCCGACGACGTCCATCGCCGCATTGCACCATGCTGTCGACCCGTGCGCGTGATCCCGGTGATCGACCTGCGCGGCGGCGTCGTCGTGCACGCCCGCCGCGGGCGCCGCGACGAGTACGCCACGCTGCACACCGACCCGGTCGCGCTCGCCCGCGAGCTCGGCGCGCGGTGCCGGACGCGGACGCTGTACGTCGCCGACCTCGACGCGATCGAAGGCGGCGCGCCCGACGTGACGACGCTGGCCGCGTTGGCGGGCGTGGCCGACGTCTGGCTGGACGCCGGCGCGCAGACCGTGCCCGGCGTGAGCCGGCGCGTGATCGGCACCGAGTCGCTGCCGAGCGCCGAGTCGTCTCCCGGTGCGACGCCGGACGGCGCCGAGCCGTCGCCCGGCGCGGCGCCGCTCGTGCTCAGCGTCGACCTGCGCCACGGCCGGCTGATCTCCAAGGACACCGCGCTCGCCGGCCGCGAGGCCGTGGCCGCCGTGCCGCTCGCCCGTGCGACTCGGCGTCGCCGAGCTGCTGGTCATCGACCTCGCGCTCGTGGGCAGCGGCGAGGGCCCGCCGCTGGCGGCGGTCGCCGCGCTCGCGGCGGAGCTCGAGGGCGTCGAGATCTACGCCGGCGGCGGCGTGCGCGACGACGCCGACCTGCGCGCGCTCGAACGGGCGGGTGCGGCCGGGGCGCTCGTCGCCACCGCCCTGCACGAGGGCCGGATCACGCCGTGATCGAGGCGACGACCCGCGCGGCCAGATCCTCGTCCACCACCGACTGCAGCGCCTGCCAGCCCGGGATGCCGTTGACCTCGACCACCGTGGCGTCGCCGTCCGCGCCGGCCAGCAGGTCGACGCCGGCCACGTGCACGTCGAGCGTCGCGGCGGCCCGCAGCGCGAGCTCCCGCTCGTCGGCGCCGAGCGCCGCCGCCCGCGGCCGCCCGCCCTGCGCGACGTTGGCCCGCCACGAGTCGGTCACGCGCTCCATCGCGCCGGCGATCTCGCCGCCGACCACCAGTACCCGCAGGTCGCGCCGCCCGGGCGGCGCGACCGTGCGCTGCAGGTAGTAGACGGCCTTCTCGAGCGCGAGCGCGCGGAACACGCGATGGGCGAGGTCGCGGTCCTCGATGCGCACGATGCCGTTGCCCATCGCGCCGAACAGCGGCTTGACCACCACGTCGCCGCCGAGCCGGTCGAACGCTTCCATCGCCGTCTCGTGGCGCTCGCACGCGACGGTCGGCGGCGTCGGCACGCCCGCGCGCGCGAGCAGCGCGCTGGCCCACGACTTGTCGATCGTGCGCTCGAGCGCGCGCGGCGAGTTGATCACGCGCACGCCCGTGTCGGCGAGCACGTGCAGCGCGTCCATCCGGAAGATCACCTGCTCGAGCGACCCGCGCGGCAGCCCGCGCACCAGCAGCACGTCGAGCTCGTGCAGCGCGACACCATCGGGTCCGAAGAAGCCGGCGCCGACCTCGCTGACGATGCGCGTCGCCGGGACCGGCACCACCTCGTGGCCGGCGGCCTCCAGCGCGTCCCCGAGCCGGCGCGAGTGCCACGACCCGGTCGCCCCGAGGACGCCGACGCGCATCAGCCCGCGAACGAGCGCTCGAGCACGTCCGGGGCGAGCGCCCCGCCGTGGAACGTGCGGCCCGAGTCCGCGCTCGTCAGCGCCACCACGGCCGGGCTGAACAGCATCGGGTCGATGTCGTAGAAGTTCCAGCCCGCGGCCTCGAGCTGTTCCGCGAACGGCGTGCCGAACGCATCCGACGCCGACGACGGCAGCCGCTCGGCGAGGTCGGCCAGCTCGTCGTCGGAGCCGTCGACGCGCAGGTGCACGGTGCCGCCGTAGAGCACCGCGTCGTTGGTGCGGCCGATCGCGGTGCCGTCGTCGCCGGCCACAGGCGCCACCGGGCACCAGCCGGCGCCGCTGCGCACGCGCGCCGGGTCGACGCCGAGCTCGTGCAGCTTGTGCAGCGCCGTCTCCACCACCCGCGCGGCGATCTGCACCGACCCGCAGATGCACGCCGTCGGCGCGATCAGGAACGTGACGTCGGCGGGCGCGATACCGCACCGCTCCGCCACCTTCGCTACGACCTCGCCCGGCGGGTCGTCGCGCGTCTCCAGGCACAGGACGGCAGCGTCCGCCTGCTCGCGCCAGGCGAGCTCCTCGAACAGGTCCTCGGCACGCGCCAGCGCCCGGCCCGGCCCGCTGGCCAGCGCGAAGAACTTCTCGTGCTCGAGCTTCCAGCCGGCGTACTGGGCGGCCAGGCAGGCGGCCGCCGGATCGTCGGCGCTGACGAACAGCCCGGGCCACGTCCGCTCGCCGACGGCGACGGGCACCGGGTCGATGCGGCCGAGGCCCCCCATGCACACCGCGGCGAAGCCGAGCCCCGCCTCCAGGCCTCCGCCGCCGCAGTCGACGACCCGGGCGCCGGAGTCGAGCGTCCGCGCGGAGATGCCCAGCGCCTCGTCGTCGGCGAGCATCGCCTCGACCCGCCCCAGCGCACGCTCGTTCATCGACAGGCTCACGCGCCCTCCTCCTCGTCGAAGATCAACAGCTCTCCCCTGGCCAGCTCCAGCCGGTCTCCCGACCAGCGCGCCCAGCGGCCGCCGAGCAGCACGTCGTCCACCCGCAGTCCGAGCGCGCGCACGCGCCGCAGCTGCAGCGCGAGCGCGGGCGGCCGGACCCGAGTCGCGAACGCATAGCCCGGGAGCGGCGTGACCGGCGCGGCGGACACCAGGCTCCCGCGGCGGTTGCCCATGCCGGCCTCGGCGCCCAGCCCGCCGAACGCGATGACGGTGCCGGCGAGCATCCGCAGGCCCGCACCCGCGCCGGCGCGCCCGCCGATCGCGACCAGCCCGCGCCGCATCCCGGCTCCCGCCTCCTCACCGGCATCGCCGGTCACGACGATCTCGCCGCCGGACATCCCGGAGCGCGCCCCCGGCGCCGCCCCGCCGAGCCGGTCTCCGGCGCTGCCGTGGATCGTCAGGCGCCCGCCCCGCAGCTCCGCCCCGGCCCAGGCGCCGGCGTCGCCGTCGACCACGACCTCGCCGTCCTCGAGCCCGCGGGCGATCCAGTCGAACCGGCGCAGGTCGCCCGCGAGGCGGACCGAGCCGTCGTTGCTGCCCGACACCGCGAACAGATCGCCGACCTGCAGCCGCTCGCGACCGCAGCGCAGCGTCCGCGCCGCGATGTCGTCGCCCGGCAGCGTCAGCGGCGAGGCGTCGACCCGCCCCGGCGGCACGCTCCGCAGCTCGAGCGTGAGCGTCACGGCGGGTCCCGCAGATCGGAGAGCGGGAAGTGGAACTCCCCGAGGTCGCCGCCGAAGTTCGCGGCGCTCAGGTGCGAAGCGCCACCCGCGGCGGCGGCGTGAAGGCCGCGGCGCATCGCCTCGCGCACCGCATCCTCGGACACGCCGTCGATGACGATCTCCAGCACGGTGCCGACGCCATCGGGAACGAGCGTGTTGCCCGCCTGCACCCGGAGCGTCGGCGCGAACCGGTGGTTGGTCGACGCCGGCATCGACGAGGAGGTGAGCGCCCCCACCTTGCTGCCGCTGCGCACGATGCCGCCCGGGAACGGGAGCGCGATCCCCTCGCCGCGCATCGCCTCGACCGCCGCCTCGGCCGCGGCCAGCGCCCGCTCGTCGTCGGCCGCCAGCACGATCAGGTTCCCGCCCCCGACGCCCTTCCCGACTCCGACCGTGTCGGCGACGAGGAACTCGCCCTCCATCACGGGGATCCGCCAGAAGCGCTCGCCGGCGATCACCTTGCTGGCCTGGAAGCCGTCGCCGAAATAGCGCAGCGTGCCGCCCAGTGACGCCGTCCGCTCGGCGCCCGGCAGGCCGTCGAAGCACGCCGTGGTCGGGCACGTCATCACGCTCTGGCCGACGCGCTCGACGATCCGCTTGCCCACGCCCTCGCGATCCATCGCGAACAGCAGGACGGCCACGCCGGGCCGCCCGTCCGGCGTCTCGGCGGGGTCGAGCTCGCGCTCGATCGCGGCCTCGCACTTGCAGCCGATCACCGACGTGGCGAAGCCGGTCATGGACCGAGCGGCCTCGTGCGCCCAGCCGGGCGTGGCGGCGGTGATCAGCAGCCGCGCGAAGCGCATCGGGAACGCCTCGGCGAACGTCTCCTCCACCTCGGCGTCGCCGATGCGGAAGCTCATGTCCCCACCATCCTGACCGGCTCGCGCAGCGCCGGGTCGCGGACCGGGTAGTGATCGAACCGCACCGTGTAGCGGTCGCCGAACAGCGGCTCCAGCGCGTCCGCCACGTCGCCGTCGAAGGCCGCGCCCGCGCTGAGCAGCGTCCCGTCGCCCGCGCTCCGCAGCTCGCCGTCCTCCACCACCAGCTCGCCCGCCTTGAACACGTAGCGCGGCGTGGCGAACATCTCCTCGCGATCGGCGCGGTCGTGGTACACGGTCACGTCGGCGTCCGCGCCGACGCCCAGATGGCCTTTGTCGGCGAGGCCGAGCCGCCGCGCCGGGGCGGCGCGAGTGATGATCGCGATCTCGTTCAGCGTGTACTCGCGATCGAGCCCGTCGAGCAGCGCGGTGCGGCGGATCGCCTTGGCGTTCGCGCGCTTGACCTGGTCGTCGCGGAAGCCGCGGTCCATGAGCAGGCGGATGAGCTTCGGGTAGCTGAGGAACGAGCCGCCGTTCGGATGATCGGTGGACAGCATGACCTGCCACGGGTCGCGGCCGAGCAGGAACAGCTCGAGCCCGATGCCCCACTGCAGCGCGTGCACGTAGTTCCGCGACTTGTAGGTGTACGGCACGATCCCGCAGCCGGTCTCGACCTCGGTGTCGTGGTTGATCCACTTGTCGGCGCCCAGGTCGCGCAGCACGGCGGAGATCTGCGCGTCGGCCGTCATGGTGGTCGCGGGCCCGAACATGACCTGCCCGACGTCGGCGGTGAGCTCCGGGTGTGCCGCGAGGTGCTCCAGCAGCTCGGGGGCGCGCGACCGCGGGAGCCCGTCGGGCTTGCCGCCGTAGGCGTGGAACTGCAGGTGGGCGAAGTGCGCCTGGCGCCCGTCGAGCGTGCCCATCGTGTCGAGCGTGGTGCTCGCGTTGCCGGGCACGCCGAGGTTGTTGGCGTGCACGTGCACGGGGTGCGGCAGGCCGAGCGCGTCGACCGCCGTGCCGATCGCGTCGATGACCTGTCGCGGCGTGACCTCGAAGCCGGCCACGGTCTCGTCGAGCGAGGAGATCCGCCCGTTGCGCTGCTTCCACAGCTCCACGCCGCCCGGGTTGACGAGCTTGACGCCGTAGCCACCGGTGGCGTCGAGCCACCAGGCGATCGCGTCGGGCAGGCGCTCCGGCGCGGTGCGCATGAGCTCGAACAGCACCTGGTTGTTGCCCATCAGGACCAGGAACGCCTTGTCGATCAGCGGCGTGTCGCGCAGCTCGGCGAGCACGTGGCGGGCAGCCAGCGGCGGGGCGGCGGCCTCGACGACCGTCGTGTAGCCGAGCAGCGTGTAGCGGTAGCCGGTGGTGTACGTGGACGGGACCAGGCCGCCGGTGCCGGAGCGCAGGAGCTCGCTGCGGTCCTCGGGCTCGCGCGCCTCCGGTGAGAGCTTGCGGGCGAGATTGACCTTCGGGCCGGCGATGTGGGCGTGGATATCGACGCCGCCCGGCATCACGACCATGCCGCGCGCATCGATGCGCCGGGCCTCGGGCCCGACGTCCGCCACGACCTTGCCGTCGTCCAGACACAGGTCCCGCACCTCGCCGTCGACCCCGTTGGCGGGATCGTGTACGCGGCCTCCGGCGATGCGGACCGCCATCAGAGCGCCTCCAGGAGCCGCGCGAGGACGCTGTCCGCGCCGGGCCGGTCCGAGCCGAGGGCTGCGCCGACGCTGAGCGGGACGCCGTCCATGCGGTGCACGGTCCCGCTGGCGCCGAGGCCGGGAGCGGCCGTGCGGATCACGACGTCCGCGGCCACGGGCGCGCTCGACACCGCGATCACGGGGACGCCGTCGGGTACCGCGTCACCCTCGACGCTGAGGACCACGTCGAAGTCGCCCGCCGTGTACGGCTCGGGATGCCCGGAGCCCAGGTCGACGATCCCGCCGTAGCCGGTCTGCCAGGCGAGCGCGTCCTCGGCGCCGAGCGTGCCGGCCGAGCGCCGCAGCCGCAGCGTCACGACGTGCCGCGTGGCGTTCAGCGTGCGCACGAGCTCGTGGAGCGCGAGCTCGGCCCGGCCGGTGAGTCCGTGCAGGAACGCGGCGTGCGGTGTGTCGTGCAGGAGGTCGAGCAGCCCGTCGGGATCGTCGAGGCCCTTTGCGCGGGCGTGCAGTCGCGTCAGGGCCTCGACGCCGCCGTCGCTGCGGAGGTGGAGGTCGGCGCGGGCGGCGGTCGCCGTGTCGCGATCGTCGACGACGACCAGCGTGCGGCCGGCTCGCGGCAGCCGTAGCCGCTCGAGCAGTCGCGGGTGCGTGGTCTCCGGGTCCTCGCGCCACACGACCACGACCCGCGCGCGGTCGCGGATCTCGCCGAGCGTCGCCGTCGAGGCCCCGCGCAGCGCGACCGCGGCGCTGCCGCCGCCGCTGTCGACCGCCGCGCCGAGCCGGTCGGCGAGGGCGATCGCGGCGCGCACCGCCTCGACCGTCGCGCCGCCGAAGCCGGTCACGAGCGGCCTCCGTGACCCGCGCAGCAGCTCGGCGGCGCGCGCCAGCGCCGCGTCGACCGACGCGGGCTCGCCGGCCACCGCGGCGTCGGGCGTATCAGCGGTCGTCCGCTCGGCGAACCAGCGCTCGGCCACCGGGCAGGCGGGCTGTACGCGCAGCGGCTCGACCGACAGCACCACGTCGTCGCAGACCGTCCCGCAGCCGGCGCAGACGACCTCAGGCACGCGCGCCCACCACCTCCGGCAGCGCGGTCAGCAGCCGGGCGCCCTCGGCCGCCAGGCCCTCGATCCCGGCGGTCGCCGACACGAGCGTGCACACCGGGTGCCCGCGCATGATCTCCTCGCCCTCGTGCGGCACGTCGCGCACGAGGCCCTGCGGCCACCAGCCGGGCGCCGGTGCGCGAACGTCGCGGTCGGCGAAGAGCACGACCTTCACCTTGTCACATGCGGGCGGCAGCGGGCCGTCGAGGTCGAGTCCGCGGGCGCCACGCACGTGCAGCGCGAACACTCCCGGCCCGAACAGCTCGAGCGACGCCGTGGGGCGCGGGTTGACCTCCAGGACCCACGCGCGGCGGCCGTCCCAGATCGCGTCGATACCGAACGCGCCGCGGACGCCGAAGCGCGCCACGACCGCTTCGCAGGCGGCGCGCAGCTCTCCGTCGATCGCGTCGGATTGCAGCACGGCGTTGCCGATCCACGAGTAGCCGCGGTGCAGCTGTTCGGTGATGCCCAGCAGCACCGCGTCGCGCCCGTTGCCGACCGCGACTGCCGAGCAGGACAGCCCATCCACCCGGCGCTGGAGGATCTCGTTGCGTTTCAGCCGACCGCCCGACCACCGCCGCACGCCGCGCCCGCCGCCGCTGCGCAGCGGCTTGCGCAACCAGCCGTCCTCGACCGGCGCCGCGCGGCGCGTCTCCGGCACGCGCACTACGTCAGCCAGCGCCCACGGATCCCGGACGGCGGGCAGCAGATCGGCCGGCGTGCCGAGCAGCTCCCGCCCGGCGGCCAGCCGCTCGACGAGGTCGGGCCGGTTCTCCAGGCCCGCCCCGTAGACGACCGCGTCGGCCTCCACGTCCTCGGCCAGGGCGACGAGCCCGGCTGAGCTGCGCGCCGTCGCGCCGCCCGCCACCGCCCGTAGGTCCACGTCGCCGAAGCGGTCCAGCGCCACGACCTCGTATCCGTCGGCGACGGCCAGGGTCGCGAGCATCCGCGCACTGACGGCGACGACGAGGACCTTCACAGCTC
The DNA here is from genome assembly GCA_963759375.1 of uncultured Solirubrobacteraceae bacterium. Lineage (GTDB taxonomy): Bacteria > Actinomycetota > Thermoleophilia > Solirubrobacterales > Solirubrobacteraceae > DASSUW01. The sequence goes on along the minus strand of CAVWYY010000001.1, from coordinate 86,385 downwards.
CGCCGCGAACAGCGTCGCGCACACGAGGTCGGCCGTGGTGCCGGGGTTGAGCCGGTTCCCGTCGCGCCGGAGCATCGCGTCGAGGTCCTCGAGCGAGCGAGTGCCGTCCCGTACCTCCCGTGCGGCGGCCGACACCGCCTCGGCGGCCGCGGTCCCCGCCTTGCGCGCGATCAGCGTGTCCGGCAGGACGGCGAGCAGGCCGACGTGCGTCGCGACGATCGCGTCGAGCGTGCGCGCGCCACCGGCCAGCGCGTCGCGGAACAGCGGGAGCGCCGTCCCGTACACGATCGCGTAGCCGGTCGCGTACTCGGACGCGATGCTGTCCCAGTCGGCGGCGGCCGCCATCGCCTCGCGCAGGCCGATCCGCGCGGGCTCGCGGACGTCGTGCTCGTGCGCGTCGCCGAGCCCACCGGGGCGCGCCTCGGCGATCGCGGTGAACGCCGCCGCGGCGTCCTCGACGTCCAGCGCCTCGAGCACGCGATCCACCGGCACGCCCAGGGCCGCGGCACGGGCCAGCGGCGCCAGCAGCAACACGATCCCGAGGTTCGTGTTGGCGGGAGCGACCGCCGCGCTCGCGCGCACGCCGTCCAGGATCAGCTCGCCCACGCGGCGCTCGCCCGCGCGCGCGAGAACGGGTCCCAGCGCCAGCCCCGCGCGCACCATGTCGACGAACGTCGTGTCGGCGAAATCGTGCGCCGGGGTGATGTTCCCTGGTTTGGTTGCGGACACCTCGAGTACACAGGCGACCTGTACCGCGCGAGCAAGATCCGCGCGTGGCGTGGCGTTCTGTAGGCTCGTCGGCAAGGTCGAGCCACAATACGGAGGAGACGACGAGATATGGCGATCACCTTGGGCGTCGGCGAGAGTCTTGTTGGTGAAGGCGACGAGGTCGCCCACATCGATCTCATGCTGGGATCGAAGAGCGGACCCGTCGGTACCGCTTTTGCGAGCGCGCTGACCACCGAGAGCGAGGGCCACACCAACCTTCTTGCTGTTGTCACACCCAATCTGGCCGCGAAGCCGGACACGATCATCACGAACAAGGTGACGATCAAGGGCGCGATACAGGCCGTTCAGCTGTTCGGCCCGGCCCAGGCGGCCGTCGCGCGCGCCGTGGTCGACTCGGTCGCCGACGGCACGATCCCGAAGGATCAGGTGGACGACCTGTGCATCATCGTGGGCGTCTTCATCCACTGGGACGCCAAGGACGACCAGAAGATCTACAGCTACAACTACGACGCGGTCAAGGAATCGATCGCGCGCGCCCTCGGCAACGAGCCGAGCGTGGACCAGGTGCTCTCCGAGACGCCTGACGCCCGCCACCCGTTCGCCGGCGGCACGGAGGGGTAGCCAGCCGTTGACCGCGCAGGCCGGAGGGCAGCCGCTCGCCGGCCTGCGCGCAGTCGTGACCGGGGCGAGCTCCGGGATCGGCCGCGCCATCGCGGCCGCCTTCGCCGACGCCGGCGCCCAGGTCGGCGCCGGGTTCAACCGATCCGGCGGGGTGCGCGACGGCGTCCCGCTCCAGGGCGATCTGTCGACCGCAGAGGGCTGCGCCGCATTCGTCGACGCCGCGTTCGCCGCGCTCGATACCGTCGACGTGTGGGTCAACAACGCCGGGGCCGACGTGCTCACCGGCGACGCGGCCGGCTGGCCCGCCGACCGCAAGCTCGACGCGCTGCTGGACGTCGACCTGAAGGGCACGATCCGCTGCTCGCGGCTCGTCGCGCCGCGCATGGCGCCGGGCGGCTGCATCGTCAACCTGGGCTGGGACCACGCGACGATCGGCATGGCCGGTGACAACCCGGAGCTGTTCAGCGCGGTCAAGGCCGGCGTGCTCGGCTTCTCGAAGTCGTTCGCGAAGTCGGTGGCGCCGGACGTGCGCGTGAACGTGCTCTGCCCCGGCTGGATCGAGACCTCGTTCGCCGAGGGCGCCGACGCGGCGTTCCGCGCCGCGGTCGCGGAGTCGACGCCGCTCGGCCGCTGGGGCACGCCGGAGGACGTCGCCGCCGCTGCGGTCTGGCTCGCGTCGCCCGACGCGTCGTTCATCACCGGGCAGGCGATCAACGTGAACGGCGGGGTCGTTGGCTGACACGCTGTTCGTGACCGGCCGCCTCGCCGAGCCGGCGCTGCGCGGCGTCCTCGGCGACCTCGACGTGCCGCACCAGGTCGCGGTGATGAACATCCAGGTCGCCGCGCTGATGACCACGCGCTGGATCGCCCGCCGGCTCGAGCCGCCAGACGGCGTCGACCGGATCGTCATCCCGGGACTCTGCGAGGGCGACGTCGACACGCTCGCGGAGGCGACCGGCCTGCCCGTCGAGAAGGGCCCCGTCGACGTGCTGTCGCTGCCGGAGTGGTACGGGCGCGAGGCGGTGCGGGCCGAGCTCGGCCCGCGCGACGTGCGCGTGTTCGCCGAGATCAACCAGGTGCCGTATCTGTCGCGCGATGAGATCGTGGCCCGCGCCGAGGCGTTCCGCGCCGCCGGCGCCGACGTCGTCGACCTCGGGCTCGCGCTCGATCGCTCGTGGCTCGACGAGGGCCCCGCGACGATCGCCGCGCTGCGTGAGCGCGGGATCCCGCTGAGCATCGACACGCTCGACCCGGAGCACATCCGGATGGCCGATGCGGCGGGCGTCGACTACGTGCTGAGCCTGACGCCGGACACGATCGAGCTCGCCGCCGAGCTGCGCGCCACGCCGATCCTGATCACCGACGATCCGGAGGACCTCGACGCGCTGGGCCGGATGGCCGACCACATGGACGGGCTCGGGCGCCCGTACATGCTCGACTCGATCCTCGCTCCCATCAACGCCGGGTTCGCGGCGTCACTCGCCCGCTACGTCGAGGTCCGCCGCCGCCACCCGGAGGCGGAGATGTTCATGGGCATCGGCAACCTCACCGAGCTCACGGAGGCCGACTCGGCCGGGGTGACCGCGCTGCTGATCGGCTTCTGCCAGGAGATCGGCATCCGCGCCGTGCTCACCACCGAGGTCATCGGCTGGGCGCGCGGCGCAGTGCGCGAGGCGGTGCTGGCCGCGCAGATCATGCACCTGGCGCAGCGGCTCTCCCGGCCGCCGAAGCACCTCGACGGCAGCCTCGTCACGAGCAAGGACGAGAAGATCCGCACGCCGCCCGAGGCCGAGCTGCGGGCCATGCAGGAGCAGATCGCCGACCCGAACTACCGCATCTACGCCGACGGCGAGTGGATCTACACGTTCAACGGCGACCGCTTCGTGCGCGAGACGAACATGTACCGCATCTTCGAGCAGCTCGACGTCGACGACCCCGGGCACGCCTTCTACCTCGGCAAGGAGCTGATGAAGGCGACGATCGCGCGCGGCCTGCACAAGAGCTACCGCCAGGAGGGCCCCCTGGACTGGGGACACCTGAGCTTCCCCGAACCCCGACGAGAGGACCCCTCGTGAAGCGGATCCTGATCCAGCTGGACACCGACACGCACGCGAGCCCGTTCGACGCGATCGCCGCCTACGACGCGGGGGTGGACGTCGTGCTCCCGTACCCCGGGGTCAAGAAGGACGACCTCGCCGAGATCGTGCAGGGCGCGATCTTCCCGCGCGGGCCGAAGGGCCTGGCCAACACCGCGTTCTGGGTGGGCGGCTCGAGCGTCCGTGACGGCGAGGCGGTGTTCGCCGCCGCGCAGAAGTTCTTCTTCGACCCGTTCCAGGCGTCGATCATGCTCGACTCCGACGGCTGCAACACGACCGCGGCGGCGGGTCTCGTCCACGTGCGCAACGCGGTCGAGCTCAAGGGGCGCCGCGCGGCCGTGATCGGCGTCGGGCCGGTCGGTCTGCGCACCGCCGAGCTGCTCCGCCGCGAGGATGCCGAGGTCACGTTGTGCACGTTCCCGCCGGACGTCCTCGAGGGCGAGTACCGGCGCGCGAGCGGCATCGCGGTCGCCGAGGAGGCCGGCTTCACGGTCGCCGAGCCGGGCAGCAGCGACGAGCTCGACGCGGCGCTCGAGGACCACCCGATCATCTTCGCCGCCGGGCCCGCCGGCGTGCAGGTGCTGCGCCGCAGCGGGTGGAAGGGCGCTGAGGTCGTGGTCGACTACTCCGCCGCCGACCCGGTCGGGGTCGAGGGCGTCGACCGCGGCGACGACCTCGCCGAGGACGACGGCGTCAAGAAGCTCGGCGCGCTCGCCGTCGGTGCCCCGAAGATGCGGCTGCAGACCGCGTGCGTGCAGAAGCTGTTCGAGACCAAGGGCGTCGTCCTCGATCTCGAGGGCATCTATGACGTGGCGCTCGAGGCGCTGTGACGCGCTACTTGGAGAACACGAACTTGCCCATCGGCCCGTCCAGCGGACCCCCCTCCTCCGGTCGCCAGAGGACCGTGTCCTCGATCTTGCGGGCGAGCGTGAAGTCCTTGTCGGTGATGCCGCCGGACGAGTGCGTCGCCAGCTTGACCCACAACTTGCCCCAGGTCACATTGAGATCCGCATGGTGCCCGGCCGCCTCACAGAGGTAGCCGACCTGGTTGACCGCCATCAGCGTGGTCGGCCAGCCGTCGGTGTTGTACTTGCGCCGGATCCAGTCGCCCTCGAGATACCAGTTGTCGAGCCCGTACTCGGCGAGCTTGTCCGGGACCTCCTCGTCGGTGTACTTCTTCGGCTTGTCGCTCATGGGGCCATGGTATGCCCCGAGTAGCCGGCGTCGATCCCGGGACCATCTCGTTCGACCTCTGCGTGCTCGACGACGGCGCGCCTGTGGTGGAGCGGACGTTCGCCTCGCGCGCGCTGGCCGACGATCCGAGCGAGCTGCTCGCCGCGCTCGCCGCGCACGGTCCCTACGACCTCGTGTACGGCCCGAGCGGCTACGGCCTGCCACTGGTGGCCGCCGCCGACGTCGGTGAGCGCGAGCTCGCCGAGATGGTCCTCGTGCGGGCCGACGAGGCGGGCTCCGCGACGGGCGTCGGGGGGATGCGACGGATGCTCCGCGCGCTCGTGCAGACCGGGCTGCCGGTTGTCTTCGGGCCGGGCGCCATCCACCTGCCGACGGTGCCGGCGCACCGCAAGTACAACCGGATCGACATCGGGACCGCCGACAAGGTGTGCGCCGCCGCGTGGGCGATCACCGACCAGGCCGCGCGGCATGCGATCGCGCTCGACGAGACCGCGCTGGTCCTGCTCGAGCTCGGCGGCGCGTTCAGCGCCGCCCTGGCGGTCGAGGGCGGCCGGATCGTCGACGGGATGGGCGGTTCCTCCGGGCCGATCGGGGTCCGCGCCGCGGGCGCGCTCGACGGCGAGGTCGCCTACCTCCTCGGCACCTCGCTGACCAAGGGGACGCTGTTCAGCGGCGGCGCGCTCGATCCGGACGGCACGTGGGATCCGGCCGTGCCGTGGAGCCCCGACGCCGAGGGATGGCCCGCCCTCGTCGAGGGAGCCGTCAAGGCGGTGCGGGCGCTGACCGCGAGCGTGCGGCGTCCGCGCGAGATCGTGTTCTCGGGCCGCATGACGGCGGTCCCCGCGCTGGTCGGCGAGCTCGAGGCGTCGCTGGCGGACATCGCACCGCTGATCACGCTTCCCGCGGGCGCGGCGAGCGCGGCCGCGCGTGGCGGCGCGCTCCTCGCCGACGGCCTCGCCGGCGGCTCGCACGCGCCGCTCGTCTCGGCGCTGCGGCTGCGCGAGGCGAGTGGAAGCGCGCTCGGCCACCTGCGCGTCGCCGGCGCCGGCGCGATCGAGCTCGGCTAGGGGTCGGGCTTCTTCGACAGGCCCCTAGGTCAGCGGCAGCTCGGCGGCGAGGACGGTACCTCCGCCGCCGGGGCTGTCGATCCGCAGCCGCGCGCGCATGCTCGCCGATCGCGCCGCTCGCCTCGTCGGCGAAGTCATCGAGGCGAGCCGGCCGGCCGCTGCGCGCGATCTGCGTGATGACGTTCACCCCGCCGATCGGCAGCCGTGCGCCGGTGGGAACCTCTTCGCCGAGCCGGCCCCAGCCGGCGACGACCGTGGCCGTGTCATCGTCCTCGAACCGGATGAGCCCCGATGAGGCGGCATCGAGGAGTTGCCCGAGCTCCTCCGCGACCGCGTCGAAGACCCGCGCCGGCGGCGCCCCCTGGGCGACCAGGGTCGCGACGCGCCGCAGCGCGGCCTGCTCGTCGGCCAGCCGCGCGAGCTGCTCGCGCGTCTCGCTGCTGGAGATGGCGGCCGCGACGAGGTCCGTGAACTCCGCGAGGCGCTCCTCGATGCGGTCGGGCAGCGGCACGCCCTTCGCCATCGCGACGCCGATGTGGCCCCACCCCTCGCCCTCGACGACGACCGGCGCCCCGGCCGCCGACCCCACCCCCGCGCTGACGCCCGCGTCGACCGGCGCACCCGCGATGTCCTGTGCGACGTCCTCGATGCGGACCGGCTGACCGGTCCGCATGTGCTCCTTCATCGCGACGAGCGACGGGTCGTCCCACGGCCAGTTCGAGCCGGCGGGGAACGGGTTCGGCCCGTCGCCCCAGGTGCCCGCGACGGTCACGCTTCCGTCCGGTTCCCAGCGGTAGATCTGCACGAGCCGCGGGCGCAGCAGTTGCGCCACTTCGCGTGCGATGGCCGCGAACACATCGGCCGACGCCGCGCCGGTCGCCACAAGCACCGCGACCCGCCGGAGCGCGGCTTGCTGCTCCGCCATCGTCGCCGTGAGCTCCGGGGCAGACACGGCCGCAGTGTAAGTGCGATCGGTATGGTGGATCACCGTGCGCCGCGACGTCTTGTGATCCATGGCTGAGCCGCAGCGTGTGCTGGCCGGCCTCACCGAGGCGGCGATCTTCATCGTGGCGACCGTCCGGCCGGGGTCGCACGACGCCGTCCGCGACGTGCTCGCAGACGCCAGCGGTCTCAAACGGTCGGTCGGGTTCCGCATCCCCGAGGGAGAGCTGACCTGCGTGGTCGGCGTGGGCGACCACGTGTGGGACCGGCTGTTCGGCGCTCCGCGCCCGGCGGAGCTCCACCCGTTCCGGCAGGTTGCCGGGGCGCGGCACATCGCCCCGAGCACGCCGGGAGACCTGCTGTTCCACATCCGCGCACACCGGCTCGACCTGTGCTTCGAGCTCGCGCAGCGGCTTACCGGGCGCCTGCGCGGGCTGGCGGACGTCGTCGACGAGGTGCACGGGTTCCGGTCCTTCGACGAGCGCGACCTCCTCGGGTTCGTCGACGGCACCGAGAACCCGGAGGGCGCCGCGGCGCCGGCCGCCGTGCTCGTCGGTGACGAGGACAGCGCGTTCGCCGGCGGCAGCTACGTCGTGGTCCAAAAGTACCTGCACGACCTCGACGGCTGGGACGCGCTGGCGGTCGAGGAGCAGGAACGGGCGATCGGGCGCACCAAGCTCAGCGACCTCGAACTGGCCGACGACGTCAAGCCCGCCAACTCCCACGTCGCGCTGACCACGATCGAGGACGACGAGGGCAACGAGCAGCAGATCGTGCGATTCAACATGCCGTTCGGGCGCGTCGGCGCCGGTGAGTTCGGCACCTACTTCATCGGCTACGCGCGGACCCCGGAGGTCATCGAGCAGATGCTGACCAACATGTTCATCGGCAAGCCGCCCGGCAACCACGACCGGATCCTCGACTTCTCGACAGCTGTCACCGGCGGCCTGTTCTTCATCCCGACGGCGGAGTTCCTCGACGATCCGCCGGCACCGGCCGGCTCGCTCAGCATCGGCAGTCTGAAAGGAGCGTCATGAGCAACCACCTGCTGCGCTCCCACGCGCCGATCAGCGACGCCGGGTGGGAGCTGCTCGACGGCGAGGCCAAGGAGCGTATGACCCCGGCGCTCGGCGCCCGCAGGCTCGTCGACTTCGCAGGCCCGCACGGCTGGGAGCACTCGGCGACCAGCCTCGGGCGGGTGACCCCGATCCCGACCGGCCCCGCCGACGGCGTGTCGGCGCTGCGCCGGCGCGTGCTCCCCGTCGTCGAGCTGCGCGCCGACTTCGAGCTGGCGCGGTCCGAGCTCCGCGACGCCGACCGCGGCGCCGACGATGCCGACCTCGGAGCGCTCGACGCCGCCGCCCGCCGGATCGCGATCGCCGAGAACACCGCGGTGTTCCACGGCTGGGCCGACGAGATCACCGGCATCGTGCAGGCCTCCCCGCACCATGCCCGGGCGCTCGGCGGCCCGGACACCTATCCGGGAGAGATCGCCGCTGCGGTCGAGCAGCTGCTGGCCGACGGCGTCGGCGGCCCGTACGGGCTCGCGCTCGGCAGCGACGCTTACCGCGTCGTGCTCGGGACGGCCGAGCACGGCGGCTTCCCGTTGCGCGAGCACCTGAGCAAGATCGTCGAAGGGCCACTCGTGTACGCCCCGGGCATCTACCGGCGCGGTGCTCGTCAGCCTCCGCGGCGGCGACTTCGTCCTCGACAGCGGGCAGGACATCTCGATCGGATGGCAGGGCCACGACGACGACGTCGTCCGCCTGTATCTCGAAGAGAGCTTCAGCTTCCACGTCGCGACGCCCGAGGCCGCGATCGCGCTCGCCTAGGACTCGACGATCGCGACGCAGCCGATCGAGATCAACAGCGCTCCCGGCAGCGGCACCTGCATCACCATCCTGGCCGGCGGGTCGGTGGGGAACGCCTCGGCGAACACCTCGTTGACGAGCGGGAACTGGCCGATGTCGGTGACCAGCACGGTCGTATTGACCACGAGATCCAGCCGGCTTCCGCCCGCGCGCAGCACGGACTCGACGTTGCGCATGGCCTGGCGCGCCTGCACGCCGAGCGAATCGCCGGCCAGATCACCCGTCTCGGGGTCGAGGCCCGCCTGGCCGGAGACGTAAAGCATGTCGCCGGCCCGCACGCCCGGCGAATATGGGCCGATCGTCGGCGGCACACCCGGCCCGGCGATCGTCTGACGCTCGATGCTCATGATCGCGCAGTCTCCCGCACCGATCCGGCCCCTGCATATTCAGCCGGGGGATCGCGCGATGAGCGCAGCGCCGATGCCACGGATCGTGACGGCGTGTGCGGCGGCGTCGACGAGGTCCGGCGAGAGCACGCTCTCCTGCGTGCTCGGGGCCGGCGGGCTCGCGTGTCGCAGGGGCATCGCGGACGCTCCCGAAGCGACGACGGTGGCGGCCGCCAGCGCGGGCACGACGGCTCGGACGATGGATTGGCGGTGAAGCATGATGTCTCCTTCGATGGTCAGTGGGTGGCGAGGGTTCGGGGCTCCGCGCTTCGCCGGCGCTGCCTGCCGGCGGCACCTGCGAGCGCGATGGCAAACGCCCCGATGCCGGCTGCGGCACCGATCCCGGCCGAGCTCCAGTCGAAGCCCGAGCGGGCTCCGTCCGACTCCACGACGGGCGGCGCGGTGGGTTCGGCCGGCCGGGCCGGGAGGTGCGGCGGGTCGCCGGGCATCGCCGAGGCGGGGCCGGCCAAGACCGCTGCGCCGAGGACGGCGGCGGTGAGGACACGCACGCTGCGCATGAAGCTCCTTCCAGTGGCGACCGCCGGATGCGGTGCGATGCGATGACCGTGCGGCACGCCGGTCATGGCGCGCCCATTCGCGCCCACTCCCGGCCCATCTCCCCGGGTTGCGTGCACGTCTGACCGTGATCTACGGTCTGCTCAGGAGATTTGAACGTGCGCTATCGCGTGCTCGGCCCGCTTGAGGTCTGCAACGAGCATCACTCCCTTGCACTCGGCGAGGGTGGGCAGCGCACCGTTCTGATCCTGCTCCTGCTGCATCGCAACGAGGCGGTCTCGACCGACCTGTTGATCGACGCGCTGTGGGGCGACGCGCCTCCGGCCACGGCCGCGAAGGTGCTGCAGAACCACGTCAGCCAGCTGCGCCGGGCGCTGGAGGACCGCGAGGGGCGGCGGCTGCTCACGCGGGGGCGCGGCTATCTACTCGCCGTCGAGGACGGCGAGCTCGATCTGGACCGGTTCGAGCGCTTGGTCGACGAGGGCAGCGGGGCCCTGGCGAGCGATCGGCCTGCCGATGCGGCGCGCTCGCTGCGCGAGGCGCTCGCACTCTGGCGCGGGCCGCCGCTCGCCGACGTCGCCTACGAGGAGTTCGCGCAGGCGGAGATCGCCCGGCTCGAGGAGCGGCACCTCGCGGCGCTCGAGCAGCGGATCGACGCCGACCTGGCGCTCGGGCGGCATTCCGACCTGGTCGCCGAGCTCGAAGGCCTGGTCGCCGAGCACCCGCTGCGCGAGCGCATGCGCGCGCAGCTGATGGTCGCCCTGTACCGGTGCGGACGCCAGGCGGACGCCCTGGAGACGTACGGCGATGCACGCCGGGCGCTGTTGGACAAGTTGGGCGTCGAGCCCGGTCCCGCCCTTCGTGAGCTGCAGGCCGCGATCCTGCGCCAGGCGCCGGAGCTCGCGCCGTCGCCGCATTCGTGGCCGCGCCCCGCGCGCCCTCCCCGCCGGCGAATCGCTCTGCTGGCGCTCGGCGGCGTCCTGTTGGCGAGCGCGGCCGTCGCGGCGGGCCTACTCGCGGCCGGCGAGCGTGGTCAGGACGGTGCGCGCCTCGGGCCGGAGGCCGTCGCCGCGCTCGACCTCGAGAGCGGGTCGGTGAAGCACGCCGTCGACGTCGGCCCGTCGCCCTCGCGTCTCGCGGTCAGCGGGCGAACCCTCTGGGTCACCAACGCCGACGGCCACAGCGTCTCGCGTGTCGACCTGGACGACCACGCAGTGCGCCAGACCGTCCCCGTCGGGCACGGCCCCGCCGGCCTCGCGGTCGCCAGGGGAGCGGTCTGGGTGGCCAACAGCCGCGATGGCACCGTCTCACGGGTCGACGCGGACACGAACAAGGCCGTTCAGAGGATCGGCGTGGGAGCCGACCCGACCGGTGTCGCCGCGGGCGCAGGCGCGGTGTGGGTGGCGAACGCCGGCGAGCAGTCGATCTCTCGCATCGATCCGCGCACCGGAGACCCGACCAAGCTCGCTGTGGACGCCGAGCCCACCGAGCTGGCCGTCGGTGCCGGCGGGGTCTGGATGACGAGCTCGAGAAACGGCACGGTCTCGCAGATCGACCCGCGCTCGGGACGCGTGTTGCAGACGGCCCGGGCGGGCGGCGGAGCGAGCGGCATCGCCGTCACCGACGGCGCGGTCTGGGTCGCCAACAGCCTCGACGGCACCGTCTCGCGGATCGATCCGGCCACCGGGCGCGGCGTCGCGACGATCCCGGTCGGCAACGGGCCGGGCTCGATCGTCGCCGTGCCGGGCGGCGTGTGGGTCGCCGAGGAGTTCGGGGGCAGCGTCGTCCACATCGGCGCCGCGACGAACCGCGCCGGCAAGCGGATCCCGCTGGGCCACCGCCCGACGGGCCTTGCCGTGGCCGACGGCGCGCTGTGGGTGGGTACCCGTGCGTCGGGCAACGAGCATCGCGGCGGGACGCTCCGTGTGCTCGCGTCATTGGCCGTCTTCGATGTGCTCGATCACGCGCTCGCCTACAGCCCTGGCTCGGGCGCGATCGCCGCACTGACCGGCGACGGCCTGACCGCCTTTCAGCACGCGGCCGGCCGCGACGGCACGCAGATCGTGCCCGACCTGGCCGTCACGCTGCCACAACCTCGAGATGGAGGGCGGACGTACCGGTTCGTGCTCCGGCGCGGAATCCACTACTCGACCGGTGGCGAGGTGCGCGCCCGCGACGTCCGACCCTCGTTCGAGCGTCTGTGGAAGATCCATCCGTTCGCGGGTTTCACGTCGCCCGGGACAGACTTCTTCGGCACGCTCGTGGGGGCATCGCAGTGCGATCGCGACCCTCGACACTGCGACCTGTCGCGCGGCATCGTGACCGAGCCGGGCGACGACACGGTGGTCACGTTCCACCTCTCTCGCCCGGACCCTGACTTCCTCTACAAGCTCGCGTACAACTTCGCGTTCATCCTGCCCGCGGGGACACCGCCGCGTGCCGCAGACGCGCGCCGCGTGCCCGCCACCGGTCCGTACGTGGTGGCCGACTACAGGTTCAAGCGGCGCATTGTGCTGACCCGCAACCCCCAGTTCCGGGAATGGTCCCAGGCCGCACGGCCGGACGGCTACGCCGACCGGATCGAGGTGCGACTGAGTGTCCCGCTGTCGCGCGGGGTGGACGCGGTGCTCCGCGGGGACGCGGACACCGTGCTGGCCGGTGTGGATCCGGCCCGAGCGCGCGAGCTCGTCACCCAGCACGCGGTCCAGACCCACGTCGAGCCGCGACTCACCACCGCCGCCGTCGTGCTGAACACACGCACGCCGCCCTTCGACCAGATGCGCGTGCGCCGCGCCCTCAACTACGCGATCGACCGTCGTGCCGTGATCCGGGCCGTCGGCGGCGGCGACGTCGGCCGGGCGACATGTCAGATCCTGCCGCCCAACGTCCCGGGCTACGTCCGCAGCTGCCCGTACGGCGCTCCGGACCTCGGCACCGCACGTCGCCTCGTGACCGCGTCGGGCACTCGCGGCATGCTCGTCACCGTGCGGACGCTTCCGCTCTACAAGCGGTCCGCGCGGGTTGTGGTCGCGCTGCTGAACCGCCTCGGATACCGCGCGCGTCTCAAGGTCGTCCCAGGCGCGCACGCCTACTTCCATCAGATCTCGGACTCGCGTGTCCGCGCGCAAGCGGGCATGGCTGGGTGGGTGGCCGATTACCCGGCCCCATCCAACTTCGTCAAGCCACTCAGCTGCGAGGCCTTCAAGCCCGCCTCCGTCAACAACAACCTCAACTATGCGGAGTTCTGCGACCCGGCCATCGAGGCCCTGATGCGGGCAGCAGCGCGGACGCAGCCGCCGGGCTCCGAGACGGCGGACCGTCGGTGGGCTCGAGTCGACCGGGCACTTGTCGAGGCCGCCCCGTGGGTGCCGCTGTACAACGCCAACTCCATCGAGCTCGTCTCGCGTCGCGTCGGCGGCTTCCGGTTCAGCCCGATGTACGGAACGCTCCTCGATCAGCTGTGGGTGCGCTAGCCGGGCACTAGACGAGGTCGGCGTAGAAGGTCGCGACGGCGTGAGCGATCGCGATGCGCTGCTCGTCGACGTCGCGAACCCCGGCCGGTTGCTCGAGCTGGATGCCGTTGCCGGCAGCGGTGATGCGGTTGACGATGTTCGCGCGCTCCGCGCCGCCCAGGGGCCCGGATCGCCTCACCACAACGGCCGGAGGGTCGTCCATCACGGCTTCGAGGGCGTCGCGGACGTGCGCTCGGAGCCGCATCTTGAGCGCGGTGTGCGCCGCGTCCCGCGGCAGCCCGCCGCCGATGACGATCGCCTCGGTGTCGTTCTGCCCGTGGAATGCGACCGCGTGGGCGAAGACACCCCGGGGCGCGCCGCGGCCGAAGAGGGACCCCAGCTTCGGGAACGACTGCGTGGAGAGCTCCGTCGCCGTGACGTGCCAGCACCGGTGCGCACCCGCGGGGTTGAATCCGCGCGCGATCCAGGCCCGCACGGGCTTGCGGGCCTTCGCGAGCGCCGCGAACACGAGCCTGGCCTGATCATCGGTGCCGATCTCGATCTTGCCGCCGTGCGGTGCCAGGATCGCGAGACCCGTCGCCGCCCGGCCCAGCAGCTGCTCGGTGAGCCGCACCGGGACTCCCGAGTCGCCTCCGGTGAAATCCGGCTCCAGCGTCGCCCGCAGAGTGGCGGACCCGGTCTCACCGAGGCGCGTCAGCCCCACCGTCCCCACATGCGCGGCGCGGCCCGGCGCGTCGATGCGCTCGACGATGGTGTAGAGCGCCAGGCGCTTGGCCGAGCGCTGGATCAGCACCTGGCGGCCGACCGCGCTGCCGAGCACCTCGACTGACGCTCCGTCCAGCGCGCAGTGCTCCTGCGCGTGCGCCTTCGTGTTCAGCGCTGCGCTGTCTGGGTCCGGCGACAGTGCGGTCCGCAGTCCCACGCCGGACGTACCTTCTCACGACGCTCCGGTCCGTTGCCAGACGAGCGGCGATTGTCCCGAGGCCGGCTGGGTAACTTCGAATGGCTGTTGTCGACTCAGCGAAGCACTCGATTTCCGCGCGTCCCGTTGCTCCGTCAGGTGCTCGGCGACGCGCTCGGCCTCGGGCGCGCGGCGCAATCGGAGCGGTCAGAGACGCTTCGGCCGCGCACGGCGACCGCTGACCGGGTCGTCAAGTCGGTCTGTCCGTATTGCGCGGTCGGCTGCGGCCAGACCGTCTACGTCAAGGACGAGCGCGTCATCCAGATCGAAGGCGATCCCGACTCTCCGATCTCGCGCGGGCGCCTGTGCCCGAAGGGCAGCGCGTCGGAGCAGCTCGTCAACGGCCCCCGGCGCGAGTACCGCGTGAAGTACCGGCCGCCGCGCGGGAGAGCCTGGCAGAGCATGGACCTCGAGACGGCGATGGACCTGATCGCCGACCGTGTCATCGCCACCCGGCGCGAGACCTGGGAGGCCGCCCGGGAGTCCGACGGACTGCCGCTGCGGCGCACGCTCGGCTTCGGATTCCTCGGTGGCGCGACGCTGGACACCGAGGAGAACTACCTGATCAAGAAGTTCTTCACCGCGATGGGCGCGGTGTCGGTGGAGAACCAGGCGCGGATATGACACTCCTCGACGGTCCCCGGTCTGGGGGCCTCGTTCGGACGCGGCGGCGCGACCACCTTCCAGCAGGACCTGCAGAACTCCGACTGCATCCTGATCATCGGCTCGAACATGGCCGAGCAGCATCCCGTGGGCTTCCAGTGGGTGATCGAGGCCAAGGAGCGCGGTGCGAAGGTCATCCACGTCGACCCGCGCTTCACCCGCACGAGCGCGATGGCCGACCTGCACGTGCCGATCCGCGCCGGCACGGACATCGCCTTCCTCGGCGGGATCATCCGCTACATCGTCGAGAACGATCGGGCGTTCCGGGAGTACGTCGCGCAGTACACGAACGCGCCGGTGATCCTCAAGGACGAGCTGGCCACCCCGGATGAGCTGGACGGCCTCTTCTCGGGCTTCAACGAGGACGACAGGCTGTATGACCCCACGAGCTGGAACTACAAAGACGTCGAGTCCGAGCAGACCGACGACGTGTCGGGCGATCAGGCGCACGGCGCACACGGCATGACCCTCAACCGCGGCGAGCCGCCGGAGGTGGATCTCGATCTCGAGGACCCTGACTGCGTGTACCAGCACGTGCGGCGCCAGTACGCGCGGTACACACCCGAGATGGTGCACGAGGTGTGCGGCGTCGAGCCCGACCGGCTGATCGCCGTCGCCGAGGCGCTGTGCGAGAACTCGGGGCGCGAGCGCACGGCGGCCATCTGCTACGCCGTCGGCTGGACGCAGCACACCACCGGCGTGCAGAACATCCGCGCCGCGGCGATCATCCAGCTGCTGCTCGGCAACATCGGGCGCCCGGGCGGAGGGATCCTCGCGCTCCGGGGCCACGCGAACATCCAGGGCTCGACGGACATCCCGACGCTGTTCGACATCCTGCCGAGCTACATCCCGATGCCGCACCCGGTGACCGGCGACTCGCTGGCCAAGTTCGTCGACGAGACGGCGCCGAAAACCGGGGTGTGGGGCGATCTCGACGCGTACATGACGTCGCTGCTCAAGGCGTGGTGGGGCGAGCACGCGACGGCGGACAACGACTTCTGCCACGCCTACCTACCGACCATCGACGAGGATCACTCGGTCTATCCGATGGCGATGCGGATGCTCGACCGCCGGACCAAGGGCTACTTCGTCGTCGGCCAGAACCCGGTCGTCGGATCGGCCAACTCGGGCCTGCAGTCCGAGGCGCTCACGAACCTCGACTGGCTCGTGGTCCGCGACCTGGTCGAGACCGAGACCGCGGCGGTCTGGGAGGACGATCCCGACTGCGACACCGAGGTGTTCTTCCTGCCGGCTGCCGCCCACACCGAGAAGGACGGCACGTTCACCAACACGCAGCGTCTCCTCCAGTGGCACCACAAGGCCGTCGAGCCGCCCGGCGACTGCCGTTCGGAGCTGTGGTTCATGTACCACCTCGGCCGCCGGATCCGCGAGAAGCTCGCGACGTCGCGCGATCCGCGCGACCTGCCGCTCCGGCATCTGACCTGGGACTACCCGCTGGTCGGCCCCCAGGACGAGCCGGACGCCGAGGAGGTGCTGCGCGAGATCAACGGCCGGGACGCGGCCGGCGGGTTCATCGGGCGATACCAGGATCTCGCCGCCGATGGCTCGACGTCGTGCGGCTCGTGGCTCCACGCCGGCATCTGCGCCGACGGGGTCAATCAGACGGCCCGCCGGCGCCCCGGCGGCGAACAGAGCTGGATCGCATCGGAGTGGGGCTGGGCGTGGCCGGCGAACACGCGGATCCTCTACAACCGCGCGTCCGCGGACCCCGAGGGCCGCCCGTGGTCCGACCGCAAGCGCTACGTCTGGTGGGACGCGGACAAGGAGGAGTGGACCGGGCTCGGCGACCACCCGGACTTCGTCCCCGACCGCGCGCCCGACTACCGCCCGCCCGAGGGCGCGACCGCCATGGACGCGCTGCGCGGACAGGCGCCGTTCATCGCCCATCCGGACGGCCTCGGGTGGATCTGGGCTCCCTCCGGGCTCGTGGACGGCCCGCTCCCGACGCATTACGAGCCGCACGAGTCGCCCGTCGACAACGCGCTCTATGGCGTGCGCGAGAACCCCACCCGCCAGGTGTTCGACCGGCCCGAGAACCCGTACAACCCGGCCGGCTCCGAGGTCTTCCCGTTCGTGCTCACCACCTACCGGGTCACCGAGCACCACACCGCCGGCGGCATGTCGCGCACGGTCCCCTATCTCGCCGAGCTGATGCCCGAGCTGTTCGTCGAGGTCAGTCCGGAGCTGGCCGAGGAGCGGGGGCTCGAGCACGCGGGCTGGGCCACGATCGTGACCAGCCGGACGGCCATCGAGGCGCGGGTCATGGTCACGGCGCGACTCCGTCCGCTCACCGTCCGCGGGCGCCGCGTCCATCAGGTCGGCCTCCCTTATCACTGGGGAGACAAGGGGCTCGTCACCGGCGATCCTGCGAACGCGCTGCTCCCGATCGTGCTCGACACCAACGTGCACATCTCCGAGTACAAGGCGCTCACCTGCGATGTGATCCCCGGCCGCCGGCCGCGGGGCTCGGAGCTGACCGCGCTCGTCGAGGACTACCGCCGCCGCTCGGGGGCCCGATGAGCGAGCAACCGCGCATGGGCTTCTTCACCGACACGTCGGTGTGCATCGGCTGCAAGGCGTGCGAGGTCGCCTGCAAGGAGTGGAACCAGGTCCCGACCGCGGACAACGGCTTCACCGGCGACTCCTACGACAACACGATCGATCTCGGCGCCAACACCTGGCGCCACGTGGCGTTCATCGAGCAACGCCGGCCGGTCGAGGCCGTCCCGCAGGCCGCCGAGTGGGGACTGCAGACCTACCAGGAAGGCGACGAGATGCGCTGGCTGATGGCATCCGACGTCTGCAAGCACTGCACCGACGCCGCCTGCCTCGAGGTCTGCCCGACCGGGTCGCTGTTCCGCACTGAGTTCGGCACCGTCGTCGTCCAGCCCGACATCTGCAACGGCTGCGGCTACTGCGTGCCGGCGTGCCCGTTCGGCGTGCTCGACCGGCGCGAGGACGACGGGCGCGTGTGGAAGTGCACGCTCTGCTACGACCGGCTCAAGGACGACATGCAGCCGGCGTGCGCCCAGGCGTGCCCGACCGACTCGATCCAGTTCGGCGAGCTCGACGACCTGCGCGAGCGCGCGGCCGCGCGCCTCGAGGTGCTGCACGTCGCGGGCGCCAGCTCGGCGCAGTTGTACGGAGACGACCCGGATGACGGCGTCGGCGGCTTCGGCGCGTTCTTCCTGCTCCTCGACGATCCCGAGGTCTACCGGCTGCCGCCCGACCCCAGGACCACGACGCGGAATCTCGGGGAGACGTGGACGGCGGCGCTGCTCGCGGGAGCGGCGCTCGGCGTCGGCTTGGCGGCGGCCGTCCTCGGGCGGCGGGGATGAACGACCGCCCGGTCATCAAGCCGCCGGTCTGGACGTGGGAGGTCCCGATCTACTTCTACTTCGGCGGTCTCGCGGGGGCGTCGGCGGGAGTGGCGCGCCTGGCGGAGACGCGCGGCGAGGCGGTGCTCGCCCGGCGAGCGTCCACCCTCGCGCTCGTGGGAGCGCTGGCCAGCCCGCCGCTGCTCATCTCCGACCTCGGGAGGCCCGACCGCTTCCTGCACATGCTCCGCATGTTCAAGATCACCTCGCCGATGAGCGTCGGCTCCTGGATCCTCGCCGGCTTCAGCCCCGCGACCGGGCTCGGGTGGCTCGACCACGCGACCCACGGCCGCGTGCCCGGCGGGCGCGCGGCGCGCAGCGCCGCCGCCGTGCTCGGACTGCCGCTGGCCTCCTACACGGCGGTGCTGATCGCGAACACCGCGGTCCCGGTGTGGCACGAGTCGCGCCGGATCCTCCCGTTCGTGTTCGTCGCCGGCGCCGCGGCGAGCGCCGGCGCCGGATTGACCGCGCTGACGCCACCGGCGGACGCGGCGCCGGCGCGACGGCTCGCCGTCGGCGGCGCGGTGGCCGAGATCGCTCTCACGACACTTATGGAGGGCCGCCTCGGCGACCTGTCCGACGCCTACACGTCGGGCAGCGCACGCAGGCTGAGCCGAGCGGCCAACCTCGCGCTCGCGCTCGGCGCCGCGGCCGTGACCGGCGCTGCGCGATCCCGCCCCGCCGCCGTCGCGGGCGGCGCGCTGATCACCGCCGGCGCGCTGCTCACCCGCTGGAGCATCTTCCGCGCGGGGTTCCGCTCAGCCGAGAACCCGCGGCACACCGTGGCGCCCCAGCGAGACCGCCTCGGGCGGTGACGCTCATCGCGTGGTGAACTCGGCGAGCTTGCCCTTGATCGACTCGGCGATGATCGCGCGGCGCGACTGCTCGCCCTTGATCAACGCCTTGGCCAGCCCTTCGGCCTGCTCGAAGCGGATGTGCGGAGGCAGCGGCGGGACCTCGGGGTCGGTGATGACGTCGAGCAGCGCCGGACGGCCGGCGGACAGCGCCGCGTCCCAGGCCGGGCCTACGTCCTCGGGCCGGTCGACACGCGCCGCGTGCATCCCGAGCATCCGGGCGTACTCGGCGTACGGGAAGTCGGGCAGGACCTGCGACGCGTCGAGCTTCGGATCGCCGGAGAGCACGCGCTGCTCCCACGTCACCTGGTTGAGATCGTTGTTGTGCAGCACGACCACGACGAGCTGCTGGTTCGACCACCTCGCGCTGTAGTGCATGAGGTCGATCAGCGCTGCGTTGCCGAGCATCTGCATCGCGCCGTCGCCGATCACCGCGATCACGGGCCGGTCCGGATACGCGAACTTGGCCGCGAGGGCGTACGGCACGGCCGGGCACATCGTCGCCAGCGTCCCGGAGAGCGCGGCGTCCATCCCGGGCCGCAGCTTGAGGTGGCGCGCCCACCAGTTGGTCGCCGAGCCCGAGTCCGCCGTCAGGATGCACCGGTCGGGCAGGCGGGCGCTCAGCTCGTGGAAGACGCGCTGCGGGTTGACCGGGTCCGCCGACTGCTGCGCCTGCTCGCCGAGGATCGCCCACCAGCGTTCGACGTTCGCCTCGATCTCGCGGCGCCAGCCGTCGCCCTCTCTGGGCGTCAGGTACGGCAGCAACGCCCGCAGCGTGTCGGCCGCGTCGCCGACCAGGTTGACCTCCGTCGGATACCGGTTGCCGATCAGGCGGGCGTCGATGTCGATCTCGACCCCGCGAGCCTGCCCGGGCTCGGGCAGCCACTCGGAGTAGGGAAAGTTCGTGCCGACGAGCAGCAGGGTGTCGCAGCCTTCCATCATGTCGTCGGACGGCTTGGTGCCGAGCAGGCCGATGGCACCGGTCACGTACGGGAGGTCGTCGGCGAGCACCGCACGGCCGTTGAGCGCCTTGGCGACGCCGGCGCCGAGCGCGTCCGCCACCGCCTGGACCTCCTCGACCGCTCCCTTGGCGCCCTGGCCGACGAGGATCGCCACGCGCTCGCCCTCGTTGAGCACCGCGGCCGCGGCGCGCAGCGCAGCATCGGAGGGCACGAGCCGCCCAGGGCTGACGCCCGCCTCGGACGAGAACACCGCGCCGTGGGCGCGCGGCGGAGCCTCGTAGTCAGCCTCCTGCACGTCGTTGGGGAAGATGACGCAGGTCGGGGAGCGCGTCGCCTGGGCGATCCGCATCGCGCGATCGATCAGGTGCGGCGTCTGTTCGGGCACCATGCAGGTCTGCACGAACTCGGCCGCGACGTCCTTGAACAACGAGCCCAGATCGACTTCCTGCTGATAGTCCGAGCCGAGCGACATGCGGACCTGCTGGCCGACGATCGCGACCACCGGCTGATGGTCGAGCTTGGCGTCGTAGAGCCCGTTGAGCAGGTGGATCGCGCCTGGCCCAGACGTCGCGAGGCAGACGCCGACCTCGCCCGTGAACTTGGCGTGCGCACAAGCCGCGAGCGCCGCGATCTCCTCGTGCCGCACCTGGGTGAACTCGATCTCGTCGACCTCGTGGAAGCCGCCGAGGATGCCGTTGATCCCGTCGCCCGGATAGCCGTAGACCCGCTCGACGCCCCACTCGGCCAGCCGCTCGAGCACGAACGCACCGACGGTCTTCGCCATCTCGTATCCCTTCGTCGCTGTCCACTCACGCCCGTACCCAGGGCGGGTCGGAGACCCCTTGAGCGCTGTTCGTTGCCGGACAGCTAGTCGCCGCTCGGCGTCACGAGCCCAGCCTGGTAGGCGAAGACGACGGCCTGGACGCGATCGCGGGCGTCGAGCTTGGCCGGCACATGCTTGACGACGACATCGTCGCCGCCTATTTCGTCGTCAACGCGCTGACCGGCGAGAAGCCCGGCCTGCGCGCGGACCTGCCGCCGATCGAGCTCCTCGCGTCGGGTCCCTGAGGCAAGATGCGCCCTGGGGCTGAGTGTTCACTTGACGACGATCGTGCCGTGCATGAACGGATGGATGCTGCAGTGGTAGGCGTACCGACCGGGCTTGCTGAGCGTGAAGGCCTTCGAGGCACCGGGGTCGACCTGCCCGGTGTCGAAGCTGCTCCCGTCGTCCGCCGTCGCGGTGTGCGCGGTGCTGTCGTCGTTGCTCACGGTGACCCGCCCGTCCCGCTTGGCCGTCAGCGTGGCAGGGGCGAACTTGAAGTCGCTGATCGTCACGGCGCTACCGGTCGCAGCGGGCGTGTTCGTGGACGCACCGGTGGTCGCGTCGTCGTTCCCGCCACAGCCGGCCAGCAGGCTTGCGGCGAGCAGGAAGGTCAGGGTGTTGCGATGGGCTCGGAGCACTCGAACGACGCTACGGGCGTTGACTCCGCGCACAACAGGCAGACGCGAACGCGTGATAGGTGGCCGCGATCAGCCGTACCTGAGCCGGTACAACCTCGGATCGGCGTTCTTGATGTGGCGGAAGAACGGGGCGTCGGAGATGTCGACGGGCTGCTCGTCGGTAACCGTCCAATCGGGATAGGCGACCTCGATGTCAGTCCGGCTCGCGCCTCGCGGCAACGGGCCGCGCCGCCTCCGCGCCCAGGCGACCATCAGGAGCGTGGCGCCACTTGCGGCGACCGCCGTCACCTCCCGGCCCATCGCCTGGCGCTGGGCATCCGTCAGCTCGTCGTGGAAGACGCCGAAGTCCAGCAGGAACGGGTAGCCGGAGCCGACAGCAGTGGACCCGAGCTTCGTCACGTCGCCTTCGACGAGCCGTAGCTCGACGCCGGCCTCGCGTGCACGCTCGCGGGCGCGTCGCAGCGCCTTGGGGACGAAGTCCACTCCGGTGACCTGCCAGCCCCGTTCCGCCAGCGCGACGGCCCAGAACCCGCTCCCGCAGCCGAGATCGAGGAGCGGCCCGTAGGGTGGCCGGCGTCCCTCCTCCTCGCGCTCACACACCTCGGCGAAGGTGTCGGTGACCGCCGGGAGCTTTGAGAGCTGCTCCCACGGAGTGAAGCCGACCCCATAGAGCAGTCGGTAGGCGAAGCTCATGGCGCGAGGATCTCGCGCGCCGCCCGCCGGAGCATCGGTGGAACTACCTAATCCTCTACGTGCCGCACCGCGTAGGCGGCCGCCTCCGCACGGCTCCGCAGGCCGAGCTTGGAGAGGATGCTCGCCACGTGGTGCTCCGCCGTGCGCCGGCTGATGTACAGACGCTCGCCGATCTCGGCGTTGGAGCACCCTGCGGCGAGCAATGTCAGCACCTCGGTCTCGCGCTTGGTGAGCGTCCCGTGGCCTCTGGGCCACGTGCGCCCGGCAACGCCGAGGCGACGCAGCAGGTCGCCTGCCGCGTCGGCGTGGCCGACCGCCCCGAGGCGTTCGAACGTCGCGACCGCGAGCCGGGCCTCGGCGATCGCCGCCCCCGGGGCGTCAGCGCTCAGCGCCCGGGCGAGCTCGAGCTGCGCGCGCGCCGCCGCAAGCGGCAGATCGAGGGCCGAGAAGCGCTCGACAGCCGAGCTGAGGCGGGTGACGGCCCGCTCGTCTCCCTCGGCAGCGAGGATGCGGCCCGCGGCGAACTCGGCGGCCGCGGTCACGCGGTCATGGACGGCGAGCTCGGTGAGCCGGTCGAGGGTCTCCCCCGCGGCGCGCGGATCGCCCCGTGCGAGCTGGGTGTCCACGAGCAGCTCGAGCAACGGCGCGCACTCCGGGTCGGACGGGTCGGTCAGCTCGAGGCCCATCCTCGCGAGCTCCTCCGCCAGCGCGACGTCCCCGCGGGCGAGCGCGACCGTTGCCCGCAGCCGCCGTGCCACGGGGTGGGACTCGCTGCCCTCCAGGAGGCGCTCGGCCTCCTCGAAGCGGCCCTGCAGGACCCGGAGCTCGGCCAGGCGAACCTGCGGCGACTGACGCATGGCGCGGTAGCCGGCCTCGAACGTTCGGATCGCGGCGAGCAGCTCGGCCTCTGCCTCGCTCCAGCGTCCCGTCGCGATCAGGATCCCGCCGTAGTGGAGCCGGCACGTCGGTGGCACGAAGTCGCCCCAGACGACGTAGTCGGCGGCCGCGCCCATCCACTGCTCGGCCCGCCTGAAATCGGCCGCGCGCTCGCACGCCCCCAGCAGCCGGCAGTAGATCTCGCCCACCGTGGCGACACCGACGACCTCGCCGCCCGTGACCGCGGCCATCGCCTCGTCGAGGAGCGTCATCCCCTCCTCGACGCGTCCGGAGTGCACGTAGGCGTCGCCGAGCAGAGCGAGTGCTGCGAACTCCAGCTCCATGTCGTTGAAGCGCCTGGCTATCGCGAGGGCCGCCGTGGCGAGCTCCTCGCGCTCCGACGGGTCGGTCGTCCACGGCGCGCGATCGAGCGTCAGCCATCCGTGGGCGTCGCACTCCTCGACGCCTTCGAGCAGGCTCTCGGCGCGCGCCATCCACCCGTTCGCGGCGGCCATGTTGCCGTGGACCGCGCCATGCAGGAAGGCGAGCCAACGCGCGAGCTCAGCGGCCTCCGCGCGGTTGCCGCGGCGCCGGTACAGGGCGAACGCGCGCTCCTTCAGCTCGATGGCCCGGTCGTACTCGCCCTGGAAGTGCACCGCCTCGCTGAGCCCGGCCAGAGCCTCGGCGCTCTCCGTGAGGTCGAGCGCACGCTCGAAGCAGGCGCGCGCCCGCTCCCAGTCGGCCTTTGCGAGCGCCAGCCGACCAGCGTCGAGGAGATCGTCCGCGCTGTCCGTCTCCATCTCAGCCAGGATCGTAGGCCCGGGGGCGCGACCCGGGCATCCACGGGCGCGAGCGGTCGGGTAAGGCGCGACCGTGCTGCACCATGAACACTTCGACGAAGTTCGAGGTCACGACCCTCCCCGTCGCCGACGTCGACCGCGCCAAGGCCTTCTACGAGCGCATCGGATGGCGCCTCGACATCGACTTCAAGCCGACGCCGGACACACGCGGAGTGCAGTTCACGCCTCCCGGCTCGCAGGCGTCGATCCAGTTCGGCGAGGGCACGACGACCATGGAGCCCGGTTCGCTGCAGGGCCTGATCCTGGTCGTCGAGGACCTCGAGGCCGCCCGCGCCGATCTCATCGGTCGCGGCGTCGACGTCAGCGAGATCTTCCACATCGACCCGGTGAAGGGCCCCACGCCGGGCCTCGACCCGCAGCGCCGCTCGTACTTCAGCCGAGCATCATTCGCGGATCCCGACGGCAACGCCTGGGTCCTGCAGGAAATCACGGAGCGACTCCCGGGCCGCGTGGAAGCGCGGGACTCCGGGAAGCTGGCCGCAGCTCCTGCTCGAGACGGCCACGCGCCACGGCTCGTTCGAGGCCGTCGCCCCGCCGCACGACTGGTGGGACTGGTACGCCGCCTACATGGACGCCCGCGAGCAGGGCAGCACCCCCGACGAGTCCGCAGCGGCCGCCGGGCGCTACATGGCCGACGTCAAGCACGTCGTCGTCGCGTCTTCCTGACGACGCGGCGCGGAGGCTTGTCCACTGCATGACCGCGCGGGCGTCATCCAGAAGTGCCGTGGGTAGCGCAAGGCCACATCTCGATCCCGAGGGAGGGCCTGTGTCAGACAAGAAGGCGCGTGACGTGATGAGCACCGACTGCACCTGCATCGGCGAGAACGACTCCGTGCTCGACGCCGCGAAGCGGCTGGCCGAGAAGGACGTCGGCTCGCTGCCGATCTGCGGAGAGGACGACCGGCTGAAGGGCATGCTCACGGACCGCGACATCGTCGTGAGGGTGCTCGCCGAGGGCAAGGACCCGTCATCGGTCAGGGCCGGCGAGCTCGGCGTGGGCGACGGCAAGACGGTCACGATCGGCGCCGACGACTCGATCGACGAGGCGCTGCGCGCGATGATCGACCACAAGGTCCGGCGCCTGCCCGTGATCGACGGCCGCGAGCTGGTCGGGATCATCAGCCAGGCGGACATCGCGACGAACGTCGACGAAGAGAAGGTCGGCGACCTCGTGGAAGCGATCTCGGCCGCGCCGTAGTGCGAGACGAGCATCGGCGGCCGGCCGGGGCGAGCGATGCCGACGTCGAGGGAGCGGGCAAAATGACCGAGGCGCTCGAACGGCTCGAGCGCGCCCGCGGTCATCTGTACACGTTCCACCAGCTGATCGGCGAGACCGATCTGCTGCTCGACGAGGTCGTCGACGCGCTCGCACGCGCCGGCCGCGACGAGCTCATCGAGCGACTCCGCACCGATCTGATCGGCCGCAACGTGCTGGACGGGCGCTGGACCTTCCAGATCGTCGAAGAGTTCGACGACACCTACTGGTCGCGGTTCCGTGAGCACGAACAGGCGCTACGAGAGGCGCTGACCGCGGGGCGGCGCCATGTCGCCGAGGCCGAGATGAAGCAGCGTCGCCGAACGCGCGGGCGGGACGCGCACGAAGCGGAGCCGCCCTGACCTCACCCCTCGACGGCCAGCACTCCGACAGACAGTCGTTGCAGCGTGCACTGCAGCAGGCGGGAGACGTGCATCTGCGAGCACCCGACGCGATCGCCGATCTCGCGCTGGGTGAGATCCTCCTCGAACCTCAGGCGCAGGATCTCGCGCTCACGGGCGTCGAGGTCCGCGGTGAGCTGTGCCAGCAGGATGCGCGCCTCGATCTGGGCGTGGTCGGCGCGCTCGTCGACGAGGCAGTCGTGCCCGATGACGCCCTCGGGCTGGTCGCCGTCCACGGGTGCGTCCAGCGATGTCGGCTGGTAGCCGTCCTTGGCGATGAGGGCGTCGAGCACGTCCTCGACCGGGACGTCCAGGTAGTCCGCGATGTCGCGGGCGGTCGGCTCGTGCGCGAGCTCCTGCCAGAGCTGCTCACGGATCTGCTGGACCGCCAGGCCGAGCTCCTGCACGTGGCGCGGCGGCTTGACGAGCCACGCGCTGTCGCGGAAGTGGCGGCGCAGCTCGCCGAGGATCGTCGGTACGGCAAAGCTGCTGAAGGCGAGACCGCGATCGGGATCCCATCGTTGGACGGCCTTCACGAGGGCCAGCCGAGCCACCTGCACCAGATCGTCCAGCGGTTCCGACGTGTGCCGGTAGCCGAACGCCAGCTTGTCGGCCAGAGGGAGGTACCTCTCCACGAGCTGGTCGCAGGAGGTGGTCTCGTTCCGGGCGGCGCTCACGACGACGGTCGCCGAAGGGCCCTTGCGGCCGCTCGTCTGCCACGAGCAACTTGCCGCACGGCCAGGTTGGCCCGGACGCGGTCCAGGAGCGACTTATCGATCGGACGTGCCGCCGGTGCGGCGGCCGGTCGACGCGGGTGCGGATTCAGCATGCGTGCCTCCAAGGGGGCGATTTGCCAAATCCGGACATCCGCCGCCGGCGCGCTCTGCACCGATCACGTCCACCCGGGCCTACGACACCGCCGCGCTCCTACGGCTCGCGGCCGGCAGCGAGGATTTTACCCGCCCGGGGTGTGGTCCACGCGCTCGTGACAACAATCTGACTTCAGGTCCGGCGACCGACACCGCTGAGCAGCTCGCCGAGCCGAAACCGGCCTCCGGCGCGCGGCTCCAGCGGCGGCGTCCCGAGCCCGGCGGGCTCGCGCATGCCGGCGATCAGCTCCTCGAGCGCGGACGCGGCGCTGTGCCGGGGAGCCCAGCCGAGCTGCTCGCGGGCGCGCCGCATGTCCATCAGTGGCACCGCCAGGCCCATGTCGAGCCAGCCCGCCGGGGTGGGTTGCAGCCGGGCGCGCCATGTGAGGTCGGCCAGCGTGCGGAGCACACCGGCCCGAACCGGCAGCACCCGGGCGCCGAATACGCGCGCGAGCGTCGCCGGATCCAGTGTGGGCTCGGCCGCGATGTTGTAGGCGCCCTCGGCGTCCGGCGAGAGCGCGGCGAGGCGATACGCCTCAGCGACGTCGTCACCGTGCACGGCCTGGAGCACGAGGCCCGGCGGGAGGGGCAGCACGGGCACGAGCGCCGGGCGGATCAGGAACGACGGGACCAGCGGGCCGCCGAACAGCCTCCGAACCTCAGGCCCCGCCTCGCGCTTGAAGATCAGTCCGGGGCGCAGGCGCACGACCCGCAGTCCCGGCGTGTCCGCCTCGACGACGTCCAACGCGCGTTCGGCGGCCGCCTTGTGGCGGGAGTAGAACGACGTCTCCACCCCCTCGCGCGGCCAGGATTCGTCGACCGCGCGGTCCTTGGGCCCGGGTGAGTAGACGCCGACCGACGACGCGTGGACGAGCCGCGGGACGCCCATCTCTGCGGCTGCCTCGAACACCCGGCGCGAGCCGTCGACGTTGACCCGCTCGAGCTCGGCCGGATCGCGGCTCGGCTGGATGAGCCACGCGAGGTGGATCACGACATCGGCGCCTGCCATGACGACGCGCAGGTCATCACGTGCGATGTCCTTGGATATCCACTGCGTCCGCGGAGGCGACCAGTCCGGCAGGCGCCGCGCAACGCCGACGATCTCGGTCACCCGCTCGTCGGCGCCCAGGGCGCGGACGACGCTCGTCCCGACGTTGCCCGTAGCTCCGGTGATGACGACTCGCATGCGATTCTCGTTTCAGCGGCGCTCGAACGCCGCTGCCGACACGCGGTCGAGCACGAACGGGGGCAGATGCGACGCGACCTTCGCGAGCGCCGACTTGCCTCCGGGGCCGAGTACGTCGCGATCGCTCACGACGGCCTCGACGACCTTCTCCGCCCACTCCTCGGGCGTGTGCTGCGTCCACGCATCCGTGTTGGAGTAGTGCGGCTCCAGCTGCTCACGCGTGGCGTCGAGCATGTCCGTGTCGATCCCGCCGGTGATGACGTGCAGCGTGCTCACACCGGTGTCGCGCAGTTCCCGGCGGAGGCACTCCGTGAAGCCCGCCACGCCCGCCTTGGCGGCCGAGTACGTCGTGACGCCAGGAAGGTGCACGTACCCGACGATGCTCGAGTTGTTCACCACCTTGCCGCTGCTCCGCGCGAGCATCCCCGGCAGCACGCGCCGGGTGAGGTGCATGGTGCCGAGCAGCGTGGCCTGCACGACGTCATAGATGTCGTCGACCTCCTGCGTCTCGAGCTGGCCGGCCGTGAAGGCTCCGGCGTTGTTGACCAGCAGGTCGATCGCGTCGAGCGACTCCCCCAGCTCGGCGCAGCACTCCTCGATCGACGCTTGCGACGACAGGTCCATGCGCACCGGCCGCACGTCGAGGGCGCCGGCCGCCGCGATCGGCTCGTAGCGCTCGAGATCGCGAACGCCCGCGAGCAGGCGCACCGGCTCACGAGCGAGCTGTTCGGCGATCGCCCGCCCGATGCCGCGATTGGAGCCGGTGACCAGGCAGAGCTTTCCTTCGAGATCCATGCACGATCGCTGCCCACGCGAGTGAGCAAGGAAACGCTGCGCGCCGACGTCGGCGCGTCGCCCCTCGATCGTCAGCTCGGCCGGCTGACCGGGACGGCCCAGCGGCGTGCGGCTAGCTGCTCCCCGGATACGGGTCGTCGACGCTGTCGCCACCGGAGACCGTCTGGTACTCGCCGTTCTCGCAGCTCGGGCACGGCGGCAGGTGCGTGGTCGATGTGACTGTCTGCTCGTAGCCGCAGTTCGTGCACTTGTAGGTGCCGGCGGAGACGTCACTGCCGGCGGGTACGGGATTGGCCATCACTTGCTCCTTTCGGGTCAATCGACGCCCTACCCAATTTCCCGCCCGTGTACGGGGTGCGTGCGACGAGCCCGGCGGTCCGGCGTGGCTCGCCGTCGGCGTGCAGGATCTCCGCGACGACGCGCTCGGCCGACTCGAGCGCCCCGTTCATCCAGGCGATCCACAGTGAGGTGTGCTCGCCCGCGAAGTGGACGCGCCCCTCGATCTGGCGCATCGCGGGGAACATCCAGCGCAGCTCGCCGGGCGGGGTCCAACCCCAGCCGCCGCCTGCCCAGCGGTCCTCCTGCCAGGCCTTGTGGGCGACACCGACGATCTGGCCTCCGAGCCCCGGGAGCAGCTGCCGCATGAGCTGCGCATGGCGGCCACGCGCCGTGGCCGTGCCGGCGAACTCGAGCGCCTCGGTGTCGAACATGTAGGCGTGGACCATGCCGAGCCGCGAGTCGGGCTGCTGTGAGCTCGTGTTCCAGACGCGGCCGGCCATGGTGTCGGTGCCGACCAGGTTCAGGCCCGCCGAGCCGCCCGAGCGGATCGTGCTCCCAGAACCGGGTGCGGGTCTGGAAGTAGCAGCGCGCGGCGGCCATGTACCGCAGCTTGTGGATCGCGGCCATCTTCTGCGGGCCGAGAACGGCGTGGCGATCGTCACGCGGCGCAGCGGCGCGAACGGCAGCGCACACACGCACCGGTCGGCGCGGATCTCGTGCAGTCCGCTGCGGTCGCGGTAGCCGACCGTCACCTCGCGCTGCCCCTGGGCGATCCGCACGACCTCGCTGCGGTACCTCACCCGGTGGCCGAGGGCGGCGGCGAGCGCCTCGGGCAGGCGGTCGTTGCCGCCGCTGATGCTCCCGAGCAGGGTGCCGGTCGTCAGCGACTCGACGGCGAAGCCGGCGGCCGCGTTGGCGCGTGCGATGCGGCCTTCCTGCGCGTAGAACCAGTCGCGCCAGGTGGCCGACGCGCCCTGCGACCGCATGTGGCCGTCCATCGTCGTCCGGTCGAGCTCCAGCGCCGACGGGAACGCGGCCGGCCAGCCGGGATCGAAGACGTCGCCGAGCTTCGCGAAGCCCGAGCCGCAGGTACTCGCCGAAGCGGGCGGCCGGGTCCGGCTGCTCGCCGGCGCCGAGTCCGTCCAGCGGCCAGGGCTGCCCGGCGGGCGGCGGCAGGAACCGCCTGCCCTGCATGTGGAAGGCGCGCGTGCCCGGTGTCGTACGGCGTCAGCTCGAGTCCGAACTCGCGCGCGTACCTGAGCGTGTACTCGTGCGACTCGAAGATCCGGATCGCGCCCATCTCGGCGTGACCGCCGCGCTGGAAGCCCGTCGCGCACGGTCTGCACGCGGCCGCCCGGGCGGTCCTGCGCCTCCAGCACGGTCACGTCGTAGCCGTGGCGCATCAGGTTGTAGGCGGCGCCCAGCCCGGCCAGGCCGGCGCCGAGCACGACGACGCGCCGCCCGCCGCTCGTGACTGCCGGCCGCGGCGTGCGGCGCGTTGACGAGGGGCGCGACAGAGAGCGCGGCGAGCGCCTGCAGGAACCGCGCGGCGGTCGAGCGTTTCAGTCATGCGTGAGCTCCTTGTGCGAGCACCGCGAGGCGGTCGATCGTGCGGTCGACGTCAACGCGGGTCGTGCGGGGATTGATCGTGCAGAGGCGCAACGCCGTCGCTCCGCGAACCCGGTGGGTGCTCACGAACGCGAAGCCGTCCGCGAGCGCGCGGCGGGCAGCCGGGCGTTGAGCGCGTCGAGCTCGGCCGGCGATGCGCCGGGCGCCGCGCGCGGAACGTGACGATGCCCAGCTGCGCGGGCGTCATCAGCTCCCACGCGGGGTCGTGCGCGAGCCGGCGCTCGGCATGCTCGGCGAGCGCGAGCCCGTGCTCGACAGCGGCGCGGAAGGCCGCGGCGCCGTACACCTTGAGCGACATCCAGAGCTTCAGGGCGCGGAATTGGCGCGTGAGCTGGATGCCGCGCTCGGAGAAGTTGACCTCGGAATCGCTCGCGGCGGCGTCGCGCAGGTACGGCGCGGCGACGCTGAAGGTGCGCTCCAGCGCCCCGCCGTCGCGTACCAGCAGACAGCCCGCCTCGAGCGGCTGGAACAGCCACTTGTGCGGGTCGAGCGTGAGCGAGTCGGCCAGCTCGAGCCCGCGCACCTGCGCGCGGCCGTGGGGCGACAGCATCGCGGCCGCGCCGTGGGCGCCGTCGACGTGCAGCCAGAGTCCGTGGTCGTCGCAGACGGCGCGCAGCTCCTCGAGCGGATCGACAGCGCCGATGCCGGTCGTCCCCGCGGTGGCGACGACGCAGGTCGGCAGGCGGCCCGCGGCACGGTCGGCCGCGACCGCGGCGGCCAGATCCTCGGGGATCATCCGCTGCTCGCGGTCGCAGGCGAGCACGCGCACGTGGCGCACGCCGGTCACGCGCAGCGCGCGCTGCAGCGAGGAATGGGTCTCCTCGGAGACGTACACGGCCGCGCGCGGGCGCTCGCTCCCGGCGCGCTCCTCCAGGGCGACGGCGAGCGCGGTGAGATTCGCCATGGAGCCGCCGCTCACGAACAGGCCCTGGGTCCCGAGGGGCAGCCCGCAGAGATCGCGCAGCCAGTCGAGCACCACCGTCTCCACCATCGCCGCGCCCGGGGATCCCAGCCACGTGCCCGCGAAGACGCTGAAGCCCGCGGCCAGCGCGTCGGCCAGCACTCCGACCGGATTGCCCGGCCCCGGGATGAACGCGAAGAAGCGCGGGTGGTCGATCCTCAGGCCCGGTCGCGAGTACGTCACGTAGGACCGTCTCGAGAAGCGTTTCGGGATCGCAGCCGTGCTCGGGGAGCGGCTCGCGCAGGCGGGCCTCCATCTCCTCGCGGCCGGCGGCCTCGCCGACCGGCTGGTCGGGCAGCTGCTCGAGCCGCTCGACGAGCGCGTCGACGGCCCGGTAGCCGAGCCGCCGCGCGACGTCGGCGTCGAGCGTCAGGTGGTGATCGGCTGCGCGGGTCGCGGTGGACATCGCGAGCGACCGTACGGCTAAGGGCACCGCGCTCCACATCGGACGATCGCCCGAACCGCGCGCCCTATTTGCCCGGCGGAGGCTCCCTATCGCAGTGGCGCGGCCAGCGCCGAGGCGGTGCGCGATCGTCGCCGCCTGCGCGCGGTTGGCGGCGCCGAGCTTGGCGAGGATCGCGCGACACGTGGACGCTGACCGTCTTCTCGCTGATGAACAGCGCGGAGCCGATCTCGCGGTTCGTGTGGCCCTCGGCCATCAGGCGCGAGGACCTCGAGCTCGCGCGGCGAGAGGCCGGCCGGCGGCACCTCGGCGCGCCCTCGTCGCCGGCCGCGTCCGATCGGAGATCCGCGCACGCCGCGCCAGCGCCTGGCCACCGCGGCGGCCAGCGGACGCGCGCCGAGCGCCTCCGCGCCTGCCGGGCGGCGTCGCGCGAGCAGCTCCGCCGCGCGCGCCGCGATCGCTCGCCGGCGAGCAGCAGCGCCTCCGCCTCGCGCCAGCCGCACAGGGCGGTCGTGGAAGGGGAACCCGAGCCGCTCCCACCGCCGCCGCGCGGCCTCCCACGCGGCCGGGTTCCGGCGCGTCCGCGAGGCGCGTGAGCTCGGCGGCCACCTGCGCCCGGTAGGCGGCCGGCTCCGGCACGCCGCCGTCGATCAGCCGGCCGTCGAGCCGCGCGAGCAGGGCGATGCGCGGCGGCGCGCGCCTCGTCGGCGTCGCGCATCGGCGCCGGCGGCGCGCGCGTGCAGCGCTCGGTCGGCCAAGGCCCATCGCCCCGAGCGCGTACAGCGGCGCGGAGTACCACACGTACTCGGCGCTCTCGCACGACGTGCGAGCGCTTCATCCACGATCGCCCAGGCGCGAGCGGCATCGCCGTGCCAGAGCGCCATCTCGGCGAGCGCGGCGGCGCCGCGGGCGGTCGACTGGCCGCTTCCGGCCTCGTCGCGCGTTCGGCGTGGCTCAGCGCTGTCGCGGCATCCGCGGCCTCAGCGTCGCCGCGGCGCGCGGCCAGCGCCGCGGCGGCCTGGTGCAGCGCGACCGCCGCGGTGCCCTCGGGCGCGGCGCGCAGGCCTTCCTCGATCGTCGCCGCCGCCTCCTCGTAGCGGCCGAGCTTGACCAGGCGGCCCGCGATCTCACCGACACATGTGCGACGCCCATCGCCCGCTCCATGCCCGAGGCGGCGGGACTCCTCGATGCCCTTCCGGGCGAGGTCGATCGCGTCCTGGACGCGGCCGCCGTGGTCGAGCGCCTCGGCGGCGTTGATGTACGCGCGCATCACCGTGTCGGGATCGCCGTGCGTGCTCGGCGGCGCGCAGCGCCTCGCGGCCGGCCGCGACCGCCGCGTCGGCCCGGCCCTCCATCGCGATCACGCGCGTGGCCAGCGCCGCCGCCTCGACGCTCGCGCGCGCCGAGCTCGCGGGCGATCGCGATCGCCTCGTCGATCGGCGCCTGCGCCTCGTGCGCGCGGCCGGTCAGAAGCAGCAACCGCGCATGGGACTCCAGCACCTGGGCGCGCTCGGGCGTGCGGCTCGGGCGGCGTCAGCGCGACGGCGCGAGCCGAGACGGGCAGCGCGTCCGACGCCGCGGCCGGCGTCCCACAGCAGGCGTCGCCAGCCGCGCGTGCTGCGCGTCCGGCGCCTGCGCGGGTGCGGCGAGCTCGACGGCGCGCTGGCCGAGCGCGATCGCGAGCTAGCGCCTCGCCGGCTGCGCTCGCGGCCTCCGCCGCCCGCGCGGCGAGCTCCACCCGGTCGAGGCCTTCGCGGGCGCCCCGGCGCCGCGCGCTCCCACAGCTCCAGGGCGCGTTGGAACTGCCGCAGCGCCTCTGGATGCGCGTAGACGCGCTCGGCCTCGCTGCCGGCCCGCACCGAAGCGATGCAACGCGCGGTCGTGCTCGCCGGCCGCGTGCCAGTGGTGGGCGAGCTCGCCGGCGAACGCCGCGCCACCGAGCTCGGGGTCGGCCTCCAGCTCGCGCCGCCAGTGTCGGCGTGCAGCGCCTCGCCGCTCGCCCGGCAACAGCTCCGCGTATGCCGCCTCGCGCAGCAGCGCGTGCCGGAACTCGTATCGCGTCGTCCGCGTCGGGACGATCACCCGCGCGTCCAAGCGCCGCCCGCACGGCGGCCGACAGCTCCGGCGCCCGGGACCGCGACCGCCCGCGCCAGCAGTCGGTGGTCCACGCGCCGCCCGGCAGCCGCCAGCACCCGCACGACGCGCTGGGCGTCTGGCGGCAGCCGCTCGAGCTGCACCGCCATCGCGTCGCGCAGCGAGTCGGGAAGCTCGCCCTCGTCCGGCGCGTCGCGAGCAGCTCCTCGGTGAAGAACGGGTTCCCCTCCGAACGCTCGTACAGCCGATCGAGGCTCGTCGGGGCCGGGCAGCCCTGCCGAGGATCGGCGACGACGTGGTCGGCGAACTCGGCCCGCGAGAAGGGCTCCAGGTCGACCTGCTCGACGCGGGCGTCGCGGCGCGAGCTCCACCAGATACGGGCGCAGCGGATGCGCCCGATCGCAGGTCGTCCGTGCGATACGTGACGATCAGCGCGAGCCGCTCGCCGGCGGCGGCGCGGACGAGGAAGCGCAGCGAGGTCACGCGTGGAACCGTCCGCCCAGTGCAGATCCTCGACCACCAGGACGACCGGCCGCCGGCGCCCCAGACGCCCGAGCGCCCCGAGCAGGAGCTCGAACACCCGCGCCCTGCCGAACGCCGCCGATCCGACGGCCGGCGCGGCGTCCGCGGTCAGCCAGATCCGGGCACGAGGCGCGCGAGCTCCGCCCGACCCGGACCGAGCGCCTCGACGAGCTCGGCCTCCTCGACCTGAGCGACGAGCGAGCGCAGCGCGCCCGCGATCGGCGCGTACGCGAGCTCGCCGTGCCCGACGTCGACGCACCGGCCGAGCAGCACCAGCGCCCCATCTCCCCCGGCCGTCCGCATCAGCTCCTCGACCAGCCGGCTCTTCCCGACGCCCGCGTCGCCCGACACGACCACGGTCGCCGCGTCGCCGCCCGCAGCCCGCTCGACCGCTGCCCGCAGCGCCGCCAGCTCCGCCGCCCGCGCCACCAGCGACCGTGTCCCAGCGCGCGCCACCACGCACCGATGATCGCAACGGCGTCCGGCCTCGGCAACCTCGGCGGCGAACTACGGGCGCGCGGCCGCCAGCAGCTCGTCGCGCGACGCGAGCTTGACCCGCGGGCGGCCCGCGGCGCGGCCGGTCTCCCGCTCGGCGGCGTCGATCGCGTGCCAGCCCTCGGCGGTGACGAGGTCCGGCGCGCGCTCGGCCAGCAGCGCATCGATCTGCTCCCGGTCGGGTCGCTCGGGCGCAGGGAGCGCGCCCAGGTCCTCGGCGAGGCAGTCGATCGTCTCCTGCGCGTCGCGCTTGTTGGTGCCCAGGATCCCGGTCGGCCCGCGCTTGATCCAGCCGACCGCGTAGACGCCGGGGAGCGGCTCGCCGTCGACGCCCAGCACGCGTCCGCGCACGTTCGGGAGGATGAACGCGCGCTCGTCGAACGGCACGTCGGGCAGCGGCACCGCGCGGTAGCCGACGGAGCGGAGCACGAGGCCGGTCTCGATCGTCTCGACCGGCTCGTCGACCGCGCGCGCCCGCAGCAGCCCGCCGTCCTCGCGCACGATCTCGTTGCGGCGCACGTCGATCGCCTCGACCCGGTCGGCGCCGCGGATCTCGACCGGCGAGCGCAGGAAGCGCAGCTCGATGCGACGGGCCGCGCCGGGGTCGGCCGGACGGGCGGCGAACTCGCGCAGCAGCTGGACGTTCTTGCGCGCGGTGAACGTGCCCTCCTCGTCCAGCCACGCCTGCGAGACCGGATCGAGCCCGACGTCGCCGACGCGGAGCGCCACGCCGTCCATGTGGCCCAGCTCGCGCAGCTCCGCGCTCGTGAACGCCGCCTGGGCAGGCCCGCGGCGGCCGAGCACGACGACCTCCTCGATGCGGCTCGCGCGCAGCGCCTCCAGCGCGTGGTCCGCGATGTCGGTGCGCTCGAGCTCGGCCACGCTGCGCGTGAGGATGCGCGTCACGTCGGCGGCGACGTTGCCGTTGCCGATCACGACGGCCCGCGTCGCCGACAGGTCGAACTCGCGGTCGCGATAGTCGGGGTGGCCGTTGTACCAGGCCACGAACTCGGTGGCCGCCCAGCTGCCGGGCAGGTCCTCGCCGGGGATCCCGAGCGACTTGTCGGTCTGCGCGCCGGTGGCGTAGACGACGGCGGAGTAGTGCTGCATCAGCTCGGCGTGCGAGATGTCGGTGCTGACCTCCACGTTGCCGAGGAACCGACAGCCGCGAGCCAGCGTCTCGCGCTCGAAGCGATCATCGAGCCGCTTGATCTCCTGGTGGTCGGGCGCCACGCCGGCGCGCAGCAGTCCCCACGCCGTCGGCAGCCGCTCGTACAGGTCGATCTCGACGTCGCCGGCGGACCGCCGCAGCGCGGACGCGGCGAACGCGCCCGCCGGGCCGGCGCCGACGATCGCCACGCGCGTCATGACGCCGTCCGGGCCGCGGTGTCCGCCTCAGCGAAGAACTCCGCGTTGACCTCGAGCGCGTACGAGTGCTTCTCCGGGATGTCGAAGTCGGGGAAGATCGCGTCGACCGGGCACGCCTCGACGCAGGCGTCGCAGTCGATGCACTCCTCGGGGTCGATGTAGAGCTGCTCGGCCGCCTCGAAGTCCGACGCGCCGGGCGTCGGATGAATGCAGTCGACCGGGCAGACCTCGACGCACGAGTCGTCCTTGATGCAGCTGCCCGTGATCACGTAGGTCATACGCCCCCAGCCTACAAACCCGTGGGCGGCGTAGACTCGGCCGCGCGAAAGCATTGCGTGCCTGAGTCCCTGACCGATCTGGCTGGCCTGAGTGGCAGTGCCACGGATTTCCTCGCCGCCGTGCTGGACACGGCGGCGCAGCCGATCTGGGTCGTGGATCCCGACGACGTGATCCGCTTCGCCAACCCTGCCGCGATCGCGGCACTGGGCTATGACCGCCCGGACGAACTGTTCGGGCGCAACAGCCACGCGACGATTCACCACAAGCACCCGGACGGGACCCCGTTTCCCGCCTCGGAGTGCCCGATGCTGCTGCCGCGGGCCACGGGCGAGACGATCGCGCGCGATCTGGACTGGTTCGTTCGGCGCGATGGCTCGATGTTCCGCGTCTCCTACGTATCGGCGCCGATCAGCATGCCGGAGGGACGCGGTGCCGTCGTGGCCTTCAGCGACATCGAGGACCGATTACGCGCCGAGCAGATGCGGCGCGAACATGACGCCGCCCTCGAGCTGCAACAGGCGGCGCTTCGCCGCGTGGCGATGCTCGTGGCCGGCGGGGCGGGATCGCCAGAGGTGTTCGCCGCGATCGCGCGGGAGGTCGCCCAGGTACTGGACATGGCGCTGGTGGTCATCTGGCGCATCGAACCCGATCGACCTGCGACCGTGGCGGGCGCCTGGGGCGATCGACCAAATCCGTTCCACGCGGGCACCACGTGGCCCGTCGAGGACCGGACGGCCACCGCGCTGCTCCCCGCGATAGGCCGCCCGTCGAGGATCGAGAACTTCGGCGAGATCGGCGGCGTCATCCCCGACGCCATCGCCGCGACCGGGATCCGCTCAGGCACCGGCGCAGCAATCGTCGTCGACGGCGAAGTGTGGGGCGTGATGGGTGCCGGCGTCGCGGAATCCGAGCCGCTGCGCGACGACATCGCGGATCAGCTCGGCGAGTTCACGGAGCTCGTGGCCACGGCGATCTCCAACACCGAGGCGCGGACAGAGCTGGCGGCGTCGCGGGCGCGGATCGTGGCAGCCGCCGACGAGGAGCGTCGGCGAGTCGTTCGTGATCTGCACGACGGCGCGCAGCAGCGGCTGATCCACACGATCATCACGCTCAAGCTGGCCCATCGCGCATTGCGGGACGAGAAGGGAGAGCTCCCCGCCCTGCTGACGCAAGCGCTCGAGAACGCCGAGCAGGCGACGGCGGAGCTCCGCGAGCTCGCGCACGGCATCCTCCCGGCGGTCCTCATTCGGGGTGGACTCCGCGACGCTGTGGACGCGCTGGCCTCACGGATGCCGATGCCGGTCGACATCGATGTGTCGGCGGGCCGGCTCCCTGCCGCCATCGAGGCGACCGCCTACTTCGTCGTCGCCGAGTCGCTGACCAACGTCGCAAAGCACGCACGTGCGAACGGCGCGGCGGTGATGGCGTGCGTCGAGGACGGCACCCTCCGGGTCCAGGTGCGCGATGACGGCATCGGAGGAGCCCGGCCGGACGGGAGCGGGCTTCTCGGCCTGGCGGACCGGCTCGCCGTCCTGCACGGCAAGCTCCGGGTCGACAGCCCAGCCGGTGGTGGCACCCTCGTCGCCGCAGGCATCCCCCTCCCCGGCTAGACACGCACCTCCGCAAGAAGCTCGGTCGGCGGCAGGTCCGCGCGAAGCGCCGGCTTCTCGCCGCTCATGACGTACGTCGTCACCGCCCCGACGAGCTCGCAGAACGCGGCGGGCCGCGCCTCGCGCGAGAACAACGTCCGGCACTGCAGCCACGTCGCAAACTCGGACTGCAGGTCGAACCCGACCCCGAGCGCTGCGTGGCCGAAGACGTCGTGTACGACTCGAAGCTGGTCGACGACACCGCCTTCCTCGCCGCCGAGCAACGGATGCGGTTCGTCACGCGCGATGGTCGTCAGCGTCATCGACCCACGTTCGCGAAGCTCGGCACACAGCTCGGCTGCGTCGCTGTAGGGATCGCGCTCGTCGCGGACATGGTGCACTCGGACACCAAGGCCTCCGGCGGACGGAGCGCGGCGGACGATCTCGAACAGCCGCGAAGTCTCGCGCTCGAGCGCCCCGTAGGACTGTCGGACGGCATCGGTAGGCGCCGTCGGCTCCGCGGTGAACCAGTCCGTGACCCGTTCGGCGAGCTCGGGCCGCAGGAAACCCGTCGTTCTCAGCACGCTCGGGGCGAGGGGCGCCTCATGCGCGAGGAGATCGACGGCGAGTTGTGCACGACGCCACGGTGGGAACACCTCACGCGGCGATGCTGCGCGCGGCGCAGCAGGATCAATCAGCACGGTAGCCCTCCACCAGATCGGGATCGTTCGTATCGCGACCCTCAATGAGACCTGACGCCGGCGAGATGTCCTAGCGCAGTACCTGAATACGCAATAGCAATGTCATGTCACAGCTCCGGCGGCTGTCCGGTGTTCGCGGTCCGGCATGCCACGGCAGCGGGCCGCCCATGCTCACCACCTGGTACGGCGCCTGGCCGATCTGGGCCGCGCCGAGCAGGTGGCGACGGCCTCCCGCGTACGGCCGCGTGATCGCCCGAGCACAGCGCAAGCTCTACGCGTAGCGGTCACGCGAGGCTTGCGGCAAAGCCTTCGCGCCAGCTCGCGTACCGCGGCTGCCATCCGAGCTCGCTCTTGACCTTCGCGTTGGAGGCGCCGCGCAGCGACATCTCCGGGGTCTGCGGCGGGAACGGCGTCTCCGCCGCCGCGGGCGGATCGGCGCGCAGCGCCTGCGCGAGGACGGGCAGCCACTCGGCCTGCGGAGCCGGCTCGTCGTCGACGACGTTGTAGATCCCCGGCGCGCCCCGCTCGAGCGCGGCGACGGCCGCCGACGCGGCATCCTCGACGTGCAGCCAGCTGTACATGCCGGTCGCGCCGTCTGCGAGCGGCAGGCGCCCCGCGATGATGTCGGCCGCCGTGGTGCCCCACCGGTCGTGATAGGTGCCGGGGCCGTAGAGCATGCCGTAGCGCAGCACCAGACCCTCGATCCCGGCGGTGCCGGTGACCCGCCTTTCGAGCTCGACGATCGCCGCGACCGCGTCGCCGAGTGGCGGCGGTGCGTCGGTGAACAGCGGCGCGTCCTCCCCCTTGACGCGGTCGCCCGTCGGCGCATACGCGAACGCGATGCTCTGCGCCACGACGCGGCGTGCGCCGGTGGCACGCGCCGCCTCGATGAGGACCGGGGTCCCTTCGGCCCGCACGCGGTTGTGCGTGTCGAACACGTTGGGATCCCCCCAGTCGATCCGCGGCGGCAGCGCGGTGAGCTGGTGGATCACGGCATCTGGCGAGGCGTCGGCCATGGCCGCCCGTACGCCGTCGGCGTCGAACACGTCGCAGACGACAGGGTCGGCGCCGGCCGCCTCGAGCTGCGCGGCACGCAGCACCGAGCGGGTCATCGCCGTCACCTGATGCCCAGCCTTCAACAGCTGGGGCACAAGCGGGGTGCCGATCACGCCCGTCGCGCCGGCCAAGAAGACCCGCATGGCCTGTCTCCTCCGGTCGTTCGACCGAGAAGCTACACCGCTGCGGCCCGGTCCGCGAGCACGGCGCGAAGCTCCTTGCGGTTGGCGACATCGAGCTTGCGGAACACCTCGTGGAGGTGGTACTCGACCGTGCGTGGGCTGATGTACAGCTGGGCGCCGATCTCCGGGTTCGTGATCTGCGCGGTGGAGTTCATGCCGCGAGCTTCCTCTGGCGCGTACGCGCTCTCGTCCGGGGAAGTCCCGTGTCGGGTCCCTAGTCTCCGGGGCCAGTGCCCAGTGGATGCCCCGCGCAGCGAGGTCAGCCCACCGCGAGGAGGCTGACGGCCACGGCGGCCAGTCCGAGCCCGGCGAGCTGCGTCGGTCCGATGCGCTCGGCCAGGAACGCGCGCGCGAGCAGGACGGTGCCGGCGGGGTAGAGCGCGGTGATCACCGCGACGACGGCAAGGTCGCCGTCGCGAACGGCGAGCAGGAACGCGAAGTTCGCGAGCGAGTCGAGCGCGCCGGCGCCCGCGGATGCCGCCAGGCTGGGCCGGGTGTCGCCGAGGCGGCGCTGCAGCATGAAGGCGGCGCCGAGGACGACGGCGGTGGAGACCGCGCGGCCGACGAGCAGCGGCGCTATCCCGCTGTCGTCCGGCGCCTGGTCGAGGCAGACGAGCTGCAGCGCGATGGCCGCGCCGGCGCCAAAGGCCAGGACGAGCGCCGCCCGGCTCGGGCGGGCGGCACGCGCGCCCGTACCGCCGCTGACCACGACGATCGCCACGAACGCCAGCACCATGCCGCCCACGGCGAGCCCGCTGAGGGTCTCGCCCTCGATGAGGCCGACGCCGACCGGCAGCGCCGCCGACACGAGCGCGGTCACGGGTGACAGCACGCTCATCGGCCCGATGGCCAAGGTGCGGTACAGCAGGGCGAACGCCACTGCCGACGCAATGCCTGACGCGGCGCCCCAGGTGACGGCGGCGGTGGGGAAGCTCGCCCCGACCGCCGGCCACAGCAGCAGCTCGACGAGGAGGCTCGCCGGCGCGGCGATGACGACGACGCGCAGCACGTGCGCGCCTCGGGCGGCCACGCCGCCGAGGAAGTCGGCGGCACCGTAGGCGATCGAGCTTGCCAGGGCGAGGAACAGTGCGGCGGTCATTGGAGCGACCGGAGTGATACCGCGCCCCGCGTCCGGCCCCTGCTATCAGCTCCCAGCGACGGCTTCCTTCCGTGCGGCCCACGCGCGTGCGGCGTACTCGCCGGCGGTGCGCAGGCGGATGTCGTCGGGCACGGCGGCGAGGTTCAGCTCGACGAGGCGCGCGGCCGCCCTCGTCGCCGCCTCGGCGAGGAGCGCAGCGGCAGCGGCGTCGCCCTCGAGGCTCGGTCGGCCGCCGCGCGCGACCTCCGCGGCCAGCTCGGCCACCTCGCACCCGACCGCGGCGACCGCCAACGGCGTGTCCGATGCGGCCGATAGCGCGGCGCGCAATCGCTCGGGGCGGCCCTCATCGCCGGCGGGCACCCGCTGGGCGTCGAGCACCGGCCCGAACGAGCTCAGGTCCTCGTCGGCCAGCTCGAGCGCCCGCGCCCGCAGTGCCGCGGCGCGCTCGTGGGGCGGTCCGGCCGACATCTCGACGAGCGCGGCCGCGAGCGCGCACGCCACGGCCGCAGTTGACCCGCCGCCCGGCGCCGGCGTGGAGGCGGCGATCTCGGCCAGCAGCTCTGCGAGCGTTCGGTCGGCGAGCGGCATGCCGGCCTAGAACAACCCGACGGTGCGCCCGTCCTCGTCGATGTCGACGTTGAGCGCAGCCGGCGACTTGCCGAGCCCCGGCATCTGCGTGATGTCACCGCACAGCGGTACGAGCCAGCCCGCCCCCGTGTACGCGCGGATGTCGCGCACCTGGAGCGTGAACCCCTCCGGCGCGTTCAGCGCCGCCGGGTCCGCGGACAGCGACAGGTGCGTCTTGGCCATGCAGACCGGGAGGCGCTCGAGTCGGTCGGGCGTGTATGTCGCGAGCCGCTTCTCCGCCTCGGGATAGAAGAAGACGCCGGCGGCGCCGTAGACGCGCTTCGCGACCACCTCGATCTTCTCGCGGATCGGCATGTCGTCGTCGTACAGGTGGCGGAACTCGTTCGGCTGCTCGCAGGCCTCGACGACCGCGGCGGCGAGATCCGCGGCGCCGGCGCCGCCCTTGGCGAAGCCTTCGTTCTGCTCGGCCGCGAACGCGCCCGCCTCGACGGCGGCGCGCTTGACGAGCTCGACCTCGGCGTCGCTGTCGTCCGGCCGCCGGTTGACCGCGACGACCGCCGGCATCCCGAACTCGCGGATGATGCCGAGGTGGCGACGCACGTTGGCCATGCCCGCTTCCAGCGCGCGCGTGGCGTGGGTGCGGCCGATGCGCGGGTCGTCCTCGACGCCGCCATGGTGCTTGATCGCGCGCACGGTCGTGACGAGCACGACGGCGCTCGGGCGGAGGTCACCGAAGCGGCAGACGATGTCGAAGAACTTCTCCATCCCCATGTCGGACCCGAAGCCGGACTCGGTCACGACGTAGTCCGCGGTCTTGAGCGCGATCAGGTCCGCCACCAGCGAGTTGTTGCCGTGGGCGATGTTCGCGAACGGGCCGCAGTGCATGAGGCACGGCTGGCCCTCCAGCGTCTGGATGAGGTTCGGCTTGATCGCGTCCTTGAGCAGTACGGCCATGGCGCCGGCCGCGCCCAGATCCTCGGCCGTGACCGGCTTCGCGCCGTCGAACGAGTGCGCGACGGTGATGCGTCCGAGGCGCTGGCGCAGGTCCTGCAGGTCGCGCGCGACGGCCATGATCGCCATCACCTCGCTCGCGGCCGTGATGTCGAACCCGCTCTCGCGCGGGTAGCCGTTCGCGCGCCCGCCGAGCCCGACCGTGATCGAGCGCAGCGTCCGGTCGTTCATGTCGACGGCGCGCCGCCAGTCGATGCGCAGCTGGTCGATCTTGTGCGGGTTGCCGTGCAGGATCGAGGCGTCGAGCATCGCCGCGAGCAGGTTGTTCGCGGCGCCGATCGCGTGGATGTCGCCAGTGAAGTGGAGGTTGAGATCCTCCATCGGCACGACCTGCGTCAGACCCCCGCCGGCCGCGCCGCCCTTGATGCCGAACACCGGCCCGAGCGACGGTTCGCGCAGGCACGCCACCGGCCGCTTGCCGATGACGCCGAGCCCTTGCGTGAGACCGACGAGCGTCGTGGTCTTGCCCTCGCCGGCCCGCGTCGGCGTCATGCCTGTGACGCAGATCAGCTTGCCGTCCGGCCGGTCGGCGAGCCGCTCGGTCACCGAGAGGTCGATCTTCGCCTTGTAGCGGCCGTACAGCTCGAACTCATCCGGCTCGAGGCCGAGGCCGTCGGCGATCTCCTCGATGGGCCGCAGGACCGCTTCCTGCGCGATCTCGAGGCTGCTCTTCATCCGCTCCCCCTCCAGTCGCCGCGGATCATATTCGGCGCTTACGTACGCGCGCGCGGCGTCATTCGTAACGCAGGGCGTCGGCGGTGGGGATGCGCGTCGCGAGGCGGGCGGGGATGCTCGTGGCAGCGACGACCACGAGCAGCGTGCCGATCGGGACGAGCGCCAGCCACCACCACGGGGCGATCACGCGATCTTCGCTGCTCCCACCGGCGATCCCGTAGATCGTCACGTAGAGGGCGATGCCCACCGGTATCGACAGGAGCGCGGCGAACAGCGCAACGGCGGCGTGGGTGCTGACGAGGCTCGAGGCGATCTGTCTGGGGGTCAGGCCGACGGCCTTGAGGACGCCGTAGTCGCGAATGCGCTCGCGTACGGAGAGCAGTGCGATCGCGACGAGCGTCGTCGCGGTGATCAGGAGGAGCACGGCGTCGAGGCTGTAGACGAGCACAGGAAGCTCGTCCGGCACGTCGCTGACCGCGCCGCTTGCTTGGGCGTCGAGCGAGGCTTGCATCGAGAGCGCGACGACGATCGCCGCTCCGGTCACGACGATCGCGCCGGCGAGCCGGGTGGCTCGGTGGCGCCGGGCGAGGAGGTCCTTCAAGCCGAGGGCGAGCGGGATTGGCAACGCAGCGCCGCTCAGAGCGCGGGCAAGGCGCGATCGCGGAGCGGGCGCTGCGGTGCCGGCTTCGATCGCCTGCAGGGCACTGAAGCGGGTGGCGCGCCGGGTCGACGACCGCGCGCTGCCGATGAGCACGAGCAGGACGGGGATGCTGGCGATGAGGAGGTGCCACGGGTTCGCGGCAGCCGTCGGCGAGCCGAGCATGGTCTCGACGCTGGGCGCGGCGAGCCGCGGCGCGAGCAAGACGCCGATCGCGAAGCCGATGACGACGGCGACGAGGCCGAGCGCGGCGGTCTCGAGCGCGAACAGGGCGGTGACCTGGCGCGGCGTGAACCCGACGGCCTTCAGCAGCCCGATCTCGCGGTGCTGCGCGCTGGCGCGGGCGCCGACGAGGATCGCCACGACCGCGAAGACCACGACGAGGAGCAGGATCGTGTAGGTCGTCAGGATGATCGTGAGCGGCTGCGCGTCGCGCAGCGCCTCCTCGCGCTGGTCCTCCCAGGTCGTGATGAACGCGGTGTCCGGCGGCAAGGATGCGGCGGCGCGCGCGGCGAAGGCCGATGCGGCGGCGGCGTTCGTCAGGCGGATCGCCTGGTTCCAGGTCCAGCCGCTGCGATCGGGCGCGATCCGCTCGAGCGTGGCCCGCGTGACCCACGCCACGCCCGGGTTGCTGCGCGGATAGCGCGGCTGGCTCGGCGAGATCGCCGTGCCGAGGATGGGCAGCACGACGGGACCGCCTGCCGCCGCGACCCGGAGCGGCGTTCCGACTTCGAGACCGAGGGCCTCGGCGAAGCTGCGCTCGAGCACGATGCCGTCCTCACGCAGCGCCGAGCCCGCGGTTCGGACCGGCGCGTTGACCCGGGGCCGGTCAGGCAGTCCGGCGAGCAGCACACGGTCCGTGCCACCAGCGTCGTGCGACGCTCGCGGGTGCGATCGGGACGGGCGCGTCGCGCTCGGCGACGCCGG
This sequence comes from uncultured Solirubrobacteraceae bacterium, assembly GCA_963759375.1. Taxonomy (GTDB): domain Bacteria; phylum Actinomycetota; class Thermoleophilia; order Solirubrobacterales; family Solirubrobacteraceae; genus DASSUW01. The sequence goes on along the minus strand of CAVWYY010000001.1, from coordinate 41,740 downwards.
GGAGGGCCGCGATCGCGCGCGCCTCGGCCTGCGAGGACACGTTCGCGAGCACATGCGCGCCGTTGGCCGCGGTGAACGTTCGCTGCCAGGGATCGCGCGCGGTCGCGCCCACCTCAAGCGCGAGGACGATGGTCGCCGCGGCGGCGGTCGAGAGCAGGATCGTGAGTCCGCTCGCGAGCAGGCGCGAACGGATACCCGCGAAGGCCAGCCTGATCAAGGTCGCGGTCACGTCCGTTCGCCGTGCTCGAAGGGAAGCGCGACCGGGCGCGCGGCCTGCAGCACGCTCTCGTCGGACACCAGCCCATCGCGCAGCGTGATCACCCGATCCGCCGCCGCCGCGACGCGCCCGTCATGCGTGACGATCAACACGGTCTGACCGCGGTCGCGGGCGCCGCGCAGGAGTCCGAGCACGTCGCGAGCCGCGGCGGAGTCGAGGTTCCCGGTCGGCTCGTCGCCGAGCACGATGTCGGGGGTGTTCGCGAGCGCTCGTGCCAGCGCGACGCGCTGCTGCTGCCCGCCCGAGAGCTGGACCGGAGCCGCGGCCTGCTTGTCTCCGAGCCCAAGCTCGGTCAGCAGCTCGTTCGCCGATCGCCGTGCGTCCTTCCGGCGCCGGCCGACCAGCAGCAGCGGCAGCTCGACGTTCTCGACCGCCGACAGGGTCGGCATCAGGTTGAAGAACTGGAACACGAACCCGATGTGACGGCGCCGCAGCCGCGCGAGCTCGGTCTCGCTCAGCTCGTCGATCCGCTCGCCGCCGAGCCGGACCTCCCCCGCGGTCGGTCGATCGAGGCCGGCGAGCAGGTTGAGCAGGGTCGACTTGCCGCACCCGCTCGGGCCCATGATCGCGACGAACTCGCCCTGTGCGATCGCGAGGTCGACGCCGCGAAGGGCAAAGACCTTCACTCCGCCGGTGTCGTAGGTCTTCGCGAGGTTGCGCGCCTCGAGCACGGGTGTCATGTCGATTCCTTCCGGACGGCCAGTCGTTGCTCGATCAGGTCGAGCCATTCCAGATCCGCCTTCGCGTGCAGGACGGCGCCCTCCACGAGCAGCTCGGCGGCGGCGCCCTTGCCGTTCGCGGCGAGCAGCGCGTCGAGGTCGCGCAGCGACTGCAGGTACTCGCGCCGCTGACTGTCGATCACGGCCTGCGGCTCTGCCAGCCCGGCGGACACGATGACGACGAACTTCATGAAGAACTCGTCCTTGAGCCGCGTGCCCGGCACCGGCGTCTCCACCCAGCGCTCCAGCGCGGCGCGGCCCGCGTCGGTGAGCTCGTACAGGCGCTTGCGGCGACTGTCGCCCTCGACGCTCTGGCCGACAACCAGGCCATCGCGCTCGAGCCGCGCAAGCGTCGAGTAGATCTGTCCCGCGTTCAGCGCCGGAAGCAGATCCCCGAACTCCTGCTGCAGCGACTGCCTCAGCTCGTAGCCGTGGCCGCTCTCGCGGGCGAGAAGTGCAAGGAAATGCTCGCGCATAGATAGCGAGAATATATACGCGCTATCTATGACCGCGTCAAGGCAACGGGTCAGTCGGGCAGGAGTAGTCGTCGCTACGGCGTATCTGACAGCCGCACAACTAGCGCGGGCGCTGCCCGAGGAGGACTCCGCATGGCCGCAGGTACGCAGACCCCTCAACGGCAGGAGCAGCCGCTTTCCGGCTGGGCGGCGAGCGGCGTCGCGTTCGCCGGGACGATGCTGATGCTGATCGGCTCGTTCCAGGTGATCGCGGGCCTGACAGCGATCTTCAACGACGAGTTCTTCGTCGTGGCCCCCAACTACACGTTCGATCTGGACACGTCGGCGTGGGGCTGGCTGCACCTGCTGCTCGGCGCCGCGCTGGTGACGACCGGCCTCGGCCTCTTCGGCGGTCGGACGTGGGCGCGCGCGGCGGCGATCGTCTTCGCGTCGCTGAGCGCGCTGATGAACTTCCTCTTCATCCCGTACTACCCGTTCTGGTCGGTCCTGGTGATCGCCCTCGACGTGTGGGTGATCTGGGCGGTCACCCGCCCTGGCGCGCTGGACATGCGCTGACCCGGCACGTTTCCTGAACAATCTACGCGCATGGTGACCACCGGCCCGCCGGTCACGAGGCACCGGCTGCGCGACCGGTTGCTGCCGTTCGACGACCCGTCCCGAGCACGGCGGCTGGTCAAGGTCCTGGCCTGGCTGCTGGGGATCGCCGCCGTCGTCGGCCTCCTCGAGCTGCTCGGCATCGACGTGGCCGGCTGGCTCTCGGACCTGTGGGACGCGTTGACGGGGATCGGGCTCGGGTACCTGCTGGCCGGCTGGTCGCTGCAGACGATGCAGACGACCCTGACCGCGCTGGGGTGGTACTTCATTCTCCGCGCCGCCTATCCGCGCGCGCCGGCGCCCTATCGGCAGGTGCTGGCGGCGTACGCCACCGGCGTGGCGCTCAACGGCTTCCTGCCGGCCAACATCGGCACGTTCGTGATGCTGCTGATGTTCGCGGCGATCACGGCCGGCGCCACCTTCGCCGGGGTGGTCGGCGGGATGCTGGTGCAGAAGATCTTCTTCACGCTCGTGGGGGCGTTGGTCTACGTCTACCTGTTCGCGACCGTGGCGGGCACGTTCGAGCGCCAGTTCAAGCTGCCGCACGACCACCCGGTCCTGATCCTCACGGCTGTCGCCGGCGCAGTGCTGCTCATCGTCCTCCTGGCCCGGATCTTCCGGCGCAAGCTGCGCGGGGTCGTGCGGAAGGCCAAGCAGGGCGGGGCCATCCTCGCGCGCCCGCGCCAATACCTGGTCCGAGTGGCGTTGCCGTCGCTCGGCGCGTGGCTCGCCAAGCTCGCCGTGATCGCCGTGTTCCTCGCCGGGTACGGGATCACGGTCACGTTCCACACGGTGATGGCGGTCGTTGGCGGAAACTCGATCGCCAACACGGTCTCGGTCACGCCCGGCGGCGTCGGCGTCAATCAGGCGACCAACGTGGCGGCACTCAACGACGTCACTGACGCCGCCACCGCCGCCGCGTACTCACTCGGCCAGCAGCTCGCCGTCACGGCGTGGAACGTCGCCTTCGCCGTCGCGATCGTGGTCTGGGCGTTCGGTTGGGCCGGCGGCAGGGTCCTCGTCGAGCAGTCCTACGCCGACGCCAAGGTCAAGGTCGAGGAGCAGAAAGCTCAGCGAGAGGCGAAGCGTGCCGAGCGCGAGAAGCGGCTTCCGCGCCTCCGCGAATAGCGCGACGTCGTCGTCATCGACGGCCGGCCTCGTCTTGCTCGTGGACGTTGAACCGCATGGTGATCTCCGTGCCGCCCCGCGTGGGCGAGCGGATCTCCGAGCGCGCGGACATGCGAATGATCAGGGGCAGCCCGAGCCCGAGCCCGGGGCTGTCGAGCCGGGGCCTGAGACCGTGGCCGTAGTCGCGGACGCGGACTGACAGCGAATTGCCGTCGAGCTCAGCGTCCATCTCGATGCGGCCCGGACGTTCGCCGTTTTGGTACGCGTGCACGACCACGTTGGTCATCGCCTCCGTGACACACAGGCCGATCGCGCTGAGCGCCCACTCCGTCGGTTCGGCCCGGGCGGCAAACTCGCGGATCGCCCTGCGACCCTGTCCCGGCGCCTCACGCGAGACCTCAAACGTCCATCGCGCGCTGGTCACGCGGCCGCCGTCGTCGCGCTCGAAATGTGGATTCCGGGGGCTTGATCGACCGCGATGTTGTATATGGTACCGCGATAGCGTCTCCACTATCGCGGATCGGGCCCAATGTGGGGCGGTTCGCAAGTAGAGTTCCGCCCGATGGCGCTTCACGCGACGACGATACGGTTCGCCGATCGTGGCTACTCAGCCATTGCGCGCGCGGCCAATGCCCAGGGGATCAGCGTCTCGCAGTACGTGCGCGAGGCAGCCCTGATCCGTGCCGTCCTCGACGATCTGGACACCGCCGAAGAGGCGCTTCACACCGCGCATGACCTGGTGAACATCGCCCGCGAGGTTCGCCGGCTCGCGGAGGTCGACACCCCCGGCCCGGCGCGGAACACCGGCTCCGAGGGCTCCACGCCCACACGCGGCTAGTTCCCGGTCGCCGGTCATACCGATCGGATGATGACTCCGGCCACCGCCACCGCCACGCTGACGACGTGACAGAGCGGATGCGGCGGCTGCTGGGACGCCTCGACCGCTGGCAACGGCCCCGCCGGCCGATCGCGTTCCCCGTCGCGGTGGTGCGCAAGTTCGTCGACGACCGCGCGTCGCGGCATGCCGTCCGGATCGCCTACTACGCGTTCTTCTCGGTCTTCCCGCTGCTGCTGGCGTTCGTCTCGATCGTCGGCTTGGTCCTCCAGGACGACCCGAGCCGGCGCGACGACATCCTGAACTCGGCCTACGCCGAGATGCCCGTGGTCGGGCCACTCGTGCGCAGCGACATCGGGACGATCGGCGGCAGCGGCGTGGCGCTCGTCGTCGGCATCGGCGTCGCCCTGTGGGCCGGGCTCGGCATCACGCTGGCGCTCGGCCAAGCGCTCGACGCGACATGGAACGTCGCTCCGGTCGATCAGCTCGGCTATTTCTCGCGGCGCGTGCGCGGGCTCGCCGTGCTCGGAACCGCCGGCCTCGCGATCGTCGCCAGCTCCGTGCTGAGCGGAGCAGCGACGAGCGGACGTCTCGATGGCGAGGTGTGGACCGCCGCCGCCGCGCTCGTGGTCTCGCTCGCCGTCGATGCGATCGCGCTACTGGCGGCGTTCCGGCTGCTCGCGTCCGAGCGCCACAGCCTGCGCGAGCTCCTCCCCGGCGTGATCGTCGCGACGCTCGGCCTGCTCGTGCTCCAGACGCTCGGCGGCTTGTACGTGAACGCTGCGATCGCGCACGCGAGCGACACCTACGGGCTGTTCGCGACCGTCATCGGCCTGCTCTCGTGGCTGTCGCTGGCCGCCCAGGTGATCCTGATCGCGGCCGAGGTCAACGCGGTCGCGGCGTTGAAGCTCTGGCCGCGGTCGCTCACCGGCGCCCCGACCGCGGCCGACACGCGCGCGCTCGAGCACTACGCGGAGTCGGCGCGCCGCGACCCGCGCGCGCAGGTCGACGTTCACTGGAAGACCTAGCCGCGGACCTCGGATTCCGAGGCCTCAAGGGCGCTTGCGAGTTGGCGTCGGGACCGGATCCCGAGCTTGGCGAACACGTGCCGCAGGTGCCACTCGATGGTGCGCGGGCTCAGGAACAGGCGGGCGCCGATCTCCGAGTTCGAGAGCCCGTCGCGCGCGAGCTGGGCGACCTGCCGCTCCTGCGGAGTGAGATCGTCGCGGGTCTCGGCGAGCCGCCGGCGGACCTTCTCGCCCGTGGCGAGGAGCTCGCTGCCGGCGCGTTCGGCGAACGCCTGCATGCCCATCGACGCGAACAGCTCGTGCGCGACGCTGAGCTCGGCGCGCGCGTCGACCCGGCGGCTCTCGCGCCGCAGCCATTCGCCGTGCAGCAGATGCGTGCGGGCCAGCTCGGCGCGCACGCGTGTGCGACCGAGATGGTCCATCGCCGTGTGGAACCCGCGCTCGGCCTCATCGCCTTCGCTGAGCAGGGCCCGGGCACGCGCCTCGACGCCGAGCGCCCAGTCCGTTCGCGTGGCCCGTGCTTTCGCGGTCAGCCGCTCAAGGGCGTCCGTGGCCAGATCGATCCTGCCGCATCGCGTGGCCGGTTCGACCAGCTCGCTCAGGCCCCAGTTCTCCGCGACGACCTCTCGATGCTCGCTGGCCGAGGTCGCGGCGGCCAGGGCCTCCTCGTACTGGCCGAGGCCGTTGCAGAGGACGGCGCGCGCGTACGCGCTGATGGCGAGTCCGATTCCCTCGCCGCGGGCGCCCGCCTCGCGCTCCGTCCTCTCGATCAGGTCGGTCGTCTCCTGCCGACTGCCTCGCCACGCCGAGAGGATCAACGCGCCGTACGGCGCGGACCTGATCCCCGTCGCCTCCTCGACCGACGCGGTTTCCAGGACCAGCGCGCGGGCGGCGGCGAGGTCGCCGCAGAACACCAGCACGGGCGTGCGCGCGGTGAGCGCCAGCGCGAGCTCGCTGAGGGTCCCTGTCTCGCGGGCGATCTCCACGCTGGAGTGCGACAGCGAGGACGCATGTTCGTCGTCCCAGAGCTCGAGGGCGACGACGCCACCCTGCCACAGCCAGCGCAGCCGTTCCTTGGTCGACGCGTTGCCGGAGAGCCGCTCCACCGCTCGCCGGCAGAGTGGGACGGCCCCGTCGTAGTCGTCGCTGAGGGCGATGAGGGCGTCCAGCAGCAGGTCGGCGGTGGCCGGCTCGGCACCCGGTCGGCGCCGCGCGGCCCGGGCAGCCTCGGCGATGTCGGGCATCCCCACGCTGTCGTTGAGCCTGGCTCCGAACAGCGCGGCGGAGAACGCGTCCACGTACGTCTCCCGCGCGAGGCAAAGGTCGAGCGGCTCCAGCCGACGGGCCGCAGCCAGCAGAAGCGAGGTCGCGTCGTTGCCGCGGCTGGAGATGAACGCCAGCTGGGCGCGCAGCAGGTCGACGCGTGCCCGCTGGAACTCATCGAGCGGCCCGGCCTCGGCCGTGGCCATCAGCCCGCGAGCGGCGGTCAACGCGCCGGCCTGGACGCTGGCCTGAGCGGCCGCCAGCGCGCGTTCACGGCGCCGCGCCGGGTCCGGCGTCAGCGCGACGGCGCGCTCCAGGAATGCCGCGGTGGCAGCGACCCCGCCGCGAGCCTGCGCCCGGGCGGCCGAGCGCTCGAGCTCGCCCGCGACGTCCTCGTCCGGTCCCGCCGCCGCCAGTGCGCGGTGCCAGGCGCGGCGATCGGCATCGGTGTCGGGATCGCTCACCTCGGCGAGGACTTCGTGCACCCGCCGCCGCCTGCTGAGAGGCGCGGCTCGGTAGACCGCCGAGCGCACGAGCGGATGACGGAACCAGACGCCCGCCCCGATCTCCAACAGCTCGGCGGCCTCGGCGGGCGCCAGCGCTCCGGTGTCGATGTCGAGCCTGCGGCTCGCACGCAAGACCAGCGCCGGGTCACCCGAGGGCTCGGCGGCCGCCAGCAGCATCAGTCGCTGCGTCGCCTCGGGCAGCTCGCCGACGCGGCGGAGATACTGGCCCTCGATGTGCACCGGAAGCTCGCCGGCAGCAGGAAGGTCGAAGCCACCGGCCAATTCGGCCGCGGTCATGTGCCCCGGCAGCTCCAGCAAGGCGAGCGGGTTCCCCCGAGTCTCGGCGACGATCCGATCACCGACGTGGCTGTCGAGCCGCCCCGTGACCGCGCTCGCCAGCAGCGCGTGAGCATCCTTCTCGGGCAGGCCTTCGAGCGGAAGCTCGGGCAGACCGTCGAAGTCGCGGACTGGCGCGTCCGATTCCGACTCGCGCAGGGCGACCACGATCGCGACCGACTCCCCCCACACCCGTCGCGCAACGAGGCCGAGGACTTGGCTCGAGGCGGCATCCAGCCACTGCGCGTCCTCGACGAGACACAGCAGCGGTCGCTCCTCCGCGACCGCCGACAGCAGGCTGAGCACGGCCAGTCCGACCAGGAAGCCTTCCGGCACCTCCCCCGTCCTCAGTCCTAGGGCGATGCTCAGAGCGTCACGCTGCGGCGCCGGGAGCACTTCGAGCCGGTCGAGCATCGTCGCGCACAGCTGATGGACCCCGGCGAACGGCAGCTCCATCTCCGCCTGCACCCCCGTCAGCGGTGCGAGCCGGAAGCCGGACGCCTGGCGCGCGGTGTATCGCAGCAGCGCGGTCTTGCCGATCCCCGCCTCGCCGCGGATGACCAGGACCCTGCTCTCGCCCCCACGGACCCTAGCGAGCAGTCCATCGAGCACTTGGCGTTCGCTGGTCCGGCCCACAAACCCCGGGCCACGCGTAGTGGACATCAGCAGACGCTACATCGACTACGTCGTGGTCCGCGAGCAGACGCGAGCGTCATCCAGCTCCGGTGGCGGCAGGGCGGCGTAGAGGCCGTTGCGCGAGTCGATGCCAAGTTTGGCGAACACCTTGTGCAGGTGCCATTCGACGGTGCGCGGGCTGAGGAACAATTGGCCGCCGATCTCCGCGTTGGTGAGCCCGTCGCGGGCGAGCTGCGCGATCTGCTGCTCCTGCGGCGTGAGCTTCTCGCGCGCCTCGTCGGCGCGCCGGCGCGGTTTCGCGCCGGCGGCGACCAGCTCGCTCCTCGCGCGCTCGGCGAACGCCTCCATCCCGATCTCGGTGAACATCTCCTCGGCCGTCCGGAGCCCCGCGCGGGCCTGCCCGAGACGCGCCTCCCGGCGCAGCCACTCGCCGTACACGAGGTGGGCGCGAGCCAGCTCGGGCCGGCGCCGGGTCCGGCTCAACCGGTCGATCGCCTCCCGGTAGGACGCCTCGGCCTCGTTGCCATCGGCGAGGAGCGCCCGCGAACGCGCCTCGATGCCGAGCGCGAAGTCGCTGCCTGCAGGTTGCGTGGTCGCCACGAGCCCGTCGAGCGCATCGCGCGCGAGCTCGGCATCGCCGACGCGGGCGGCGGCCTCGACGAGCTCGACCCGCGCCCACATCGTCAGCCAGGGAAGGACGCCGTTCGCGACGACCTCTCGGGCCGCCGCTGACGCCTTCCCGTAGCGACCGAGGCCGTTGTACAACACCGCGGCGGCCCAGTGCGCGACCATCACCGCGTTTCCCTGTCCTCGTGTGATGCCTTGCTGGCTGACCGCCTCGATCAGCGGGGCGGCCTCGGCCTCGCGACCCTGTAGGGCCAGGATCCGGAGCAGCGCGAACGGCGGCATCTGGGTCCCGATCGAGGTCGAGATGCTCTCGCTCTCGGCCATGAGCCGCCCCGCGCCTTCGAGGTCGCCCAGCCACGCTCGCTCGAGCGCCAGGGCCTGGAGGTGGATCGGCAGCTCAGCGAGCGCGCCCGCGTCGCGGACGAGCCGAGCCTGTCGCTCGTAGACCGCGATCGCGTCGTCGTCCCACATGGCGGATCGCACGCCGCCGACCTGGAAGCTCCACCGCACGACGTCCTCGACCGGCAACTGGGGGACGACGTTCGACGCGCGCTGGAGGATCGGCATCGCCGCCGCATGTCCGTCGGTGATCAGCAGGGCGAAGCCCTCGAGAACCAGGTCGAGTGGATGCGGGTCCGGCGACAGCGGCGGGAGCGCGCGCACCGCACGGCAGATCTCGAGAAGGACGGCCGCTCCGCCGAGGTGGCTCGCCGCGACGGCGGCACTCCACGCGGTCAGGTAGGCGCGGCGAGCGAGGCTCAGGTCCAACGGCTCGAGCGCTCGCGCGGCGTCGAGGAGCAACCAGGCCGCCTCGTTGCCGTGCCGGGAAACAAGGGCAATGTGCCCCCGCAGGAGCGCGACTCGCGCGCTCTGGAAGCCGTCGAGCGACCCGGCCTCCGCCACGGCGAGAAGCCGCGCCGTCGCGTCGAACGCCCCGGCCTGGAAGCTGGTCTCCGCCGCGGCGAGCGCGCGCGCTGCCTGAAGCGTCACGTCGGGAGTCAGAGCGGCCGTCCGCTCGAGGAGCGCCGCTGCAGCCGCGAGCCCGCCACGGCCTCGCGCTCGCCCTGCCGCCCGCTCGAGCGCGGCGGCGACGGCTTCGTCTGGTCCGGCGGCGGCGAGTGCGAGGTGCCAGGCGTGACGGTCGGCGTCGAGCTCGGAATCGCTCGCGTCGGCCAGCGCCTCGTGCATGCGCCGTCGTTCGTCGTCCGGCGCGGCTCGGTACACCGCCGAGCGCACCAGCGGGTGATGGAACCGGACGCGGTCGTCGATCTCCAACAGCCCAGCCTCGGATGCGGGAGCCAGCGCGCCCGGCTCGATGGAGAGCCGTTCGGCCGCACGCCATAACAGGGGTGCCTCCCCCAGCGGATCCGCTGCCGCCAGCAACATCAGCCTCCGGGTCGCTTCCGGCAATCCCGCGACCCGCTCTTCGTACTGCTCCTCGAGCTGAACCGGGAGGTCGCGCGCGGCCGACGGGACAAAACCGGCACGCTCCGCAGCATTCATCCCCTGCGACAGCTCGGCAAGCGCCAGTGGATTGCCCGCCGTCTCGGCGATGATCCGGTCTCGGACACGATCATCGAGCCGGCCCGGGACGGCTCTCGACAGCAGCGCACGCGCATCCGGTTCATCGAGGCCTTCAAGCGACAGCTGCGGCAGACCGTCGAGCGCGCGGGTGGTGATCGGCTCGCGCAGCGCGAACACCATCGCCACCGGCTCCGCGAGCAGGCGCCGTGCGACGAATCCGAGCGCTTGCACCGATGCGGCGTCGAGCCACTGCGCGTCATCCACCAGGCACAGGAGCGGCCGCTCCTCGGCGGTGGCACAGAGCAGGTTGAGCACGGCGACGGCGACCAAGAACGGGCCCGACGCCACGCCCGACGCGAGACCGAAAGCGACTCGCAGCGCGTTCTGCTGCGGTTCCGCGAGAGCCTTGAGCCCGTCGAACATCGGCGCGCACAACCGATGGATCCCGGCGAACGGCAGCTCCATCTCCGCCTCGACCCCTTCGACCTCGGTGACGTGCACGCCCGAGGCCTGTCGCGCGGCGTATCGCAGCAGCGCGGTCTTTCCGATGCCCGGCTCGCCGCGGATAACCAGTACGGCGCTCTGACCATCGCGGACCTGAGCGAGCATGCCGTCGACGCGTTGACGCTCGCTCGTCCTACCGAGGAATCCGAGCCCTCGGATGGCAGGCATTTGACGACTCTAGAGGAGTTCAGAGGTCTCAGCCGATGGCACGCCTCCACCCGTCGAGGAACGAGAGCACCGTGTCCGGCGGGGCTCTGCCGACCGTGATGCAGCGCTTGCGCAACCCCCGTGCGACTCCATCCGGCACGGGTTCAGCTGGGGGAACGCTGACGATCGCCCCGCTTTCGCTCACATGACGCGCCGCGAGCTGGTAGAGGATCGAGGCGGTGTCGGCGGTCGTGTGAACGACCGCGTCGACGCGTCCGAACGCCGCGATCGATTCCGCGAACAAGCGCTGGACGTCGAGATCGTCCGCGAGGTCGGCGCGCACGGCGACCGTCCTACCTTCGGCGGCGAGGATCTCCGCAACCGTCGCCTCGGCTTCGCGCTGATGCTCGAGGTAGACCACGACGATCGCCCAGCGCCAGCCGGCCAGCCCGCGACCAACCTCGCGGCCGGTCTCAGAGGAGCCGCCCGTGACCATTGCCACCGCCTCTGCGCGGGGCACTCTTGCGTTCCGACCGTCGTGGCCGTCCCGGATCATTGTGGAGACACGGTCGCTCCGCGCCGCGCCGAACGCGCCCGTGGCGGCCCGGGTCGGGACGCGGGGGTCCGGGCTCGGGTCGATCCCGGGGTTGCGCCGAACTCAGGCCAGCCGCCACGCGGCGGCCGTGACGAGCCCGTACACGAGATGGGCGCTCAGGTCGTCCGCGAGCGTCTTGACGTCGTACGTCCAGATCGGCTGGTAGAGCTTCGCCGCGGGCAGGACGACATACAGACGTCGTGCTCGTTCCTCGGTGTCGTCGCGTGTCGACCCAGTTGAACCCGGGTCAGTCCATGCGACACGGTATTCCACGGGGGTGGCCGGTGGCCGAGCCGGGGTCGCCACGGGCGCGAACCGTCGCGCCGATCGCCACGGTGAGTACCACATGCTCGAGACACTCCACACCCGCCAGGAAGGCCCCGTGCTTTTCGCGGAGATCTCGGCGCCGCCGATGAACCTCCTCGGGCCTGAACTGGTCCGCGATCTCGTCTCGCTCATCCAGGGTGCCGAGGGCGACCCGGCTGTGCAAGTGCTCGTGTTCACGAGTGCCGACCCGGACTACTTCATCTCCCACGTGGACCTGACGCGGATCGCCGAGTACCGACACGAAGCCGCGAAGCTCACCGGGGAAGCGTCGATCGCGCTGCTGTTCCGCCATCTCAGCGCGAGCCGGCTCGTCACGATCGCGCAGATCGAGGGTCGCGTGCGCTCCGCCGGCAGCGAATTCGCGCTCGCCTGCGACATGCGCTTCGCGGCCCGCGAGTCGGCGATCTTCGCGCAGTTCGAGCCGGCCTTCGGCCTGCTTCCCGGCGGAGGCGCCGTCCAGCACCTCACGCGTCTCATGGGTCGTGGCCGGGCGCTCGAGGTCATGCTCAGCGCGGACGACTACGACGCGGACCTCGCGGAACGCTACGGCTGGATCAACCGGGCGCTGCCCGCCGCCGAGCTGGCGGGGTTCGTGAGTGCGCTCGCGCATCGCATCGCCGAGTTCCCGGCGGCGGGCCATGCCGCGGTCAAGGATCGCGTCAACGCCATCGCGCTGGCGCCGACCGACGACTTCCGGCGCGACTCGGACCTGTTCGGCGAGGGAGCTCTTCAGCCCGACGCGCAGGCTCGCATCAGCGCCGCGATGCAGCGCGGCCTTCAGACCCGGGACGCGGAGATCGACCTCACTCGCATCCTCCGCTAAGGCGCCCTGGCGCTACTTGCGCTTCGCCCGCGCTGTGTAGTGCTTGCCGGCGCGCACGATCACGGTCTTGCGCTTGGCGAAGTCGCGCACCTTGACTCTGCCGCGGACGACACGCGTCAGCGTCGACGCGCATCGATCCTGGACGAGCCACTTCGTACCGACGACGGTCGCAGCGCTGTGCTTGCCCTTCGTGCGGAACCTGCCCTTGCCGTCGCCCCACAGCCTGCGCTTCTTCTTCTTTTTCTTGGCAGCGGTGGCGGACGCCTTGCCGTTGCGCGCGCAGCTGAGCCGCTCGATCAGGGCCAGCGTGGTGAGCGGCTTGGAGCCCTTGGTCTGGGTGAGCTTGAACAGTCCGTCGTAGAAGTCCGCCGACGCCGTCTTGCCCTTGCCCTGGGCGGCGGTGATCTTGATCCGCCCGCGTCGCGTGTCGATCGAGCTGCCGACCGGGATGTGTGCTCCCGCGGTCAACTTGACGTAGTGCTTGCGCCCCTTCCGCTTGATCTTCACGGTGCCGGACACCAGCGCGACGTTGACGCTCTTACCGGCGACCGGCGGCGGCAGCGTCGGCCCCGTCGGGGGCGCCGCGGGCGCGGGGTTCAGGAAGGCGGAGAACGTGTCGGCCGGAGCGCTGGTGTACGAGGACGCGGCGAGGTCCGGCCGCGAGTCGCCGTTGAAGTCGGCGGCCACGACGTCGTTGACGGCGCCGGCGAGCGGGATCGCCGGGTCGCGCGTGAAGCCACCGGCGGCGTTGCGGCGGAGGGTCTCGACGGCGCCGGCGTTGGCGGCCACGGCGAGGTCGGGCCGGCCGTCGCGGTCGATGTCGGCGGCGGCGATGCCGACGGGCGAGGCACTGACCCGGATCGGCGCCTCGGCAGTGAAGCCGTTGTTGGCCGGCCGGCGCAGGAAGGCGGAGACGGTGCCGGGGGCGGCGTTGGTGACCGCGAGATCGGCACGGCCGTTGCCATCGAAGTCGGCGGCGACGATGCCGATGGGATCGCTGCCGACTGGGAGCGCCGCCTCGGCGCTGAACGTGGCGCCAGCCCGCAGCAGGATCGTCGCGCTGGCTCCGCCCCGGTTGGCGATCGCCAAGTCGACCAGCCCGTCGCCGTTGTAGTCGCCGACGGCGATCGCGACCGGGTTCCCCCCTGTCGGGAACGACGACCCCACGTTGAAGCCCGTGTTCCCCGGGTTGCGCGGCAGGAGCACCACCTGGTTGGTGTCGCTTCGCGTCACCGCGAGGTCGAGCCGTCCATCGCCGTTGAAGTCACCCGCGGCGACCGCAGTGGCGGAGCCGATCGTGATCGGCGAACCCGCCTCCTGCGCGAACCCGCCGCCCGCCTGGCGCAGCAGCACCGACACGCTTTGCCCGACGAAGTTCGACACCGCCAGGTCGACTCGCCCATCGCCGTTGAAGTCGCCGACCGTCGCGCCGCTCGGCCCGGCGCCGACCGCCACCGGAGACCCCGCTTCCTGCGCGAAGCCGCCGGCCGGCCGGCGCAGGAACACCGACACGTTGGAGCTCGTCCCGTTGATCGTCGCCACGTCTGGGCGTCCGTCGCCGTTGAAGTCGCCGGCGTTGAGCGACAGCGGGTCGTCCCCCACCGTGTACGACGAGCCTTCCTTCACGAACGCCGCCCAGGCGCTCGCGGCGCCCACCAGCAGCAGGACCGCGGCAAGCGCGGCTGCAGTCAACCTTGCCCTCACCGGACGCATCATCGCGGTTCCGGCGGCAGATTCCACTCACCAATGGTGCAGTTCCGCGCCCTCCGAGCCTATGCGGGTCTTTCCGTGCCGTGTTAGGCGGCGGTCTCGCGGTGGGGCAGCTTCCAGCCCGGCCGCGGGAAGTGGCAGGTGTAGCCGTTCGGGTAGCGCTGGAGGTAGTCCTGGTGCTCGGGCTCAGCCTCCCAGAAGGGGACCGCCTCGCTGATCTCGGTCACGACCTTGCCGGGCCACAGACCCGAGGCCTCGACGTCGGCGATCGTGTCCTCCGCGACCTGGCGCTGCTCATCGCTCGTATAGAAGATCTCGGAGCGGTAGCTCGAGCCGATGTCGTTGCCCTGGCGGTCCTTGGTCGTCGGGTCGTGGATCTGGAAGAAGAACTCGAGGATGTCCCGGTACGAGATGCGCTCGGGATCGAAGACGATCTCGACCGCCTCGGCGTGACCGGGATGGTTCCTGTAGGTGGGGTTGTCGTTCTCCCCGCCGGTGTAGCCGACCCTGGTTGAGATGACTCCATCGCGGTGGCGGAGCAGCTCCTCGACGCCCCAGAAGCAGCCGCCCGCGAGGATGGCGGTCTCGGCGTTGTCGCTCATCGCAGTCTCCTTGCTTCGAAGTTTGTGTCTCAACCCAGTCTGACGCACGTCACAAGCCTGGGTCACGTCTCGAAGCGAGAGTTCTTGATGGCGTCGCAGACGTTGAATCGCACGTAACCGGGCACGGTCGCTTCGAGAATGTCGGTCAGGATCGTCCCGACGGCGGTTTCCGGCTTGTCGCGGGCGCCCGCCGCCAGCGCCTCGATCATGCCCGTCGCGAATTTCGTCCGCGGATGGGCGACCAGGACCGCGTCACGCTGCTCGGCCGTGAGCGCGTCGAAGTCCGAGCCGAGGACGTCGTACTGGACGCCGAGGGCCACGAGTCGCACCTCTGGCCGCATGTAGTTCGGCACCTGCCGGGTCGTGTGCAGCGCAATCGATTCCCAGACCGTCATGACGTGCTCCTCGGGCAGGCCGTGCCGCTCGAGGAAGGCGCGGGCGGCGTTCGCCCCGTCGATCTCGAAGCGCTCGTGCTTCGAGCGATGGCCTTCGAGCAGGCCGACATCGTGGAACATCGCGCCGACGTAGAGCAGCTCAGGGTCGTAGCTGAGGTCGAGTCGCTCGGCCTGCAGCGATGCCCAGAAGAACACACGCCGTGAGTGGTTGAAAAGCAGCGGCGTGGACACCTCCCGGACGAACTCGGTTGCTTCCCGGCCGAGGGCGCTGTCGGGGATGGCGATCCCCGCGATCATGCCGTCAGCACCACCTTGCCCGGCCGGCCCGGCTCGAGGCTGCGCTCGAATGCCTCGCGCGCCGAAGTGAGTGGAAAGACCTCGACGAGCGGAGGACGCAGATCGCCGCCATCGACCATCCGAGCGAGCGAGCCGAGCTGGTCGCGATTCGGCTCGACGATGAAGAACACTCCTCCCTCGGGCGGCTCCTCGGCCACCGAGACCAGGCGGCCGCCGGCGCGCAGCACTGCGTGGGAGCGGCGCAACCGCTCGCCGCCGACGGTGTCGAAGACGACGTCGACGGGTTCCACGGCGGCTTCGAAGCCTGCAGCCGCGTCCACTGCCTCGTGTGCGCCGAGTTCGAGGACGAAATCCAGGTTGGCCGCCGATGCGGTCCCGATCACGTGCGCGCCGGCCGCGCGGGCGAGCTGCACCGCGAAGCCGCCGACGTTGCCCGCGGCACCGTGGATGAGCACGCGCCCGTCCGCGTCGAGCCGGCCGTGGTCGAACAGCCCTTGCCAGGCGCTGAGGGCGGGCAGCGGGATCGCGGCGCTCTCGGGATGCCCGAGCGCCCGCGGCTTCGGCACCAGCAGCTCGGCGGGCAGCGACGTGTAGTCGGCCGCGACGCCATCGCGGTCGAACGGGGTGAGCGCGAACACCGCGTCGCCGGCCGCGACGCCGTCCACGCCTCGCCCGACTTCCTCGACCACTCCGGAGAGCTCGTAGGAAGGGATCGCCGGCAGACGGTCGCCCGGCCATTCGAGTTCGCCGCGGGTGATCGCCGCCGCGTGCACGCGGACGAGTGCCTCCGCCGGACCGGGTCGTGGCCGATCGGCGTCCTCGACCACGAGCTGCTCGGGACCGCCCGCCGCGCACAGCCGGAGGACCCGCATCACGCCCCGTCGTAGACGGTCGGGGACTCGCCCTCGCTGAGAACGAAGAAGGCGAGCATGCTCGCCGGGAGCTCCTGGCTCGCATTGCGCGACACAGCGTGGAGCGCGCCCGGCGGTTCGTAGAACGAGTCGCCGGCCTCAAGCACGACCGGTTCGCGATCATCGATCCCGAAGATCACGCTGCCGTCGATCACGTACACGTATGCGCCGGCCGGGTGGCGGTGAGCGCGCGAGCACCCGCCCGGCTCGTAGTCGACACGGACAGCGTTGACGACGAGCCCATCACGCGACGGAACGTCGAGCACGCTAGTGACGCGCTCTCCGGTGCCAGAGTCAGGCATGGGAGCCTCCTGAAGTGGTTGGAACGGCCTCGACGGTACGTCCGCGGGCCACTCATGGCGATACGGACTGCCGAAGACACGATCGGAAACCGCGCGCCGACCACGGGACGCTGATCGCGGTGGCTCTCTCCGCGATCAGCGATCCGTGATGACTCCCAGCAACTGGGTTTCGCGAGGGTCAGAGGCCGTCGACTCGGTAGACGACTCCCGTGACCGACAGGACATACGCGGTCGCGCCCACGAACTCCACCGACACGGGCCGGTCCAGCACGAGTTCCTTGCCGCGGCGGTCCACGACCGGCTTCAACTCGCCGTGGCGTCCCACCACGACCAACCGGCCCGTGTCCGGCAGGGCCCGCGAGCCCTCACCGACACCGTCCCACGTACCCTGAGAAAGCGCGTAGAGCCTGCCGTGCGGTCCCTGCTCGACGTCGATGAGCATGCGCGCCCCGCTGGCCACCTCGCGCGGCTCGCGTCCCACGCGCAGCGCAACGACCTTGCCGTCCTCGGGCTCATGCGGGATCGGGCCAAGCTGGGTGACGAAGACGCGGCCGAAGGCGGTCTCGAGTCCGGTCGGCACCACGTTCCCGAACGTGGCGACCTCGTGGATTGAACCGTGCCGGCTGACCCACAGCACCCGGTTGTGGTGTCCATCGGTGACCAGGAACCCGCCGCGGTAGGGCTCGAGCGCGAATTGCACGCCGGTGTCGACGAAGAACGCCGGGTCCGGCGGGTTGTCCACCGACCATCGGCCGAGATCGGCGACGAGCGTGTTGGACCCGTCACGTTCGATCCGATAGAGGCCATTGGTTACGTTGGGGTCCCCGAACGGCTCGGCTGGTTCGCCCGGGAACACGAACATCCCGCTCACGATCGTGACGAGCACGTACGCCGTGCGACCCGAGAACGCGACATCGACCGGTCCCCCGATGTCCATGCCCGGGAACGCCTTCGGCGGCAGCCCCTCGGCGTACGGTGTCACTCGTCCGGAGCGGCGGTCGATGCGAAGCACCGCACCGGCCGCGCCGTCCGTGACATAGAGCGCCCGGTCGGGGCCGATCGTGCTCCCGAGGACGAAGTCGTCGCTGCCGAACTCGGCAAGCGGCCTCACCACCGGACCTTTCCGGTCGTGGGCGCTGACCGCTGGCGCGATCACCGCCAGCGCGAGCCCAGCCACGGCGATAAGCAGTGTGATCCGACGCACGAAAGCCATTGGTGGCCCTCCTTCGCGGGTCGCTGCGAGTTGCAGGGGGCGGGCACTCAAGCTGACACCGCCGGTGCAACTCCTCCGATGCGATCCTCTATCAACGCCACGGAGCGGTCAAGCCGCGCGACCGGTGATCGGTATGCGCGATCGCACGCTCAGCATCTCCCATCACAGACACGACACACGTCGGTGGGCTGGGATGATTGACGCGCGAAGAGCATGTCCGTCACCGTCGACGAGAACAGTGCGCGAGCGCGCATCGCGCGGCTGGTCGCAGCCGGCGCCGCCGCCGCCGCGGTGTTCGACGCCGTCGTCGAGGAGACGAAGCGGGTGCTCGATGTCCCCGCGGCCGCGCTTGCCCGGTACGAGCCGGACGCGGCGGCAAGCGTGCTCGCCGGCGACTGGCCGCGCGACGGCGATCGCGTCGCCGCTGTCGTCCACGAGCAGCACGGGCCGGCGCAGACCGAGTCGGCGATCGGCGTGCCCGTCATCGATCGACGGTTCGCTCTGGGGCGTTCTCATCGCCGGTAGAGACGTGCTGCCCCACGACGCGCTCGAGCGGCTGAGCGACTTCGGCCGGCTCGCGGGCACCGCGCTGGCGAGCGCGGTGGCGACCGAGCGGGCACGCCGACTGGCCGACGGCCAGGTCGCCCTGCGCCGGCTCGCGACGCTCATCGCCGGCGGGGCGCCGGCCGCCGAGCTGTTCTCCGCCGTCGTCGAGGAGGTGCGTTCCGTCCTCGCCGTGCCGACCATCGCATTGCTCCGCTACGAGCCAGAACGTGCGACGACCACGGTCGCGTCGATCGACGCGCCAACGCTCCCGGTCGGCGGTCGGCTGTCGCTCGACGGTCCCAGCGTGTCCGCCGCGGTCCTTGACTCAGGGCGCCCGGCGCGCATCGACGACTACGAAGGCTTGGAGGGATCGATCGCTCCGCGTGTGCGCGAGTCCGGGACCCGGTCGGTCGTCGGCGTGCCGATCGTCGTCGAAGGCCGAGTGTGGGGCCTGATCTGCGTCGGCTCGCGCGAGCGACTCCCCGCGGGCATCGAGACCGAGCTCCAGGACTTCACCAACCTCGTGGCCATCGCGATCGCAAGCGTCGAGGCGCGCGCCCGCCCGCGTCGCCTCGCCGAGCAGCAGGCCTCGCTCCGTCGCGTCGCCACGCTCGTGGCCGAGGGCGCCGCACCCGCGGCCCTGTTCTCGGCCGTCGCCGAGGAGGTCGCACGGATCCTCGACGTGTCGGCCGTGAGCATCTTTCGCTTCGAATACGACCGGACGTCCGTCGTCGTGGCGTCGGTCAAGGATCCGGTGTTCCCGGTGGGAAGCCGCTGGCCGCTCGACAGCCCGAGCCTGAACGCGATGGTGTTCGCGACCGGACGCCCAGCGCGGATCGACGACTACAGCGGCCTCGACGGTCCAATCGCCGTGGCTTCCCAGGCCTCCGGCATCGAGTCCGGGGTGGGCGTGCCGATCGTCGTCGACGGGAGCGTCTGGGGGATGGTGGCCGTCGGGCGGCGCGGGCGCCGCGATGCGCTGCCGAGCTTCACC
Organism: uncultured Solirubrobacteraceae bacterium; assembly: GCA_963759375.1. Lineage (GTDB taxonomy): Bacteria > Actinomycetota > Thermoleophilia > Solirubrobacterales > Solirubrobacteraceae > DASSUW01. The sequence continues at coordinate 22,425 of CAVWYY010000001.1, read as the reverse complement.
GGCAGCTACACAGGCCGGATCCTGCTGTCTCAAGAGTCCAGCCAGGAGATCGAGACGCGGCTCGCCGCGTTCACCGAGCTCGTCGCCACGGCGATCTCCCAGGCGCAGTCCAACGACGACGTGCGCCAACTGGCGGAGGAGCAGGCCGCCCTGCGGCGTGTGGCGACGCTCGCCGCCGAGGGAGCCTCGCCGGAAGACATCTTCGCCACCGTCGCGCGCGAGGTGGCGGACATCCTCGGGCTGCCGCGCGTGGAGATGGTCCGCTACGAGCGCGACGGGACCGGCACGGTGATCGGCGCTTCGGGAAACCATCCGTTCCCGGTCGGCAGCAACTGGGCGCTCGACGGCCCGAGCGTCATGGCGACGGTGCTGGAGACGGGCGACAAAGCGCGGATCGACGACTACAGCGTGCTGCGCGGCACGATCGCGGAGGTGGCCGGCCGTGCCGGCTTCCGCTCGGCCATCGGTGCGCCGATCGTCGTCGGTGGCGCTACGTGGGGCGCGATCATCGCGATCTCGACGAAGCCCGAGCCGATCCCCGAGCGGTCCGAAGTGCGGCTGAGCCAGTTCACCGAGCTCGTCGCGACGGCGGTCTCGAACGCGACCGCCCGCGCCGACCTGATCGCGTCGCGGGCGCGGATCGTCGCCGCGGGAGACGAGGCGCGGCGCCGGCTGGAGCGCAACCTGCACGACGGTCTGCAGCAGCGGCTCATCGCACTGGGGATCGACCTGCAGCGCATCCGCGCATCGATCCCGGCGGAGGACCATGCGCCCCGGGCGAGTCTCGAGCAGGCGGAGCACGATGCTGGATCGATGCTCGAGGAGGTACGCGAGCTTTCCCGCGGGCTGCATCCTCCGCTGCTCTCGCGCGGAGGCCTCGGGCCGGCGCTCACCGTGCTCGCGCGCAAGTCGCCGATACCGGTCGATCTCGACGTCGACGTCGAGGAACGGCCGCCGAGCATGGTTGAAACCGCGGTCTACTACACCGTGTCCGAGGCTCTTACGAACGCGGTCAAGTATTCGCGTGCGTCGGCGATCTCGGTCCAGGTCCAGCGCCGCGGCGATGTGGTGCACGCCCGGGTCACCGACGACGGCGTGGGCGGAGCGGTGCTGGGCACCGGCTCGGGGCTCGTCGGGCTCGACGACCGCGTGAAGGCGCTCGGCGGCCGCTTCGTCCTCGAGAGCTCCGAGGAGCAGGGGACAGCCGTTTCGATCGAGCTGCCCACGAGGACGCCGGCGACACCGTGACCGCGCGTTCCGGCAGCCGCCTGCTCGACGTCGTCGTGCCGGTGCTGTACGACCTCTACTTCAGCGCGATCCTCGCCGGAGCCGCTGAGGCCGCGTACGAGCACGAGGTGCGCCTCGTGCTGTCGCCGACCATGCACGAGCACGCACGCGAGGCGTCGCTGCTCGATCACCTCATGCAGGGCGTGACGCAGGGAGCGCTCATCGTCCTGCCCGAGGAGTCGAGCGTCGAGCTCGAGGCGGCGCTGAGCGACAGTCGCCCGTTCGTCGTCGTCGACCCGCTGCTGCCGCTCGATGCCCGGATCCCGTGCGTCAGCGCCGACCATCGATCGGGCGCTGATCAGGCGATGGCGCACCTGCTCGGGCTCGGGCACCGGCGAATCGGCGCGATCACCGGACCGCCGGGCTGGGCGGCCACGGAGGATCGGCTCGACGGCTACCACGCTGCCCTGGCAGCGGCCGGCATCGACGCCGACCCGACGCTGGAGGTCGCGTCGGACTTCGAATTCGCCCCCGGGATCGCAGCGGCGGCAGCGCTGCTGGACGTGTCCGAGCCTCCGACCGCGATCTTCGCGTTCAACGACGCGATCGCGGCCGGTGCGCTTGTCGCAGCGCACCAGCGCGGCATTCGCGTGCCCGAAGACCTCTCGATCGTCGGCTTCGACGACATCAAGTACGCAACGATCGTCTCGCCGCCGCTGACGACGGTCCGCCAGCCCCTCGCCGAGATCGGACGCACAGGCGTGAACCTCCTGATCCGGCTGATCGAAGGAGAACGGCCGCAATCCGTGCGGATCGAATTGCCGGTGCGGCTCGTCGTGCGGGGGTCGACCGCTCCGCCGCGTGAGCGTTGATGGACCTAGCCGAGGACGCGAGCGATGGCCGCCGCTCGCAACTCGTTCTTGGGCAGGAAGCCGGCGGCTGGGCTCGCCGTGACGAGATCCCCCAGGTCGTCCGGTCCGTAGCTCGAGATCAGGATGATCTTGGTCGCCGGCAAACGTGAGGCGAGCAGATGGCTGAGCGCCAGCCCATCCGCGTCGCCGAGCTCGATGTCGACCAACGCGACGTCCGGCTGCAGCCGCTCCATGAGCTCGATGGCTTCGGCGCCCGAGTGCGCGGTACCCACGACGTCGAGTCCTTGCGAGCGCAGCAGCGCCGATATGGAGGCGGCGAGCTCCTTGTTGTTGTCAACGACGACGCACCGGATGCCGCGTAGCTTGGCACGCGCCGGCGAGTGTCATCGCCTGCCCTCGTCGCGTTCGCAGCGTGGCTCCGCGACGGCGTACTGTTGTCGCATGTGCCGCTGGGTGGCCTACTTCGGCAATCCGATCCACCCCGAGGACCTGCTCTACGACACGCAGCACTCGCTCGTCGAGCAGAGCCGCAGCGACCGGCTGGCGGGCGGGCAGCCCAACGCCGACGGCGTCGGCCTCGGTTGGTACGGCGAGCGGGAGACGCCCGGTCTCTATCGCAGCGTCGCGCCGGCATGGGGCGATCGCAACCTGCACGAGATCGCCTCCCAGGTGCGCTCGCCGCTGTTCCTCGCGCACATCCGCGCGGCGACCGGGACGCCGGTCGAGCAGACCAACTGCCACCCGTTCCGCCACGGCCGCTGGCTGTTCATGCACAACGGCTTCATCGAGGGCTATCTCGACCTGCGGCGGGAGCTGCTCCTCGCAGTCGATCCCTCGATCTTCTCCGGCATCGCCGGCACGACCGACTCCGAGCTGATGTTCTATCTCGCGCTCAGCTTCGGCCTGCAGGAGGAGCCGCTGGCTTCGCTGGAGCGCATGGCCGGGTTCGTCGAGGAGACAGGGCGCCGCCGGGGCATCGACCAGCCGCTGCAGATGACCGTCGCCGTGAGCGACGGCGAGCGCCTCTACGCCGTCCGCTACGCCAGCGGGCCGATCGTCAACTCGCTGTTCGTGACCGCGGACGCGAGCGCCGTGCGCGCTCTCTATCCCGACGACGCGCGGTTTGAGCACTTCTCCGACGAGGCCCGCGCGGTGGTCTCCGAGCCGCTCGGCGATCTCCCCGGCTTGTGGCACGAGGTACCCGCGGGGACGGCGATCGTCGTCCAGCCCGGCGACGACGATCGCGTGTCGTTCACGCCGCGGACGCCTTGAGGAGGGCCACGACCTTGAGTCGCTTTCCGTACAGTCCCGCCATGCCCGCGGTTCGTCAACACATGTCGAGCGACCTGCTGTCCGTCGAGACCAGCGTGTCGATCATGGAAGTCGCCCAACGGATGGTCGACCGCAACGTCGGCGCGGTCCTCGTGCTGGACGACGGCCGGCTGGCCGGGATCCTGACCGAGCGCGACGTCCTGCGCGCCGTCGCGCGTGGTCTCCGCGACACCACGCGCGTCGCCGACTGCATGACGGGGCATCCGGAGACGATTGCCCCTGACGACACGACCGAGCACGCGGCCGTCCTGATGCTCCACGGCGGCTTCCGCCATCTGCCCGTTGTCGAGGGCGACGACGTCGTGGGCGTCATCTCGATCCGCGACCTGGTGCCGCTGCTGCTCCAGGACACGGCGCCGCGCGGCGTCTGAGAGCCCTGCGCTCTCAGCTGGCGTGAAGGATCCGAAAGCGATCGGGTTCCGCCGGATCTCGATCGACGACTTGGATCGGCGGCCAAGCCCATTGCCAAACGCTGATGCCAGGCGTGCGGGAGAACTGGATCTGCCCGCGGGTGCCTTCGACTGCAACTCGCGGCCAGGAGTCGGCAATGCGCGCCCGATCCGCGCCGTGAGAACGCAGCACCTCGGCGAGGACGGCGACCGTGTCGTAGCCCTCGAAGGCGACGAAGGAGGGCGCCCCGGCTAGCCGCTCGCGGAGGGCCGTCTCGACTCGTGCGCCGAGTGAGCTGAGGCGCTCCGGCATGTAGCGCAAGAACGGGATCGCGGCGCTGTCGTCGCCCAGCAACGTCGCCCATTCGGCGAACTCCGGTTGCCCGGCCGGAGCACCGATCATGATCTCGGCGAGGCGCTGGTCGCGGCGGACAGACTTGACGATCGACACTGCCGGCTCCGGGTAGCCGACCAGAAGAAGGAGGGCTGTCGCGCCGCCCGTCGGATCGAGCGCGCGCATGTCGAGTTCGATGACGGTGCCGCCGCGTGGAGCGAGGTAGTCCCGCAGAATGCGGGCCCCAGATGCCCAGTAGACACTCGACTCGGCTGCGACGGCGATTCGACTGTGGCCCGCGCTCAGGAGGAAGTCTGCGTAGATCTGCCAGCCGTGGGACTGCGCCGGGGCGAGGCGCGCGACCCAATCCGTTGGCTGTTCGGTGAGCGCGTCGAGAACCGCCGACGAGCAGAGGAACGGCAGGCCGAGGGCGTCTGCCCTGGCGGCAGCGGCGCGAGCGACGACGCTGTGATACTCGCCCGCCAAGGCAACCACGCCCAGGCGGGCCAATTCATCTACGGCCGCCGCGGCCCTCTGCGGATCAGCCGCGGTGTCTCTGACCACCAGCTCGAGTGGTCTTCCGACGATCCCGCCGGCGTCATTGACGTCGCGAACGGCCAGCTCGAGTCCGGCGAGCAAGTGTTGGCCTGCCTCGACCCAACCAGGCCGAGTCAGCGGAACGAGAGCGCCGATCTGGATCGATGATCCGTCAGTCCTCTCCGCTCCAGGTGGCGATGGTGTCATGCCGCGGATCGTCCCGAGCCGCGCGACGAGCAAGAGCTCGTAGAGGCGACGAAGCTCTGCATCAAGCTGCGTGCTGCTCGGGCAGGGGATGTCCGGCGGCGGCCATGCTGCTACGCAGGCTACGCCTGGCGTCGAACAGGTTCTTGTAGATCACCTTTCGGCCGCGAGGACTCCTCTGGGAGTAGGACGGCCTCTGACGCGTTCGTCCTAGCCGATCGAGACGAGCAGATCGCTGCACGCCTGCTCGCAGCGACGGCAAACCTCGGCGGACACGCGACAGTGGTCGTGGTGGGGCGCGTGGCGCTCGCACTCATCCCCGCATTCACGACACACGACGACGCACGCTTCGAGTGCCGCGCGGACGACGCCGAGGTCCATTTCGGTCTGGCGGGTCACGATGCGGCCGACCGCGTTGCAGACATCGGCGCAGTCCAGACAGCGCCGGACGCACCTGACGAGCTCCGACACCTCCGGCTCGCCGAGGCAGGCGTCGGCGCAGGCGGTGCACGTCGCGGAACAATCGAAGCACTCGTCGATACACCGCAAGAGCAGGTCGCGATCAACGCTCGCCGGCCGCGGATGCCGCTCGATGATCTCCCTAACCGTCACGTCGCTCTCCTCCCTTTCTGGGGCGTGATACCTGGAGCCGCTGTCGTGCAGGCTCACACATCGATGCTGTCGAGGAAAGCGGCGGCCAGCTCTGCGATCTCGTCGGCGTGGCTCGCCGTCGCGAACTGGCCGGTGTCGCGGAGGCGGATCGAGGAGCGATGGTCGGCTCACCTCGACGACCCGCGGCCGACGGCCGCGGACCGCCGGTAAGAACCCGCTCGGCTGTCGCACTCATGTCCGTACACCGGCCGACCGCGGCCGGGACCCACGGGGAAAGGCGAGTACCAGTGAGCGCGTCCCGCACCAAGCCCGAGGATCGTTGGTCTCGGCTGAGCCGACAGGAGCTGATTGCCCTTGGCAGGACAGTCGTCACGGAACGACTGGAACGACTTGGGTGCACGGTGACGCCGCCGAGCAGTCGGATCGGCGGCAAGCTCGACGTGGAGACCCCCTCAGGCCGTTGGCTCGAGGTGTTCGTGTCCACTCAGCGGGTCGGCGGCTACGTGTTCTGGACCAAGCGGCGATTCACGCCTGCGACCAACCGGTTCGCGGTGATCGTGCTGCTGGCTGAAGCGGAGGATCCCGCTGTGTACCTGGTGCCCAGCACCGAGTGGCGCAGCGCATCGCCTCCCTTGACCGACCGTCCAAACGTCGGCAAGCGGAGCGAGCCGGAGTACGGCGTCTCGCTCGCTCGTTCGTCGCTCCCGGCGCTGCAGCGATACGCCTGGAGCGGGACGTCAGGCGACGAGCAGTTTCATTGACGAGGGGCGCCCTGCGGCGCCCCTCGTCGATGCGTGCCTTACGGTGCGACGGGCTCGATGACGACCTGGTCCGTGCCGGTGAGCGGCGGCAGGTTGCCGCTGCCCGCGTCGGTGTAGGACGCCGAGAACACGGCGTTCAGGTCGTCCGTCGCCGGGTCGTGACCGCCCGCGACGCTCGTCGTGATGGAGCCAGAGCACCCGAAGGCCGAGGACAGCGGATGCCCGTGCGTGTCGTGACCGAGGATGTAGGTCACCGACACCTTGTTGCAGTCGACCGGGTCGTCGTCGGTCACGGCGACGGTGTACTGCACCGTGTCACCGAACTGGAACCCGTTCGCATCGGTCGTGACGGTGAGGTCGACCGTCGGCCGCTGGCCGACGGTGATCTCCACGTAGTCCGAGACGGTACGACCGGCCTGGTCGGTCACCTGCAGGGTGGCGCGATACACGCCCTCCTCGGTGAACGTGTGGGACGGGTTCGGCTCGCGCGAATCCACGTCGCCGTCCGCATCGAAGTCCCACGCGTACTTGAGCTTGCGGCCCTCCGGGTCGGAGACCGTGCTCGTGAACTGAACCGTCAGCGGCGCGGAGCCCTCGACGTTGTCGGCCGCCACCGTCACGGTGGGCGTGCGGTTGCCCTTCGGGCCGAGGTAGTCGATCCGCACGAGTTCGGCGCCCGGCAGGTTCTTGCCGAAGAAGCCGTTGCCGTAGTTGAGGACGTACAGCGACCCGTTGGGCCCGAACTCAATATCGATCGGGTGGACGAGTGCGAACGAGCGCACGACGTTCTCGATCCGCGTCACATCGCCGCCCTCGGTGAAGAAGGCCTTGATGTAGTCGCGCGTCCACTCGTAGAAGAGCGGGACGTTGTCGTAGTACGCCGGCCACGCGGTGGAGCCCTTCTTCTTCGCCACCTTCGCGTCGTATTGGTACGCCGGGCCGGCCATCGGGCCGATGCCCCCGGTCTCGAGCTCCGGGAACTCCGCAGACAGGGCGTACGAGTACCAGACGTCCGGCTGCGTCACCGGCGGCAGGTTGGTCGCGCCCGTGTTGTTCGGCGACTGGTTGACCGGGTTCGCGCAATTGAACGCCGGACCCGACTGCCCCGTGGCGAAATCGTAATCCCGGTAGGGCAGCTCTGCGGTCGCGCAGTACGGCCAACCGAAGTTGGCCGCCTCGGTCACGACCGACCACTTGCCATGGCCCGCAGGTCCGCGCAGCGGGTTGGGCGCGTTCGCGTCCGGTGAATAGTCGGCGATGTAGAGCTCCTGCGTCTCGCGGTTGAACTCGATGCGGAACGGGTTGCGCAGGCCCATCAGGTAGATCTCGGGCCGAGTCAGAGCGTCGTTGTCCGCGAAGAGGTTGCCCTCCGGGATCGAGTAGCCGCCGCCGTCGGTCGGCGTGATGCGCAGGACCTTGCCGCGCAGGTCGTTGGTGTTGGCCGCCGTGCGCTGCGCGTCGAACGCCGGGTTGCGGTTCGGACGCTCGTCGATCGGCGTGAAGCCGTCCGACTGGAACGGGTTCGTGTCGTCGCCCGTCGACAGCAGCAGGTTGCCGTTGCCGTCGAAGACGATGTCGCCGCCGACGTGGCAGCAGAGGCCGCGGTCGACCGGGACCTGGAGGATCTTCTGCTCCGTGTCGAGGTCGATCGCGTCGCCCGCCCACTGAAAGCGGGAGAGCTGGATGTGGCCCTTGAACGGGGCGAAGTCCGCCGCCGTCCCGAACTCGGGCGCGTCACCCTCGTTCACCGTCGGAGTCGACGGATCGTCCACCGGCGTGTTCAGCGGCGGCGAGTAGTAGAGGTAGATCCACCCGTTCTCCGCGAAGTCCGGGTCGATCGCGATGCTCTGCAGGCCCTCCTCGTCGTGCGAGTACACGTCGAGCTTGGCCGCCAGCGTCTTCAGTCCGGTGTCCGGGTCGTGCAGCCAGACCTCGCCCGAGCGCTCGGTGTGCAGAACGCGGCCGTCGGGCAGGACGGCCAGGTCGATCGGCTCACCCGGGGTCTGATCGATAGCGACCTTCTGGAACTGCGAGTCGGGCGGCGGCGACTGTGCCGATGCGGCCGACGGGATGGCGCAAACCGCAAGGGCCCCTGCCAGGGCCGCGAGCCATCGTGCTGTGCGCACGTCTCCTCCTTGTGGGATATGCAGGACGGAACGGCGGCGCGGCAGCATTCGGCCGCCGCGCCGCCGGCACTGCTCAGAACGTCACGCAGTCGAGGTAGTCGAAGCCCTTCTGGGCCGCCTCGAACGGGTCGAACGTCGGGTCGCCGAAGCGCGGGTCGTGCTCGACGACGTAGTACTTCGTGCTACCGCCGGCCGCGGCGAAGATCGCCGGGAAGTCGATGATCCCCTCGCCGACGATCTCGATCGGGCCCGGGAACGGGCCAGGCCCCATGTCCTTGACATGGAACAGCTTGATCCGGTTGCCGTAGCGCTCGATCACATCGATCGGGTTGTCGATGCCGCCGCCGTTGGTCGCCCAGTACAGGTCGAGCTGGAAGGCGACGTTCTTCGGATCGGTGCCGGCCATCAGGATGTCGTAGACCGTCTGGTCGCCGAAGACCATCTCGAACTCGATGTCGTGGTTGTGCACCATCAGCGTCTGTCCGGCCTGGCGTGCGCGCGCGCCGAGTTCATTGAGGTACTGCGCGTACGCGACCCACTGCGCTTCGGTCGTGTAGTTCGTCGGCGGGAATATCGGCGTCGCCCCCGAGCCGAAGTACTTGATGCCGAGCGTCTTGTTGTCGGCCAGGATCTGGTCGAAGTCGGTCGGGTTCTCCGGCGTCCCGACGTCGACATGGCGTGCCGATGCCTTGAGGCCGTACTCGTCGAGCAGCGCGCGGTACTCCTCTGCGGACAGCCCGCTCAATGTGAACGGCTCGACGTTGCGGTAGCCCATCTCACTGAGGCGCTGGAACACCGTCCGTGTCCGCTCGATCGTCGCCGCGTCGGTCCCGAAGCCGATGTACTCGGCGAACGTCCACAGCTGGATCGAGATCTTGTTGGTCGGGACGCCCCTGCCGGCGCATTCCGGCGCTGCCGCGCTCGCCGTGCCGGCGACGCTCGCGCTCAGACAGACCGCCATCGCGGCGGCGAGAAGCCAGCGGACAACGCGTCCGCGGCCGAGCAGTTCTGACATCGATTCCCCCATCCCCCGTTGGTCGCCGGCGCGACGGCTTCGCCATCCACCCCGCGCCGCTCCCGAGACTTTCCCCAAGCCCGGATCGACTTGTGCCCTACCCGCGACAAAAGCCAACAAACCCGCGAGATTCCTCCTCGTTTCGGAGCGCGCATCCGACGTCAATACTCGCTGACGCTCGCATGCCGCACGGAAGGTGAAACGAGCTCTGGTTGCCTGCGTCTCAGCGCCTGAGGGCTTCGAGGGCCTCGCCGGCAAAGTGGTCCGGGCGGCCGGCAGCGATCTGCCCACCGGCCTTCACGGCGGCGGCCCCGAACGACGCGTCGCTCCGCAGTGTGACCAGCGCAGCTTGGATGCGCTGCGGCGACGCATCGAAGGGCAGCGCGATCCCGGCGCCGAGCGCCTCGACGCGGCTGGCGTTGAATGCCTGATCGCGCCCGAGCGGCAGGATGAGCAGCGGGACTCCGTGAGCGAGCGTGCGTAGGACGGTTCCGAGGCCGCCGTGAGAGACGACGAGCGCGCACTCGGGCAGCAGCCGGTCGTGGTCGCCGAAGGGCAGGACCTCAACCGCATCGGGGACGTGGACGGCGTCGCGTCCGATTGCGGGGCCGAGCGTGAGCGTCGGGCGCAGGTCGAGCTCCGCGACGGCCGCGCACAGGCGCTCGACCAGCGCCGCCTGGCCCGCCATGACCGTGGTGCTGAACGTCAGCAGCACGCGCGAGCGTTCCCGCGCCGGAGCAACGTCGACGCCCAGCGGGCCCGCATGCACCACGTGCGGTGGCGCATCGGCATCGACGTCGAGCCAGTGCGGGGCCGTCACGAGCACGAGATCCGGCCGCTCCCACGCAGCCAGGCCGCTCTCCAGCGGGGCAAGCCCCAGGACCCTCCTCGTCTGCGCCAGCGTGTGCACGTCCGTCGTCCAGCCGCCGCCGGCCCGGACCATCACCTGCCGGGCGAGGCCGTACAGGAAGTGCACCAGCGACGCGGTCGGTGTGGCGGCGGCCTCACCGGCCACCAGCGCGGCCGGGAGCATGCAGTCGACGACCATCAAGTCGGGGCGCAGCTCATCGATGACGTCGCGCGTATCGAGCGCGATCTCCGCGCTCGCCGCCGTCGCCATCACGCGCTCGGCCTGGTCCTCGAACGCGACGCGCACATTGGGATCCGGGCTGCGTCCGAAGCCGACCACCGGCAGGCCGGCCCGCTCCGCGGCCGGGCGCGTCTCCGCCGAGGCCAGCATCGTGACGTCGTGCCCGCGGGCGACCAGCAGACGCGCCGCTGCCAGCAGCGGAGGCAGGTTGCCACCGGGGCCCCAGGTCACCACAAGCGCCCGCATCGCACGAGCGAATCACACCCTGCGGCCACTTCTCGACCCGAACGACGACGCCCGCCCGAGGCCGACGCAAGCCGCGCCGCGTGGCAGCCACCACGCGCGGCCAGCTACGAGCAGGTCCTCCGCGGAGCGGCGCGCCCATCAGTAGCGGATCTGTCCCGTCACATTCACCCAGATGTCGTTCCAGTCGCGGTCGCCCTTGGCGGCGACAACGGTGTCCAGGAACTTCTGCGCGTTGTCCTTCGTGAGTAGGGTGGTGCCGAAGTAGAACTCGCGGTGCTCGCGCGGCAGCGAGGCCACATCGAGCTCCCCGGACTGGGCGTACCACGCGATCGCGAGGCCGCGGCCGCCCTGCTCGACGGCGTCGATGCCGGCGGTGCCCACCATGTCGCCGGCGAGCACCGCGCGGACAGCCTCTTCGACACCGGCGATGCCCACTACGCCGACCTTGTGGGCCCGGCCCGTGGCCTTGACCGCCTCAAGGGCGCCGAGGGCCATGCCGTCGTCCGCCGCCCAGATCCCCTTGAGGTCGGGGTGGGAGGCGAGCATCGACTCGGCGACGCTCTGCGCCTTCGTCGGTATCCAGTCGGCGTTGTCCTGCTGGACGAGATCGACCCCCGGGTGGTTGGCGAGGACCTCCTTGAGTCCGCGCAGTCGGCCCTGCGAGGACGTGTTGCCGAGCAGGCCGAGGATGGCGCCGATTTTGCCTTGACCGTTCATCGACTGCACGAGGGCCTCGGCCACCTGCTTGCCCATCGCCACGTCGTCGGCCGACATGTGCGAGACCCAGTACTTGAAGTCCCAGGGATGCAGGTTGTCGGCCTTGTTCCAGCTCGAGACGAAGTAGCACCGCGAGCTCTCGCACAGGCGCGCGATCGGCAGCGCGTCGCTGGCCTCGTTGGGGTCGACGTTGAAGATGACGTTGCCCTTCCCAGCACGGGCGATGAGCTCGCGCATCTCGCGCAGTTGCTTAGCGCTGTCGCCCTCGCTGAGCAAGGTCTGGATCCGGTCGGCCGCGTCGACCGATGCCGCGAAGTCCTCGCCGCCCTGTTTCCACAGAGCGTGATACGGGTTCGAGAGGCTGCGGATGGACGTGCCGAGCCACACGTCGCCCATCGCGTCCGCACCGATCTCGGCCGCTGGCTGCGCCTCGCCGCCGCATGCGGCGAGCACGGTCGGCACCGCGCCAGCCATGCCGACGCCGAGTGCGCCACGACCCAGGCGCTGCAGGAAGCTCCGGCGGCCGAAGCTGCCCGACGAATCCGTCAGGCGTCCCATCTCACTTCTCCCACCCTCCTATGACCTCATCGCTGTCCGCCGGCGAAGGTGGTGGCCGTACTTGTAGCGGGCGGGCTCGCGCTCCGTCTTGAGCATGGCGCCTCAATAGGACGCGTTCGCACGTTCCTTGTCAAGAACGTCATAGCTAGATTGGGTCGCGCTGCATCTCGCCATCGCTGGCCGCAACGGCTCTCGGCGTACCAGGACGTCGCCGACGTGCACGCACAGCTCTCCGCGGTCATCGCCAGCGGGTCGCGCTCGCGAATTGCCAGAACATCGCGGCCGCGTCGGGCAATGACCCGACCGGCGTCGGAGCCCAGCGGCACGCCTTGCCGCAGGACATGCGACGGAGGAGAATCCACCCGCATCCACTCAGGTCTGGCCGTTCAGCCGCGACATATCGCACGCGTAGCGCTGTTCCTCGCGCTGACCGTCGTGGGATTCATCATCGCCCGCGTGCTCGCCGAGCGCGATGTGCGACGCGACTCCGACCGCCGCGCCGAAATCGCAGCCGTGCAGATCCATGGCCGCATCGCCCAGGCCGCATCCGTTACCGAGAGCCTGCGCCGGTTCATGCTGGATGCCAGAAGTTCGGGCGTCACGAGCGACCAATTCGCGAGAAACGCACTGCGATGGCTGGGCCCGGCGCGCTTCCCGGCGGCCGCATGGGTCGAGCGGATTCCCGATTCCGGACGTGCGGCGTACCAGCGACGAATCGGGCAGGCCATCGTCACGGCCGACGCGCGCTACGGGGTGGTGCCCCTCGGATCGCGCTCCTCCTATCTGCCGGCGACGCTGGTCACTGGCTTTCCTCCGATGGCCGTGCCCGGGATCGACCTGAGCGGCGCAACTGGGCTGGCCGCGGCAGTCAGCCGTGCGAGCCGCCTTAATGGCGTAGTCGCGACGCCGATCGCATCCTTGAGAACCGGCACCCGCGGGCTCTTTCTCGTCGCGCCGGCGCCCAATCTGATCGGGAAAGTTCTCCGCGCGGGGTCTGTGGCGGTCTTCGTGTCGGCCCGCGGGCTGCATGCCGCAGCCACGGGCGTACCGGCGGTGCAAATCAGGGCCGCCGGGGGTTCGGCGCAAGCCGGTGATCGCGGCGAAACGTCCATCGAGTCGTTCACGGCAGCAGGTCAGCGATTCACCGTCGTCGTGCCGCGGGAACCGGTCCAGGGTGCTGCGGCGGTCCTGCCCTGGTTCGTCCTCGCCGGCGGCCTCGTCGTCGTCGCCCTCGGCGGTGCGCTCGCGCTCAACGGGGCGCGACGCGCCAGAGCGCAGGAGGAGCTTGACCGCATCTTCACCATGTCCCAGGATCTGATCGCGGTTGCCGACTTCGACGGACGGTTCACGCGTGTCAACCCGGCCGCCGGGGAGATTCTCGGCTACACGGAGGAAGAGCTCCTCGCGCGCCCGTATATCGACCTCGTCCATCCGGCCGACCGGGACAGCACTGCGGCGGAGGCGAACGCCATGACTCGGGGCAAGCCGACGGTGTCGTTCGAAAACCGTTACCTCCGCAAGGACGGCTCGGTCAGGGTGCTCGACTGGACGGCGACGCCAGATGTCGAGAACCGGCTCATGTACGCCGTCGCTCGCGACGTGACCGAGCGCCGCAGTGCCGAGGCAGAGGTAAAGCGCCTCGCAGACGAGCAGGCGGCGCTGCGGCGGGTTGCAACCCTCGTCGCGCGCGACGCGTCCCAGGCTGAGCTCTTCACTGTGATCGCGCAGGAGTGCGCGCAGCTGTTCGGCACCGAGGACATCGGGATGGTTCGCTATGAGGGCGACCGCCACCAGGTCGTGATGGCCAGCTCGGGTACGTTCAAGGCCGCCTTTCCGACCGGCTCACGGCAGCCGCTGGGAGGCGACAATGCCGCCTCGCTCGTGTTCCGGACAGGGCGGCCGGCACGGATCGACGACTACACGAGGGCGAGCGGCCCGATCGCGGACGCCATCCGCCCGATGGGCCTCCGCTGTGCCGTGGCCACGCCCATCATGGTGGAGGGTCGGCTCTGGGGGGCGATGATCATGGGGACGAGCGGGGAGGAGCCCCTGCCGTTGGAGACGGAATCCCGCCTCGGCCAGTTCACCGAGCTGATGGCCACCGCGATCGCCAACTCCGAGTCGCGTGCCCAAGCCGACCGGCTGACGGAGGAGCAGGCCGCCCTGCGCCGAGTGGCGACGCTTGTCGCGAAGGAGGCGCCGCTGGAAGAGGTGTTCGCCGCGGTCGCCGAGGAGCTGGCGAACGTCCTTGGCGATGTCGATTGCTCGCTCTTTCGCGACGAGGGCGATGGGACCGCCAGCGCGGTCGTTCTTTTCGGCGCGGGCATGTCGGACGGCGTCCGAGCGCGAACGCGGCTCCCGGTGGACGGCGATGGCGTGATTGCGTCCGTGCTCCGCGAAGGACGGCCGTGCCGAACCGACGACGACCCTACCGCCGCCGGCGCCCTCGCCCAGCGCGGCCGTCGGCTCGGGATCCGCTCCGCCGTCGGCTGTCCGATCGTCGTTCGTGGTCGGGTCTGGGGAGCGATGGGCGCGGCGAGCTACAGACCCGAGGCGTTCCCCCCGGAAATCGAGACGCGCATTGGGCAGTTCGCCGATCTTGTCGCCACCGCCATCGCCAATGCAGACGCTCGCGCGGAGGTGGAGCGGCTCGCGCAAGAGCAGGCCGCCCTGCGGCGGGTTGCCACTCTCGTCGCCGAAGGGGCCCCTCCAGCCGCGGTATTCGACGCCGTGGCCACGGAGATCGAGGGCCTCCTCGGCGCCGACGGGGCCACGCTGTGCCGTTACGAGTCCGACGAGGAGGTCACCATAGTCGCCCACCGGGGATTGAACGCGGCGCTGCTCCCGCCGGGCACGCGGACCAGCGACAAAGGTGAGAACGTGACCTCATTGGTGCGACGCTCGGAGCAACCTGTCCGGATCGAGAACTACGGCGGCGCGACCGGCGCGGCGGCTGAACTCATGAGCAGCTCGGGTGTGCGCGCGAGCGTCGCGGCGCCGATAGTCGTGGACGGCCGCCTTTGGGGCGTCGCCATCGCAAACTGGGGGGGCGAGGAGGCACCTTCGGCGGACAGCGAGGAGCGGATGGCGCAGTTCGCCGGACTGCTCGACACCGCGATCGCCAACGCCGACAGCCGGGGCCAGCTCACTGCGTCACGGGCTCGTCTCCTCACCGCCGGCGACGACGCACGCCGTCGCGTCGTGCGCGATCTGCACGACGGCGCGCAGCAACGCCTGGTGCACACCATCCTCTCCCTTAGGCTCGCACAGCAGGCCCTCCGCGAGGGCGAGGCAAAGGCGGAGTCGCTCGTCGGCGACGCACTCGAGCACGCCGAGCAGGGCAACGCCGAGCTGCGCAATCTCGCCCACGGGATCCTGCCCTCGGCTCTTACGCGCGGTGGGCTGCGGTGGGGTGTCGATGCGCTGGTAGGCCGGCTCGACCTGCCGGTTGACGTCGATGTCACGAGCGAGCGGTTCGGGGAAGAGATCGAGGCGAACGCGTACTTTTTCGTGGCAGAGGCGCTCACCAATGTGGTCAAGCACGCCCATGCCGGCCACGCCGAGGTCACGGCGTCTGTGGAGGACGGGATGCTCTACGTCACCGTTCGCGACGACGGCATCGGAGGCGCCGATCCGGGTGGTCGCGGATTGGTCGGGATCGCCGACCGGGTGATGGCGCTCGGGGGCCGCCTCGAGATCGAGAGTCCGGCTGGCGGCGGCACGCTGCTTACTGCCGAGCTGCCACTGTCCACGGAATAGGACTCGATAGTCATCGCGTCTCGAGCCGCGGTCGCCTGCGCGAGCCGATGGGAGTCGGTGCCGTGAGTGAGGAGCACGTGTGCGTTCCGGAGTAGCCGGGTGACGGTGGTCGCGGCGAACGTATTGAGCATCGGCGCGTCAAAGCCAGCCGGGTGGGTATTGCTCGTCGGCGACTGCTCGGCTTCGCGCGGGCTGAGTGACCAGGGACGGGGCTTCGCGGGCGCCGGTCACGGACAGTTGCGTCGGGCCGCTGCGAGAACCGCGCTGCCTCATTGATGTTCCGGACGGCCCGGCCAGGCCGCGGCTCGCCGCGCCGGACCCGGCCGGAACGCGGCCGGGGGTCGCGCGGACGCGCGGCCCCAAGGCCGATGCGCTGCCGACTGCGGCGCTGTTGACGTCGGCCGGCCTGAGGACGACCGTCGCGTCGAGTGTCAGCGGCCGGATGCCCAGCAGGCGCCTCAGGACCGACGCCTCGATGAGGACTCCGTCAGATGTGCTTCGGTTGCGGTCAGGAACCGCGCTCAGGACGATCGGAGCCGCGGGCCTCGCCGCTCGGGGGGTGCCGCGAACTGAACGCCTCGAGCTTCTCAGACGCCTGCGCAACCCCGTCGACGATCTGTGCATAACGTTCACGGCCCGCCTTTGCGCCGAGAACGTATCCTGCGGCGAAGAGTGCCAGCTTGGTGAGCTTCACGGATGGCCCGCCGCCCCCTGCCTGCGGCGCCGGAGGGATGAGATTCCGGCGCTGCCCGCCGTGAGTCCGGCGAGGCCGCCGGCGACCAGTCCCGCCTTCAGGGCCCTTCCGCGGGGCATCATTGCCTTCAGGCTCTTACCCGTGGGCAGACGATCCTTTAGCGGCTTGCCGGAGCCGAGGTCGTCGGACAGGGCCCCCTTGAGCACGTTCTCGGGATCGAGCGAGTCGCCCACCGTCTCGAGCAGCCGCTCGAGCTTGCTCTTCCGGTTGAGGAATCTCATCGTGGTCACCTCCGCTTTCGTTCATCGCTCCCGAGACGCCTTAGCAATTGCGTCGAGGAGTTCGCTCTTGCTCATGCTCGCCCGCCCTTCGATGCCGATGCCGGCGGCCAGCTCGACAAGCTCGGCCTTGCTGTAGGAGTCCAGTCCGCCGTTCGCCACGTCCCGGAGCTCGCGCGCGGTTTGTTTGGCGTCTGTTCTGGCGTGCTCGCGCAGCTGCTCGGTCTCCTCGACGCGTGATTCGGCGTCGCTCGCTTGCTGTTCGGCCTCGTCGGCGAGCTGTCGCGCTTGGCGGTTCGCTTCCTCGGCGGCGGCGCGCGCGGCCTCGGCGGCCTCATCGGCCAGTCGCTTGGCCTCCGCTCGCTTATCCAGTGCATCCTCAACGAGCTCCTCGGCCCGTTCCTGGGCCGCCTCGGCCTCGCCCTGAGCTTCCTCGATGGCCTCGTCGACTTCCGCCTGGACCTCCTGCTGCTCGTCGTCGGCATCCGCCTCGGCGGCCTGTCGCTCCTGCTTCACCGACTCGTCCGCAGCCTTCTGCGCCTCGGCGACACGCTGCTTGACGCGCCGAGCCGTCTCACGGTCGACCTCCTTCAGGCGAACGCGGCCGCGCTCGCTGACCTCGCGAGCGTGCTCGGCGCGATCCCTGGACTCCTGCGCGGCCTCTACCGCGCGTTCTTCGGCCTCCCGAGCACGCTCCGCGGCGTCCTGTGCCCGCTTCATCCGGATCTCGATCGAGTCCCCGCCCACCGGCGTGGCGTCGGCGACAGCCGCTCTCGCTTTCCGTCCCCGGTCGCGGACGCCCGCGGTCGCGTCCTCAGCTGCGGTTCCGACCGTGCCCGCAGGCTTGAGGACGCGGGACAGAAGCCACGCAGCGTTGGATGGCATCTCCCGCACACCCGTCCTAGCTCGCTCCGACAACGACATCAGCAAAGCCTCCTCGGCATCGACAGCGAACAGCCGAAACCCACCGGCCTGAGTCGCCTGCTTCGACAGAATTTCAGAGTCAGATCCCGCTCCACCGCCCTTCGAAAGGTCGCCAGCCCCGGGAAAGAGAATCCCTTTCCAGCGAGGCTACCCCGCGTGTCTCAATCCGATGCTCACTGCGCGGCTACGCGCCGACCGCGGTCTCCGTCTGCAGTTACGGCCGCGGCGCGCTCGCCGCAGCTGCGGGCGCCCTTCACGAAGCCCTGGGGGCGACGGGCGGACGGTCCTTGGGCGCGATCGCCGCGTACGGTGCGGCCAGCTTCGCGCCCGAGCCGCAGGCGTCACGCCCGCGACCGCTCGTGAGCACGGGACGCCGAGCGTCTAACGCGCGATCCATCTTCACGACCGCGTGAAGTCTGCGAGCTCACCGGAGGTGTGCCGTGTGTCCGGCACGGCGTCAAGTGCGACCTCAACTGCGATCGCGTCTACGTCCTGAGGCATGACGTCGGCGGCATCGTCCACCTGGCCGCTGAGGTAGGGCGCGAGGTAGCGGCCACAGAGCTTATTCGGAGGCCACCACAAGGCCTCCGTCGAGATCGTCGAGTCGTCGCCGGCGCCGCCACTGATGTCCGCGCGCAGGTAGCGCGCGGCCGCGCCCGTCAGGAGCGTCCCTCGCAGGATCGGCCTGAACGGCTGTGGATGGATGTCAGCTCCGGCCGCGCGCGCGATCACCTCGGCGACGGCGTCGGCCTGCTGGGCAGCCAAGCCTCCCTGCTTGATCGGGAAGGCGGTCGCGTCACCGGCAGCGAAGACGCCATCCATACTGGGCAGTCGGCCGTGACGATCGGTGTGGATGAACCCGTCGCGATCACAAGGAACGCCGCGCAGTCGCGGGCCGATCAGATGCGCCTCGGTCACGATGCGATCGGCCCGCAGCCGCCGGTCGCCCGGAGAGACGTCGATCCAGCCGGGACGTGCCGGTACGCCGAAGCTGCTCGTGTGCAAGATCACGCCGGCGTCTTCGAGCAGCGTGCGGATGCCGGCGCTTGCCTCCCTGCCGAAGATCCCGAGCGGCTCTTGTTCCGGGGTGACGAGGTTGAGTTCGACTCCAACCGAACGGCCATGGGCGGCGCAGTCGGCTGCGGTCAGCAGTGCCAGGTCGTAGAGCGGCAATGGCCAGGTCACGCCCGCGGGCCGGACGAACGCGACGCTGCTGACCCGGCCCTCGCGCACCTGATGAAGCAGCAGGCGATAGTCAGGCCCGTTGCGGCCGTCGTAGAACGTCAACTGTCCGTCCGGAGGCCACGTCCGCTCGGGACGTCGGGCTCCAATCGCGAGCACCAACATGTCGTAGGGCAGCTCCACCCCATCCTTCGTGATCGCCACGCGCTCTTCATGCGACACCCGATCGAGCGTTCGACGAAGCCAGCGAGCGCCGAACTCGGCGGCAATGTCCTCCATCTTGACGCCGCGCACGCGGTGGCCCTTAAACGGCTGCATCACGGCCATCGAGCGGTTGATGAACTTCAACTCCGGCTCAACGAGCGTGATGTCTACGCGATCCCCGGCCAGCGCGTGAAGCGCCAACAGGGTTTCCAGCCCCGCGACCCCGCCCCCTGCGATGACAACGCGTGGACGAGCGGAGCGCGAATGCGGCGGCGACTTGGAGGCTCGTCGCACCGTGGCGGTTTGTGTTTCGTCTCGCGCGGTCGCACGGTCTCGCGTCGCCATCGCACGGCGAACATTCACGGCCGCCATCTCGCGTGCGAACACGTCGTCGGGCGCGACGCGGCCGCCTTCATTGATCCAGCGCTCGGTCGCGCGGTCGTCTGGCGACATACAGCCCCCTCGCTTCGTGATGTCGGTCTTGTTCCAAGCCATCACAAGCAGCATCTTCGCCGCGGCAGGCGCCGGCCATGGGGTCGCAACCGCATATCGGAGACATCGGCGGAGCCCTCCGAGAAGGCCCGCAGACCTGCGCGGATGAAGCGTCCCTATCGAGGCGTCATCGACCAGTGCGACGAGCGAGCCATGGGGTGGTCGAGCTGCCGATATGCGGTCGAGACCGCATCGCCGAACCGAGGAGCGGGAACGAAGATGCCGACCCATGCCCGAAGCCCGACCCTTTGCATCTGCTCTTATTCAACCCGGCGACGCATCCACCGTGCGCGACCTGGGTGTGCTGCTCACCCAGGCGGACTTCGACGCGCTCGTCCGCGAGCTCGAATCACTGCGAGACCAGCAGCGCTCGGAGCTCGCCGGACGACTGCGCGAGGCGCGCGCGTTCGGCGGTTCTACCGAAAACGACGACCTGCTCGCGGCGCTTGAGGAGGCGACGGTCGACAACGCCCGACTCGCACACCTCGAGGAGCTCGTGCAGTTCGCATCGATTGTGGAGGGCGCTGCCGGGGATGGCGGCGCCGGGCTCGGATCGACCGTGCGGGTGGCCGACGACGCTGGTCGCACAAGCGAGTACGAGTTGATCGGACGGCGCAGGCAACACTCGGGGCGCCACGAGATAACCATGGCCTCGCCCGTTGGCCAGGCCCTGCGCGGAGCGCGGCCGAGGGACGTCGTGCACGTCGCACTGCCGAATGGCCGAAACCGCACGCTACGGGTGCTCGACGTGCGGCACAGCGCGCGTGCGACGAGGTGGACCTCGCCGGATGAGGTAAGCCGGGCGGCATGAACTTCCGCCGCTCGCGCCGGCGAGTCACGGCGTGATGCTGTTCACGCCGTTCTCCTCACTGCCGCTGTTCTGGCGGGTGTTTGGCACCAAGGCCGCGGTGCTCCTGCTGGCGTTTCTCGGACTGGTGTTCGCGCCCGTAACCGTGTCCGTTCCGCCGCACCTCAAGGAGCTGATCGTGCTGGCGATCGGGTTGCTGCTGGTGCTGGCGCTCACCCTCTTACTGCTGCGCTCCGCGTTCCGGCCGCTCGACGAACTCGCTGAGACGATGCGGCGGCACGACCCGCTGTCACCGGGAGTCCGCGCGCGTGTTGATGGCGAACCGGACGTCGCCGCGTTGGCGGCAACGTTCAACGAGATGCTCGAACGGCTCGAGTCCGAGCGGCGGGACAGCGCGCACCGTGCATTGATTGTGCAGGAGGGCGAGCGGAGGCGGATTGCGCGCGAGCTGCATGATGAGGTCGGCCAGACGCTCACGGGGGTCATGCTCCAGGTCGAGGGTCTCGCGGCAGCGATCCCGGACGAGCTGTGCGAACAGCTCGACGAGCTGCGCGAGACCGCACGGCTCGGCACCGAGGACGTCCGCAGGATCGCGCGCCGGTTGCGGCCCGATGCGCTCGAGGACCTGGGGCTGCAAAGTGCCCTCGCCGCCCTCGCGACCCGCATTGCTGAGCAGGCGCACATCCGCATCGGCCGGCATCTCGATGGGCGGCTGACTCTCACCGAGCCGCAGGAGCTCGTGGTCTACCGAGTCGCGCAGGAAGCGCTCACAAACGTGGCGCGGCATGCCAAGGCAGAGCACGTGCAACTGCGCCTCGAACACCGGTGGGGGCATGCCGTGCTGATCGTTCTTGATGACGGCTGCGGCCTCGGAACTCGCGCTGACTCGTCCGCTCACGGGATTCGAGGCATACGCGAGCGCGCGATGCTCATCGGAGCGCAACTCGCCATCGATCCCGCACCCGGGCGCGGCACAAGAAGTGAAGCTGACGATCCCACTCGACAGCGAAGGCACATGACGACACCGCTGAAGACCCGCATCCTCGTCGCGGACGACCATCCGATCGTCCTGCGAGGGCTCCGAATGGTGCGCAATGCCCAGCCCGACCTTGAGCTTGTCGCAGAAGCGACCGAGGGGGGCGAAGCGGTCGAACGAGCAAGGAAGAGATCCTCAAACTGGTCGCCGAGGCCCACAAGAGAACCGTCGAGCGTCATCGCGCGAACAATCGCGTCGAGCTCACTCGCTACGCGATCCGCCACAGCCTCGTGGAATCGCCCCGTAGGACGAGCTTTCGAGAACTGCATCGTGCAGAGCGGCCACGTGCGGGCGGCACCCCATCGCCGACGACGAGTCAGTCACGCACACTTGGACTTATGCTTCGCGTCGCGCTATTGGATGACCACCCTGCCGTCCTCGCCGGTCTACGTCGGCTGATCGATTCCGAGCCAGACCTGGCGGTCGCAGCCGCCGCGTCGAGCGCTACCAAGCTCGCGCGTGAGCTCGACGGTTTAAGTCCTGACGTGCTGGTCGTCGACTATGACCTCGCGCGCGACGACGGGCTTTCGCACTGTCGGCGCATCAAGGGTCGCCCGCAGCCGCCGGCCGTGATCATCTACTCCGCGTACGCGGGCCCAGCGCTGACCCTGGCAGCTCGTGCCGCGCAGGCCGACGGTGTGGTGGACAAGGCGGGGCCGGTGCCGGCGCTGCTCTCTGCGATCCGTAGCGTCGCGAACGGCGAGATCGTGATGTCACCCGTCCCTCGCGACGTATTCGAAGCAGCAGTCGCGCGGCTCGACGATGACGACCTCCCAGTGCTCGCGATGCTGCTCGATCGCGAACCGCTCGACTCGATCGCCCAGGCGCTGCGCACCGACGAAGCGGAGATCCGCTGGCGCGCGCAGCGCATCGTGGGACGCCTCGGCCCGCGCGTGCGAACGCACGCCGACGATCGGGCGATCGCGGCCGAGCACTCCCTCAAGGGATAGCCGCGAAGCCGCCACGAGCGGTCGAGCACTGCGCAAGTTCAGCGCGATGCTCGACTGCCAGTCGGCGCCTACTCACGT